>NZ_LN997848.1:0-1200000 GCF_001511835.1 Magnetospirillum sp. XM-1
TTTTTTATTTATTCTCTGCCTCACACGACTGTGTGAAGCAGATCACAGCCCGTTGATGACTTTTTGTAATATGGATGGTCGGACATATTTACAGGCTGGGTACTCCAGAGTATGACTCGGCCCGGCCGATGTCAGGGGAGGCAAAGGTCGCATGCGAGCGGGGCGCAAGCTTCGCTGGGAGGGGAGCCCAACGCATGGCGCCGCAAAGGTAGAGCGAGGGACGGTGTCGTGATCAAGGTTTCACGGCGCCGTGGGACGGTGGGCTAAGGATTCGGGGACGGCAATGGTAAAATCTGAATGGGATCGCGTGAAGGTCAGGCTGAAGGACGAGGTCGGCGACGCCGCTTATCGTTCCTGGCTGCGCCCCATCACCCTGCACGGCATGAGTGACGACGCCGTCAAGCTGGCGCTGCCCACCCGCTTCATGCGCGACTGGGTCAACACCCATTACGCCGAACGCATTCGCACCCTGTGGGGCGCGGAGAACCCCGCCATCCGCAACGTCGAAATCGTCGTCGAGGCCGCCCGCGCCGTCTCCGCCGCCAAGACCGCCCCCCCCCAGGCGGCCGCAATCGCCGCCGCTCCCAAGGCCGCCCCTGTCGAGACGCCCCGTCCCGCCGCCCCGTGCGCCCCCGCCGCCGCGCCGGCCGCCGATGCCGACGAACTGGGCGCGCCGCTGGACACCCGCTTCACCTTCAAGAATTTCGTGGTGGGCAAGCCCAACGAATTCGCCTGGGCCGCCGCCCGGCGCGTGGCCGAGGCCGACCAGGTCTCGTTCAACCCGCTGTTCCTCTATGGCGGCGTCGGCCTGGGCAAGACCCATCTGATGCACGCCATCGCCCACCACATCCGCGAGCGCAACCCCGAGCGCTCGGTGCTGTACCTCTCGGCCGAGAAGTTCATGTACCGCTTCATCCGGGCGCTCAGGGGCCAGGACACCATGTCGTTCAAGGAGCAGTTCCGCTCCGTCGACGTGCTGATGATCGACGACGTGCAGTTCATCGCCGGCAAGGACGCCACCCAGGAGGAGTTCTTCCACACCTTCAACGCCCTGGTGGACCAGGGCAGCCAGATCGTCATCTCGGCCGACAAGTCGCCGTCGGACCTGGAAGGCATCGAGGAGCGCCTGCGCTCGCGCATGGCCTGCGGCCTGGTGGCCGACATCCACGCCACCACCTACGAGCTGCGCCTCGGCATCCTGCAGTCCAAGGCCGAGCAGATGGGCGTCATCGTGCCCCAGAAGGTCATGGAATTCCTGGCCCACAAGATCATCTCCAACGTCCGCGAGCTGGAGGGCGCGCTGAACCGCGTGGTCGCCCATTCCCAGCTGGTGGGCCGCACCATCACGCTCGAGACCACCCAGGAAGTGCTGCACGACCTGCTGCGCGCCTCGGACCGCCGGATCACCATCGAGGAGATCCAGAAGAAGGTCGCCGAGCACTTCACCATCAAGCTGGCGGAAATGTCCTCGGCCCGGCGCTCGCGCCAGGTGGCTCGTCCCCGCCAGATCGCCATGTACCTGGCCAAGCAGCTGACCTCGCGCTCGCTCCCCGAGATCGGCCGCAAGTTCGGCGGCCGCGACCACACCACCGTCATGCACGCGGTGAAAAAGGTCGAGGAGCTGAAGGAAGTGGACCAGAACTTCGCCGAGGACGTGGAACTGCTGCGCCGCATGCTGCAGGGATAGGGAACCCTCCAGGCGGCACGCCAGGGCGGGCAGGATGCCCGCGCCCCAAACACGTCGCATTTTCCCCTGGAGCGCGGCCGTCTCGGCCGCATTTGCCGTGGCCGCTCCCACCGCCATGCAACAAGCGTCCCAGCCCCTCTCCCCGCCCCCGAAATCGCTTTTGGACTCCGGCGCCTGTGATATACTGCCCAACCCTGCCTGAAGGGGGGCAGTAACGAATCATATGGGTATCAGCAGAACGCCATGAAACTGACCATCGAGCGCGCCGCGCTGTTGAAGTCGCTGGCCCACGTCCAGAGCGTCGTCGAACGCCGGACCACCATTCCGATCCTGTCCAACGTCAAGCTCGAGGGCCGTTCAGGCCTTCTGTCGCTGAACGCCACCGACATGGATCTCGACATCATCGAATCGGTGCCCGCCGACGTGGTCCGCCCCGGCGCCACCACCGCCCCGGCCCACACCTTCTACGAGATCGTGCGCAAGCTGCCCGACGGCAGCCAGGTGGAGATCGAGCATGATTCCGAAAGCGGCCAGCTGACGCTGCGCTCGGGGCGCTCCAAGTTCTCGCTGGCCTGCCTGCCGGTCGAGGATTTCCCGGTCCTGTCGGGCGGCGACCTGCCGTTCAGCTTCTCGCTCTCGGCGGCCGAGCTGAAGACCCTGATCGACCGCACCCGCTTCGCCATCTCGACGGAAGAGACCCGCTACTACCTGAACGGCATCTACCTGCATGCCGCCAAGGCGGACGGCGTGGACGTGCTGCGCGCCGTGGCCACCGACGGCCATCGTCTGGCCCGGGTGGAGATCACCCTGCCCGACGGCGCCGCCGGCATGCCCGGCATCATCGTGCCCCGAAAGACCGTGGCCGAGATCCGCAAGCTGATCGACGAGACCGACGGCGAGATCACCGTGTCGCTGTCCGAGACCAAGCTGAAGTTCGCCTTCGGCGACGCCGTGCTGACGTCGAAGCTGATCGACGGCACCTTCCCCGATTACGAACGGGTGATCCCCGCCGACAACGACAAGGTGCTGGTGGTCGACTGCAAGAGCTTCGCCCAGGCCGTCGACCGCGTTTCGGCCATCTCCACCGAGAAGAGCCGGGCCATCAAGCTGGCGCTCGAAAAGGGCAGCGCCACCCTGTCCGCCTCCAGCGCCGAAAACGGCAGCGCCGTGGAAGAGATCGAGGCCGACTACACCTCGACGCCGCTCGAGATCGGCTTCAACTCGCGCTACCTGATGGATATCCTGGCCCAGGTGGAGGGCGACACCGCCCGCTTCGCCATGGCCGACGCCGCCTCGCCCACCGTGGTGCGCGAGATGACCGATGGCGGCGCTGTCTACGTGCTGATGCCCATGCGGGTGTGATCGGCGTTCCGGTGCCCCATACGGAAACCGAGCGGCCGGCGATCCGCCGCCTGTCGCTCGCGGATTTCCGCTGTTATCGGACGCTACGCCTCGAGACGGACAACCGTCCGGTGGTACTGACGGGGCCCAACGGCGCCGGCAAGACCAACATCCTCGAGGCTTTGTCCTTCCTGGTTCCGGGCCGCGGCCTGCGCCGCGCCGGGGCGGCGGACATCACCCGCCACGGATTGCCGGCCGGATCGCCTTGGGCGGTGGCGGCAAGCCTGGACGGGCCGGCGGGACGGGTGGAGATCGGAACGGGCCGCGAGGCCGGACACGAACGCCGCTCGGTGCGCATCGACGGCAAGCCGGCCAAGCCCGGCGATCTGGCCGGACTGGTTTCGGCGCTGTGGCTGACCCCGGCCATGGACCGCCTGTTCATCGAGGGGGCGAGCGGACGGCGGCGTTTCCTTGACCGCCTGGTGTTCGGGCTGGTCGCCGGCCATGGGGCCGAATCGGGGGCCTACGAGCACGCCATGCGCGAACGCACCCGCCTGATGCGGGCCGCCCGCGACGGCGGGCCGAGGACGGACCCGGCCTGGATCGCGGCGCTGGAAGAGGGCATGGCCCGCCATGGCGCCAGGATCGCCCAGGCCCGGGTCGAGACCATCGCCCGCCTGGACGCGGCCTGCCGCGCCGGATTGGGGCCGTTTCCCGCCGCCGGGCTGAGGGTGGAGGGCGAGATCGAGGGCTGGCTGGCCTCAGGCGCCTCTCCCGACGAGGCCGAGGACAGGTTCAAAAGCGCGCTGCGATTCGCGCGCGCGCGCGACGAGGCGGCCGGGGCCGCCACCATGGGTCCGCACCGTTCGGACCTCTTGGTGCGCCACGTGCCCAAGGATTTGCCGGCGGGGCAATGCTCCACCGGCGAGCAGAAGGCGGTTCTGGTGTCCATCGTGCTGGCCCAGGGCCGGGTCCAGGACCAGACGGGCGGGCGGGCGCCGCTGCTGCTGCTGGACGAGGTGGCGGCCCATCTGGACGAGGTCCGGCGCGCCGCCCTGTACGACGAGCTTTGCGCACTGAAGGCGCAGAGCTGGATGACCGGAACCGACGCGCTGCTGTTCGCCGGTTTCGGAGAAAGGGCCCAGTTTTTCCGGGTGACCGACGCCACGGTCGCCCCAGACAAGGTAATGACGTGATGAGCACCGAACCCATGACCCCCAACGATCCCCACGCCAGCGCGAACGGAGCCGAGGAATACGGCGCCGGATCGATCCAGGTGCTGCGCGGTCTGGAAGCGGTGCGCAAGCGTCCCGGCATGTATATCGGCGACACCGACGACGGGTCGGGCCTGCACCGCATGATCTACGAGGCGGTGGACAACGCCGTCGACGAGATCATGAACGGCTTCGGCGACCGCTGCGACGTGGTGCTGAACGCCGACGGCTCGGTGCTGGTCACCGACAACGGCCGCGGCATCCCGGTGGACATCCACCCCGAGGAAGGCATCTCGGCCGCCGAGGTGGCGCTGACCAAGCTGCACGCCGGCGGTAAGTTCGAGCAGAACTCCAACCGCATCTCGTCGGGTCTGCACGGCGTCGGCATCTCGGTGGTCAACGCGCTGTCGGAATGGCTGGAACTGCGCATCTGGCGCCACGGCAAGGAGCACTTCATGCGCTTCCGCCACGGCGAGCCCGAGGCGCCGCTGGCCGTGGTGGGCGAGTGCGGCGACCGCACCGGCACCCAGGTGGTCTTCCTGCCCTCCAAGGGCACCTTCTCCCACACCGATTTCGATTTCGACACGGTGGAGCACCGGCTGCGCGAACTGGCCTTCCTCAACTCGCGCGCCACCCTGATGCTGAAGGACGAGCGCCACGCCGAGACGGCCGAGGTCCTGCTGCACTACGAAGGCGGCGTCCAGGCCTTCGTCCAGTGGCTGGACCGCTCCAAGGAGGCGCTGCACGCCCCCATCCTGGTGGCCGCCGAGAAGGACGTGGTGCGCCTGGAACTGTCCATGGAATGGACCGACAGCTACCACGAGACCTGTCTGTGCTTCACCAACAACGTGCCGCAGAAGGACGGCGGCACCCATCTGGCCGGTTTCCGCGCCGCGCTGACGCGCACCATCAACGCCTATGCCAACGAATCGGGCATCGCCAAGAAGGAAAAGGTCAACCTGGCCGGCGACGACATGCGCGAGGGCCTGACCTGCGTGCTGTCGGTCAAGATGCCCGACCCCAAGTTCTCGTCCCAGGCCAAGGAGAAGCTGGTCTCCTCCGAAGTCCGCCCGCTGGTCGAGAACCTGGTGGGCGAGAAGCTGGCCGAGTGGTTCGAGGAGCACCCGGCCGAAGCCCGCAAGGTGGTCACCAAGGTGGTCGAGGCCGCCGCCGCCCGCGAGGCGGCCAGGAAGGCCCGCGAACTGACGCGCCGCAAGGGCGTGCTCGACATCGCCACCCTGCCGGGCAAGCTGGCCGATTGCCAGGAACGCGACCCGGCGCTGTCCGAACTGTTCATCGTCGAGGGTGACTCGGCCGGCGGCTCCGCCAAGCAGGGGCGCAACCGCGCCAACCAGGCCATCCTGCCCCTGAAGGGCAAGATCCTCAACGTGGAGCGGGCCCGCTTCGACAAGATGCTGTCCTCGGCCGAGATCGGCACCCTGATCGCCGCCATGGGCACCGGCATCGGCCGCGAGGATTTCAACGTCGACAAGGCGCGCTACCACAAGATCATCATCATGACCGACGCGGACGTGGACGGTTCCCACATCCGCACCCTGCTGCTGACCTTCTTCTATCGCCAGATGCCCGAGCTGATCGAGCGCGGCTACCTCTACATCGCCCAGCCGCCGCTGTATCGCGCCAAGCGCGGCCAGTCCGAGGTCTATCTCAAGGACGATAGGGCGCTGGAGGAATACCTGATCGACGGCGGCCTGTCCGACGCCGTGCTGAATCTGGCCGACGGCACACAAGTGGCCGCCGCCGACCTGCGCGCCCTGGTCGAGCAGTCCCGCGCCGTGCGGAACCTGCTCAACCCGCTGGCCCGGCGCCTGCCGCTGAAATTGGTGGAACAGGCGGCCATCGCCGACGCCCTGGATTCCGCCCTGCTCACCGACGCCACCCGTGGCCCGGTCGTGGCCGAGGCCCTGGCCAACCGCCTGGACGCCCTGGAATCCGACCTGGAGCGCGGCTGGGCCGGCACCTGGGTGGAGGGCGACGGCTACACCTTCGCCCGCACGCTGCGCGGCGTCACCGAGACCCACCACCTGGATTCGGCGGTGATCCGCTCGGCCGAGGCGCGCCGCCTGCACGACCTGGCGCCCCGCCTGCGCGAGACCTTCGAGCGCGCCGCCTCCCTGATGGTCAAGGAGCGGGAAGTCGTGCTGGCCGGCCCCGTCGCCCTGGTCGCCGCCGTGATGGACACCGGCCGCAAGGGCATCGCCATCCAGCGCTACAAGGGCCTGGGCGAGATGAACCCGGAACAGCTGTGGGAAACCACCCTGGACCCCCAGGTGCGCTCGCTCCTCCAGGTCAAGGTGGCCCAGGCCGACGACGCCGAACAGGTGTTCTCCACCCTGATGGGCGACGTGGTCGAACCGCGCCGCGACTTCATCCAGACCAACGCGCTGAAGGTCTCGAACCTGGACGTGTAGGGTGTTTGTCGGGTGACGCATAACCCGCAAACGCGGCCCATAACGCGCTAATTCTTGACGCGTAATGTGCAAAGGCCGCCCCGAATGGGGCGGCCTTTGGCGTTCCTTGGAATCCACATTGCCGGGGAGAGAGCTATCCTTGCCTGCTCTTGCGGCTCGTGGCCTGTTTCACCGATCGTTTCCGCTCAGAGGTTGGGCACAGCCTCCCCGGCATTCCCCGGCATGTCAGAACGCTTCCTCCCAACTCCGGGACAGCCGCATGGCGCAATTGATCAGGCCGACCATGGAATAGGTCTGGGGGAAATTGCCCCACAATTCGCCGCTGCGCGGATCGATGTCCTCGGACAGGAGGCCTAGGAGATTGCGCCGGGCCAGCACGGTCTCGAACAGGGTCCGGGCCTCGTCCAGGCGCCCCTGCGCCGCCAGGGCGTCGATGTACCAGAAGACGCAGATGACGAAGGCGGTGGCAGGCCGGCCGAAATCGTCCTCGGCCACGTAGCGGTAGAGGAAATCGCCGACCCGCAGACTGGCCGCCACCGCGTTCACCGTGGCGGCGAAGCGGGGATCGTCGGCGGCCAGGAAGTCCACCTCGTGCAGCAGCAGCAAGGTGGCGTCCAGCTCGTTTCCGCCGAAGGTGGAGACGAAGGTCCCCATCTCCTCGTTCCACGCCCGGGCCGAGATGATGGAATGCAGGCGGTCGGCCTCCTTGCGCCAATAGACGGCCCGGTCGGACTGGCCGATATGGCGGGCGATCTTCGCCAGCCGGTCGCAGGCCGCCCAGCACATCACCGACGAGAAGGTATGGACCGAGGCGATGGTGCGCAGTTCCCACGGGCCGGCGTCGGGCTTGTCGAAGACGGCGACGGCGCGCCCGCCCAGGCGTTCCAGCTGCTCGAACATGGCCGTGTTGCCGGGATGGGACAGGCGCTGGTCGAAGAAGGCGTGGGTCGAGGCCAACACCACGCTACCGTAGACGTCGTTCTGAATCTGGACATGGGCCTGGTTGCCCACCCGCACCGGGCCGAAACCGCGATAGCCCGTCAGATGAGGAATGGCGAACTCGTCGATGGAGGTGTCGCGGGTGATGCCGTAGACCGGGCGCAGCTCGCCTTCGTCCGCCTCCTCGACGATGTCGTTGATGAAGCGCAGATAGTCTTCCATGGTCCGCGTCACCCCCAGGCGGTTCAGCGCGTGGATGACGAAATAGGCGTCGCGCAGCCAGCAGAAGCGGTAATCCCAGTTGCGCTGGGTGGCGGGCGCCTCGGGAATCGAGGTGGTCAGGGCGGCGACGATGGCCCCGGTCTCCTCGAAATTGCACAGCTTGAGGGTGATGGCGGCGCGGATCACCGCGTCCTGCCATTCAAAGGGAATCGACAGCGAGCGCACCCAACTGCGCCAATGCTCCAGCGTGCGCTCGAACAGGTCGCGCGCCGTGGTCTCCACTCCGGCCTGCAGGCTCTCGTCGCTGCCCAGCAGCAGGTCGATGGGGCGGTCAAGGACGAAGGGCCGTTCCTCGGTGATGTAGGAGACCGGGGCATTGGTGGTCAGCCGCAGCGTCAGGGCGGGAGAGACGTAGCGCAGATGGTTGCTGCCCCGGGTGACCTGCGGCTTCAGTCCGCCATTCTCGAAGCCCGGCCGCAGCCGGATCAGGATGCGGGGCCGCCCCTGCACCGGCCGGATGCGCCGCACGATCATCGGCGGCCGGAAGATCCGTTCATAGAGGGCGAAGCGCGGCGCGAAGTCGATCACTTCGGCCACTCCGCCGTGATGGTCGTAGAGCATGGTGCGCAGGATGGCCGAATTGGGCAGGTAGGCCTGTTCGGAATGCAGCTGGTCCACCAGCCCGACCGAGAACAATCCGTCGGCCGTGCCGTCATTAAGCAGGGCGTTGAACACGGCATCCCCGTCGATCCTGGGAAAGCACCCCCAGACGATGGTGGCCTGAGGGTCGACCAGGGCGGCGATGTTGCAGTTTCCGATGACGCCGAGATCAAGGGTGCTCATGGCCGTTCTCCCGCCAATGCGATGTTCAGTTCCACCAACCACCGGCGCATGGTCTCGGGGTCGGCAATACGGAAGCGGGCGCGGGTCGCGCCGCCGCCCACGTGGATGGACAGGCCGCCCATGCCGTTGACGGCGGCGAATCCGCTTTCGTCGGTGACGTCGTCGCCGGCGAAGACCGGACGGCGGCCGGCATAGGGGGGCAGCCCCATGAAATGGGCGATGGCCGTCCCCTTGGCCGTGCCGGCGGGGATGATCTCGATCACCGATTTTCCCTCCAGCAGGCTGAGCGGCGGCAGGCCCGCCCCGAGAACGCCGGCGGCCAGGGCGCGCGCCTCGCGCTCCAGTTCCGGCGCCCCCCGGTAATGCAGGGCCAGCGACAGGGCCTTGCGCTCCACCCGAATGCCGGGAAGCCGGCCGATGCCGGCGCCGATCCGCGCGGCGACCTCGTCGACCCAACCCGCCGGGGGAATGAAGAGGGTGTCGCCGTGCCGCCATTCCGCCCCGTGGCAGCCGACCGCATCCGGCTTTCCGGGAAAAAACCGGTCGATACCGTCGAGGCCGCGTCCGCTGACCAGGGCCAGCGCCCCGCCGAATCTCCGCCTCAGGTCGTCGAGCAAGGGGGGAAGAAAATCGGGCACCCGGACGTCACCGGGGCTGGGCGCCATGTCGAGCAGGGTCCCGTCGATGTCCAGGAACATCGCCCAGCCGGCGGCATCGGCCATGGGCGGAAGAGTGCCGCGGGTCATGGCGCGTCGTCCTCGACGGCGGCCCGGCTGGCGGCGGCGATGCGGTGCTCGATGTTGCGGCGCTTGCGTATCCGGGCGGCGTCCAACAGCATCCGCCCGGCCCAGAAGTAGATGTTGTTCTCCCCCACCATCTCGCGCATCAGCCGCATGCGCTCGTGGCGCTGCTCGGGCTGCATGGACAGGCCTGCGTGCAACGCCTCGCCCATGGCCTGGATATCGTAGGGATTGACGATCAGCGCCTCGCGCAATTCCCTGGACGCCCCGGCGAAGGTGGACAGGATCAACACCCCATCCTCGTCGTCGCGGGCGGCGACGAATTCCTTGGCTACCAGGTTCATGCCGTCGTGCAGGCTGGAGACCAGGCAGACGTCGGCGGCGCGGAACAGGGTGAACACCTCGTCCGACTCGTGGTGCCGGGACACCAGGATGATGGGCGACCAGCCGTCGCGGCCGAAGCGGGCGTTGACCGCCCGGGCGGCCTCTTCCGCTTCGGACTGGGTGTCGCGGTAGGCGGGGAGGCGCGAGCGGGTGGGGGCGGCGACCTGAAGCAGGGTGAAGCGGCCGATCCATTCGGGATGGGCCGTCAGCAGGCTTTCCACCGCGCGGAAGCGGTCGGTGATGCCCTTGGTGTAGTCGAAGCGCTCCACCCCCACCGTCAGCTTGGTTCCCGCGGCGATGCCGTATCTGGTCCGCACGCTCTCGCGGCACTCGTCGGCCGGCGGCTGGCTGGCCAGGGCGGCCGGCGGCCATTCGATGGAGATGGGATAGGGCCGGACCAGGGTGGTGCTGTCGCCGGCCCGGATGCTGTTGTGCTCGCGGTCCATGTGGCACTCCAGAAAGCGGTCCACCGAGTCCTGGAAGTTGATGCAATGGAATTGGGTATGGAAGCCCAGGATGGAAGACCCCAGCAGCCCGGACAGGATCTCCTCCTTCCAGGGGCAGATGCTGAACACCTCGGGATTGGGCCAGGGGATGTGCCAGAAGGTGATGATGGTCGCCTCGGGCAGCCTTTCGCGCACCATCCGGGGCAGCAGGGCGAAGTGGTAGTCCTGGACCAGCACCACCGGATTGGGGGTGCGGGCCTCGGCCGCCACCGCGTCGGCGAACTTCCGGTTGACCGCCACGTACTGCTCCCAATCCGAGGCACGGAAGGCAGGGCGGACAAAGGCGATGTGGCACAGCGGCCACATCCCTTCGTTGGCGAAGCCGTAGTAATAGCCGTCCTGCTCCTCGTCGGACAACCACAGGCGGCGAAGCGTGTAGGCCGGGGCGTCCGGCGGAACCTGGATGTGGTCCTGGCCGTCCACCGTGGCCTGGTCGGCCGAACCGCTGCCATGGGCGATCCAGGTGCCGCCGCAGGCCCGCATGATGGGCTCCAGCGCCGTCACCAGGCCGCTGGCCGGGCGCTGCATCACCACCTTGTCGCCGTCCCGGTTATGGATGTAAGGCTCGCGGTTGGAGACCACCATCACCTCGGCGCCGGGCAGTTCGTCGCGCAGCACGCGGCGCAGGCTGTCGGGACACCACTCGATGCGGATCGCCTCGTTCAGGGCGCGCGGCATGTCGAGATCGCGCAGCATCTTGCGCATTTCGCGGACCAGCGGCGCCACCTCGGACGGCATGGCGGAATCGTCCTTGCCGTCGCCTGGCCCCGACAACCCCTTGCGCACCGCCCGAACCCAGCCGCGCAGGGTCAGGCGCGCCACCACCACGGTCACCGCCGCCGCCCCCAGGCCCAATAGGCCGAGGAATGCGGCGAGGTAAAGCTCGGCGCTGTCGCTGCGCTTCTCGATGAACCTGAGGTCGTGCAGGATGACCAGATGCCCCATCTCGGAATCATCCGGGGCCAAGGCGAAGGTGGCCACCAGGACCGGTCCGCTGCTCAGACGCTCCACCGTGAAGACGTGGCCCTGCCCGGGCGGCGGCGGACAGGCCAACTCCGCGGGCCAGTCGGCGGAACGCTGCAGCAGACGGCCGTCGCCCAGGCACAGCCCCAGCGCCAGCAGCCGCTCATCCTGGGTGATGTGCCGGAACATGTCGCCGATCTTGCGCTCGGCCTTGGTGGCGATCAGGCCCTTGACCGATTCCGAGATGGAGTTGAACACCAGTTGCGAGCGCATTTCCACGTCGACCCGGAACCAGCGCTCCACCAGCGCGCCCACCAGCGGCGCCGTCCCCCAGGCAATGCAGCCCAGAACCACCATGAGGGGGAGGGCGAAGCGGATTGCCATTGGCATGGACCTTCTCCTATGACGGCCTTGGACGGAACGAGACAGAAGGGGCGTCCCGTCAGCGGCGTTGGAGGAAGCAACGGACTCGGGCGAGCCGGCGAGGAAGCCCGGCCCCGGTCACAATTCAACGTTTTCGATGAGGCTGATTGGATGCGCAAATTATGGCGACAAAATGGCCCAGGTGAGACAAGCGACCTCGGCGCGCCGGCCGCCACTCGCAGCCCATGCGTCGAAGCCGCCGCCGATTTGCTGGATTCTGGGGCGACGGATACCCGCCACCACCACCATTGCTTCCAATGGGTCAGGGCGTGTGACTTTGCGGATTATGCGTCATCCGACAGGGGCCCCTGCCCCGTCCCCCCCTGATCACGGCGCCCTCTCGGAAAAGAGACGGCCGTCAGGTTCCGGCGCCTGAAACGGACGGTTGCGGCAACAAGAAAGCGGGAATGTTTCAGCGGCGGAACACGAAGCGGCGCTGACGCTGGCGCTTGCGGCAGGCGACGGACAGGGTGAGACCCATCAGTCCGACGGCGATCCAGGCGGGCATGTCGAGAATGGTGGCCGCCAGGCCGCTGAGGGCGGAGCGTCCCGCATCGGTCGTATCGGGGGTATGGCCGGCAATCAGCGTGACCACATCGGCGGTGACGATGCTCGCATACTCGGCCGGCCCCAGGGCCAGCACGGCGTCAGCCGACGCCATGATTACGGCAAGCCCGATCAGCAACCATCCCGTTACACGCCCGAAGAACATGTACGCCCCCGACGATTATCGCCATTCTCTAACGAATGAATATAGGTTTGCTCCGAAGTTCTCTGAAATTCAACCGTTTTTCGGTAACATTGGCCGAATCGCATAGGGGGTTGCGTGCCATCAAGCCCTCGTGTATCTTCCCGCCCTTCCCCGAACCCGGCACGCCGGGTTCGCGTGGTGCGGAGGGGTGGCCGAGCGGTTGAAGGCGCACGCCTGGAAAGTGTGTATACGGTGTTGAGCCGTATCGAGGGTTCGAATCCCTCTCCCTCCGCCATTACTTCCAAAGAATAGATTCTCTGATGCCGAGCGCCTGGGGTGAAACCCCCAGGTTCTGCGCCATTTGTGGGCAGTATCTGTTGACCGTCTCGTCTTGCGGCATCCGAATTTTAGCCCGTTTTCTCTTCTCTCCGCCCCGTATTCTCTGCGAGCTGTTGACTGCCGCCAAACGGTACGGGTTTGCGATGGTGTGGAAAATCAATATGTTGCGGCCCGCAAGGCTGCTGACCCTTCCGTACTTTTTACTGGCGGGCGCGGGAGCCTGGCGCCAAATCATTCAGCTGCTCGCGCAGCATTGTGCACTTTTTCCTTAGCCCGCGCCTTCAGTCACTAACTCTTTCAGCTTGGCTTGGATGCTATGGGCTGATCAGCAATGCCGAGGCGGCTAGCTTCGATCGTCGATTCGATTGTCGCCGCGATGAGGCGCTGGGTGTCTTCCCAGGCTGATCGGAACGGATCGACATCCTTCATCAGCGACGTAATTTCGTTAATGTCCTTATTCGCGCGCATGAGAACGGAAAGCGTTGCCTGCACTGCCTGAGCGAGGGTGTCTTCGTCCACCCAGTCTGGAACGATCTTTTCGGCTGAGCCACCCATGTCTGAGTGAAGGGTCTCGATTGGCAGTGACGCCCCCACGAGCACAATGCAATTAAAGAATCCCTGCCTCAGGCCTAGTGGTAGACTTTCGGCGAAACTTGCGAACGCGGGATGTTCGATATTTGGACGATAGCGAATTTGCCCATCGGCCTGAATCCGGTGCCACATCGGTAGTCGATCTTGATCGACCAGCTTTTGGCCACGTCTGCTGTAGGTGCGTTTGGACCCAGCCAAAATGCGTTCGATTACCTTCTTCAGCCGGTCCCGAACGACAGGCGGCAACTGCGCCGAGGATTTCTTGACGTCGATCTTCCAGTCAGCGTCCATGCTGTTGGATATATCGATCCTGACACGGGACAGCTTTGTTATCTCGGATTGACGGCAAAGGCCAAACCAAGTGCCGTGAAGAATTAAGCGCTTACCTCGATAGAGATAGAAGCCCTGGGATTTCAGGTGGCCTTCCGGGCCGCCGATGTCCTCCCACTCCGCCTTGCTCATTTGTTTGTGGTGCGGAAGGGTGAAGCTCTGGATTTCCACAACGCCCCTGTCTAGGGGCAGCATTTCTTCGGGGTCCGGGATGTGGGCTAGATTCTTTCGGGCAAAAGGATCTAGCGGCCGCAGCAGCCGTCCGTTCATGAAGATGCGAAGCGGTTTGGAATCCTCCATGAACCGATGGAATACGAGGCGAAGGTGTCGTTCAGTTTCCGCGATCCTTTGGTTGATCACCTCGGCACGCTTGGCGGCATTATAAGAGTAGCCGCCGGTCAGTCGGTCGAGTTTGTCCCAGAGAACAAGCGTGCCTTTGGGGCCCAATTTGTCGACGCAGCATATGCTATCGAAACTGTCGGGCAATTCGACGGCCCACTCGTTGCGTTCGGCGACGTCATCGAGATCCCAAATAGCTGCGCTCGTCAGCCCCGATTTTCTTGAAACGACCGTCAGTCGGCGGCATTGGGAAAAGCTTGCGCTCTTCAGCCCCAATCCGAACCGCCCGAGATCCGGTTCATCGCGCGTGAGCAACGGATTCCGGCTGCCGGGCCGCATGGCGGAGACGAGTTCTTCCTCCGTCATGCCCCCACCATCGTCGATGATTGCGATGTACGGCTCGCCTGAGTAGGCCTCGGTGACGATCTCTATCTGATGGGCGCCAGCGGTGATTGAGTTATCAATGATGTCGGAAATTGCGGTTTCGAGGGAATACCCTATGTCTCTGAGCCCCTCAATCAATGCTGCAGCGTGAGGAGTGGCGTCTGCTCGTCTTGAAACAACAACTGTCGGCATGCAGCCCCCCAGTGCAACCATCCCGATCTACTCTGGCGCGAACAGATGAATCTTACAAGGGTAGTAATGAGGGCGGGGGCGCAATGGGGTTAGGTTTTGGCGCCCTGGGTGTCCGCTTTTGGCATGGATGCGGAATAGGCTTCTACTGGCTCAACAATCGGTTTTTTTCCATGTTATAGGAGACATCTCTCCTGCCGAGACAGACTCCAATTGTTGCGCTACGCTAGACCAAATGGACAAAGAAGAGGGATGACAAGTGAACCCGATCCTAAGCAGCCTCGAAGGCATGACGTCCATTTACATGGCCTCGCAGAAAGGGCCCCACACGGCTCAGTCCATCCGGGACATTATTGCCCAGTTGCGTGTCACGCCGATGTTTTTGGGGCGAGTGGAAGATGAAGAGGCAGAGGAACTGGCTCGCCTTATAGAAGAAAAATATGGCATCAGCATGGGCCTGGGTGCAATCGTCGATGCGCAAGACTTCCGCCCTTGGCTGCATGACGCCAGGATTAATGGTGAGATTGGCGACTTTTACTGGAGTCGCTACAGAAAGCTTTTGAACCTCAAGGGCCTGCCGAAATCGGTAATCGACGCCACGGATGAGGTGACGGATCGGGTGCTTGACCGTCTTGGCGACCCGCGCAACATGAGCCCCTGGAGCCGCCGCGGCATGGTCGTGGGCTTCGTCCAGAGCGGGAAAACCGCGAACTACACCGGGCTGATCTGCAAGGCAGCAGATGCAGGCTATCGCCTAGTTGTAGTAATAGCGGGCATCCACAATAACCTGCGCAACCAGACGCAGGCCCGGATCGATGAGGGGGTCATCGGCCGTGACACCGGGCGGCTCGCCCATTCCAACAAGTCACAGCGCCAGAAGCTTATTGGGGTTGGACAGTTCGACCAGCGGGAATTCCCTGTTTCCCTCACCAATACGCTGCGCGACTTCAATAAGGCGACAGCCACGACAAACACCAGCCAGATCGGGCAGTACAATGTTCCCGTCGTGCTCGTAATCAAGAAGAACTCGAGCACACTAAAGAACCTGCTGGAATGGCTGAAGGAGCATTCCGTTAATCAGGGAACCCAGATGGTCAGTCAGCCGATGCTTTTGATCGACGACGAGGCCGATAATGCGTCCATCAACACAGCTTATGCTCGCAACGAAGTCACACGTATCAATGGACAGATCCGCGAATTGCTCTCGCTGTTCCACCGCAGTTGTTATGTCGGCTACACGGCCACCCCCTTCGCTAATATCTTCATCGACCCGGATACGGATGACGAGGCGCTGAAGCAGGACTTGTTCCCCCGTCATTTCATCATCGGCCTCGATGCGCCATCGAACTATTTCGGCGCGCAGAAGGTGTTCCTTGACGCACGCGACCGGCATGTCCGGCTGATTGACGACAACGAGGATGTCCTGCCGATGAAGCACAAGATTGACCATCCGGTCGATGTGCTGCCGGATAGCTTGGTGCGTGCCGTCCGGGCCTTCATCGTCGCCCGAGCAATCCGCAATACTCGGGGTCAGCAGGCGTCGCACGCATCGATGCTGGTCAACGCCTCGCGCTTCACGGACGTCCAAGGACGACTGCGCTCCAGTTTGGCCGATGTCGTCGGTCGCATCCGCGACGCGGTTGCAGTCGATGGCGCTAAGGGAGCAAGCGCCCTGCGGAACCCGGAGATCGCTGCCCTGCACAAGGTCTGGGAGGAGGAATATGCGGATGCTGAAGGCTTACACTGGCCGCAGGTGCAAGCGCGACTGCACGAGGCCCTGACTGCCACCCGCGTGTGTGAGGTTAACGCGTCAAAGCGGTCTCAGGCGCTCGACTATGAGCAAGGCGGCGAACATGGCGTGACGGTCATTGCCGTCGGTGGCTTTTCCCTCTCACGCGGGCTCACTCTCGAGGGGCTGACAGTCAGCTACTTTCTGCGAAATTCCATGATGTATGACACACTCATGCAGATGGGACGCTGGTTCGGTTATCGGCCAGGCTATGAGGATCTATGCAGGGTATGGATCCCCGCAGATGGAGTTGGCTGGTATACCCACATCCATCAGGCGATGGATGACCTCCAGGCCCAGCTGAAGCGCATGGAGCTGGCCAAGGCCACACCGGAGCAATTCGGCCTAGCCGTTCGCAGCCACCCGGAATCGCTGATCGTAACAGCCCGAAACAAGATGGGTACCGGCCGCGAGTTCCCGGTGAAAGTCGGTTTAGCAGGCAAATTGGTCGAAACGACTCGCATCCGCATGGATCGCGATCAACTGGATCGTAACCGGAAGGCAGGGCAGGATCTGGCGGCAACCCTCATGGCAAGCGGTCAGGCTGCGGAGCATCCCTCCAGAGGCACCCTCTTTACCGCTGTATCCGTGGAACTTATCCGCAATTTCCTGCGGGTGTTTCGCGCCGATGCTGCCGATCCGCTGACCGATCCGCGCCTGATGAGAGACTACATCGATGCCCGCGCCGATGGGGAGCTTAAAGAGTGGGATGTCCTGTTTGCCAGCGCCCAGAAGGCAGATGCAATTGAAGATAAATTGGCCGGTTTTAAGATGCGAGCCTTCGGCAGATCGGTTGGAGAGACTGATCTCTCTCAGGGAGTGCTTGCGATCAGCGGCACCAGCAGAAGGGTTGGCTCGCCCGGTGACGAGCGTGTGGGCCTGACCCCGGAACAGATTGAGGCGGCGATCACGGCCTTTCGTGAAGAGCGGGTTCGTGATGGAAAGGCTGTTCCGGAGACCCTTCCTCCGCGCATCTTCTGTGAAATTCCGGGCCGCCGCCCACTGATCATCCTTCGGTTCGTGGACCCAGAGATTCCAGATAATTTGAAAGCCAAATTGCCGGGAACTGTCCTTGCTTGGAGCATCTGCTTCCCGCCGTCCGACGTTCTGGGCGGGACAGTCGAATACGTCGTGAACACGATCCGCATGCGCGAAATGTTCGGCGAGGAGGAAATCGAGGAGGAGGCGCTTGGTGATACGGAATGACACGCCATGGTCCGGCCTCGAAGCTGGAAAGGTGGATACACGGCGGGTTTCGGCATCTGCACGGTGGAATTGGTTCTGGGCGGTGATGCCGCGCGCCGATGTTGCTCTGGTTTTGCAGCTGGGCGCTCTGCCGCAACCGACGCCTGACCTGCCCAAGCTCCGCAACCTCGAAATCCGGTTCCAGACCCTGCCGGGTGGACCGATCCTCTACATTCGGCTGAAGGACAATGCGCAGCTTGAGCTGTTTGAAACCCTCTGCCGCGATGTGATGGCGGCAGGAGAACTTGCCGAAACCGAGGGAGATGCCTTGGAGCGCGCCATTGGACGCACCTTCCGGTGGCATTACCTGCTGCGCGGCGGGAAGCTGGAAGTCCTATCGGAGGAGGCCCAGAAGGGCCTGATCGGCGAAATTGACGTTCTAAAGCTGCTGATCGCTACCATCGGTGCGAAACCAGCCCTGACGGCGTGGACCGGGCCTTCCGGAGCCCCGAAAGATTTCGAGCTTAAGGCCGGTTGCATCGAGGTCAAGGCCAGACGCGGGGCGTCACAGCCCTTCGTGAAGATCACGAACGAATTCCAGCTGGCAGATGTGCCCGATCGCCGTCTTTGGCTCGCGGTCTTGGCCGTCGACAAGGTGCAATCGCCCCATGGCAAGACACTGACTGACTATGTGTCCGAGGTCACCGAGCTGCTGGAAAGGACGGATCCGTCGGCCATCATGGACTGGGACCTGCATTTAGCTGACGGTGGTTACGACGTCTTGCACGATTACTCGGCGTGGCGATGGATCGTCTCAGCCCCTGACTTTTATGCTGTTCCCGAGGGGTTCCCGCGGATCGCGGCCCCTGTGCCCCTCGGCGTATCTGTGGTGTCCTATGCCCTTGCATTATCTGCATGCACCCCATTCCGGGCCGACTGGGGCGATGTGCTGGGGAATCTGATCGATGAGGTCCAAACATGAGCGAACTCGACGAGTATCACCATAACCTAATGGCCGACATCCGCCGCGAGGCGGATACCAGTGGCATTTTCCCGGTCGAAGCATTCTTTGACAGGATGGCCGAACGGTTGACCGAGGCAGGTGAGCTCGAGGTTGCCGATCGCGCCTACTATCAGAGCGGCGAGGGTGCCCAGAAACTGCGGATCGATGGCTATGCTGGCGACCCGCGGGACAGTGAAGGTGTGCTTGGGCTGATCGTTTGCGACTTTGTGGACAGCGACAAGGTCCAGACCTTCGGTAAAGGGGACATCCCTCCGATCCTCAACCCATTGATTCGGTTTCTGAAGAGGGCGAAATTCGAGGAATTTCGTGACTCGCTGAACGAGGTGAATCCCGCCTTCCAAATCTCGGACCTTATAATCACGACTTGGCCCCGTGTCACGAAGGTCAAATTGATTCTTATGTCCAACCGTCGCTATATCGGCCGCGACGACACGGTAAAGTTGGCAGATACCGGTGAAGTGCCGATTACTTGGTCCGTATGGGATTTGACCCGCTTTGAGCGGTTTGACAGATCAGGGCAAGCCCGCGAGGACATGGTCATTGACTTTGCCCATGACTTCGGCGGCCCTCTTCCAGCCCTTAAGGCCTCGCAGTCAGGGGCGGCCCTCGAAAGCTACTTACTAATCGTGCCAGGCGAGCAACTGGCAGCCATTTACGACAAGTGGGGAGCTCGACTTCTCGAAGCCAATGTGCGCTCGTTCCTTCAGGCGCGGGCCAAGACGAACAAGGGGATCCAGAAGACTATCAAGGATGAGCCAGAGCTTTTCTTTCCCTACAATAATGGATTGTCCGCCACGGCCGATGCAGTGTCCTGCATCAAGACGGATAGCGGTCTTGCAATTGCTTCGGTCAGCAACCTCCAGATTGTGAATGGCGCACAGACGACAGGCTCTATCCACGGCGCAATCAAATTCGCAAAGGACAGTCTTCCAAAAGTATTCGTCCAGATGAAGCTAGCAATTGTCCCCATCGATCGGTCAGAGGACATCGTTCCAAGGATTTCGGAATTCGCCAATACTCAAAATAAGGTGAATGCTGCCGACTTTTTCTCGAACCACCCGTTCCACATTCGGATGGAGCAATTCTCGCGCGAAGTGATCTTCACCGCGCGGGAGGGCGAACGACACGATACAAAGTGGTTCTATGAACGGTCTCGGGGGCAGTTCATCAATGCGCGGGCCCGCCTGACGATTGCCCAGCAGAAAAAATTCGATCTTGAGTTCCCGAAGGCACAGCTCTTCAGCAAGACTGACCTAGCGAAGTTCGAATTCTCGGCCGTCGGGCAGCCGCACATCGTCTCGCGTGGCGCCCAGAAGAACTTCGCTGAGTTCGCTAAGGACATCGGCGAATCTTGGTCGAAGAACGATGCCAGATATGATGAGCTTTGGTATAAGAGACTGATATCTAAAGCGATCGTCTTTCGATGGCTGGAGACGGAGGTGCCGAAGCAGTCGTGGTATGAAGGCGGTTACCGTGCAAACATCGTCACCTATGCCATGGCAAAGGTTTTTAACGATGCTAATGGCGAAAAGCTGGTGCTTGACCTCGATGTGATCTGGCGGCGGCAGTCCGCCCCTGAGGCACTCCAGCGAGCCCTGCTCCTTGCTGCGGCGGAAGCCCACAACGTCATCACTCATCCTCCGGCGGGTGTTCGTAACATGTCCGAATGGGCCAAGCAGCAGGCGTGTTGGAACGGAATGAAGGGGCGCTCGCTGAAGTATGACGATGATTTCGATACCTGCCTGACGCCTGTCGGCACCGCACGGACTGCGGAGCGCGAAGAAAAGGCTAAAAAGGCAATGACCGACGGCATCAATGCCCAGTCTGAAGTTGTTAAGCTGGGAGCGGATTATTGGAAGGAGGTCCTTGTGTGGGGGCGCAAGAAAAAGTGCCTTAGCCCGAAGGACCAACAGATTTTAGAAAGTTGTACGGCGATGCCACGTCGGCTGCCCACTGATCTACAATCGCGTCACGCCCTCGATGCGCTTTTACGCATGCGGGATCAAGGTTTCGAAAAAGAATAGGCTCGTAGGAGGTTCAATAGGTGCGATGCAACGCTGTACCCCAACAGCGGAGGCACAGCGTTTCCAATCTGACGATAAGCAGCGTTCATTGCACCAACGAACCGGAAAGAATCAGGGAACGACTGCAAACGGGCCGCCTCTCGAACTGAAATTGCACGCCCTTGCCTGGAGTCCCAATGAATGTGGGAATACGTATCCCTTGACAGATGGGCCGTCAGTGTTTTTGCGGGCAATTTGGGGTCGAGCTTTCCCCACTTGTTTTTAAATTTTTCCTGATCATAGGGGGGGACGAACTGGCTGCGAAGAGAAATGTATTCACAGCTATTGCGCCTTGGGGGCGAATCCATTTTGGACAGGCGCCTCAGGAAAATTGCTTCTGCAACTTCGAGCGCATGAGGATAGTCGCCGCCATGCTTCATGTTTGCAAAAGTTTCAAAATCACGCGGTGTTAAGCGCACTAAATGGCCGTCGCAGGACGCAATTGATTTTGGAAGTCCTTTCCAGTCACGCATGGTGAGCGCAAAATCGTCCAGTGCAACGTAGGTAGAGTATGGGATCCTTTCCGACATCTTCCGCCGACGCATCAATGCGGGGTCAGTGCGGTGTTCTGTGATGACTGGGAGATCCGCCAGCGCCCGCCTGGAGGTCACGAATGGCTTGAGCGGCCCCTGTCCAGCAGGTGCGGGGACAAAATACTCGCTGTGATCCGGCACTTTTGCCAGAGCTGTAGCCCTTAGGTACTTATATCCATTAGGGATAGTAGAGTGATGCGTCGGAAGCGGGAAGGACGGCTCAATGCCCAGAGATCTGTGGATCGCGACGAGGAAGAACCTTTCCCTGAATTGGGGAACACCGTAAGAGGCCGCATTCAAGAGAGTATATCGTGGGATGTAGCCGATTTGTTTCAGCGTCTCACAGATCTCCTCAGGGACGTTTCGTCCTCCGAAATTCAGAATATCCGGCACGTTCTCCATCACCAGAGCGACTGGCAGCAGTTCGCGAACGTAGTCTAGGTATCTGAGGTACAGATTGCTGCGCGGGTCGAGCAGAAAAGCTTCAGGATGCTCGGCTACTTGGCGCAGCTTCGCGCGCCCAATCCGGGCAAACGCTTGGCAGGGAGGGCCGCCAATCAGGATGTCAGCGAACTCATTTGAGCCTGTCCCCTTGCGTCCCAAATGAGCCGGAAGGTAATGCGGGGCTAGCTTGGTAATGTCTGCAGCTAATTGCAAGAGCTCGTCCCTATTCGAAGGAACCTCAACTCCGTGAAAATTGAAGGCGTGGCTCGCTGCCGCTTCAGGATCGATGTCCAGTCCTGCGACTATTTCACATCCTGCACGGAGGAAGCCAAGTGAGAAGCCCCCGCAGCCGCTAAATATGTCAATCACGCGCGGCGAAGTGCCGCGGCGGATCCCAAATATCTTGGCTCGGATCACGTCCTCGGTTTGCGGTGCAATGTCCCATACCTCCCCGGGCTCCACGGCGGCCTTGGCGGCAACACTCATTTTTCAATAAACTCCATGACCATAGCCTCAAGCAACTTGATGTCTCTTCGCGTCTGACATTCCCAGATTATAAGTACTGTCCACCCAAGGTCCTCGAGGGCGTTGACCGCGTCAAGATCACGCTGCCGATTAAGATCAAATTTTTCCTGCCAAAATTCCGCCCTCGTCGAGGGCTTATAGGCAAGCCGACAGCCATCGTGGCGATGCCAAAAGCAGCCGTGCACGAATATCACCTTGCGTCGCCCCGGAAACACGAGGTCCGGCCGTCCAGGAAGGTTTCGACCATGAAGTCTGTAACGAAAACCAAGTCCCCACACCAACCTTCTCACCACGAGTTCAGGCTTGGTATTCTTTCCCTTGATCGCCGCCATGATGGAACTGCGTTTCTGTGGCGAGAAGACATCAACCAACACAGACCTCTTGACGGTTGTTAAAAAAGTTCTTCACTGCGTTCATGCTCACCTAGGGACGTGAGCTTATGCCGTCGACCAACGCGATCCTCCACCTAGGCTTCTGTTCCGCAGAGCCCCGCGGTGGTGCCAAGGTACGCCAAAGTATCTTCCCAAACTGAAACTCCTTCGTCCCTGATTGACTCGGATTGAGGAAGACCCGTTGTGCTGGGCAGAAATCTGGGGTCATTGACTCTGCCCGGAACCCCGTCGAGCAAAAGTGACCTTCCCCCTTGATTCGGCCCACTCAGAGGGTGAGTGTTTCGGTTGATACCATGGTTGCGATAGTGCTGGCGACGTGGTGTTGGCCGGAGGGAGCCGAAGGCGACCGCAGGACGGCACCACGTCGCTTGGCCGCAAAGGCGGCGGGTGTTTGATACCTCAGTCCGCTATGGGGCCGCTCCTCGTTGTAATGGCGGCGCCAGCCCTCGATGAGGCGGCGGGCCTCAGCCAGGCTGGTGAACCAATTCTCGTTCAGGCATTCATCCCGGAACTTGCCATTGAAGCTCTCGCCGTAGCCATTCTGCATGGGCTTGCCGGGCTGAATGAAGCGGAGTTGGACGCCGGTTCTCAGCGACCACAGGAACATGGCCTTGCTGGTAAATTCCGGACCATTGTCCGTAACGATCTCCTCGGGGAGGCCATGCAAAACGGCCAACTGATCGAGCAGACGGGCCACCCGCTCACCCGAGATCGACAGGTCGACCAACTGGCCGGGACTTTCCCTTGTGTGTTCGTCGACGATGTTGAGAACCCGGAAGCGGCGGCCCGAGCACAGGCTGTCGGAAACGAAGTCCATCGACCAACGCTGATTGCGCCGCTCCGGCGCCGCCAGCGGCACGCGCTCCCGGCCCGCCAGCCGTTTGCGCTTCTTGGTCCGCACCGCCAGCCCCTCGTCGCGGTACAGTCGGTATGTTCGCTTGTGATTGATCACCAGCCCCTCCCGGCGAAGCAAGGCATGCAGGCGCAGATAGCCGTAGCGACGATGCCGGCCGGCCAGATCCTTCAGCCTGTCCCGGATCGGGCCATCGTCACGTTGGCGATGCCGATACCGCGCTACCGAACGGTGAAGGCCCACGAGGTTGCAGGCGCGGCGCTGGCTGATGCCCTTTTCCGACATCAGCCAGCATCCGACTTCCCTCAACGCCGTGGGCGTCACCATTTTTTTCCGAGGACTTCCTTCAGCAAGGCATTGTCCAGCATGGCGTCGGCCAACAGCTTCTTCAGCCGCGTGTTTTCGTCTTCCAACGCCTTCAGCCGCTTGGCCTCCGACACCTCCATACCCCCATACTTGGATTTCCAGCGGTAGAAGGTCTGCTCGGAGATACCGTGCTTGCGGCACACCGACACGGCGGGCATCTCGCCCGCCTCGGCCTCCTTCAGGATGCCGATGATCTGTTCCTCGTTAAATCGACTGCGCTTCATCTGAGTTCCCCTGTTTCCGTCAGGTTATGGGAACTCACTCTCCGCGTGGACCGGTTTCAGGGGGGAAGGTCAAAAGTTCCACATCGGCAAGGCGACAAGCCGCACGCCGTAAACAGTGGCAACGGCCAGAACCGTAATAATTTCCTGAGAAGTAGAAGCACCTACATTCATTGGGCCATCATAAGGATTGGTCGACGCCGCGCAACACTATGGAAACTGTCAGCCGTTTAGCAATCCCCTCTGCTGCTCCCATTCCACCGGCATGTCGTCCATCAGGTTGGCAAGTTGGAGTGTGCGCGGCTGGCGACCGTCGAGGATGGTTTCGACGATGTCGGGGGCCAGTAAGGTCAGGCGGTAGATACGGCTGAGATAGGAGGGATTGATCTTCTCGGCCTCGGCTAGTTCGTTCAGCGATGCCACCTGCCCAGACTCCAGCATCCGCTTCCACCGGTGGGCACGGGCCAATGCCTTCAGCAGGGTGTCGTCCGGCCTAGCACTGGGGCGCTCAGGAATCCCGCCCCGATCAGGCACGATCACCAGTTTCCGGCCGCCATGCCGCTTCAGCTTCAGCGGCACCCGGACGGTGAAGGTGTCGATGCTGACGCCGCTCATGCAGCGCTCCGTTCACTTGCCTGGGCAGTGATGTCGGCGACCACGCTGGCCAGCCCCTCAGCGCGTAAGCGCAAGTCCGCCCCGTCGGGCGAAATGCTAACCCGCTCCACCAGCAGTTGGAGGAGGCGAGCCTGTTCGGCGGGAAAAAGCTCATCCCATACCGCGTCGAACCGGTCGAGAGCTGCGTGCAGGTCTGCTATGGCCAGTTGGGGCGCCATGCGCTCCGCCCGAGCCCGAATCTCGGGGGCGCGCAGCAGGGCTCGGACCTGGCCAATCACCGCAGCCTCGATCTCACCCGCGGCAATGCTACGCACCGGGCAGGTGTCGTGGCCGGCATTGATCGCCTTCATGCAGGTATAATACCTGTAGAGCCGCCCCTTCTTGCGAGTATGGGTTGGCGTCATTGCCCGGCCGCAATGGGTGCAGACCACTAGGCCCTTCAGTGGTGCAGGGGTTGTGGCGCGGGCGGCAGCGGCCCGCTTCCTGGGGGCGTTATCGACCTTTACCGCTTCGACCCGTTCCCAGGTGGTACGGTCGATGATGGCCTCGTGCTCACCGGGATGGGCCACGCCCTTGTGGACAGCCTCGCCCAGATAGACCCGGTTCTCCAGCATCTTGTAGAGGAAGTTCTTGGTGAACGGAGCCCCCAGGCGCTCGTTGCCATCCTGGGTGATCCAGGACTTCGTGTGGTGTCCGGCGGAGTTCAATTCCTTGACCAGCAGGGTGGCGGAGCCGACCTGGAGGAAGCGGCGGAAGATGTGGCGCACCAGATCGGCCTCGGCTTCGTTGACCACCAGCTTGCGGGCCACCACGTCGTATCCCAGCGGGGGTACCCCGCCCATCCACATCCCCTTCTTGCGCGAGGCGGCAAACTTGTCACGGATGCGCTCGCCGATCACCTCGCGTTCGAACTGAGCGAAGGAGAGCAGGATGTTCAGCGTGAGCCGCCCCATGGACGTGGTTGTGTTGAACGACTGCGTCACCGACACGAAGGTGACGTCGTTGCGGTCGAACACCTCGACCAGCTTGGAGAAATCCATCAGCGAGCGCGACAGGCGGTCGATCTTGTAGACCACCACCACGTCGATCAACCCGGCCTCAATGTCGGCCAGCAGGCGCTTCAATGCGGGGCGCTCCAGGTTGCCGCCGGAGAAGCCGCCATCGTCGTAATGGTCAGGCACCGGCACCCAGCCTTCAGCCTTCTGGCTGGTAATATAGGCTTCGCAGGATTCCCGCTGGGCGTCGAGGCTGTTGAATTCCATTTCCAGCCCCTCTTCCGAGGACTTGCGGGTATAGATGGCGCATCGGACTTTGCGGAGGGGCTTGGCAGCGGTCATCGGTTGCCCTCCAGCTTGCCGTGCTTGCGCAGGCCGAAAAACAGCGGCCCGTTCCAGCGGGTACCGGTGATGGCGCGGGCCACCGCCGACAGGCTCTGATAGCGGCGGCCCTTCCATTCGAAGCCATCGGCCAGGGCGGTCACTTCCTGCAGCACGCCCTGCCATTCCCGGATCAGCTTGGTGCCGATCACTGGGGCGGTCATGTCCTTGGGCCTAGGCTTCTTCTTGCCGTCAAGTTCCTCGATCAGATCATCGAGGCGACGTTCAGCCCGCACCGACAAGCCGCCGAAAGCCAGTTCCTGGATCCGGTAGGCCAGACGCTTGACCAGGAAGGTGCGATTATAGGGCGGTGGCTCGGTGCCGGTCAGTTCGCGCCACATGGCCTTCAGCCTGGGCGTTGGCAGGGTGGGCAATTCAGCCACCTGGGAAAGGATCGCGTTTGTCATGAGCGGGAAGCCCTGCTGTTGGGGACCTCGCCATACACGCTCCGGTTGGCAGTGAAGTCGACGGAACTGTCTCCGCCGTCAGGAGATAAACGAGTGGACTTCCGCGCCAGCATACGCATCGCGCCGGTGGCGAGAATCTCGGCGACCTCGTCAAGGCGCTCGGCGGCGGTCATGCGGTCGGGGGATAGGGCGATGAACATTTTCAGGGCCGCGATCGGTGTTGTTGATACCGATTAAACGCTTGCCCGTGGCTCGATATGGGACAGGTAAGGCAGAAAACTGGATGCCTGGAACATATGAAGAACCCGCAATCTTGCCCCCCGATTTGGCTTCCACTATTATGTGGCCTGCGCTCCAGCAAATTTACGCGTTGACGGAGACTTAGATGGTTCGAGCCGCAGCCAAGACCTGCCCAAACCTCACTCGACTCTTCGAGGACTTGGAGCCGAAGCTGATCGCAGAATTTCTCGAAAGCAAAGCCTTCGAGAGATTGACGTGGCTTGAAGCCTATAAACTCGCCCCGAAAGAACCTGGCCATCCCCCCACGGCCAGCAAAATGCTGCAGCAAGAAAAGAAAGACCGGCTGGGACCACTCGAAGCCGAAGCCGCCCGGGTTGTTACAATCGCGAGCACCCGCGGCCAGTACGTCCTCGAAGGCCTTGCCAAAACCAAGCTTGAACCCGATCGCGCCAAGATCCTTCTGAACCAGCGGAATGAACTGGCGCGAAGCCTATGGACCTTCGCCAACGAACACGGCTTGTTCGAGGCGGCGGAGAACAGCCTCCATTTGCGTCTCTACCGGCGCTACGACAAGCATTACCAGACATTCATGGCCGAACCGTCGGTTGACGGAGGTCCAGACGCCGGTAGCGCAGTACTTGATGCACTCCTGGCCGACCTCAATCAGCGCCTTGATCGCGGTGATGGCTACAGCATCGACAGGTTCGACATCCCCGAGGAGGGTGACGAACCGGCTGCAGAAATGTACCTACTGTACCACCCTGATCCCCCGACAAGTGTCCGGGAAATCGACGACGATGGTAATCGGTCAAGTATCTATTTCCGCCCGCCCGGAGAAGCAATGATCGTCTACACGCCGTCGACCGGGCGGGTCCATGTTCGCGCAGGCAACAGAAGGCTACGGCACACCATCGCCGAACGCTTCATCGAGACGGCTCTTGATCAGACCTATTCCAATCAGCCGGTCGACTTCCAAGCTTACGATATTTCGCAGTTCCTGAAAGGATTCGATCTTGAACTGCCGGAACTCGATGACGCGGCGATCCTCCGAGCACAAGTGATCCGGGCAGATATAAGCGTCGGCAATCTTGCCAATCGCCTCTCGCTTTCCACCACGATCGATCAGAACATCTCCGAAATCATCGGCAGCCAACCTGGACTCCCAATGATTTTCGAGCGGGCGGTGGCAATCCGCTTGGTCGAAATCGCGGTGCGGTATCGCAGCGCTGGGCGGGACGATGCGCGAACTCTCAACTTCACGCTCACCGACCGCAACACGAGCAGCCTTCTCAGCGTCGATGACCCCTTCGAACGAGTTCTTGGGCATAGCCTGCTGCGATATTGGAAGATCTTGCGCGATGGTCGATCGCCAAGCGACTCAGATAGCATGGCAGTCATCCCCGCCTTGTTGGCCATCTGGGACGTTGGAGCAGAGAAGATAACCGGCGCTTGGCTTCTGGATCGCGGTGTCGATCCTGGTCTCTTGACGGAGTTAGGCTTTCTCGTGCCCGCTGGCTGGGAAGGCGATGACCTGATTGACGATGAGGATGAGGTAGGCCCAGTCGCTGCCGAGGTGGTTGTTCGGGTCGATGAGAAAGCCACTGAGGCAGGCGACCGGAAGGTGGCCGACCTCAAGGTCGCCGAGGGACAGGTAACTCCTGGCGGTAACCCGGATCGCTACAGGATCTATCGGGTGCGTGGTGGCTGGGTCGCGGAACACCTGAAGTCACGTCTCGAACAAGTTCTAGACGCGCCCGCCTTCGAGACGCTTACCGACCAACTTCTCTACCTTGGGACGCTAGTGGTCGATGGTGGAGATGTTCCGATTTACCTTGCGCGTGGCCTCAACCGTGAGAAAGTGCGGTCCAGCGTCGATACAGAGCTTAGGGCACGCCACAACCTTGGCATCGGACTGGTTCTGCAGGCCGGCAACGCTCCTGGGCCATGCCTGGCGGCCAACGTTCTGACGCAGTTGGCCGACCATATCGACAATGCCCAGTCTGAAATCAAATTGATGGCAGACAAGCTCCGGTCGGTGTTCAGAAGGCACCGGATCTTGGCCCGCGGTGGCCAGGCGGTCGAACTCACCCGCTTAGGGGAAGAGATCGCGACCCTGTTCGTGCCGGGGAAGGGCAGCATCGACATCAAAGGCGGGCATCGAATCCAGGTTCTCCAGAAATTGGTAGATGCTCACAATGCAGGTCCAATGCCGATGGCGACAAAGGATCTCGTCCAAGGGATCGCCGAGGACCAGTCGATGGCGAATATTTTCAACCAGCCGCTCTGGGACAAGCTGAAGGAACAGTTCCTCAGAAGCCCTAGAAAAGGGGTGTGGGAGATAGCCTACTGACGGCCAACTCCGATCCGGCTCCGATTGGGGGGTCTGACTAGCTCCGATTCTTTGGGCCAATAGAAGGGCTCCATCGATCAGAGGAGCACTTCAATGCCGACTCCCTTCCCTCCGCGCCAGGCCGCCCCGACGAGCATGTCCGGCGCTGCGAAGATCAACCCCACCACCTTGAACGCCGAATGGCGCTGCACGCGCTGCGGCAAGCTGCTCGGCATTTGCCAGGACGGCCGCATGCACCTGCGCTTTGGTCATGGCCACGAGTATTTCGTGGGCTTCCCGGTTCAGGCCACCTGCCGTGGCTGCGGCACGCTCAACCACGCGACCACGCCCGAGAGCTGACGCTCTCACCTACCCCCCAATGAAATCGCAGAGGCGCTCGACACCCTGACCTGGCCACCAGGAGGCACGAGATGCCCGGCCGTAAGGCAGGCATCTCGTGCGCGCTCTCTGGCAGCAAATCCAAGCGGATTTCGAGCGGACCCTCACCCTTCACTCGTCCAACACCCAGTTCGAGCTTCTGCGACGGGAACATCCCGTTCTTGGACGCTTTGTCGACACCACTGCGGTGCTGGATCATCTCCATAGTCGCAATGGCGACCCAGGCGACAAGGATCTGATCCTGGCCACCCTGGTCGCAGCGGCGCAGCGGCACCGAAATGACCGCGATGTCGCCACCGCCATGGTGTGGTTGGGACTCTGGCCCGGGCTTGATGCTCTTTATCGGCGGCTCTGGCGTTTCTTCCGTTCCGACCCCAATGAACTGGCCTCCGAGATCGCCGGCCGCTTTGCCATGGGCATGCAGCGGGCGGATTTGAGCCGGATCAACCGGGTCGCGGCCACCCTGATCACCAATGTCGAGCGCGATATCCGTGACGACCTTCGTCGCCGGTGGGCGGAGGCTGCGACGTATGAGGAACTGCCCGATCCCGACGAATTCGCTTCTCACGCATCCACGTCTTCGAGCTTCGGCCTGCCGGCCGGGACTGATCCTGATGCGGTGGCCGGCTTTGTCCATCGTGTCCTGACCGATCTGATTGGGAACGACGCCGACATTGTTGTCGCCGTGGTGATGATGGGCGAAGGCCAGCGTGATGTCGCTGACCGCCTTGGCCTCGGCTATGACGCCGTCCGCAAGCGCTACCAGCGCGCCCTGGCCCGTCTTCGTGACGTGCTGGGAGAAATCTGATGCGGGCCTGTCCCAAATCCCGCTGCTGCACCGCGTTTTCCTTTCGATTGGTCCGGATGGTCCGGCCAGGAGCCAAGGGAAGCCTGGGAATGCACGATTCTTCGGACAACCAGTTCCTCCGTTTGCCCGGCCTGTACCGGCGTTGGGAACTGAACCAGGTGATCGAGCCTGGCGAGGACTATCGCATTGAAGGCGCCGGTACGGCTGCTGACGGCACTCCGCTCTATTCCATCTACGCCACCGAATCCGGCCAGACGCCGAACAGCCCCCGCGAAGCGACGGGCGACGACTGAGCCCAGCACTTCATGCCGGGCCTTCGGGGGAATGGAACAGCCATCAAGGCGAATACCTCGACCGCAGGCTCCAGAGCGGCGTCAGGGCCCGGCAGCAGCACTTCCGACGAAATCTGGCTCTGACGAAAAGGAGCACCCCTATGTCTACCCAGTTGCTCGAACGCCTGCGCAAGAAGATGTCCTTCGACGCCATCCCGGACACCATCGAGGTGCCCCCGATCGGCGACGAGACCGCCTCGGTGGTCAAGGCCATCGAAGACGCCAGCGTCGATGACGTGGCCCTCGCCATCCAGGCGCTGGACAAGGTGTCGGCGAACCTGATCCATCAGGTTTCGGCGTTGCGCCGCCTTCACGATTACGCCCGCTGTGCCGGTGCCATGGGCGTGTCCAATGCGGTCGATGCGGCGGTCCGCGCCGTGGAGGGGGTGTGATGAGCACCCCATCCATCCCCAACCAGGGCTTCCGCATCATCACCGCCGACCAGCGGCTGGCGGAGCCCCGTGGCATCAAGGCCTGCATCTTCGGCAGGCCCGGCATCGGCAAGACCTCGCTCCTGTGGACGCTGCTGTCGAGCACGACCCTGGCCAATGGCCAGCCGTATTCGACGGCACTGTTCATGGATCTCGAGGCGGGCGACCTCGCCATCGAGGGCTGGCCGGGTGACACCATCCGGCCGCGCACCTGGCCTGAATGCCGCGACTTCGCCGTCTTCATCGGCGGCCCCAATCCGGCACTGCGCGACGACCAGCCCTACAGCCAGGCCCATTACGACGCGGTCTGCGAGCGGTTCGGCGACCCCACGGTTCTGGATCGCTACGACACGGTGTTCATCGACTCGATCACGGTGGCAGGCCGTCTCTGCTTCCAGTGGTGCCGCGGCCAGCCGGACGCGTTCTCGGACAAGACCGGCAAACCCGACATCCGCGGAGCCTACGGCCTGCACGGCCGTGAAATGATCGGCTGGTTGACCCACCTGCAGCACACCCGCGGCAAGAACATCATCTTCGTGGGCGTCCTGGACGAGAAGTTGGACGACTTCAACCGCAAGGTCTTCGTGCCCCAGATCGATGGGGCCAAGACCGGCTTGGAACTCCCCGGCATCGTCGATCAGGTCATCACCATGACCGACGTGAAGGGCGACGACGGCCACCTTCACCGGGCCTTCATCTGCCAGACCCTGAACGCCTGGGGTTATCCGGCCAAGGACCGCAGTGGGCGCCTCGATCTGATCGAAGAACCGCATCTCGGCCGCTTGATGGACAAGATCCGCGGCCCCGCCGCGCCTGCCGCCCAGCGCCTGGAATATGGCCGCCCCAGCCCAGCCGCCCCGGCCCCCACCAATTCCGAACACGCCCAATCCTGACGAGAGGAGCGCACTGTCATGGCTAATTCCTGGAACGACTTCAACGACGCCAAACCGGTCGTCAACATCATCCCCAAGGGCACCATCGCCAAGGTCCGGCTGTCCATCCGCCCCGGCGGCTACGACGACCCGACCCAGGGGTGGACTGGCGGCTATGCCACCCGCGGCACCACCGGCTCGGTCTATATCAGCGGTGAATTCACCGTGCTGGAAGGCCCCTACGCCCGGCGCAAGATCTTCACCCTGATCGGCCTCTACAGTCCGAAGGGTCCGGAATGGGGCAACATGGGCCGCGCCCTGGTGCGCGCCATGCTGAACTCCGCCCGCGGCCTGTCCGACAAGGATTCGTCGCCCCAGGCCCAAGCGGCGCGGCGCATCAGCGGCATTGGCGATCTGGATGGCATCGAGTTCGTGGCCAAGATCGACGTCGGCAAGGACACCAACGGCGACGACAAGAATGAGATCCGTGCCGCCATCACACCCGATCACAAGGAATATGCCGGCCTGATGGGGATCGTCAGCTCGGCGCCCAAGCCCGCCGGGCAGTCCACCAGCATGACGGTCGCCAATACCGGCAATCGTCCGTCCTGGGCCCAGTAAGGGGAACGGCCATGCTGCTGCGCCCCCGCCAGAAGCTGTTCGTCGAGCGTAGCGCCCGCGCGCTCGACGAGCACCAAAACACCCTGGGCGTCGCGCCCACCGGTGCCGGCAAGACCATCATGCTGTCTGCCACTACCACCGAGGTGATCGGCGGCACCCAGGCCAAAGCCTGCGTGCTTGCCCACCGCGATGAGCTCACCGATCAGAATCGGAGCAAGTTTGGCCGCGTCGCCCCGCTGCTGACCACGTCGGTGGTGGATTCCAAGGCCAAGTCCTGGGAGGGCCAGGTGACCTTCGCCATGGTCCAGACCCTGGCTCGGCAGGCCAACCTGGACAGCATGCCGACCATCGATCTGCTGGTCATTGACGAAGCCCATCATGCGGCGGCTGACAGCTACCGCCGGATCATCGACCAGGCTTTGCACCGAAACCCCATGTGCCGGATCTACGGCGTCACGGCCACGCCCAATCGCGGCGACCGCAAGGGCCTGCGGCCGATCTTCTCCAACGTGGCCGATCAGATCCGGATCGGCGAGTTGGTCGCCGCCGGCCATCTGGTTCCGCCCCGGACCTTCGTCATCGATGTCGGCGTCCAGGAGGATCTCGCCAAGGTCGGCTGCTCCGGCGACGATTTCGACATGGCCGAGGTGTCACGGGTGATGAATACCGTGCCGGTCAACGAGGCGGTCATTCGCCATTGGCAGGCCAAGGCCGGCGGGCGCCAGACGGTGGTGTTCTGCTCCACGGTGGAACACGCCCGTAGCGTCACCACTGCCTTCGAAAGCGCCGGGATCCAAGCCATCATGGTCACCGGCGAGATGCCCGATGGCGAACGCAAGACTGCATTGGCCGACTACGCTGCCGGCAAGGCCCAGGTCGTCGTCAATGTCGCGGTGCTGACCGAAGGCTGGGATCATCCCCCCACCAGCTGCGTGGTGCTGCTCCGTCCCAGTTCCTACAAGAGCACCATGATCCAGATGGTCGGCCGGGGCCTGCGGACGGTCAGTCCGGAAGAGCATCCCGGGATCATCAAGACCGACTGCATCGTCCTGGACTTCGGCACATCCAGCATCCTGCATGGCTCGCTGGAACAGGACATCGACCTGAACGGCAGCGAGGGTAACGGCGAGGCGCCGACCAAGGAATGCCCGGAATGCGGCGCCGTGGTGCCGCTCGGCGTCACCGAATGCCCCCTCTGCGGCCATGTCTGGGAGCGCGCCGCCTCCGACCCCGGCACCCCGGTCACGGAATTCCTGATGACCGAGATCGACCTGCTGAAGCGCTCCAGCTTCCGGTGGTGCGACTTGTTCGGCGACGATGCCGCGCTGGTGGCCAGTGGCTTCAATGCCTGGGGTGGCGTCTTCTTCCTCAACGGTCGTTGGTATGGCGTCGGCGGCCTCGCCAGGGGGATGCCCCATCTGTTGGCGATCGGAGATCGCACCGTCTGCCTGGCTGCTGCCGATGACTGGCTGAACCAGAACGAAACCGACGAAAGCGCCCACAAGTCGCGGCGGTGGCTGAACCAGCCTCCCACCGACAAGCAGTTGGCCTTGCTGCCGGTGGAGTTTCGCCAGGACCTCAGCCTGACCCGCTATCAGGCATCGGCGCTGCTGGCGTTTCGATTCAATCGCCAGGCCATCCGCACCCTGGTGTTCGATGCCAGCAACGATACCTCGGCGAGGGCTGCGTGATGGAAGGCGCCCATGTCCGCCAACACCCGCCTTCGCCTCTGGCATCCACGTGGGGTGCTGTGCGCGGTCTGTCATCAGCCTGCCCATGGCTTTGGCTGGCGCGACCCGGTGCGATCGAAGCGGCCTCGGCCATCGGTCTGGTTCTGCTCCAAGGCCTGCCAGGGCTTCTGGTCGCGATTGGCGCGGAGATCGCCGGCCATGGTTGACCTCACCGAACAGGAACAGGCCGCGATCCGCGCCGCCATGAAGCTGGTCGCCGAACTGATGGACGAGATTGGCTGGGACAAGCGATTGGCCGAGCTCACCGAGGTCCAGGTTCTGGGCCTGATCGAAGCTGCCGTTGAAGGGTTTCAGGACGCCATGCGCACCACCGCGGCGTCCGACAGCACGGAGATACCGTTCTGATGTTGGACTTCAATCACCAACCCAGCCTCGCCGAACGCATCAACGCCCTGATCGATTCCGGTTTGGCCGCGGATCGGGATGCGACACCGCCCAGGACCTATCTCGGCGGCTCCCGCTTGGGCCATTCCTGTGAGCGGGCATTGCAGTACGAATTCGCCGGTGCGCCCAAGGACCCCGAGGCCGATTTCAATGGCCAGACGCTTCGCATCTTCGCCATCGGTCATGCCCTGGAAGATGTAGCTATCCGCTGGCTGCGGCGGGCTGGTTTCGACATCTACACCCGCAAAGGCAACCGGCCCGACGGCGAGCAATTCGGCTTCTCGGTGGCTGGTGGCCGTGTCCGAGGCCATGTGGACGGCATCCTGGCCGACGGCCCTGTCATCCCCGGGATGGGCTATCCCGCCCTGTGGGAATGCAAGACCATGAACGCCAAGAACTGGCGTGAAACGGTGGCCAAGGGTGTCACTGTCTCCAAGCCGATCTATGCAGCGCAGATCGCGCTGTACCAGGCCTACATGGAGGGTGCTGTCACCGGTATCTCGGCCAGCCCGGCGCTGTTCACCGCGATCAACAAGGACACCGCCGAATTGCACCACGAACTGGTGCCGTTCGACGGGGAATTGGCCCAGCGGACCAGCGATCGCGCTGTCCGCATTCTGCAGGCCACTGATGCCGGCGAATTGCTGCCGCGCATGACCTCCGATCCTGATTACTTCGAATGCCGGTTCTGCCCCTGGAAGATGAGGTGCTGGGCATGACCGCGCAGATTCCGGTTTCCATCGTGGGCGGTGCTGAACCCGATCCCGCCATGATCACGGCCTATGCCGAACTGGTATTCGGCTATTGTGATGGCTGGGTACCGGTGCGGGCATTGCCGGAGAAGGGCACGGACGAAGCCCAACCTTCGCATACGCCCTTCCTCGAGGCCGACGCCGACCTCGCGACCAACCTGGTCCGGCAGGCCCAGTGGGCCGCCCATGGTGACATGGCCATCTATGTCGTGCCTGGCACCGTCGCCAAGCACGGCTCGGCCAAGTCCGACGACGTGGTCCAAACCCAGGTGGTTCTGGTCGACCTGGATCACGGAGACATCGCCAGCAAGCGCGAGCACCTGATCCATCACATCGGCCCGGCCACCATGGAAGTGGCCTCGGGCGGTGTCACCCCGGAAGGCCAGCGCAAGCTCCACCTCTATTGGCGCCTGACCGAACCTGCTGAAGGCGACGACATCACCACTGTCTGCCGGGTCCGTCACATCATCGCCACCAAGGTCGGCGGTGACCCCTCGTTCCGTTCGGCCCATCAGCCCATCCGGGTTGCTGGCACCATCCACGCCAAGAATGGCTGTCGACGCCTGGTCGAGATCTTGTCGGCCGGTTCGGTCGAGCGCGACCTGGGCGAACTGGTGGAAGCCGTTCTGGCCATGCCTCCCCTGGATGGCGAGGGATCGTCCTGGCTGGATTTCAATGATGCGGGCACCGCCCGCGGTTCGGTGACCGACCTGTTCAGCCAGCAGGTCCGTGAAGGCGGCATGGATGGCACCACCCGGTTCGATGCGCTGTCGCGGGTGATGGGGTATTGGATCCGGCGCTGCCGTGACGGCCACATCTCCCCGGCGGATGCCTGGGATGAGATCGTCGCCTACAACGAGGCCCGGATCGATCCGCCCTGGCCCATGGACCGGCTTCAGCGCGAAGCGGAGCGCCTGTGGGTACGCGATCAGCGGCACGGCGACGCCCTGGACGGAGATGATCTGGCTGACGAAGACATGGAAGACGACGATGAGGACGCCGAGCCCGTCGCCTTCACGGAAGATGCCTTGGCCGCGGCTTTCACACAGACCCATGCCGAGGATTGGCGTTTCGTTGCCGGCTGGGGCCAATGGCTATTGTGGACCGGTTGCCGCTGGGAGCGCGAAAGCACCCTGTTGGCCTACGATATGGCCCGGCTCATTTGTCGGGATGCCGCGTCCGCAGCCCGTTCTGCCAAGCTCCGATCCAAATTGTCATCGGCCTCCACCGTCGCCGCCGTCGAACGCCTGGCTCGGGCGGACCGCAGTCATGCCGCCACCACCGAGGTGTGGGATCGCGATCCCTGGCTGCTGAACACCCCCGGCGGCGTGGTCGACCTGCATAGCGGCCAGATCCAGCCGCACAATCGCGCCCTGGCCATGACCAAGATCACCATGGCGACACCCCAGGGCGATTGTCCGATCTGGCGGCAGTTCGTAGCCACTGTCACCGGCGGCGACAAGGATCTGCAGGATTATCTGCAGCGGGTCGCCGGCTACTGCCTCACCGGCGTGACCAGCGAGCATGCGTTGTTCTTCCTCTACGGCACCGGCGCCAACGGCAAATCGGTCTTTGCCAATACCCTGACCGCCATCCTGGGGGACTACGCCACCGTCGCCGCCATGGACATGTTCATGGCCACCACGTCCGAGCGGCACCCGACCGACATGGCGGGGCTGCGGGGCGCCCGCATCGTCACCTCCATCGAGACCGAACAGGGACGCCGCTGGGCCGAGAGTAAGCTCAAGGCACTGACCGGTGGCGACAAGATCACCGCCCGCTTCATGCGCCAGGACTTCTTCGAGTTCATCCCGCAGTTCAAGCTGCTGGTCGCAGGCAACCACAAGCCCGCCATCCGCAACGTCGATGAGGCCATGCGGCGGCGCCTGCACATGGTGCCCTTCACCATCACCATCCCGCCGGCCAAGCGCGACAAGCAACTGTCCGACCGCTTGTTGGCCGAGCGCGACGGCATCCTAGCATGGGCCGTCGAAGGTTGCTTGGCCTGGCAACGCACCGGTCTGCGGCCCCCGGCCGCGGTGATGGCCGCCACCGACGAATACTTCGAGTCCGAGGATGCCTTCGGCCGCTGGCTGGATGAGCGCTGCGAGCGCGGGAACAGCTTCAGCGAGACCACCTCGGCCCTGTTTGCCGATTGGAAGAACTGGACCGAGGCGAACGGCGAGTTCACCGGCTCCATCAAGCGATTCGCGGAAAACCTGGTCAATCGAGGGCTGGAGCAGTGGCGCAGCAAAACTGCCCGCCATTTCCGGGGAGTCCGACTGTGCGCGGGAACTGACACCTCCGAGGATATGGAGTTCTAGGTCATGCACTCAAAGAAAGAACGCTGTGAAATCAATGCGGTGACGGATGTGACGGGTCCCTCCTATATCTACGTCACGCGGGCGTGCGCGCACGCGTGTACGGGTTATAAGGGAGAACCCGACACATCCGTCACCACCAGCAAATCCGCGGTGTTGACGCTCGACCTGGGCAGCACCACCGGCTGGGCCATGCTTCTGGCCGATGGCACCATCGTCTCCGGCACCATGCAGTTCCGGCCCAGTCGCTACGAGGGCGGCGGCATGCGTTATCTGCGCTTCCGCTCCTGGCTGGATCACCTGCTGAGCAGCGCCAAGGAGATTGGCTCAGTCTGCTTCGAAGAAGTCCGTCGCCATGCCGGCACTGACGCTGCGCACCTCTATGGCGGCTTCTTGGCCCATCTCTCGGCCTGGTGCGAACTGAACCATATCCCCTATCAGGGTGTGCCGGTCGGCACCATCAAGCGTCACACCACCGGCAAGGGCAATGCTGGCAAGGATGCGGTAATCGCCGCCATGCGGTCCAAGGGCTTCACCCCCGAGGACGATAACGAGGCCGATGCTCTGGCCATCCTGACCTGGGTGATCGACACCCAGGGAGGTGTCCGATGAGGTGGCATCCGCCCGGCTATGGCGGCACCCGCCGAGATCCCGAACAGGTGAAGCGGGACGGCTGGCAGGAACGCGGCGTCCTGGTCATTGCCGAAAACGACGATCGCCTCACCTGGCCCGAGCGGGAACTGGTGCGGCAACTGGGAGCAAAACTTTATGGGCGACGCCCGACGGAGGAGAACTCGCATGGATGATCTTCATTGGGCGCCGAAGATGGTGGCCGTCTACCTGGAGGAAGCCGCCGAGACGCTTCGCCGTCTGCCTCGGGTCAAGGTCCAGGGCTACGTCACCGCTTGGCCGGAGATCGTCCGGGACTACTGGGACGCATTTGGTCGGGATGAGGTCCAGGTCCGCCCCGGCCCACCCTCCGCCAAGGCCATCGACCAGATGGACGTCACCCTGGGTTGGCTGCGCTGGCTTGAGATCGAAGAGAGCCGATTGGTTTGGCACCGCGCCTGCGGCCGGCCCTGGAAGGCCATCGCCCATGAATTCGGCTGTGATCGCACCACCGCCTGGCGACGTTGGACCTATGCCCTGGTCACTATCGCCGCCCGGCTCAACACCCCGCAAAGGGGCGGAAGTCCGTGCAACACTGTTGCAACATCATGGGGTGCAACATATCGGGCCAAAAGTGGTAGGGTCAGCCCATAGCCTGGGGAACGAAGGCGATGCCCTTCCTCCGGCCAAAGAAATCGAGCGGGTCCTCCCTGGCTAGCAACCTATGCGGGCGGGCAAGGCGCTCCAGATCGCTAGCGACAGCCCCGAAAACTGAGTTACCACCCCGGTTACCGGAAAGCCCCACCTGAGGCGCGCAAGGCCTAGGCCCGCGCGCCTTTCGTGTTTGCGGGACCATACAATCCGCCTCGGTAACCGCCCTCCAGTTACCAGCCCCAGCCGGTTACCGCCTTCATGGATGCGCTTCACTCTGAGCCATGCTCCCCGGCGCTCGGCCCGATGTTGCACGTTCCGAGCCTGGTTTACGGTTCGGTGTGCAGCGGGATCGAAGCTGCGACGGCGGCCTGGGAGCCGTTGGGCTGGCGGGCTGCATTCTTCGCTGAGATCGAGCCATTTCCTTCCGCCGTTCTGGCGCACCGCCATCCAGCCATTCCCAATCTCGGCGACATGACCCGCATCGACGGAGCGGATTGGCGCGGCAAGATCGACATTCTGGTAGGCGGAACACCCTGTCAGGCGTTCTCGGTGGCGGGCCTGCGTAAGTCGCTTGATGACGCCCGCGGCAACCTTGCCCTCAAATTTGTGGAACTTGCCGATGCCATCGATCCAGCTTGGATTGTTTGGGAAAACGTCCCCGGCGTCCTGTCCACCCGCGACAACGCCTTCGGGTGCCTTCTGGGCGGATTGGCCGGAGAAGATGGTCCGGTCTTCCCGCCAGGGGGAAAATGGTCGGACTCTGGTGTTGTCGTTGGCCCCGCGCGCACAGTCGCGTGGCGGGTGCTCGACGCCCAATATTTCGGCTTGGCCCAACGCCGCCGCCGTGTGTTCGTTGTCGCAGGTGCTGGAGACAGGGCTAATCCCGTCCAGGTACTTTTTGAGCGCGAAGGCGTGCGCCGGGATCATCCGCCGTGCCGAGAAACGGGGCAAAAAATTGCCCCCACGATTAGCGCACGCACTCATGGCGGTGGCGGGCTCGGGACCGACTTCGATCTTGACGGAGGGCTGATCGCCGAGGCCTTTGGCGGCAACAACACCTCTGGCCCCATTGACCTCGCTACAGCGCTCAACGCCTGTGCCTCAGCCAGCGGGCGGATGGACTTTGAGACCGAAACCTTCGTCGCTACTACCTTGCGGGCACGCGACCTGTCCCGTGGCGTGGATAGCGACTGCACTGACACGCTGGTCGCCCATAGTCTACGTGGTGAGGGCTTCGACGCCTCTGAAGATGGAACTGGACGCGGTACCCCCCTGGTGCCAGTTGCCATCCCGATTCTGGAGGCCGGTGCCCGCACGGGAAACAGTACTTCCGACCCACGCGCCGGTATCGGCATCGGCAGCGACGGCGATCCAATGTTCACGTTGCAGGCGGGCAAGCAGCACGCCGTGGCGTTTACCCAGAACCAACGGAACGAAGTCCGGCACCTTGATGTTGCCGGTGCTCTTGCGGCCGAGCCGGGCGCCAAACAGCAGACCTACGTGGCGTTCAATATGCACAAGAGCGGCAATGCCCAGTCATCGCTCGGCATTGCCGTGGATCACACGGACTGCCTGCAGGCCTTCGAGAAATCACCCTTCGCAGTCCATTCGGCCGATATGGCGGTGCGTCGCCTGACGCCTAGGGAATGCGAACGGCTCCAGGGCTTCCCAGACGATTACACCCTGATCCCTTGGCGAAACAAAACGGCAGAGAACTGCCCCGACGGCCCCCGCTATCGGACACTGGGAAATTCCATGGCAGTCCCAGTGATGGCTTGGCTGGGCCGCCGTATCCAGAACGCTGGAAAACGATAATGCCCCATCAATTGCCCGAAGCCGTCGAGCATTGGCCGCTCGATCGCCTGCGTCCCTATGGCCGCAATTCGCGGACCCACTCGGACGGCCAGGTCGCCCAGATCGCCGCCAGCATCATCGAATTCGGCTGGACCAATCCGGTCCTCGCCGACAGCCAGGGCAACATCATCGCGGGCCATGGCCGACTGGCTGCCGCCAAGAGCCTTGGACTGGACACGGTGCCGGTCCTGCTGATCGATCATCTGACTGAAGCCCAGCGCCGCGCCTACATCATCGCCGACAACAAGCTGGCGCTGAATGCCGGTTGGGACGACGAGACTCTGGCCGCAGAACTCCATGCCCTCAATGAGGAGGGCTTTGATCTGGCTCTGACGGGTTTCTCAGACCAGGAACTTGAAGACCTGATGGCTCCCCTCGATGACGAGGGCCAGGGTGATGATGCGGCTGAGGACGAAGTCCCGGAACCGCCAGAACAGCCGGTATCCCGGCCTGGTGATCTGTGGTGCCTCGGCAAGCATCGACTGCTCTGCGGCGATTCAACGGTGGTCACCGATGTCGACCGCCTGCTGGCGAACGCGAAGCCGCACCTGATGGTGACCGACCCACCGTATGGCGTGGAATACGATCCGTCCTGGCGCAATCAGGCTGGCGTGTCGTCCACCACCCGCACAGGCAAGGTCGCCAATGATGATCGTGCCGACTGGAGCGAGGCCTGGGCCCTGTTCCCCGGCGAAGTCGCCTATGTCTGGCATGCAGCCATCTACGCCAAGACCGTGGCCGACAGCCTGGAGGCCAACGACTTCAAGGTGCGGGCCCAGATCATCTGGTCGAAGCCCCGCTTCGTGCTGGGGCGCGGGGATTATCATTGGCAACACGAGCCCTGCTGGTACGCGGTCCGCAAGAACGGCACCGGCCATTGGCAAGGGGCTCGGGATCAGGCCACGGTATGGGCCATCGGTTCGGGTGGTGACGAGGACGAGGCCACCGTCCATGGCACCCAGAAGCCGGTGGAATGCATGCGCCGTCCCATCCTTAACAACAGTGCCGAGGGCGATGCTGTCTATGAGCCCTTCGCCGGCAGCGGCACCACGGTGATTGCCGCCGAAACCACTGGCCGGGTCTGCGTCGCCATTGAACTGAACCCGGCCTATGTGGATGTGGTGATCGGGCGCTGGCAGAAACTGACCGGCCAGAAGGCCATCCTGGAGGGCGATGGCCGGAGCTTCGAGGACCTTACGCCCGAGCGGAAGCCATGAGGCAATCGCGTCGCATGTCGCTAGTCGAATCCTTCGCCAATGTCGGCGTGGGTTATGGCATTGCCGTTGCGACCCAGAGCGTGGTTTTCCCGTTATTCGGCGTCCACGTCACTTTGGCGGATGACCTCGCCATCGGCGCGGTATTCACGGTGGTTTCACTGATCCGGAGCTACTTACTGAGGCGGGCCTTTGAACGCTTCCGGTGACAAGTCTGCCTTATGCCCTTAGTATTCTTCCGGGATTATTGTCCGGGAAGGAAACACAGTATGAGCAAAGCCGCGATTTCCAAAGCCATCCGCACCGCCACCGGCTGCACTGTTGCTCAGGCCGATGAGGCCCTTGATGCCGTGATCGCCACCATTCTGGATGGCGTGAAGACGGAAGGCCGGTTCAGCCTGATCGGCTTTGGCACCTTCTCCAAGTCGGAGCGCCCCGCTCGCCAGGGGCGCAATCCCCGGACCGGCAAGACCATCGAGATCAAGGCGTCCTCGACCATCAAGTTCAAGGCCTCCTCGGCCCTGAAGAAATAGGCAAGTCCCATAGCCGTCGATCCTCACGCGGTATCTCGCGCGGCCGATGAACTGATCCATGCCCATGGTCCATCCGCGCTAGATATCGCGCGGCACCACGTGGAACGCGCGTCGAGGGCCGGTGACATGCCGGCCCTCGATCAAGCTTTGATGATCCTTTCCGAAGTCGAGCGGCGTCACTCTGCAGGCTCATCGAGCCGATAGACCCGTCCCCTCCCTTCGACCTTCTCACTGATCACTGCGAGACCGAGTTTCATCTTCAAAGTCCCGGCGATGGCGCCCCGCACCGTATGGGGCTGCCAATCAAACCCGCTGCAGATCTCCTCGATGCTGGCGCCCTCGGGCCGCTTCAGCATGGAAATCAGCATCTCCTGCTTGCTGCCGTCCCGGCGGCGGCGGGGAGTGGCTGGCGGAACGTCCGCGATCACATCGGTTTCGATCCCGAGCGCGGCATAGGCAGCCGGGGTGGCTCGAAGGGTCAGGGGCGTACCGTCATCGCCCTCCTGCCAAATCGGCGCCCCGCCTTCAGCGGCGGTGGGCTCGATCAACCCCTTCTTGATCAGGCTGCCGAGCACCGCATTGACCGCCCCGCCGGTCAGGGAGGTGGTGAGAGGCAGAACCAATCCGCCCTCGCGGGCGCAGGCGGTAGACAGGATAACGGCTTGGGTGTCGGAAAGCTGGGTCATGGCGATCTCCTTGGTTGGTGACCCATCCATCGCTCTCGGCGCCCACACCATCAACTCAATAACCAGATGATTTCATTGCGAATTTTGCGGACTTTCGATCATGGGCTTATCGGTTCGCGCTTATGCGCGCCATCGCGGCGTGAGCCATGTAGCGGTGATGAAAGCCGCCCGCTCTGGCCGGATCCCACAAGAAGCCGACGGCACCATTGACCCCATCAAGGCCGATGCCGCCTGGGACGCTCAAACCGATCCAGCCAAACGTCCGCCGCCACCCTCGAAGGCGACAGCCCCGGCCACAGCCACGAAACCATCGGCACCGCCCAAGGTGAACGACACGCCGCCTGCGGCCAGTTTCACCCAGGCGCGCACCATGCACGAGGTGGCCAAGGCCCAGCGCGCCCGCATCCAGGTGGCCAAACTCAAAGATGAGGTGGTCGACCGTTCCAAGGCCCTGGCCCTGGTGTTCAAGCTGGCCCGTCAGGAACGGGATTCCTGGGTGACCTGGCCGGCGCGGGTGGCCGCTCAGATGGCGGTGGAGGCTGGCATCGAGCCTCACACCATGCAGACGCTGTTGGAAGCCCATGTCCGAGCCCATCTCGCCGAACTTTCCGACATCCGGCCGGAGTTCCGGTGATCTGATCAGCTTCGATGGGGCCGAGGAACTCCTAAGCGCCTGGAGCGATGGCCTGCGGCCCGATCCGGCGATGACCGTTTCGGAATGGTCGGATCGACACCGGATATTGTCCAGCAGGGCTTCGGCCGAGCCTGGCCGCTATCGCACCAGTCGGACGCCGTACCTGCGTGAGATCATGGATTGCCTGTCGCCGTCGCATCCCTGTCGGCGGGTGGTGTTCATGAAGGGCGCCCAGGTCGGGGCGACGGAAGCCGGCAACAATTTCCTCGGCTTCATCATCCACCATGCCCCCGGCCCGGTCCTGGCGGTCCAGCCCACCGTGGAGATGGCCAAGCGCAACTCACGCCAGCGCATCGATACCCTGATCGATGAAAGCCCGGCGCTTCGCAATCTTGTCAAGCCGGCCCGGTCGCGCGACGCCGGCAACACCATGCTGTCCAAGGATTTCCCCGGCGGCGTGCTGGTGATGACCGGCGCCAACAGCGCAGTAGGCCTGCGCTCCATGCCGGCCCGTTACCTGTTCCTCGATGAGGTGGATGCCTATCCGGCTTCCGCCGATGAAGAGGGCGACCCGGTGGCATTGGCCTGCGCCCGCATGGCCACCTTCGCCCATCGCGCCAAGGCATTCCTGGTATCGACCCCAACCATCCGCGGCCTGTCCCGGATCGAGCGGGAATTTGATGCCAGCGACCAACGTCGCTTCTTCGTGCCATGCCCTCATTGCGAGGCCATGCAGTGGCTGAAGTTCGAGCGGCTCAAATGGGAGAAGAACCAACCGGCCAGCGTCCATTACCTTTGTGAGGACTGCGAAAAGCCGATCTTCGAACCGGCCAAGGCCACCATGCTGGCAGCCGGGGAATGGCGCAGCACCACCGAGGCAGCCGATCCCGGCACCGTCGGCTTCCACATCTCGGCGCTCTATTCGCCGCCCGGTTGGCAGTCTTGGGAAACCATTGCCCGTATGTGGGAGGCCGCCCAGGGGTCTGATGATGCGCTCCGGGTGTTTCGCAACACCGTTCTGGGCGAAACCTGGGTCGAGACCGGTGAAGCCCCCGACTGGCAGCGTCTGTACGATCGCCGGGAAGCCTGGGCCAACGGCACCGTACCGGCAGGGGCGCTGTTCCTGACCGCAGGGGCCGACGTCCAGAAGGACCGCGTCGAGATCGATGTCTGGGCCTGGGGACACGGGCTGGAAAGCTGGCTGGTCGACCACATCGTCATCGATGGCGGCCCGGAGAAGGCGGAGACCTGGGCAAGCCTGGAAACCATCCTGGCAAAGACCTGGAAACACGCCAATGGGGCCATCTTGCGCATTGCGCGGCTGGCTATCGACACCGGCTATGAGACCTCGGCGGTCTATACCTGGAGCCGCAAGATCGGCATCACCCAGGTCTCGGCCATCAAGGGCGTCGAGGGCTTCAACCGCTCCAGCCCGGTATCGGGGCCGACCTTCGTGGATGCCACCGAGGGCGGCAAGAAGATCCGCCGCGGTGCGAGGCTGTGGACGGTGGCGGTGTCTACCTTCAAGTCCGAGACCTATCGGTTCTTGAGACTCGAAAGACCGACCGATGAGGATCTGGCCGAGGGTGTCCGTTACCCGGCCGGAACGGTGCATCTGCCATCGTGGGCGGATTCGGAGTGGTGCAAACAGTTCGTGGCCGAGCAACTGGTGACGGTGAAGAACCGCCGTGGCTTCACCAAGCTCGAATGGCAAAAGATGCGTGAACGCAACGAGGCGCTGGATTGTCGGGTCTATGCCCGCGCAGCGGCCTGGATCGTCGGGGCTGATCGTTGGCCGGATTCCAAGTGGCTGGATCTGGAGGCCCAGATCGAAGCCGCGGCAAACCCCGACGCCATGGCTCCTGATGAACCGGAAGCCGGTCAGATCCGGCGGGCCAATAGCCGCCCGCGGCGGGTGTTCCAATCCAGCTACATGGGCTAATTGATCGCCTTCTTACGGCGACCATTACGATGGCTGGCCAATGGGCCGCGTCGACGGTCGGCAAACCAGGACAGCACCCGCCGGACATGGGCTTCGTTGATATCCTGGGGATCAAACGGCTTCCCGTACCATTCGAGCATCCGACGATGTTCCTCGTGGGTGGGATTGAGCATCGCTTCGAGGAAATCCATGAAGCCGGGAGGCCCTCCGACATCATCGGGGGGACAACGCTTGGCGCCATCGACGAACACGGGGTAGTCGACCTCGGCATCACCGTCCCGCACGGATTCAATGACGATGTCGTGCTGCCAGTTGTCGCCAAAATCGTAGGTGTAGAGGAATTGCCCGACACCTCGCTCGACCAGCGTCTTGAGGCGGATGCTTTTGGCGTTGTAGGTCTTGCGCTCGTACATGTCATCGTCGGGATAGGGCTCGCTGTAAATCTTGTCCCCGACCCGGAAATCAAACAGGTGCTCATCTTGCCAGCCCATGGCCACCTGGATGATGTCGTGCAGCCCCATCAAGCTGGTCGATAAAGGGACATCCACCCGTCGCCAAATCTTGGGCTCGATGTCTTGAAGTTCGATCCTGATCCGGGCGATCGGTTCGATCATGTGCCGCCTCTTTGAATTCTTTCGTTGCCATACGGTATCCGGCGACCCGTGCCGGCATCAATCGCACACATCAAATTTTCTCTGACATGCGCAGCCTTGCTGCTCGTGGGGATGATCCATGACCATCGACGAACTCAAGGCCGAGCGCGAACGGGTGCTGGCCCGGCGCAATGCGCTGGTCAGCCGGGTCACCGTCGGCGATCGGACCGTCCACTATGACCTGGCCCAGGCCGACAAGGTTCTCAATGACCTCGATCGCCGCATCGCCCAGGCCGAGAACCGAGCGCCTCGCCGCCGGGTGCTGACCGTCGCCAGCAAGGGGCTGTGATCATGCTGGGCAGCGTTCGCCGCAGGCTCGGCGCCTGGATCGGCGGCTCGTGGTTTTGGGGTGGGTTCGAGGCAGGCCAAGGCAATCGCCGACTCAAGAGCTTCCAGGCGACCCGCGCCCATCTCAATACCCTGATCGCGGCGGCCGGTCCGGACATTACCGCGCGGGCCCGCTATTTGGTCCGCAACAACGGCTATGCCGCCAATGCCATTGAGAGTTGGGCCGGCAACGTGGTGGGCGCGGGCATCAAGCCGTCCTCGCTCATTGGCGATTCCAAGCAGAAGGCCGCGGTCCAGAAGCTCTGGCTAGCCTGGACCGATGACAGTGACGCGGAGGGGCTGACCGATTTCTACGGCCAGCAGCGCCGGGCCGCCCGGGAGGTGTTTATCGCAGGCGAGGTGTTCTTCCGCTTCCGTCCCCGCCGACCCGAGGATGGGTTGGCGGTGCCGCTGCAGCTTCAGATGCTGCCCTCCGAGATGCTGCCGCTGAACCGCAATGAGGATCTGCCCGGCGGCAATGTCATCCGCCAGGGTATCGAGTTCGACGCCATCGGTCGGCGGGTGGCCTACTGGTTCCTGCGCCGCCATCCCGGTGATCTGACTGATCCCGGTATGGCTGGTGAACTGACCCGGGTGCCAGCAGACGACATCATCCATGTGATCGACCCGGTCGATGCCGGCCAGTTGCGGGGCGTTTCGCGCTTCGCCCCGGCCATCGTGAAGCTATTCCTGCTGGATCAGTACGATGACGCGGAACTGGACCGTAAGAAGGTGGCGGCCATGTACGCGCTCTTCGTCACCACGCCGTCACCGGGCGAGCCCTTTGACATTGCCGAGGACAGTGGCTCCGGCGATCGTCTGATGGATGTCCAGCCCGGCCAGGTGGTCATGCTGGAACCGGGTGAGCAGATCCAGACCTCGGCACCGGCCGATGTGGGCGGCTCCTACGAGGCCTTCCAGTATCGGACCTTGCTGCAGATCTCGGCTGCCCTGGGAGTGCCCTACGCCTACCTGTCCAATGACATGCTGAAGGCCAACTACTCCAACTCGCGTCTCGCGTTGCTGGAGTTCCGGCGCCGGATCGAGGCTTGGCAGCATGCCGTCATGGTCCACCAGCTCTGCCGGCCGGTCTGGCAGCGTTGGATGGATATGGCGGTTATGTCTGGCGCCTTGACCATCCCCGGCTATGAGAAAGCTCGAGCCCTTGCACAATCGTGCTCCTGGTTGCCGCCCAAGTGGGATTGGGTGGACCCGATGAAGGACGCCCGGGCCGAGATCGAGCAGATCGACGCCGGTCTCAAGAGCAGGACCCAAGCGTTGGCCGAACGTGGCTTCGATGCCGAGCAGGTGGATGCCGAGATCGCGGCCGACAAGGCCCGCGAGAAGTCTCTGGGCTTGGTTTTTGGCAGCCCGCCGCCCGTGCCGCCCGGCGATCCCAATGCCGCCGATCCGGCAGCCCCCAACTGAGGTTTTCCATGCTTGATCTCCCCCATGTGGCGGCCCGTCTCTACGGGGCGCCGCTGATGATTGCCCGCGCCAAATTGGACGTGATCCTGGGCGTGATGGCTCCTCGGCTGGCTGGACGCATGGCCTTTCCGGTGGGCGATGAGGATCCGTTTGAGGCCCCCGACACCCAGGTGACCCCCGACGGCATCGCCATCATTTCGGTGATGGGCTCCTTGGTGAACCGATCCAGCTATCTGGGCGCGGCCAGTGGCCTCAGCTCGTATTCCGACATCGGCGAAGACATCGAGGCCGCAGCCACCGACCCCAATGTGCGGGCCATCCTGCTGGACATCGATTCTCCCGGTGGCGAGGTCGGTGGCCTGTTCGACTTGGTCGACCAGATCCAGGCGATCCGTAGCCAGTGCGGCAAGCCCATTTGGGCCGTGGCCGATGAGGCTGCTCTATCGGCGGCCTATGCCATCGGATGTGTTGCGGATCGATTCTACGTCACCCAGACCGGCGAGGTTGGCTCCGTAGGCGTGGTCGCGGTCCATCTCGACGAATCCGGCGCCGATACCCAGGCCGGACTGACCTGGAGTTTCATCCACGCCGGTTCTGCCAAAATTGATGGCAATTCCCATCAGCCCCTGTCGGACACGGCTCGCGCCACCCTGCAGGCCGATGTCGATGCCCTCTACGGTCGCTTCATCGATCTGGTGGCCAAGTGCCGCAAGACGACGCCTGACGCCATCCGCGCTACCGAGGCCGGCATCTATCGTGGCGATCAGGCCGTCGCCATGGGCTTAGCCGACAAGGTAGGCACGCTCCGCGTCGCATTGGCCGATCTCGGAGCCACTCTGGCCCGCCCCTCCCCTCGTTCCCCCGTCTTGTCCAAGTCCAAGGAGTTCATCATGTCCGAGCAAACGGGGGACATCCCCGTCATGGCTGCGGTTCAGCAGCCCGTCGTCGAGCCCAGCGCAGAAATCGAGCAGCGCCTGCGAGCCGAGTATTCCGAGATCAGCGCCATTGCGGCTCAGGCAGCTCGCCTGGGTGTGAGCATCGACGCAGCTGACGCTCTGACCAAAGGCATCAAGCCGGAGGCGTTGCGCCGCTCGGTTCTGGAGCAGTTGGTGGCGCGATCCGATGCCGCCGATGTGTTGGCTACCGCTCCCATCCCCGCGGCCAAGCCCAGCACCGAAAGCCCCATCGTCCGGCGCGCCCGTGAAGCCGCCTCCCGTCACGGAGAATGACCATGCCTGTCCTGACCATGCAGCCCACCTTGGGCGACCTGCTCAAGCTGGAGTTCGATGCCAGCTATTGCCGTGAGGTCGTCACCTTGAAGGGCGGCAGCCATTACGCCCTCGGTTCCGTCCTGGGACGCATCACCGTCAACGGGCACTACTGCCTGTCGCCGGCCGCCCAGGTGGTCGGTGACGAAGGGGCGGAGATTGCCAGTGCTGTGCTGCTGGAAGCGATCGACGCATCCGGTGGCGACACCCTGGCCGTGGTCGCCGTCCGCGGACCGGTGATCCTGTCCCAGGCCGCCTTGGTGTTCGACGCCTCCGTCGATTTGCCGGCTGAGCGCAATGCCAAGTTCTCTCAACTCGCCACCGCTGGCCTCGTCGCCCGCGTCACCGCCTGACCTCAGGAGATACCATGGTCGAAATTATCAATCCCTTCGACGGGGGCGGCTATTCGCTGGCCGAGATGACCCAGGCGATCAACATCCTGCCCAACCTCTACACCAGGTTGGGCCAGATGGGCCTGTTCCGCTTCGAGGGCGTCACCCAGCGCTCGGTGATCATCGAGCAGGCCGAGGGCGTCCTCAACCTGTTGCCCACCGTCCCGCTGGGTGGTCCGGCCACCGTTGCCAACCGCGACGCCCGCTCCATGCGGTCGTTCACTGTACCGTGGATCCCGCACGACGATTCCATCACGCCTCAGGATGTCCAGGGGGTGCGTGGTTTCGGTGTCGCCGATGCCGCCGATCCCCTGGCCACCGTCATGGAACGCAAGCTGACCCGCATGCGCACCAAGCATGCCCAGACCCGCGAGTTTATGGAGATCAACGCGCTCCGCGGCATCGTCCGCGATGGCTCGGGTTCCACCCTCTACGACTACTTCGCCGAGTTCGGCCTGGTCCGTCAGCAGGTGGATTTCGCGCTCGGCACGGCGGCCACCAATGTGCAGGCCAAGATCCGCGAAGTGCTGCGTCTGGTGGAGGTGGAACTCAAGGGCGAGACCATGACCTCGGTCACCGCCCTGGTCAGCCCCACCTTCTTCGACAAGTTGATCAGCCATCCCAAAGTGGAGGCGGCCTACCAGTACTTCTCCTCCACCGGCGCCCAGCCGCTCCGGGAGGATGTGCGCCGCCGCTTCCCCTTCGCCGGCATGGTGTTCGAGGAATACAACGCCACCGTCACCCTGGCCACCGGCTCGACCGAGACCCTGGTTCCGGCTGGAGAGGGCATTGCCTTCCCCCTCGGCACCACCGACACCTTCGTCACCTATGGCGCTCCTGCCAACCTGATCGAGACGGTCAACACCATGGGCCTGCCCATGTATGCCCGCCAACTCGCCCGTCAGGATGGCAGCGCCATCGACGTCAAGACCGAGGCCTCGATCCTGCCCGTCAACAAGCGCCCCCGGCTGGCGGTCCGTATCTTCTCGGGCAACTGAGGTGAGCGCCTTCTCCGACGCGGTCGACGACCTGTTTGCCGATCCCAATCTCGCCGTCACCGTGCTCTACCAGCCGGTGGTCGGCGAGGCCCGGTCGGTCAGGGCACTGATGCGTCGGCCGGACCAGGATGTCCAGTTCGGTGACATTGCGGTTCATGCCTCGACGGCCTTGTTTGAAATCCGGGTCGGCAAGATCTCCAATCCTCAGGCCGGAGATACCATCACCTTGGGCAATGAGGTCTTCATCGTCCAAGGCGAGCCGTCCCGCGATGCCGAGCAGTTGATCTGGCGGATCGATACCCGGCCGGGCTAAGCATGGATGCCCATAGGTGACGACAGTAGCGGGCTCATTAACCACCGACCTGCTATTGCTCAGGCGTTCCGTCCACCGTGGTCGTGTTCTTACTGTCGTCGCCAAAAGGTATCAAAGCCCAGGCTTGGATTTCATGCTTGCTATAAGTGTGTGCCTATTTTGGTCACAGAGGTCTGTCGATGGGATTTACCTGCAGGATAGACGGCGATCTGCGTCGCATCCTCGCCGACGAACTGACCCAGGCTGAAACTGCCGTCACTGATGGCATGCGGGATGCCTCCGAGGGGCTCAAGGTGGAACTGCGCCAGCAGATCGTCGGTGCCGGGCTTGGCCCCAAACTAGCCAATACCTGGCGCTCGGAAGTCTACCCCAAGAATGGGACCAGCCTGCGAGCAGCCGGCTACGTCTTCAGCAAGGCCCCGGACATCGTCTCGGCTTTCGAGGATGGAACCGTCATCCGCTCACAGAAAGGGTTCTGGCTGGCCATTCCAACCCCCGCCGCCGGCAAAGGCGTCGGCGGCAAACGTATGGATCCGGGCATGTGGGAGCGGATGCGGGGCCAGAGGCTTCGCTTCATCTATCGAAGTTCGGGCGTGTCCCTGCTGGTGGCCGACAACATGCGGGCCCGCAACGGCAAACGGGGCGGCTTTGCCAAGGGCAGCGACAGCGCCCTGAGAAGCGGCAACGGGCTGGCCTCGGTGGTGATGTTCATCCTGGTGCCCCAGGTGAGTTTGCGCAAACGCCTGGACGTGGCGGCAGCCGCGCAGAAATGGATCGATGCCGTGCCTGATCTCGTGATCAGGAACTGGCGGGATGGTGGGGCGTCGTAGCCGACAATACCGTGGGGACCAGCGTGACCGCGATCCTCGTTCCAACGGCATGAGCATACTTTTCAAGGGTGCGGAGGTTCGGCGGATTGCGGCCACTCTCGATGCGCGCCACCACCGACTGCGTGGTTCCCATCCGTTCCGCAACTTCAGCCTGGGTGAGCCCTGCGTTGGAACGCGCCTCGATCAGCGCCCGCGCCAGGGCGAATTCCGGCGCCAGAGCGTCGTATTCTGCCCGGAAGGCCGGATCCTTCATCCACTCGTCCTTGAGAGCATTAAACGGCAGGGTCATGGTTCCAACTCCTTGGCCCGTTGGAGGGCCAGATCGATAGCGTACGGCGGGGTCTTCTGCGTCTTTTTCACGAAAGCATGGACGATGACGATCCGTCGTTCATGGGCGAGAACGTAAATCGCGCGTGCGATTCCGTCCTTACCCTTCATCCGCATTTCCCACAGCTTGTCGCGTAGCGGCTTGACATGGGGCTCGCGCATCCTTTGCGGTCCGAGCGACACCATCATGTCGAGGATGTGGGTCAGTTTGACCCGGATATCCATCGGCAGGGCGGTGATTTCCGCTTTTACCGTCTCGTTCAGAATTTCGATCCGCCATTCCATACCGCGACAATATCGCACTCGTGCGATATTCGGCAACACATAACGGCGGTCTGCGGAGGCTTCAAGGCTTCCAAATGGACAATGCCCGCAGGAATACCGAATGCCCACCACGCGAGAGCAGATCCTCCAGGCTCTCCTGGCCCGCCTGGAAACGATCCCCGGCGCCACGGCGAAGCGGGAAGCCCCGCTGCCGGAAACGGTCCCAGTGGGCGGCCTGATTGTCCTGCGTGACGGCGATCCCGGCGAGCCTGAGATGCTGGTGTCGCCTCCGACCTATCTCTGGCAGCACAAAGCGGAAATCGAGGTAATTGTCAGCCGCGGGGCTGGCGATGCCAACACCGCCCTCGACGGCCTGCTCATGGCCGTGGGCCAAGCCCTGGAGGCCGACCGATCCTTGGGCGGCCTCGCCGATTGGCTGGATTGGGGGGCGCCCAAGACCCATGACCTCGCCATCGATGGGGCCGCCGGGCTGAAAGGGGCCGTGGTCCCGGTCACCATCCATTACGCCAGCACCAATCCGCTGGGCTGATCAATCTCCGACCAAGGAATTCATCATGGCAAAGACGCGGGCCTATGGCTCCGATTGCATCCTGCTGGCTGCGTTTGAGGCGGCTTACGGCACCCTGCCGGCCAACGGCTACACCAGGCTCAGCTTCAAGGATTCCGCGTTGGGAGCCGAGCGCCCGTTGGGCTACGACCCGCTGCTGGGCCAGGGGCGTGATGCCCAGGATCCGTTCTACGAGGCGGTCAAGGATGAGGGTGACATTGGTGTGCCTCTCGATCTGCGCGGGTTGGGCTTCTGGCTGAAGGGTCTGTTCGGAGCTCCCGTCACCACCGATCACCATGATGGCAGTTTCAGCCATTGCTTCACCTCGGGCGGCGACCTGCCCAGCTTGGGCCTGGAAATCGGCCATGCCCGATTGGCGACGGCAAAGTTCTTCCGCCATAGCGGCGCCAAACTGGACAAGCTGTCCTTCACCATGGCCCGGTCGGGAGCGGCCAATGCCACCGTATCCCTGGTCGCCCAGGGCGAAACCCAGGCGAGCCAGACCATTGACGCAGCGCCGGCTACCTTGGCGCTCAAGCGGTTCAGCCAGGGTAGCGGCACCATCAAAGTGGGCGGCACCCAACTCGCCAATGTGGTGGGCGGCAAGCTGACCTATGCCAACAACCTCGAGCGGGTCGAAACCATCCGCTCCGACGGCATGATCGACGGTGTCGATGAAACCGAGGCCACCGCCGAAGGCTCCATCGATGTGCGCTTCTCCACCGACACCACCTTGACGGCAGCCATTGCCGCAGAGAGCCCGGTGGAGCTGGAATACGGCTTCACCATTCCGGGGGCCGAAGGCTATGCCCTGACCTTCCATCTTCCGCGGGTGTTTCTGCCGCGCAAGAAGCAGGAGGTCAAAGGCCCAGGCGGCATCCAGGCCACCTATGACTGGCGCGCCGCCCACGATCCGACAGCAGGCTATCTGCTTCAGGTCAAACTGACCAACGACATCGCCAGCTATTGAGGGCCACCATGATCCGTCTCGATCTGTCCGATGAACCCCGCTGGTTCGACCTCGGACGCGATGTCCGTGTACAGGTCCGGCCCCTCACCACACCGGTCTACAACCTGATCCAGGCCCGGGCCTTGGAACTGATGGGGCAGTTGGAGGACGACGGCGAACTACCGCTGGATGGCGCCAATCAAACCATCCGGGAGGCGCTTTACCGGGCGCTGATCACCAAGGGCCTGGCGCTTTACGCGATCCTGGCCTGGGAGGGCATCGGTGATGCCGATGGCTCGGTGCCGGTAACGCCTGCCTCCATCGAAGCCCTCATCGATGGCCAGCCGATTCTGGCCCAGGTGTTCCACCATGCCTATCTCGAACCCCTGACCATGTTGGACGTGGAAAAAAACGCCTCCACTCCCGCGCTCGGTGGCTCTGGGGCGGCGGGAAGGAGTATTGCCGACGGTGCCGCGACGACGGTTCCCCTTGCGCCCGTGGCCGCAAAAACGCCGAAGGCAAACGCTGCCCCACCGTCGAACACGCTCCTCTGACCATCGAGGGGTGGCAGGCCTGGGATCTGCTGGAACGTTCCACCGGCCAACTTCGTATGAACGGCGCCACCATCATCGGTATCGATCTCACCGCCAGTCTGACCATGGGGACCGGCCTGGGCTATTGCCCTCGCGCCATGGCCGAACTCTTGCCCCATGCCGAGGCCGGCATGGTTGAAGGTCTGGCATCACTTCACCAGGGCGAGACCGATCATGGCGACCCGTGACCTTGCGATCCGATTGAGCCTGACCAATGCCGAGGCGGTGAAAGCCGCCTTGGTGGAATTGGGCGATCGCGGCCAGAGTGCTCTGAAGTTGATCGAGGCCGCCTCTGATCGGGCCGGCACTTCGTCGGCCAAGTTTGAAGCCACCATCCGCAGGCTCAAGGAGAGCCTCGATCCGGCCATTCGGGCTCAGGCCGACATGGCGCGCGGCCAAGACATGCTCGCCGAGGCCCTGAAGCGGGGAACCATCAGCGGCGATGAGCATGGTCGCTTCCTGAAGCTGCTGAAGGATCGTTGCGCTGAAGCCAGCGGCGCGGTCACCACCATGGGCAATGCCCATGGCATGGCCACCTGGCAGATCCAGGCGGTCAGTCATTCGGTGCGCGCTTCAGCCGAGATGCTGATGGCCGGGCAAAGCCCGATCCGCACCTTCGCCATGGAAGGCATGCGGCTGACCTCGGTGTTCGGAGCCGGCAGCCTTGCCATCATCGGCTGGGGTGCTGCAATTGCCGCCATGGCGGCACCGGTGGCGCTTGGCCTTGCCCATCTGATGAAGATGGAAGACGAAGCCCGCCGTCTGTCGGTGGCGCTCCGGGCCATGGGTGATTCGGCTCGCCTGTCGGTGGCCGATCTGAAGTCGGTGATCAGCACCTCGTACCAGAAGGGGCCGTTCGGCCATGACGACGCCGTCGCCATGGTCCAAGCGCTTCTTAAGAACAATCAGCTGAGTGGCGACACCTTCCGCCGTGTCGCCGGACTAGCCGGAGATTTCGCCGCGGCTTCCGGCCAGGACATGGCCAAGGGCGCCGAGCAACTGGCCGAGGCGGTGACCAAGGGCTATGAGGGGGTAAAGCGGTTCGATGAGCAGTGGAACCTGCTCACCGCCTCCGAACTCACCAATATCCGTACCCTGTTCGAGCATGGCCAGAAGGTCGAGGCCGTCACCTTGTTCCTCGACAAGGCCAATGCCCGCTTCAAGGGGCTGGCTGAGGACGGCATGGGAAGTACGGCCAAGGCCGCCCATGATCTGGGGCTGGCCTGGGAGCATCTGCTCGAAACCCTGTCCCATACCAGTGTGGTGGAGGGCGCCCGCAACGCGCTCACTTCCCTGGTCACCGAGGCGGCGGCACTGCTGGGCAATCAGGACGCCCAGATCACCAGCCTGAAAAGCAAGATCGCCGATCTGGAAAGCTTGCGCAAAGCCGTCGCCACCGATTTTGCCCGCGGCAATGTCGATCGCCAACTGGCCGAGGCCAAGGCTGAACTGGCCCGTATCGAAGAGGAACGCCGCACCGGTGTCAGCATTGGCAGGGATGGTAAGAGCCTGTCGGCTCCAATGCCGCCGCCCCCGGCGCCGGTGGTATCATCCGAAACTGAAGCCAATGATGCGCTGGAACGTGATCGCAAGAAGCTGGTCGATCTCCAGGCGGAATACACCAAGACCGCTGCCGCCATGCGGTTGCCCCAAGCCCAGCGCGAATTGGCCCTGGTGACGATCCGCGCCGAGGATGAGGCGATCAGACTGAACCTCGGTGCCCAAGGGGCGGCCGAACTGATGGCGCTCCGCCTGGGCGAAGCAAAACTCAAGCTGGCAGCGGCCACCCGCGACACGATCGCCAACATGCTGCGAGAGGTGGCGGCCACCGATCTTCTCACCGCCGCCATCGGCAAAGGGTATGACGCCAAACTGGCCGCCCAGCGACAGGCGTTCGTCGATACCGAGGTGCGCAAGAACCCCTTCGCCGATCGCACGGCATTGGGAAATGCCTTCGATGCCAAGGCCGAAGCCGAGCGCCGCAACCGTGAGGCCACCACCGCCCATGACCTTGATCGCCAGATCGAGGCCGAACGACGTCTGGCCGATGCCCGGATGCGGGGAGCCGAAGCGGCCCGCCAGGAAGGCATCGCCAACGAGGCGGCTCGCCGGCATGAGGACGAGGGCCTCAACGAGGCGGCTTTGCGCACGCGGCTCCAGGCACTTGATGCCGAGCGCCAGCGCCAGGATCTGCTGGCCAAGGCCAAGTCGCTCAATCCGGCCCTGACCTATCAGGAGGAAATCGACGCCATCGAGCGCCTGCGCCAATCCAAGGAAGGGGCACTGGTCACCGAGCAGCAATATTCTCGCGCCACCGAGGACGCCGTACTGCGTCGCTTGTCGGCGGAAAAGGACTGGGTGTCTGGAGCAGAACGAGCGCTGATCAGCTATCGCCGTTCCATCGAGGACTCGGCCACCGCCATGGAACAAGGCCTGACACGGGCGCTGAAGTCCACCGAAGATGCCTTCGTCAAATGGGCCACCACCGGCAAGCTGTCGGCCACGGACCTGTTCAACACCATCGCCGAGGAGGCGGTGCGGGCGGCCTATCGCATGGCCATCGTGGCGCCGTTGTTTGGTGCCGCCGGAGCCGGGAGCGGGCTGTTTGGCGGATTGCTGAGTGGCCTTGGAGGCCTATTCTCGAAAAGCGGCGGCAGTACCGGTGGATCCGTCCCAGTTCCGGACACCGGAAATTTCGCCATCGCCCATTCCGGTGGCCTGATCGGCTTCGATCGTCTGCAAACCCGACCCTTCGACCCGTCGGTGTTCGCCCATGCCCCCCGATTCCATGGTGGTGGCCTGGTTGGCGGCGAACGGCCCATCGTCGCCAAGGTGGGCGAAGGGGTGTTCACGCCCAAGCAGATGGACAATGCCGATCGCATCCTGAATGCCGCCATGTCTCCGCCGACTGTCGGCGTGGTGGTCAACGTCAACAACAACGCATCGGGCACTCAGGCCAGGGCCGAGCAATCCCAAGGGCCCGATGGCCGCATTCACTTGGACGTGATCGTTGAGGAATTGGAAGGGCGCATGACCCGTCGCATCGGCCGGGGTGAGGGAATGGCCCCGATGCTGGAGCATCGTTATGGGCTCAACCCGGCTGCCGGTGCTTATCGATGACCACCACCATTTCCTGGCCCAGCCGACTGCCGCTGCCCACCTTCGAGGGCACATCGCTGGAACAGCAGGATTCCTGCCTGCGCACCGAAATGGAAGCTGGCCCGGCTCGGCAAAGGAGGCGGTTCACCCAGGTGCCGACCCGCATGCCCGTGCGTTGGCGGTTCAGGGACGTGGACTTCGCCACCTTCGAGGCCTGGTTCAAGCTCAAGGTGGGCAATGGCGCCAACTGGTTCAGCATTGCCCTGCTTGGCGGAATCGGCCTCGCCACCCACGAGGCCCGTTTTCTCGGCCAAGGTGGCGTCCCTTACAAGGCTGTCCCGAACCGAGGCGGCGTCTGGCTCGTCACGTCGGTGCTGGAGATCCGGGAGCGTCCCATGCTGGACGACGGAGCCTTGGAGATCCTGCTCGTTGAGGACGTGCCGACACTGTTCATCGATATCGCCGCCCTGCATTCCACCTTGCATGTCGATTTGACCGACCGCATTCGCTGGTGATCCCCCATGACCCTGCAAACTGATCTGGCAGCCGCCGTTGCAAAAGTAACGGTGGACAGTTCCTTGCTGCACAAGTTGGTGCATGGCCCTGCCAACGGCACCGATAGCCAGGTGATCACCGAGGGAGGAACAGTTAAGACGGTAGCCCGCGCCGTGGCCGATGCGAAGGAGACCCTTCAACGAGAAATTGGGGACCTGAGCACGGTTCTCTCCTCGGCGAAAGAAGCAGGGACTGCGGCGGAGGGATTTGCCGCCGTCGCCAGCGTTAAGGCCGAAGAGGTTACGGCGGCACTCGGCAAAGCCAATGCCATGGTTAATCAGGCTGAGGCTGAAATTCGCACCGTCGCATCAGCAGCCGAAGCCGATATTGGCGGCTTGCTGGCCTACGCCGAGGCTGAAGCACAGTCCCGCGTTGATGAGGCCAGCGCGGCGGTCGTACAGGCTGAAGCTGCGGCTGCCGAGGCCCGGGCCCATTGCCGTCGCTTCTCGCTTCCCATTGAGGATGTCGCCCGCCGGGCGTTGGTGGCAGACGAAAAGCGCCTGGCCAGCACGCGAGACACACTGAACCTGTTTTCCTGCTTTGCCGACGAGGCAGGACGATCCGAGGCTGCAGCCAAGGCCAGCGCAGATGAGGCGGCCCAGCATGCCAGCACCGCGGCCCTACAGGTTGCCGCGGTCAATGAGGCGGCGGAAGCTGCGCGGATCGAAGTTGAAGATGCGCTCCGTCAGGCCGATACAGCCGTGAGTGCAATGGTGGCAGATTTTCAGGGTGAGGTCACCGACGCCAAAGCCTCCCTTGCATCCACCGCCACATCAGTTGAAGGACGCATCACCGCGACGGCAACCGCCTTTGCGGCTGACGTTCTGTCGCTGTCGAGTGAGACAACCGATCGAGTATCTGCCGCTGTCGCCGAAGCGGAAGGAGCCGCGACGGAGGCCAGCGCGCATGCCGCCCGCTTTGCATTGCCCATTGACGCCTTGGCTCGCCGTGCTTTGGGCGCGGATGCCAGGCGGCTGGCCGACACACGCCACACTCTGATCTTGTTTACAGCATTTGCCGACGAGGCCGGACGGTCCGAGGCTGCCGCCTTGGCCAGTGCCGACTTAGCCGCGCACCACGCTGGCATTGCCGCGGATCAAGTTACTGCGGCTCAGCAAGCTGCCACTTCCGCCCAGGCGCACCTGACCGAGGTAAACACCCTGGTGATCCAAGCCGACACCGGACTGCGTAACCTGGCAGCCGAGATCAAAACTGCAGCCGATGACGGAAAGGCGGCGCTCAGCGCGGCAGGGGCATCCGTCGAGGATCGGATTGCGGCAGCGGCAGCGGGATTCGAGACCGAGGTCCAGACATTGGCGGCCACGACCACCGGCATGATCAATGCCGCCGTCACCCACGTCGCTCGCTTTGCCATACCCATCGAACGGATCGCTCGCGCCGCACTCGACACCGAGCATCGCCGGATTCTGGCAGCACGCGACGACCTGCTCCGCTTCACCACCATCCTCCAGGGGTGACATTAATGCCCACGCTTCAGGAACGCATCGACCAGTTCTTCGCCGATCCATTGGCCGATGTGGAGGCTCAACGCCGTGCCCTAGATGCCATGGTGACGGTTCCCGATATTGCCGCTCGTGATGCCATTCCCTTGGCCAACAGGCCTCTCAATCTCTGGGTAAAGGTCGAGGCGCCCGAAGGGCTATACCGCTGGGATGGCGCGGCATGGGAACCATTCTCGCCGCTCGACGCATTGCTTCCCGCCCCTGTGTGCCGACGCAAGCCCACTGATGCCGGTGAGTTGCTGGAAGATATGGCTCTTTTGGGCATCGACGTCATGTAACCGCAGGCCGCGGCCTGCCCCTTCTTCCAAAACCAGTTCTGATCCGCTGGCCCAGGGCAACAGCCTGGGAGCCAGGGGTTTCCACGCGCACAAAAGGAGAGCGCCTTGTCTATTGCATCCCTCCGCAGTCTGATCGAAACGATCAAAGGCCGTGGCCTGACCCTGGCCGCCGCTTCCGGTGAGGACGGGGCTTCAGCCCGTGACCTCGTCTATCTCGCCAAGTCGGTCGAAGCCATGGTGGGCGCTGACGCTCTGCTGGGGCTGATCGACGAATCCGCCCGACCGGCTGAAATCGTCATCGTGACCTCTCCAGGAACGGCCACCGTCACCCTGGCTGAAGATCAGGTTGCCCGCGACATCCTGGTGCTGCGCCCCGACCAAGGCTCGTACACGGTGCCTTTCGTCAATGTCGTCACGCCGGCCCGTGGCTGGGCTGCGGTGATCGATAATGAGTTGTCGGTGCCGGTGCGGATCAAGACCCCGAGCCAAACTACCTATGCCGAAATCGCTCCGACCAAGCGCGGTTGGTTGTTCTGCGATGGCGGCATCGTCGATTTCGTGATCGATCTGCAGGGCCTTGCGGCGGCGGCAACCTCCCCTCTGACCACCCGTGGCGACCTCTTTGTCCGCGGCGCATCGGGCAATGTTCGCGTTCCCGTTGGTCAACCCCGCCAGATCCTGTCGGTCACGGACGACGGCCTTGATCCGCTTTGGCGCTGGTCAGACGGGCGCCCCAGCTCCCGCGTCAAATACCTGATGAACGACTATATCGCCCGTGATGACAGTGACGCGGTGGTCGGATCTGGCCCCACCGCGCTGGCTGGCCTGATCACCGATGCCATCAATTTCCCCAACCATGTTGGTCAGGGCATCTACGACGCTGATTTCGCCGCGGGAATGACTTCAGCCTATCGGGGTTACGCCGGCATCTTCACCGAAGGTACGGTGTTCATTGCGGGTAACGCCAATAGCGGTCGCAACGGCGATCCCACGGGCAATCCTTGGCCGACCGTTCTGCCGGGTCTGTACCGCACCAACACGGAAGGCCACCTGGTTACCGAGACCACACCCGGCAAGATCAAGCAGGTACTCTGCACCTACGGGTGGACCGGTCTCGTTACCGACGATGGCTCCGTCTATTGCTCGGGCTATGGCGCCCACGGCCAACAAGGTGACGGCACCACCTCGTCCAAAGCCTTCTTCCAGAAGATTGCGTTCCCTGCCGGTGCCGGCAATGTCCGCTATCTCGCCTGCAGCCACACCCCCGGTGGCCCTGGTGACGCCGAGGCCATCTACGCCCTGATGGACAATGGCGACGTTTACGCCTGGGGCTATAACGGCTACGGGCAGCTGGGATTGGGCGACACCAACAACCGAGCGGTCCCGACCAAGATCGGCATGTTCAATCGCAATGTCCGCGCGGTCATCGCTGGTGGCGGATCCTACGGCCATGTCGCCTTCATCACCACCGACAACAAGCTCTACCTCTGCGGCTACAACGGCTCGGGCCAGATCGGCGACGGCACCACCTCCAACAAGACGATCCCAGTTCTTGTCGATGTGGGCGGTCCGGTGGTCAAGGTGGCCATGGGCGGTTCCTTCTCCGGGTACGGTTGGACCCTGGTGCTGCGCGCCGACGGCAAGCTCTACGGCATGGGCTACAACGGCTATGGCCAGTTGGGGGACAATTCCTCGACCAACCGGGCAACGCCGATCCTGGTCACCATGCTGGGCCTGACCGACGCCACCAAGGTGATTGATATCTGGGCCGTGTGCGGCATGTTCGGGTCGTCCTTTGCCATGACCAAGGACGGCTCGTTCTGGTCCTGGGGCGCCAACACCAACGGAAAGCTGGGTCTGGGCGACACCGCCAATCGCGTTGCTCCCACCTTGGTGCCCAATGTCACCCATGTGTCTCAGGTGATTTCGCCCACCACCGGGATCAACGCCACCTACATCTACGACAATATCGTCCTGCTGCGTCATGCCACGGCTGCCGATCGCATTGCCCGCAACAATGGCTACGTCATGACCGTGGGCTACGGCACCAGTTTCATCGCCGGCCCCAATATTCCCAACCCGCAGATGTCATTCCGCATGGTGGGCTTCCCCAATCGCTACCACGGCAAGATCCGCCGCATCGCGGTGTCCGGCTTCCATCAGGGCAACGACGGCGAACCCCAGGCCATGGCACTGGCCATGGACGGCACCGTGTTCTCCTGGGGACCGAGCAACACCTTCTCGCTCGGCCTGCCGGAGAACCAGAGTTCCAACGCCCCCCTGCGCGTGCGGTTCTGATCGGAGGAAATCACCATGAAAGTCTATGCCTACACCCCCGCCAACGGACTCAACTGGGAACCGGCGGCGCAATACGAATCCCTTGGGCAGTGCAGCGGAAAGCACTATTTCGCCATTCCTGATGACGAGGAGATTCCGGAACAGCCGGCGGAGATTGGCTTTGCACCGGTCGCGGACATTGCGGAACTCCGCCATGTGCTGGCCACGGCTCCGTATTTCTTCCGCTGGAAGGGCACTGCCGAACTGACCTCAGAAGCGGCCAAAGTCGGCATCGTCTTGGAGTAAGTGGCCATGGCGCTGGAACAGTCACCCGACGTGTGGGCCGGCGTAGCCACCCAGTACGTCGGGGCCTGGGGACAGGCGGCTCCCATGGTGCAGATGACCGCCATCGCGGCTTCTGTTTTTGTGGTCGCCATTATCGCATGGGCCTGGGCGCATAATCGCCAACAACCGGAATCCCTGGATTCTGGGGTTCCAGTAAATGCCTTCGCCCATGTGGTCGAGGAGCAGGCGCGCCAGACGGAAGCCTTGCGTTCTGCCGTGGAAGGGCTTTCCGAGGTCGTTCACGAAATGCGCAAACTGCTCGAGGCACGGACATTCTGCCCTTTCCCGGCACCCCGGTGCGGGGATGACCGCGATGCCTGACCCTGCTCTATCCCAGGCCTTGCGGGAGGCCTATGCCGCTGCACCGGCCGACACGGTGATCCTGCACACCCTGGAAATCTGGCATCCAACCTTTACCGAACCGATCAGGGTGGTGCGGGACCATGCAGACCTCCTCGCTCGGTTAGAAATGGGGGCGCCGCGAGGAGGTGGCCAGAAGGTCACCTTCATCGCTTTGGCCTTCGATCTCGACCTGCCTCCGGTCGATACCGCGCCGGTGCCGGAAATCACCGTCACCCTGGACAATGTTGGCCAGGAAATCGTCGATGCCCTGGAGGCTGCTGCCATCAGCCAGGACAAGATCGACATCATTTACCGGCCCTATCTCTCGACCGATCTGGACGGGCCGCACATGGACCCACCCATCACCCTGACCTTGTCTGAGGTGGAGGCCGACACGCTCAGGGTCACCGGCCGCGCCCGCATGCTGGATGTCGGCAACAAAGCCTTTCCCTCCATCACCTATACCGCCAAGCGGTTCCTGGCTTGGCCAGATAGGAGACTTGCCATGCACTGGGCATCAGCCCTCATTGGCCTGCCGTGGTCCGTCCACGGCAGCGGACCAGACACGTTCAATTGCTGGGAATTCGTCCGCACCGTTCAACGGAACCAGTTTGGCAGGGAATTGCCCGAAATCGGCAACCCTGAAGACATCCTGGTGATGGGGCGGACCTTCCGTGACCACCCTGAGCGGCAACGCTGGGTCAAGGTCCCCGATCCATTGGAGGGTGACTGCGTCCTGCTGCGCCAATCGCGCCACCCCATACATGTTGGTGTCTGGCTCGACGTGGATGCCGGCGGTGTCCTCCATTGCTGCCAGGATTCCGGGGTGGTGTTCCAGCGCCCCGATGCTCTCCGTCTCAATGGCTGGGCCATCGAAGGCCATTACCGGTTCATCGGTGACGCATGACCGCGTCCGTCGTCGTCATCACCAATCCGTTTGAACCGGTGGCCAGCCGCAGCGTCCACGCCATTGATGCTGGGGTGACGGTTGGAGAATTGCTGCTGGATTGCGGGATTGATGCCGACCGCTGGGCAGACGGCCCGGAGATCCGGATCGGCGGACAGGTGGTTGCTGCAGAAACATTCGCTGTCCGGGTGATTGGTGACGACGAGATCATCTCCATCATCCGCTGCCCCTTGGGGGGCGGCGGCGGCGGTGGTGGTGGCAAAAATCCGCTCAGCACCATCCTGACCATTGCCGTTCTGGTGGCCTCCATCTACCTGGGACCGGTGGCAGCCGTGGCCATGAGATTTGCCGAGGCCGGGACCGCCGCCGCCATGGCCACCGCCGCCATCGCCATGGTCGGTTCGGTACTGGTCAATACCGTGATCCCGGCTCCCAAGCCTTCGATGCCGTCCCTCAATTGGGGCGGCAGTGGCAGCACCCCGGCTCCCAGCCCGACCTACAGCTTGCAAGCCCAAGGCAACCAAGCCCGCCTGGGCCAACCGATCCCGGTGATTTATGGCCGCCATATGATCTATCCGGACCTGGCTGCTGAGCCTTATCAGGATTACGTCAACGGCGAGCAATTCCTCTACCAGCTTCATGTCATCGGCCAGGGCGAATACGCCATAGAGCAGGTCCGCATCGAGGACACGCCGATCTCATCATTCGAGGAGGTGCAGACAGAGATCGTGCCTCCGGGGCGCTCTGTCTCCCTGTTTCCCACTGAAGTGGTTTCCGCGCCTGAAGTGGCTGGCCAGGAACTGGTGGCGCCCAACCTGGTGCAAGCCGGTGATGACGGCTACATCGGCCCCTTTGCCGCCAACCCGGTGGACACCACGGCCAACGCGCTGGCCGTCGATATCATTTTTCCCAGAGGGCTTTACTACGCCAACGACAGCGGGACACTGACCACGCGCACGGCCCAGTGGCAAATCGAGACCCGCCCCATCGACAGCGACGGCATCGCCATCGGCGGCTGGTCGGTGCTGGCATCGGAAACCTATAGCGCGGCCAGCAACACCGCCATCCGGATTTCATACCGCTATGCAGTCGCCGCTGGCCGTTACGAGGTCCGGTCCAGACGCCTAGACAATAAGGACACCGATGCCCGAGCGGGACATGAGGTGCGTTGGGGGGCTCTTCGAGCCATCCTGACTGACCGGCCGGATTTCGGTGCCGTGACATTGCTGGCCGTCAAGATGCGCGCGACCGACAATCTCAGTCAGCGATCAAGCCGGCTCATCAACTGCATCGTTACCCGCAAACTGCCGATTTGGTCCGCCGCAACGGGTTGGTCCCAGCCGCAGCCTACGCGATCCATCGCCTGGGCCTTCACCGATGCCTGCAAAGCTGACTATGGGGCGAAGCTTTCGGATACCCGGATCGACCTCAAGGCTTTGGCTACGTTGGAGGCAGTCTGGGGGGACCGCGGCGACAGCTTTGATGCCGTCTTCGATTCAAACATGACGGTGTGGGAGGCGTTCTCACGTATCGCTCGTTGTGGCCGAGCCATCCCCATCCAGCAGGGCGGCATCATCCGCGTCATCCGCGATCAGCCCCAAACCATTCCGGTCGCCATGTTCGGGCCGCGCAACATCGTCAAGGGCTCATTCAAGATCAAATACGTCATGCCCGGCGAGGACACCGCCGACGCGGTGACGGTAGAATATTTCTCATCGCGCACCTGGAAGCCCGATGAGGTTACCGCCAAGCTGGCCGACAGTAGCGGCGACAATCCCGCCAAGGTCAATCTGTTCGGCTGCACCGCCAAGGACCATGCCCAACGGGAAGGTCTCTACATCGCCGCCAACAATCGCTATCGCCGCCGTCTGATCACCTTCCGCACCGAATTGGAGGGCATGATTCCCAGCTACGGCGATCTGGTCGCCATCACCCACGACATGCCCCGCTGGGGGCAAGGCGGCGAGGTGATCTGTTGCCAGGGCGATGTGTTGGTGCTGTCCGAGCCCTTGGTCTGGACTGAAGGAGCCACCCACTATCTCGCTCTTCGCCGCCGTGATGGTGGACTGGCGGGGCCGTTCCCGGTTGAGGCTGTGCCGGGAGACGCCACCATGGTCCGCGTCAGCGGCCCACTAACCGTTACCCCCTATGTCGGCGGCTCGGAGGAGCGGACCTATTTCAGCTTCGGCCCCGGCCATGCCTGGGCCCAGACTGCTCGTATCCTCGCCATCCGCCCCCGCGCCGAGCAGGTGGAAATCTCCGCCGTCGCAGAGGATTCCCGCGTCCACATCAATTAGGAACTGGCAGCCATGCTGACCCGCGAAATCCTTCGCGCCTCCATGCCGGGGGCGTCCTCGGTCGATCTCGACCATTTTTTGGATCCTCTTGCCCAAGCCTGTACCGAGTGGGGGATCGAAACTCCTATCAGGCTGGCGGCATTCCTCGCTCAAATCGCCCATGAAAGCGATGACCTCGCTTGCCGGGTCGAGAACCTGAATTACTCCGCCGAGGCCCTGTTGCGGGTGTTCCCCCGCCACTTCGATGCCGACCAGGCTGTCGTCTACGCCCATCAGCCCGAACGGATTGGATCTCGGGTTTACGGCAACCGCATGGGCAATGGCGATGAGGCGAGTGGCGACGGTTGGCGCTATCGGGGCCGAGGCCTGATCCAGTTGACCGGGCGAGCCAATTACACGGCAGCCTGCCTTGCCCTTGGTGCCGATCTGATCGGCCAGCCGGAACTGCTGGAACAGCCGGGTCTTGCCGCTCGGTCGGCTGGGTGGTTCTGGCGCCGGAACAACCTCAATGCCTTTGCCGATCGAGGCGACGTCATCTCCATCACGCGGCACATCAATGGTGGTCTGATCGGCATCGAAGACCGCAAACACCGCTATGCCCAGGTCTGCGCGGCTTTGGGAATCACCCTGACGGAGGCTTAACATGGATCTTTTCGACCTCTTGGGCGATGCCGCTGCCATTGCCGCCAACCCCATTGCCGGCCTCGCCAAAGTGGCCCTCGACGTGGCTCCGGACATTGCCGGACTATTCGGCGATGATGCCGAGAAAGCGGTCAGCAAGTTGGCCGGCGCGGTCAGGTCCATCACCGGCACCGAAGATCCCGAAAAGGCGAGAGAGGTGCTGTCCGATCCCAACTTGGTGTACCAGTTGCGGAACCAAGCTCAATCGTTTGCCCATGACGAGCGCATGGCTCAGATCACGGGGGCGATCACGACGCTCACGGCAACGCTGGCGGATCGCCAGGATGCACGGTCGCGGGATACCGAGTTCATCAAGGCCGGCAGGAGCAACATCCGCTCCAATGTTCTGCTGATCACTGCCGGTCTGGGCATCGTCGGCGGAATCGGCTTCATGGTGTTCGGACATGTGGACGGCAACACCGCTGTGGGCGGGTGCATCATTTCGGTGGTGACGCTGTTGGCCGGAAAGTTCGGAACGGCGTTCGATTTTGAATTCGGCGGATCTGCGGATTCGGAGCAGACCCGGAACCTGTTGGCGCAGGCACCGCCAATCGGCAAATAGCCGATATCCGATTTCAATGGCAGCGGCCGGCCGGGAGAAACCCTGGCCGGCCGCAATTTTCATTTAGGTCTTTTCTCAGGGGACCACTGAATGCTGGGCGTGTGCGAGCCAGTTCTCGCGGTAGCGACGGGCAAGCCCACCGTCAGCGATAACCAGCAGGTTCTCAGCGTTCTTGTCCTGAGCCGCCCTTGTGAAATTGAAGCTACCGGTAATAACCCGATTGCCGTCCAGCACCATCACCTTGTTGTGGGCAATGGCATGCCGGCGATCGACTAACACCGGAACCTTGGCGAGAGCGAGAGTCTCGGCTGCAATGGCGCCCTTCTTTTCGCAATTGCCGCTATCGCTGCAGGCGTTCGATTTGTCCAAGATCACCCGGACATCAGCCCCACGCTTCTTAGCATCCAACAGAGCTCGAACGATTTCCGGGCTCGTGAATGAATAAGCCTGAACCAAAACTTCGTGCTGGCTGGCCGCAATTTCGGCCGCTATGACGCCGGTGCAATCTTCCCCTGGCGTGAAACAAGATCTGATCTCGGCGCCTTCAACTGCAACAGAACAGCAAAGCATTGCTGCCAAAGTCGCTCCTATCATTCGCATGTCATCCCCCCTGCCCAGGCAAAGACCGCCTTATGGCGCCTTCTCGCCAGTGGAAAAGATCTCATCCAATTTTCGGCCAGACTCTATCCATAAGCAAGTACGCCCCCTCAATCCTTGGTCATCGACCAAGTCTCAATCCAAAACCGCTTTTCCGTCCAATGCTGTTTGTACTCCATGCCCCTTCCGCAAAGGGGGCCCATGTCATATCGGCTGGCGCCTTCCTCACAGAGCCATTCCAATTGAGAAAATTGCAAAACGTTGCCAATCGAGGCATCACGCCAATTTTCGTCGTAGCTGAACTGCTGACCGCGGTAGACGCTTCCGGCCTTACCGCCAAAGATGAACCCAATGTCCTTGCCGTCATGAACTGCAAACATGATCCGTCCGCTGGCCGATACAGATAAACGCCGAAGCATGAGGAGATAGTAGGGTCGGCAGCGGCCATCCGCCATGCCGCAATGCCCTTTTCCTTTCCAACTCGCCAGTTCCACAGAGAGCATGCGCTGGTAAATTTCTTCAGCTTGCGACGGGGCAGAAGGAACGTGGCGCTCTATTTGAATGCCGACCTGAGCCGCATTTCGAAGGGTTTTCTTCAGTTTGCGACGAAAGTTTCCTGAGCGGCGAGACAGGAACCCGTCGATTCCTCCCTGTAAGGAGGCTCCGCATTGAACATCACGCTCATAACGCGCGAACCGATAGGAGTTACCAAAGCGAGTCTTGAGCTCGCGAAGCAGCCGGCCGTGCGGCCGAATCCCACTAATACGGATATAGGATGCGTCGCCGCCCCACTTGGCAAACAATCCGGGGAGCGTATCGGCAAATAGGTCAACCGCATTCGGCCCGAGCAAAGGGTTGCCGAAGCGCCACATGTCATCCAACGGAACCAATCCCCTTGGTGTGCCACCAACCCTTATAACGGCGAATGCAAGGGCATTCCCGGCACTTTCTCGGGCGAAGATCGCTCGGTTCGGTTCAAAAACATCGTGATAAGACATCTGCCACTCAGCCAGACAGCAGAATGGATCCCCCTGCTGTGAGGTGAGTGCGGCCCGGTTCCAAACGCTGTTCGGACCATAAAGCCCGAAATCGTCATCGGAGCCACGGTAAGAGCTCAAAAAATTCTCGCTGACCGCCATGTTCACGCTCATTCCCCCTCAAAGACCCAAACGATCAGGAAATTCAGCGAGAGCGGTTTTCGATCTTGCCTTGCTCGCTTGATCCGATGGACTCGATTGCCGAGAGATTGGCCTCCGGAGACTGAATAATGACCTCAGAAGGTGACCATTTTGGTCACCAAGCTACCCGCGCCAACTGATTTTGGGACGTAGTTGATGAGGCCGGCGCTTTGACGGCAAGAGTGCCAATAGCGAAAGGCAAATGTGTCCAATTCGGACACGGACGACATGTAACTGTTGGCTGGCAGATCAAGGTATAGAGAGGCACAAATGTGCGATTACGAAGGCCACGGCTCTCATTGGAAATGCCTCGTTGAGGACCTCGACAAGGCTGAGGATGAATGGTTAAGGCCAACCCTCACGAATGGGCGGGTGATTGATAAGTGGTCGTCAGGCCCTCTGGCCATGAGGGAGGCGGTCGGGATTGCTTGGCCCGACACTCCGCTTAGAATTCTTTCTATCGTTGTCGGCGAGACCGGCCAAGACGGTCAGCCCGGCAACGTGTTTGCCTCTGCCTTTCCTTGGGCTGCACACGGCACCAGACATTGCCTGGTAATCGACAACGTCCAGTCATGGTCCAACGGGTTGGAAGGCTGGATTACTGCCAGCTTTCCAGAGGGAGATGGCCCAAGTTTGACGTTCTTCGACACGCGCTTCTATGCCAACAAGGATAGGTACGCCGTCGGAAAGGAGATGGACTTCATTCTTGGCGCAGTGGCTTACCAGGCGACGGTGGTTCACCCTGAACCTGTTTTCATCGAGAAGATCGAAACCATTAGGGCGATGCGTGCTGGATCTGAGCGGGAGGGAGATGATAGCCCCATTGAGGTTCAGATGGCGGGCGCGGCCATCCTGTTTCCTCGCGACGATCTTTCCCCGGGAGACCATGAGTTTCAAGGTCCTGTCAGAGAGGTCCAGACGTTTGATCTTTCAGGCAGGCAAATCACCCGCCTCTCCGTAACGCTGTCGCGAATCCATGAGCGAGAGTCGGAGGACGTCAACGTCACGATCTACGTTGAAGAGGGACATTGGGGCAGTAATGAGCGCCCTCTGCCTGGCGCCGATGTTCAAGGGATGCTCTGGCTTCAGGGGTACCTCAGCGAATTGGAGTAACCGCCACTATTTTCTCATCGCTGAAGGCTCTTCACGCGCCCATTCGGCCATCCATCGCTTTCCATCCTTTGCCATGATCCAGGGATCCGAGTGTTCGCGGCGTTCGGGCAGGATATCCGCGTCGAACTTAAGCGCCCGGCGGACTGCGGATCGCCAGCGCCGGTTGGCGATCCGCTTGTCCCATTGTTCGCTTTCGGCTGTGGTGATGCCGAAGATCGGTGTTCGGCGCTTGGATCGAGCCATCCTTACCTCCCGACAAACTCAGCCACCACCTGCGGTACGGCGGCGTCGAAACCGGCGCAGCCGAGCGAGAGCGGATCACCGTCGGGCACCACTGAACCGGTATTGGCGGCGGTGGCCAGTACCACGGCCTTGGCCGCAGGATTGACCGTTTCACGATACTGTCGCAGCGCTTGCACAGGATGCTGCTTGCCGGCCCAGGTCTCGTTGTCGGTGAGCACGACGATGGCGTCAAATTCACGGCGGGCCCTCAATGCATGCTGGATCGGCAACGCGGTGTCGGTGCCGCCGCTCCATTGCTTGAACGTCCTTACCACGTCATCGAGCCGCTGGCGTGCCGACAGCGCCACCGTGTGGATCTCGGTATCGAAACCGACCACCTCTACATGCCTTTCGCTGTGCACGAAGGTCATGGCCATGGCCGCCGCAGCTTCATACGCATGAAGCACAGCCGAGCCGATGCAGGGACTATTCATCGAGCCCGAGACGTCGACACCCACCAGCAGCCGCTTGCCCGTGGGCGCCACGGTCGCAAAGGCCCGGTAGAAGGCTTCATCAAGGGCATCAACCACCGCCGGCACAGGGGTCCACTGAAGCTTGCCGCGCTCGCCGCGGCCCTGGGCGTAGGTCTTCAACGCCAACAGGATCTGCACCGGGTGGACTCGGGCCCGAGTCAGCGCTTCGCCATCCGACAGGCGGCGGACTACCCGGTCAGCGACATCCGAGCCGATCGACAGCAAGCCGACTTGGCTAAGCTTGCCGAGGTTGCGGATCAATGCCGTGGCCGGCATGGACTCTAGCAGTGCCTCCCATACCTCGGGTGCACTCAACCTCTCGGTCGGCACAGCTTCGCGCGGCAGCCGGTGGGCGCGGATCGCCGCGGCCACTGCAGCCGGACCATCAGCTTCACGAGCGGCGAACATGCCCTCCACCAGCGGAAAGGCGGTGCGTGCAGCCGCCACCGCGTCGGCCGAACCGGGGTGGGCGATCCAATCAAATAGCGCCTTCATCCGCACGTCATCGGTGAGCGGATGAGCCAGACGCAGCAGGTCGCGCAAGGACCAGCCGCCCCGGTTCATGTACTTCACCGCCTGCAGTGCGATGCGGTCGGCGTCCTGGCCGATGAACCAGCCGGCAACGGCTCGACGCAAGCCCCGGCCCCAGCCACGGAAGCCCTCGACCATATCGGCAAAGGACAGCAAGTGGGTGCCGGTACGGGCCACCCGGGGAAGAGCGGCCAGTGCGGCACGCCGGGTGGCCTCGTCTGCCGCCGCTGTGGCCATGGCCAGCACGAACAGTGCCGGATCGTTCTTCGGCGCCCGGCCGGCCTCGCTGATTTCGATGGCGCGTGCGACGACCCGTCGGCCGTCGGCCGACAGGCAGCGAGCAACGGCATGGGCGTTATCAGCGGTGAGTTGACGCTCGCCGACATAGTAGGTGCCACCCTCGGAGCCCAGCACCAGGAAGCGGTCAAGCCGCGCCCAATCGTCAAGGGCATACCAATGGCCACCGGCGTTGTTGGGAACCTGCCCCGGCAGCGGCTCGCTCTGGGCGGCCGCGTTCTGGGGTACTGCATGACGAGAGCTGAAAAGCTTACGGTACGTCATCGTCTACCTCCTTAACTCAATCTGTGGGCCACCGGGCATGCGACGGTCCTGGCGCCCGGGGCTGTCTCTCCGGGCTTCTGCAGCGTTAACCAGAACCCATCCGGCCCGATGGACGGGCTTACACGGTCTCGGAGCTGTGGAGGCTCGTGGCCTTTCCCGCTAACAAAGCGATCACCGAAACCCTCCGGCCCGGTGGCCGGAATTCATCAAAAGGTCGCCGGGCGTGCGCTTGGCCTTGGTTGGCCACGGCTTTTGCCGTGGAGACCGGAGGAACTCCCGGCCCAGGAGCGGGTAACCAAGATCCTCCGGCCCGGCGGGGCAGAAACTGTTCATGGAGGACGGACGTGTCATCGCCGACCGGCTCCCCTCACGGGGATTGAGCTACTCCAGCGCGGGCTGGAGGCGGGCCTTGAACCCGCAACACGCTGATTAAGGGTCAGCTGCTCTAACCGATAACCGTCCGGCTGTCGGCCCGTCCTCCAAACTTTCAATGGCCTCTCGGGCGTGGACTGCGGTCCCGTCGGGCTTTCGCCTCAGATTTACAGTCTGGTAACTGGACCACTCCGGCCCGAGAGCATTTTCACTCAACCGTCCACCGGACATGTTGGTGATCTCGGTGTTGACCACGGACAAGTCCGCGGCGACCGGCGCGTCTCCGGTCCAGGGAGCGATAACCGAAATCTTTCGGCCCGGTGGCCGCAATTTCAAACAGACGGGCATGGTGTCGCTAGTTGGGAAACCCCTTGCGAGGCGATGCCCTTGCGGACAGTGAGGCGTCCCCGGAGACCGGGCGCGGAGATTGCTCCCCGAATTGATGCCTCGAGTTGGCACTTGCGATAACCAACTAGCTTCGGCCCGTCTGCACTCCTTCTCGATTGCTCAGCGGCCTTAAGTGCCATGAGGAACCCACCGGGCGTAATGTGGTCTCGATCCCGGTTCGCAGGTTCCGGGTTTCAATGAGCGTTAATCGAAACCGTCCGGCCCGGCGGCGGTGGCGTTGGGGAACGGGCATGGTGTCGCCAATCGGATAGCCCCTCGCGGGGCGGGAGTCTTTCCTGGCCTGGGCCAGGAAAAACGAGCGCGGCCGTTTCATGACCGCTTCTGAGATAACCGACTGACTTCCGGCCCGTTCCTTTCCCTTTATCTCTCACGGAATGGTGACAAATTTGGTCACCCTTTAACGCACACCACCTGTTTCAAGGTATGGACGATCTCCACCAGGTCGACCTGGGCCGCCATGACGGCATCGATGTCCTTGTACGCAGCGGGAGTTTCATCCAGCACGTCCGCGTCCTTGCGGCACTCCACTCCTTCCGTCGCCTTGGCGTGGTCTTCAAGGGTGAAGGTCTTCTTGGCCTTGTTGCGGCTCATGGCGCGCCCGGCCCCGTGGCTGCAAGAGCAGAAGCTTTCAGCGTTGCCCTTGCCCCGCACGATGAAGGACTTGGCTCCCATGCTTCCGGGAATGATGCCGAGATCGCCCACCTGGGCACGGACGGCTCCCTTGCGGGTGACCAAGACCTTTTCGCCAAAGTGCCGCTCGGTGTTGACGTAGTTGTGGTGGCAATTGACCGCCACCTCGTCGATGGCGAGGTCCGGGAAGAAACGTCCCAGCACCAGCAACACGGCATCCATCATGAGTTGGCGATTGGTGCGGGCGAACTTCTGTGCCCAGGACACCGCCCGCATGTACTGCTCGTAATGGGGAGTGCCTTCCGGGAAATAGGCCAGATCGGCGTCAGGAAGGGTGATGAAATACCGTTCCATGTCCCGCTTCGCCAACTCGACGAAGTGGGTGCCGATCTTATTGCCGATGCCGCGCGAGCCCGAATGCAGCATCACCCACAGCGCGCCCACTTCATCGAGACAAAGCTCGACGAAATGGTTGCCCGTACCAAGGGTTCCCAGGTGCTCGGCAGTCCTGCCGTTGGTAAGCTTGGGCTGATCCTCAAGGATGCGCTTGAACTCTTCATCCAATGCGCTCCACGCCGACGCAGCCTGCTCCGGCACATCATGCCATGAGCCGCGATCAGCCTTGCCTCCATTGTCGGTGCGACCGTGAGGCACGGCCTTCTCGATGGCGGCTCGGATGGGATGTAGATCATCGGGGAGGTGTTCGGCCTTCACCGTGGTCCGCACCGCCATCATGCCGCAGCCGATATCCACGCCAACGGCAGCAGGAATAATCGCCTTATGGGTGGCGATAACGCTCCCCACCGTGGCCCCCATGCCCCAGTGAACGTCGGGCATCACGGCCAGGTGATGAAAGACGAAGGGGAGAGATGCGACGTTCAAGAGCTGCTGGCGAGCAGCCTCCTCGACCGGGACGCCATTGGTCCAGGCCTTGATCGGCACACCATTCTCAACGGGGATGAAATCGTACCCGGCCATGGGGGCCTCCTGCTTGGCCTGTCAGTCTGATGGATGGTTCCGGGGCCTGGATTTGAACCAGGATTGGCGAGACCAAAACCCGCTGTCCTACCTGTTAGACGACCCCGGAGCTGGGAGAAAACAGTGGTGCCGAGGGCTCGAGTCGAACGAGCATGGTCGCGTTTTCAGCGCGCTGCGTGGACCGCCATTGCTACCTCGGCTGATGGATTGGACGTGCGGGCCGGGCTCGCACCGGCTAGGGGCGGCTTTGCAGGCCGCTGCCTCGGCTTCTTTGGCTTCCGCACGTCACGCCGCAAAGGGCAGGAAATCCTGCCAGACGGCATGGATCTGGCGCTGGTCGCGGAAGTATTCAGCTCGAGCCAACTCCTCCACCGTCGGCCGCCACGGGCGCCACAGCAGCGGCATCCGCGCCAACTCAGGCGTCCGGTCAGCTTTACGGCCGTTACAACCAGCGCACGCCGCCACCAGATTTTCCCAACGATGCTGCCCGCCCCGTGATCGCGGGATGACGTGGTCGTAGGTCAATCTGTTGACCGCAAAGGTCCTGCCGCAATAGGCACAGGCGCATTTGTCACGAAGGACCAGCACGTTGTGACGGGTCAACGGCGCCACCTTGGGTCGGGCCACGAAGCGCCGTACCCGGATGACTGCCGGCAACGAAACGCTCATGGATGGCGAGCGCACCCTGACATCATGTTCTGCGACGATGTCGACTTGGCCGCCGATAGCACTTCGGACTGCATCCTGCCAAGGCAGGATGGATAGAGGTAGGTATTGGAGGGGTTGGTAATCGGCGTTCAGCACCAGAGCCGGGAACGCCGCCAGCTGTCTTTCCGAAAGCGAGGGAACCATGGCGGCCTCCTGGCAAGGGTAGTGGTGAACCGAGTGGGGATCGAACCCACGACAGACGGCTTAAAAGGCCGCCGCTCTACCGCTGAGCTACCGGTCCAAGCGCCCGTCCTGATGTGAGATTGGCTGCAGTTCGTGGATACCTATCGAACCAAATGCATCGCGCCGGAGCCCGAAGGAAATCCGTGAAATGCGGTTTACGGCATAACGTGTTCTACGCCGAACTCTGGGGCCACTTCACGCCATCCGGAATAAGATCCACTTCGCCTCCTCGATCCTCCCAGGCGAATCTGACCCTATAGCGCTCACCTTTGAACAGAATGGTGCACCCATTTGTCTCGCACTGACGTCGCCGTTCGTATCCGTTTTCCAAGAACACTTCGTCGAACGACACGTCGAAGTGCTGAGCGACCGTGCGAATGTCTTCTACATAGGTCTGCTGCCAGCATTCCTCGAACACCTCGATATCAATCGGCCCCGAGGGGTGTGCATACATGTCCGTCAGACAGCTTGCTGAAATTTCTGACAAATACGGCTCATAGCCAGGAAAACCAGGCGTCGCGTATTCGCAGCAGCAGAATGGAGTATCGCAGGCAGGGCGAAATCCTCCTTCCCAGACAATGTTAATCAGGTCCAGGACGTTGTCTTTATAAAAATCCGAGACCCCGGGATATAGGTAGAACGTCACGGACACCTCACCCCGGATAGGGGCATTTACCCAGCCACTGTCAACGAGCTTGGGCAACCAGTCCGGCGTCGTCATTACCGTCTCGACACGCAAGATGTTGTGCGGCTGCCATGAGATCCCGTTCGTACTCTTGACGTAATTTGCATTCACCGAATCGGACATGACGAACCCCCTCAGAGCTTCCGCAGAGCCGGAGGCTCTACCGCTGAGCTACACCTCAAGGAAATGTGCATGGATGGACCCCAGTGGGCGGCAGAGCCCGCGCGGAACTCCACCTTTCGCACCGCCAAGCGGTGCTTATCCTAAGGACGCCATGCCGCCCACCCGCCGGGGGCCGGCGGGATTGGAAATGGTTGGTAGCGGAGGCCGGACTCGAACCGGCGTTGTTCCGGGTATGAACCGGGTGCTGGAACCACTCCAGTCCACTCCGCATCAAATCAACAAACCTGGCCGTCATTGGGCGCCACGGCCATCAAAGTGGCGCTCTACCGAAACACGCTGGAAACCAGAGGGTGGGCTACCACCATTGCTGCGGAGATTTTTCCGCGTCCCTACCAGTCGCTTTCGCCGCCCTTTCGGAGCGGACTTCCTAGGAGGCCTGCGCCTCGCATGCATTTTTGCCTCGAAGGCAACAAAAAACCCTCCGGCCGTAGGCTCGGAGGGTCGATCAAGACCGATGCTGTAGAAATCAGCGTCGATCGACACCTCCAGAGCCAGAATAGAAACCGTTATCGCTTCCCCACATCTTCCCCATGCCAGCAACAGACTTCCGCAGTTGCTGCGGTTGATGCCCGACACATTCCAAACCAACGATGCACGCAGTTGTGGCGCCAATAGTCATGGCGTCCTGACGTGCGGGGTTGGATTTGGGGGTGAGTGAAAACATGCGTCCTTCCTGACCGTGGCTTGGTTCCGCCCCATGATTCGAGGCGACCATGGCTCATCCGTATATCTGAGCACCTGTCGCCACGCAATAAGAAATTGCACATAATGTGAAACTTTTTTAGAATGCCGGTATGCCATCCATTCCCGCCGACGTCCTTGCCGCAGCTCGTACCCTTGCTGGCCTCAGCCAGGGTGGACTTGCATCCATATCCGGGATCACCCGCCGCACGGTGGTGCGGGCCGAACAAGGGCTTCCCATTCATGAGCGGAACAGGTTGGCATTGATCGACGCCCTCAGGCGGCGAGGCATCGACATTGAGATCAGAGACGACGGCGGGGTGACCTTGCGCCGTGCGCCCGTGCAGGCTGGTAGCGAATAAATCCACCTGTCGCTCCGTTCAATCGTCCCGCCGATGCGAGTCTTTGACGATCAGACCGACCCCGAAGATTACGAACAGCCACCCACAGAAGGTCAGCATCTTCAAACCTCCCAAGATCATCGCAACGATCATCGTCCCGCTGAGTGACCGATTCGGTCACATCAATGAGGGAGGCTGGTTGAATGAAAGGGAGGCGCGATGATCCCCGATAACATCCGGCACCAGGTCAACGGACTGCTCGACCAGGTCGAGGCCGATCATGACGTGCGAATTTTGTTTGCAGTCGAGTCCGGGAGCCGTGCCTGGGGGTTTCCCTCGCCCGACAGCGATTACGACATTCGCTTCGTGTACGTCAGGCCACTAACCTGGTACGTGCGGTTGTCCGTTGGCCGGGACGTTATCGAGCGCCCGATTGTCGATAATCTCGATGTTGGCGGATGGGACCTTCGCAAAGCATTGAGCCTGCTGGTCAGAGCCAACCCGGCGCTGATCGAGTGGCTCTCATCACCCATTGTTTATCGGGAGCGCCCGGAGACGGCGGCTATCCGAGCGCTGGCCGAATTGAGCCCTCACCGCCACTCCGCCCGCTACCACTATCGAGCCTTAGCCTGGAGCAACTACACTCGCTACATCGCCAAGCGGGAGATGGTGAAGCTCAAGAAGTACATGTACTGCATCAGGCCTGCGGCTGCCTTGAGGTGGTTGCGCACCAGACCGGATCGCGTCCCAATGGATTTTCCCTCCCTGTTGGCGGGGATCAAAATGGAGGCAGATCTCCAGCAGGCCATTGATTCGCTGTTGGCGCTGAAAGTCAGTTCTCTGGAAATGGGGGAGGGACCGCATATCCCGCGTATCGACGATTTCATCGAGACCGAGATGGATTTGGCGGTGCGACCAGACGGACCACCGTCCATTGATCCATCCTTTCAAAGCAAGGCGAACGAATTATTTCAGTCAATTGTCCTGAGGCAATGTGACAATTGATCTCTCCCGGCTTCACCGGCCTGGAATTCGTTCCCCGATGCATGGCCATGCCACCGAGGTCAAAATGTGGATGCGTGGGGGTAGTATCATCTGGGAATTCCAGCGGATCTGAGCTTACGATTGTGAGCGCAATAGGAATGTCCCAATATGCCAAAGCCTGACGAACACGAGGTCATGGCCGCCGCCCTGGAAGCTACCGGCGATTATCGTGTCCTGCGCCGGTTAGTTCCACGCCAGCATATTACCCAACCGGATGGTTCGAAGGCACGCCAGGGCATTTTCCTCGACCTTGAAACCACCGGACTGGACCCGGTAAAGGACGAGATCATCGAGATGGCGATGGTGCCGTTCACTTACAGCCTGGACGGCAGGGTTTTCGAGGTTCAGGCCGCCTTCCAGAGTTTACGGCAACCGGCGGACCCAATCCCTGCAGAGATCACCAAACTGACCGGCATCACCGACGAGATGGTGGCCGGGAAAAACATAGACCCTGACGAGGTGGCGGCGTTCATGGCGCCAGCCGCCCTTATCATCGCTCACAATGCTGCCTTTGATCGGAAGTTTGCCGAACGGTTTTGTCCCAGCTTTTCGACCAAGCCCTGGGCCTGTTCCATGTCCCAAGTTGATTGGGCAGCTGAAGGGTTTGAGGGAACCAAACTGGGCTACCTACTAGAGCGGTTCGCGATCTAACGGAATCGCAGGGGATTGAACGAAACCGCTGGCGCGGTATTGGAGCCTGAGGGGACGGCGAAGGCTCCTGTCTGAGAAGGTTGGTTTTCCACGCCCCCCCCTACAGACAGGAGGCCCCCGATGGCCGAATTGAGCCCTTTGCGTCGCCGCATGATCGAGGACATGACGGTCCGCAATCTTTCGCCGGCGACGCAACGATCCTACCTTCATGCGGTTTCGAAGTTCAGCCGCTTCTTCAATCGATCGCCGGATCGGCTCGACCTTGAAGACGTGCGCACGTGGCAGGTCCACTTGGTGTCGCAGGGGATTTCGTGGGCCAGCCTCAACCAGTTTGTGGCGGCGCTGCGGTTCTTCTACGGGGTGACGCTGCGGTGCCCCGAGACCCCGGAGCGGATCACCTATGCCCGCCAGCCGCGGCGGTTGCCAGTAGTATTGAGCGCCGACGAGGTGGTGCGCTTCCTGGAGGCGGTGCCCAGCCTGAAGAACCGCACGGCGCTGACCACGGCCTATGCCGCCGGGCTGCGAGTATCAGAGGTGGTGGCGCTCAAGCTGGCCGACATCGACAGCGGCCGGATGGTGATCCGGGTCGAGCAGGGCAAGGGGCGCAAGGACCGCTACGTCATGTTGTCGGCGCAGTTGCTCGGCATCCTGCGCACCTATTGGCGGCTGGCGCGGCCCGGGCATTGGCTGTTTCCCGGCCGCGAGGACAAGCCGATCGAGCCGAATGTGCTGAATTGCGCGTGCCGCTCGGCCTGTGCCGCCGCCGGGATCGACAAGTGCGTCACCGTTCATACCCTGCGCCACAGCTTTGCCACCCATCTGCTGGAAGCGGGCACCGACATCCGCATCATTCAGGTGCTGCTCGGCCACAACAATCTGTCGACCACGGCCCGCTACACCCAGGTCTCCAACGCAATGATCGCCAAGACGACCAGCCCACTCGACGGCCTCGACCTGATGGTGGTGCCGCCGTCCTGAGATGGCAGCCATGGCCGGGGGACTGGAGGTGGCGGACGTGTTCCGCCGCTTCGGCAGTGCATGGCGGGCTGCCCAGGATGGACATCTCGACCGCGGCCGCCGCCGGGTGATGGCCGCCATCGAGGCTTGCCGAACGGCGCAATTGGGCGGCCATAGCGAGTCCTGTGGTGCGTGCGGGCTGGTGCGCATCGCCTACAATTCCTGCCGCAACCGGCATTGTCCCAAATGCCAGGGGCTGGCACGCGCCCAGTGGCTGGCCGACCGCCAAGCCGAGTTGCTGCCGGTGCCATACTTCCACGTCGTCTTCACCGTGCCGGCCGAGATCGCCGCCATTGCCTTCCACAACAAGGCGGTGGTCTACGACATCCTGTTCAAGGCGACAGCCGAGACACTGCGCACCATCGCCGCCGATCCCAGGCATCTCGGCGCCGAACCCGGTTTCGTCGCCGTGCTGCACACCTGGGGACAGGCGCTCCAGCACCATCCCCATCTCCATTGCGTGGTGCCGGCCGGCGGCCTGTCGCCGGACGGAAGCCGCTGGGTCGCCTGCCGTCCGGGCTTCTTCCTGCCGGTGCGTGTGCTGTCCCGGTTGTTCCGCCGCTTGTTTCTGGCCCAAATGACGGCGGCGTTCCTGGCGGGCAAGCTCGCCTTCTTCTCCGACCTCGCAGCCCTCGCCGAGCCGGCCGCCTTTGCCCGCCATCTGGCGCCGCTGCGCAAAACCGACTGGGTGGTCTACGCCAAACGCCCATTCGGCGGCCCCGAGCAGGTGCTGGCCTATCTCGGCCGCTACACCCACCGCGTTGCCATCGCCAACAGCCGCCTGGTCGAGATCGCGGACGGCTCGGTCCGTTTCCGCTGGAAAGACTATCGTCATCACGACAAGCAGAAGGTGATGACGCTGCAGCCCGGCGAATTCATCCGCCGCTTCCTGCTCCACGTCTTGCCCGACGGCTTCCACCGCATCCGTCATTACGGATTCCTCGCCAACGGCCAGCGGGCGGCCAAGCTGGAAAACTGCCGTCGCCTGCTGGCCGTGCCGGCGCCGGCAACGGTCACGGCGGGGACGCCCGACGACTACCGCGACCGCCATCACCGCCTCACCGGCCACGACCTCCGCCGCTGCCCATGCTGCGGCGGCACTATGGCGCCGCTCGGCGCCATCCCTCGATCACCGGCCGGCCATGCCGCCTACCGGATCGACACGTCATGACCGCCGTACCGTGCCTGCTCTTGGGAACCGTGCTCGCACCGACGCTGGCCGTCGGCATCGCGCTCGGTCGCCCACATCGTGTCCTGGCGCCCATCATGGTCAGCGCGATTGCCGCCGATCGGCACCTCACGGCAACCGCCGCCGCAATTTTGGTCCTGGCCGCCGCGCCCGTGAACGCCCCCTCGGCCGTCATCTCACCGCCCCAGCCGCCCGGCGCACCCACCGCCACGGCCAAATCCCCATAGACCTCGTCTGCGTCCCGCGGTTTCGTTCAATCCGGCTTCTCAGAGGTCCGGCTCCTTTGAGGCTGCCGTCGTACCGGCCGGACCTCAGAGAACCCTCCAGATTCACAGGCGCGGCTAATCGTGATTCACTTCCTGTGGAGGTGGCCCACGATGACTCGACCTTTATCCGTAGATCTGCGCGACCGTGTTGCGCGATATGTTCTGGCTGGCCATTCGCGCCGACAGGCGGCCAGTGTCTTCAATATCTCGGTGAGCTCGGCGGTACGCTATGTGGCGCAATATCTGTCGAGTGGGACGGTGGCGCCAAAGCGGCAAGGCGGTGATCGGCGCAGTAAATTGGGCGACCATCGGGCCTATGTGCTGCTGCGTGTTAAGCAGGTTCCGGATATCTCGCTGGCCGATTTAACCAAAGAACTGGCCGAGCGGGGCGTTCAAATCCATCTTTCCAACCTTGCCCGGTTTCTCCGGGCACAGGGGCTGACCTATAAAAAAAACTTTGGTCGCGTCCGAGCAGATGAGGCCGGACGTCCGGTTGCTGCGCGAGGAGTGGATTAAAGGCCGCCAACCGCTGATGCGGCGTCAGGCCCATCGCCTGGTGTTCCTCGACGAGACCGGAACCAATACCAAAATGACCCGTCTGCGGGGCCGCTCACCCAAAGGGGCGCGGTTGAAAGCCGCTGTGCCCTTCGGACATTGGAAGACGGAAACATTCATCGCCGGGCTGCGTCATGATGGCTTGGTGGCGCCCTTTGTCATCAATTGCCCGATGAACCGGAAGATGTTCGAGGCCTATATCGAGACCCAACTGGCCCCAACCCTGGAGCCGGGCGACGTCGTGATCCTCGACAATCTCTCAGCTCACAAAAGTCCTCGGGCAGAACGGATCATCCAAGATCGTGGTGCCTTCATGCTGTTCTTGCCGCCGTATTCCCCCGACCTCAATCCCATCGAAATGGCCTTCTCGAAGCTCAAGGCACACCTCAGAAAAACGGCTGCCAGGACCATTCAGGACCTATGGGACGCCATCGGCCGAATCTGCGATCTCTACGAACCTCAAGAGTGCCGAAATTTCTTCAAGGCTGCCGGATATGAACCAGTGTGATCGCGAATTGCTCTAGCGGGGTTTGGGGTGTTCCATGACGGACACCGCGCCACCGATGACTGCCTTGCCGCCCTGGAAATCCTGGCCCGCCCATTGCCGGTGTCCGGCGTCCCGGCCATGTCCAAATTGCTGGAAGAAGCCAGGAAGCCAACCTTCAGGATATGGGCTGAGAATGCCCCCTATGATTTCAAAGATGCGTTGAAGGCACGTGGGTATCGCTGGTCTGACGGTGCAGATGGCCGCCCAAGGGCCTGGTACACCGACGTGGGCGAGGGCCAACTACATGAGGAAAGGGATTTCCTGGTTCGGGAAATTTACCAGCGTGACGTGGACTTGATGGTGAAGCGGATCACCGCCGGGGATCGGTTTTCGCTACGGGTTTGATTTCAATTTTTTTCCAACGTATGGATTCCAGCCGGTTGCCGCGATGACAGCCCAGGCCGTTGCTCCCAGATGTGGCAGGCGATAGTAGTAGAAATCCGCCGAAATGCTATCGGGGCCGATGGCTAGCCCGGTGGTATGCCGCTCCTGCGGGGTTGCCCAGATATAGCCACCGGTCGCAAATAGGCCCTCAAGTTTGGAAAAAATTTGCTCAGCTTTGTCGGCCTGTCCAAGCAGGCGATAGATCAGGGCTGCCTGGGCAGTTCCCTCCGACCAAAATCCACCTCGATCATTGTTAAATGAGAACCCACCAGGGACGCCGTGGGCTGCTTCCGCATAGATGAGCGAACGACGCCACTCAACAGGCGCGTCAGGCAGGAGTTGGGGCCACAACTGAGCATCAAGACCAGAGGTTTTTCGATTAAGGGAAATTCCATCAGGCAATGTGCCCGTAATAAATTTCCCTTCTTTCTCATCCCATTGTGACAGTGTGAATTTTCGCGCCTTGCCAGCTTCATGCCGCCATTGTCCAGGTGCTCCAGTTCGGGCAAGCCACTGGAATACGGCTTCAAGGTCGGCGTTGTGTTCCGTGGATTTCCACGTAAGCAATCGTGGATTGCCCTCGCCGTCAAAAATGCCCCCGGTGAATCCGCCAACGCCACGCAGATCTGAAGTTTCAGTTGTTGCCCAGACGGCTAACCGGGATGCCGCCGTAAGAAATTGGCGATCCCCCGTGGCATCGGCCAAGGTCAACAGGGCCAGCGCAGCCCATGCGACATTGCCAGTCGATGTGCCGACTTGATACGCATCCTCAAGCCAGCGACCAGATTTGGCATCCCACCAACCATTCGGGAGAGGCGGTTTCTCTTGCGGTCCCGCTCGATAGGCATTGCGAATACGGCCATTATTTCCAGCGCGATCAGATGATGCGGCAAGAGCGAGAGCTTCCCCAACTCGCTTGGCTTGCGGCAAGCGACCACAGGCGATCAACGCAATGGCAGTTAATGCATTATCGTAGGTCATCGCTGCGGTAGACAGTGCCACATTGTCCGGCGGTCCGCTTCCGGTTGGGCCATCGAAACTCCGCAAAAACAAAGGCCCGAAGCGTCCTTCGGCGTTGTCTACTCTGGCGGCCAAAGACGCACACCCGATTTGGGCCACTGCCTTGGCATGGTCGCTATCAGTTCCCTTCGCAGCATCGCCTCCGAAGACGGGGCATATTGTGGCGACCGTTATGGCAATAACCGCCAGGGAGATTGGATGGGTTTTGATGGTCATGGCAGTTTCACACGCGCCATCATCGGCAGTTCCGGCGGCAATCCCGCATGCTCCGCAAAATCCAACAGCGACCGTTCATCAGACAGCACGAAGTCCAGCACCGAACCCAGGAATGCCGACTGGTCGATGCGCTGACGGAGGTCATCACCACTGCAGCCGGTGACAGCAATGAACCGGTCCCGCATCTCGTCGTCTGCCACAATCCATGCCACAGCCTGAAGAGCGACGGTTTCAGCGTCACCCGGGGTCAGCCTGACGGTGACCTGCTTTGCCTTTGGAACGTATTCTTTGAACGGGTCCATCATTACCTCCCCGAAGCTGACCGGCGGGTTGAGCACCACCGCTTGCGACACTGATGTCCACCCGCCCTCAGGTCATGGAAGACTGACAAAAACTTGTCCCGTGCTATGGCTGACGACCAAGCCACCAGTTCAATATCAGGAATGGCTTTTCACCATCCGAATAACCGGCGCGCCTCAAGCTCATCGAAACCGGCCACGTGGATCGCCTCTAGGAAAGCGGCAAGACGATCGGCGCGATTAACAGCATCACTCCATTCATGGGGGAGCGTGGCCGGCAGGCCGAACGCTGAATGGATGGCTGCCGCCATCCGTGTTTCAAGCTCGACATACGCTTGCCCTATAGCCCTCTTAAATGGGGTTACGAGGTCAGAGGTTACGAACTCAGGGCCGTCATGAAGTAAGGCGGCAAGCAGGCAATGGATTGGTGCAGTTGGCTGATCCGTGGCGACGAGTTCCGTTACCAAGATGGAATGCTGGGCCACTGAATACCCGTGCTCCCCATGAGTCTGACCATTCCAGCGGGCCAGCCTGGACAGTCCCAGCGCGATGTCCTCGATCTCAATGTCCAGAGGGCTTGGGTCCAAGATATCCAGGCGACGCCCCGATAACATTCGCTGCCAAGCTCGACCGCCGACTTGTCCCACAATCACCGCCCTTGGATGCTGGCGATTTGGAGGGAAGCTGAAACGACTGGCTTACCTCCCGCTGCCAGAAAATCGTGTAAGTCGTCCATCAGCACGGGCGTCATGGCGATAAATGCGAATAATCCGATCCGGGTCCAGATGGTCATTGGGCATCCTCCGCGAGCCGCTCAACCGCCGTCAAAACCCGCATCGCTGCAGAATGCTCTGGCCATCGACCATCTCGAGCAAGCGCATCAGCACGGAGGGTAGCGTCTTCAATGGCGACCTGAATGCCATACCGCACGATTAGCTCTTTGGCTGCTCTGTGCACGTCATCATCGGTCGGACGCTGTGTGGTCGAGATGTTCATCAGCAGGATAGGATGCAAGATAACGGTGACATTTTTGGTCACCTATGGCGTCGCTCCCCATGACATTCTTTGACCGTGAACGATCTCCGCTAAGCCTTTGGGTTCCAGCACCTCCACCTTGTCGCCCCAAGCATAGAGGTGCCATGCCATTTCCAAGTCTGAAGCTGCATGAAGGGTCACCAGCAGGGAGCCGTCCGGTTGGCGTTCAATCTGTTGGGACGGGTGGAAAATGAACTCCTCAGCATCATCGGCGGCTTCAGGAGAAAATTTCCAAACTGTCTTGAATGGCTCGCCCTGGAAGAGGCCAAACGATCGGGCTGCATATTGGTCGAGGGAAAAATCAGGCTCGCGAGTGAACGGCTCATCTGTCACTTCCAGGCCTTCGATATGCGGGAGAGCGAACAAGACCACGTTGTTAGCTTTTAGATTTTCATGGAACGCGACGAGGTAGTTCCGGTGCCCGTGGAGGAACCCGTAGGGATGGACCAACCGCTCGTTGACCTTCTTGGTCTTGCGGTTTCGGTACTGAAGTTTGACCTTCACACACGCTTTGATGGCTTGCCGTAAATCTCCCACCACGCTGATTTCAATGCGTGGACGTGGGCCGGGGCGCATCGCCAACCCTTCTGCCTCAAGCAAAGCTTCAAGGTCAGGCTCAACCTTTCGAGCCACATCCGGTTTGAGCAAGGCCCGCAATTTGGCTCCAAGGGTCGCCAATTCAGCGGCCTCGTCCTCACGGTTATCCCGTTCGAACAAGTTGATTGCACCCTCAATGGCAGCCAACTCCTCGGCGGTGAAAGCAACCAGGCGATCCACGGTTCCTGAGGGAAGCCGCCACCGCTTCGTCCGCTCGCCCGTATCCACTTCTTCCATTTGAGGAAAGTTTCTCATCGCGGCATCGCGCATGCGCATGGCTGTCCGCCGACCAACTCTGAACTTTTCCTCAATATCGGCGAGCGAAAGGCCACTCCGGGCCGCTTGGAGTTCCAGGGCCAACTGCAAAAGGTTATCTGCCTTCTCGTAACGCATTTCCCGCCCCATGACCAAATTGGTCATGCATTCTGACCCGGCCATCGCTAACAGGCAACCCCATGAGAACGGAAGGTGACCGATTTTGACTCCCTGAGCCGTTATGGTCATGCTCATGGTTATGAGCACCCGCCCAACGACACAATGCTTTCCCGCTGATTGGCGGTATGTGGATGGCCATCTAATCGAAGCCCGCCATGACGGCGAGATTCGAATATGGGGCCCGTGGGGGGGGGCCTTCGGCTGCCGAACAGCGGAAGGCACTGCGGTCATTCCCGAGTGGCAGCCATTGGGCCTTCTGGGAGTTTGGTTTGAACCAGTCGGCCTAAAGGACGAAGCCTGGTTCGCATCAAGGGCTGCACTGGCCGCGTACTGGTCAACAATTCCAGCTTGCGTACGATTAAAAGCAGCCCAAGCCGGAGACAGTCAGTGGCAGGCATGTTTGCATGCGCATCACAATTATGCTCCGCTGCAGATCAAAGGGCAGTCGGCCGATCAGGCCCATTCCTGATCGGCCGCGCTGGCCTGCCCGATGGCACGCCATTGGCGGGCTCAGAACGGGTTCGCCGCCATCCCCGCCGCCGCGCTTGATCCGCCCCTCACGACGGCGTCTCCTGCGGTCCCCGCGCTCCTTGGGTCCGGGTCCCCATTGTCCGGCGCTATATGGTCGGCACCGATTGATCCAAGGATGAAACCGACACGATCACTCGGAATTCCTCCAGCAGTTCCGGATGGTTTTTCATCAGATATGTCTCGATCTCCGGGTTGGTGATCAGCTTGGATAGGTAGCCCGTGGCGATGACCAATTGCAGGACGTCATCGCCGTAGGACGCTTCCACCGCTTTGAAATCCTGCTGAAGGGTTTCCATTTCCCGTTCCATCCGCGCCATCTGTTCTGGCGTGATGCCGCCCACCTGCTTCGGACGATCCGGCCGCACCAGATCGTGCTGACGGGTGGCGGCAAGCAAGGCTCTGGCATAGCTGGACGTGAAATTGCCGGCCGCGATCATCAACTCGGCGGCTTCGATCTGCCTGCCTGGTTTCATCTTCTTCAGGGTTTCGATGGTTTTCGGATTGATGGACTTATCCTTGAGCATCTCCACAACCTCTGAGCAAATCCCATCGAGTAATGCCCGCCGTCGCTTTACCTGCTTCACATCGATATCAAAGGTCTTGGCGATCTTCTCCTCCGGGACACCGTCATCGATGGCGCGGGAAATCATGTAGTGCTCTTGAATCGTGGCCAGCCGGTTGATCCGCTTGTTGTAGGTGTAGGATTCGTCATCGCTCGAAATCAGGCAGCGAACCTCCTGCTCACCCCGATCCATTAGCACCGCCAAACGCAAGTGCCCGTCCAAGAGTAGATACCGATCCTGACCTTGCTTGGGGCGGGCGACGACCAGGGGCTCGATAACCCCAACCTCCGCAATGGACGTGGCAATGATCTTGAACTTCGTGGACTGCCGCTGTGCAGTCGATACCTGGTGCAACGGGAGAATGGCGGTCAGTGGCAAGGTAACCAGCCGGGTTTCAAACGCAGAATTGACCGGATCAGGCATCTCAAACTCCGGTCCCACCCAATCGCTCCAGAAGGGGGCGGGGCATGGTGTGCATCGATTCAGCCCGCAGCAACGTCACGAAATTGGTGTCAGCCAGGAGCCGACGCAGCGCATTGACGAGGAATATCAGCCGGCTCTGGGTCAGGGTGGCCTTCTTGATGAGCACCTTCTGCCGCTCAGTTTCCTTGCGATAGGCCCGAACCAACGCATCGGCGGTGACCTGCTTCAGCGAGCGGTGGCCGCCAACCATCTGCATCCGTTTGCCACTCTGATTGCGCTGCTCAATGATGCGGCGGATCGCCACCAGCTGATTGCCAGGGAGGGTTCCGCTTTCATAGGCGTCGGCAAGGGCCTGCTGGACATCCGCGTCTTTGGCCCGAGCAATTTCCATGGCGATGCCGTGTGGCATCACCCCTCTTTCGACAGCAGCCAACAGCCGCTTCTCGCCATGATCCAACAGGAAGCAGATGGAAGAGATGTAATCATGGCTGAAGCCGGTCTTGGTGGCGATTTCCGTGACGCCGTAACCCCGCTCTTTCAGAGAGCCAATTTCCCGAAGTAGTTCCATTGGGGTGCGATGCCGGCGAGCGAGGTTCTCTACCAGAGACATGACGAAGCAATCTTCCCTGGAGGCCTGAATGACCAAGGCGGGGATTCTCTTCTGCCCCAGGGCAATAAACGCTTCCAAGCGCCCCTGGCCGCACACCAAATCGTAGCCTGATCCATCCCCACGCAGGCTGATGGTGATCGGCTTTTTCAGGCCCAGACGGGCGATGCTGGTGACCAGTTCCTGGAAAATCCGCTTGTTGCGCACCCGTGGGTTCAGGACCGCAATCGATTCCACGGGAACCATATGGATCTCGTCGCTCATGCCGCACTCCTGATGCTGGCCCGGGACGCCAACCAGATAAAGTGGTCGATGGTCTCGAAGCGGTAGGCGTCCCAGTAGAAACTGTTGTCCTCTTTCAGGCGGACGGCCCCGGGGGCAACGTCAACACGAGGGAGAAGGTAGTAGTCCAACGGGTGCTGATTATCGGCATCCATGCGGATGGCGATGGTGATGTCGGGTCGAAGCCCGGTGTCGAAGCGCATTTTCCAGCGCAGACCACCCGTAGGCAACGTCATGCACCGAACGATCACTATCGAGGCGGTGAACTCCCCGTTCACCGTCAGCAAGTCAGTGGCAGGATCACAGATCACGCTACCGCTCAGCCTTTCGATCTCCGAGGTGATCTCGGCCAGGATGTTGGGATGCATCCGGCGCAGGGAGCGATTGATCTCAATGTAGCGGTAGTCCCGGCCAGGCGAGTAGCCCACCAGTTCATAGGCGCGAAGTAGGCTGCCGAACCGGGTCCGGAAGGCCGAACTGGAGGGAAAATTCTCTTTCTCATCGATCACCAATCCCGAGAGGACACCTCGTTCCTCGAACAAGCCCCGCAGGCCAGCTAGCATTTCTTCATCGGTGAGGCGGATCGAGCGTTGACGAATGATCGCTTGGGCCGCCAGGAAAGTCGCCAGATCAACGATGGCGTCAAACACACCATCCGCACGGACGAGCCTGTCCGGGCCGTTCTTGATCCGCTTCTTCTTCAGCTTGAAGGAGATGCGGTTCCAAACGTTGTTGCCAACGTATTTTTCGTTGATCAGCACCTGATGCACCGTGCCCCTGGTCCAGGGACGACCCAAGTCGGTCGATATGCCTCGCCGGTTGAGGATGGCTGCGATTTCCCGTTCGGGTTTGCCATCCTCAATGAAGGCACGGTACATCCACTTGACCGTTTCGACCTCTTCCGGCGGCCCCAGCACCAAGACGACGCGGTCTGTCTGGATGCTTTTGTGCTCCCCCCGCTCCAATTCGCCTTTGGGTGTTCCTGCTTGATCAATGAGGCTCCGCCGCAAACCGAATCCAGGTGGTCCACCCTGGCGAAAACCGTGTTCGATCAGGCGGCATTGGCCGGCAAACACCTTGGTCGATAGCTCACGGCTGTACTCGCCGGCCATCTTGCGTTTGAGCATCTTCTGGATGTCGGAGCCAAAGCTGCCATCGTTTTCGAACGGCTCGGCGCAGTACTGGACGTCGATCCCGGCTCGCCGACAGACAAACTCGTTATGGGCGGCCTCGTCCGCATCCTGGAACCGGCCCCAGCGACTGACGTCATAGACGAGGATCACCGAATAATCGGCCTTCCCGGTTTGGACATCGCCCAGCAACTGTTTCAGGGCGTCCCGCCCGTCCAGTCGTAGGCCACTCTTACCCTCATCAGCGTAAGTCCGGACGATCGTATAGCCCCGCCGGGCCGCGTATTGACGGATCGCATCGGACTGGTTCTCGGTCGAATACTGCTGATGCTCCGTAGACATGCGGACGTATTCCGCCGCACGGATCATCCCACGGCTTACCGATACTTCCCCGGAATATGGATTGTGTCCTTGGGCCAATCCAATCCCCTCCGCGTCATCCGTCGATTTGGCGCTGCGCCTTGGTGGTCAGCGTCATTAACCATACGGATGGAGTGCATCCATGTCTTTGCCGGAAAAGGGCACAAAAGTGCCCTCTTCAGGTGTTGACAGTGGCGGAATCCTTGATCTTTCCAATGCCATCGCCAACGCAATTCGGGACGAACTGAGAGGGAGGCGCTCCCAGGTCAAAATCGTCGCTCGCTGGACTGGCGCCAGTGAACGTGCCGTCAAGAAATGGCTGGCGGGGGAGACTATTCCGAATGGTCAGCATCTAGTGGCACTGATGAGCCATTCTGAACTCGTGACTTGGGTGGTATTGGCTGCCGCGGGGCGCGTCAAGCCACCCTCATAAGCCAGGGGAATGGCAGCCATCTGCATCAGCTATTGCGCACCGACCGCCCGCTCACTATACGCGGCCGCGATGTGGCTATATGCTGAATAATTGAGTAGCAACGACGCGTATGCTTCTGGAGGGTATGCGGTCGCTATGGCCATCCCCTTGCAGCCAACAAACACGATCATGCCGCTATTCATGAGTCTGACCAGCCATATGGTCTTTTTTCCAGACGATTTATTGCTCAATAAAATTGCACGCCCAGACTTTAAGTCACGAACCATCTGAGAGAAATCGCCAGGCCCCATCACACATTTGTAGCGTTTGTACAATCTCCGGTGAAAATGCCAGTGCTCACGGCCAATTGATGCTCCATACCAGCGAGGATCCAGACCGCATTCCATTCTTGCCTGCTCCATTCCCATGTCATCAATGGGGCCATCCAATTGACAGTTCCCAAGAATGCTCCCCGGGCGTGACAGATTTGGTCACTGGAACTGAGGGGAATGAAGGCGGCTCGGCATCATGGATTGGGCCAAGGCTGCGTCGCCGTGGCCCCGCGGTTGTGGTAGGATTGTGCCGCAATGGTCAACGTGTTGAAGAACCCGAGCGAGAAGGAAGTGGCGCGCCTGACAAGAGGCGGCGCCATCTTCAGGGCGGCTAAGGATTATGTGACCGGGGACCTCTACCTTTGGGAGGCTGAAGCTGCCAGCCACAATGAGGTCATTGAGCGGATCGGCAACTATGGAAATGTCGACTCGGTCGGCCAAGTCGGAAGCGCGGCGGATTACCGGAAGCTACTGAGCAAATAAAGGGGGTGGGATAACGGCAGAGAAGGTTCGATTCCCGCCGCCTTCCCTCCGCCATTTAAATGCCAAAGGCCCCCTTCACGGGGGCCTTTGGCATTTAAGGTGGTGCGGGGATCGGTGAACGATCCGCCGGTTCGGTGAGGGCGCGCTTTCATAAAGCGCGCGCCCGAACGACGCAGCCCAATGGGCTGCGGCAATCCCGCTGTGGCCACCTATTTTATTGTAAAATCGTTTTTCATGAACGCCCTGCAAGGCCACGGCGAAGAGGGAATGTCGGGCCGCTATGGCCGGGGCATCTTCCTCAAGAAGCGGGCCGAGGCCATGGGGCGGCTACGGTACGAGGGATTGGACCTGGGGCATCTGCTCCCGGATGTTTCGGGGCAAAAATCTCAGCGGGCATCCGATCAAGCGGCAGAGTGACATTCCCCCCGGCGGGGCTGCTATTGCAATGCGGGGGCTTTCGTAGCAAGCTAAACCATCAATTGTTTTTCTATTAGTGGGGGTGGCTTGTGGCCGGAGAAAGCAACTCAAGCACAGCAATTGAGGAAAATGATGCGCAAGGTGGGACGCAATCGCGCCGTAAGATTCAAGGCGGATTGCCGTACACGCTATCTCCCGGCGTTCTGACGCGAGTGCTTGAGAAGCTCCCCATCAGTGAAAAACCCAGCATCTTCACCCAAGACTTTCTTGGCACTGTTTTAGGCGCAACGGGCGGCTCTGCGCGACCCATTATCCCCATACTCAAAGCAACTGGTTTGTTGAATCAAAGTGGATCGCCTACCGAACTCTACTCACAGTTCCAAACAGAAGGAGGGAGGGCAAAGGCTGCCGAGTTGGCTCTAAAGACCGGGTTTGTCGAGATTTTCAAACGAAACCAGTTCGCTCATCGAGCCGATGAGAAGGCGATCATTGACCTCATCGTAGCTGTAACGGGGCTACCAAAAGGCGACAGAATTGTCAGAGGCATATACACCACATTTGAAGCGTTTCAGACGTACGCAAAGTCAGCGAGAGAAGATGTCGGTCCAGTGCCTCAAGCAGAGACCAACTCACCAGAGCTCAATTCACCGCGACATGAGGAAGGCGTTCAGCGAACTACCCCGAAGTTGGGTCTTGCGTATAACATCAATGTGGTTCTCCCAGAGACCACAAACGTTGATGTCTATAACGCAATCTTCAAAAGCCTAAGGAGCAATCTGCTTCAATGAACGAGCATCATAAAATTGAGCTCTTTGTTCTAAGAGGCCGTCCGGAAGGTTCTTGAATCAGGTGAATCGGTTATGATTCCATGGGTCTCCAGAGAAATGCTGGGGGCGCCATGTGGACCAAGGACAACCGACGGCTCTATGAGCGGAGCGGACTTCGCTATCCAAGTGATCTGACGGATGAGGAATGGTCGCTGGTGGCGCCGCTGATCCCACCGGCAAAGCGCGGCGGGCGCCAGCGAACGGTGGATCTTCGTGAAGTGGTGAATGGGATCTTCTACGTGTTGATGACCGGTTGCCAGTGGCGAGCATTGCCCACGGACCTGCCGCCCAAAAGCACGGTGCATGAATATCTTGGGCTGTGGGAATGGGATGGCACGCTGGCACGCCTCCATCACGCCCTGTTCATCGAGGTGCGGGAACTCTCCGGCAAAGAAGCCAGCCCGACGGCGGCGATCATAGACAGCCAGAGCGTCAAGGGCGCGGAAAAAGGGGGGCGCGGATTGATCCATCGGGCTACGACGCTGGGAAGAAGGTCAAAGGCAAGAAGCGGCACATCGTCGTCGATACGCTTGGCTTGATCCTCGCGGCTCATGTCCAACCGGCCGATGTCCAGGATCGTGATGGCGGATTGCCGGTCCTCAAGGAGGTCCGGCGCCTCTTCCCCTTCATCGTTCGGGTGTTCGCTGATGGCGGCTACCAGGGGGCCGCCACCGCGGCAGCCGTCCGCGCACTCGGGGCGTGGCACCTGGAAATCGTCAAACGCTCCGACACCGCCAAGGGGTTCGAAGTTCTGCCAAAGCGGTGGATCGTTGAGCGCACCTTCGGGTGGCTGGGGCGTTGTCGCCGTCTCGCCAAGGACTTCGAGAATCTCGCCAGGATGGCGCTGGCGTTTCTTCGCCTCGCCATGATCCGCCTCATGCTGCGAAGGATAGCAAGACACCGGAAATCATAGGAAACTTCACGGACGGACTCTAAAGTGCGCAGTCATCGAGAGTAGCCTGCGATCGTCTTTGACTGAGTACGGAGAGGCGGACACAGCCGCCGATGATGATCTGATCCGCGACAAGCTTGAGCCATACATTAGGCAGTTTGACTTGGCGAACCGCAAGAACGCCGCCAAGATGGCCCGCTACTATCAGATCTTTTACATGCTTGAGAATGACATCAGGCAACTTATAATCGAAACCCTCGAGAGCGCTCACGGCCCGAATTGGTGGGAGACGAAGGCGCCTCAGGGAGTGAGGGATGAGGCGAAGAAGAACAGAAGCAGAGAAGAACAGGCGGCAGTAAGTCCGCGATCTGATGACGAAATCGACTACATAACCTTTGGACAGCTATGGGATGTCATTCGAGAAAACTGGACTGACTTTGCTGGTATTATGAGCAACCAGTCTGCCGTTGGGCGGGTTCTCTCCGGGCTTAACATGCTTCGCGGGACAATCGCCCATTGCGGTGTCTTGGCCGAAGATGAGGTTGACCGGCTGAAGTTGGCAATCCGGGATTGGTTCCGGGTTCTCGAGGGGCCGAAGGCGTAAGATTACCCCTATCCCGCACGACCAAGCCCCAGCGAGGCATCACACCGCATACAGATCAGCGACCAACACCTCCCAAGACCATTGCACCTCCACGCACCCTCCCGCCGCTGCGGCACTCCCGCCCCCGCACATTTCCGTTGCGCCGGCCGCCGGTGGGCGGACAATGCGGGGATGGAGACATTGCGCATCACCGATGTGGGCGACACCGCCTTCAGCGTCGAATTCGGCGATTCGGTCGATCCGGCCGCCAGCGCCCGGGTCACCGGGCTGCGCCATGCCGTGGCCGAGGCTTGCCGGGCGGGGAGGCTGGCGGGGCTGGTGGAGACGGTTCCCACCTTCCGCTCGCTGCTGGTGCAGTACGATCCGCTGGCGACCTGCCGCGCCGAACTCGAGGCCGAGATCCGCGCCATCGCCGGCACCAGCGGGACGGCGCCCGAGGCCGCCGGCCGCCTGTGGGAGATTCCCGTCTGCTACGATGCCGATCTGGGCGAGGATCTGGGGGAGATCGCGGCATCGCGCGGCCTGTCCAGGGACGAGGCCGTCGGTCTGCACACCGGGGCCGAGTTCTTCGTCTACATGCTGGGCTTCATGCCGGGCTTCGCCTATATGGGCGGGCTGCCCGAGGCGCTGCGCCTGAAGCGGCGGGCCTCGCCCCGGCTCAAGGTGCCGCCGGGCTCGGTGGCGGTGGCCGATGCCTTGTGCGCGGTCTATCCCTGGGAAAGCCCCGGCGGCTGGCACCTGATCGGACGGACGCCGCTCAAGGTGTTCGACCTGGAGCGCGATCCGCCCAGCCTGCTGGCGGCCGGCGACCGGGTGCGGTTCAAGGCCATCGACCGCCCGACCTTCGAGTCCCTGCGCAACGGGGGATCGTCCCATGGCTGAGGTTGCGGGGCTCGAGATCGTTCATCCCGGCCTTTACACCACGATTCAGGATCTGGGCCGCTTGGGCTTTCAGGACCAGGGCGTGCCCCCCGCCGGCGCGCTGGACCCCGTCGGTCTGCGCCTCGCCAACGCCCTGGCCGGCAATGCCGGCGGAGAGGGCGCGCTGGAGATCAGTTATATGGGACCCGTCATCCGCGTCGCGGCGGATTCGGTGCGGATCGGCGTGGCGGGCGAGGTCAAGCTGGTCATCGCCGAGAACGGGACGCCCCGGCCGGTGGCCTCCAACCGCTCACACCGCCTGAAGCGCGGCGACGTGCTGACGATCGGCGCGGTGAGCGGATCGTCCACCGCCTACCTAGCGGTCGAAGGCGGCTTCGCCCTGGCCCCGGTGATGGGCAGCCTGTCCACCTATGCCCGCGCCGGGCTGGGGCCGCTGGGGGGCAGGCCGCTCGCGGCCGGAAGCAGAGTGCCGCTGCGGCTAGGCGATTGCGCCGGCCGCGATGAGACGGCGCTGGGCCGCCCCATGGAGTACGGGGCCGGGCCGATCCGGGTGGTTCTGGGCCCCCAGGCCGATGCCTTCACCGAGGACGCCGTCGCCACCCTGCTTGGATCGGAATACCGCGTCACCCGCGAGGCGGACCGCATGGGCCTGCGCCTCGACGGGCCCAGGCTGGCCCATCGGGGCTCCGCCGACATCGCCTCGGACGGGCTGGTCGGCGGCTGCATCCAGGTGCCGGGCAACGGCCAGCCCATCATCGTGCTGGCCGACCGCCAGACGGTGGGCGGCTATGCCAAGATCGCCACGGTGATCTCCGCCGACCTGCCACGGCTGGGCCGCGCCGTGCCGGGAACCGTGCTGACCTTCGCCGCCGTGAGCGTCGCCGAGGCGGAAGCGGCGCGGCGCCATCTGGAAAGGGGCGTGCGGCAAGCCATCGAAACGATGACGTCGCTCTCGCCCACCGGCATCGACATGGAGGCACTCTATGGTTCCGACCTGGTCTCGGGCATAGTGGACGCGGTCAGCGGATTGGGAAGGTAGGCGGCCATGGCGCTCCGCGTGGATTTGAACTCCGATTTGGGCGAGGCCTTCGGCCCCTGGTCCATGGGCGACGACGCGGCCATGCTGGCCATCGTCTCGTCGGCCAACATCGCCTGCGGCTTCCATGCCGGCGACCCCATGGTGATGACCCGCACCATCCGGGCCGCCAAGGCGGCCGGCGTGGGCATCGGCGCCCATCCCGGCTATGCCGACCTGCAAGGCTTCGGCCGCCGCGCCATGACCTTGTCCGCCGCCGAGATCGAGGCCCTGCTCGCCTATCAGATCGGGGCGCTGAAGGGTGTCGCCGCCGCCTGCGGGGCGACGGTGGGACACGCCAAGCCGCACGGGGCGCTCAGCAATCTGGCGGCGGTGGACGGCGAGGCGGCCATGGCGGTGGCAAGGGGCATCCTGGCCGTCGACGCGGGCCTGATCCTGCTGGCCCCGGCGGGATCGGCCATGGTCGCCGCCGGGCGGCAAGTGGGGCTGAGGGTGGCGGAAGAGGTGTTCGCCGACCGCAATTACGACGATGACGGCAATCTGCTGCCGCGCTCCCACCCCAGGGCCATGGTGCATGATCCCGAGGAGGCCGCCGCCAACGTGCTGCGCATGGTGACCCAGGGCATCCTGCGCTCGGTGAACGGCCGGATCATCGCGTGCGGCGCCCAGTCGGTCTGCGTCCACGGCGACGATGCCGGCGCCGTGGCCCTGGCCCTGCGGCTGCGCCAAGGCCTGACGGCGGCCGGAATCGAGATCGTCCCCCTGGCCGCCCTGGCCTGAGAGACTGTCCGGGATCGCCAACCGGTTGTCTGAGGAATGCCCCAGGCCCACACGATTGCGGTACAGGGCCAAAACACAAAATGAGGCACCAGGGTCGCCATCGCGTCCCCGCCCCGATCGTCATTCCAAAGCGCCACCTGCCCCATCACGCGCCAAACCAGACGCATAACGGGCCGATGGACGAAGCCGCCACCAAGCCTAGACTGAAATATCCACAATGGTGCCGATGGAGCCGCTCTTGACGGCGGAATCAGCGACCGCAGCGGCCTGCTGCGCCGACTGACCGCCTTGGGTCAGTACCTGCGCAATGGCTTGGGCGGCCATCTCTTCCTGCTTGATAACCGTCAGCGGCGCCTGCAATCCCGCGGCGGCCCGCTGAAGATAGAGCGCCGAATTCCCGGCGCCGACGGATGATGCGTCCATGGTCCTGCCTTTCTGGCTGAACGGTTAGACCATTACGTTAACGCATTCTTCATTAAATGTCACGTTCTGGAATCTGGGTGTCGCCCATCACTGGGGATCGCCGGCCAGCTCGCGCATCACCTGCCCCATGAGCCGGGCGAAACGGGCATCGTCCGGCCCGTCGACCTTGCCCACCCAGCCGCGCACCCACGACAGCAGCGAGCCGCCATGGCAGAAGGCGGCCATGACGTCGATGCGCCCGCCATCGGCCCTGGCCGCGGCCGTCACCGCCCGGCCCGCGCACAATTCGGCGGCGTCCAGATTGGCCGGCGCCCCCAGGGCCACCACCACCTTCACCTTGGGCAGGCTGGCAGCCTGGGGGTCGGAGGTCATGGCGAAGGGCCGGGCGGGAATAGCCGCCGACATGGCCGTGGCCACCTTCGCCCGCAGCTCGGCGGCCGAGGTGCCGAAGGGATCGCCATGCACCTCCAGCAGCAGCGGCCCGGAGGAGGTGGCGGCGAAGAAGGTGCTCCAGGTGGCGGGGTTGCGATAGCCGCCCGGCACCGTGGACGGGCCGTCGCCGCAACCGCCCACCAGGGCGGCAAGGGCGGCGGCGCCCAGCGAGAAGAGTTTCTTCATCATACTCTAAAGTTACTCCGCCCGGGCCGTTAGGCAAGCCCATACCCGCCCTATAACCCTACTGCGATTCCACCTAATACTAGAGACTCGGTTTTCCTCAGCGCCCGTACGGTGTTACGGTATTCACCGGATAAGCTGTCAAAGCGTCCACTTCCGGTCAACGAGCCGGGCCAGGGAAGGAATTGCGCGGTGCGGGGATATTGGCCCACGCACCCGGCGTCTCGGGGGAAGAGGGCATGGGACGGCGCGTCTGCGTCTTGATCATCGAGCCGAACGCCCATATGCGGCGCCTGATCGGCACGCTGATGGGTGCGGTTCCCGCCCACGAGGTGGTCGAGGCGCGCACCCCGCAGCAGGCCGAGTCGCTGGTCGCCTCGCGCACGCCCCATCTGGTGATCATGGACTGGTCCGACGACCCGACCGAGGGCGTGCTGTTCGTTCACCGGCTGCGCCGGGGCGAAATCGGCCGCGCCGACGTGCCGATCCTGGCCATCAGCCCCACCCTGCATCATGCCGTCCTGGAATCGGCGGTGGAGACCGGCATCGACGAGATCATCGCCAAGCCCATCTCGGCGGTTGAAATCATCGCGCGGGCCACCGAACTGATTGAGCAGGATCGCCGGCGCACCGAGACGGCGGAACAGGCGGCGGAATAATCCTTGATGGCCGGAGACGGCGAGCTTCCCGAAATTTCCCCCGAGGCCCTGGCCCGGGCCGAGTCGGCCCTGGCCGGATTGTCGGGGCGCTACCTCGACTGGGCCACGGCCGATTCCGTCCGGCTGCGCGCCTGCCTGGACGAAGCGCAGGCGCCCGGCGCCGACCTTGCCGCCCTGCTGCCCCGCCTCTTCACCATCAGCCACGACATGAAGGGCCAGGCGACCACCTTCGGCTACCCCCTGGTCAGCGAGCTGGGCAACCGGCTGTGCCGGCTGATCGAGGAGGCGGGACCGGCGCCGGCGCCGGAAATCCTGGCCCGCGCCGCCCGGCTGGCGGACGGCATGGCCCAGGTCATCGCCGAACGCCTGGAGGGCGATGGCGGCGAACGGGGGCGGATCCTGCTGGATAATTGCTGAGTCCACCGGAGTTTTGCGGGCGAGACGCCCGCGCTCCGCGTGACGGTCCGTCCTTATTGGAGCGCGGCCGTCCCGGCCGCGTTCCACCGCCGGCCGATCAGAGCCCCGCGAGATCGCGCAGTTCCTGAACCAGTTGGCGGGCCCGGGCGGTCTGGCGTTGGTTCATTCCCTTGGCGATGGCGTCGCGGGCCGCCTTGGCCCCCTCCTCGCCCTGGGCGGCGGCCAGATCATACATGACGTAGGCCCGGATGGGGTCCTTGGCGTAGAAGCCCTGGCCCTTGGCGGCCAGATCGCCCAGGGCGACCAGCGCCTCGGCATGGCCCTGGACGGCGGCGGCTTCGAGCCAGGCGACGCCTTCGACCATGTCCATGGGCAGTTCCATGCCCGCCACCTTGGCCGAGCCCAGCAGATACTGCGCCTCGGCATGGCCCCGGCGGGCGGCCGAGCGCAGCCAGCGCTCGCCCTCGTTGATGCCGGGACGCAACTGCACCGCCTGGCCCTCTTCGGCATTGAGCGGCTTGGCGGCATACCACACGGCGCCGAACGGATGGCTCTTGCGCTCGGCGTCCTTGAGGTTCCACTCCTCCTCGGCGGGCTTGCGCCACATGGCCGGGCGGGCGAGCAGCAGACGGCCGAGCCGGAAGCGGGCTTCGACGTCGCCATACAGCAGGGCGGCCTGACGGTACCAGGCCTCGGCCTGCCCCACGTCGGGAGCGACCCCATGGCCGCGCTCCAGCACGTCGGCCAGCCCCATCATGGCGCGAAGGTCGCCGTTCTGGGCGGCTTCGGCCAGCCAGGCGATGCCGTCGCGCGAGCCGATGGCGTGAACCTCGCCGTCGAGGAACAGGTCGACCCAGCGGGCCCGGCCCCGGGCATCGCCCAGGGTGCCGGCCTTGTACCACCAGTTGCCGGCGGCGTTGAGGTCGCGGGCCACGCCCTTGCCGGCCTCGAAGGCCTTGGCCGCCTCGGCGGCGGCGGCGACATGCCCCTCGGCCCCGGCCAGGGTGAACCACACCAGCGCGGCGCGGGCATCGGCCTTCAGCCCATGGCCGCCGTCGCGATAGGCCACGGCCAGCTGGTACTGGGCCTCCATGTCGCCATTGGCGGCGGCGGCGGCCAGACCGGCATGGCGCGGCTCGGCCGCGGCGGCGGGCTTGGCGCCCTTCTTCGGCGCCGCCCCGGCCCCTTCGGCCAGAGGCAGGCTGAGAGCGAGCAACGCGGCGACGGCAGCGGCGATCCTCATGAAACGGCACTTTCCATAGGAAAAAGGACGGGGGCGCATGATTCCACTTCCCGCACAGGATGGCAATCGGAGCTTCGGCCTTCACCTTATCGCCCCACTCCGAGCTGCCATTCTATCATAAAATCAGGATGATCCTTGCACTCGTACGCGGGCGCGCGTAACTTCGCCCCCCGCGAATTCTCTCATCTTTTCGAGGACCCCGACCCATGCCGTTCATCGCCGACAGGCTTTCCGCCATCAAGCCGTCCCCGACCATCGCGGTGACCCAGAAGGCCGCCGAACTGAAGGCCGCCGGCCGCGACGTCATCGGCCTGGGCGCGGGCGAGCCCGATTTCGACACCCCGGACAACATCAAGGCCGCCGCCAAGGCCGCCATCGACAAGGGCCAGACCAAGTACGTGGCCCCCGCCGGCACGCTGGAGCTGCGCCAGGCCATCGCCGCCAAGTTCAAGCGCGAGAACGGCCTGGACTACACCCCCGACCAGATCACCGTCGGCGTCGGCGGCAAGGGCGTGATCTTCAACGCCTTCATGGCCACCATCAATCCCGGCGACGAAGTGATCGTCCCCGCCCCCTATTGGGTGAGCTATCCTGACATCGCCCTGATGTTCGGCGGTCAGCCGGTCTTCGTGCGCTGCCCCGAGGAGAAGGGCTTCAAGCTGCAGGCCGCCGACCTGGAGAAGGCCATCACCCCCAAGACCAAGTGGCTGGTGCTGAACTCGCCGTCCAACCCGACCGGCGCGGCCTATTCCTGGGACGAGATGAAGGCGCTGACCGACGTGCTGGTCAAGCATCCGCACGTGTGGATCATGTCCGACGACATGTACGAACACCTGGTCTACGACGACTTCAAGTTCTGCACCCCCGCCCAGGTGGAGCCCAAGCTCTATGACCGCACGCTGACCATGAACGGCGTGTCCAAGGCCTATGCCATGACCGGCTGGCGCGTCGGCTACGCCGCCGGCCCGGCCGCCATCATCAAGGCCATCAACATGATCCAGTCCCAGTCGGTGACCCACACCGCCTCCATCAGCCAGGCGGCGTCGGTGGAAGCGCTGAACGGCACCCAGGACTTCATCCCGAAGAACGCCGAGGTGTTCAAGCGCCGCCGCGACCTGATCGTCGGCCTCTTGAACCAGTGCCCCGGCATCACCTGCCGCACCCCGGAAGGCGCCTTCTACGTCTATCCGTCCTGCGCCGGCGTGATCGGCAAGAAGACCCCCGACGGCAAGGTCATCAACAGCGACACCGACTTCGTCGGCGCCCTGCTGGAGGCCGAGGGCGTGGCGGTGGTCCAAGGCGCGGCCTTCGGCCTGGAGCCCTATTTCCGCATCTCCTACGCCACCTCGGACGCCGCGCTCACCAAGGCGGCCGAGCGCATCAAGCGCTTCTGCGAAAGCCTGAAGTAGGCTTGAAGCCTAGACGGCATAAAAAGGGGGCGGTTCCGCGAGGAACCGCCCCTTGCCGTTTCACGTCGGTCTGCCCCAATCCATTCCGCCCGTCATGCCCGGACTTGATCCGGGCATCCATGGTTCCGCCCCCACAGCGCTAAACGGCACCGCGTGGATGGCCGGGCCACGCCCGGCCATGACGAGGAGACAATGCAAACGGCTTAGCTAAGCCGCCTGGGTGCGGATTTCCCGCAGGAAGCCGTCGATCTCGCGGGTCAGCGTGCCGTTCTGGGTCACCATCTCGCGGGCCGAGCCGGCCACTTCCTCGGCGGCGGTGCGCGACGTGTTGGTACCCTCCTCCACCTTGCCGATATGCTCGGACACCTCGCGGGTGCCGCGCGCCGCTTCCTGCACCGAGCGGGTGATCTCGTGGATGGCGGCGTTCTGCTCCTCCACCGCGCTGGCGATGGACGACGTCGCCTCGTCCACCCGGTTGATGGTCTCGCCGATGTGACGGATGGCCGCCACCGCCTTGGTGGTCTCGGCCTGGACCGCATTGATCTGGGAGGTGATCTCCTGGGTGGCCTTGGCGGTCTGGTTGGCCAGGGTCTTCACCTCGCCCGCCACCACGGCGAAGCCTTTTCCCGCCTCGCCGGCACGGGCCGCCTCGATGGTGGCGTTCAAGGCCAGGAGGTTGGTCTGGCCGGCGATGGCGTCGATCAGCTGGACCACCTCGCCGATGCGCCCGGCGGCGGCGGCCAGGGCCGACACCATGCCGTTGGTCTGCTCCGCCTCCTCGGCGGCGGCACGCGCGATGTCGGCGGTCAGCGCCACCTGACGGCTGATCTCGTTGCCCGACGCGCTCAATTCCTCGGCGGCCGACGCCACGGTCTGGACGTTGCCCGAGGTCTGGGCGGTGGCGGCGACCACGGCGCTGGTCTGTTCGGAGGTTTGCTCCGCCGTATGGGTCATGGCGCTGGACGCGCCGTTGAGGCGGCTTCCCACCTGGCTGATGGCCTCCACCGCCGCCTTGACCCGGCGCTCCAGCCCGTCGGCCATCTCCAGCAGCGTCCGGTTCCGGTCTTGGGCGGCGACCTGCTTCATCCGCTCCTGCTCGCTCAGAAGCCGGCGATTCTCGAGGGCCCCGCCCCGGAACACCTCCATGGCGCGGGCCAGGGCGCCCATTTCGTCCCGGCGCTCCGTCCCCTGGACCTCATGCTCGATGTCGCCCTGGGCCAGGGCGCCCATGCGGGTCACCAATTGCCCCAGCGGCCCGGTGATGGACTTGGCGATCAGCACCGCCACCACGCCGGCCAGCAGCGCGAGCGCCGCCGCCTTGAGGCCGATGTCGACCATCTTGGCCCGGTAGGCCTCGTCGATGTCGTCGATGTAGACGCCGGTACCGATCACCCAGCTCCACGGCTTGAAGTCGGCCACGTAGACCACCTTGGGCACCGGCGGCTGATCCTTGACCCGGGCCCAGTGGTAGTAGACGTATCCGCCGCCGTCCCGGCGCGACACATCGACCATCTCGCGGGTGATGAAGATGCCGTTGGGGTCCTTCATCTGGGACTGGTCCTGCCCGACCATTTCGGGGCGCAGGGGGTGCATCACCGCGCTGTACTGGTAATTGTTGATGAAGAAGTAGTCGTTCTTGCCATAGCGCAGGAATTGCAGGGCGGTCTTGGCCAAGGCCTTGGCGTCGTCCTCGCTCAGTTCGCCCTTGGCGGCGCGGGCCTGATAGCCGGCGACGATGGAGGTCGCCGATTCCACCAGATGCTTCAGCGACTGCCGGCGGTCCTCCACCAGCGTGTCGCGCAGCGAACTGAGGCTCTGGGCGGTCAACAGGCCCAACCCCACCACCAGCAGCGCCACCAGGGCCCAAATCTTTCCGCCAATACCCAGCTTGAGAGCCCCCATGACGCACCTCCCACGACAGACGGAGCGAGCCTCACTCACCCCGGGCAGCAAAACCGCCGACAGACCGGACATAGTACGTTAGACCTAGATTAACCAGACATAAAGACTTTTGTGAATGCCCTCCTTGGTCTATCCGGCCGCCGCAATCACCCTCGGAAATTACGTATTTTCAACCCATTGCTGTAAGTTTCGACCAGGGCTGCCAGCCCCGAACCATAATACCAACGGCCAGGACGACATGGCAGGCACGACTCCAGCCCCACTTAACAACCCCGTCACATTATGCCACAACATTGGAGTGGCTCGGGTTTTGGCCCTATGCCGCAGGACGGGCGGGATATTCCTGATGCACCTGAAACGGGACCTCGAAATGACCGATTTGCGCTCGAGATCCGTGGACCTCCTGCTGGTCGAGGACAATCCCGCCGACGCGCGCCTGATCGAACTGTTGCTGAACGAGGTGGGCGGCTTTCACTGCCGCCGCGCCGCCACTCTGGGCGACGCCGTCGCCGCCGCGATGGCCGAGCCGCCGGACGCCGTCCTGCTCGACCTTTCGCTTCCCGACGCCCACGGCATCGAAACGGTGGAGCGCCTGCGCATCGCGGCGCCGACCCTTCCCATCGTCATCTGCACCGGCCTGGACGACGAATCCATGGGCCTGCTGGCCCTGCAGCACGGCTGCCAGGATTATCTGGTCAAGGGCCAGGGCGACGGCAACCTGATCCGCCGCACCATCCTCTACGCCATCGAGCGCAAGGCGGTCGAGGAGGAGCGCCGCACCACCGCCGAGCGCCTGAAGCGCGTCCTGCTGCAAACCGTCCGCTCGCTGTCGCTGACGCTCGAGATGCGCGACCCCTACACCACCGGCCACCAGCGCCGGGTGGCCCAGCTGTCCACCGCCATCGGCCAGCGCATGGGCCTGTCCGAAGCGACGGTGGAAGGCCTGCGGACCGGGGGATTGCTGCACGATATCGGCAAGATTCACGTCCCTGCCGAATTTCTCTCGCGCCCCGGCAAATTGTCGGCGGAAGTCCACAAGGTCATCCGCATGCATCCCCAGATGGGCTGGGAGATCATGAAGGATATCGAATTCCCCTGGCCGGTGGCCGAGATGATCCGCCAGCACCACGAACGCCTGGACGGCAGCGGCTATCCCATGGGACTGAAGGGCGACGAGATCATCCTGGAATCGCGCATCATCGCGGTGGCCGACGTGCTGGAAGCCATCTCGTCCCACCGGCCATACCGGCCGGCCCTCGGCCTGGACGTCGCCATCCAGGAACTGCGCGACCATGCGGGCACCCGCTATGACGCCACGGTGGTGCAGGCCTGCATCGAGGTGGTGGAGGAGAAGGGCGCCGGCATCCTCGACGAGGATGCGCCGCCGCCCATGTAATACCAGATCCCGGTGATCGCAGGCGATCACCGGGATCGCCCTCAATCGGCGGGCGGGCGCTGTGCGCCCTTGCCTCCCGCCGCATAAGCGGCGCGGCCCTTCGGGCCTAACCAAATCCCGATGAGGCCGGCTCATCGGGATTTGGTATAAGGGCGCGCTATTCGGCGGCGATGACGGAAGAACGCCCGTCGCGCCGGGCCATGCGGCGCAGTTGAGCCATCAGCAGCTCACGCGGGTTGTGGCAGGCGCCGCACCAGACGATGGCGGTGCCATCCCCATAGGAATGGACGCGATGATCACTGCTCTGCTGGCAATGCGGGCAATCGAGCACGGTCTTGGGCAGGCTCATGAACACCCCCTGGTCGAGGCCCACAGAGTTACCTGGAATCGCTCCGGAATGGAAGGCGAAACACCGCCGCCCTGACCTGCGCTCCGCTCAGACCTGGGCGCCCCCGCTCACACCTCGCGGATGCCGTTCAGGAAGCGGTCCACCTCGGCGCGCAGCGTCATGGCCTGGCGCTGCAGGGTTTCCACCGCCCCCAGCACGTCCTTGGCCGCCTGGTCGGTCTCGTGGATGGTCTGGGTCACCGCGTTGATGTTGTCGTAGACATAGCGGGTGCCCGAAGCGGCGTGGTCGATGTTGCGGGCGATCTCCTGGGTGGCGGCGCCCTGCTCCTCGATGGCCGAGGCGATGGCGGTGGTGATGCCGTCCATGGAGGAAATGGTGGTGTTGATGCCGCGAATGGCGCGGACCGTCTTGTCGGTTTCCTTCTGGATGGTGCCGATCTGGGACGCGATGTCCTCGGTGGCGCCCACCGTCTGCCGGGCCAGGTTCTTCACTTCCGAGGCCACCACGTTGAAGCCCTTGCCCGCCTCGCCGGCCCGGGCCGCCTCGACGGTGGCGTTCAAGGCCAGCAGATTGGTCTGTTCCGCGATGCCGGTGATCATCTCGACGATCTCGCCGATCTTGTCGGCGGCGCCGGCAAGGCCCTGCACCCTGGTGTTGACCGAATCCGCCTCCTTGGTGGCGGAGACCGCCACCTGATTGGACATCCCCACCTGCTGGGCGATCTCGCTGATGGAAGACGACAGTTCCTCGGCGGCGGCGGCCACGGTGCTGACGTTCTGATTGGCCTCGCTGGCCTGGCGGGCGGCGGAACCCGCCTTTTCCAACGCCTGGTCGGCGGACTCCACCATGCTGCGCGCCGTCTGGATCATCTGCTGCGCCGAGGCCGACACGGAATCCAGCACGGCGGTCACCGCCTGGTCGAAGGCGGCGATCAGCCCCTCCAGCCGGTGCATGCGCTGTTCGCGCACCGCGGCGGCCGTCTGGGCCTCGGCCTCCATCTTCTGCTTGGCGATGGTGTTGTCCTTGAAGACCTGGACAGCCCGGGCGATGTCGCCCACCTCGTCCTGGCGATCCAGCGCCGGCACGGCGATGGAGACGTCGCCACGGGCCAGCTTTTCCATGCGGACGGTCATGTCCTCGATGGGGTCGGCGATGATGCGCTTCAAGATGAGGCGCACGCCGAACACGGCCAGGACGGTGGCGACGATGCCGCCCACCACCAGCCAGGTCAGGACCTGGTGAAGACGCGCCTCGGATTCGGTGGTGGACAGCGACGACGACAGCACGGCGATGACGTCGCCGTCATTCATGCCCATGCCGCCATGACAGGAATGACAGACCTCTTCCTTGGCGCCCTCGGTGACGCCCAGCACGATGGGCAGGGAATAGCGGTAGAAGCCGCCCTCGAACCGTCCGACCGGCACCTTGCTCTCAAACGCCTGGCGGTCGACGTCGTCCCTGGGCAGCTTGGCCGGCTTGTCGGGCTCGGCGTCCTTCATATAGGCGGCCACCTGGGGCCCCCAGGCGCTCCACACCTTGCCGGGATAGTGGATGTTGCGGGAGTCGAACCAGTTGTTGAAGACGGCGATGCCGATGTTGTCGCCGTCTTCGGGCCGCTTCGCCATCACGTTCTGGATAAGCGCGTGCAGCGAGGTCATCTCGTTGGCCGAGAGCTGCTGCAGCTGGCGCTCCATTTCGGCGCGCTCGAACCTTGCGATGGTGAGGACGACACCGGCGATCAGGATAACGACGCCGACACCGACAATGAGCATGAAGCGGCTGGACAGCCGCAGATTCTGCCACGCGTGCGACACGGAAACTCCCATCCGTTCAAGCGCGGCCGGCCCAACCCGGTCGCAACGCCCATCCCTGTTCCCCAGCGGAGACTATTACGAAAGCCCGGACTTGAAAATACCGGGTTTTGACGTTCCGCAAGGAAAATGGCCGGCGCTGCGACCGGAAATTATTAAGAGCGGACCAATGCGTCATAATCCGTAATCAATTGACGCGTAATATCGCCGGGCGTGAAGGTATAGGTCCCGATCTCGCGGACCGGGGTCACCTCGGCGGCGGTGCCGGTGAGGAAGCATTCGGACGCCTTGGCCATGTCCTCGGGGAAAATGGCCCGTTCGACCACCTTGATGCCGCGCTTCTTGGCCAGGTCGATCACCGTCTGGCGGGTGATGCCGTTCAAGAAGCAATCGGGCGTCGGCGTGTGCAGTTCATCACCGAACACGAAGAAGATATTGGCGCCGGTGGCCTCGGCGACTTGGCCGCGCCAGTCGAGCATCAGCGAATCCTCGTAGCCGTCGCCCTCGGCCTTGTGCTTGCTCATGGTGCAGATCATGTAGAGGCCCGCCGCCTTGGACGCGGTGGGCGCCGTCTCGGGGTGGGGGCGCTTCCAGGTGGAGATGTTGAGGCGGATGCCCTTCATGCGGGCCTCCGGGCTCCAGTAGCTGGGCCAGGACCAGGTGGCCACCGCGAAGCGGATCTTGGTGGACTGGGCGGCGACGCCCATCATCTCCGAGCCGCGCCACGCCACCGGGCGGACATAGCCGTCGACGATGTTGTTGGCCTTGACGGTGGCCATGGTGGCGGCGTCGATCTCGTCCGCCGTCCACGGCACCTCGAAGCCGAGAATGCGACCCGAATCGATCAGGCGCTGCGAATGCTCGCGCAGCTTGAACACCTTGCCACCATACACTCGCTCGCCTTCGAACACGCAGGATCCGTAATGCAGGCCATGAGTCAGCACGTGGATCTTGGCGTCACGCCAGGGAACCAGCTTGCCGTCGAGCCAGAGAAAGCCGTCGCGGTCGTCGAAGGGGAGGACTGACATGGTCGTTCCGTTCCAATAAGAAGGTGGCAGGGACGCTGGAGGTTGGAAAATTACCAATCTCTCTTGCATGACGTAACATTTATAGGTCATATATGTCAACATGACTGACGTAACCACGCCATGAGCGACATCAAGACCGGCATCAACCCGCTGTTCCTGCGAGAGGAGGAACTGCGCCAGGGGATCGAGCTGCTGTTCTTCGCCTATCGCGACTTCACCGCCGAGCCCGACGCCATCCTGGGCGAGTACGGATTCGGCCGGGCCCATCATCGCGTCATCTACTTCGTCGGCCGCCATCCCGGCATCACGGTCAGCGACCTTCTCGAGATCCTGCGCATCACCAAGCAGAGCCTGTCGCGCGTGCTGGGCCAGCTGATCACCGAGAAGTTCATCGTCCAGCGTCCGGGCGTGCGCGACCGCCGCCAGCGCCTGCTGGAGCTGACGGAAAAGGGCGTCGAGCTGGAGCGCCTGCTGACCGAGCGTCAGCGGGCCCGCATCGCCCGGGCCTACCGCGAGGCCGGGGCCGAGGCGGTGGAGGGCTTCCGCAAGGTGATGCTGGGGCTGGTGGACGAAGGCGACCGAGGCCGCTTCCCCGCCCGCACCGTCGGACTGCGCCGGGGGGCCTAAGCGGTGGAAGACGCCCACATCCTGGTGGTGGACGACGACCGGCGCCTGCGGGAATTGCTGCGCAAGTATCTGGCCGACAACGGCTATCTGGTGGCCGCCGCCGCCGATGCCGCCGAAGCGCGCCAGTGCATGGCCGGCCTGGCCTTCGACCTGATGGTCCTCGACGTCATGATGCCGGGCGAGGACGGCATGGCGCTGACCCGGTCGCTGCGCGCCGAGGGCCGCACCCTGCCCATCCTGCTGCTGACCGCCAGGGGCGAGGTGGACGACCGCATCAAGGGCCTGGAGGCCGGCGCCGACGACTACCTGTCCAAGCCGTTCGAGCCCCGCGAACTGCTGCTGCGCGTGGCCTCCATCCTGCGCCGCGCCCCGCGCGAGGAGCCCGAAGCCGCCCGCGAATTGCGGCTGGGCGCCTTTGTCTGGAACATGGACCGCGCCGAACTGCGCCAGGACGACCAGCCGGTCCACCTGACCCAGGCCGAACGCGACCTGCTGGCCATCCTGGCCGAGGTGGCGGGCCAGGGCGTGTCGCGCGACGATCTGGCGGCCAGGACCGGCAACTCGGCCAATCCCCGCACCGTCGACGTCCAGGTGACGCGGCTGCGCAAGAAGATCGAGGACGACCCCAAGATGCCGCGCTATCTTCAGACGGTGCGCGGCATGGGCTACATGCTGCGCCCCGACTGAGGATTCGCTCCATGACCCACATGGGTCTTCTTCTGAAACGCCTAGCCCCCCAGGGCCTGCTGGGGCGTTCGCTGCTGATCATCATCCTGCCGCTGGTGATGCTGCAGCTGGTCTCCACCTACGTGTTCTACGGCAGCCACTGGGAATCGGTGGCCAAGCGCCTGGCCAAGGGGCTGGCCGGCGACATCGGCTCGATCATCGAATCCATGCGCGCCTTCCCCGGCGAGGACGAGCGGAGCGTCATCCTGGCCGTGGCCGCCAGCCGGATGGAGCTGGACGCCCGCTTCCAGCCCGGCGCCATCCTGCCCAACCAGCCGGACGCCGCCCCCTCCGGCCTGTTGGAGCGCGCCCTGACCGAGGCCATGGAGGAACGCGTCCAGCGTCCCTTCCGCATCGACACCGAGACCCTGGAGCGCGAGGTGGTGATCCGCATCCAGCTGTCCGACGGCATGCTGGAGATCTTCGCCCCCAAGAAGCGCCTGTTCTCGTCCACCACCTATGTCTTCATCCTGTGGATGCTGGGCACCGCCATGCTGCTGTTCGGCATCGCCACGGTGTTCATGCGCAACCAGGTGCGCAGCGTGCGCAAGCTGGCCCTGGCCGCCGACCGCTTCGGCAAGGGCCAGGACGTGGGCGACTTCAAGCCGGAGGGTGCCCGCGAGGTGCGCCAGGCGGCCCAGGCCTTCAACCTGATGAAAAGCCGCATCCAGCGCCAGATCCAGCAGCGCACCGAGATGCTGGCCGGGGTGTCCCATGACTTGAGGACGCCGCTCACCCGCATGAAGCTGCAACTGGCCATCATGGGCGACATGGACGGACGCGCCGAGCTGGAGGAAGACATCGCCGAGATGGAGCGCATGGTCGAGGGCTATCTGGCCTTCGCCCGCGGCGAGGGCAGCGAGCAGCCGGAACCCACCGACCTGCCGGGGCTGGTGGACGAGGTGGTCTCGCGCTTCCGCCGCCAGGGCGCCGTCATCGACCTCCACCATGAAGGCGAGATCGTCATGCCGCTGCGCCCCGATTCCCTGTCCCGCGCCCTGGGTAATCTGATCGGCAACGCCATCCGCTACGGCGGCCATGTCTGGGTCCGGGTGGGATTGCGCGGCGAGGTGGCGGAGGTTCTGGTCGACGACGACGGCCCCGGCATCCCCGCCGACCGGCGCGAAGAGGTGTTCAAGCCGTTCACCCGCCTGGAATCCTCGCGCAATTCCGGAACCGGCGGCGTCGGGCTGGGGTTGACCATCGCCCGTGACATCGTGCGCACCCATGGCGGCGACGTGGTCCTCGAGGACTCGCCGCTCGGTGGTTTGCGGGCGCGCGTGCGGCTGCCGCTGTGATAGAGTCCGGCGGCGCGTTGAAGGGGAAGCGAAGCATGCGGACGGTGCTGGTGGGAAACATCAAGGGAGGCTGCGGCAAGACCACGCTGGCCACCCATATCGCCGCCGCCTTCGCGGGCCAGGGGCTGGCCACCGCCATCGGCGATTGCGACCGCCAGCGCTCCAGCCTGAACTGGCTGCGCCGCCGCCCCGCCACCTTGCCCGCCATCATCGGCCTGGACTGGTCCAAGGACGTGGGCTCGCCGCCCAAGGGGCTGCAGCGGCTGGTGATCGACGCGCCCGCCGCCATGCACCACAAGGACGTCGAGGACCTGATCGATATTTCCGAGGTCGTCGTCGTGCCCGTCCTGCCCGGCGCCTTCGACGAGGACGCCACCGCCCATTTCCTCGAGCGGCTCGCCAAGGTCAAGGCGGTGCGCAAGAACAAACGGGTGGTCGCCGTGGTCGGCAACCGGCTGCGGCCGGGCACCAAGGCCAGCGACCATTTGGACGGCTTCTTCGGCGGGCTGGGCTTTCCCGTGGTGGCCCGCCTGCGCGACAGCCAGATCTACACCGCCGTCGCCGCCGCCGGCGCGACGGTGCTGGAAGCCGGCGACCGCCGCGCCAAATCCTATGCCGCCGAATGGGCACCGCTGCTGGCGCTGATCGAAAAGGGCTGAGCTCGGAAAGCCACCGCTGCGCCTCACTCGCACTTTCACCATTTCCCTCCCTCCCCGTTTCTGCGCTAAGCTTGCCGCGATAGGTAGAATGACGGAGCGCGGCGCGTGCAGTCCGAGGCGGCCCAGCCGATCCCCATGGCAGAATCCAGCCGCCCGACGTCTCGCCGAATCCGTCTCCTGATGGTCACGCTGGTCGGCGCCGCCATGGCCATGCTGGCGGGCGGCTGTCTCTTCTGGATCGTGGCGATGCGGAGCGAGGCTCTGTCCGACGCCGACACCAGTCTTCGCCATACCGCCCATCTGCTGGCGGAAACCGCCGCCACCAACTTCCTGGCCATCGACAAGGTTCTGCTCGGCACCAGCGAGGTGGCGGCGCGGCAGGACCGGATCGACGCCCTGCTGCCTTTTCTCCGGCGGCAATTGGCGGAAACGCCGGTGGCCCGCGCCCTGCTGGTCATCGGGCCCGACGGCATGTCCCGGGCGGCCACCAATCTGCCCGATCCCTACAAGCCGGTGGATCTGTCCGACCGCCCCTATTTCCGCCATCACCAGGACGCCTCGGCCTCGGCCCTGTTCGTCAGCGGCGTGATCCAAAGCCGCAACGACAACCGCTGGATCATGGTGCTGAGCCGCAAGATCGAGACCCCGGACGGTGCATTTGCCGGGGTGGTGGCCGCCACCATCAACCTCGAGCACCTGTCCACCGTCATCAAGGCGGCGGCCCGCACCGCAACCGATACCGCCCTGCTGGTGATGCCGGACGGCACCATCCTGGCCCGCACCCCCGACCACGAACGCTTCGCCGGCCAGTCCCTGGCGGCAAGCCCGGACTTCAAGCGGATCAAGACCCAGCCTTCGGGAGGCGGCGACACGGTCTCGCCCCTGGACGGGCGCAACCGGCTTTACGCCTTCCACGCCGCGCTCCACCATCCGGTGATCGCCATCGCCTCCTCGGACCGGAGCGCCGTCCTGAAGGACTGGCGGCGGCACAGCTTTCTGATCGCCATGGCGGCCCTGCTGATCGGAACCGTGATCGCCACCCTGACCCTGCTGCTGATCCGGCAGTTGGAGCGCATGGACGCCACCTTGGAGGAACTGGCCCGCTCGCGCCTCGCCGCCGATGCCGCCAGCCACGCCAAGTCGGCCTTCCTGGCCAATATGAGCCACGAACTCAGGACGCCGCTCAACGCCATCATCGGCTTTTCCGACGCGCTGATCGCCGGCTTTCCCGACCATTCCTGCCGGACCCGCTGCCACGATTATCTCGGGCATGTGCAGAGTTCCGGCCACCTGCTGCTGGCCCTGATCAACGACGTCCTCGACCTGTCCAAGATCGAGGCGGGGCGGATGGAAATCGACGCAATCCCCACCGCCATCATGCCGCTGGTCAGGGAATGCGGCGAAATCGTCCGGATGCGGTCGGAACACAAGGGCGTCATGCTGACCGTCACCGGTCTCGACCGCGACCTGATGGCCATGGCCGATCCGCGCCGGCTGCGTCAGATTCTTCTCAATCTGCTGTCCAACGCCGTCAAGTTCACGCCCGAAGGCGGGCGGATCATCCTGGAAGCCGACAGCGACGACCGCCAGCTGTTCCTGACGGTCAGCGACACGGGAGCCGGCATGACCGCCGAGGAAATCGCCGTGGCCCTCACTCCGTTCGGGCAGAACCCGTCCGAGGTGGCCAAGGCCGAGGCCGGAACCGGCCTGGGGCTGCCGCTTTCCAAGCGGCTGGCGGAGATGCACGGCGGCTCGCTGTCGGTGTCCAGCATTCCCGGACGCGGCACCACCGTCACCGTGGCCATCCCGCTGTCGCAGCCCCCCGTTCCCAAAACGTAACGGCCGCCCCCTTGCGGGAGCGGCCGTCGTCGCATCCGTTCCGATTCCGCGGAAGGATTACTTCTTGCCGGCCTTGGCGAAGACCTCGCGGGCCTCGTCCAGGCTCTGGGTGAAGCGCTTGTTCAGCAGGTCGAACGCCTCGGAATTGGCCTTGGCGATCATCTCGGCCAGCTCGCGGGCATTGGCCAGGGCGCGCTCGAAGGCGTCCTTGGCGAACTCGGCCTGCTTGGCGGCCTTGTCCTGGGCGGTGCCGGGCTCGGCGAAGTCCTTGGAGACCTGGGCGACCTCGTCCATGGTCTGGCGCAGGATCTCGACCTGACGCTTCACGACGTTCTGCAGGCCCTCAAAGGCCAGCTTGTTCGCCTGGGTCAAGGCCTCGATGTTCTTGCGCTGATTGGCGACGATGGTCTCGACGTCCACGCCGGGAACCTTGAAGTCGCCCAGATACTTGGCGACGTCGAAATCGAAGAACTGCTCAGTCTGCTTGCCGGCCATGATGAAATCTCCAACCCGGTTTTTTATGTTGCGGTGCAGCGAACATAATCGCGACAACGCTTTCGAGTCAAACGGAGTCACATCCGACTGACAGCCTATCGTAAAAATACCTAGGTTGCGAAAATGGTATGGCTAGCCCGCCAGCTCCCGCCCACGGCGAGTGGCGGCGGCCACCGCCTCGGTCATCAGGCTGGGGATTCCGTGGCTGTCGGCCATCAGCACCGCCAGGGCCGCCGCCGTGGTGCCGCCCGGCGAGGTGACGTTCTTGCGCAATTGCGCGGCGCTTTCCGGCGACAGGCGCAGCAATTCCCCGGCCCCGGCCACGGTGGCCCGCGCCAGCCGTTCGGCCAGATCGGCCGGCAGCCCCTGGGCCAGCCCGGCGGCCTCCATGGCCTCGGCCAGCAGGAAGATGTAGGCGGGGCCCGAACCGGACACGGCGGTGACCACGTCCATCAGGCTTTCGTCCTCGACCCAGCCCACCTCGCCCACCGCTTCCAGCAGCGACTGGCAGAGGTCGCGCGCCGCCGCCGGCACCGCGGTTTCGGCGCAGCAGACCGTGATGCCGCGCCGCACCGCCGCCGGCGTGTTGGGCATGGCCCGCACGATGGCGGCTCCGGCTCCCAGGCGCTCCCGGAAGAAGGCGATGGTCTTGCCGGCGGCGATGGACAGGAAGACCGCCGAGCCGAAGCGGGCATAGGGCGGCACCACCTCGGCCATGACCTGGGGCTTGACCGCGAAGATCACCACGTCGGGGATGAAATCGGAGGGAATGGCGGCATCGGAGGTCACCACCCGCACCGCCCCCAGATCGGGCGCGGAAGGCTCGACCACCACCACGTCGGCGGCTTCGATGCCACGCTCGAGCCAGCCGGCCAGCATGGCCGAGCCCATCTTGCCGCAGCCCGCCAACAGAATCTTGGTCATGGGAAGTACTCCGTGCCCCGGTCCATCAAGGGGACCGGCATGGCACGGGGAGCCGAGCGAAGTCAAGCCTCGCCGACGGTCTCCAGCAGCGAGGCGGCGATGGCCTCGGCCGCGCTCTTGCCGCCCCAGATGACGAATTGGAAGGCGGGGTAGAAGCGCTCACACTCGGTGACGGCGATGTCCACCAGGTCCTCGACCTGTTCCGGCGAGACGCCGGCCCCGCCGCGCAGCAGCGAGGTGTGGCGGAACATGGGCACGCCCTCGTCCTCCCACAGGCCGAAATGGCCGAGCCACAGCTTCTCGTTCAGGGTGGCCAGCAGCTCGTGGACCATGGCACGGCGCGACGGCGGAATCTTCATGTCGAAGGCACAGGTGAAGTGCATGGCGCCCATATCTTCGCGCCAGGCGAAATAAAGGCTGTAATTGCACCATTGCCCAGGGGCCTCGGCGGCCAGTTCCTCATCGTTGCGGCGGTCGAACGCCCAATCGTTGGCGGCGACGACTTGCTCGACAAGATCGACGGGATTGATCTGGGGCTCTTCCTGATACGTGGCGGTCAAGGTCATGCCTGCGCCCTCCCTTGGCATGGCTACCGTCGATTCCGACGGCACGAATCAAAAGATTGTGTTCGCAGCCGCAGAATTCGCACAAGGGGTAGCCTACCCAAACGCCAAGCGGCGGCGCAAGGCTTTATTTACGGACTATTTATGAATTTATGTGGATAACCCGGGTTATCCACATGCCGGGGCCCCTTGGGCCTAGCCATGCCCAGATGGGCATGGCGTCGGGGGCGGGTCAGGCGCCCTTGGGCGCGGCCTTGGACTTGGCCGGGGCCTTGGGCTTGGGTTCCGCCTTGGGCTTGGGAGCGGGAGCAGCGGCCAGGGCGGCCAGCTTGGCCTCCAGCTCGGCGATGCGGGCGGCCTGGGCCTCGTTGTCCTCGCGCGCCTTGATGGCCATGGCGCGCACCACCTCGAACTCGTCGCGCGGGACCAGATCGAGGCCGGAGGTGAAGCGCTCGAACTGCTGGCGCATCATCGCCTCCATCTCGGCGCGCAGGCCGGACAGCGCGCCCAGCGCGCCGGAGGCCACGCGGGCGATATCGTCGAAGAAGGGCTTCTGGCTTTGCATGACGGCCTCTTGAAAAAACGGTGGTCTATTATGGGCCTAAGCCTCGTCCTTGTCACTGACTCCCGCCTCGGCAAAGGTCGCCATGCCGGCGTGGCAGGCGCAGGCGGCCTTCAGCACGCCCACCGCCAGGGCGGCGCCCGATCCCTCGCCGAGCCGCATGCCCAGGTCGAACAGGGCGGTCTTGCCGAGCGCGGCCAGCAGGCGCTTGTGTCCCGGTTCCACCGAGACGTGGCCGACCATGCAATGGTCCAGCGCCCCCTTGGCCTCGGCCTCCAGCGCGGCCACCGCCGCCGTGGTGACATAGCCGTCCAGCAGCACCGGCACCCGCTTTTGCCGGGCGGACAGCACCGCCCCGGCCATGGCCGCCAGTTCACGCCCACCCAGGCAGCGCAGGGTATCGAGCGGCGAAAGCCCCTTGTGCCGCGCCACGCCCTGGCCCACCACCTCGATCTTGCGGGCCAGCGCGCCGCCTTCCACGCCGGTGCCGCGCCCGGTCCAGTCGCCCGCCTCGCCGCCGAACAGCGCCGCCGACACGGCGGCCGCCGGCGTGGTGTTGCCGATGCCCATCTCGCCGATCACCAGCACGTCGGCGCCATCGGGAACCGAATCCATGCCGGCCCGGAAGGCGGCGACGAACTCGGCCTCGTCCATGGCGGGGCCTTGGGTGAAGTCGGCGGTGGGTTTATCCAGGTCGAGGGCCAGCACGTCGAGCGCGATGCCGAAGGTCTTGCACAGCTGGTTGATGGCCGCGCCGCCGTGGCGGAAATTGGCCACCATCTGCACCGTCACCTCGGGCGGAAAGGCCGAGACGCCCAGCGCTGCCACGCCGTGATTGCCGGCGAACACCCGGGCCGCCGGGCTTTCCATGCGGGGCGGATGACGCCCCTGCCAGGCCGCCAGCCAGGCGGAAGCCTCTTCCAGGCGGCCCAGTGAACCGGCCGGCTTGGTCAACTGGGGCTCGCGCGCCGCCCAGGCGGCGGAGGCCGCCGCGTCGGGGCCGGGCAGGGCGGCCAGCAGGGAGCGGATCTGGGCAACGCTAGAAATAGACGAATTCAAGGATTTTCCCCCCAAGATATTGCGGCTTGGCCTTGGCCGTCCTATAAACCATCACCATGAACGAGTCACCTGTCATCGACGAGAATCCGCCGCCGCGATCCTGGCTGGGCGACGCCCATCTGGCCGCCGTGTTCCTGACCCGCCTGCCGCTGCCCGACGCCGGCATCGGCGATCTGGCGCGGTCCATGCGCGCCTTTCCCCTGGTGGGAATCGGCCTGGGCCTGGGGGCCGCCGCCATCGCCTGGGCGGCGGCAAGCGTGCTGCCGCCCTTGCCCGCCGCCATGCTGGCCGTCCTCGCCCTGGTGCTGGCCACCGGGGCGCTGCACGAGGACGGGCTGGCCGATCTGGCCGACGGGCTGGGGGCGCGCGGCGGCCGCGAGCGGCGGCTCGAGGTGATGCGCGATTCACGCACCGGCGCCTTCGGGGTGCTGGCCCTGGTCTTCACGGTGGGCCTCAGGGCCTCGGCCCTGGCCGCCATTCCCATGGGCTGGAGCCAATGCGCCGCCCTGGTCGCAGCTTGCGCCCTGTCGCGCGCCCTGATCCCCGCCGCCATGCAGGTGATGGGCCCCGCCCGCCCCGACGGGCTGGGAGCCGGCGCCGGATCACCCGACGCCACCATCGCCGCCACCGCCGCCGGGCTGGGCCTGCTGGCCTGCCTGACCGGGCTGGGGCTGCCGGGAACCCTGGCCGCGCTGCTGGCCGCCCTGGCCGCCGGCGGGGCCGTGGTCTGGATCGCCCGACGCGCGCTGGGCGGCTATACCGGCGACGTGCTGGGATCGGTGCAGCAGGCGACGGAAATCGCCGTGCTGCTGGCCGCCGCCGGAGTTCTCGCATGAGCCAGAATGCGACACGCTGGTGGCTGCTGCGCCACGCCCCCGTTCCCTGCCCGCACGGCCGCATCACCGGCCGCCTGGACGTGGCCTGCGACACCTCCGAGGACGAGGTGTTCCGGTCCCTGGCCCGCACCCTGCCGGTCAACCCGGTGCTGGTGGAAAGCGGCCTGATCCGCTGCCGCCAGACCGCCGGAGCGCTGGAGGCCGCCGGCCTGCTGCTGCCGCCCCCCATGGTCGAGCCCGATCTGGCCGAGCAGGATTTCGGTCGCTGGCAGGGCCGCTCGTGGATGGAGCTGGAAGCGGCCAAGGACCCGGACCTCGCCGGCTTCTGGGCCAACCCCGCCGCAACGGCGCCCCCCGGAGGAGAAAGTTTCGCCGCCATGATCGGGCGGGTGCAGGGCGCGCTGGAGCAGATCACCGCCGCCCAGGCGGGCCGCGACATCCTGGCGGTGGTTCATGCGGGAACGGTGCGCGCCGCGCTGGCGGTGGCGCTGGATTTGAAGCCGGAACAGGCGCTGCGCTTCGCGGTCAAGCCGCTGTCGCTGACCCGGCTGGATTCCACTGCCGCCGGCTGGCGGGTGGAAACGGTCAACGCCCAGCCCTACGAGTAAGACCAAGCAGCGATGAGCGTGACTCGTCGCTGCTTGGATAGGCCCAAGGGGCCGCGCCGCTTATGCGGCGGGAGCCAAGCCGCCACCGGCGGCGCCCGGCGATTGAGGGCGATGGGATGATCGGTTCCGACCAGCGCATCTTGATGTAAGTCCGAGGGGGATCGCTCCCCCTCGGTCCACGCGATCAGAACTTCACCGTCACCCCGGCGTTGAGCGAACGGCCGGGCGCCGCCAGGGGGCCCGCCTGAGTGTTGGTTCCACGGCCGGTGCGCCTCATTTCGGTGTAATCCACGCCGCCCAGCGGGTGGTAGTAGCGCCGGTCGAACAGGTTGTCGACGCCGAGACTGACCTGCACCGCCTCCCACTCATAGCCGCCGCGCAGGTTGAGCAGGGCATACCCGGGGGTCTTGGGCTCCTGGCGCAGGGTGTCCACGCCCGCCTTGGTCCCCACCAGCTCCGCCTCGATCGCCGAGGTCCAGCCGCCCAGGCTCTGCTCGATGGCGGCCTTACCGTTGATGGGCATGACGTGGTACATGGCCTTGCCGGTATTGACCATCTCGCCGTGCAGCCAGCCCAGCCGCCCCGTGAGCTTGAAGTCGCCCCAGCCGGTGTCGCGGGCGAAAACCGCGCTGCCGGAGAAGTCGATGCCGTACATCATGGCGTCGTGGTTGGCGAATTTCAGCAGCGGGTAGTTGGCTCCGCCCGAAACGTTGTTCCGCACCTTATCGACGCCGATGTAATCGACGATGTAGGTGGCGTAGGGCGTAGCCTTGATGCCCCAGTCCTTGCGCCCCGCATCGTGCAGCGCCACCGAGGTGCTGACGGTGTGGGCCACCTCGGGCTTGAGGTCCAGGTTGCCCAGATAGCCGTTGGCGTCGCCGGTCCAGTTGATCATCCGGCTGTCCATGTTGGACGTGGACCATGAGTAGCGCTCGTAGAGGTTGGGCGAGCGCGACTTCCTGGCATAGCCCAGTTCGTTGGTGTTGGTGCCGTCGGGCTCGTAGCGGACCAGGGCGGTCAGGTCGAAGTTGGCGTCTATCTTCGCGTGGTTACGGCCGTTGAAGGCGGTGGCGTCGATACCCTCCTGGGCGGTGCCGTAGCCATGGACCGCGCCGGTATCCATCAGCACCGTGTCGCTACGCAGGCCCAGCAGGGTGGTCCATTGCGGCGACCACTTCTCCTCCCACTCCGCAAAGGCGCTGACCACGTCGCGGGTGCCGCCATAGATGGACTGGAAGGTAAGCGGCGACATGGAGGCGCTGCCCGCCACCGGCGGCCACCAATCCTCGAGCATGAAGCGGTGGAATTCGTGCCCGATCCGCAATGTGCTCGCCTGGGACAGGTTGATGTCGCCCTTGACGGCGTAGCCCACGTCGGTGGCGTCGGTGCGCATGGGCATCTTGCCGCCCTTCTCGTTGGCGGCCTGGTCCATGGCGTGCTTGACCTGCTGCCAATAGGCGCGGGCTTCCAGCTTGCCCCAGCCGAACTCGCCCTCGTAGCGGCCGTTGCCGTGATAGCCCTTGTTGCCGGTCATATCCATGCGCTGGTTGGCGAAGCCCTGGAAGGGGATGTCCTGTTGCCCGGCCTTCAGCACCAGCAGGCCGGCATTGCCCTTCACACCGAGAGAGAGCTCGTGGTTGCGCGATTCGTAGCGGGTGGAGTGGACCGTGCGGCCGTCGCCGCCCGCTGAGTAGTTGAGGCCGCGCACCCACGACCCGTCATAGCCCAGGCTGTAGGTGTCGTCGGCGCCATGCACGGCCAGCGAGCCGCCGATGCCGGTGTTGACGCTCTTGAAGAAGGCCGAGGCCCGGCCTCCCACCGCATAGCCCTCGCCCGGCGCGGCGAAGACCGGCGGAGCCGCCTTCACCGAGATGACGCCGCCGATATTGTCGCCGCCGGCGCTCACGGGGGTGATGCCGCTCCACACCTCGACCCGCTCCACCTTGGAGGAATCCATATAGGACAGCGCCGGATTCATGTGGTTGGAGCAAGCCGACGTGAGCTCCATGCCGTCCACCAGGATCTTCAGCCGGTCGTCGGCCAGGCCATGGATGTCGGGCAGGCTGGAGACGCCGCCATTGGTGATGAGGTTGAGACCGGGCGTGCCCGACAGCAGCCTGGCGGTGTCGCCGGCGGCGCTGGCCTTGGCCTCGGCCGGAATGCTGAGGCGCGGCGCCGAGATCACCACTTCGGGAATGTCCTCGGCCCATGCGGCGCCGGACATCAGGATCGTGGAAAGAAAGGTGGTGGCAAGCAGACGGACGCGGCCATGCCGACGTCCGCCACGATGAATCGCGTGGCAGGTCATGATGTTCCTCGATGAATGAATCGCTTAAAGGCGGCCCGAACAGGCGGGCCGTGTCTTAGGCGGCGAGGAACGGAGGGGCGCGGGCGGGGGGGAGTGGAAGTGACGGCTGGTCCGGCTCGGCGGACGGGTCCGGGACGGACCGCTCGGCCACCACCAGCCCAAGCGGCCGCACGGCCAGCGGGGCGGGCGGCAGCACCTTGCCCGACAGGATGCAGCAATGGCCGCCGCAATCATGCTTGGGTCCGCCCGCCTGGGCGGGATCGACCCCATGGGTGCTGGAGCAGAGGTCGGCGGCGACGAAGGCATCCGGCCCATTGCCGCCGATCGCGGAGGGAATGGGCGGCATGGTGCCGATCAGCAGGACAAGCGCCAGCAGCCAAGCCGCCGCCGGTCTCATCCACCTGACTATCGATTGCCCGGCCATTCGCCGCCCCCCGTCTCGGGGCGAGACCCTAGGGCGACTTCACATACCCGGCAAGTTGGACAAAGGTCATGGAAAGGCTATTTCTTGGCCTTCTTGTCCTCGGGCTTTTCCGGCTTCTTTTCTTCCTTGCCGAGCGCGATGGGAACGGTGGAGGTGAGCTTCAAGGTGAGCGGGCACATCTCGGTCTCCTCCCCCGCCTTGACGCACTTGGCGGGCGGCCAGTCGTAGCCGGCGGTGGGAACGATGGTCAGCTGGGTCGCCCCCAATGTGCACGAGAACAGCCGGCCGGTACGCCCGCTGGGGGGCAAGGCGGCGACGCTGACCACCCAGTTGTCCACCAGTTCGTCCTTGGCCCCGAAGGTCCGGGCGATGAAGCCCAGCGCCACATTGGCCGAGGAATAGTTCTCCACCACGAAATTGACCCGGCACTTGGCCGAGCCCGACCCGGCCCACATGGTGGCGATCACCGCCACGGTGCCCAGGCTTTCGCTGGCCTGGGGCGGCGCCACCACCACTTCCCGCGGCCCGGCCAAGGTCGCCCACATGGCGCCCTGGGATTCGCCGCCGCTGCCGCCTTCCTTGCCGCCCTTGCCGCCGGCCAGGGCGGGAAAGGCCGTCATGGCGACCAGAAGAAGCGCCAATGCCCGTTTTCCGCCCACCGCGACCACTCCTCAATCATTCGACCCGTCGAGGGTAGCACCGAAACAGGGCATTGCAATGCCCGGCGAAGGCCCCACGTTGGGGAGAGGGGAAACACCTGACAACTGGCATGATACATGCTTGTTTACCTTCGACACAGCCTCAAGGAATGCACATGGGATTGCGGGTCATCGTGGTGGACGACGAGCGGGACCGGGCGGAAATGGTCCGCTCCTCGCTGGAGGCCGACGGCTTCACCGTGGTGGCGGTGTTCGCCAGCGGCGCCGGCCTGCCCGCCCGCGTGGCGGAGCTGGCCGCCGACGTGATCATCGTCGACATCGATTCGCCTGACCGCGACACCCTGGAAGACATGCGCCGCGTCGGCATCGAGCAGGGCCGCCCGGTGGTGATGTTCGCCCAGGACGGCAAGCCCGAGACCATCAAGGCGGCGGTGGAGGCGGGCGTCTCCGCCTATGTGGTGGACGGGCTGAAGCCCGACCGGGTCCGCCCGGTGATCGACGTGGCCATCGCCCGCTTCGCCCAGTTCCAGTCCCTGCGGGGCGAGCTGGACAAGGCGCGCACCACGCTGGCCGAGCGCAAGCAGATCGAGAAGGCCAAGGGCATCTTGATGAAGCGGCGCAAGGTCGAGGAGGACGAGGCCTACCGCCTGATGCGGCGCATGGCCATGGACCAGAAGCAGCGCCTGATCGACGTGGCCAACAAGGTCATCGAGGCCGCCGAGCTGCTGGGCTGACCTGCCGCTTTTATTACCCAAATGCCCAACGGCCGGTCACGGCCGCGCTCCGCCCGCCCTCCGGCTGGCGCATTGGCTAAAATTTAGACAGTTTTATATTTGCGTCTAATTTTTAGGCATTGCGCATATGCTGCGGTGCCGCAAAATCACTGAATCGGTCAAATCCCGCTCTGGCACGGAGGTTGCTTTCCTCTCCTTGCGACGGCGGCGCCCCTCAATGGCGAGGTCCCGCCCCACGAGATGACAGACGGCCGATCCGGCGACGATGCCGGCCCGGCCGATGAAGGAACAAAGGCGTTCCACGGCAATTGCGCCCCCTTGCACGGGATGGCGTGACGTCGCGGAACGCCTTTTTTGCGTTTTGAACTCCAGATCGGCGAGGGGCTGACATGAGCAAGATGACCAAGTTCGAGAGCAACGGCCTGACGCGCCGCGTCGCCATTGGGATCGCCGCCGCCGGCCTGATGGCCGCCGCCCTGCCGCTGTCGGCCGAGGCCGCCAAGCTGAAGCTGGAGAAGGACGAGCTGAAGCTCGGCTTCATCAAGCTGACCGACATGGCGCCGCTGGCCATCGCCAAGGAAAAGGGCTTCTTCGAGGACGAAGGCCTGTTCGTCACCCTGGAGCCCCAGGCCAACTGGAAAGTGCTGCTCGACCGCGTCATCTCGGGCGAACTGGACGGCGCCCACATGCTGGCCGGCCAGCCCATCGGCGCCACCATCGGCTACGGCACCCAGGCCCACGTGGTCACCGCCTTCTCCATGGATCTGAACGGCAACGGCATCACCGTCTCCAACGAGGTGTGGGAGATGATGAAGCCGCACCTGCCCAAGGGCCCCGACGGCAAGATCGTCCACCCCATCAAGGCCGACGCCCTGAAGAAGGTGGTGGACGCGCTGAAGGCCCAGGGCAAGAGCTTCAACATGGGCATGGTCTTCCCGGTCTCCACCCACAATTACGAGCTGCGCTACTGGCTGGCCTCGGGCGGCATCAATCCCGGCTATTACAGCCCCGACAACGTGTCGGGCCAGATCGGCGCCGACGCCCTGTTGTCGGTGACGCCGCCGCCCCAGATGCCCGCCACGCTCGAGGCAGGCACCATCTCGGGCTATAGCGTGGGCGAGCCCTGGAACCAGGCCGCCGTGTTCAAGGGCATCGGCGTGCCGGTGATCACCGATTACGAGATCTGGAAGAACAACCCCGAGAAGGTGTTCGGCGTCAACAACGCCTGGGCCGAGAAGAACCCCAACACCCACCTGGCGGTGGTCAAGGCCCTGATCCGCGCCGGCAAGTGGCTGGACGAGAACAACAACGCCAACCGCGACGAGGCGGTGAAGATCCTGGCCAAGCCCGAATACGTGGGCGCCGACGCCAAGGTTATCGCCAATTCCATGACCGGCACCTTCGAGTACGAGAAGGGCGACAAGCGCGCCGTTCCCGACTTCAACGTGTTCTACCGCTACTACGCCACCTACCCCTTCTACTCGGACGCCGTCTGGTACCTGAGCCAGATGCGCCGCTGGGGCCAGATCGCCGAGGCCAAGCCCGATTCCTGGTACGCCGACATGGCCAGGAAGGTCTACAAGCCGGACGTCTACCTCAAGGCCGCCAAGGCGCTGCTGGACGAGGGCAAGGTGGCCAAGGAGGACTTTCCCTGGGATTCCGACGGCTACCGCGCGCCGACCGCCGAGTTCATCGACGGCATCTCCTATGACGGCAAGAAGCCCAACGACTACCTGAAGAAGTTCTCCATCGGCCTCAAGGGCGCCCAGAAGGTGGAAAACAACAAGGTGGCCGGAAACTGAGATGCCCCCAAGCGAGGACAAAGCCATGAGCACCATCACCCAAGCCGCGGGGCACAGCACCCCCACCAAGCCGGCCAAGCCCGCCTTCTCCTTCGCCAACGCCCTCAACCGGGCGGCCCCCACCCTGACGGTGGCGGGCGTGGGCTGGGTGGTTCCGCTGTTCAAGCTGATGACGGGGACCGACCCTAAGCGCCAGCTGGGCGAATTGTGGCGCCAGATCGGCGTGCCCGTGCTGGCCATCGTCCTGTTCCTCGCCGCCTGGGGCGCGCTGGCGCCCAAGGTGCAGACCTCGCTGGGCGCCGTCCCCGGCCCGGCCCAGGTGTGGGAGCAGGTGGGCAACCTGCTGGCCGACCACAAGGCCGAGCGCGCCAAGGAGGCGGCCTTCTACGAGCGCCAGGCCAAGCGCAACGCCGAGCTGAAGGCCGAGGACCCGGCGGCCGAGACCAAGGTGCGCAAGTTCACCGGCAAGCCCACCTATCTCGACCAGATCGCCACCAGCCTGAAGACGGTGTTCATGGGCTTCATGCTGGCTACTGCCGTGGCCGTGCCGCTGGGCGTCATGTGCGGCCTGTCCAAGACCGTCAACGCCGCGCTGAACCCGCTGATCCAGATCTTCAAGCCGGTGTCGCCCCTGGCCTGGCTGCCCATCGTCACCATGGTGGTGTCGGCGTCCTATACCAGCACCGACCCCATGTTCGAGAAGGCCTTCCTCAACTCGGCCATCACGGTGACGCTGTGCTCGCTGTGGACCACGCTGATCAACACCGCGGTGGGCGTCGCCTCCATCGACAAGGATTTGATGAATGTCGGCCGGGTGCTGAACCTGCCCATGGGCACCACCATCCGCAAGCTGGTCCTGCCCTCGGCCCTGCCCTACATCTTCACCGGCCTCAGGCTGTCGCTGGGCGTGGGCTGGATGGTGCTGATCGCCGCCGAGATGCTGGCCCAGAACCCGGGGCTGGGCAAATTCGTGTGGGACGAGTTCCAGAACGGCTCGTCGCAGTCGCTCGCCAAGATCATGGTCGCCGTGCTGACCATCGGCCTGATCGGCTTCCTGCTGGACCGCGTCATGCTGGCCTGCCAGGCGCTGTTCTCCCACTCCAATACCCGCTGACCAGGAGATCGACCATGCCGATCCTCGAACTCAAGAACGTCGCCAAGTCCTACGGCCCCACCTCGGTGTTGCGCGATATCGACCTGGAGATCGAGGACGGCGAGTTCATCGCCATCCTGGGCTTCTCCGGCTCGGGCAAGACCACCCTGGTGTCCCTGATGGCCGGGCTGATCAAGCCCGATGCCGGAGAAGTCCTGCTGCGGGGCAAGGCGGTGGAGGGGCCCGGCGCCGATCGCGGCGTGGTGTTCCAAAGCTACTCGCTGATGCCCTGGCTGACGGTGGAGGGCAACATCGCGCTGGCGGTGGACTCGGTCATGCCCGACGCGCCCAAGGCCGAGCGCCAGGCCCGTATCGCCAAGTATATCGGCATGGTCGGCCTGTCCCACGCCGCCGAGCGCCGCCCGGCGGAGCTGTCGGGCGGCATGCGCCAGCGGGTCGCCGTGGCCCGCGCGCTGGCCATGAGCCCCGACATCCTGCTGCTCGACGAGCCGTTGTCGGCGCTGGACGCCCTGACGCGCGCCAAACTGCAAGACGAGATCGAATCCATCTGGGAGCAGGAGAAGAAGACCGTCGTTCTCATCACCAACGACGTGGACGAGGCGCTGCTGCTGGCCGACCGCATTATCCCGCTCAATCCCGGACCGGGAGCTACCTTCGGCCCCAGCTTCAAGGTGGACCTGCCGCGTCCCCGCGACCGCGCCGCCGTCAATTCCGATCCCGACTTCAAGCGCCTGCGGGCCGAGGTCACCGAATACCTGATGGCGGTCGGCGTCGAGCGCGGGGCCGAGACCGGCGACGGACGCATCCTGCCCGCCGTCACCCCCATCAGCTTCGGCGGGCCGCCCAAGGCCTACCGCGAGGCCGGCAAAGTCAACAATCCCGACCGCTACGTGGAATTCTCCCGCGTCAAGAAGATCTACCCCACCCCCAAGGGCCCGCTGACCGTGGTGGACGGCTTCGACCTCAAGATGCACCAGGGCGAGTTCATCTCGCTGATCGGCCATTCGGGCTGCGGCAAGTCCACGGTGCTGACCATGACGGCGGGCCTGACCGACGTCTCCGAGGGCGGCGTCATCCTGGACGGCCGCGAGGTCGCCCAGGCAGGCCCCGACCGCGCCGTGGTGTTCCAGGCCCCCTCGCTGTTCCCCTGGCTCACCGCCATCCAGAACGTGGCGCTGGGCGTGGACCGCGTCTATCCCCACGCCAGTCCGGCGGAACGCTACGACATCGTCGCCTATTATCTGGAACGCGTCGGCCTGGGCGATTCCATGGACAAGAAGGCGGCGGAGCTGTCCAACGGCATGAAGCAGCGGGTCGGCATCGCACGCGCCTTCGCCCTTAGCCCCAAGCTGCTGCTGCTGGACGAGCCGTTCGGCATGCTGGACTCGCTGACCCGCTGGGAATTGCAGGAAGTGCTGATGGAGGTCTGGGCGCGCACCAAGGTCACCGCCATCTGCGTCACCCACGACGTGGACGAGGCCATCCTGATGGCCGACAAGGTGGTGATGATGACCAACGGCCCCAACGCCCGCATCGGCAAGATCCTGAACGTCGACATTCCGCGCCCGCGCACCCGGCGCGCCCTGCTGGAACACCCGCGCTACTACGAGTATCGCGCCGAGGTGCTGAACTTCCTCGACGAGTACGAGACCGGCGCCCACGCCAAGGCCTCCTGACCTGATTAATTTTTAGACCGTCATTTTGTTACTGTTTATTTTTTAGGCACATCCTGCCGGCCATCGGCATCAAGCCCAGCATTTTCGCCGCATCCGGCTTGGCATGAGGCGTGCAAAGCAGAGGACGAGACTTCAGGCGGACCTCAATGGCGAGGCCCGCCGCCCTAAGACGAAGCCCCGGTGTCGCGACGAAGCGGCCCATGGGGCGAAGGAACAAAGGCGTTCCACGGAAATTCGGCGCCGCCCCCAATGGGCCGGCACCGGGCCTTTCCGCGGAACGCCTTTTTTGTTTGGCCGAGGGACCGACGAGATGAACCTGGAAAAGACCCGCCTGAAGCTTGGCATCGTGCCCCTGATCGACGCGGCCCCCCTGGTGGTGGCCAAGGAGCGCGGCTTCTTCGCCGAGATGGGCCTCGACGTCGAGCTGTCGCGCGAGGCCTCGTGGGCGTCGATCCGCGACAAGGTGGCGGTGGGCGCGCTGGACGGGGCCCAGATGCTGGCCCCCATGCCGCTGGCCATGAGCCTGGGGCTGTCGCCGATCCGGGTGCCCATGGCCGCCGGCATGGCGCTGAACCTGGGCGGCAACACCATCGCCATCGGCAACGCCCTGTGGGAGCGCATGGAGGCCGCCGATCCCGATTCCATGGAAGCCGCCCCCGTCTCCGCCCGCGCCCTGAAGCGGGTGATCGAGGCCGACAAGGCCTGCGGCCGTCCGCCCATGACGTTCGCCACCGTCTATCCCTATTCCTCCCACGCCGCCGAGTTACGGCTGTGGATGGAAGCCGCCGGCATCGACACCCAGAAGGACGTCACCCTTACCGTGGTGCCGCCGCCCCAGATGATCTCGTTCCTGTCGGCGGGCAACATCGTCGGCTATTGCGTCGGCGAGCCCTGGGGCAGCCTGGCGGCCCGCATGAATCTGGGCCGCATCGCCGCGACCAGCGGCGACATCTTCGCCGGACGGCTGGAAAAGGTCTTCGCCGTCACTCAAAGCTGGGCGGAAAGCCACCCCGAGACCCATCTGGCGGTGCTGCAGGCGCTGATCAGCGCCGCCCAATGGTGCGACGACAACCGCTGCGAACTGGCCGAGCTGCTGGCCCAGCCGCAATACGTCAACGCCCCCGTCGACGCCCTGCTGGCCCCGCTGCTGGGCGAGCACGGCCTGCCCAGGACGCTGATCACCTTCCACGCCCAGGCCGCCAACTTCCCCTGGCGCTCCCAGGCCATGTGGCACCTGGAGATGATGAAGCGCTGGGGCATGGCGCCCGCCGCCCTGGACACGCGCTCGGCCGCCGAAGCCGTGTTCCGCCCCGACCTCTACCGGGTGGCCGCCCTGGCGCTGGGCCTGCGCGTGCCGCTCACCGACTACAAGACCGAGGGCGCCCACGCCGGCCCCTGGACCCTGCTGAAGGCCACCCGCCCCATGGAGATGGGCCCCGACCTGCTGCTGGGCGGCGCCACCTTCGATCCCTTCACCGCCCGCATCATCGCCTCCGCCCCGGCGGCGCGGACCGAATCAGGAGACCTCACATGAACGCTGTTCCCCGCCAGAAGCTGGTCGTCATCGGCAACGGCATGGCCGGCATGCGCACCGTCGAGGAATTGCTGGCCATCGCGCCGGCCCGCTACGACATCACGGTGTTCGGGGCCGAGCCCCACCCCAATTACAACCGCATCATGCTGTCCTCGGTGCTGGCCGGCGAGAAGCAGGTGGACGACATCGTCATCAACACCCGCGAATGGTACGCCGAAAACGGCATCACCCTTCACACCGGCGACCCCGTCGTCGCCATCGACCGCGCGGCAAAGACGGTGAGTTCGGCCAACGGCGTCGTGGTGCCCTACGACAAGCTGCTGCTGGCCACCGGCTCCAAGCCGCTGATGCCGCCGCTGCCCGGCCTGGACCTGCCCGGTGTGGTCGCCTTCCGCGACATCGCCGACGTGGACAAGATGCTGGAAGCGGCCGAGGCCCAGCAGCGCGCCGTGGTGATCGGCGGCGGCCTTCTGGGCCTGGAAGCCGCCTGGGGCCTGAAGCGGCGCGGCATGCCGGTAGCCCTGGTCCACCTGATGCCCACCCTGATGGAACGCCAGCTGGACGTGGAAGCCGGCCACCTGCTGCAAAAGGACCTGACCGAGCGCGGCCTGCACTTCTTCACCTCGGGCCAGACCGAGGAGATCATGGGCGCCGAGGAGGGAACCGCCAAGGGCGTCAAGCTCACCGACGGCCGCGAGATTCCCGCCGACCTGGTGGTGGTCGCCATCGGCATCCGCCCCAACGTGGATCTGGCCAAGGCCTCGGGCCTGGACATCAACCGCGGCATCGCGGTGGGCGACGACATGGCCACCTCGGACCCGGCCATCTATTCGGTGGGCGAGTGCGTCGAGCATCGGGGCCAGATCTTCGGGCTGGTCGCCCCCATCTGGGAGCAGGCCAAGGTCTGCGCCTCGCGGCTTGCCGGCCGCGACGGCCTCAACTACGAGACCCCGCCGCTGTCCACCCGGCTCAAGATCACCGGCATCGACGTGTTCTCGGCCGGTCAGTTGGCCGCCCAGGACGAGGCCGACGAGGAACTGGTCTACCGCGACAGCGCCAAGGGCATCTACAAGAAGCTGGTTATCCGCGCCGACAAGGTGGTGGGTGCCGTCATGTACGGCGACGTCGCCGACGGCTCCTGGTACTTCCAGCTGATGCGCGAGAAGGCCGACGTGGCCGCCATCCGCGACCGCATGATCTTCGGCCAGGCCTATGCCGATTCCTCCTGCAAGGGCCACGGGGGCGGCGTCAACGTCGCCGCCATGAGCGACGACACCCAGGTCTGCGGCTGCAACGGCGTGTCCAAGGGCGCCATCGTCAAGGCCATCACCGAGAAGGGGCTGACCAGCCTGGACGAGGTCAAGGCCCACACCAAGGCCTCGGCGTCCTGCGGCCAGTGCGCCTCGGTGGTCCAGGCTATCCTTTCCCACGTCACCGGCGAAGTGGTGGAAGCCAAGGCCGCCGGCATGTGCGGCTGCACCGACCTGTCCCACGACGAGGTCCGGAAGGCCATCATCGCCCAGGACCTGAAGACCCAGGACGCGGTGCGTTCGGCGCTGGGCTGGCGCCATGCCGACGGCTGCGCCAAGTGCCGCCCGGCCTTGAACTACTACCTGCTGTGCGCCTGGCCCAGCGAATACGTGGACGATTACCAGAGCCGCTTCATCAACGAGCGCGTCCACGCCAACATCCAGAAGGACGGCACCTATTCGGTGGTGCCGCGCATGTGGGGGGGCCTCACCACGCCCGACGAGCTGCGCGCCATCGCCGACGTGGCCGACAAGTACGAGATCCCCACGGTGAAGGTCACCGGCGGCCAGCGCATCGACCTGCTGGGCGTCAAGAAGGAGGATCTTCCCGGCGTGTGGGGCGACCTCAACAAGGCCGGGCTGATCTCGGGCCATGCCTATTCCAAGGGCCTGCGCACCGTGAAGACCTGCGTCGGCTCGGAATGGTGCCGCTTCGGCACCCAGGATTCCACCGGCCTCGGCGTCAAGCTGGAGAAGCTGATGTGGGGGTCGTGGACGCCGCACAAGGTCAAGCTGGCGGTGTCGGGCTGCCCGCGCAATTGCGCCGAGGCCTCCATCAAGGACATCGGTATCGTCTGCGTCGAGGCCGGCTACGACATCTCGGTGGGCGGCAACGGCGGCATCGAGCTGCGCGGCACCGACCATCTGGTCCGCGTCGCCACCGAAGAGGAGGTGTTGGAGTATTCCGGCGCCTTCATGCAGATCTACCGGGAAGAGGCCCGCTACCTGGAGCGCACCGCGCCGTGGGTCGAGCGGGTCGGCATGGACTACATCCAAAAGCGCGTGGTCGAGGACGCCGAAGGCCGCCGCGCCGCCTTCGCCCGCTTCATCTTCTCGCAGAAATACGCGCAGGTCGATCCCTGGGCCGAACGGGCCTCGGGCGCGGTGGATGCGCACGAATTCAACACCCTGGCCGAGGTGGGCTGAACCATGCAGGACTGGATCAAGATCGGACGCGTCGAGGACATCCCCAAGCTGGGAGCCCGCACCGTCCAGACGGCAAAGGGCGACATCGCGGTATTCCGCACCTCGGGCGACGAGATCTTCGCCCTTCACAACCGCTGCCCCCACAAGGGCGGCCCGTTGAGCGAAGGCATCGTCACCGGTCGTGTGGTGGTCTGCCCGCTGCATTCCTGGACCATCGACCTAGTCACCGGCGAGGCCACCCAGCCCGACGAGGGCTGCACCCGCCCGGTGGAATCCAAGGTGGCCGACGGCCAGGTCTGGCTGAAGCTCGACGTCGCGAAAAAGGTGGCCCATGGCTGACACGATGCCCGAGATCGTCCGCACCACCTGTCCCTATTGCGGCGTCGGCTGCGGCGTCATCGCCGCGCGCTTAGACGATTCCGCCGAATGGGTGGTCAAGGGCGATCCCGAGCATCCCGCCAATTTCGGCCGCCTGTGCGTCAAGGGCTCGGCCCTGGCCGAGACCATCGGCCTGGACGGCCGCCTGCTCCACCCCATGATCGGGACGGAGCGGGCGGCGTGGAAGCCGGCGCTGGATCTGGTGGCGGAGAAGTTCTCCGCCGCCATTGCCGAACACGGCCCGGATTCGGTGGCCTTCTACGTCTCCGGCCAATTGCTGACCGAGGATTACTACGCCGCCAACAAGCTGATGAAGGGCTTCATCGGCTCGGCCAACATCGACACCAATTCGCGGCTGTGCATGTCGTCCACCGTGGCGGGGCACGTGCGCGCCTTTGGTGCCGACACCGTGCCCGGCTGCTACGAGGATCTGGAACTGGCCGATCTGGTGGTGCTGGTGGGCTCCAACGCCGCATGGTGCCATCCGGTGGTGTTCCAGCGCATCCTGGCCGCCAAGACAAGGCGGCCCGACATGCGCATCGTGGTCGTCGACCCCCGCCGCACCTCCACCGCCGAATGCGCCGATTTGCATCTGGCCATCCGTCCCGGTTCCGACGCCGTGCTGTTCAACGCGCTGCTCGCCCATCTCAGGGGCGAGGAGACCGAGTTGGACGTGGGCGTCCCCTTGGAACAGCTCGTCCAGTTCTTCTCGTGGTTCGCCGACACCGAGAAGACCGTCACCCTCTGGTCCCAGGGCATCAACCAGTCGTCGTCCGGCACCGACAAGGTGGATACCATCATCAATTGCCACCTCCAGACGGGGCGCATCGGTCGGCCCGGCATGGGGCCGTTCTCACTCACCGGCCAGCCCAACGCCATGGGCGGGCGCGAGGTGGGCGGGCTGGCCAACATGCTGGCCGCCCATATGGGCTTCGACGAGGCCAGCGTGGACCGGGTCGGTCGCTTCTGGAACGCGGCCCGCATGGCGACCAGGCCGGGCCTGAAGGCGGTGGACCTGTTCCGCGCCGTTTCCGAGGGCAAGATCAAGGCGCTGTGGGTGATGGCCACCAATCCGGCGGTCAGCCTGCCCGAGGCCGACCTTGTGCGCGCCGCCATGCAGGCCTGCCCCTTCGTGGTGATTTCTGAATGCGAGGCCGACACCGATTCCGCTCGGCTGGCCCATGTGCGCCTGCCGGCCCTGGCCTGGGGCGAGAAGGAGGGCACCGTCACCAATTCCGAGCGCCGCATCTCGCGCCAGCGCCCCTTCCTAGCCGCGCCCGGCGAGGCCAGGGGCGATTGGTGGATCATCGCCCAGGTGGCGCGCCGCATGGGCTTCGCCGATTCCTTCGCCTGGCCCGATGCGGGCGCCATCTTCGACGAGTTCTGCCGCCTGACCGCCTTCGAGAACCATGGAACCCGCGACCTGGACCTGTCGGGTCTGGTGGGTGCGGATTACCAGGCCATCGAGCCGATCCAGTGGCCGGTGACGTCGCCCGGACAGGGCACGGCGCGGATGTTCGCCGACGGCCGCTTCTTCCATCCCGACGGCAAGGCCCGCATGCTCGAGATCACGCCGCGCCCGCCGGCGCGGGCCACAGACGAGGCCTTCCCCCTGATCCTCAACACCGGGCGCATGCGCGACCAGTGGCACACCATGACGCGAACGGGGCGCTCGCCCCGGCTGGCCGCCCACGCACCCGAGCCGGCGCTGCTGGTCCACCCCAAGGACGCCGCCCGCTTCGGCCTCGCCGATGGCGGGCTGGCCAGGGTCTCGGGGGCGCGAGCCAGCGTGGTCCTGCGCGTCGCCATCGACAGCGGCCAGCGCTTAGGGGAAGTCTTCGCCCCCATCCACTGGAACGACCGCACGGCGTCCGGTGCGGTGGTCGGCAGCCTGATCGACGCGGCCACCGATCCCGTCTCGGGCCAGCCCGAGCTGAAGCAGGCCCCCGTCATGGTCGCGCCCCTTTCCGCCGCCTGGCATGGCGTGCTGCTGTCGCGCAACCCGGTGGAGCTGCCCCGCTCGTTCTACTGGGCCAAGGCGGCGGGGACGGGCCATTCGGTCTGGCGGCTGGCGGGCGAGAGCGGCGAGGACTGGCCCGCCGCCGCCAAGCAATGGCTGGGGAAAGACGGCGAGTGGATCGAGTTCCTCGACCCCAATCGCGGCCATTACCGGGGCGCGCGTCTGGTGGACGGCCGCCTGGACGCGGTGCTGTTCGTCTTTCCCTGGGCCACCGATTTCTCGCCCGACTGGGTGGCCGCCGCCTTCGGCCGCGCCGCCATCCTTGGCGACGAGCGGGCCACCCTGGTGGCCGGCGCGCCGCCCGGCGGCGACCGCGGCCGCGACAAGACGGTGTGCGCCTGCTTCAACGTCGGCCTGGCGGCCATCCGCGCCGCCATCGGCAACCACCGCCTGTCCAGCGTGGCCGAAGTGGGCGCCATGCTGAAAGCCGGCACCAATTGCGGCTCGTGCATCCCGGAATTGCGGGCGATCCTGGCCGAGGCGGCGCCTAAGAAGGTGGCGTAGGGCGCCCTTACTTCTCGAAGACCGCCCAGCCCTTGTCGCCCTTGACGAAGCGGCCCGAGGCCTTTTCCGTCTTGGCGCCCAGCGGGCCGTCCAGCGTCATCTCGAAATCGCAGGCGAAGCCGGGATTGCCCTTGGCCTCGGCGCAGGCCAGCTTCTTGAAGCCCTTGACCTTGGTGGACAGGTCCTTGCCGATCAGCTTGCCGACGCCGCCCAATTGCTCGTTCATGCCGCCGAAGGTCTGCTCGACGGCGGTCTTCATGTCGGCCTCGGACGGCTCGCCGCTGCAGGCGGCCAGCAGGCCACAGGCGAGGGAAACGGCGATCAGCGGCTTTGCGGCGGTGAAACGGGACATGTGACCTCCTCCATCCATGTTCCCATCGGGTATAGCGGCGTCCGCCCCGGGCGACAAGGTGGCGGCTGGTCGAGGGGGGGCATTTCGTGGTATTGCCCCGTCGCCCATAGTCCACGCAGCCGGAACCATGACCATTCGAGCGAAAGACGCCGCATTGCTGGCAGGAGTGGTGGTCCTGGCCGCCCTGCTGCATCTGTGGCTGGCCGGCGGCGCCCTGCTGTCGGGGGACGAGGCCTATTACTGGCTGTGGTCGCAGGACCTGCAACTGTCCTATTACGACCATCCCGCCATGATGGCCTGGTGGATGGCCGCCGCCACCGCCCTGTTCGGCGAGTCCGAGGCGGCCATTCGCCTACCCGCAATCCTCGCCGCGGCCGCCGTCACCTTGCTGGTCTTCGACATCGCCCGCCTGGCCTTCCAGGACATCCGCGCTGGCTGGTGGGCGGTGGCTCTGCTCAACGCCACCATCCTGTTCGCCGCCGCCGGCGTGATCGTCACCCCAGATTCGCCGCTGCTGGTGTTCTGGTCCCTGTCGCTTTGGGCCATGATCCGCCTGCTGGACGAGGGGCGGGTGCGCTGGCTGTACCTGCTGGGGCTCTCGCTCGGCCTGGGCTTCACCTCCAAATACACCATGGTGCTGATCGCGCCCGGCATCCTGGCGGTGTTCGCCCTGTTCGCCCCTGCGCGGCGCTGGTGGAAGAGCCCCCATTTCTGGGCCGCCATCGTCCTGGCGCTGGCCTGCACCGCCCCGGTGCTGGTGTGGAACGCCCAGCACGACTGGGTGTCCATCAAGAAGCAGCTGTCCCATTCCTTCGACGTGCCGGTCAGCAATCCGCTGAAAAGCCTTTCCACCTTCCTCGGCACCCAGCTGGGCACGGTCACGCCGCTGATCTTCGCCTTCATGCTGTGGGGCATGGGCTGGGCCCTGTGGTCGGGCTGGCGGCAAAGGCGGCCCGGCTGGTTCCTGCTGGGCGCCACCTCGGCGCCGCTGCTGGCCTTCTTCGTCAACCACAGCCTGGGCGGATTGGTGCAGCCCCATTGGCCCGGCCCCGCCTATCTGGGCGCCGCCATCGCCACCTCGGGCGCCTGGGTCACGCTGGGGCCGTCCTGGCGCAAGAGCCTGCGCTGGGCCTGGATGGCGGCGGTGGCCCTGGGCGGCCTGTTGGTCGCCGCCACCTATGTGCAGATGGCCACGGCGCGCCTGCCCATCCCCATCAAATCCGATCCCATGAGCCGCCTGGGCGGCTGGGACGCGCTGGCCCGGGCGGTCCAGGCCGAGCGGGCCAAGCGCCCCGATTCCTTCGTCTTCGCCAGCAAGCACGAAGTGGCCGGGTTGCTGACCTATTACCTGCCGGGCCATCCCATCGTCTTCCTGACCGGTTCGGCTGGCTTTCCCCGAATTCCTTCGTATGATGCGCAAGACGCCGCCACCCTGGTCGGGCGCGACGGACTTTACGTGATCAAGGACAGCTTCTACGCGATCCAGGATATGCAAAGGTCCTTCCGCAGCCTGACGCTGCTGACCACGGTGGAAAGGCCCTGGGGGGGCAAGGTGGTCGATCGGTACGAAATCTGGCTGGCCGAGGGCTATTCCTCGGGCACCTTCGAGAACAAGTGAGGCGGTCGTGAACGTCGACAGGATGCGGCAGATCGATTTCTGGGCGGGGGTCCCGCTCACCTTCCTGATGACGCTTTACTGGCGTATCCGCTGTTTCTTCAGCCCGCCCGCGCCCAAGGCAGGCAAGAACATCCTGTTCATCGAACTGTCCGAGATGGGCAGCGCGGTGATCGCCGACGCGGCGCTCAAGCGGGCGCAGGCGCTGTTCCCCGACGCCCGGATCTATTTCCTGATCTTCGCCAAGAACCGCCCCAGCCTGGACATCATGGGCACCATCGCGCGGGAAAACATGCTGACCATCCGCGCCGACAGCCTGGTCAATCTGGTGGTGGACACGCTGGCCATGGTCCGCACCATGCGTTCGCTGGACCTGATGGCCGCCATCGACATGGAGATGTTCTCGCGCTTCTCGGCGCTGCTGACCTTCCTGTCGGGCGCGCCCAAGCGGGTGGGCTTCCACCGCTTCCACACCGAGGGGCTTTATCGCGGCGAGCTGCTCACCCACCGCGTGCCCTACAATCCCCACCAGCACGTGGCCAAGTGCTTCATGGCCCAGGTCCACGCCCTGACCGAGCCGGAAGGCACCACGCCCCACGGCAAGGTCCATTTCACTGAAGCCGACATCCGCCTCGCCCCGGTGACGCCGTCGGCCGAGGTGCTGGACGCTTTCAAGACCCGGCTGTTCGAGGCCTATCCGGTGCTGCAAGACGCCAAGCGCTGGGTGATCCTCAACCCCAACGCCAGCGAGCTGATGCCGCTCAGGCGCTGGCCCTACGACCGCTACAAGGAAGTGGCCCGCCGGCTGCTGGCCGAGCACGACGACATGGCCATCATCATCACCGGTGTCGCCTCGGAAAAGGCCGAGGCCGAGACCCTGGTGGCGGCGGCGGGTTCCGACCGCATCTGCAATCTGGCCGGCTTCACCCGCATGGAAGACCTGATCCCGCTTTACGCCTTGTCGGCGGTGATGGTCACCAACGATTCCGGCCCGGCCCACTTCGCGGCGCCCGTGGGCCTGCCCACCATCGTGCTGTTCGGCCCCGAGACGCCCGCCCTCTATGGCGCGCTGAACGACAAGGCCGAGTTCATCACCGCCCGCCTGGCCTGTTCGCCCTGCGTCTCGGCCATGAACCATCGCAGCACCGCCTGCACAGATCCCGCCTGCATGCGCGCCATTCCGGTGGAGCAGGTGCTGGGCGCGGTGAAGCGCCTGCTGGGATGATGCTGATCGGCCATCGCGGACTGGCCGGCCTCGCCCCCGAGAACACCCTGGCGTCATTGCGCGCCGCCAGCGCCCATGGCCTCGCCATGGTCGAGTTCGACGTGCGGCTGTCCCGTGACGGCGTGCCGCTGGTCTTCCACGACGACACCCTGGAGCGCACCACCGACGGCACCGGCCCGGTCGCGGCGCGGGACTGGGCCGAGATCGCCCGCCTGGACGCCGGCTCCTGGTTCGCCCCCGCCTTCGCCGGAGAAAAGGTCCCCAGCCTGGAACAGGCGCTCGGCCTGTGCCTGGACCTGGGGCTCGCGGTCAACATGGAGATCAAGCCCGATGCGGGCCGCGAGATCGAAACCGCCGATACCGCCCTGGCCCTGGCCCTGGGCTCGTGGCCCGACGGCATCGCCCCGCCGCTGGTTTCCAGCTTCGCAATCCCCTGCCTGGAGGCGGCGCGCCGCGTCGCGCCCCATTGGCCGCGCGCCCTTTTGCTGGAAGGCCTCCCCCCCGACTGGCGCGAGCGGGCGCGAAGTCTCGGCGTCGAGGCCCTGCATCTGGATCACCGGACGCTGGAGGCGGAACAGGTCGAAACCGTAAGGGCGGCGGGGTTCTCGGTGCGGGCCTACACGGTCAACGACCCCGTCCGGGCGCGGCAGCTTCGAGACTGGGGCGTCACGGGCGTGTTCAGCGATTTTCCTCATTCGTCATGAGTTCGTAACGTCACTGTGGCGCATGACGACAAAGGGTTATATATGTGCCGTCATCGGCAGGCCTGGGAGAGCCCGCCGACGCCATGCGAGGAGTTACCCCTGACGTGAAAGCGCTCGATCCTATCCTGATTTCCGGCCGCGAGGTCCTGCCCCTGGTCGAGGGCGGCAAAGGAATCAACGTCTCCAACGGCGAAAGCTCGGGCGCCTGGGCGGCCGCCGGCGGCGTCGCCACCTTCTCCGGGGTCAACGCCGATCTCTATGACGAGAACGGCAATCGCATCGACATGGTCTATCACGGCAAGACCAGGACCGAGAAACACCACGAGCTGATCGCCTACGGCATCCGGGGCGGCATCGCCCAGGCCCGCATCGCCCACGACCTGGCCGGCGGCCAGGGGCGCATCCACATGAACGTGCTGTGGGAGATGGGCGGCGCCGAGCAGATCCTTGAAGGCGTGCTGGAAGGCTCCAAGGGCCTGATCCACGGCGTCACCTGCGGCGCCGGCATGCCCTACCGCGTGGCCGAGATCGCGGCGCGCTACGGCGTCTACTACTACCCCATCGTGTCGTCGGCGCGGGCCTTCCGCGCGCTGTGGAAGCGCGCCTACCACAAGTACGGCCAGTTGCTGGGCGGCGTGGTCTACGAGGATCCCTGGCTGGCGGGCGGCCATAACGGCCTGTCCAATTCCGAAGACCCCAGGAAGCCCGAGCCCCCCTACGGCCGCGTCGCCGAGCTGCGCAAGACCATGACGGAATGCGGCGTGTCCGGCAACGTGCCGATCTTCATGGCCGGCGGCGTCTGGTGGCTGAAGGAGTGGGAGGACTGGATCGGCAATCCCGAGCTGGGCCCCATCGCCTTCCAGTACGGCACCCGCCCGCTGCTGACCCAGGAAAGCCCCATCTCCAACGAGTGGAAGCAGCGCCTGCTGACGCTCCAGCCCGGCGACGTGCTGCTGCACCATTTCAGCCCCACCGGCTTCTACTCCTCGGCGGTGAAGAACGGCTTCATCAACGAGCTGTGCCAGCGCCTGGACCACCAGATCCCCTATTCCAGCGAATGCGTCGGCGACCACGAGGCCGAGCTGCCCATCGGCGCCCGTAAGCGCATCGTCTGGGTCACGCCCCATGACCGCGACCGCGCGCTGGGCTGGATGAACGAGGGCTTCACCGAGGCTCTGCGCACCCCCGATTCCACCCTGGTCTTCGTCACCCCCGACAAGGCCGAGGAAATCCGCATCGATCAGGTCAACTGCATGGGCTGCCTGTCCCAGTGCATGTTCTCCAACTGGGCCCAGAACGAGGCGGGCACCACCGGCAAGAAGGCCGATCCGCGCAGCTTCTGCATCCAGAAGACCCTGCAGAACATCGGCCATGGCGGCGACGTGGAGCACGAGCTGATGTTCGCCGGCCACAACGCCTACCGCTTCGGCTCGGACCCGTTCTACAAGAACGGCTTCATCCCCACGGTGAAGCAGCTGGTGGAGCGCATCGCCAGCGGCGAGTGACCCTCTTTCTGCCACATTGTGAGCCCACAAACGGAAACGCCGCCCAAACCGGGCGGCGTTTCACGTTGGGGCGATGCCTGTGGCTCTATTCGTTGACCGCAGCCTTCAGCACGGCACGGGCCTCGTGCTCGTCGATCTGGTGGACGTCCGAGAGGTGGGTTTCCCAGTTCTCGACGTATTCCTTGACCGCGACGGCCAGGCATTCCCCCACCGTCTGCCCGGTCTCGGCGGCCAGCGCCTCCAGGCGCTGCTTCAGTTCGGGCGAGATGGCAAGCGACAGGGTTTCCATGGTTCGGTCCTCGTTAAACATTCCGCGCGGAGTCTACATCCAATGAACGGATGTTGCCAGTTCCGAGCGCCCCCCGCCCCGTGGTAGAAGGCGCCATGGCAGTTCCTCCTTCGCGCCCCAAGGGCGCCGGCAATCCGTTCAAGCTTTCCATCGACCCCGCCGACCGGCTGTTGCCCAGCGGTTCCGGGGGCGAAATGCCGCCGCGCGAGCCGCCGGGACCGAAAAAGACGCGCGAGCCCCGCGAGCCGAAGAAGCCGTCCAGGGCGCCGAGGAAGACCGGCGGCAACGGAGGAAACCGGCGGATCTGGCTGCGTCGTCTGCTGCTGTGGGGCCTGACGCTGGCCATCTGGGCCGGCATCGGCGTGGCCGGCATCGTCGCCTATTACGCCATCGACCTGCCCGACATCGACCGCATGACCGCCCAGACGCGGCGGCCCAGCGTGGTGTTCCACTCGGTGGAAGGCGAGACCTTCGCCGCCTATGGCGATTTGTACGGCGAGCCGCTGGAGCTTGCCGAGATGTCGCCCTTCATCGCCCAGGCGGTGCTGGCCACCGAGGACCGGCGCTTCTACAGCCATTTCGGCGTCGACCCCATCGGCCTGGCCCGCGCCCTGTTCGTCAATTTGCGCGCCGGCCACACGGTGCAGGGCGGCTCGACCATCACCCAGCAGCTGGCCAAGAACCTGTTCCTCACCCCCGACCGCAATATGAAGCGCAAGGTGCAGGAAGTGCTGATGGCCCTGTGGCTGGAAAAGCGCTTCTCCAAGGAGCAGATCCTGGGGCTCTACCTCAACCGGGTCTATCTGGGATCGGGCACCTTCGGGGTGGACGCCGCCGCCAAGCGCTATTTCGACGTCTCGGCCCGCAAGGTCGACGTCTACCAGGCCGCCGTTCTGGCCGGCCTGCTGAAGGCGCCGAGCCGTTATTCGCCCTTGAACGACCCGGAAGCGTCGCGCAAGCGCACCGCCGACGTCTTGGACAACATGGTCAAGGCCGGCTACATCGACCAGAAGACCGCCGACACCGTCCAGGTCACCGGCGCCGCCCAGCTGGTCAAGCGCCCCATTCCGGCCGGACGCTACTTCGCCGACTGGGTGATGAGCAACCTGGACCAGTTCGGCGAGGTGGCGGGCAAGGACATCATCGTCCACACCACGCTCGACATCAGCCTGCAGCGCAAGGTGGAAGCCGACCTCAAGGCCATGATCACCGGCCCCGGCGCCAAGGCCCACGCCTCCCAGGGCGCCGTGGTGGTGATGAGCCCCGACGGCGCCATCCGGGCGCTGTCGGGGGGCAAGGATTACGACGACAGCCAGTTCAACCGCGCCACCCAGGGGCTGCGCCAGCCCGGCTCGTCGTTCAAGCCCTTCGTCTACCTCACCGCCATGGAGAAGGGCCACACCCCCGACGACGTCTACGAGGACGCCCCCATCAGGCTGGGCAACTGGAGCCCCGGCAATTACACCGGCAAGTATCTCGGCCCCATTCCGCTGCGCCAGGCCCTGGCCGAATCCGTCAACACCGTCGCCGTCAGGCTGGTGGAGGAAGTGGGACCCGCCCGGGTGATCGCCACGGCGCGGCGCTTAGGGATCACCGCCGAATTGCGGGGTGACGCCACCCTGGCGCTCGGCACCAGCGAGGTGTCGCTCTTGGAGATGACCACCGCCTATGCCGCCCTGGCCAACGGCGGATACGGAATCGCCGCCTATGGCGTGTCGCGCATCACCGATCCCCAGGGCCAGGTGCTCTACCAGCGCCAGGGCGGCGGCTTCGGCCAGGTGGTGTCGCCGGTGGCGCTGGCCCGCATGCACGACATGATGAGCGCCGTCATCACCCAAGGCTCGGGCAAGGCGGCGCGCCTCGACCGCCCGGCCGCCGGCAAGACCGGCACCACCCAGGATTACCGCGACGCCTGGTTCATGGGCTTCACCGCCGATTACGTCACCGGCGTGTGGATGGGCAACGACGATTACCGCATCGAGATGAAGAAGGTCACCGGCGGCGGCCTGCCCGCCCAGTTGTGGAAGCAGATCATGGTCGCCGCCCATCGCGGCCTGCCCGCCCGGCCGCTGCGCACGCCCGAGATTCCGGCCGAGCCCAACCCGGCCGAAAGCGTCGGCGACTTCGTGGCCGGAGCCGCCCAGGCGGCCGGCGACGTGGCCAAGGGCATCGGCGGGGCCATCGACGATTTGCTGAAGGGGATCTTCGGGCGCTGAGCCCCTCGTTGGTGACCGGCTATTCCGGCCAGGTCACCACGTGGTAGTCCAGAAGGTCGGCGCGGGATTCGGCGATGACCTTGCCCCGCACCGAGATGCCGGCCCGATGCACCGTCTCGGGATCGCCCGAGACCAGCGGGTGCCACCATTGCAGCACCTTGCCCTCGGCGAGCAGGCGATAGGCGCAGGTGGACGGCAGCCATTTGAGGGTCGGCAGCACCACGGGGGAAAGCTCGACGCAATCGGGCACATGGTCCCAGCGCTTCGCATAGTTCTTGCAGCCGCAGGTATGCAGGTTGAGCAACCGGCAGGCCACGTTGGTGTAGTGGACCTCGCCGGTGTCGGCGTCCTCGAGCTTGTGCAGGCAGCAGCGGCCGCAGCCGTCGCAGAGCGATTCCCACTGCGCCCGGGTCATGGCCGAAAGCGGCGTGGTCCGCCAGAAAGGCGGACCTTCCGCTTGGGCGTCAGCCCCGGTCGTGTTGACGGATGAACTCGCGGACATTGGGATAGACCTCTTCGCGCCAGCGGCGGCCGTTGAAGACGCCATAATGGCCCACCTTGGACTGCAGGTGGTAGCGCTGCTTCTCGGGCGCCAGGTTGACGCACAGATCGTGGGCCGCCTTGGTCTGGCCGACGCCGGTGATGTCGTCCTTCTCGCCCTCGATGGTCATCAGGGCGGTGTGGCGGATGGCGCCGGGATCGACCTTGCGGCCGCGCGACACCATGACGCCGCGGGGCAGGTGGTGCTCCTGGAACACCTTGCGGATGGTCTCCAGGTAGTAATTGGCCGGCAGGTCCATCACCGACAGGTACTCGTCGTAGAACTCGCGGTGCTGGGCGGCGGAATCGCCGTCGCCCTTGACCATGTTCTGGTAGAGCTTGACGTGCTCGCCCACGTGGCGCTCGAGATTCATGCTCATGAAGCCGTGCAGCTGCAGGAAGCCGGGATAGACCTTGCGGCCGTGGCCGGGATAATTCATGGGCACCGAGTGGATCACCGTGCGCTCGAACCACGAATGGGGCTTGTGGGTGGCGACGTCGTTGACCTTGGTGGGATTGACGCGGGTGTCGATGGGACCGCCCATCATCAGCATGGAGCGCGGCTGGTTGGGGTTGCCCTCGGCGGCCATCAGCGACACGGCGCACAGCATGGGCACCGACGGCTGGCACACGGCCATGACGTGGGTGTCGGGCCCCAGGAATTCCATGAACTCCACCAGCAGGTCGATGTAGTCGTCCAGGGTGAAGTCGCCCTTGGCCAGCGGCACGTTGCGGGCGTCGATCCAATCGGTGATGTAGACGTCATGCTCGTGCAGCATGGTCTCCACCGTGCCGCGCAGCAGGGTGGCGAAATGGCCCGACATGGGGGCCAGCAGCAGCACCTTGGGGTCGTTGCGCCCTTCGACGTTGCGCTTGAAGTGCAGCAGATTGCAGAAGGGGGTCTCGTGGGCCACCTGCTCGACCACGCTCACCGTCTCGCCGTCCACCGTGGTGGTGTGCAGGTTGAAGGGCGGCTTGGGATAGCGCCGCGTGGTCCGCTCCACCAGTTCCGCCGTCGCCGCCACCGTGCGGCCGAACTTGGTGTAGGCCATGGGCACCCAGGGATGGCTGTACACCGACTGCATGGCCTCGGCCAGCATGCGCATGGGGGCGAAAGCGTGGTGCTGCATTTCGTGCAAGTGATAGAGCATGTCCGTCGATCCCAGGCTGGTTGGAACGGTGGCGTGCATTTTTGTTACAGGCGAGCGACAATCCTCGCAACAAAATTATTCTGCACTATGGTGCAGAATTCACCTTGACCCTGGAATGATTTCATGCTGCGCCGCAGCAAGTTCAAGGGGCAGCCGCGTCGATCAGATGGACGAAGGATCCGCAGACCCGCCCCTCGGCCAGCCCGGCCCGGCCCAGCGGAGCGCCCGGCGCGTCGGAGACGGCAAACAGCGGCGCCCCCTCCTCGGCCAGGATGGAGGCGTAGTGGAATTCGTGGCCGCGAAAGGCCTCACCGCTCCGGCCCAGCGCCCCATCGGCGGCCAGGGTGGCCCGGCGATAGCCCAGATGCAGCTTCCGCTTGGCGAAGGAGGTTTCCAGGCCCAGCAACCCGGCCATGGGATGGCGCCCCCCCTGGGCGTCCTCCATTCCCCGCCCCAGCACCATGTAGCCGCCGCACTCGCCATAGAGCACCGCGCCCCGCGCCGCCGCGTGGCGCAAGCCCCCCAGGAAGCCGGCATTGCCCGCCAGCAGGCCGGCATGCAGCTCAGGGTAGCCACCCGGCAGATAGACCGCGTCGGCGGACCCGTCCGGTCCCTGGTCGGCCAGGGGAGAGAAGAAGGAAAGCTCGGCCCCGGCCTCCCGCCAGCCTTCCAGCAAGGCGGGATAGGCGAAGGCGAAGGCGGTGTCGCGGGCCACGGCGATGCGGGCACCCAAGGGCGGCACCATGGCGGTCCCCGCGCCCCCCGCCAGCCGGGACGGCTCGGCCAGGGCGACCAGCCCGTCCACGTCCAGATGCCGCTCCACCAGGGCGGCAGCGCCGTCGAGAAAGGCCTGGAGGTCGGCGCGCTCGGCCGCCTGGACCAGCCCCAGATGGCGCGACGGCGTCTCGAGGCCCGACGAAGGCGGCAGGAAGCCCAGCAGGCGGATGTCCGGGCAGGCGATGGAACAGGCCGCCCGGATGGCCGCCTTGTGCTTGTCGCCCACGACCCGGTTGAAGATCACGCCCCGGATGCGCACATCGGGCCGGAGATTGGCGAAGCCGGCCAGCACGGCGGCCGCCGAGCCGGTCATGCCCCGGCCGTCGACGACCAGCGCCACCGGCCAGCCGGTCATGGCCGCCAGATCGGCGGTGCTGCCGTCGGCCTGTCCGGCCGGCACGAAGGCGCCGTCGAACAGCCCCATCACGCCTTCGCAGACCAGCAGGTCGGCGCCGGCGCCCGCCTGGGCCGCCAGGGCGCCCAGGGTAAGGGCGCGCATGGCCCAGGAATCCAGGTTGTAGCAGGCCCGCCCCGAGGCGGCGGCGTGGAAGGCCGGGTCGATATAGTCCGGGCCGACCTTGGCCGAACCCACCGCCAGCCCGCGCCCCGCCAGCAGGCGCAACAGACCCAGCGTCAGGGTGGTCTTGCCGCTGCCCGAGGCGGGCGCGGCGATGATCAGACCTTTAACCAACGTGCTTCTTCAGCCCCGCCGCCAAATCGTCCACCGAGATGCCGTGGGTGAAGTGGGCCACGAATTTGCCGTCGGGTCCCATCAGGTAAAGGATGGCCGAATGGTCCACGGTGTAATGCTCGGGGCGGTCGCCCTTGACCTTGGCGGCGTAGACCTTGAACTCCTTGGCCACCTTGGCCACCTCGTCCGGGCTGCCGGTCAGGCCGACGATGTCGGGGGAGAAGGCACCGACATATTCCTTCATCACCGCCACGGTGTCGCGCTCGGGATCGACGGTGACGAAGATCGGCACCACCTTCTTGGCATAGCTGGGCCCCAGCTTCTCCATCACCGCCGTCACCGTCGACAGCGTGGTCGGGCAGACGTCGGGGCAGAAGGTGTAGCCGAAGAAGATCAGCATGTAGCGATTGCGGAAATCGCGGTCGCTCACCGCCTTGCCGTTATGGTCGGTCAGCTGGAAAGGTCCGCCGATGGCCGGAATCGCCTTGGCGCCTTCGGAATTCTGGCCGCTCCAGATCACCAGACGGACGCCGAGAACCACGAAGGCGACGACGATCACCGCCATCAGGGCCAGCAGGCTGCGCGAGAACTTCATCCCTAGTCTCTCCGTATCAGGAAGCAAGAAGCTGCCAGGCCATGAAGCCCAGCATCCCCGCGTTCAGAACCAACAAGGCGGGCGCCGCCCGCAACAGCGGGGCCCGCCAATGGGACAAGGCCGCCTGCCCCACCGCCGCCACCAGAACCAGCATGGGCACCGTTCCGGCCCAGAAGGCCAGCATGCCGAAGGCGCCGGCCACCGGATTGCCGCCCGCCGCCGCCGCCGCCAGGGCGGCGTACAGCAAGCCGCAGGGAATGAACCCCAGCATGATCCCCAGCGCCCAGCCGCGCAGCCCGAAGGGGCGCGCGAACAGCGGCCCGGCCATGCGGCCGACCGCCCGGGCCCAGGCACTTTCGCCGCCGCGTCCGGCCAGCGCCTTGATCCCGGGCAAGGCCATGGCCAGCAACAGCAAGGCCGCCACGCCCAACAGCAGCGCGGCCAGCAGCCGGAACGAGGCCGCCCCCCCCAGAATGCCGCCGAAGGTCGCCGCCACGGCGCCCAGCGCACCATAGGTGGTAGCGCGCCCCAGATGATACGGCAGCAGGGCGGCGCCCGCCAGCCGCCGCATCTCGGTCATGCGCTCGAGCGGAATGGCTTCGAGCCTTGCCGCGCATTGCGACAGCACGAAGGGCCCACACATGCCGGCGCAATGGGTCAGGCTGCCCACCAGACCGGTGACGAACAGGCCGAGGATCAGGTTCTCGCGCCCGTCGACGCCGACCTTGCAGATGCCGATACCGGCATGGGCCAGATCGGTCAGCAGTTCGATCACGGAATCCACCAGTCCAACTGGCGGCGTAACTCGACCACCGGCCCCACCACCAGCAAGGCCGGAGGCTTGAGGCCGGCCCGCTCCACCGCCCCCGCCGCCTCGGCCAGAGTGGTCTCCAGCACGCTTTGGCGGGGCGTGGCGGCGTTGCAGACCACCGCCACCGCCTCGTCCGCCTTGCGGCCCGCCGCCATCAGGCGTCCCGTCAAAAGGTCCAGGTGCTTCAGGCCCATGTAGAACACCAGGACGGGTGCGCCGCGCGCCAGGGCGTTCCAGTCGAATTCGTCGGGGATCTCGCCGTCGGGGCCGTGGCCGGTGACGAAGGCCACCGCCGCATTGGTCTCCTTGGCGGTGACGGGAATGCCGGCATAGGCCAGCCCGCCGATGCCCGCCGTGATGCCCGGCACGATGCGGAAAGGCACGCCCGCCGCCACCAGGGCCAGGGCCTCTTCCGGCCCGCGCCCGAAGACGAAGGGATCGCCGCCCTTGAGCCGCAGCACCCTCTTGCCCGCCCGGGCCAGCTCGATCAGCCGCGCCGTGATGTCGGTCTGCCGCGCCGAAGCCTCACCGCCGCGCTTGCCCATGGACTCGATTGCGGCTTCGGCGGGAATGAGCGCCAGGATGCGGGCATCGACCAGGGCGTCGTGAACCACCACGTCGGCGGATTTCAGCGCGTGCAGCGCCAGCAGGGTCAGCAGGCCGGGATCGCCGGGGCCGGCGCCCGCCAGCCACACCGAGCCGGGTTCGAAAACGGGAAGGTCGAAAGGCAGGTCGAGCATGGTGGCCCGTACTATAGGACGTTGTTTGGTCCGAGTCTTATCCCTTCGCGGGACGCAGGACGTGGGTATGGTCCTCGGCATAAAGACGCGAATCGGTGAATTCGGCGCCCCCCAGAACCCGCCCCACCAGAATGAGCGCGGTGCGGGTCAGCCCCGCCGCCTTCACCTTGTCGCGGATGTCGGAAAGCGTGCCCCGGATGAAGCTCTGGTCCGGCCAGCCCACCCGGAAGGCCACCACCACCGGGCAATCCGCGCCGTAAAGGGGGGACAGTTCCTTGACCACATGGGCCAGGTTGCTCACCGACAGATGGATGGCCAGCGTCGCGCCGCTTTTGCCCAGGGTCGCCAGATCCTCGTTGTTGGGCATGGCCGACGAACGCACCGACGTCCGGGTCAGGATCACCGTCTGGCTGATGTCGGGCAGGGTCAGCTCGGTGGAGAGCGCGGCGGCGGCAGCCGCGAAGGCGGGCACGCCCGGCGTCACGTCATAGGGAATGCCCAGCGCATCCAGGCGGCGCATCTGCTCGGCGATGGCGCCGTAGATGGACGGGTCGCCGGAATGGACGCGGGCCACGTCATGGCCCTTGGCGTGGGCGGCCTCGATCTCGGCGACGATCTCGTCCAGGTTCAAGGGCGCGGTGTCGACCACCCGGGCGTCGGCCTTGGCCTCGGCGACGATCTCGGGCGGCACCAGCGAGCCGGCGTACAGCACCACGGGACAGCGGCGGATCAGGTTCAGCCCCCGCACCGTGATCAGGTCGGGAGCGCCGGGACCGGCGCCGATGAAATGGACGGTCATGAACTACCTTCCGAAAATCGTCATGGCCGGGCTTGGCCCGGCCATCCATGGACCCCCAGGCCAAGCCCGGGGGTGACGATGAATAAACTCAGCCGCAGCCGCCGACGCCGCCGGCGCCGCAGCCGCAACCGGTGCCGCGCACCTGGTCGGGCTGGACGTGCAGGGCGGCCACGCCGGGCAGCTCCTTGCCTTCCAGCCATTCCAGGAAGGCGCCGCCGGCGGTGGAGATGTAGGAGAACTTCTCCTCCACGCCCGCCTTGGCCAGGGCCGAGACGGTATCGCCGCCACCGCCCACGGTGAGCAGCTTGCCCTTGGCGGTGAGCGCGGCGGCCGCCTGGGCCACGGCATTGGTGGCCTTGTCGAAGGGCGCGATCTCGAAGGCGCCCAGCGGGCCGTTCCACACCAGGGTCTTGCAGCTTTCCAGCAGCTTGACCACCGCCTCGGCCGAAGCCGGGCCGGCGTCGAGGATCATCTTGTCCTCGGGCACGGCATCGACGCTGACCACGGCGTTGGCGGCATTCTCGGCGAACTCGCCCGCCACCACCGCGTCGGTGGGCAGCACGATGCGGCACTTGGCCGCCTCGGCCTTCTTGATGATCTCGCGCGCGGTGTCGGCCAGATCCTTCTCGCACAGGGACTTGCCCACGGCCTTGCCTTGCGCGAACAGGAAGGTGTTGGCCATGCCGCCGCCGATGATCAGGTAGTCCACCTTGCTCACCAGGTTGCCCAGCAGGTCCAGCTTGGTGGAAACCTTGGCGCCACCGACGATGGCGGCCACCGGCTTCTCGGGGGCTTCCAGCGCACGACCCAGCGCTTCCAGCTCGGCCTGCATCAGGCGGCCGGCGGCGGCCGGCAGCAGATGCGCCAGACCCTCGGTGGAGGCGTGCGCCCGGTGCGCGGTCGAAAAGGCGTCGTTGACATAGGCGTCGCCCAGGGCGGCCAGCGCCTTGGCGAAGGCGGGATCGTTCTTCTCTTCCTCGGGATGGAAGCGGACGTTTTCCAGCAGGGCGATGTCGCCGTCCTTCATGGAGGCGATCAGCTTCTCGGCGTCCGGCCCGATGCAGTCGTCGGCCCAGGCCACATTCTTGCCCACCGCCTTGGCCAGCGGCTCGACCAGCAGCTTCTGCGAGTACTTGTCCTCGCGCCCCTTGGGGCGGCCGAAATGGGTCAGCACGATGACCTTGGCGCCCTTGGCGGCCAACTGGATCAGCGTGGCGGCCGAGCGGTCGATGCGGGTGGTGTCGGTAACCTTGCCGTCCTTGGCAGGAACGTTGAGGTCGGCGCGCACCAGCACCCGCTTGCCCTGGACGTCCAGCTTGTCGATGGTCCGGAACATGGAAGCTCCTTATGTCTGGAAGAAATTCGGGCGGAAGGGAGACCCTTCCGCCCGGACCGAAGCCATGCGGCTTACTTGGCGATGTGCTTCAGGAAGCGCAGCATGTTGCAGGTGTAGCCGTACTCGTTGTCGTACCAGGTGACGACCTTGACGAAGGTGCTGTCCAGCGCGATGCCGGCGTCGGCGTCGAAGATCGACGGCATGTTGCAGCCGACGAAGTCGGTGGCGACCACCTTGTCCTCGGTGTAGCCCAGCACGCCCTTGAGCGCGCCTTCCGAGGCCGCCTTCATGGCCTTGCAGATGTCCTCGTAGGACGCGTCCTTGTTCAGCTCGACGGTCAGGTCGACCACCGAGACGTCCGAGGTGGGAACGCGGAAGGCCATGCCGGTCAGCTTCTTGTTCAGCTCGGGCAGCACCTTGCCCACGGCCTTGGCGGCGCCGGTGGACGACGGGATGATGTTTTCCAGGATGCCGCGGCCGCCGCGCCAATCCTTGGACGACGGGCCGTCAACGGTCTTCTGGGTGGCGGTGGCGGCGTGCACGGTGGTCATCAGGCCGCGCTTGATGCCCCAGTTGTCGTTCAGCACCTTGGCGACGGGGGCCAGGCAGTTGGTGGTGCACGAAGCGGCCGAGACGATCTTCTCGCCGGCATACTTCTCGTGGTTCACGCCATAGACGAACATGGGGGTTTCGTCCTTGGAGGGCGCGCTCATCAGCACCTTCTTGGCGCCGGCCTTGATGTGCTTCTCGGCGTTGGCGGCATCCAGGAACAGGCCGGTGGACTCGATGACGATATCGGCGTTGACCTCGTTCCACTTCAGTTCGGCCGGATCCTTGACGGCGGTGAGGCGGACCTTCTTGCCGTTGACGATCAGGTTCGAGCCTTCCACCGAGATGTCGCCGGCAAAGCGGCCGTGCACCGAATCGTACTTCAGCATGTAGGCGAGGTAGTCGGGCTCGAGGAGGTCGTTGATGCCGACGATCTCGATCTCGGGGAATTCCTTCGCCACGGCGCGGAACACCATGCGACCGATGCGGCCGAAGCCGTTGATGCCAACGCGAACAGTCATAATTTCCTCCACTTGGTCCGACACTTGCGTCTCGCAGGCATGCCCTGGCCGGGGGCTTGGATGGGGTGGCGCCGGCGCGCGCGAAAAGCGGCGCGCCCTGGCCTGCCGAGTCGGGCAACCATATTGCACAGAGTGCGCTCCGAATCCAGTGCTCGGTGGGGGCGAATTCCGGCCATGACTTTGCCGCATTCCAGGGTGATACAAATCGGGCACTTGTGCCGCCCGCCCGGTTATGGTTCAACCGCTGGCACCGATGTCTCGGCCGTGGACGCCCTTCCGGCGCCCAGACCACCGACGAGAAGGAAAGATCGCTCATGAAGATGCTGTTCGCGCGCCGCCCCATGCTCGCCCTGTCCCTGGCGGCCGGGCTGGCCGCCAGCCCGGCGTTCGCCGCCGACACCGTTGTCGCCAACGTCAACGGTTCTGACATCAAGATGTCGCAGCTGGCCGAATACGGCCGCCAGATGGGCCCCCAGGCCCCCTATGAAGCGGTGCTCGAGGTCGCCATCAACAACCAGCTGGTCTACGAGCTGGCCAAGAAGGAAAAGATGGACGCCGACCCCGACGTCAAGGCGGCGCTGAAGCGGGTCGAGACCCAGCTGATGGCCCAGGCCCTGATGCAGAAGAAGGTGCGCGGCGCCGTCACCGACGAGGCGATCAAGGCCCGCTACGACATGGCGGTGAAGAACTTCGTGCCGCAGGAAGAAGTGCGCGCCCGCCACATCCTGGTGGAAACCGAGGAAGGCGCCCGCTCGATCATCGCCGACCTGGGCCGCGGCACCGATTTCGGCGAACTGGCCAAGAGCCGCTCCACCGACAAGGGTTCGGGCCAGATGGGCGGCGACCTCGGCTACTTCGTCAAGGAAGCCATGGTGCCGGAATTCTCGGCCGCCGCCTTCGCCATGCGCCCCGGCGAGGTCTCCAAGACCCCGGTGAAGAGCCAGTTCGGCTATCACATCATCAAGGTCGAGGACAAGCGCATGGCCTCGATCCCGCCCTTCGACCAGGCCAAGCCCGTGATCGCCCGGCAGATCGCCGAGGACATCCAGGAAAAGATGGTCGTCGATCTGCGTGAAAAGGCCAAGATCAAGCGGTTCAAGCCCGACGGCTCGCCGCTGGAAGCGGCCAAGAAGTAAAAGCCTTAAACGGGCCCGGCCACTTAAACAAGCGGCCGGGCCTTTTACCTTTGCGAACTACGGAAAGCGCCCCGCCATGAGCACCGCCATCTCCCCGCTTGCGCCCAAGAGCTTCCCCGACATGCCCGTCATCAAAGGCGTCCGGCTGGCCAGCCACGCCTGCGGCGTGCGATATGCCGGGCGCACCGATCTGCTGATGGTCGAGATGGACAAGGGCACGGCCGCCGCCGGCGTCTTCACCCGCTCGCTGACCGCGTCGGCCCCGGTGGAGTGGTGCCGCGCGGCCGTGTCCAAGGGCTCGGCCCGCGCCCTGGTGGTCAATTCCGGCAACGCCAACGCCTTCACCGGCTCGGTGGGCGTCGCCTCGGTCAAGCGCACGGTGGAGTCCACCGCCTCCCTGGTGGGCTGCAAGGAATCCGAGGTCTACATCGCGTCCACCGGCACCATCGGCGTGCGCCTGCCCGACGAGAAGATCACCGCCGCCCTGAGTGACGTGCGCGCCAAGCTCCAGCCCGGCAACTGGCTGGAAGCCGCCCAGGCGATCATGACCACCGACACATACCCCAAGGGCGCCACCCGCACCGCCATGATCGACGGCACCAAGGTGATCATCAACGGCATAGCCAAGGGCGCCGGCATGATCGCGCCCGACATGGCGACCATGCTGTCCTACGTCTTCACCGACGCGGCTCTGCCGTCGGGCGTGCTGCAGGACCTGCTGTCCAAGGGCGTGGACAAGTCGTTCAATTCCATCACCGTGGATTCCGACACGTCGACCAGCGACACCCTGATGCTGTTCGCCACGGGTGCGGCCCGCAACACGGTGATCAAGGATTCCAAGGACAAGCGGCTGGCCGATTTCAAGGCCAAGCTGTTCGACCTGCTGCTCGATCTGGCGCTGCAGGTGGTCAAGGACGGCGAGGGCGCCACCAAGTTCGTCACCATCCACGTGAGCGGTGCCGCCGGCAAGCGGGCGGCGCGCACCATCGGCATGTCCATCGCCAATTCCCCCCTGGTCAAGACCGCCATCGCCGGCGAGGACGCCAATTGGGGCCGCGTGGTGGCCGCGGTCGGCAAGGCGGGCGAGAAGGCCAACCGCGACAGGCTCTCCATCCGCATGGGCGGCGTGCTGGTCGCCGACAAGGGCGAGATGGCCCATGGCTACGACGAGGCGCCGGTGACCGCCCACTTCAAGGGCCAGGACATCGTCATCGAGGTCGATGTGGGCGTGGGCAAGGGCAAGGCGACCGTCTATACTTGCGATCTGACCCACGCATATATCGACATCAACGGGTCCTATCGGACCTGAGGCAACGAAAGAGGGCATCATGGCGGAACGGGGTTGCCGGGAACCCGGCACGGTCTGGGCGGGACATCCGCTGCTCACCGCCCGGCTGCGCATGCGCCCCGTGGCCGACCGGGACCTGGACGCCCTGGTGGCGCTGCTGGGCGATTGGGACGTGGTGCGCCTGACCGCCGCCATTCCCCATCCCTACGGCCTGGATGACGCCAAGGCCTTCGTCGCCAACCAGGAAGTCCGCCGCATCGAGGGCAAGGGCGTGGCCCTGGCGCTGGAACGCACCACCGACGGCGTTCTGGTCGGCATCATGGGCTTCGGGCTGGAGCGCGACGGCACGCCCGAGCTGGGCTATTGGATCGGCAAGGATTTCTGGGGCCAGGGCTATGCCACCGAGGCCGCCCACCGCCTGATCCGCCATCTGTTCGACACCCTGGGCTTCGAGCGGGTCTGGGCCCATTTCCATCCCGACAACGTGGCCTCCAAGCGGGTGCTGGAAAAGGTGGGGCTGACCTTCCACTATGTGGATTCCTGCCCCATGCCGGCACGCGGCACCAGCGTCGTCGCCCCGGTCTTCCATCTGCGCCGGGCCGAATGGGAGATGGCCCGCGGCTTGCGCCCCACCCTGCTGGTGGTGGCCGCCGCCCTGGTGGACGGCGACGGCCGCGTGCTGATGGCGTCGCGCCCCGCCGGCAAGACCATGGCCGGCCTGTGGGAGTTCCCCGGCGGCAAGGTCCATGAGGGCGAGACCCCGGAAAGCGCCCTGGTGCGCGAGCTGGAGGAGGAGTTGGGCATCGACGTGCGGGAAAGCTGCCTGGCGCCCGTCGCCTTCGCCTCCCACGATTACGACACCTTCCACCTGCTGATGCCGCTCTATCTGGTGCGGGTGTGGAAGGGCAACCCCGCCGCCCGCGAGGGCCAGGAGTTGCGATGGGTGCGCGCCGCCCGCCTAGGGGATCTGCCCATGCCGCCGGCCGACATCCCGCTGGTCGCCATCCTCCGGGAATGGGTATAATTCCATTCCCTGATGTGGGAGTGCGGTCATGGCCAATGCGGCGATTCTGGTGATCGGCAATGAGATCCTGTCGGGTCGCACCCAGGATTCCAACGTCGCCTTTCTCGGCAAGGAACTGGCGGAGCGCGGCATCACGCTGGGCGAGGTGCGCATCGTCAGGGACGACCAGACGGCCATCGTCGCCGCCCTGGACGCGCTTCGCGCCTCTTACACCTACGTCTTCACCTCGGGCGGCATCGGCCCCACCCACGACGACATCACCTCGGCGGCGGTGGCCAAGGCCTTCGGTGTGGCGCTGGAGCGCGACCCCGAGGCGGTCCGCCGCCTGCAAAGCCGCTACGGCCAGGGCGAACTCAACGCCGCCCGCCTGAAGATGGCGGAAATCCCCGAAGGCGCCGCGCTGATCGACAACCCCATCAGCCAGGCCCCCGGCTTTCGCATGGGCAACGTCTTCGTCATGGCCGGGGTGCCCTCCATCCTGCGGGCCATGTTCGAGGGCATTCGCGGCACGCTGGCGGAAGGGCCGCCCCAGATGTCGCGCTCGCTCACCCTGTCGGCGCGCGAAGGCGACCTGGCCGAGGGACTGACCCGCATCCAGGACCGCCATCCCCAGGTGGAGGTGGGCTCCTATCCCTCCTTTGCCGAGGGCCGCTCGCTGGTGACCATCGTGGCGCGCGGCATCGATGCCGGAATGCTCGACAGCGTCATGGTCCAGACCCGCGCCCTGGCCACCGAACTGGGCGCCGCAATCGCCGAGGGGTGAAGCCATGACCCCCAAGGAACGCGAGCCCCTGAAATTCCTGGCCCAGCACCTGTGCTACGGCCTTGCCGCCGGCGCCACCTTCGGCGGTCTGGTGCTGGCCACCGACTTGGGCCATATCCGCACCATGGCCATGGAGTCTCCCAACCCCGTCCCGGTCCTTCTGCTGCTGTTCGGCGGCCTGTTCGTCACCTTCGGCTCGGTGGCCATGGGGGTGGGGATCATGAGCCTGGCCAAGGACGACGAACGCGACCGCGACATCTACTGAACCGGCAGCCTTTTCCCCTCACCCGGCAGTTTTTTCCGTCCCGGACCGCTCCCGCCCCAGCCCCCACCTCCCCCTCAAAAATAAAGCTTATTTATATCAATGCACTAGCCCAACCGGCACGACTTGGCCCGCCGCTTGCTGAGGAATGGACGCGAAAGACCGTTCGCAAGCCCATTTCGCGGGGACAAGACCATGACCGTGCAATCCATCGACAAGCGTGTAGTGCCCGAAGCCAACATGACTGCCGTCTCCCAGGACAAGCAGCAGGCCGGCGTGTCGGCGGAGGACGCCTTCCTTTCGGTGTTGCAGCAGACCACCCAGCGCTATGCCGGCGTCAACGGCAAGCTGGGCGGGCTGAGTTCCGGCGACAAGGTCCTGTCCGAGCACATCACCCGCCTGCACATGGAAGTGAAGGTCGACGCCAAGGAGGCCCGCCAGGACGCCCAGCCCGACGCCAAGGACGCCCGTCCCGCCGTCAAGGCCGACAAGCCGTCCCGCGCCGCCGGTGCCGGCCAGGCCAATTCCCGCAAGGCCGACGACACCCAGGCCGCCCCGGCTCCGGTCCAGAAGAACGACGATACCGCCACCGTCCAGGCCGCCGACACCGATGCCTCCGACGAGGACGCCTCGGCCCAGGACGACGACACCGTCCAGGCCCCGGCCGAGGCCAAGGCCAAGGATGACGAGCAGGTTGTCGTCGCCATCGACGTGACCATCACCGAGACCGTCCAGGTCGTCCAGGTGGACACCGCCGCCGACGCCCCCACCCTGGACCTCAACGCCCTGGCCCAGAACATCAAGGCCCAGTTGAACGGCGCCGACGATGGCAAGGGCGAGGAAGATCCCATGGCCGGCCTGTCGGCCGACGACCGCCAGCGCATCTCCGACCTGCAGAGCCGTCTGGTCAACGACGTCCAGGACGGCGACATGGACGACGCGCTCGACGCTGCGACCGAACTGGTCAACCAGATGATCACCAAGGTGGGACAGCACAAGGCCGCCGCCGAGGCCACGACCGCCGGTCAGGTGGAGAATCTGGCCGACCAGCAGGCCCGCGATCTGGCCGCCATGCTGTCCGGCTCCAATGTCCACATGGACATCAAGGTTCAGACCAAGACCGCCGATACCGGCCCCGTCGCCCAGAATGCCCCCACGGTGGTCGAGACCTTCTCGCTGCTCGACCTCGCCGCCCAGACGGCCGGCGCCCAGGGCAACGGCCAGGACCAGCAGGCCGGGCAGGGCTTCGCCTCCAGCCAGGATGCCGGGCCCGCATTGGTCCAGGCGGACCCCACCCAGACCCAGGACGCGGGTGCCGCCACGGTGACCGAAGCCGAAGCCCGCCCCTTCACCGCCATTCTGGCCGCCCAGGTCGAAGCCTCCGCCGCCGAGGACGCCGCTCCCGAACAGCGCACGGTCGCCGGTCTGGCCGGCGTGGGTTCGACCCAGGCCGCCGACAAGGCGTCGGCCGGACAGGCCGCCCAGTCCGCCGCGCGCACGCCCCGCACCCAATTGCAGGCCCAGGTGATGGAGCAGGTCTCCGTCCAGATCGACAAGCAGGTCAAGGACGGCGCCGACACCATCAAGATCCAGCTGAAGCCCCATGAACTGGGCAAGATCGAGATCAAGCTGGAGGTCAGCGCCGATGGCCGCGTCTCGGCCACCGTGACCGCCGACAAGCCCGAGACGCTCGCCATGCTGCAAAAGGACGCCAAGGGCCTGGAGAAGGCCCTGGAGGATGCCGGTCTCAAGCCCGACACCGCCGCCACCAGCTTCAGCCTGAAGGGCGGCGAGCAGCAGCAGAACGCCGATCGCGGCAACAACAACGCCCGGTCACGCCGTGGCCGCAGCCGCGGCAATGGTGGCGGCGAGGAGGCCCAGATGGCCGGCGCGGGCGCGGCCCAGGCCGCCCGCGGCCGTACCCTGGGCGGACGCTCCGGCGTCGACATTTCGGTGTAGGAGCAGGTCCGATGACTACCGTCGACACATCAGCCGCCGCCGCCAATACCGCCGCCGCCGCCACCGGCTCGGCCGCGGGCAAGGCGACGCTGGGCAGCAACTTCAACACCTTCCTGACCATGCTGACCACTCAGCTGAAGCATCAGGATCCGCTGTCGCCCATGGACTCGACCCAGTTCACCAACCAGTTGGTCCAGTTCTCCAGCGTCGAGCAGCAGATCAACGCCAATTCCAACCTGGAAAAGCTGATCAAGCTGCAGCAATCCGCGCAGACCAGCCAGGGCATCAACTATCTCGGCCAGACGGTCGAGGTGTCGGGCACCGACCTGCCGCTGCAGGACGGCGCGGCCTCGCTGACCTACACCCTGCCCAAGGAAGCCCGCGACGTGAAGATCGTCATCAAGGACTCCTCGGGCAAGCAGGTCGATTCCATCACCGGCGAGACCGCCGCCGGAACCCACAACCTCAGCTGGAACGGCAAGGACGCGTCGGGCACCCAGCTCTCCGACGGCCGCTATTCCATCTCGGTGACGGCCACCGCCACCGACGGGACGAGCATTACGACCACCAGCACCACCTTCGGCCGGGTCACCAAGGTCACCAACGACGCCACCAACGGCACCACCCTGGTGATGGGCGCCGGGACCAAGGGCAACGACATCTCGCTCGCCATGGATAAGGTGGTCAGCGTCAAGGACAACACCAGCAGCATCAACACCGCCCAGTTGAATGCCGCCAATGCCCAATACCAGGCCGCGCTGGCGCAGCTTCAGGCGCTGCAGTCGGCCTCCAGCAACAGCACCGGCTCGAGCAGCCAGTAGGATTTAGGATCAGGAGGATATCATGAGCTTGTACGGCGCATTGTTCTCGGGTGTCTCCGGTCTGGCTTCTCAGTCCAGCGCCATGGGAGCCATCTCGGACAACATCACCAACGTGAACACCACCGGCTACAAGGGTGCCAAGGTCAACTTCCAGACCCTGGTGACCAAGCAGGTCTCCCTGACCACCTACTCGCCGGGCGGTGTCCAGTCCAAGCCCCGGGCGGCCATCGACAGCCAGGGCCTGCTGCAGGCCACCACCAACTCCACCGACCTGGCCCTGTCGGGCCAGGGCATGTTCGTGGTCAACACCGATCCCGATCCGGCCGTCTCGGGCAACGGCATGTTCGCCTATACCCGCGCCGGTTCGTTCAAGGTGGACAAGGAAGGCTACCTGCAGAACGTGTCGGGCTTCTACGTCCAGGGCTGGCCGCTGCAGCCCACCAACAACAACGTCCTGGCCAAGCCGACCGAGGTGACCATCGACGGCAACACCTACATGAAGGCGTACAAGCAGAGCGACGGCACCTTCCATTACGTCAACCAGAACATCATCAACCCGCAGGAAGTGAAGTCCCTCAATCTGAAGACCATCGGCGGCACCGCCGACCAGACCACTCAGATCAAGATGGGCGCCAACCTGCCGTCGGGCGACACCATCTACAACCCGGCCGACGTCGGTTCCTCGGGCTATCATCAGACCAGCGTGCTGATCTACGACTCGCTCGGCGACACCCACAATTTCAACGTCAACTGGACCAAGACGAACTCCAACCAGTGGGATGTGGAGACCAAGAGCAATTTCTTCTCGGTGTCCACCACGCTGACCGACGTCACGACCAACAGCACCGCAGCCCTCAAACTGGTGGGCGAATCGGACGGCTCCACCTCCACCCTGATCACCACGGCCAGCGCCACGCCGCTGGGCTACTTCGCCAGCAGCGGCGCCATCGCCATGCCTGCGGGCACGCTGGTCAGCAGCCAACTGCCCACGGGGTCGGTCCTCAACATTTCCGCCGCCTCCGGCACCGCCAGCAGCAATAACGGCAACTGGTACGTCAGCCAAGGCGTGACCACCAGCCCCGCCGTCACCGACCAGGCCGGCACCACCGCCACCCTGGTCTACAACGGCGCCACCTTGAACTTTAACAACGTGACGTTCACTGCCGCAGGTAGCCCGCATATCGCGCTGAACGCCAGCACGATCACCACTTACAACCAAAACAACTTCAACAACGGCGACTACATCAAGGTCAGCAACGGCACCAGCACGACCCTGAACGCCGGCTACTACAAAATCGCCAACAAGAGCGCGACGGGCTTCGACTTGACTCCCGCCGACTACATCGTCACCTCCACCGCCCCCTATCAGGACCAGCGTGGCGTAACCCCTCCGTCGGGTGCCGCTTCCATGGACATTCTTGACCAGTCGAACCCGTCGCTGGTCTACGGCAGCCAGGGCCGCCTGGACTTCACCGCGTCCTCAAACGCCGATATCCAGAACCTGCACAACAAGTACATCACCTTCACCGTCGCCAGCCAGAGCATGAAGGTGGTGTTCGACACCAAGGGCACGCTCACCCACGCCGCCGGTACCGATGTCATCATCAACCTCAACAGCACCTCCTACACATCGGGCTCCGACGTCGCCAACCTGGTGGCCCAGGCACTGCGCAATCCCAGGAACTGGTCGGCGGCCACCAACACCGCGTTGACCACCGACGTCGTTTCCATCGGCGGAACCCTGCCACTGTTCCGCGCCAACGGCTCGACCGTGGAAATCGTCCAGCAAACCGGCGGCACCACCATGTCGGTGGATTGCTCCAACATGGGCACGACCCTGACCCAGTCGCAGACTCGCAACTGGACATCGTCCATTCCTTCGCTGGACAACGTGGACGGGAAATTCTCCGTCAACGCCATCACCGCCACCAACCCGGCCATCACCTTCAATGGCGACGGCACGCCCAAGCAGATCAACGTCGGCAAGATGGCGGTCAACTGGGCCAATGGCGCGCAGTCCATGACCCTGGTCCCCAACGGCACCGGTGCCGACCAGCGCGTCAACTGGTTCGTGGGCAACACCTCCCAGGCCGACGGCATGACCCAGTTGGGCGGCACCTATCAGCTGGCCTATCTGACCCAGAACGGCGCGAAGTTCGGCAACTTCTCCGGCGTGTCGGTGGGCACCGACGGCGTCGTCACCGCCCTGTTCGACAACGGCGTCCGCCGTCCGGTGTTCCAGATCCCGGTGGCCACCTTCACCAACCCCAACGGCCTGGAATCGCTGACCGGCAATTCCTGGATCGAGACCAACACGTCGGGCACCTACACCCTGCGCGTCGCCAACAACGCCGGCGCCGGCTCGGTGCAGTCCGCCTCGCTGGAAGCCTCGACCGTGGATATCGGTTCCGAGTTCACCACCATGATCGTGACCCAGCGCGCCTACTCGGCAGCGGCCAAGATCATCACCACTGCCGACCAGATGCTGGACGAGCTGGTGCAGATCAAACGTTAATCGTCCAATCCCTGAACCTGCTTCCTAACACCCAACCGGCGGCCAGAAGGCCGCCGGTTTAGTATTTGCCCGCCTGCGCGGGCGGGGCCAGAAGGCCGCCGGTTTAGTTTCCGCCCCCGGCGATTGAGGGCAAACAGACTCACCCGGCAAAAATTGCCGGGCGTTAACCATCTCTTCAGCGGCCCGACCTTAGTCTGTCACCTGGACGCGCGTGCCGGCCGGCGGCGTGCGCGTGCATCCGATGGAGACGACGTGAACGCATTCCTGCAGATGCTGCGCGGCCTGGGGCCCATGCGGCTGGCCGCCATCGCTGGCGTCGGTGTCAGCATCCTGGGTTTCTTCATCTATCTGATGAGCCGCGTCGCCGCGCCGCAGATGGAGCTGCTCTACGGCGATCTCGACCTGGGCGATTCCAAGGCGATCATCGAGAAGCTGACCGCCGACAAGATTCCCTACGAACTCCGCAAGGACGGCACCGAGGTCTGGGTGCCCAAGGACCGCAAGCTGGACCTGCGCGTGCGCATGGCCGAACAGGCGCTGCCCGCCGGCGGCCGCATGGCCGGCTACGAGCTGTTCGACAAGCAGGACGCCCTGGGCTCCACCAGCTTCCAGCAGAACATCACCATGGTCCGCGCCCTGGAAGGCGAACTGTCCAAGACCATCCGCTCCATCGACAAGGTCAAGGCCGCCCGCGTCCACCTGGTGCTGCCCAAGCGCGAGGCCTTCTCGCGCGATACCCAGGAACCGTCGGCCTCGGTGATCATCAAGATGCAGGGGGCGGGCCGCCTGGACAAGGGGCAGGTCAGCGCCATCCAGCACCTGATCGCCGCCGCCGTTCCCAAGATGAAGCCGTCGCGCATCTCCATCGTCGACGACAAGGGCACCCTGCTGGCCAAGGGCTTCGAGAATTCCAAGGAATTCCAGGCGCAAAGCGCCGAGGAAATGAAGATCAAGACCGAGGCCAAGCTGGTCAAGACCATCGAGGACCTGCTGGAGCGCTCGCTGGGCCCGGGCCGCGTGCGCGCCGAGGTGACGGTGGACATGGACATGAGCCAGGCCACCACCACCGAGGAGACCTTCGACCCCGAGACCAAGGTGGTCCGCTCCCAGGTCACCGTCAACGAGGGCGAGCAGAGCCAGGACGCCGAACCCACCCCGGTCACCGTGCAGCAGAACCTGCCCGATCCCAACGCCTCGTCGTCGGGCAACATCCGCACATCGACCAAGATCAACAAGAACCAGGAAACCGTGAACTACGAGATCTCGCGCAAGACCAAGAGCACGGTCCGCGAGATCGGCGAGATCCGCAAGGTGTCCGCCGCCGTCATCGTCGATGGCGTGCGCGAGCAATCGGCCGACGGCAAGCAGACCTCGTACCGCGACCGGACGGCCGAGGAACTGTCGCAGATCGAGGCGCTGGTCAAATCCGCCATCGGCTACACCAAGGACCGCGACGATCAGGTCAAGGTCGCCTCCATGCCCTTCTACAAGGGCGAGGAACTGCTCCAGGCCGAAGAACCCGGCGAGTTCATCTTCGGCATGCGCCGCGACTTCGTCGAGAAGGTGGCGTCGAACCTGGGCCTGTCCGTGGTCGCCATCCTGTTCCTGCTCCTGGTGCTGCGCCCGCTCATCAGCCGCGCCATCGAGTCCATGCAGGGCCAGGTGGGTCCCGATGGCCGCCGCCTGCTGACCGCCGAGGGCGGCGCCATGCCGCAGCTCACCGGCCCCGGCGCGGCCGCCATGCCGGCGCCGCTGGGCGGCGAGGAGGAGGTCATCGCCGACGAGCTCATCGACATCGACAAGGTGGAAGGCCGCGTCAAGGCGTCGTCCATCAGGAAGATCGGCGAGATCGTCGACAAGCACCCGGAAGAGGCTCTGTCCATCATCCGCAACTGGCTCTACCAGGAAAGCTGAGGAGGTCTTTAGATGGCGCGCGTCAAGGAAGACTACCGCAGCCTCACCGGCCCCCAGAAGGCGGCCATGTTCATGCTGTCCTTGAACGAGGAACACTCGTCCAAGCTGTTCGGCATGCTTGGCGACGACGAGATCAAGGAACTGTCCCAGATCATGGCGTCCTTGGGCACCGTGTCGTCCAATCTGGTCGAGCGCGTGTTCGTGGAATTCGCCGACGCGCTGTCGTCCACCGGCTCGCTGACCGGCTCGTTCGACACCACCGAACGCCTGCTGATGAAGAGCCTGCCCAAGGATCGCGTCAACTCCATCATGGAGGAAATCCGCGGTCCCGCCGGCCGTACCATGTGGGACAAGCTGGGCAACGTCTCCGAACAGGTGCTGGCCAACTACCTGAAGAACGAATACCCGCAGACCGTCGCCGTGGTGCTGGCCAAGATCAAGCCCGACCACGCGTCGCGTGTGCTGGCCATCCTGCCCGAGAACTTCGCCATGGAAGTCATCATGCGCATGCTGCGCATGGAGGCGGTGCAGAAGGAAGTCCTGGACGGCGTGGAAAAGACTCTCCGGACCGAGTTCATGACCAACCTGGCCCGCACCCAGCGCCGCGACGCCCACGAACTGATGGCCGACATCTTCAACAACCTGGACCGCAACACCGAAAACCGGTTCATGTCGGCCCTGGAGGAGCGCAACCGCGAAAGCGCCGAGAAGATCAAGGCGCTGATGTTCACCTTCGACGACCTCACCCGCATCGACGCCGCCGGCATCCAGGTGCTGCTGCGCTCGGTGGAAAAGGACAAGCTGGCCATCGCGCTCAAGGGCGGCGCCGACGCCGTCAAGGAGCTGTTCTTCAAGAACATGTCCGAACGCGCCGGCAAGATGCTGAGGGAAGACATGGAAGCGCTGGGCCCGGTGCGTCTCAGGGACGTGGACCAGGCCCAGGCGGCCATCGTGGTCATGGCCAAGGAACTGGCGGCGTCGGGACAGATCGTCATCTCCGAAGGCCGCGAGGAAGACGAACTGGTGTACTAATCGGAGCGCAGCGACTACGCCCGTTGAGGGCGCCGCAGCGTTGCCGAAGCGTAAGCGAAGGCAAAAGCGAGGAAAGCCAAGGGGGCGGAAGCCCCCGCCGGCGACTGAGGCAAAGCAAAGACTCACATGGCCTACCAGAAATACATGTTCGACCTGGATTTCGGTCCGCCGCCGGCCAACCGGCCCAAGGCGGCCGAACCGGTCGAGGATGCCTACCAGACCGAGGCCGAGCCCGAGCCGCCGCCACCGCCCACCTTCACCGAGGAGGACCTCCAGGTGGTGCGGGAAGCCGCCTACGAGGAAGGCCACCGCAACGGCACCACCGAGGCCAACGAGACCCAGCAGGCCCTGCTGGCCGCCTCGCTGGAGCGCGTCTCCAACGCGCTGGCCATGCTGGACAACGCCCAGGCCGACGCCAACGACGCCAACCAGCGGGTCGCCGCCCGGGTGGCCATGGCGGTGCTGAAGAAGGTGCTGCCCGCCGCCTGCGAGCAGAACGCCTTCGACGAGATCGTGCGGACCGTCCACGAATGCCTGAGCCATGTGCTCGACGAGCCGCGCATCATCGTCCGGGTGGATTCCGCCCTGGTCGATCCCATGCGCGAACGCCTGGAGCAGACCGCCATCGAGCACGGCTTCGAGGGCCGCGTGGTGGTCCAGGCCGACCCTCGGGTGGGGATCGGCGATTGCCGGGTGGAATGGACGGACGGCGGAGCCGAGCGGGATCAGGCCCGCCTGATCGCCGACATCGAAACGGCGGTGAACCGGGCCCTGGCGCCGCCCGAACACCGCCCGGAAGAGTAACTGGAGGTCACCATGCCCGATTTCGAACTCAACGACTTCAAGCCGGAAGGCGACGACCAGGTAGGCCGCGGCGATGTCCCGGACATGCCGCGATCGGCCCGCGACCTGGAAGCCGTCTACGACATTCCGGTGCAGGTCTCGGCGGTGCTGGGCAAGGCCACCATGCAGGTTAACCAGCTGTTGAAGCTGGGACGCGGCGCGGTGGTGGAGCTGGACCGCAAGGTGGGCGAGGCCATCGACATCTACGTCAACAACCGTCTGGTGGCGCGCGGCGAGGTGGTCGTGGTGGAAGACCGCCTGGGCGTGACCATGACCGAAATCATCAAGACCGACCGGGCTTAAAAGAGCTCTAGCGGGAGAGGGACGACATGCGACTTCTGATCATCGGCACGCTCGACGGCCAGATCGGCGCCGCCAGCCAGATCGCCATGGCGCGCGGCGCCAAGGTCCGCCAGGCCGAGGACGTTCCCGCCGGCCTCGAGGTTCTGCGCACCCAGGGCGCCGATCTGGTGATGATCGACGTCAAGCGCGACATCAAGGGCCTGATCGATTCCCTGGAAGCCGAACGCATCATCGTCCCGGTGGTGGCCTGCGGCATCGCGTCCGACGCCTCGGCCGCCGTGCGCGCCATCAAGGCCGGCGCCAAGGAATACATCCCGCTGCCGCCCGACGCCGAGCTCATCGCCGCCGTCATCGCCGCCGTCACCCAGGAAAGCCACAACATCGTCTTCAAGGACCCCCGCATGGGCCAGACCTTGAAGCTGGCCGAGCAGGTGGCCAATTCCGACGCCTCGATCATGATCACCGGCGAATCCGGCACCGGCAAGGAGCTGATCGCGCGGTTCATCCACAACAAGTCCAAGCGTTCGGACAAGCGCTTCGTGGCGGTCAACTGCGCCGCCATCCCCGAGAACCTGCTGGAATCCGAGTTGTTCGGCCACGAGAAGGGCGCCTTTACCGGCGCGGTGGCCCGGCGCATCGGCAAGTTCGAGGAAGCCCAGGGCGGCACGCTCCTGCTCGACGAAATCTCCGAGATGGACGTGCGCCTGCAATCCAAGCTGCTGCGCGCCATCCAGGAAAAGGAAATCGACCGGGTGGGCGGCAACCAGCCGGTCAAGGTGGACGTGCGCATCCTCGCCACCTCCAACCGCAACCTGGAGGACGAGGTCAAGAAGGGCACCTTCCGCGAGGATCTGTATTACCGCCTCAACGTGGTGACCCTGGCCCTGCCCGCGCTGCGTGAACGCCCGCTGGACATCGCCGTCCTGGCCGACCACTTCGCCAAGCGCTACACCGAAGCCAACGGCCTGCCGACGCGGCCCATTTCCGCCGAGGTCCGCCAGATGCTGTCGCGCCACCACTGGCGCGGCAACGTGCGCGAGCTGGAAAACACCATGCACCGCGCCGTGCTGCTGGCCAGCGGCGCCGAGATCGGCCCCGACGCCATCATCTTGTCGGGCAACCCGGTGGGCACCAATTCCGATCCCATGGTCGCCCAGGCCGCCAACGCCGCCGCCTCGGTGATGGGCGCCAGGGGCGCCAATCTGGTGGGCAAGACGGTGGCCGAGGTCGAGCGCGACCTGATCATCGACACGCTGTCCCATTGCCTCGGCAACCGCACCCACGCGGCCAACATCCTGGGCATCTCCATCCGCACCCTGAGGAACAAGCTCAAGCAGTATTCCGACGAAGGCGTCGACGTGCCGCCGCCCGCCGGCGGCGAAATCGAACGGGCCATGATCTAAAGCCATGGCTGAGGGACAGGCATCAAGCTCCAGCGTCGGCCGGGAAATCCTGGACCGCTTCGCCGCGTCGGCCCGACGCGGCGACGTGGGCCTGGCGTTCGGCATCATCGTCATCGTGATGATGCTGATCCTGCCGCTGCCGCCGTGGCTGCTCGATATCGGCCTGGCCCTGTCGCTGACCATCGCCGTGCTGATCCTGATGGTGGCCATCTTCATCGAGAAGCCGCTGCAGTTCAGCTCGTTCCCCACGGTTCTGCTGCTCACCACCCTGATCCGGCTGGCGCTGAACCTGGCGTCCACCCGACTGATCCTGTCCCACGGCCACGAAGGCGTCGAGGGCGCCGGACAGGTGATCGCCGCCTTCGCCAGCTTCATCATGAGCGGCAGCTTCGTCATCGGCATCATCGTCTTCGCCATCCTGGTGATCGTCAATTTCGTGGTCATCACCAAGGGCTCGACCCGTATCGCCGAGGTGGCGGCGCGCTTCACCCTGGACGCCATGCCCGGCAAGCAGATGGCCATCGACGCCGACCTTTCGGCCGGCCTGTGCGACGAGCCCACCGCCCGCAAGCGCCGCGCCGAGCTGGAAGGCGAATCCGCCTTCTTCGGCGCCATGGACGGCGCGTCGAAATTCGTGCGCGGCGACGCCGTCGCCGGCCTGATGATCACCGCCATCAACGTCATCGGCGGCATGATCATCGGCATGGCGCAGCAGGGACTGACCTTCAGCCAGGCGGCCGAGTACTACACCAAGCTGACGGTGGGCGACGGTCTGGTCACCCAGGTTCCGGCCCTGATCGTCTCGGTCTCGGCGGGCATGCTGGTCACCAAGGCCGGCGTGCAGGAAGCCGTCGACCGCGCCCTGTTCAAGCAGCTGGCCGGTTATCCCCGCGCCGTGGGCATGGCCGGCGGCCTGATGACCCTGATGTCGCTGGTGCCCAACATGCCGTTCCTGCCCTTCTTCCTGCTGGGGTTGGGCATGGGCGCGTCGGCCTATCTGCTGGACCGCGACCAGCGGGCAAAGGCCGAACAGAAGCAGCAGGAGGTCGAGGCCGAGGCCCTGCAGCAGGCGCCGGTCCCCGAGGAGCCCATCTCCACGGCGCTGAAGATCGACCATGTGCGCCTGGAACTGGGCTACGGCCTGTTGCAGCTTATCAACACGCCCAAGGGCCAGCGCCTGACCGACCAGATCAAGAGCTTGCGGCGCGCCATCGCCACCGAGATGGGCTTCGTCATGCCGTCGGTGCGCATCCAGGACAACATGCAGCTGCCCGCCAACACCTATGTCATCCATGTGAAGGAAGTGGAGGCGGGCCGAGGCGATCTGCGCCCCGCAGCGCTGCTGATCATGGATCCCAGGGGCGAGGACATCACCCTGCCGGGCGAGAAGACCCGCGAGCCCACCTTCGGCCTGCCGGCCATGTGGATCGACCCCACCAACCGCGAGGAAGCCCTGTTCCGCGGCTATACCGTGGTGGACCCGCCCACCGTGATCACCACCCACCTGACCGAGGTGATCAAGGACAACATGAGCGAGCTTCTGTCCCACGCCGAAACCCAGAAACTGCTGGACGAGCTGGACAAGGAGCACCAGAAGCTGATCGCCGAGCTGATCCCCAGCCAGATGACCATCGGCGGGCTGCAGCGGGTGCTGCAGAACCTTCTGGGCGAGCGCATCTCCATCCGCGACCTGCCCACCATCCTGGAAGGCATCGCCGAGGCCTGCGGCCATACCCGCAACGTCACCATGATCACCGAGCACGTGCGCGCCCGTCTGGCGCGTCAGATCTCGGACAACAACACCGGGCCGCAGGGCTTCATCCCGCTGGTGACGCTCTCGCCGGAATGGGAGCAGGCCTTCGCCGAATCCCTGGTGGGCACCGGCGAGGAAAAGCAGATCTCCATGGCGCCCTCGCAGCTGCAGGACTTCATCAGCCGCACGCGCCAGACCTTCGAACGCTTCGCCATGCAGGGCGAGACCCCCATCCTGCTGACCAGCCCCATGGTCCGGCCCTATGTGCGCTCCATCGTCGAGCGCTTCCGGCCCATGACCGTGGTGATGAGCCAGTCGGAAATCCATCCCAAGGCCCGCATCAAGACACTGGGGCAGATCTGATGATGGCGGCTAGACCATGAGGCTCAAATCCTTCACCGCGCCCACCATGACCGAGGCCATGGAACTGGTGCGCCAGGAACTGGGCGACGACGCCATCATCGTCTCGACCCAGCGGGCCGCCGGCTCCAAGGGCGTGCGCATCACCGCCGCCCTGGAATCCGTCGACGCCGACCTGGCCGTCGCCTCCATGCTGGAGGAAGCCACCGGCGGCTCGGAAGTGTCCGAGGCGGTGAGAAAGGCCCTGGCCGACCACGGCGTGCCCCAGCGCCTGATGGACCGGCTGGTCAACGCCGCCCAGACCTCGGGCCTGACCCAGCCGCCGCTGGCCTGCGCCGCCGCGCTGGAGGCCGGCTTCACCTTCGCCCATCTGCCCGAGCACGGCGCGCCGCGCCCCTTCATGCTGGTGGGCCCCAACGGTTCGGGCAAGTCCATCGCGGCGGCCAAGCTGGCGGCCCGCTCGGTGCTGAAGCAATGGCAGGTGGGCGTGATCACCTGCGACAACATCCGCGCCGGCGCGGTGGAGCAATTGGCCGCCTTCACCTCCATCCTGGAGATCGACCTGGTCCGCGCCAGGGGGCCGGAATCCCTGTCCCGGGTGGTGGAAAGCATGAACGGCATGTTCGATCTGGTGGTGATCGATTCCCCCGGCCTCAATCCCTTCAAGCAGAGCGACATGGACTACCTGCAGGCGCTGATCGAGGCCGCCGACGTCGAGCCCATCTTAGTGATGGCCGCCGGCGGCGACCCGGAGGAGGCCGCCGAGATCGGCGAGGCCTTCGCCGGCATCGGCGCGACCCGGCTGTTCGCGTCCAGGCTCGACACCACCCGCCGCCTGGGCTCGATCCTGGCGGCGGCCGAGGCCGGCCAGCTGGCCTTCTGCGACGTTTCCGCCAGCCCCCATGTGGCGTCGGGCATCTCGCCCATCTCCGCCGTGGCGCTGGCGCGGCTGATCATGCCGCAATCGGCCGAGGCCGAACCCAAAGACGAAACCTTCTGGACCGAGGCATCCGCATCATGACCACGATGGAAGTTCCCACCCTGGCCCCCCGCCCCACCCTTAGGGCCAAGGGACGCAACATCGTCGCGGTGGCGTCCGGCAAGGGCGGCGTGGGCAAGACCTGGTTCTCCATCACGCTGTCCCACGCCTTGGCGCGGGCCAACCAGCGGGTGCTGCTGTTCGACGGCGACCTGGGCCTGGCCAACGTGGACATCCAGCTGGGCCTGATGCCCAAGACCGATCTGGGCAGCGTGGTGGCCGGGCGCATGACGCTGAACCAGGCGCTGACCCGCTTCTCCGAAGGCGGCTTCGACATCATCGCCGGGCGCTCAGGCAGCGGCACGCTGGCCAACATCCCGCTGTCGCGGCTGCAGATGCTGGGCGACGACCTGGTGCTGCTGGCCGGCAATTACGACCGCGTGGTGGTCGACCTGGGCGCCGGCGTCGAGAAGACCACCCGCAACTTCTCGCAGCAGGCCGGCACCATCATGGTGGTGACCACCGACGAACCCACCTCGCTGACCGACGCCTACGCCTTCATCAAGGTCACCCACATGGAGCGGCCCGGCACCGACATGCGCATCGTGGTCAACATGGCCAATTCGACGCGCGAAGGCGAGCGCATCTACAACACCCTGCTGAAGGCCTGCGAGGGCTTCCTGAAGATTTCCCCGCCGCTGGCCGGCGTCATCCGCCGCGACCTCAAGGTCAGGGAGGCCATCCGCAACCAGACGCCGATCATGATGCGCTCGCCCAACGCCGAGGCCGCCGCCGACGTCGAGGCCATCGTCGAGCGCCTGATCCGCTCGCGCTAGCGCCATGTGCTCGGCCATCCCGCCGGCCCCGCCTCCGCCTGCGCCGCCGCCCCAGGCCAGCGCGCCGGTGGTGTTGAGCGTGGTGGCCGACAAGGGTGCCGCCGAGGTCCTGGCCAAGCTGCAGGCCGGCGCCGTGCTGGCCGCCACCATGGCCGCCGCCGAGGGCAAGGGTGTCGTCCAGGTGATGACCGCCGACGGAAGCAGCCTGTCGCTCCGCCTGCCCCCCGGCCAGCCTTTGCCGCCCGACGGCGCGCAACTGGCCATGCAGTACATCTCGCAGAACGGCCTGCCCGCCTTCAAGCTGCTCGCCATCAACGGACGCCCCGCCGGCGGCCTGCCCCTGTCCCCGCAGCAGACCGGCCTGCCCAATCTGCCCGATCTCGCCACCCTGCTGGGCCCAGGCGGCAGTGCCAAGCCCCAGGCCGCCCAGAACGCCCTGACCCAGGCGCCAGGCGCTGGTCCGGGCCCGGCCGGAGCGCCGGTGGTGACCTCGCCCGGACTGGCGGCGGGGCCGGTGGGCCTCTCCGCCACGGTGATCCGCTCCGGTCCGCCCGGCGCGGTGATGCTGTCCAATGATGCCGGTACGCCGGGCCTCCAGATGGATCAGCCGCTGCCCGAGGCGCTGACCGGACTGGCGTCCGGCACGCGCCTTACCGTCCGCATCGCCGCCATGGCTCCGCCGGCCCAGGGCGCGGTGAGCGGCGGCCAGCCCGTTCCCACCGCGACGGCCCAACCCGCCGCCAGCGCGCCCGTCCCGCCGCAGGCGCCGGCCGCCGCGCCGCAGGCCACCCCGCCCGCCACCGCCGCCGGAATACCGGCAGCGCCCCACCTTTCCGGCCAGCCGGCTCCGGCGGCGACGGCCGCGACGCCCCCCCTTGCGGGCGGCATCCCCGCCACGCCGCCGGCGACCAGCCCGCCCCAGCCGCAGACGACCACCACCATGCCGGCCGTGGTGCTCTCCCAGCCGGCCGGCGGCGCCGCCCTGGTGCAAAGCCCGGCGGGCGTGCTGTCGCTCAACGTCGCCTCGCCGCTGCAGGTGGGCAGCCTGCTGCGCCTGGAGGTGATCGGCCAACCCCTGGCCCCGCCGCCCCTGGCTCCCGCCCCCAGCCAGCCCCAGGGCCTCACCCCCGGCGGCTGGCCCAGCCTGGACCAGGCGGTGGACACCCTGATGCAGTCGGACCGCCAGGCGGCCGAGCAACTGATGCGGATGATCCCCCAGGCCGGCCCCCGCCTGGCCGCCGCGCTGTCCATGTTCGCGGGCGCGGTGCGGGCCGGCGATTCCCGCCCCCTGCTTTCCGAACCGGTGACCCGTGGGCTGGAAAAGGCCGGACGCAAGGACCTGGTCGAGCGGCTGAAGCAGGAATTCATGGATCTGGCCGAGGATTCCGCCCGCCCCATGGGCCGTGGCGACTGGCACGCCATCACCCTGCCCTTCGCCCATGGCGCCAACATCGACCCCATCGACCTCTACGTCCACCGCCCGCCCGACGACGAGGAGGGACGGGGCAAGCAGGGAAGCGAGCAGCGCTTCATCCTGGACGTGCGCATGAGCGTTCTGGGTCGCATCCAGCTGGACGGACTGGTGCAGAAGGACGTCAAGCGCTTCGACCTGATCGTGCGCACCGCCCAACCCCTGCCGGCCGCCATGTGCCGGGACATTTCCGGCATCTTCGCCGAATGCGGCCAGCTGACCGGCATCAAGGGCCAGGTGTCGTTCCAGGCGGGACGGCCCTTCGTGGACCTGCTGCCGTCGGCCGCACCGGCAACGCAAATCGTGGTATGATCCCTGCGCGGCTTTTCCACCTCCCCGACCGATGGCATAGGCTTTGCTTGAAGAATCAGGAAAACCACAAGCATCGTCTGAGATGAACACCATCGCGCGCGACCCCAAAGGCTATTACGCGATCCTCGGCCTCGCCCCCGGGGCCGACGCCGGCGCCATCAAAAGCGCTTATCGTTCCCGCGTGAAGACGGTCCATCCCGACCGCAACGCCTCGAAGCGCGCGCAGGAAGAATTTCAAAGGGTTATCGAGGCCTACGGCGTGCTCAAGGACGTGGTGCGCCGGGCCGAGTACGACACTTTCGGCGAGGAGGCCAGCCACGACGACGACGCCCAGGTGGCCGGCGCCCCCATCGCCTGCTGCGGCTGCGGCGCGCTGACCGCCCAGCCCCGCTACGTGGTCTTCCACTGGGTCCGCTCGTTTCTGGTGTGGGCAAAAAGCGGCACGGTGGAGGGAATTTTTTGCCGGGCATGCGCCGACCGCGCCTCTGTCCGCGCCTCGATCATCACCTGGGCCTGGGGCTGGTGGTCGCTGCCCGGATTGCTTCTCGCCCCCCTGGCGCTGGCTCGCAATCTGCTGGGCGGCTCCAAGCCGCGCCACGAGAACGCCAGGGTGCTGATCCGCCAGGGCCGCGCCTTCCTGGGCCGGGGCGAGTTGGAGCTGGCCCGCTCGCTGGCGCTGCAGGCCGGGCGCTTCGCCCGCCTGCCCGACGACCGCGCCCGGGTCGAGGATCTGATGCACGCCACCCGCGACGTGCCCGACAACCGCCGGCTCAAGGCCCGCTGGCGCTTGGGCGGAGGCGTGTTCCTGGCGCAAGGATTGCCGCTGATGGCCCTGCCCATCACCATCGGCGTCTTCGCCCTGATCGCCACCAAGCCGTGGGACCTGCCGGTCGCCACTTCGGCCGCTCCCATCGCCATGCAGCCCGCCCGCAGCGGCGAGATCCGCCATGTGGCGGTGGACAGCCTGAAGGTCCGCATGGCGCCCCTGCCCGGCGCCCCGGTGCTGACCCTGCTGGACCGCTTCACCACCGTCGAGGTCGGCGCCGATCCGGTCGACCCGGAATGGGTCAAGATCAGGACGCCGTCGGGCATCGACGGCTTCGTCGAGACCCGCTCGCTCTATGCCGGATCGGGGGGGCGCTTCAAGGCGCAATGGTGCGCCGAGAACCGGGGCGCCCAGCCCACGGCCGGTGAAATCCTGACGCGGCGGGTCAGCGGCGACCACCGGCTGCTGGTCCACAACGAGGGCCGCCGCGACGGCGTGATCAAGCTGAAGACCCTGGCCGGCAACACGGTCACCGCCTTCTACGTGCCCGCCACCTACCATATCGGCATCGGCGGCATCCCCGAGGGCACCTACCGCATCGAATTCGCCACCGGCGCCCGCTATTCGCGCGGCTGCGGCGTCTTCCTCGACGACATGCAGGCCTCGGTGCTGCCGGTGACGCTGACCTTCAAGTACCAGTCGGCGGGAACCATCCGCTCGCTGACCCATATCGCCGAGATTTCGCTGTCGCCCGCCTCGGACGATCCCATCCAGCCGCAGCCGCTGGCCGCCGACCGCTTCGCGGCCGACGACTGACCCCACCCGGCAGGCCTACTTGCCCGCCCGCTTCTTTTCCAGGGTGGCGCGCACCTGGCCCAGCTCGCGCCCCATCTTGCGGATGTCGTAGAGCAGGGTTTCCAGCACCAGGATCACCAGATCGGGCGTCTTGCCGATCTGGGATTTCAGCGCCGCCATGGGAATCACCAGACAGGTGGTTTCCTCGGCGGCCATGGCGGACGCCATGCGCGGCTCGTTGTCGATCAGGGCCATCTCGCCGAACACGCCGTTGGCGCCGATCTGGCCCAGGGTGACCTTCTGGCCGTTCACCGTCTTGAAGATGGTGACCTTGCCGCTTTCCACCACATAGGCCATGTCGCCGGGGTCGCCTTCGTTGAAGATGACCTGGCCGGCGTGGAACTTCTTGCGCCCCGTGCGCTCCTGGGCGGGCTTGGGGGCCTGGACCACCGGGGCGTGGGGTGCTGCGGCGGGGCGCGCCGGCTGGGCGGCGCCGATGGGCACCACCAGGGGCAGCGGCTTGACCAGGGGGGGCGCCACGCGGCGCTCGGCCACGCCGGGCGGCGGCCGGGACAGCAGCCGGCGGTCCGGCCCCTTGAACGAGGCGGTGCGCACGAAGGCCTTGGGGTTGACCAGGGCGTTGCGCAGACGGCGGAACAGGGAATCCGTGGACATGGGCTTGACCAGGAACTCGTTCACCCCGGCGCCCCTGGCCTGGAACACCACCTCGGTGGCGGATTCGGCGCTCATCATGATGATGGCCACGTCGTCGCAGGCCACCATGTCGCCGGCCCGCACGAAGCGGGTGAAGTCGATGCCGTCCATGGGCGACATGTCGTGATCGACGATGACCAGATGGACCGGCTGCTGGCCCAGGATCTCCAGGCCGGCGGGGCCGTCGCCGGCTTCGAGGATGGTCTTGATGCCGAAGGATTGCAGCGCGGTCTTGATGAACGACCGGGCATAGCGCGAATCGTCGATGATGAGCGCTGTGATCGGGCTCAGATCGACATCGATGTTCATCCGGACGTTCCCTCCACCATCTGGTCTCCTGAGGTTAGCCAGGGCGGGGGCGTCTGCCAAGCCCTACTGGAGCTTGTGCGGTCTTCTCGTCCACTGCCCCTTCTCGTCCTTTGCTTGACGGCGGTCAATGAGGGGGGCTATCACCGCTCGGCAGAATGCCTGTCTTGAAAGAGGGCCGCACATCATGACGCAAGCACATGCCAGAACCGGGACCACGCCGGTAACGCCGCCGTTCTCGCCGGTGCTGCTGTTGGGCATGGCCTTGAAGCCGTTCCGCCCGGCGGCGCTGCAGCCGTTGTTCGACGCCATGCTGAAGGTGATCCGCCGCCGCCATCCCGACATCCTGGAGCGCATGTCCGACTACGCCGACAAGGCGGTGTGCATCGATCCCGTCGACCTGCCCTTCGTCATCCTGCTCGAGCCCAACCCGGAAGACCCGCGCCTGACCGTGCGCCGCTCCATCGAACCGGGCGAGGTGGCCGCCACCATCCACGGGCCGCTGGAGCTGCTGATCGCGCTCGCCGAGGGCAAGGTGGACGGCGACGCCCTGTTCTTCTCGCGCCGGCTAGTGATCGAGGGCGACACCGAGGTGGTGGTGGCGCTCAGAAACGCCATCGACGGCGCCGGCATCGACCTGATCGAGGACATCAGCCTGGAACTGGGCCCGCTGGCCCGCCCGTTTCGCGGTCTGGCCGGCGCGGCCATCGGCCTGATGGGCCGCATGCGCGAGGATTTCGAGACGCTGCGCGCCGCCATCATCGCCCCGGCGGTCAAGGACGTCACCAACCAGGGGGCGCGCATCGCCGAATTGGAGGGCGAGTTGAAGCAACTGCGCAAGGCGGCCCGGCGCGGAGGCGCGGCCTGATGGCGTCGGTTACCTCCCCCGTCCGTCCCGAACTGGTTTGCCCGGCCGGCACCCCGGCGGCACTGCGCAGCGCCGTGGACGCCGGCGCCGACTGCGTCTATGTGGGTTTCCGCGACGAGACCAACGCCCGCAATTTCCCCGGCCTCAACTTCAACCGCAAGGAACTGGCCGAGGGCATCGCCTATGCCCACGAGCGGGGCGCCAAGGTGCTGGTGGCCATCAACACCTTCCCCCGCGCCGGCAGCCCAGAGATCTGGCATCAGGCGGTGGCCGACGCGGCCAAGCTCAAGGCCGACGCCGCCATCCTGGCCGATATCGGCCTGATCGCCCACGCCGCCCAGGCCCATCCCGAGCTGCGGCTTCATCTCTCGGTCCAGGCCGCCGCCTCCAACCCCGATTCCATCCGCTTCTACGCCGAGCGGTTCGGGGTCCGCCGCGTGGTGCTGCCCCGCGTGCTGACCGTCCAGGAGATCGCCGCCGTCAACGCCCGCATCGCCCCCGTCGAGACCGAGGTGTTCGTGTTCGGCGGATTGTGCGTCATGGCCGAGGGGCGCTGCGCGCTGTCGTCCTACGCCACCGGCCAGTCGCCCAACATGAACGGCGTCTGCTCGCCGGCCGGCGAGGTGCGCTACACCGAGACCTCCCAGGGCATCACCTCGGAGCTGGGCGGCTTCACCATCAACAAGTTCGCCCACACCGAGCCGGCCGGCTATCCCACCTTGTGCAAGGGCCGCTTCATCGCCAAGGACAAGGCCAGCTATTTGTTCGAGGAACCCACCTCGCTCAACACGCTGACCATGCTGCCCGACCTGATCAAGGCGGGCGTCACCGCCTTCAAGATCGAGGGCCGCCAGCGCGGCCGCGCCTATGTGGCCGCCGTGGTCCAGGCCTTCCGCGCCGGCGTGGACGCCGTCATGGAGGGAAGGCCGCTGCCCGACATCGACCTTGACCGCATCACCGAAGGCGGCAAGCAGACCACCGGCGCCTACGAGAAAGCTTGGCGATGACCTCTTCCCCCAAAATCACCCTCGGCCCGGTTCTGTTCAACTGGGCGCCGGAGAGCTTGCGCGACTTCTACTTCCGCATGGCCGACGAGGCGGACGTGGACACCGTCCACGTGGGCGAGGTGGTATGCTCCAAGCGCACGCCGTTCTTCGAGCCCTTCATCCCCGAAGTGGTCGAGCGCCTGACAGCGGCGGGCAAGGAAGTGGTGCTGTCGTCGCTGGCCCTGATCATGAGCGACCGCGAGATCGCCCAGGCCCGCGACCTGGCGCAAAGCGACGGCATCCTGGTGGAGGCCAACGACATCTCGGTGGCGGCCCTGATGCAGGGGCGCCCCTTCGTCGCCGGGCCGCTGCTCAACATCTACAACGAAGGCACGCTGGCCGCCCTGGCCGCCATGGGCGCCGCCCGCGTCTGCCTGCCGGCCGAACTGTCCGCCGACGCGGTGACCGCCCTGGCGGCCTCCACCGCCATGGAGACCGAGGTCCAGGCCTTCGGCCGCCTGCCGCTGGCCATCTCGGCGCGCTGCTACGCCGCCCGGGCCCGCAACCTGTCCAAGGACGGCTGCCAGTACGTCTGCGCCGACGATCCCGACGGCATGGCGGTGGAGACCCTGGACGAGGTGCCCTTCCTGGCGGTCAACGGCACCCAGACCATGTCCTATCACACCATGGACCTGCTGGGCGACGTGGCCGGGCTGGCGGCGCGCGGCATCGGGCGCTTCCGCCTGTGGCCGCAGACCTTCGACATGGTGGCGGTCGCCGCCCTGTTCCGCGCCGTGCTGGCCGGCAAGGTCGAACTGGAGGACGCCGAGAACCGGCTGGCCGCCCTGTGCCCGGGGGCCGAGTTCGCCAACGGCTACATCCACGGCCGTCCCGGCCATCTCTTCATTGAAGCGGAAGATTGACCACCTCTTGTTCATGAGCGCGCAGCCCGGCATACTGTATTAGCCGTAATTTTGGCTTTTCGGGATGGTGGCGCGGCCTTGGGGGGCGCCCACCTGGGGTGAGCGACATACATGGCTGATGATGGCAAGGGCAAGGATGCAGAGGCGGTCGAGGGCGAAGTCTCCTTCGAGCACAAATTCTTCACATCCTTCGAGGACCTCTATTTCCGACTGACCGATTCGGGCGAGCCCGTGGCGGTGCTGAAGCTGGCCACCAACGAGGCGGTGCTGTCCTTCGACGGCATCAAGCGCGAGTTCGGGATGAAGGAGGACCAGCACGATTTCAAGATGCTGGACAAGGTGGCCGAGGGGCTGCAATTCGTGCGCGGCCTGCGCCCCGGCGACCGTCTTCCCAAGGAAGTCACCACCCGCGAGGCGTCGTGGGAACCCCAGGATCGCCACCGCCGCATCGCCTATCAGCGCCTGACCATGCAGTTGGTCACCTGGCTGACCGGCAACGAGCACGTGATCAGCAACGTCTCGGAACTGGCCCAGGTGGCCGACGACCCCCAGGTGAAGAAGAACGTCCAGCTGGCCTTCACCGAGGCCGCCGAGGAATTGGGCCTTGGCCGCGAGAACCGCGACGAGGTGGTGCGCTACATCGAGACCCTGGCCAAGGAACTGGCCTATATCGAGGCGCTGCGCGACACCTACGGCGAGGTGCAGAAGATCGACGAGAAGCTGCAGGGGCTGCGGCGCATCTATGGCGCCGACCGCTCCATGATCGAGACCACCGACCAGGTCGGCCGCCTGTCGCAGCGGGCGCTGAAGGTCTTCCAGGACTATTTCGACCAGGTGGACGCCCAGACCGGCGAAATCCTGGCCATGCTGAAGAACATCGACAACCAGATCGGCTATATCCGCCAGGTGCGCGACGCCCTGCACTGCCGCCTGCTGCCGTGGGAAGACTTCATCCAGGTCTGGAAGACGGTCTTCGTGGTCCGCTCGGACGACAACACCAACAAGATCAGGGACATCTACCAGTTCCTGGCACCCCGCTACATGCAGTTCAACGACTGGGTCCTGGTGACCAAGCGCGGTATGCAGAAATCCAAACCCCTCGGCGGCCAAATGCGCTGGTAGGGCGCTTGACAGGCCCGCTTGATTTGAACATTATCCCGCTTCCCGTTTTCGGGGCCGTAGCTCAGTTGGGAGAGCGCCTCGTTCGCAATGAGGAGGTCAGCGGTTCGATCCCGCTCGGCTCCACCAAAAAGCACCAACACATTGATTCTGTTGGTAATTTTCAACAGGCCGGTGAGAAATCATCGGCCTGTTACGATTCCACGCTACATAACGAGCCATCACAGCCACCCGGAAAGCCGCACAAATCCTCGGTTTTTCGAGGAAATGACTGTCACATAACGGCGTCACATAATGGCTCCACCAAACCACGTCGTCGCCGTCTGACCGGCCTATGGCTTCGGGGTTCGGTGTGGCAGTACCGGGTGGCCGTTCCGACCGATCTCAGGCCCAAACTGGCCCGTTCAGACCTGAATAGGTCACTGGGCACCTCGAACTACTATGATGCGGTCAGGATGGCCCGGAAGGTGGCCTTTCAGGTCGAATGTCTGTTTGATCAGGTCCGATCTGGTGAACAGGTCCAGGTCGATTTCGGTGGTGGTGATCATGCTGAACCAGAGCAGGCATCGACCATCACCATGGATGTCGATGAGGTTGCTCGGATCATCGCAGACCGGATGATCGCAACGACCGTTCAGCCCGAACCAAGCGTCCAGCCCCCTGCGGAAAAGACGATCAAGGATGTATATCGTCTTTATCTGGCCGACCCAGGTCGTGTCCGTCGTTCGGGCAAAACCCTGATTGCATACGAGTCGATCTACGGCCTGCTGATCGAGTTGATCGGAGAGAACACCCCAATCAGTAAGGTTACCCGTGAGGTCTGCCGTGATGTCCTTGATACACTCCGGTCCATGCCCGCCAATGCCACCAAAAAATATCCAAAGCTTTCGTCGCGGGAAGCTGCCGAAAAGGCCCGCAAGGAAGGGTTGCCGATGATCAGTTCCGCCACCGTCAACGGCTACACCAACAAGCTTTCGTCCTTGCTCAACTGGGCAGCCAACGAGGGATATCTGGACAAGAATCCGGCCAAGGGTTTGAAGGTCGTCGATGTGGTCAGGAAGAAGGACAAGCGGCTTCCATTTGCACTGTGGCAACTCCAGAAGATTTTCAATGCCCCCCTATTTCGTGGATGCGTCAATGATGCTGCTGGCTACGCCTCACCGGGAAAGGATCGCCCAAAACGGGGACGATTCTGGGTGCCGCTGATCGCCCTGTATTCGGGCATGAGATTGAATGAAATCTGTCAACTCAATGTCGAGGATGTGCAGGTGATCGATGGGGTTCACTGCTTCATCGTCACCACCGACGTGCAGTCGGGAATCAACGACAAGAAGATCAAAACCGACAATGGTGAACGGGTCGTTCCGGTCCACCCGGAACTCATTGAAATTGGATTCATCGACTATTTTGTCGAACGCCAAAAGACCCGGCACTCGAAGCTGTTCCCCGACCTCAGCGTGGCAAAAACCGGCTACTACAGCGATACATTTTCCAAGTTCTTCGCCAGCTTTCTGGGCAAGACTGCCGCAAAGGCCCCCCGCACATCGTTTCATTCATTTCGGCACAATTTCAGGGACGCCCTGCGGGAGGCCCGGCTTGATCGTGAAATCGGGCTGGCCCTCGGTGGCTGGGCAGGCGACGGGAAGGGCGATGAAGGAGCAGAGACCGCCGATAATTATGGCCGAGGATACAAGGCATCTACCTTGTTCGAAGCCATCTCACTGATCCGATATGACCTGGACCTTCAGCATCTGAAGCTGCCTGATATTCAAGCTTTCGCCGAAGGGTGAAAATCAGCGTCAGAAAAGAACGCAGCGGCAATCGGATCAGATCGAGTGTGGCAATTCACGGTGCTGTGATGCTGGGGTAACTCGTATCGGGTGGGCGTGGGTGCCTCCGCTACGCTCGGCACCACACGGATGCTCGTTCACCAGACACCTTGCCTTCGGCTGCGGGTCTGGATGCACTTCGCATCAATCGCTACCACTTCGAAAATCTGAAGCCCCCCCGATTGGGTAGAGCATCGCTATTTCCGAACCTCCCCGGCATCCAACGATGCCGCGATATCAGCGATGGATCGAAATAGAACCAACTGATCATCCTTGGACGGCAAAAACCCACGTCGCCGCCAAAACGATGCGGCATCGGGATCAATGGCGTTCACTATCAATGCCCTCCCGCCGATCAGCTTCGCCCCCTGAACACAGCGGGTTAGGGCGTGGGCCAGTAGCCCGGTACCGATGCCCTGACCGGCCCATCCCTGGTCGGTCGCCAGTTGGCCCAAAAGCAGACATGGCACTGGGTTCGGTGGTTGCCCGGTCTTGATCGATCTGGGCATAGCGGTCGGGAGCACCGCCGTGGGTGCCAGCCCATAATAGCCAATCACTCGGCCCGCATCATGGACGACCATGACGACGGTGAAGCCTCTTTCTTGGTTGGATAGGGCACGGGTTTTGAGCCAATGATCGAGAGCAGGCTTGCCGCAGGAAAATTGCGATACGTCGTGGCCTGCGTTTAAAGGTTCGGGGGCTGACAACGCCATGGCAGCAATCAACCCTGGCCGCTGCCCTGATCCCATGGTGCAGGTCGCCGCAGAACCTCGACCATGGGGGCCACTACGGTGGCCGGTGCCGACAGTACGGCCATGAATTCGGCGAACCCTTCCTGGCTCATGCGAATCAGGCCGGACTCCATCAGGACTTCTTCAGCCGCTCGCACCGCTGCTTCACGCACAAAATCCGTCCGCGACCTACCGCGTAGTCCCGCCGCCCGATCAATCAGGGCGATGTCGGTGTCGGGCAGTCGCATGGACAGCGGATGATCTTTGCGATGGGCGGTGGGGGCCATGATCAGACTCCTGTGGACCGATCATCAATATGAGCCAGCGTAGTGCGTTTTGCAATACAACAAAGGCGGCGAGCAACCTCATCGACATCCATGGTGATGGTCGATGCCTGCTCTGGTTCAGCATGATCACCACCACCGAAATCGACCTGGACCTGTTCACCAGATCGGACCTGATCAAACAGACATTCGACCTGAAAGGCCACCTTCCGGGCCATCCTGACCGCATCATAGTAGTTCGAGGTGCCCAGTGACCTATTCAGGTCTGAACGGGCCAGTTTGGGCCTGAGATCGGTCGGAACGGCCACCCGGTACTGCCACACCGAACCCCGAAGCCATAGGCCGGTCAGACGGCGACGACGTGGTTTGGTGGAGCCATTATGTGACGCCGTTATGTGACAGTCATTTCCTCGAAAAACCGAGGATTTGTGCGGCTTTCCGGGTGGCTGTGATGGCTCGTTATGTAGCGTGGAATCGTAACAGGCCGATGATTTCTCACCGGCCTGTTGAAAATTACCAACAGAATCAATGTGTTGGTGCTTTTTGGTGGAGCCGAGCGGGGACGGGTTGGATGTCTGCATCGTGGGCATCCTGGTCTGGATGGTGATCATCCCCCGAGCATACCCCTATTTCGCCACCTGAGCCTTGATCTTGGCGGCCATAAACCGGTTGGCTTGGGCCAGCTTTTCGGCTCCCCCAAGGCATCCCCATGAATACAACCCCAATGATACATTGAAGTAATCACGCAGAAGACGGCGACAAATACTTATATCACAAAGTATAAAAATAAATTGCCGTCTGCTCTCTTGCGTCACATCATCTCCACATCAACCGCGAGTTTGAGGAGAAAAATTGACGAACCATAAATGCAAGTGACACAAGACACGAACTAACGACGTTAAGCACAATTAACGTACAGATATGCAGGACGGAATTTCAAATGAATTAATTTGGATATCGACCGTGCTTGTCTGCGAATTACCAAAATAGACAGAACGTAACTTTAATGGAGTATCAGAATGCTAAGCATACCAGACATCAGAGGGGAACACTTCTGCGTTATCAAGGAATCTCTTGATGCCATCGACATCACATCAAGCGAACTAGACAAGTCTAGTTTATGTTGGGAAATTTCTAGCTACATCACTCGTAAATCCAAAGATATTGGCGATGAACTTGTCGAACTCGGGAGCAACACGCTGTCTGCTGTTGAGTCCCTGGATGACAAGGAAGTTGCCACGCTATTGGCTCTGCTCCAGGGCTATGCCTTGGCGGCAAATGCTGGCTCTCCAGCCAGGGTTTGGGATGACTTCATCTGGGATGTGTATGGCGAAAACTCCGACCACGCGGAATCCATAGGCAGACGCTGAGGTTTTCTCACGTTAAACGGACGGGATTTTGGCTGCCGAATCAGCCGGTACGGCAGCCACTTCTCCCATCTGGGCCTTGATCTTAGCAGCCATGGCCGGGCTGATTTTTGCCAGTTTGGCGGTTTGCCTCAGACTGGTTCCCGCCGCGAGCAAACCCTTGGCCTTTTCGATCTTGGCCGGATCAGTGGGTGGGCGACCCAACCGAACACCAGAACTCCTGACCCGTTGAAGGCCACTTTTGACGCGGGCAGTGATCAGACTGCGTTCAAAATCACTGAAGACCGACAGCATCCCAAACATCGCTTTGCCGCTGGCGGTCGATGTGTCCAGACCCTGTTGGGCCAGGAACAAATCAACCCGCTGTTCGCGAAGGTCGTCCATGAACAGCACCAAATCCCGCAGGGATCGACCCAGCCTGTCCACCGCCCACGCGGCCACCAGATCGAACTCGTGACGGGCCACCCCCTTCAGAAGCCGGTCAAATCCAGGCCGCTGATCACGACCCTTGCTGCCACTTATTCCTTGATCGGTGAACTCGGCCACGACCTCCCACTCCATCCGATTCGCAATCCGATGAAGTTCTTGAAGCTGGTTCTCCACGGTCTGGAAATCCGTCGAAACCCGAGCATATAGGGCGACCCGCTTCATGGTGATTCTCCACGATAACTGCGGACATTATAAAGTAATCGCGTCGAATAGTTAATATGCCGAAGTAAAAAAAGAAATTGCCAGATCGAACGCTGATTTGAGACAATGGCAGTTATGAACAATAAACCAAGAAAAACAGCGAACACCATTGCCATTCTGGCGTCAGATTGCACTGGAACTCGTAAACGCATCCAGCATCGCCTGGAAAAGCGTGCAAACATGCTCACCCCGGTCGAGCGTGACTTTCTGATGTCGATGTTCGACCGGCTGGCGTTCACGAACACCATGACGGAGAAACAGTGCCACTGGTTGCTGTCGATCTTGGAACGCACCGATACCAACAACCTCAAAACGGCCAAATCTGGTCCGGGACACGCGACTGATCGTCCGTGATAAATAACTCTGAGGACTGCTGATGCGGTCCTCGACATAGGGCTTTGGAAAACAGCGGAAGGGATGCTTGGGCATCAGGAACGCGATGAGACGGTTGGACCCGACCGCCGACGGCAGACGAAATGGACACCAGGAATGGCGATTAAGTTTCTGCTTCACCGTCGCTAAAAAAGAGATTGCACAAGGATGGTGCTCTGCGAACAGATGCAACACCATTACCGATGGGGTGCCGTCCGATTGCCGCATTCCCTCCTTTGCGGCGGCTCAGTCCCGGCCTTTCTGACCTGGGGCAGATCAGATCACGTCACCCTCGATCCGTACTCGCGGAAAAGCGGGCCGATGGCTGTTGCTGTAGGAGCTGTTGGGCATGGGACCGAATATTGCTCCACCCCGGATTTCTCCCGTCCGATAAAGGTATCTCGTGGAGTCAGGCTTGCGCGGCGGCAGACCGCTTCCCGGTTCGGGACTTGTCGCCTGGCCAAAAAGCATGCGCCCGACAGCCTGGATGTGGCAGAGTTGAATGGCGCCTTTCCCCGTGTTGGAGGCTCGAAATGCGGTACCTGCTTGCGATGTTCCTGGTTCTGAGCGCCTATCCCGCCATGTCCCAAACTCCAATGGGCAACGTCAGCCGGACGATCACCGAGAACGCCGTACAATCGACCAGCGATGCCGTGGGCAAGGCGGCTGCGGCCGAACAGCAACAATCCGAAGCGGCCAAGAAAAAGGCGGCCGAGGAGGCGGAAAAGAAAGACCGAACCGCCGGAGAGCAAAAGCCGCCCCTTCCCCCGACGCCGCCCCTTTCCAAATAGAGAAACCTGACGGAATCCCCGGACCCGCCGGGCCGTCGCAAGGCGGCGCGGGCCTGTTCTGCCGCCACGGATTCCCGCCAAGCGTTAACCCGACGTTATGACCACGTCTGTTATTCGGTGAAGGTTACGGCTTTCCCTGAACTGGAAGTGCTGCTCCGTGGTCTCGCCTGTCTCATTCCTGACAGCCACACAAATCTCCGCCCTTACGGTGACGGCGGTGCAGTCGCTGTCGTCGGCGTCGCTGACCGCTCTGAACGCGACCCAGGTCCAGGCATTCACCGTCACCAACATCCAGGCGCTGTCCTCCACCCAGATCGGGCAGTTGGGCACCACCCAGGCGGCGGCGCTGACCACCACCCAGATTCATGCCCTGACCCCCGGCCAGATGGGCTTCACCCCCACCCAGCTGTCGATCCTGAGCGCGGCGCAGGTGGACGCCTTCGACGCCGCCGAGGTCGCGGTGCTGTCCAGCCTGCAGATCAGGGGCCTGACCGTCACCGAGGTGGGGGCGCTGAACACCACCCAGGTCGCTGTCCTGGCCTCGACCCAGTTGGGGGCGCTGACGGCCTCCCAGGCGCGCGGCCTGAGCTCCACCAACCTGAACATCATCTCGACCACCCAGTTGGCCGGCATCACCGCCACCCATCTGGGCGCGCTGAACACCACGCAGATTTCCAGCCTGAACACGACGCAGCTGGCCGATCTCACCACCACCCAAGTGGCGGGCTTCTCCACCACCGGCATATCGGGCATCTCCACCACCCAGCTGAACGCGCTCAGCTCCACCCAATTGGGCGGATTGACGAGAACCCAGGTCGCCGGGTTGAGCTCCACCCATGTTTCCGCGTTCGACACCACCCATCTCAACAGCCTGACCGCCACCCAGATCGGCGGATTGACCGTCACCCAGGTCCGTTCGCTCAGCACGACGGTGGTGGCCGACCTCACCTCGACCCAGGTTGCGGCGCTGTCCGCCGCCCAGGTGGCGGCGCTGACCACCACCCAGGTGGCGGGGATCGAGACCACCGACGTGGCGGCGCTGAGCACCACCCAGATGGCGGCGCTCGAACGCACCGACCTGGGCGTCATCTCCACCACCCAGCTGGCCAGCCTGGCGACGACCCAGCTGGCCGCGCTGACCGCCACCAACGTCACCGGCCTGACCACCACCCAACTGGCGGCGGTCTCCACCACCCAGGTCGCCGGCCTGGCCTGCACCCAGATCAGCATGCTGACCGCCACCCAGATAGGCGGATTGACGACCACATCCCTGGCGGCGGTGTCCACGGCCCAGTTGGGCCAGTTGTCCGCCACCGCGCTGCGCGCCCTCAGCACCACCCAGGTCGGCGTGCTTTCCACCACCCAGGTCGCCGGCCTGCCCATCAGCCAGCTGGCGCTGCTGACCACCACGCAACTGGCGTCCATCTCCACGACGCAGCTGGCGGCGCTTACCGCGACCCAAATGGTGCGGCTGACCCAGACGCAGGTGGCCGGCCTGACCACCACCGAGGTGGGGCTTTTGTCCACCACCCAGATATCCGCCCTGAGCGCCGCCGGCATCGCCAGCCTGAGCACGGTGCAATTGGGCAGTTCCTCGACCACCCAGATCGCCGCGCTGACCGTGACCCAGATCGGCGGCCTGACCCTGACCCAGATCTCCGGCCTTTCCACGTCGCAACTGGCGGCGGTGTCCACGACCCAGCTGAGCCGGCTGAGCGTCACCCAGCTGCGCGGCCTGACCACCACCGAGGTCGACGCGCTGTCCACCACGCAATTGAGCGGGTTGACCGCCACCCAGTTCAGCAGTCTGACCGCTTCGCAGTTGGGCGTGGTCTCCACCACCAGCCTGGCGACGCTGTCCACCACCCAGTTGGGCGGGTTGTCCTCGGGCGTGCTGGTGGGGATGACCTCCACCCAGCTCTCCAACCTGACGACCTCTCAGATGGCGGGGCTGACGACCGCCCAGACCCGGGGCTTTACCGCTACCCAGTTGGGATCGTTCACCACCACCCAGATTGCGGCGCTGTCCACCACCCAGGTGGCCGGATTGAGCACCACACAGGTCAACGGCCTGTCCACCACCACCCTTGACGCGATGACCACCACCCAGCTGCGCTCGCTCAGCGTCCTGCAGGTGGCGGCGCTGTCGTCGTCGGGTCTGGCCGGATTGACCACCACCGACCTGACCTCCTTTACCGCCACCCAGGTGAGCGGGCTGGAAGCCACCGACATCTCGGCACTGGCCGGCACCCAGATCGCGGCGCTGCTGACCACGCAGCTGGCGGCGCTGACCGCAAGCCAGATGAGCGCCATAACGACTTCGGTGGTCGGCGCCCTTTCAACCACCCAGGTCGGCAGCCTTACCATCACCCAGGTCGGGGCGCTGACCACCCCTCAGATGGCGGTTCTGGACACCACCGATCTGGCCCAGTTGTCCACCACCCAGCTCGGCCGGCTAACCACGGCTGTCGCCGCGTCCCTCAGCACCACTCAGTTGAGCGGCCTGTCGTCGACACAGGTGGGCGGACTGGCCGCCGCTTCGTTTGCCGCCTTGAACACCACCGACCTGGCATCGCTCACCACCACCCAGATCACCGGAATCGGCGCCTTCCAGCTGGTCGCCCTGACCGCGACCCAGGCGGCCGGGCTGACCACCACGGCACTTTCGACATTTTCCACCACCCAGATGGCCGGGCTGTCCGTCACCGGCCTGGCCGCGCTCTCCTCCACTCAGCTGAACACCGTCGCCTCCACGCAGCTCGCCGCCTTGACCAGCACCCAGACGTCGCGGCTGACCGCGACCCAGGTGGCGGCCCTGGACACCACGTCCCTGAGCGCGCTGACCAGCACCCAGGCGGCCGCCCTGACGACCACCCAGGCGGGAGGGCTCACCACCACCGGCATCGCCAGCCTTTCCACCACCCAGCTGGGCAACCTGCGGGCGACGGTGCTGGGGACACTGGCCACCACCAAGGTCGCGGCACTGTCGACCACTCAGGTCGCCGGGCTGACCACCACCGCCGTTGCGGCGCTAAGCGCCACCGGCATCGGCGCCTTGACCACCACCCAGTTGGGGAACCTGGCCACCACCCAGCTGGCGGCGATCAGCGGCGGCAGCATTCGGGGGCTCAGCACCACCGAGTTGGGAGGGCTTTCCACTACCCAGGTGGGAGGATTGACCCCGACCTTGCTCGGCTCGCTGACAGCCACCCAATTCAACGGGTTGTCCACCACCAACCTGGCGACGCTGTCCTCCACCCAAATGGGCGGACTGATCGGCGTGCAATTGTCCGGCCTGTCGACGACCATGGTGGGGGGATTGTCCACCACCGGTCTGGTCGGACTGACCACCGTCCAGTTGCGGACCCTGACCACCACCACTCTTGAAACGCTGAGCACGACCCAGTCCGCAGCGTTGAGCAGCACTCAGACGGCCGCGCTGAGCGCTACCCAGGTCGGCGGACTGTCCACCACGACCCTGGCAAGCCTGTCCACCACACAGATCAACGGCCTGTCCTTGGGCAGCATCACCACCTTGTCCTCCGCCCAGCTCGCCGGCCTGAGCTCCAACGCCCTCGGGGCCTTCAGCACCACGGGCATCGGCTCGCTCAGTTCCTCGGCGGTCGGCGGACTGACCACCACCCAGCTCACCGGGCTGACGACCACCCAGCTGGCACGGATCAGCACCACGTCGGTGAAGTCCCTGTCCACCACAGCCCTATCCAGCCTCAGCACCACCCAGCTGACCGGCTTCGGCGCCACCCAGGTCGCCACCCTGACCACCACCCAGATCGGCGGCCTGACCTCCACCGAGACGCAGGCGCTGACCACCACCCAGATTTCCGCCCTGACCGCCACCAGCATGGCCGGCCTCAACACCACCCAGTTCTCGGCACTGACCACCACGCAGGTGGCGACCCTCAGCGCGGCCCAGGCCCGGGGGCTGGATTCCACGGATTTGGGCACCCTATCCACCACTCAGCTGGGCAGTCTTACCGCCACGGTTCTCGGCTCGGTGGTCTCCGCCGCCGTCGCCGGACTTAATTCGGTATCCCTTGCCGCCCTCTCCACGACCCAGGTCAGGGGCTTGGCCGCGACCGTCATGGCGGTGATCAACACCAGCCAGCTGCAAGGGCTGACCAGCACCCAGGTCGCATCGCTGACCAGCACCCAGATTCGGAGCTTTACCTCGACCGCGATCGGCGGATTGTCCTCGACCCAATTGAGCGTGGTGACCTCGGCCCAGCTGAGTGCCCTGACCACGACCCAATTGGCCGTGCTGACGTCGACCAGCGTGGCCGGTCTCAGCACCACCCAGATCGACGGCCTGACCGCCACCCAGACGGCGTCCATCTCGTCGGCCAACGTTGCGGCGCTGTCCACCACCCAAATCCTGTCGCTGAGCAGCACGCAGGCCGCCGCGCTCAACGCCACCCAGGTCGCGGCCATGAGCACCACCCAGATCGACAGCCTGGTGTCGCTGTTCTAACAGGCTGCGGAAAAACTCCGCTGCGCGGCCGGGCTATCGCCCGAACCCATTCGGAGGCCCAGCCTTCCAAGCCTCCGGTTTCTTTTTATTTCAACGGAAACTGGCGCAGATTTAGGGCCGTTTCCACCCGTCACGATAAAGGCCACCCGCCTTTCGACGGGTGGCCCTTTCTATCGCGGCGGACGGATGCCCCTTGGGATTATTCCTCGACCGGGGTGCCGTCCAGATCGCCGGGACCGCCGGCCAGGGCCTCGGAAATGAGACCGGCATTCTGGCGGATGACCCCTTCGATCTCGGCGGCCATGGCCGGGTTGTCGCGCAGGAACTGCTTGGCGTTCTCGCGGCCCTGGCCGATGCGGGTGGAATTGTAGGAGAACCACGCCCCCGACTTCTCCACCACGTTGGCCTTGACGCCGAGATCGATGAGCTCGCCCATCTTGGACACGCCCTCGCCGTACATGATGTCGAAATCCACCACCTTGAACGGGGGGGCCAGCTTGTTCTTCACCACCTTGACGCGGGTCTGGTTGCCCACCACCTCGTCGCGGTCCTTGATGGCGCCGACCCGGCGGATCTCCATGCGCACCGAGGCGTAGAACTTCAGCGCGTTGCCGCCGGTGGTGGTTTCCGGGTTGCCGAACATCACGCCGATCTTCATGCGGATCTGGTTGATGAAGATGACGATGGTCTTGGACTTGGACACCGAACCGGTCAGCTTGCGCAGCGCCTGGCTCATCAGGCGGGCATGCAGGCCCATGTGGTTGTCGCCCATCTCGCCTTCCAGCTCGGCGCGCGGCACCAGGGCGGCGACCGAATCCACCACCAGGACGTCGATGGCGCCCGAACGCACCAGGGTATCGGCGATTTCCAGCGCCTGCTCGCCGGCGTCGGGCTGGCTGATCAGCAATTCGTCCAGATTGACGCCCAGCTTGCGGGCGTAGACGGGGTCGAGCGCATGCTCGGCGTCGACGAAGGCGCAGGTGCCGCCTTTTTTCTGGGCCTCGGCGATGACGTGCAGCGCCAGCGTGGTCTTGCCCGAGCTTTCCGGCCCGTAGACCTCGATGATGCGCCCGCGCGGCAGGCCGCCGATGCCAAGGGCCACGTCCAGGCCCAGCGACCCGGTGGAGATCACCTCGGTCTCGACCACCTGGTCCTTCTGGCCCATCTTCATGATGGAGCCCTTGCCGAACGCCCGCTCGATCTGGCTGACGGCGGCTTCCAAAGCCTTCTGTCTATCCATGGTATCCTTGTCCACGAGACGCAACGCAGCCTGAGACATGGCCGTTCCCCTTCATCTATCCCGAACCGGGCGGTTCCGCAATGAGGATTACGGTACACGAACGAGATGAGAACGCAAGGGGAATTGTTCGCGTTTGTTCTTATTGAGTTCCCTGAACGGTTCCTACCCCTCTTCCATCACCTGCTTCACCGCCCCGGCCAGCTGTTTCAGCGAGAAGGGCTTGGGCAGGAAGTGGATGCCGGCATCGGGGTCGATGCCGTCGCGGGCGACGTCCTCGGAATAGCCGGAGATGAGGATGACCTTGATGGCCGGGCGCTCCATGCGCACGAAGCGGGCCAGCGTCACGCCGTCCATGCCGGGCATGACCACGTCGGAAATCAGCACGGCGATGGGCTCGCCGCCGTTCAGGACCTCCATGGCCTGTTCGCCCGAGCGGGCCTCGATCACCGTGTAGCCCTTGTTGCGGAGCGCGCGGGCGCCGAACAGCCGCACGGCGTCCTCGTCCTCGACCAGCAAGATGGTGCCCGAGCCGGTAAGGTCGGCGCCGGAGGCTTCGGCCTGCTGGGTGGGGCGCCGGGTCTCGGCCGCCGGGTCGGCGTCGATGCGCGGCAGGTAGATGGAGAAGGTGGCGCCCTGGCCGGGCTCGGATTCCACGAAGATGAAGCCGTCGGTCTGGCGCACGATGCCGTAGACGGTGGACAGGCCCAGACCGGTGCCCGCCCCCACCTCCTTGGTGGAGAAGAACGGCTCGAAAATGCGCGCCAGGTTTTCCTTGCCGATGCCGGTGCCGGTGTCGATCACCTCGATCAGCACGTAATCGCCGGCCGGCATCAGTTCGGGGCCGCGCTGGACCGGCTGGTCCACGTGGACGGCGTTGGTGCGGATGGCGAGGGCCCCACCGCCCGGCATGGCGTCGCGGGCGTTGACGGCGAGGTTGATGATGACCTGATCGAACTGGCCGGGATCGACGCGCACCAGGCCAAGCGCGCGGCCGTGGGTCATGCGCAGTTCGATGGTCTCGCCCAGCAGGCGGCGCAGCAGGTTGGAGAGTTCCGCCAGGGCGTCGGTGACGTTCAACAGGCGCGGCTGCAGCGCCTGACGGCGCGAGAAGGCCAGCAGCTGGCGCACCAGCGAGGCGGCACGGTTGGCGTTCTGCTTGACCTGCATGATGTCGGCGAAGCTGGGATCGCCCGCCCCGTGACGCTGCAGCAGCAGGTCGCAAAAGCCGATCATGGCGGTGAGCAGGTTGTTGAAGTCGTGGGCCACGCCGCCGGCCAGCTGGCCCATGGCCTGCATCTTCTGGCTCTGGGCGAACTGCATTTCCAGGTTGCGCTGCTCGGTGGCGTCGATGAAGTGGATGACCAGACCCGAGATGTCGCCGTCCTCGTGGCTGGGGCTGACGAACAGTTGGGCGATGAGGTTGCGCCGCCCTTTCAGCCGCACCTCCAGATGGGTGCCGGGCGTCGAGCCGGCGATGACCTTGCCCAGCTGTTCCGAGGCGGCGGCGCGATTATCCTCGGCGATGACGTCGATCACCGGACGGCCCACCATGTCGTCGCGGTCGATGCCCAGCATGGCCTGAAGCGCCAGATTGCAGGCGCCGATGGCCCCGTCCAGGTCCACCAGGGCGATGCCCACCGGCGCGTCGTCGAACAGCCAGCGGAAGCGGCGCTCGGCGGCGCGCAGCGCCTTTTCCCATTGCTGCTCGGGCACCAGATCGCGCACCACGACCGAGCGGGTGAACATCTCGCCGCCCTCGTCAAACACCGAATGGGCGACCAGGGCCTGGAAGACCTCGCCCGACCGGCCGCGCAGGCGCAGTTCGGCGCGCTCCTCCTCGGGATTGGGCACGGTGCCGAACACCTCGGCCAGATTATGGCCGACGATCTCGTCGCCGCTCTTGCCCAGCCATTCGGCCAGACGCTGGTTGACGTAGCGCACCGTGCCGTCGGCATCCGCCGAATAGCAGCCCACCGGCAGCAGGTCGACGAAGTCGGAGAGAAGTTCGTTCTCGCGCCGCAGGGTCTCCTCGATGGCGCGGCGCGGACTGATGTCCTCGATGGTCCAGGCCACCGCCTGAGCGCTGCCGGCCGGCCGGACCTCCAGCGCGAACCACTCGCGCCCGCCGCCGGCCGAGACCACGCTGACCTCGGTGCGCCGGGGCGCGCCCACCGCGGCCGCCGCGTCCAGGCGCTCCAGCTCGGCCAGGGCGCGGTCGTCGTCCGCGGCCCGCGCCTTGAGCGGGGCCAGGGGGTCGGCGGCCCCTCCCAGCAGGCGGCGCGCCGCCTGATTGCGGTACAGCTCGCGCCCGTCGGAGGCCGCCACCAGCACGGCGCGGCTTTCCGAGTCCAGCGCCCCGGCCAGGACGGACGCGTCGCCCGCCGGACGGCGGCGCCGGCGCAGCAGCACCCCCCCCGACACCGCCGAGACCAGGACGCCGGCGGCGATGGAAGGCCAGCCGGCCTCGGCGATTCCCAGCAGCGCGGTCCCGGCCACCGAGGCGGCCAGGCTGAGGACCAGCGGGGAGGGAATGAACTCAGTGCGCAATTTCACCCTTCAGCTTCATGACGTAGCCGATGATTTCCGCCACCGTCTTGTAGTGCTCCGGGGGGATTTCCTCGTCTAAGTCCACGGTGGCGTAAAGGGCGCGGGCAAGCGGCGGATTCTCGACGATGGGCACCTCGTTCTCGGTGGCGAGGTCGCGGATGCGCTTGGCGATCAGGTCGACGCCCTTGGCCACCAGGACGGGAGCCCCCATGGAATCCTGGTCGTATTGCAGCGCCACGGCGTAATGGGTCGGGTTGGTGACCACCACGCTGGCCTTGGGCACCGCGGCCATCATGCGCTGGCGGGCGCGCTGCATGCGCAACGCGCGCAGGCGGCCCTTGATCATGGGGTCGCCTTCGGTCTGCTTGTGCTCGTCCTTGATCTCCTGCTTGGTCATCTTCATCTGCTGGTTGAACGACCAGCGCTGATAGAACCAGTCGGCGGCGGCCAGGGCGAAGACCAGCAGCACCACGATCATGATCATGGCCAGCACCTGATGGCGCAGGTATTCCATCACCGCCATCAGCTCGAGCGCCGCCAGGCCGGCGTATTCGCTCATATGCGATTTCAGCACCAGGAAGATGACGAAGCCGATGGCGCCGACCTTGAACACGGATTTGACGAACTCGACCAGATTGCGGCCGGAGAAAATACGCGTGATGCCCTTCATGGGGCTCAGCTTGGTGAAGTCCATGGTCAGCTTGTCGGGCAGGAACATCAGCCCGCTCTGGGACATGGCGGCGGCGACGGCCAGGACCATCAGCAGCATCATGGGCATGATCAGGATCTTGATCATGCTGACCGTCACCTCGGCCAGCAACTGCCCCACGTCGGGCTGTTCCATGGGAAAGGCGTGGGGATGCTCGATGAAGGGGAGCATCAGGCGCTGGACGTCCTGGGCCATATAGGGCGCGAACAGGGCGACGATGGTCAGCGAGCCGACCAGACCGGCCCAGATCTTCACCTCCTGGGAGGTGGGAATGTTGCCCTGCTCGCGGGCCTGGCTCAGTTTTCGGTCTGTTGGCTCTTCTGTTTTGTCTTCGGCGTCGTCGGCCATGCTCTCACCTCGGCTGGACGTAAGCCATCAGGCCGGATTCGAAGAAGCGCAGGAACAAGGTGACGATCAGCGGCATCGCCACCATGAACAGCCACATTCCGATCATCACCTGCACCGGCATGGCGACGAAGAACACCTGCAACTGGGGCACGAGGCGCGACAGCAGGCCGAGGCCAGTGTAGAACACCAGCCCGAACACCACCAGGGGCGCGGCGAACTGGGTGCCGACCTTGAAGGTCTCGGTGACCAGATGGCCCAGCGTCTCGGCGTAATCGCCGAATTGCAGCGGCTGGCCCGGCGGAAACAGGGCGTAGGATTCGAACACCGCCTGGAACATCAGATGATGCAGGTCGGTGGCGAACACCGCCACCAGCCCGATATTGGACAGGAAACCGGTCAGCAGCTGGCTCTGCTGCTGGGCGATGGGGTCGAACGAGAAGGCGTTGGTGAGACCCGTCTGATAGCCGATCATGGAACCGGCCATGTTCAGCGTCGACATGATCACCATCACCACCGTGCCGAGATAGATGCCGATCACCGCCTCGCCGAAGATGGCGAGCAGCATGCCGCCCACCGAACCCGGCACCCGCGGGAAGGTGACGCCCACCACCGGCAGCATGACGAAGGCCACCGACAGCGCCAGCAGCAGGCGGATGCGGGTCGAGACCAGCGAGCCGCCCAGGCCGGGAAACAGCATCAGCGCCGCGCCAATGCGGGTGAACACCAGGAAGAAGCGGAAGATGTCCAGCTGCAGCAGTTCGGTCAGCACGTCAACCGCCGCCGGCGATGACGCGGTCCATGATCATTCTCCAGAACTCGGTCAGCGAGTGCAGCATGAACGGCAGGAACAGGATCATCGACGCGAAGACCAACAGCATTTTCGGCACGAAGGTCAGGGTCTGTTCCTGAATCTGGGTCAGCGTCTGGAAGATGGAGATTACCAGGCCCACCACCAGGCCGGTCAGCAGGGTGGGCGCCGCCACCTTCAGCATGACGAGGATGGATTCGCGGGCGATGTCGATGAGTTCGGGTTCGGTCATCCTTGCGACGGCCCCACTTTCGGCGGTCCCTGGCTCAGATGGGCATGCGCAGGATTTCGTTGTAGGCGTTGATCACCTTGTCGCGGACGTTGACCACGGTTTCCAGGGTCATTTCCGCGTTGGCCACGGCGGCCACCACTTCCCGGATGTCGGCCTTGCCGGCGATGGCGGCCATGGAGGCCTTTTCCGCCGACTTGGCGTCGCCCACCACCACCTTGGCGGCATCCTTCAGCACGCTGGCGAAATCGGTGCCGTTGCCCTCGGCCTCGGAGGTCTTGCCCACCGATTCGAACGGATTGGCGGCGGTCTTGTAGGCGGAGATGGCGTCGGTGAGGCGAGAAGTCATGATGGCGAATCCTTAACCCGGCAACGGAGCCTAGCGCAACATCTCGATGGTGCGGCTCAGCAGCGAGCGGGAGGTGTTGATGACGTTCATGTTGGCCTCGTAGCTGCGCTGGGCCTCGCGCATGTCCATCATCTCGATCAGCGGATTGACGTTGGGCGCCAGCACGTAGCCGTCGCGATCGGCGGCCGGATGCTTGGGGTCGTAGCGGCGCTGGAATTCCGACGAATCGCCCCGGACCTTGTCCACCTTGACCGTGGCCACGCCCGTGGCGCGGTCCAGCTCGTTCTTGAAGGTCATCACCTTGCGGCGATAGGGCAGCCCCTCGGGAGTCTGGGCCAGCGAATCGGCGTTGGCCAGATTCTCCGAGATCAGGCGCAGGCGCTGGGACTGCACCTTCATGCCCGAAATGGCGGTCTGCGTACTTTTGCTCAGTTCGTCCATGGCGGTCTCTTCGACTTACCCGGTTACCGGCTGCCGGAGGCGGTCTTGATCATCTTCTGGTACTTCTGGAACAGCGAGGCGGCGGCGTTGTAGCGGGAATTGGCCTCGCCCATCTTGGCCATCTGCTCTTCCAGGATGACGGCGTTGCCGTCGGGCGTGGATTCGTAGGTGCGGCGCTGGGTCACGGCCTTGAACGGGCTGGGCGCCATCTCGGGCACAATGTGCTTGGCGTTGGTGGCGGCGGCGCCGACCTCGGGCTGGGAGGTTCCGGCCAGGACCTCCTTGAAGTTCAGCGGCTTGATGTCCTTGGGCAGGTAGCGCGGCGTGTTGGCGTTGGCGATGTTGCCGGCCAGCACCTCCTGGCGCTGGGCGATCCAGTCCATCTGAGCCTTGGCCATCTTGAAAATGCCGAGATCGTCGTACATTCGCGCGAAACCTTACGCCTGCAGCAATGATGGGCGAGCGGAGCCTTTCTCGCCAAGTTCACTATCCGCCCGGCCCCTTTAAGATTCCGTAAAGTCCGAGTCGCGACGCGGGTTTGCGGGCCGCCCGGCCCGCCCCCGGCTTAAACGAATTTTAAGCGCGCCGGAGCCATTGTGGAGGCTGACGCCCCCTTTGGGAAGCCGCCGATGGGCAACAGGGACATTTGGGACGAAGAGGCGGAGAGCGAGCGGGCCAAGGCCGCCGCCCAACCCCGGCGCCGTCAGGTCGCCGTGGCGCTGGCCGACGACCCCGACAATCCCGGCATGCCCACCGTCACCGCCTCGGGTCGCGGCGCGGTGGCCGAACAGATTCTGCAACTGGCCTTCGCCCATGGGGTGAAGGTCCGCACCGATCCCGATCTGGCCGAGGTGCTGGCCGCCGTCGAGGTGGACACCGTCATTCCGGTGGAGGCCTTCGTCGCCGTGGCCGAGATCCTGGCCTATGTCTACCGCGCCAACGCCGCCATGGGCGCGACGGCGGCTCCGGGAGGCAGCGCATGAGCGAACAGTCCGAAACCGTCCGCCAGGAACTGGAAAAGGCCGCCACCCTGGTGGGAACCGCCCGGCGCCTGCTCGCCACCGGCACCGAGGTGGACCTGGCCGCCCTGGAAGGCCGGGTGAAGTTCGTCTGCGGCGCCGTCCTCGGCCTGGAGCGCACCGAGGGTGCCGCCTTCCGCCCCGGCCTCGAGGCCCTGGTCGAGGATCTCGACCGGCTGGCCGCCGCGCTGACCCAGCGCCACAATCCGACATCCCTGGACGCCTGAGCATGGATTCAGCCAATTACCTGCGCTTCATCCTGTCGCTCGTGGCGGTGCTGGGACTGATCTTCGCCGTGGTTTGGGTGGTGCGGAGCCGCCTGCCCGGCGTCATGGCCGGCCGCAACGCCACCGGACGGCGCCTCGGCATCGTCGAATCCTTGACCCTGGACGTGAAACATCGTCTTGTCCTGGTGCGCCGCGACGACCGCGAGCATCTGCTGGTCCTGGGCGGTGCGCAGCCCGTGGTGGTGGAGGCCGATTGTCCCCGGGCCGCCTTCGCCCTGTCCAAGCCCGAGGCCTCGTGGCCCGACGCCCCCAAGCCGGAGACCGGATCATGACCCGCCTGCCGATGTCCCGCCCCCGGCTGATCCTGGCCATCGCCGCCGGCATCATGACCGCCCTGGCGGCGGGACCGGTCCTGGCCCAGTCGCTGAACATCGACTTAGGCGGCCCCCAGGCCTCCGCCACCTCGCGCATCATCCAGCTGATCGCGCTGACCACCGTGCTTTCGGTGGCGCCAAGCATCCTGGTGATGGTGACGTCGTTCACCCGCTTCGTGGTGGTGCTGGGCTTCCTGCGTCAGGCGCTGGGCACCCAGCAGAGCCCGCCCAACACGGTGATGGTCAGCCTGGCCATGTTCCTCACCGCCTTCGTCATGGCGCCCACCTTTGAGAAGGCCTGGACCGACGGCATCCAGCCGGTGATGGACGGCCACCTGGACGAGCTGGAGGGCTTCGAGAAGGCCGTCAGGCCGTTTCACGCCTTCATGAGCAGGCATGTCCGCGCCCAGGACCTGAAGCTGTTCATGGACCTGTCGCGCTCCAAGGACGTGGTGAAGGCCGAGGACGTGCCCCTGAAGGCCCTGGTTCCCGCCTTCATGATCAGCGAGCTGCGCCGGGCGTTCGAGATCGGCTTCCTGGTCTTCCTGCCCTTCCTGATCATCGACATGGTCATCGCCTCGGTGCTGATGAGCATGGGCATGATGATGATTCCGCCGGCCATGATCTCACTTCCGTTTAAGCTGATCTTCTTCGTCATGGTGGACGGGTGGTATCTCGTCGTAGGGTCCCTGGTGCAGAGTTACGGGTAAGGACCTACTACCGAATAGAGAAGTGACGACACATTTCGCATTGGTTTAAATTCAGTTAACCAAGAGCGCGAACTGTGTTGACCGATCTTTGACATACTTCGCGCATAGCCAATGCCTGGACTAAATCCAGCCGAAGGAAACGCCGAAGAATGCCCTTCAATCTCGACACCTTTCGCGCCGGTTTCGGCGCCACCATGGCCCAGATCAGGGACAATCTGCGCGAGTTGAGCCGCGCCCAGGAGGAGATGCACCGGCGCATCGAAGCGTTCGGCGTCCGCTGACCCGGACCAAAAGAAACCCCGCCGACGCATTGGCCTCGGCGGGGTTCTTTTTTGACCGGTTTGCGGGCGAGACGCCCGCGCTCCAGAGGTCGGTCCGTCGTGGAGCGCGGCCGTCCCGGCCGCCCCCCCTCGGAGGATCAGGCCAGACCCATCCGCTTCTTCAGGTTCTCGTCCAGCTTGTCCAGGAACTGCTGGGTGGTCAGCCACGACTGGCCGGGGCCGATCAGGATGGCCAGGTCCTTGGTCATGAAGCCGGATTCCACCGTTTCCACGCACACTTCCTCGAGGGACTGGGCGAACTTCGCCACCTCGGGGGTGTTGTCGAACTGGGCGCGATAGAACAGGCCGCGGGTCCAGGCGAAGATCGACGCGATCGGATTGGTCGAGGTCTCCTTGCCCTTCTGGTGCTCGCGGTAGTGCCGCGTCACCGTGCCGTGGGCGGCCTCGGCCTCGACGACCTTGCCGTCGGGGCTCATCAGCACCGAGGTCATCAGGCCCAGTGAGCCGAAGCCCTGGGCCACGGTGTCGGACTGCACGTCGCCGTCGTAGTTCTTGCAGGCCCAGACGAACTCGCCCGACCACTTCAAGGCGGACGCCACCATGTCGTCGATCAGGCGGTGCTCGTAGGTGATGCCCAGCTTGTCGAACTCGACCTTGAACTCCTTATCGAACACTTCCTGGAAGATGTCCTTGAAGCGGCCGTCATAGGCCTTGAGGATGGTGTTCTTGGTCGACAGGTACACCGGCCACTTCTTCTGCAGGCCGTAATTCATGCAGGCCCGGGCGAAGCCGTAGATGGACTCGTCCAGGTTGTACATGCCCATGGCCACGCCGGCGCCGGGGAAGTCGAACACTTCGTGCTCGATGGTCTCGCCGTTGGTGCCGACGAACTTGATGGTCAGCTTGCCGGGGCCGGGGACGGTGAAGTCGGTGGCCTTGTATTGGTCGCCGAAGGCGTGGCGGCCGATGACGATGGGCTTGGTCCAGCCGGGCACCAGGCGCGGCACGTTCTTGCAGATGATCGGCTCGCGGAACACGGTGCCGTCAAGAATGTTGCGGATGGTGCCGTTGGGCGACTTCCACATCTTCTTCAGGTTGAATTCCTTCACCCGCGCCTCGTCGGGGGTGATGGTGGCGCACTTGACGCCGACGCCGTACTTCTTGATGGCCTCCGAGGCCTCGATCGTCACCTTGTCGTCGGTCTTGTCGCGGTATTCGATGCCCAGATCGTAATATTTCAGATCCACGTCCAGGTAGGGCAGGATCAGCTTGTCCTTGATGAACTTCCAGATGATCCGGGTCATCTCGTCGCCGTCCAGCTCGACGATCGGGTTTGCGACTTTGATCTTCTTCATTGACGGTGTTCCTCGGGGTGCGAAAGGCCCAATAACTGCTTGTCTCAAGCGGCCCGCCCCACGAGCCTGTTCGCCAGGCGTTTGGATGAGGCGGCCCACCAACTCAAACTGTGGCGGACCGGAACGAAAGCGGCGGGAGTTCGCATCTCCCGCCGCCGCCGTACCGTATTAGATGGCGGCCAGCGCCGCGTTCAGAGTGGCGCTGGGCCGCATGGCGGCCGAGGTCTTGGAATCGTTCGGGCTGTAGTAACCGCCCATGTCGACGGGCTTGCCTTGAGCCGCGATCAGCTCGGCGTTGATCTTGGCCTCGTTCTCGGTCAGCGCCTTGGCCAGCGGAGCGAACTTGGCGGCCAACTCCTTGTCCTTGGTCTGCTCGGCCAGGGCCTGGGCCCAGTACATGGCCAGGTAGAAGTGGCTGCCGCGGTTGTCCAGCTCGCCCACCTTGCGGGCGGGGGACTTGTTGTTGTCCAGGATCTTGCCGTTGGCCTGATCCAGGGTGTCGGCCAGCACCTGGGCCTTGGGGTTCTTGAAGGTCTGGGCCAGATGCTCCAGCGACACGGCCAGCGCCAGGAACTCGCCCAGCGAATCCCAGCGGAGATAGCCTTCCTCCTGGAACTGCTGCACGTGCTTGGGCGCCGAGCCGCCGGCGCCGGTCTCGAACAGGCCGCCGCCCGCCATCAGCGGAACGATGGACAGCATCTTGGCGCTTGTGCCCAGCTCCAGGATGGGGAACAGGTCGGTCAGGTAGTCGCGCAGCACGTTGCCGGTCACCGAGATGGTGTCCTGGCCCTTGCGGATGCGCTCCAGCGAGACGGCGATGGCCTCTTCCGGGGCCTTGATGGAGATGTCCAGCCCCTTGGTGTCGTGGTCACCCAGGTACTTTTCCACCTTGGCGATGATCTGGGCGTCGTGGGCGCGGTTCTTGTCCAGCCAGAAGATGGCCGGGGTATTGGACAGCCGGGCGCGGGTGACGGCCAGCTTGACCCAATCCTGAATCGGCGCGTCCTTGGTCTGGCAGGCGCGGAAGATGTCGCCGGCCTCGACCTTCTGCTCCAGCAGCACCTTGCCCGAAGCGTCGACCACGCGGACCACGCCGTCGGCGGGGACCTCGAAGGTCTTGTCGTGCGAGCCGTATTCCTCGGCCTTCTGGGCCATCAGGCCGACGTTGGGCACGCTGCCCATGGTCTTGGGATCGAAGGCGCCATGCTTCTTGCAGTCGTCGATGACCACCTGATACATGCGGGCGTAGCAGCGGTCGGGGATCATGGCCTTGGTGTCGTGCAGCTTGCCGTCGGTGCCCCACATGCGGCCCGAATCACGGATCATGGCGGGCATGGAGGCGTCGACGATCACGTCGGACGGCACGTGCAGGTTGGTGATGCCCTTGTCGGAATTGACCATGGCCAGCGGCGGGCCGGCCTCGTAGGCGGCCTTGATGTCGGCCTCGATCTCGGCCTTCTTGGCGGCGGGCAGCTTGTCCAGCTTGGCGATCAGGTCGCCGAAGCCGTTGTTGACGTTGACGCCGATATCCTTGATGGCGGCCGCGTGCTTCTCGAACACGTCCTTGAAGAACACGGTGACGGCGTGGCCGAACATGATGGGGTCCGAGACCTTCATCATGGTGGCCTTGAGATGCAGCGACAGCAGCAGGCCCGGCTGGGACTTGGCGTCGTTGATCTGCTCGGCGTAGAAGGCGCGCAGCGCCTTGGCGCTCATCACGGCGGCGTCGATGACCTCGCCGGCCTTCAGAGCGGTCTTTTCCTTCAGCACGGTGGTGGCGCCGTCCTTGCCCACCAGCTCGATGCGCACGGTGGTGGCGTCGGAAACGGTCACCGACTTCTCGCTGCCGTAGAAGTCGCCGGCATTCATGTGAGCCACGTGGGACTGGGACGAAGAGGCCCAGGCGCCCATCTTGTGGGGATTCTTCTTGGCGTAGTTCTTGACCGACAGCGCGGCGCGGCGGTCGGAATTACCCTCGCGCAGGACCGGGTTCACCGCCGAGCCCAGAACCTTGCCGTAGCGGGCCTTGATTTCCTTCTCGGCATCGGTCTTGGGGTCCTCGGGGAAGTCGGGGATCTTGTAGCCCTGGGACTGCAGCTCCTTGATGGCGGCCTTGAGCTGGGGCACGGAAGCGCTGACGTTGGGCAGCTTGATGATGTTGGCTTCGGGCTTGAGCGTCAGCTCGCCCAGTTCGGCCAGTTCGTCCTTGATCTTCTGGGCAGGCGTCAGGTTCTCGGGGAAATTGGCGATGATGCGGCCGGCCAGCGAGATGTCGCGGGTTTCCACGGCCACTCCGGCCGCCCCGGTAAAGGCCTGGACGATGGGAAGCAGGGAATAGGTCGCCAGAGCCGGCGCCTCGTCAACCTTGGTCCAGATGATTTTCGCGGTGCTCATCGTTTCTCATCCCTTCGCTGGAAGCCCATGCCGTCGATTGCCCGTGAAATCCCGCCACGCGGCAAACGCGGGACGATAGCATTCGAGACGCCAAACGCAAGACTCAATCCTACTCGTTGGGAGGGGAAACGGGCGGGTAGGCCCCACCCGAAACCCATGAAACGCACCGGAATGATGGATTCCCGCCCGTGACACTGGCGGAATTTAGAGCTAGGGTAGCGACCGCAAATTCTTCCGCCACCACCTCGCGAGGCGCCTTGAACCGGCCTACGCTCATCGCCCTGATCGGACTTGCCGTCGCGGTTGTCGCCATCGTGCTTGCCATGCTCAGCCAGCGTGACGACACCAAGGAGATGGTCGTCCAGACCCTGCCGCCGCCCGGCGCGGCGGCCCCCGCCGCCGTGGCCGACGCGAACGAGCCGACCTTCGACGTGGTCCGCATCGATTCCGGCGGCGACGCGGTCATCGCCGGGCGCGCCAAGCCCGGAGCGCGGGTCGTCATCATCGACGGCGGCAAGGAACTGGGCCAGGTCACCGCCGACCAGCGCGGCGAGTGGGTGTTCCTGCCCTCCGGCCCGCTGGCTCCCGGCTCGCGGGAACTGCGGCTGAGGGCCGTCAATCCCGACGGCAGCACGGTGGAGTCCGGCGAGTCCGTCGTCCTGGTGGTGCCGCCCCGCGGCCAGGGCTCGGCGCTGGCCATCAAGTCGGGCCGCGACGGCAGCAGCCGCATCCTGCAGGGCCCCGCCAACGGCGCTCCGGGCGCCCTTTCGCTCGACATCGTCGACCACGACGACAAGGGCCGCATGGCGGTCAGCGGCCGCGCGCCCTCCGGGGCCAAGGTCAACGTCTACATGGACAACCGGCTGCTGGGCCGCACCACCGCCGACGCGGACGGCAACTGGCGGGTGAACTCGACCTTAGCGCCGGGCAAGGGCAGCCATACGCTGCGCGCCGACCAGGTGGACGACAAGGGCAAGGTGCTGGCCCGGGTGGAATTCCCGTGGATTCTGGGCGACAACGTCGCGCCTTCGGGCGGCTCGAGCGTGACGGTGCTGCAGGGTAACTCGCTGTGGCGCATCGCCCGGCGGCTTTACGGCCAGGGCGTCGCCTACACGGTGATCTTCGAGGCCAACCGCGACAGCATCAAGAACCCCGACCTCATCTATCCCGGTCAGGTGTTCAGCGTTCCCGCGAAGTAGGGCCGCGAAGTAGGCCCGCGAAGTAGGAAAGAGGCGCTAACGTCCCCGGGACTTGGCCCGGCGCCATTCCGGACGCACGGCGCTTTCGCCCGGACGGGCCGGGGCCAGCGGCGGGCGCACATACATGGCGATCAGCTCCATGTAGGGAACGGCCGGAGCCAGGAAGCGGATCACCGCCGAAACCAGACGGACCGCCGAGACCGGCGTGGGCACTGAAAGCTCGCCCCCCAGCAGGATGCGTCCCTGGTTGATGCGGAAGCTTCCCCCGCCCAGAACGGCGTTGCCCGCGTCGACGATCCGGGCCAGCCCGGCACGGGCCGCCGGCGATTCCGCCGAGAAGGGCATGGGGCCCAGATCGCCCACCAGCTTGAGCAGGACCGAGGACCCGGCCTGTTCCAGACGGCCGGCGAAGCGGACGAAGCGGAAACCGAAATCGAAGGCCACCGGGCCATCGCCCAGGGCCAGGGGCGGAGCCTCAGCGCCTTCGAGCACCGCGTCGATATCCAACGGCAAGGCCATGCCACCCAAAGAAAACGCATTCGACTTGGACATGCCGACGCCGCCCGATCCTCGACGAAATTCATGGTAGGAACTTAGGTTCCTCCACACTAGTATCATGCCGCCGACCGGGATGAAAATCCAAAAGGCCGGCCTTGCCCAAGGACATCGCCCCGACTAATGGAGGGGGCGGCCATTCGGAGGTGACGCGTGCAGGCTCAGCAGATTTCCCTGACCAAGTATCTCTGGTTCCCCATCAACCGCGAGGGGTGGCCCTTCGTCGGCCTGTTCGCGCTGGGAGCCCTGCTGCTGGGCCAGGTCTGGGGACCGCTGGGCTGGGTTGGAGCGCTGCTCACCTGCTGGTGCGCCTGGTTCTTCCGCGATCCCGACCGCGTCACGCCGACCCGCGACGGCCTGGTGATCAGCCCCGCCGACGGCGTGGTGCAGATGGTGGGCATGGTCGCCCCGCCGCCCGAGCTCGAGATGGGCGACGAACCCCGCATGCGCATCTCGGTGTTCATGAGCGTGTTCTCGGTCCACATCAACCGCTGCCCGGTGGACGGCGCCATCGTCAAGTGCTCGTACCGTCCCGGCAAGTTCCTCGACGCCTCGCTGGACAAGGCCAGCGCCGACAACGAGCGCATGAGCGTGCGCATGAGCCGCGCCGACGGCCGCGAGATCGCCTTCGTGCAGATCGCCGGGCTGGTGGCGCGTCGAATCAAGTGCGACCTGAAGGAAGGCCAGCAGGTCCGGGCCGGCCAGCGCTTCGGCCTGATCCGCTTCGGCTCGCGCGTCGACGTCTATCTGCCCGACGGCGTCGCCCCCCTGGTCAGCCTGGGACAAAGCATCATCGCCGGCGAGACCGTGCTGGCCGACCTGGATTCGGCGGAAGGCGCCCGTCAGGGGGAAATCCGCTGATGTTCCGCCCCAAGCGCCCGCCCCGCATCCGAGGGTTGTCGATCAACAAGCTGATCCCCAACATCCTGACGATGCTGGCGCTGTGCGCGGGGCTGACCTCCATCCGCTTCGCCGTCCACGGCATGTGGAAGGAGGCGGTGATGTCCACCGTGCTGGCCGCCATCCTGGACGGGCTGGACGGTCGGGTGGCCCGCCTGCTGCAGGGCACGTCGAAGTTCGGCGCCGAGCTGGATTCCCTGTCCGACTTCGTCAGCTTCGGCGTGGCGCCGGCCATGGTGCTGTATTTCTGGACCATGCAGGGCGCGGGGGCCTATGGCTGGGCCATGGTGCTGCTGTTCTCGGTGTGCTGCGCGCTGCGCCTGGCGCGCTTCAACACCATGATCGGCGAGCCCGATTTGCCACCCTACGCCTACAACTTCTTCACCGGCGTCCCCGCCCCGGCGGCGGCCGGACTGGTGCTGATGCCGCTGGTGTTCACCATCCAGTTCGGCGGCGGATTCTTCGACCAGCCGGTGGTGGTCTCGGTCTTCCTGATGGGCGTGTCGTTCCTGATGGTCAGCAAGATCCCCACCTTCTCGTTCAAGAAGGTCCGCGTGCCCCACAAATGGGTGCTGCCCATCCTGCTGGTCATCGGACTGGCCGCCGCCTTCCTGGTCACCGAGCCGTGGCTGACCCTGTCGCTGCTGGGCACGCTCTATCTCGGGATGATTCCGCTCAGCGTGCGCTCGTTCGCACGCCTTAAGGCACAGGCAGAGTCCACCCCCCCAGACGAACCGGCTACGACCTCCGCGTAACACTGTGGCTTTTACGCAACAGGCGCCGAAGATCGTGCCGCAGCGCGGCGCGGCCGTCTTGCCGCCCTCAGCCACCGGCTGTACATATGGGGGCAGATTCACAACGCCTCGCACCCTCTTGGGAAGGTAAAAACCATGCGCAGCATCAAGTCCCTCCTCGCCGCGGCCGTCGTCGCCGGCGCCCTGGCCCCGGTGGCCGCCCAGGCCCAGTGGTATGTCGGCCTCGACGCCGGCGCCCAGTTCCTGCAGGATTCCAAGAACAGCGGCGTCTCCGGCCTCAAGTCCGAGTCCGAGGTCGGCTGGCTGACCCAGGGCGTGGTGGGCTACGGCTTCGGCCAGTGGCGCGTTGAAGGCGAACTGTCCTATCGCGACAGCGGCATCGACAAGGTCGGCGGCGCGTCGGGCAGCGGCAGCACCACCGCGCTGGCCCCGATGATCAACGGCGTCTACGAGTTCCTGCCCCAGTCCAAGTGGCATCCCTTCGTCGGCCTGGGTATCGGTACCGCCTATGTGGACAACGGCAAGGTCAAGAAGAGCGGCGCCGACGCCTATAACGGCAGCGACTGGCAGTTCGCCTACCAGGGCTTCGCCGGCGTGGGCTACGACGTCACCGACAATGTCGAGCTGAAGGCCCAGTATCGCTACTTCGCCACCCTGGACTACGAGACCAAGTCCGCCGCCGGCACCAAGCTGGATTCCGAGTATCGCGACCACGGCGTGATGCTGGGCTTCGTCTACAAGTTCAACGCGCCGAAGGCCGCTCCGGCCCCCGCTCCGGCTCCGGTCGCCGCCCCGGCTCCGGCCCCGGCGCCCAAGCCCATGGCCCAGGTGCAGAAGAACTACATCGTGTTCTTCGACTTCGACAAGGCGCAGATCACCCCGGAAGCCGCCCGCGTCCTGCAGCAGGCCGCCGGCGCCGCCAAGTCGGCCGGTTCGGCCCGCATCGACCTGTCGGCCCATACCGACCTGTCGGGCAGCGCCAAGTACAACCAGGCCCTGTCCGAGAAGCGCGGCGCCGCCGTCAAGGCGCAGTTGGAGCAGCTGGGCATCCCGGGCAGCCAGATCGTCGTGGTCGCCAAGGGCAAGTCCTCGCCCATGGTCCCGACCCCCGACGGCGTGCGCGAGCCGCAGAACCGCCGCGTCGAGATCGTCCTGCCCTAATCGGCGACGTCGAAGCAGTTTCGGAAGGGCTCGGCCGCAAGGCCGGGCCCTTTTCGATTCCCATTCCCGTCTTTGACGGCTATTAAGATTCCAGATGCCAGCCGAGGATTCCTGCCCATGATCGCCCGTTCGCTCATCATCGCCGCCGCCGTCTTCGCATCCACCGGCACGGCCCTCGCCGCCGACGCCACCAAGCGCCTGGGCAAGTTCGGCGAGTGGGAGGCCTTCTCCTACACCGAGGGCAAGGCCGCCACCTGCTATCTGGCCGCCACCGCCGGCAAGGTCACCGGCGGCGAGAAGGGCAAGCCCACCACCACCTACCTGATCGTCACCCATCGCCCCGGCGCCAAGAGCAGCGACGAGGTCAGCATCAACGGCGTCTATGGGTTCAAGAAGGACTCCAAGGTCGAACTGCAGGTGGGCGCCATGAAGCACTCGCTGTTCACCAAGGGCGACCGCGCCTGGGCCGACGATTCCAAGGCCGACAAGGCCATCGTCACCAGCCTGCAGAGGGGCAAGGAAGCCATCCTGCACGCCAGCCCGGCCAAGGGAACCGACGTGGCCGCCGCCTTCCCGCTGTCGGGCTTCTCCGACGCCCTGTCCGCCGCCGACAAGGCCTGCGGAGTCAAGCGGTAGGAATCCGCCCCCGCCACGGCACGAAGGCGGGCACCCTGGCCCGATAGGCGGCGTAATCCTCGCCATAGCGGGCCAGCAGGCGGCGCTCCTCGCAATAGGTGCCCACCAGCAGGTAAAGGCTTCCCCACAATGCTGTGGCGAGGCCCAGCGGCGAAGCCGCCGCCCCCCACAGGATCAGGAAGGCCCCGGCATACAGGGGATGACGCACCCAGGCGTGGGGGCCGTCCAGGCGAAGCGACTCGTCTTGCGGCTGGTCGGGATGGCGCAGCTGGCTCAATCCCCCCAGCCGCCCCAGGTCGTAATAGCGGGCCGACAGCAGCATCACCGCCCAGCCGGCCAGATGCACCGCCCCCAGCCCCAGCCTGGCCCAGAGCGGCAGATCGAAGGCGGGCTCGCCCCCCAGCGCCCGGGCTCCCACCCCGCCCACGGCGAGGAAGGCGGCGACGGCGATGATATTGTATACAATGCGCGACCAGCGCCCGGCGAGATCGCGTCCGGCCAGCGCGCTGTGGGACAGGCCGAAGGCGATCCAGGCCAGAAGATAGGCGAGATGGCCGCTCATAGCGGCGGAATGTCCCCCATCTCTTCCAGTGCCGCCGCCTCCGCCGCGAACTGGGCGAAGCGGCCTTCGGCGATGGCCGCGCGCAAGCCCGCCGTCAGGGTCTGGTAGGCCTGGATGTTATGCCAGGTCAGCAGCATGGGCCCCAATATCTCCTCGGACCGGATCAGGTGGTGGAGATAGGCTCGGCTGTGGTCGCGGCAGGCCGGACAGGGGCAGCCCTCTTCCAGCGGCCGGGGATCGTCCTGGTGCCGGGCGTTGCGCAGATTGACGGTGCCGCGCCGGGTGAAGGCTTGGGCGGTGCGGCCCGAGCGGGTGGGCATGACGCAATCGAACATGTCGATGCCGCGCCCCACCGCGCCGATGATGTCCGACGGGCGGCCCACCCCCATCAGGTAGCGGGGCTTATCGGCGGGCAACAAGGGCGTGGTGACGTCCAGCGTGGCGAACATGGCGTCCTGGCCCTCGCCCACCGCCAGCCCGCCCACGGCATAGCCCTCGAAGCCGATCTCCAGCAGGGCCTTGGCCGATTCCGCCCGCAGGTCCGGGTAAACGCCGCCCTGGACGATGCCGAACAGGCCATAGCCCTCCCGCGCCACGAACGCCTCCTTGGAGCGGCGCGCCCAGCGCATGGACAGACGCATGCTCTCTTCCGCCTGTTCATGGGTGGCGGGAAAGGGGGTGCATTCGTCGAAGGCCATGGTGATGTCGGCGTCCAGCAGGCGCTGGATCTCCATGGAGCTTTCCGGCGTCAGGCGGTGCTTCGAGCCGTCATGGTGCGACTGGAAGGTGACGCCGTCGGCGTCCATCTTCCGGAGCTTGGCCAGACTCATCACCTGGAACCCGCCGGAATCGGTGAGGATCGGTCCCGGCCAGTTCATGAACTTGTGCAACCCGCCTAAGCGCGCCACCCGCTCGGCCCCCGGGCGCAGCATCAGGTGATAGGTGTTGCCCAGCACGATCTGTGCGCCGGTGGCGGCCACCGAAGCCGGCAGCATGGCCTTGACCGTGCCGGCCGTGCCCACCGGCATGAAGGCCGGGGTGTCGATGGGACCGTGGGCGGTCTGCACGCGGCCCCGCCGAGCGGCGCCATCGGTGGCCAGGAGTTCGAAGGAGAATTCGGTCATGAGGCGCTCTCAACTTTTCTCGTCATGGCCGGACTTGTTCCGGCCACCCACGTCCGACCGGCGGCACGATGCCAAACGGACACACGTGGATACGCGGGTCAAGCCCGCGCATGACGGGACTAACGATCAAGTCTTCCTCTCCAGCAGGCAGCAATCGCCGTAGGAGTAGAAGCGGTAGCCCGCCGCCTTGGCATGCTCGTAGGCCGCCTTCATGCGTGGAAGGCCGCACAGGGCCGAAACCAGCATGAACAGGGTCGAGCGCGGCAGGTGGAAATTGGTGAGCAGCACGTCCACCAGCCGGAAGGCGTGGCCCGGCGTGATGAAGATGTCGGTGGCGCCATCGAAGGGCCGCAGCGTGCCCAGCGGATCGGCGGCGCTTTCCAGCAGACGGGCCGAGGTGGTGCCCACCGCCACCACGCGTCCGCCCGCCGTCTTGGCGGCGTTGATGGCGGCGGCGGCCTCGGGGGTCACCACGCCGATTTCCTGATGCATGCGGTGGTCGTCGGTATCATCCACCTTGACCGGCAGGAAGGTCCCCGCCCCCACATGCAAGGTGACGGTGACGCGACGGATGCCGCGCGCGTCCAAGGCCGCCAGCAGTTCCGGCGTGAAGTGCAGCCCGGCGGTGGGCGCGGCCACCGCCCCCTTCTGGCGGGCGAAGACGGTCTGGTAATCGCCCCGGTCACGCTCGTCGGCCTCGCCCTGGCGGATATAGGGCGGCAGCGGCAGGCGGCCGTGGGCTTCCAGCGCCGCCATCAGATCCTCGCCCGAACGGTCGAAATCCAGCGTCACCTCGCCCATCTCGCCCTTTTCGGCGACGGAGGCGAAGAACCCCTCGGCGAAGTCCACCCGGTCGCCGGGCCGAAGCTTCTTGGCCGGGCGGGCGAAGGCCTTCCACTGGGCCAGGCCGGTGCGCTGGTGCAGCGTCACCTCGACCCCCGCCAGCCCCCGTTTACCGAACAGGCGGGCGGGAATCACCCTGGTGTCGTTGAACACCAGGATGTCGCCGGGCGCCAGCAGCGACGGCAGGTCGCGGATGCCGAGGTCCACCAGACCGCCATTAGCGGGAACATGCAGCAGCCGCGCCGCATCCCGTGGGCAGGCGGGACGTTCGGCGATCATCTCGCGCGGCAGGTCGAAGTCGAAATCGTCCACTTTCATGAGGGCGGGTTTAGGCCGTGCGAATACCTACCGTCAAGCACTCGCAGGCCGACGGCGCCCGTGCCATATTGGAAACAAGCGAAAGAGGAGATTCCATGGAGCTGTTTGCCCCGTTCGAGTCCCACGCCTCGGGCATGCTGGCCGTGGGGGACGGCCACAGTCTTTACTGGGAGGTGTCGGGCAATCCCGACGGCCCGGTGGCGGTCTTCGTCCATGGGGGGCCGGGGGCGGGCACGGCGCCCACCTATCGCCGCTTCTTCGACCCCTCGTTCTGGCGCATCGTGCTGTTCGACCAGCGCGGCAGCGGGCGCTCGCGCCCTGTCGCCTCGGTGGAGGCCAACACCACCGCCCATCTGGTAGCCGACCTGGAAGCGCTGCGCCACCACCTGGGCGTGGATCGCTGGCTGCTGTTCGGCGGCTCGTGGGGCAGCACGCTGGCGCTGGCCTATGGCGAGGCCTTCCCTGAGCGCTGCACCGGCTTCGTCATGCGCGGCGTCTTCCTGTTCCGGCCGGAAGAGGTGGAGTGGTTCATGAACGGCATGGGCCATTTCTTTCCCGAGGCGCGGCGCCAGTTCATCACCTTCCTGCCCGAGGCCGAGCGCGACCATCCGCTTGCCTCCTATCTCCGGCGGCTCAACCACCCCGACCCCATGATCCATATGCCCGCCGCCCGCACGTGGTGCGCCTACGAGGAGGCCTGCGCCCGCCTGCTGCCCCGTGACGAGAACGGGATGGGCGACGGCCCCACCACCCTGGCCCTGGCCCGCATCGAGGCCCATTACATGGCCCATGACGGCTTCATGCGCCCCAATCAGCTTTTGGCGGACCTCGACAGAATCCGCCATCTGCCGGCCATCATCGTCCAGGGCCGCTACGACATGGTCTGCCCGCCCAGTTCAGCCGACGACCTGGCGCGGGCCTGGGGCAATTGCGAGCTGCGCATCATTCCCGACGCCGGCCACTCGGCCATGGAGCCCGGCACCCGCGCCGGCCTGGTCGACGCGGTCGAGCGCATGAAGATGAGGATCAGACGGTAACTTGCGGGCCTTCCCGTCCCGGCCTATAAGAGTCGCGGACAATTCCCAGTCGCGGAGCGCCCCATGATCCTCGTCACCGGCGGAGCCGGCTTCATCGGTTCCAACATCCTGGCGGCCCTCGAGGAGCGGGGGGCGGGCAAGCTGGTGGTGTGCGACCGCCTGCGCTCGGGCACCAAGTGGCAGAACATCGCCAAGCGCGAGCTGGCCGACATCGTCCACCCCGAGCAGATCTTCGACTTCCTGGAAGCCAACGCCAAGCACATGGAGATGGTGATCCACATGGGCGCCATCTCGGCCACCACCGAGACCGACGCCGACAAGATCCTGGCCAACAACTTCTCGCTGTCGCTGGCGCTGTGGAAGTGGTGCGCGCTGCACAACGTACGCTTCATCTACGCTTCCTCAGCCGCCACCTATGGCGACGGCACGGTGGGCTTCGACGACGACAGCACCATGGAGCACCTGGCGAAACTGCGCCCCTTGAACGCCTACGGCTGGTCCAAGCACCTGTTCGACCGCCGGGTGGCGCGCAAGGTGTGGGCCGGCTCGCGCAAGCCGCCGCAATGGGCGGGCCTCAAGTTCTTCAACGTCTACGGCCCCAACGAGTACCACAAGGGCGGCCAGCAGAGCGTGGTGGCCCAGGTCTATCCCCACGCCGAGAAGAACGCCGCCTATCAGCTGTTCAAGTCCCACAATCCCAAGTACCCCGATGGCGGCCAGCTGCGCGACTTCATCTGGGTCGGCGACGTGGTGGACGTGATCATGTGGCTGATCGAGAACCCCAAGGTCAGCGGCCTGTTCAACGTGGGCACCGGCAAGGCGCGCTCGTTCCTCGACCTCGCCAACGCCGTCTACCGCGCCGTGGGCCGCGAGCCGCAGATCAAGTTCCGCGACACCCCCATCGAGATCAGGGACAAGTACCAGTACTTCACCCAGGCCAAGATGGAACGCTTGCACCGTGCCGGCTATTCCAAGCCCTTCACCTCGCTGGAGGACGGCGTCGAGATGTACGTGAAGCGCTTCCTAGCCTCTGCGGACCCGTACCGCTGATGACCCTCGCGCTGGCCTATCCCCAGATCGATCCCATCGCGCTGCAGCTGGGGCCGTTCGCCATCCGCTGGTACGCGCTGGCCTATATCGCCGGGCTGATGCTGGGCTGGCGCTACGTCAAGTTCCTGGTGTCCCGCCCGCCCAATGCCATGACCGAGGAAGAGGTCGACGACTTCCTGGTCTGGGCCACCATGGGCGTGGTGCTGGGCGGCCGGCTGGGCTACGTGCTGTTCTACAAGCCGCTCCACTATCTCGCCAACCCGCTGGAGATTCCCATGGTCTGGCAGGGCGGCATGTCGTTCCACGGCGGCGCGCTGGGCGTGATCATCGGCATCATCGCCTTTTCCCACTTCCGCAAGCGCAACCTGTTCCAGGTGGGCGACGTCATCTGCTGCGCCGTGCCCATCGGCCTGTTCTTCGGCCGCATCGCCAATTTCGTCAACGGCGAGCTGTTCGGGCGGCCCGCCCTCGACGTGGAATGGGCCATGGTCTTCCCCGGCGGCGGGCCGCTGCCGCGCCACCCCAGCCAGCTGTACGAGGCCGGGCTGGAAGGCGCGCTGCTGTTTCTGGTCATGTTCGGCCTGTGGAAGCTCACCGACATCCGCTTCCGCGCCGGCGCGTTGTCCGGCGTATTCCTGGCCGGCTACGGACTGGGCCGCATTACGGCCGAGTTCTTCCGCCAGCCCGACGCCCATCTGGGCTTCCTGTGGGGCGGTGCCACCATGGGCCAGCTGCTGTCCATCCCCCAGGTGCTGGTCGGCTTGGGCCTGCTGGTCTGGGCGTGGCGGCGCGGACCGAAGACCGCTTGATGCCTCTCTCGGGAATTCTCGCCGAACGCATTCGGGCGACGGGGCCGATTTCCGTCGAGACCTTCATGGCCGAGGCGCTGGGCCACCCTGAGCATGGCTATTACATGGGCCGCGACCCGTTCGGCATGGCCGGCGACTTCATCACCGCGCCGGAAGTCAGCCAGATGTTCGGCGAGCTGATCGGCCTGTGGTGCGCCCTGGTCTGGCAGAGCATGGGTGCGCCCGAGCGCGTGGTGCTGGCCGAGATGGGGCCGGGGCGCGGCACCCTGATGGCCGACCTGCTGCGCGCCGCAAGCGCCCTGCCGCCGTTTGCCAAGGCTCTGGAGGTGCATCTGGTCGAGACCAGCCCGGCCCTGGCCAACCGCCAGCGCCAGACCCTGACGGGGCGGAACGTCACCTGGCACCAGCGTTTCGAGGACCTGCCCGACGGGCCGCTGCTGCTGGTGGCCAACGAGCTGTTCGACGCCCTGCCCATCCGCCAACTGGAAAAGGCCGACGGCCGTTGGCACGAGCGGATGGTGGGCCTGGACGAGACCGGGGCCTTCGCCTTCGCCCTTGGCCCGGCGGTGGTCGAGCCGCCCCTGGCGCCCGCCGTGCTGGCCGCCCCCGACGGCGCCCTGGCCGAGATCTGCCCCCAGGGCCGCGATCTGGCCCGCGCCATCGCCAAACGGCTGGCCCATCAGGGCGGCGCGGCCCTGATCGTCGATTACGGCTACGAGAAAAGCGCCGCCGGCGATTCGCTCCAGGCCTTGAAGGCCCACAAGCATCACCCGGTGCTGTCCCAGCCGGGCCATGCCGACATCACCGCCCATGTGGACTTCCAGGCCCTGGCCGAGGCCGCCCAGGGCCTCGCCAAGGCCCATGGCCCGGTGCCCCAGGGCCGCTTCCTGGCCAGCTTGGGGCTCGAGGAACGGGCCCGCATGCTGATGACCAACGCCACCACGGAGCAGGCCACCGAACTGGCCCGTGGCGCACGGCGCTTGATCGATCCCGGCGAAATGGGCACCCTGTTCAAGGTCCTGGCGCTCGCCGCCCCCCTTCTGCCCGTCCCCCCCGGCCTGGAATCCGCCTAAATGATCACCCTGTCGGCCCTCAACGAGTTCGTCCGCATCCGCCACGGCTTCTTCACCCGCGAGGGCGGCGTATCCGAAGGATTGTACGCCTCGCTCAATTGCGGCCCGGGATCCAGCGACAAGCCCGACGCGGTCAGGGAAAACCGCCGCCGCGCCATGGCGCTGCTGGACCTGCCGGAAGAGGCCCTGGTCACCCTCTACCAGACCCATTCCAGCGACGTGGTGAAGGTGAAGACGCCGTGGGAGCCGGGCGACGCTCCCAAGGCCGACGCCCTGGTCACCGACCAGCCGGGCGTGGCGCTGGGCATCCTCACCGCCGATTGCGCCCCGGTGCTGTTCGCCGACGGCAAGTCGGGCATCATCGGCGCGGCCCATGCCGGCTGGAAGGGCGCCCTGGGCGGCGTGCTGGAGAACACCGTCGCCACCATGGTCGAGATGGGCGCCAGGAAGCCCAAGATCGTCGCCGCCATCGGGCCGTGCATCGGGCACCGCAATTACGAGGTCGGGCCGGAATTCCCCGCCCCCTTCCTGGCCGAGGCGGCCGAGAACGCCGATTTCTTCGCCCCCTCGCCGGCCAAGCCCGGCCACCACCTGTTCGACCTGCCGGGTTACATCTCGCGCAAGCTGTCCCGGCTGGGCGTCCACGAGGTGACCCGCGTGCCTGCCGACACGCTGCGCGACGAGGCCCGCTTCTTCAGCTATCGCCGCGCCACCCTCAGGGGCGAGGCCGATTACGGCCGCCAGCTCTCGGTGATCATGCTGGACCGATGAGGCTTCTTTCCGTCCTGCTTGTGCTGCTCGTCGCCGCCTGCGGCGACCTGCCCCAGCCGTTCCGCCACGACGGAATCAACGCGGCGGTGGCCCCGCCGGGGCCCCGTGGCGTGGTGGTGCGCCCGCCGGGCGACGGCCCCAGCGACCAGGCCCTGGTCCGCGCCATCATCAAACGCCTGACGGACCAGGACATCCCCGCCTCGACGCGCAACGCCGCCAGCGGCAGCTGGGTGCTGGACGCCGCCACCGAGACCACCATCGCCGCCAAGACGCTCCGCTGGCGCCTGATCGCGCCCGATGGCGACACCCCGGTGGAATTCACCCAAACCGTCCCCAGCGCGCTGTGGGACAAGGCCGGCCCGGCCACCATCGACCGGCTGGCCGACGAGCTGGTGGCCCGCTACGCCGCGACTCTGCACGGCGAAACGGCGGAGGCCTCCGCCGCCCCGCCCCGCGTGCCCACCATCCGGATCGAAAAGCTGGGCGGGCTGCCCGGCGATGGCGATTCCGCCCTGCCCAAGGCCCTGGGCATCGCGCTTCGGCGCTTGGGGCTGGTGCTGGCCGGGGCCGAGGCGGAACTGATCGTCAGGGGGCGCGTCACCCTGGTGCCGGGCCGTCCCGGCGAGGAGGTTCTCGACGTCGCCTGGATCGTCCTGGACGCCCGCACCGGCGAGGAACTGGGCAAGGCCGCCCAGCAGGGCGCGCTGCCCAAGGGGCGGCTGTCCGGCCCCTGGGGCGCGCTGGCCGGCGATATCGCCGCCGGTGGCGCCGAGGGCATCGCCGACATCATAGCCGCCATACCTCAGAAATAATCGGCCGGTCATAGGCATCAGTTTACAGGACGGGTATCCGGCTGTTATACGGGTGCCGGTTTCACGTCAGCGCGGCAGCGCGCTAACCCGGCGGTATCCAACATGAAAATCCTCGCTTGCAACAGCAACCGGCCTCTCGCGGAAGCGATCGCCGAATATCTCACTATGTCCATCACCAAGGCGGTGATCCGCCGGTTCTCGGACAACGAGGTGTTCGTCGAAATTCACGAGAACGTGCGTGGCGAGGATGTCTTCGTCATCCAGTCCACCTGCTATCCCGCCAACGATAACCTGATGGAGCTGCTGGTCACGCTCGACGCGCTGCGTCGCGGGTCGGCCCGGCGCGTCACGGCGGTGATCCCCTATTTCGGCTATGCCCGCCAGGACCGCAAGTCGTCGCCCCGCTCGCCCATCTCGGCCAAGCTGGTGGCCAACCTGATCACCACCGCCGGCGCCGACCGCGTGGTGACGCTGGACCTCCACTCGGGCCAGATCCAGGGTTTCTTCGACATTCCGCTGGATAACCTCTACGCCGCCCCGGTGTTCACCAACGACATCCGCGCCCGCTATCAGGGCGACGACGTCATGGTGGTGTCGCCCGACGTGGGCGGCGTGGTGCGGGCGCGGGCCATCGCCAGCCGCATCGACGCCGACCTGGCCATCATCGACAAGCGGCGCGAGCGCGCCGGCGTGTCCGAGGTGATGAACATCATCGGCGACGTCAAGGGCCGCCGCTGCATCATGGTGGACGACATCGTCGATTCCGCCGGCACGCTGTGCAACGCCGCCGAGGCGCTGATGAAGGCCGGAGCCGTGTCGGTGGCCGCCTTCGTCACCCATGGCGTGCTGTCGGGCAAGGCGGTGGAACGCGTCACCAACTCGCCGCTGGAAGAACTGGTGATCACCGATTCCATCCCCGCCACCGAGGCGGTGAAGATGGCCCGCAACATCCGCCAGGTCACCATCGCCCCCCTGATGGCCGAGTCCATCTCGCGCATCAGCGAGGAGCGTTCGGTCTCCAGCCTGTTCGACTGAGCCGCCTTACAGCTTGGCGATCTGCCCGCTCAGCCTGTCGACCGCCGTGTCGATGGCCATGCGCCGGTACGCCCGGAAGGCGTTCATGTTGGCGTCGGTAAAGCACTCCACGTAGTCGATGAAGTCCTGCGGCGCGGCGCCATAGGCGACGGCGATCCCCGAAGCGGTGCGGGTCAGAACCTGGACCGTAAGCCCGCTGATCTCGCGGATACGGTTGACGCCGTCCACGAGGCTGCAGTTGATCACGTCGTGGAACAGCCAGACGACATCGTTCGAGGCGACGGCGCGGCAGGCCAGGAAATCCTCGACGATAGCCTCGTTGGTATGTACCGCGTCGACCAGGACCAGATCGGGCTTGCCGCTCAGATGCCCGGCCACCACCGGCGCGACCGCCTGGGGCGAATAGCCCTCGACCGCCCGCATGTTCAGGCCATTGGCCGCCGCGATCCGGTTGGTCAGCGCGTTGCCGTCCACGCCGGGATCGATGGCGACCACCTTGGCCTGCGGAAAGATCATGGACAGCGCCACGGTGCTCCAGCCATGGGCGTTGCCGATGACCAGGATGTTCCTTGGCGACAGCACCCCGCCGAGCGCTTCCAGGAACATGATTTCCTGCAACGCCAGCCCGAGAAAGCCGACCAGTTGCTTATCCTGGTTCAGGAATTGGGTGAACGGGGCATCAGAAAAGCCGTTGAAGTGGGCCGGATTATAGCCGGTCAACGGGTTCAGGCCCTGATCGCGGTACGCCTTCATCAACTTCGGCAGAATGCTCATCTCGGTCACTAACCCTTCAAGAGGCACGGCGACTGGCCGTCACCGGGGCCGCGAAGACTACCAAATGACATGCGCTCATGAAAACAGCGCTTCCCCCAACAAGCGAAATTCGTCCTTCCTGGCGCTGGACTTGCGCCAGGCCAGGCCCAGCAGGCGGGCGCCGCCGCCGATCAGGGGCCGGGTGACCAGATCGGTCCCCGCCAGGATGCCCGCCTCCACCGCCAATCGGGGCAGCAGCGTCACCCCCATGCCGGTGGCAACCATCTGCACCAGGGTGCCGAGCGAGGTGCCCAGCATGCCCTCACCCCGCTTGGGCGCCGGCAGGGAGCAGGCGGCCAAGGCATGGTCGCGCAGGCAATGCCCCTCCTCCAGCAGCAACAGGTCCGCGTCGGCCAGATCGGCGCCGCCGACGCTGTCCTTGGCCGCCAGGGGGTGGCCGGACGGACAGGCCAGCACGAAGGGATCGGTGAACAGCGCCTCCATCTCCATCTCGGGAGCGTCGTAGGGCAGGGCGAGAACCGCCGCGTCCAGGTCGCCGGCCGCCAGCCGCTCCAGCAGGCGCGCCGTCAGGTCCTCGCGCAGGACCAGCTTCAGCTCGGGATAGAGGCGGCGCAGCCCCGGCAGGGCGCGGGGCAGCAGGAACGGGGCGATGGTGGGAATCACCCCCAGGCGCAGGCGCCCGGACAGCGGCTTGCCGTGGGCGCGGGCCAGATCGGCGATGTCCTCGGCGCCCCGCAGCAATTCACGCCCACGGGCCGCCACCTCCTCGCCCAGCGGCGTCATCAGCACCTTGCGCTTGGTGCGTTCCACCAGGGTGACGCCCAGCAGGTTCTCCAGTTCCTGCAATCCCGCCGACAGCGTGCTCTGGGTGGCGAGGCAGGCTTCGGCCGCCCGGCCGAAATGGCGGTGCTCGTCGATGGCGACCAGATAGCGCAATTGCCGGAGCGTCGGCAGATAGGACGACATCAGCCGTGTTCCCCCTGGTGCAGCACCGGCATCAACTCGAAATAGGGCCGGATGATAGGCGAGTCCGAGGCCTCGAATTCCTCGAACGGCCCATCGAACGACACCCGTCCCTCATGCAGCATCACCACCCGCGGCCGCAGCCGGTACAAAAGGTCCTTGTCGTGGGTCACGACGATGGTGGTGAGCGCCCGCCCGTCGCTTTCGTCCACATGGGTGGACAGCAGCAGGTCCTGGATCTGCGAGGCGGTGACCGGGTCCAGACCGGTGGTCGGCTCGTCGAAGAACATGCAACGGGGCTTCATGGCCAAGGCGCGGGCGATGGCGATGCGCTTGGCCATGCCGCCCGACAGGGATTCCACCCTTCCCTCCAGAAACTCGGGACTGCCGGGCAGGCCCACCGCCGCCAGCACCCGTTGCGCCACCCGCTCGATGTCGCCCTGGCCCATATGGCCGACCTCTTCCAGCCACAGGCCGATATTGTCCAGCACCGTGCCCGAGAACAGGGCGTTGCGCTGGAACACCACGCCCCAATGGACGTGGATGTCGGCCATGCGGTCGGCATCCAGGGCGGCAAGGTCGAGCAGAGTGCCGTCGGTTCGTTCGGGATCGGCCACCAGCACCCGCCCGCCATCGGGCTGCATCAGGCCGAGAACATGGTTGAGCAGCACGCTCTTGCCGCAACCCGATCCCCCCACCACCGCGATGAAGGCGCCGGCATGGATGTCGAGGTCGACGCCGCGCAGCACCTGATGGCCATCGAACGCCTTGGTCAGGCCTTCGATACGGATTTCCACCGGTTCTGAGGTCGTCTGGTTCATGGGAACAGGATAGACCGCCTGCCCCCAAAAGCAAACGGCCACCCTGGTGGGGTGGCCGCTCGTCGCGTATGCCGGGAAGACCTACTTCTTCAGATGATCGCGGATCAGCACCTCGGCGATCTGCACGGCGTTCAAGGCCGCGCCCTTCCTGAGGTTGTCGGCGACGCACCAGAAGGACAGGCCGTTCTTGACGGTGGGGTCCTTGCGGATGCGGCTGACATAGACCGGATCCTCGCCCGAGGTCTCGAGCGGGGTGATGTAGCCGCCGGGCTCGCGGGTGTCGAGAACCACCACGCCTTCGGCTTCGGACAGGGCCTTGGTGGCCTCCTCGACGCTGACCGGGCGCTCGAATTCCACGTTGATGGATTCCGAGTGGCTGACGAACACCGGCACGCGCACGCAGGTGGCGTTCACCGCGATGTCGGGGTCGAGGATCTTGTGGGTCTCCACCACCATCTTCCACTCTTCCTTGGTCGAGCCGTCTTCCATGAAGACGTCGATCTGGGGAATCAGGTTGAAGGCGATCTGCTTGGCGAACTTCTGCGGCTTGACCGCGTCATGGACCAGCACGCCCTTGGTCTGGTCGTAGAGCTCGTCCATGCCTTCCTTGCCGGCGCCCGACACCGACTGGTAGGTCGAGACGACCACGCGCTTGATCTTGCCCAGCTTGTGCAGGGGCTTCAGCGCCACCACCATCTGGATGGTCGAGCAATTGGGGTTGGCGATGATGCCGCGCTTCTTGTAACCGGCGATGGCTTCCGGGTTGACCTCGGGCACCACCAGCGGCACGTCGGGGTCCATGCGGAAATGCGAGGTGTTGTCGATCACCACGGCCCCGGCGGCGGCGGCGCGCGGGGAGTGGATGGCCGAGACCTTGGCGCCCGGCGACGACAGGGCGATGTCGATGCCCTTGAAGTCGAAGGTGGCCAGGTCCTTGCACTTCAGAATCTTGTCGTCGCCGAACGAGACCTCGCGGCCGACCGAGCGCTCGGAGGCCAGGGCCACCACCTCGTCCGCCGGGAACTTGCGGTCCGCCAGGATTTGAAGCATCGCCCGGCCCACATTGCCGGTAGCGCCGATCACAGCAACCTTGTAACCCATCTTGTCCTCTCCGTTTTCCTAAGCCCTTGGTTCCCAGGCGCCTGATCGAGATGCGAAAAGGCCCGCGGGAAGCTTTCCGCGGGCCTTTTTCGTGCAATCGTGACGAACCGGCCCGCTCAAGCGGTCTTGGTGGTGCCGGTTTTGGTAGTGACGAAGGCCGCCGCCGAGGCCGAGCCCCGGACGCGAAATGCGTTTGCCTTGGACAAGCAGACGAACATGGTTTCCTCCATCGGAGGCGTAGCTTTAACGGAAGCGCCGGGCGGGCGCAAGGGGAAAGGAAAGGGCTTAAGCCCCCTTGATGCCCGAGCACACCCGCGAGACGAAGGAATCGATGTCGTCGTTCATGCTGACCGTACGGCTGGCCAGATCGCCGGCGGCGATCAGCACCTGGCCGGCGGCGTCGGTGGCGGTGCCGGCAGTCGAGGCCACCTCGCCGATGGTGTCGGCCACCGTCTGCACGTCGGCGGCGACGGTGCGGATGGAGCGGCTCATCTCGGCCACCGCCGCGCTCTGCTGCTCGGTGGTGGCGGCGATGCCGGTGGCGTTGTCGTTGATCTCGCGGATCTTGCCGGCGATGTTACGCACCGCGCCCACCGCCTGGCCGGTGGCCTGGCGCATGCCGTCAATCTGGCTGGAGATCTCGTCGGTGGCGCGCGCCGTCTGGTTGGCCAGATGCTTGACCTCGTTGGCGACGACGGCGAAACCCTTGCCCGCCTCGCCGGCCCGCGCCGCCTCGATGGTGGCGTTCAAGGCCAAGAGGTTGGTCTGGCTGGCGATCTCGGTGATCAGGTTGACCACCTCGCCGATCTTCTGCGCCGCGGCGTTGAGGCCGTTGATGGCCTCGTCCGTCTCGGTGGCGACCCGCACCGTCTCCTGCGCCATGCGGGCCGAGTTCTGAATCCGCTCGGCCACATCGCGAATGCCCGACGACACCTGCTCGGCGGCGGCGGCCACCGCCTCCACATGGGTGTAGGCGTCCTCGGCGGCGCCTGCCACCCGGGTGGATTGCTCGCTGGTCTGGGACGCGATGTCCGACATCTGCTGGGCGGTGGCTTCCAGCTCGGTGGCGGTGGCGGCCACCACGCCGGTCACATGCTTGATGGTGTTGCCCACGCCCGTGGCCTCGGCGCTGAAGGCCTGGGCGCGCTTTTCCATTTCGGACAGCGCCTTGTTGATCAGGCGGGCATGGTCGGCGAATTCGCCCACCAGGCCGTCGGTGAGGATATGGCGGAAATAGCGGCCCTCGGAGGTCAGCGCCATGGCGGCGTCGGCCTCCTTGGTGAAAACCTCGGTAAGGTCCAGCAGACGGTTGATCGACTTGTCCAACTGGCCGAGCACGCCGCCCTCGGTGATGCCGACCACGCGCACGTCCAGGCGGCCGGCTCCGGCCTCGGCCAGGACCGAGCAGGCCCGGTTGACGCTGCCCCGCGCCTTGTTGACGTAGAACAGCACGGCAAGGGCGCCCAGCGCCGCCAGCGCCATGGCGCCCGAATCGAGCAGCGCGCCGCGGGTGGCGGCGATCACCGCGCCGACGCCGCACAGAGCCGCGGCCAGGACCGCGGCGGCCAGAGCCCTAGAGAGAGAAGACGAATTCATCGTAGGGCACTCCCGCGCCTTGCAGTTTGGCGACCACGGCCTGGAAGGCCGTCTCCATGCCGACCTTGCGGTCGTCGTGGCCATTCTCGATGGCGAGCAGTTCCTGGTAGAGGGCTTCGGCCTTGGCCACCGCGTCGCGCCGGGGCGACCGGCGGTTGGAATGGTAGCTGACGATCTTGCCCGACTTGTCGAAGGTGGGGGTCACATGGGCCAGCACCCAGTAATGATCGCCGTTTTTCGAGCGGTTCTTCACGTAGGCGAAGATTTCCTTGCCCGTCTCGATGGTGTCCCACAGCAGCTTGAAGACGCAGCGCGGCATGTCGGGATGACGAATGATGCTGTGCGGCTGATTGAGAATCTCGCCCTCGGTGAAGCCCGCCATCCGCAGGAAGACCTCGTTGGCGTAGATGATCCGCCCCTTGGTGTCGGTCTTGCTGACGATGATCTCGTCAGCGCCGAACGTGCGCTCCACCCCGGACAAGTATACACCAGGACGCGACATAACCTTATCCCCGCGCAAGCAGAAGTCGGGTAGCTACCCGAACAATGCAGTTCCGCCCCCTTCCAAGAGGCTCTTCGACAGCAGACATTACACCATACTCATTGGGAAAAGATGAAGAAGGATGTATCAAATTGTGTCTGTATTGGGGATGAATAGAGTCATTACCCTACGAACTCAGTCGTTCGACGACATCATCCCATGAGGCTTTTGCTTCTCCTGAGGCACCACCCACTCTATTCGAAGGTCATACCACTTATTGCTTTGGGATGAGGCGCCGCCTCTCGGATACAACACGTCTCGTATTTTTAATTATTATAATTATTTCACCTCAGCCGCCGCGACATTCCCTTTGCAGGCGGGCGGCGGCGGCCTATGCTCCCGCCGCCTGGACGACTGAGCCGCGAGAGCAGGGAATGAACTACCGTCACGCCTATCATGCCGGAAACTTCGCCGACGTGATGAAGCACGCCACCCTGGCCCTGGCCATCGCGGCGCTGAAGCGCAAGGACACGCCGTTCTTCGTGCTCGACACCCATGCCGGCATCGGCGCCTACGACCTCGAGGCCCCCCAGGCCGACAAGACCGGGGAATACCTGAACGGCATCGCCCGGGTGCTGGACGCCGACGACCCGCCCGCCGAACTGGAGCCCTATCTGGCGGTGGTGCGGTCGTGGAACGCCGGCGGCCTGCTGCGCCGCTATCCCGGCTCGCCCGAACTGGTGCGCGGCCTGATGCGCCCCCAGGACCGCATGGCCCTGGTGGAACTGCACCCCGAGGATGTTGAGACGCTGCGCGCGCGCTTTCACGGCGACCGCCGGGTGGGCGTCCACCATCTGGACGGCTACACCGCCGCCAAGGGTCTGCTGCCGCCGGCCGAGCGGCGCGGCCTGGTGCTGATGGATCCGCCCTTCGAGGTAAAGAACGAGTTCGAGCGCCTGCTGGCGGCACTGCGCCGCGCCCGCAAGCTGTGGCCCACCGGAATTTACATGGCCTGGTACCCCATCAAGGGCCGCGAACCGGTGGACGCCTTCCTGCAGGCCATCGCCGGCCAGGGCGGGGCGGAGGCCCTGGCGGTCGAGCTGTTGCTGCGCCCGGCCGTCGATCCCTTCAAGCTCAACGGCAGCGGCCTGCTGGTCGTCAACCCGCCCTGGCAGCTGCGCGAGAACCTGGAGCGGATCCTGCCCTGGCTGACCGGCCTCGTGGCGCCGGACACCGGCGCATGGGAGATCCGCCAGCTGATCGCCGAGAAGACCATCGGGTCGTGACCCGATGGTGCAGTGCAAAACTGCAACACTCGCGAGGAATCAGAGCCTTCGCGTCCCCCGGGGTCTTCCCCATGGCCCGGCGCTCTCCTATATCTTCCTGAAGCGATACAGCTTTTTCGTTTCCGATGATGACCTGCGCCCGCCTCGTCCTGTCCGCCGTCCTGGCGCTGCCCCTGTGGGCGGCGGGCGTGGCGGATTCGGCGGAGCTGTCGCCCACCGCCCGGCTGGTTCCCGGCGGCGGCGCGGTCCCTTCGGACGCCCCCGCCGTAAGCCTCGGCGAAACCCGCCTGCCCCTGGTCTCGGCCGGAAAGCTGTCGGCCGGCGCCGTGTCGGCCCCCAGCAGGTCTCCCCTGCCCTTCGGCCAGCCGGGCAGCCCCCTGGCGGTGGGCGGCTATGTGGCCTACGGCAACGGCCCGGCCCAACTGAGTTCGTCACTGCGCAGCGACGGGACCACCAGCGGCGCCAACGTCTCGGCCTCGTGGGGCAATGACAGCCGGGCGGCGCTCAGCCTGGGGGTCAACCGCACCGATTGGAGCCGTATCAGCCCCAATTCCCAGCACCCGGCCCTGACCCTGGCCGATCCCTATCGCAGCATCCCCAATGGCGGCGGCAGCGAAGTGAACATGTCGCTCAGCCTGACCCATCAGGTCAGCCCGTCGTTCAGCGTCGGCGGCATGGCCGGCGCCAACCGGACCGGCGGCAGCGAATCCCCCGGAACCGGCCTGTCGGTCGGCGCCGGTCTGGGATATCGCTTCTAGATTCTACTCCCGTCCGGCCACGCCGCATTCGGCGACGGCCTTGCCCAGTTCCTTGCAGATGGCCTTGGCGGCGGCGTCATCCTTGGCGGCGGCGAACAGGCGGACGAAACGTCCCTTGTCCTTGAGGTCGACCGTCTTCATCACCGGCTCGGCCGCCTTCAGCCCGGCGGAGTGCCCGGCCAGGATGCCCCAGCCCTTTTTCGCCCAGTCCTCGGTCTTGTAGGAGGCGAGGTAGACCAGCTTGCGCGGCCCGGCGGCGGGCGCCGGCGCGGCGGCCGGCGGCGGCGGCGCGGCCGGGGCCAAGGCCGCCACGTCCATGGGCGGAGCCGTCGGCTCGGCCATCATGGGGGCGGGATTGGCGGCCAGCTTCTCGCCATGTTCCAGGCGCAGCACCCAGGGCCCATAACGGGTCAGCAGGGCGCCATCGCCCATCACCGCATAGGAGGCGAAGGGCTTGCCGGCGCACTCCACCTGCAGGATGGCGACCTTTTCCCCCATGCCCGGCCAATCGGGAGCGGCGGCGCCGATCACCGACGCCAGCGGCGCCCGGTCCCGGCCATAGCGCGGCGACGCACAGACACGGCCGGCGGCATCGCCGGCCCGGGCGGCCTCCATGGGCACCGATTGCCCGCGCGGAGCGGAATTGACGTCGGCCACCGGACCGGACGCGAAGGCGTCGGTGACGATCCAGGTGCCAAACTGCCAGGCGCTTCCATCCATGGGTTGGGGCGAGGCGGCGCAGCCTCCCAGCAGGGCCAGGCCCCCCAGGGCTGAAAGCGTGAGCGAGAGACGACGGGTCATCACCACCTCACATCACGTCGAGCAGCAGCTTGCGGCGGTTGAGCGGCTGGACAGGACGGGCGTTGTTGGGAAACAGCTTGGCGAAGGCGGCCAGTTGCTCGGCCGAGGCGGTGACGGCCTGGCGATAGACCACCCACTGCACCACTTCCGAGCAGGGCGGCGTGGTCAGCGATCCGGCATAGCGGAAGGTCACCGGGTCCTTGGGCAGCAGCATGGAGGGATCGAGCATGGACGACGCCGTGGCGCTTTCGCCGCCCTTGGACGGCATGACCTGCCAGATGGCCTCCAGCGCCGGATTGGCGCCGCCCTTGGCGATCATCACGCCCAGCACCGCCAGGCCGCCATCGGCCGCCTTGTGGACGAAGTGGCACTCCATGTCGAAGAAGGCCCCGTCGACCGTATGCTCGCTGGGATGATGGAAGTGGAACTGCAGCAGGTCGTAGGACTTGCCGTCCAGCATCAGGTTGCCGCCCCCGGCGCAATCCACCTGGATGGTGTGGCCGTTGTTCTGGACCCTGAGCGGCACCGGCCGCCAGGCGGTCATGGGGTCGCCGATGATGGCGGCGATGGGCTTGGTGAGATCCACCGGCGATTGCTCGCGCCCCATGGAGCAGGCGGCGTATTCCGGCGACAGCATGCCCCATTCCTTGGGCCCGCCATGTCCCTCGTAGGCCCAGTGGGCGCCCTCGGCGGCCACCGCATTGGCGATGGAACCGCCGCAGGTTCCGCACAGACAGGCGGCGCCGGTGGCCCCCTTGAGGAATGAACGACGATCCATGGCAACCCCTCCCCGCAAGCGACTAGGAGGAAAAGGCTATCGCCAAAGTCGGTCGCCGTCACGCATCCAATTCAGGCCGCCCCGTAAACAGGTCCAAGGCCTCCGGATTGGCCAGGGCCTCCTTGTTCTTGACGGCGCGGCCATGCACCACGTCGCGCACCGCCAGTTCGACGATCTTGCCCGACTTGGTGCGGGGAATGTCGGCCACCTGCACGATCTTGGCCGGCACGTGGCGCGGGGTGGTGTTGTCCTTGATGCGCTGCTTGATGCGCGCCTCCAATTCCGGCGACAGCGTCAGTCCGTCGCGCAGCCGCACGAACAGCACCACGCGGACGTCGCCCTGCCAGTCCTGGCCGATCACCAGGCTTTCCAGCACGTCGTCGATCTGCTCCACCTGGCGGTAGATCTCGGCGGTACCGATGCGCACCCCGCCGGGATTGAGCGTGGCGTCCGAGCGGCCGAACACGATGATTCCCCCGGTCTGGGGGTTGACCTCCACCCAGTCGCCATGGGTCCACACGCCGGGGAACTTCTCGAAATAGGCGGCGCGGTACCGGGCGCCGTCGTCGTCGTTCCAGAACCCCACCGGCATGGAGGGGAAGGCCTTGGTGCAGACCAGCTCGCCTTTCTCGCCCGCCAGCGGGCGGCCATTCTCGTCGAACACCTCGACCTTCATGCCCAGGCCCGGCCCCTGGATCTCGCCCCGGTAGACCGCGGCCAGCGGATTGCCCAGCATGAAGCAGGAAATGATGTCGGTGCCGCCCGAGATGGAGGCCAGCTGCACGTCGGCCTTCACCTTGGCGTAGATGTAGTCGAAGCCCTCGGGCGCCAGCACCGAGCCGGTGGAGCAGATGGTGCGCACCGTCTTCAGGGAATGGGTCCGGATGGGCTCGAGGCCCATCTTGGCGATGGCGTCGATCCACTTGGCCGAGGTGCCGAACAGGGTCATGCCCTCGGCATCGGCGAAATCGAACAGGATATTGCCGCCCAGATGGCTGGGATTGCCGTCATAGAGCAGCAAGGTGGCCTCGGCCCCCAGCCCGGCCACCAGCCAGTTCCACATCATCCAGCCGCAGGTGGTGAAGTAGAACACCCGGTCGCCGCGCTTCACGTCGCAGTGCAGCCGGTGCTCCTTCAGCTGCTGGATCAGCGCGCCGCCCGCCGCGTGGACGATGCATTTGGGCGCGCCCGTGGTCCCCGACGAATACATGATGTACAGGGGGTGGTCGAAGGGCAGCCGCAGGAACTCCACCGGCTTGGCGGCGAAGGGCGCCAGGAAATCGCCAAGATGGACCGCCTTGGCCACGCCCGAGATGTCCGCCGCCTCGCGGGTGTAGGGCACCACCACCACGCGCTCCAGCGAGGGGATGCCCGGCACGATGGCGGCCAGCTTCTCCAGGCAGTCGTGGGCGCGGCCCGAATAGAAATAGCCCTCGGCCGCCACCAGCACCTTGGGCGCGATCTGGCCGAAACGGTCCAGCACCCCCTGGACGCCGAAATCGGGCGAGGCCGAGGACCAGATGGCGCCCAAGGACGCCGCCGCCAGCATGAAGGCCACGGATTCCGGCATGTTGGGCATGTAGCCCACCACCCGGTCGCCCACGCCCACGCCCTCGGCCTTCAGCGCCTGCTGGATGCGCGACACCACGGCGTGCAGTTCGGCGAAGCTCAAGCGGCGCTTGACCTTGTCCTCGCCCCAGAACACCAGGGCGTCGCCATCGTCCGAGCGGCGCAGCAGGTTCTCGGCGAAGTTCAGCCGCGCCTCGGAAAACCACTTGGCGCCGGGCATGCGGCGGTCGTCGTCCACCACGAGCGCGCCCGGCCCGTCGCCGATGATCCCGGCGTCCTCCCACATCAGGGACCAGAACTGGTCGGGACGGTCCACCGACCAGCGCCACAGCGCCTGGTAATCGCCGGCCCCGGTCTGGAAACGGGCGTCGGCGTCCCGCATGAACCGGGCAAGCGCCGAAGACCCGGCACGCTCCTTGGACGGTTGCCACAGCAGAACAGACATGCTACCTCCAGCCTTTACGATCACTCGTTCGTTTTACCGCGAAGATGCGGGTTCGCCAAGGCGATATTGGTGTAACTACTTACAGATACGACACAATTTGCCTGAATCAATCCCTGGAGCGGCGAACCAAGTCGTAGCATACTCGACCGCTATCAAATCGAGGAATTCGGGTTTCACATGAATGTTTCCATCTCCCACCAGGACGATACCCTGACCGTCCGCCTCGACGGGACCATGGACTATACCGCCACCAGCCTGATGAACGGGTTGATCTCCGATATCAATTCGATCTCGGCGTCGCGGGTCGTCTTCGATCTGGCCAAGGTGGCGCGGGTGGATTCCGTCGGCCTGGGAATGCTGCACCTGGCCAAGGACGAGATCGTCGGCAAGGGCCGCCACCTCACCTTGCGCGGCGCCGCCGGAAACGTGCGGCGCCTGTTCGAGCTGACCGACGGCGGCGCCAGCTTCGACTTCGAATAGTTTCCGGCCATGGCACTGCGCCTTCTTCTGGCGGTCGGCGGGCTGCTCGCCCTGTGGTGGGCGCTGCGCTGGTGGTCGAAGGCTCCGCCTGACAAGGCGAAAAAGGCGCTGATCGGCGCCATCCTCGCCGCCCTGGTGATCGGCGGCGTCGCCCTGGTGGTCACCGGCAAGCTGGCCGGGCTGTTCGCCATCCTCGCCGGCCTGTCGCCGTGGATCGGCCGGGCCATGCGGCTGCACCAGCTGTGGCAGGGTTTGCGCCGGATGACCGGGCGCGACGCCCCTGCCGCCGGGGGCTCGGCGCCGCCCCCGCCCCCCGCCGACACCGCCATGACCCCAGCCCAGGCCTACGACGTTCTGGGCCTCGCCCCCGGCGCCACGCCAGACGAAATCCGCGAGGCCCATCGCCGCCTGATGCGCGCCAACCATCCCGACACCGGCGGCTCCACCTGGATCGCGGCGCGCCTCAACCAGGCCCGCGACGTCCTTCTGGGATAAATATCCAAGGGCAAACCGTTGCTTCCGCCGCGCGGGCGTGGCAAAACATGCCGCGACCGAAACAAGGCGCGGCTGCGCGCGCCGATGGGTCGAGACAAAGCTTCAGGAGTGATCGATGACTCGTCGAGTCCGCAAAGCCGTGTTCCCCGTGGGTGGCATGGGCACCCGCTTCCTGCCCGCCACCAAGGCGATGCCCAAGGAAATGCTGCCGGTGGTGGACAAGCCGCTGATCCAGTACGCGGTGGAAGAGGCGGCGGCGGCCGGCTGCGAGCACTTCATCTTCGTCACCGGGCGGGGCAAGAACGCGCTGGAGGACCATTTCGACCACAACCCCGAGCTGGAGCGCATCCTCAAGGATCGCGGCAAGTTCGACCTGGTCGAGGCGGTGACCTCGTGGATGCCCAAGTCGGGCCAGATCTCCTATACCCGGCAAAGCGAGCCCCTGGGCCTGGGCCACGCCGTGTGGTGCGCCCGCGACCTGGTGGCGGACGAACCCTTCGCCGTGCTGCTGCCCGACGACCTGATCCTGTCCAAGACCGCCTGCCTGAAGCAGATGGCCGCCGTTCACACCGAAGTGGGCGGCCACGTGGTCGCCGTCTCCGACGTGCCGCGCGAGCACACCAAGCGCTACGGCATCCTGGACGTGGAGAACGACAACGGCCGCCTGGCCCGCGCCAAGGGTCTGGTGGAAAAGCCCGACCCGGCGGTGGCGCCCTCGACGCTGTCCATCATCGGCCGCTACATCCTGCACCCGGCGGTGTTCGACGTGCTGGACAAGAAGGAAAAGGGCGCCGGCGGCGAGATCCAGCTGACCGACGCCATCAGCCAGACCATCGGCATGGTCCCCTTCCACGGCCTGCGCTTCGAGGGAACCCGCTACGATTGCGGCGACAAAGTGGGCTGGCTGGAAGCCAATCTGGCCTTCGCCCTGGCCCGCGAGGACACCGCCGAGGCCGCCCGGGACCTGATCACCCGCTTTCACGGCTAAGGACTAGAGCCTCATGCGCATCGCCATGATCGGCACCGGCTATGTCGGCCTGGTGTCGGGGACCTGCTTCTCGGAATTCGGCATCGACGTGGTTTGCGTCGACAAGGACGCCGCCAAGATTGAGAAGCTGCACCAGAACGTCATGCCCATCTACGAGCCGGGCCTGGACGACATGGTCGCCGCCAACGTGGAAGCCGGCCGCCTGTCCTTCACCACCGACCTGAAGGCGGCGGTCAAGGACGCCGACGCGGTGTTCATCGCCGTGGGCACGCCGTCTCGTCGCGGCGACGGCCATGCCGATCTCTCCTATGTTTACGCGGCGGCGGAAGAGATCGCCGACGCCATGACCGGCTATACCGTGGTGGTCACCAAGTCCACCGTGCCGGTGGGCACCGGCGACGAGGTCGAGGCCATCATCAGGAAGCGCCGTCCCGACGCCCAATTCGACGTGGTGTCCAATCCGGAATTCCTGCGCGAAGGCTCGGCCATCAACGACTTCATGCGCCCCGACCGCGTGGTGATCGGCACCGAATCCGACGCCGCCCGCAAGGTGATGAAGCAGCTCTACCGCGTGCTGTACCTGATCGAGACGCCCATCGTCTTCACGTCGCGGCGCACCTCCGAGCTGATCAAGTACGCCGGCAACACCTTCCTGGCCACCAAGATCACCTTCATCAACGAGATCGCCGATCTGTGCGAGAAGGTGGGCGCCGACGTCCACGACGTGGCCAAGGGCATCGGCCTGGACGGCCGCATCGGCAAGAAGTTCCTGCATCCCGGTCCCGGCTACGGCGGCTCGTGCTTCCCCAAGGACACGCTGGCCCTGGTCAAGACCGCACGGGATTTCGGCGCGCCGCTGCGCATCGTGGAATCGGTGGTCGCCGTCAACGACCAGCGCAAGAAGCAGATGGCCGAGCGCGTCACCAAGGCCTGCGGCGGCTCGGTCAAGGGCAAGGCCATCGCGGTGCTGGGCCTGACCTTCAAGCCCAACACCGACGACATGCGCGATTCGCCCTCGCTCGACATCGTCAAGGCCCTGATCGAGGCGGGCGCCACCGTCAAGGCCTTCGACCCCGAGGGCATGGAAGAGGCCAAGAAGCTGCTGCCGGCGTCGGTCGAATACTGCAAGGACGCCTACGCCACCATGCCGGGCGCCCATTGCGCGGTGATCATCACCGAATGGAACGAGTTCCGGGCGCTGGACCTCAAGAAGGTCAAGTCGCTGCTGGCCGCCCCCGCCATCGTCGACCTGCGCAACGTCTACGCGCCGGACGAGATGGCCGAACTGGGCTTCGCCTACACCAGCATCGGCCGACCGTAGCCGTCTTCTTGACAGTTCATGAACGACGGGAATGCGGGCACATGTTGCCCGCATTCTTGTTTTCGCCGATCATTCGTCTGAGTTGTGGCCGACGCTGGTTGGCAACACGGATGGACGCGGATTGGCACGGATGAACACGGATGGGCGACGAACCAAATCCCCCCGACATTCTCTATCACTACTGCAGTAACGCCGCCTTCCTCTCGATCGTCGAGAGCGACTCCATCCGGCTGTCCGACCTCAGCCTGTCCAATGACAGCCAGGAAGGACGGTGGGTCAGGAAGGTGTTCGAGGAATATTGCACCTCACATGGTGTGACGCGGGGCCATCTCGATACGGCATTATAAGATTTAGATTGGACCATAGAGATGATTGGTGCCGCAGGCTTCTGTATGGCCGAGCGGGACGACACCCTGAGCCAATGGCGGGCATATGCCGATGATGGCTTTGGAGTGGCTATCGGATTTTCTGCAAAACATTTTATCGATGTCAGTGATATCGGCCCCAAAGATGGCTGGGGCTTTCGCCTGAGGAATATCTTGTATGAGGCGGGAGAGCAGGCCGCAGCGATATCCGAGACAGCAGATAAAATAATATCATATATAAATCAAGGCGCCCTCAAACAACAATCCAGGGGTCTGCTGGCATTTACAACAGACGCTGAATTATTAGCGACAAACACGCTTCGCCAATCAATGTGGCGAACAAACATATTTTTCCTTGGCAGCCTATACACCGTTAAAAATCCCGCATTTTCCGAAGAGGCTGAGTGGCGTCTCATCTCCATAATCGTGGGCAGAGGGGCGGAGTGGGAGCCATCATCAGACCTAAAATCCATGGAATTCCGAGCACTGCGAGATAGGATCGTCCCATTCCGGCCCCTCCCCCTTCGCCACGAGGGCCAATCGCCCATCAAACGGGTCGTTCTCGGCCCCCGCAACATCACCCCCATTCCCGTGATCAAGGGCTTTCTCGCCAAGCACGGCCACGAGAACGTCGATGTGGTTCTATCCAAGGCATCCTATCGTTAATCATCCCCTTCATCCGTGAACATCCGCGTCCATCCGTGTTACCCCCATCCCCGCCGTCCGCACCTCTGCATGCCGCAGAAGCAACACGGAGGCCTGAACAGGACGTCCCATGCTCTCCGAAGCCGAGCCCGGCCTGAATGCACTGACCGAACGCATCATCGGCGCGGCCTTTGCCGTGGCGAATGCCTTGGGCCATGGCTTCCTGGAGATCGTCTACCGCAACGCCCTGTTCGAGGAATTGAGCCTGACCGGTCTTGCCGTCAGGAAGGAGCAGCCCTTCCCGGTTCATTACCGGGACCGCCAGGTCGGCTTGTATGTGGCCGATCTGGAGGTGGAAGACAGGGTGATCGTGGAATTGAAGACCACCGACGGATTGGCCCAGGCCCACGCGGCGCAGGTTCTCAACTACCTCAAGGCCAGCGGCCTGCCGGTAGGCCTGCTGCTGAATTTCGGACGGCCAAAGCTGGAAATCCGCCGGGTGGTGTTGGCTAAATGAGCAATATGGCCCAAGATCACGACCAACATCGTCGGCAATCATAGTCCTGGGGAAGATAGCATCATGGCCGCCGTGAAAACCGTTTCCACCACCCCCTTTACCGGCCAGAAGCCCGGCACGTCGGGCTTAAGGAAGAAGGTCAATGTCTTCGCCCAACCCCACTACCTGGAGAACTTCGTCCAGGCGGTGTTCGATTCCATTGGCGACGTGGCGGGAAAGACCCTGGTGCTGGGCGGCGACGGCCGCTACCACAACCGCACCGCCATCCAGACCATCCTGAGGATGGCCGCCGCCAACGGCTTTGCGCGTGTGATGGTGGGCCAGGGCGGCATCCTGTCGACTCCGGCGGCGTCGTGCGTCATCAGGAAGTACAAGACCTTCGGCGGCATCATCTTGTCGGCCAGCCACAATCCCGGCGGCCCGGACGAGGATTTCGGCATCAAGTACAACATCCCGGCCGGCGGCCCGGCCCCCGAGGCCATCACCGAGGCCATCTACGCCCGCTCTCAAGGGATCGACAGCTACAAGACCGTCGAGGCGGCGGATGTGGACCTGGACGTGCTGGGCGCCACCTCCTTAAGCGGCATGGAGGTCCAGGTCTTCGACCCCGTCGCCGATTACGCCGAGCTGATGGAAAGCCTGTTCGACTTCGCCGCCATCCGCGCCAATTTCGCCGCCGGATTCCGCATGAAGTTCGACGCCATGCACGCGGTGACCGGCCCCTACGCCACCGAGATCCTGGAACGCCGCCTAGGCGCGCCCAAGGGCACCGTGATGAACGGCACGCCGCTCGAGGATTTCGGCCACGGCCACCCCGACCCCAATCTGGTCCACGCCCACGATCTGGTCGAGGCGCTCACGGGGCCCGGCGCCCCCGATTTCGGCGCGGCGTCCGATGGCGACGGCGACCGCAACATGATCCTGGGCCGCGACTTCTACGTCACGCCGTCGGATTCGCTGGCCGTACTGGCCGCCAACGCCACGCTGTGCCCCGGCTATCGCAACGGGTTGAAGGGCATAGCGCGCTCCATGCCCACCAGCGCCGCGCCCGACCGGGTGGCCGCCAAGCTGGGTATCCCGGCCTGGGAGACCCCCACCGGCTGGAAGTTCTTCGGCACCTTGCTGGACGCCGGCAAGGCCACCTTCTGCGGCGAGGAGAGCTTCGGCACCGGCTCGGACCATGTGCGCGAGAAGGACGGGCTATGGGCGGTGCTGGCCTGGCTGAACGTGCTGGCCGCGCGCAAGCAATCGGTCGCCGACATCGTCACCGCCCACTGGAAGGAACTGGGGCGTAACGTCTATTCCCGCCACGATTACGAAGGCATCGATTCGGCCGCCGCCGAGGGGCTGATGGAGCATCTGCGCTCGCTCTCGCTCAAGGGACAGAAGCTGGGCGCCTATACCGTCGCCTTCAACGACGACTTCGCCTACACCGATCCGGTGGACGGCTCGGTCTCGAAGAAGCAGGGCATCCGCGTGGTGTTCGAGGACGGCTCGCGCGTGGTCTTCCGCCTGTCGGGAACAGGGACGGAAGGAGCGACGCTGCGCGTCTACATCGAGCGCTATGAGCCCGACGCCGCCAAGCACCACCTCGATCCCCAGGTGGCGCTTTCCGACCTCATCAAGATCGCCCGCGATCTGGCCCAGATCGAGGCCAGGACCGGGCGGACCGAACCGACGGTGATCACCTGACATGACCTCCCACACCTTCCACCCCACCATCCTGCGCGAATACGACATCCGCGGCATCGTGGGCGAGACATTGTTCGCTGCGGATGCCGAGGCCATCGGCCGGGCCTTCGGCACAAGGGTGCGCCGCAATGGCGGCCACGTGGTTGCCCTTGGCTGGGACGGGCGGCTGTCGAGCCCCGAGATGGCCGAGGCGCTGACCAAGGGCCTGATGGCTTCGGGCTGCACCGTGCGGCGCATCGGACGCGGCCCCACCCCCATGCTGTACTTCGCCGCCAAGGTGAGGGAGGCCGACGGCGGCATCATGGTCACCGGCAGCCACAACCCGCCCACCCATAACGGCTTCAAGATGGTGCTGGCCGGCAAGCCGTTCTTCGGCCCCGACATCCAGTCGCTGGGGACCATCGCCGCCAAGGGCGACTTCGCCACCGGCGAGGGCAAGGCGGTCGAGGATTCGGTGTTCGACGAGTACGTCACCCGCCTGGCCGAGGATTACGACGGCGAGCGCGACCTGCGGGTGGTGTGGGATTGCGGCAACGGCGCCACCGGCGAGGCGCTGCACGCCCTGGTCAAGCGTCTGCCCGGCACCCATACCGTGCTGTTCGGCGAGATCGACGGCCGCTTCCCCAATCACCACCCCGACCCCACCGAGCCCCACAATCTGGTGGCGCTGCAAGACAAGGTGCTGGCCGAATCCGCCCATCTGGGCATCGCCTTCGACGGCGACGGCGACCGCATCGGCGTGGTGGACGCGGAAGGCCGCATCCTCTACGGCGACCAGATCCTGGTGATCCTGGCCGAGGACCTGCTGAAGTCGCGGCCGGGCGCCACCATCATCGCCGACGTCAAGGCGTCGAAGGTGTTCTTCGACGAAGTGCGGCGCATGGGCGGCAACGCCGTCATGGGCCGCACCGGCCACTCGCTGATCAAGACCCAGATGGCCGAGACCGGCGCGCCGCTGGCCGGCGAGATGAGCGGCCACATCTTCTTCGCCGACCGTTATTACGGCTTCGACGACGCCCTTTACGCCGCCATCCGCCTGCTGGGCATCGTGGCCCGCTGGGATCGCCAGACCATCGGCCAGCGCCGTGACAAGCTGCCCCACATGGTCAACACCCCGGAACTGCGCTTCGACTGCCCGGAGGAGCGCAAGTTCGCCGTGGTGGCCGAGGTCCGGGCGCGCCTCGAGGCGGCGGGCGCCAATTTCTCCGCCATCGACGGCGTGCGGGTGGACACGGCCGACGGCTGGTGGCTGCTGCGCGCCTCCAACACCCAGGCGGTGCTGGTGGCCCGCTGCGAGGCGGCCAGCGCCGAGGGGTTGAAGCGGCTGCGCCAGACCCTCTCGGAGCAGTTGGCGGCCAGCGGCGTCAGCCTTGGGACTACCCACTGATGGCGGCTTGAATTTCTTCGGCTTAGGTTCCAGACTGATATCATTCGAAGGTAGGGGGTCTGGGACCGGCCACCCCTTGCGCAAGAACAATATCCGTCAGATCAAGGGGGACCAGTATGTCCGTTGAATCCATCCTGAAGACCAAGGGCAACGTCGTCTTCACCATCCGCCCCGAGCATTCGGTGGCCGACGCCGCCGCGCTGCTGACCAACAAGAAGGTCGGCGTGGCCGTGGTCTGCGACGCCAAGGGCAAGCTGCAGGGCGTGCTGTCCGAGCGCGACATCGTCAAGGGCCTGTCCCAGTACGGCAAGGCCGCCCTGGAAATGCCGGTGCGCAACGTCATGTCCAGCCCGGTGGTCACCTGCTCGCCCGGCGACAGCGTCAAGACCATCATGGGCGTGATGACCGAACGCCGCATCCGCCACCTGCCGGTGGTGGAAAAGGACGAGCTGATCGGCATCGTCTCCATCGGCGACGCGGTCAACTTCCGCCTGACCGAGGCCCAGATGGAGATGAACGTGCTGCGCGACGTCGCCGCCACGCGCTGATCTTCACTTTCAACGCCCCCGGAATCCCAGGATTCCGGGGGCGTTTGCATTTTTGCAGCCCCTCCATGCGCGACAATTATGTTGCAGCGCAAAAATCATGTTGCGCTGCAACACGATTCTGTTAGATTAGCCTCATGTTGCAGCGCACAACGCGCCTCACCCTTTGAAAAGGATCATGGTCATGACCATCAAGATCGACGGTTTCGAGAAGTTCGTCGCCCTGGGCAAGGAAAACGCCGACGCTTTCGCCAAGTCCGGCGCCGCCACCGTCAAGGCTTTCGAAGAGATCGCCAAGGCCCAGCAGGCCCTGATCGCCGAGAACGTCAAGAAGGCCGACGCCGCCGTCAAGGCGCTGTTCTCCGTCAAGAGCCCGGCCGAGCTGGCCGATCTGCAGGGCAAGCTGGCCCGCGAGGCCCTCGAGGGCGCCATCGCCGACGGCCGCAAGCTGGCCGAGCTGTCGACCACTGCGCTGACCGCCGCGGTCGAGCCGATCCAGGCCCGTTTCGCCGCGCTGACCAAGGTTGCCGCCTAACTTCGATCCGCAAGCCCGGCGAGGTCTCTCCTCCCACCTCGCCCGGGTCTGGATCGAAATGACCGCCGCCGCTTTTTGAACGTCCGGGGCTCTCCCCCCCATCCCGCTGCTTCCGGACATTCGCGACGACGGCCACGAAGCCCCGGCCTTCCTCCCAAGGCCGGGGCTTTTTCTTTGCCCGATTTAAATCGGCATTCCTTGACCGAATTGCCCGAGGCTCCTACCTTTCTTGCCAAGAAGGAGTGAGCCGATGTCGTTCAAGGGTACCGATAGCTATGTGGCGACCGAAGACCTGCTGGTCGCCGTCAACGCGGCGTTGCGTCTGGAACGCCCCCTGCTGATCAAGGGCGAGCCGGGCACCGGCAAGACCGTGCTGGCCGCCGAGGTGGCCAAGTCGCTGGGCCGTCCGCTGCTGCAATGGCACATCAAGTCCACCACCAAGGCGCAGCAGGGCCTGTATGAATACGACGCGGTGGCGCGCCTCAGGGATTCCCAGCTGGGCGATGCCCGCGTCCACGACATCTCCAACTACATCGTCAGGGGCAAGCTGTGGGAGGCGTTCGAGGCCCCCACCCCGCCGGTGCTGCTGATCGACGAGATCGACAAGGCCGACATCGAGTTCCCCAACGACCTGCTGCTGGAACTCGACCGCATGGAGTTCCATGTCTACGAGACCAAGCAGGTGGTCAAGGCGGCGCAGCGTCCCATGGTGATCATCACCTCGAACAACGAGAAGGAGCTGCCCGACGCCTTCCTGCGCCGCTGCTTCTTCCACTACATCCGCTTCCCCGACCGCGAGACCATGGAACGCATCGTCGCCGTGCATTACCCCGGCATCAAGCCGGCCCTGCTGCACGAGGCGCTGACCGCGTTCTTCGACATCCGCGAGGTGGCGGGGCTGAAGAAGAAGCCGTCCACCTCGGAGCTGCTGGACTGGATCAAGCTGCTGCTGTCCGAGGATTTGTCGCCGGAAGACCTGCGGGCCAAGGACAAGGCCTCGCTGATTCCCAAGCTGCACGGCGCGCTTTTGAAGAACGAGCAGGACGTCCACCTGTTCGAGCGCCTGGCCTTCCTCAATCGGCGGGAGGGACGCTGATGACCGTCATCTCGTGGACCGAGGCCATGAGCGTGGGAAACTCCGCCCTGGACAAGGACCACCAGAAGCTGATCGGCATGATCAACGACCTCGACCAGTCGGCTCCCGACTTCCTGGAGCTGTTCAACGCGGTGCTGGACTACACCACCGGCCATTTCGAGCGTGAGGAGGCCCACCTGGAAGCCATCGGCTTTCCCGGTCTGGACGCCCACCGGGTCCAGCACGACGACTTCGCTGACCAGGTGGCGGCCATGCTGAAGCAGTACCGCACCCAGGCCTTCGAGGACGACGACACCCGGCTGAAGGACTTCCTGTGGTCGTGGCTGAAGGGCCACATCCTGATCGAGGACCAGCGCTACGCCGCCTGGACCCGGGCGAAGGGCGGTTGAGTCCACCATGTTCCTGACCCTGTTCCTCGAACTGCGCGACGCCAAGGTGCCGGTCACCTTGAAGGAATACCTCACCCTGCTCGAGGCCCTGGCCGAGGGCGTCGCCGAGATGAGCGTCGACACCTTCTACTACCTGACCCGGGCCTGCCTGGTGAAGGACGAGCGCAACCTGGACAAGTTCGACCGGGTGTTCGGCCGCGTCTTCAACGGTATCGTCGGATCGGGCGACGAGCTGGCCGCCGCGCTCAAAGCCGCCATCCCCGAGGAATGGCTGCGTAAGCTGGCGGAAAAGCACCTGACGCCGGAAGAGATGGAGCAAATCCAGTCGGCGGGCGGCTTCGAAAAGCTGATGGAGACGTTGCGCAAGCGCCTGGAGGAGCAGAAGGAGCGCCACCAGGGCGGCTCCAAGTGGATCGGCACCGCCGGCACCTCGCCCTTCGGCGCCTACGGCTACAACCCCGAGGGCGTGCGCATCGGCCAGAACGAATCCCGGCACCGCCGCGCGGTCAAGGTGTGGGACGAGCGGGTCTACCGCAATCTCGACGACGGCATCGAACTGGGCACGCGGAACTTCCGCATGGCCCTGCGACGGCTGCGCCGCTTCGCCCGCGAGGGCGCCGCCACCGAACTGGACCTGCCCGGCACCATCACCTCGACGGCGCGGGCCGGCGGCTGGCTCGACCTCAAGATGCGGCCCGAGCGCCACAACAAGGTCAAGCTGCTGCTGCTGCTCGACATCGGCGGCTCCATGGACGAGCACGTGCGCACCTGCGAGGAGCTGTTCTCGGCGGTGCGCTCCGAGTTCAAGCACCTGGAGTACTACTACTTCCACAACTGCCCCTATGGCGGGCTGTGGAAGGACAACCGCCGCCGCCACCAGGACGTCACCCACACGCTGGACGTCATCCATACCTACCCGTCGGACTACAAACTGATCTTCGTCGGCGACGCCGCCATGAGCCCCTACGAGATCACCATGCCGGGCGGCGCCGTGGAGGAATGGAACGAGGAGCCCGGCCATGTGTGGATGCGCCGCCTGCTCGACCAGTGGCCCAGTGCCGTCTGGCTCAATCCGGCCCCCCCGGCGCGCTGGCAGTGGACCCATTCCACCCAGATGATCCAGCAGCTGATGGGCGGGCGCATGCATCCCCTGACGCTGGAGGGCCTGGACCAGGCCATGCGCGATCTCAATCGGGGCACGCCCCATCCGTAATGTCGGCCCCGTCCGTAATGTCGGCCCCCTCCGTAATGTCGGCCCCCTCCGTAATGTCGGCCCCCTCCGTAATGTCGGATTGCCGGTATTGGTTTGAGCGCGCCATATGATAGCCTTCCGCTTGGCATGAATGTCTCTTTGGGGGGAAACGGGACCGAATGGCGGAGGGGGGCAAACGGACCCTGACCTGGCTGGGCGGAGCGCAGGGCCACCTGTTCCAGGTGGTGATGCTCGGCCTCATCCCCTGCATTTTCCTCGGCACCCTGGCGGTGATCGTCCATCTGGCCGAATCCCTGTCGCTGCAGGCGGCGGGCGCCCAGATCGAGACCCTGGCGCGCATGGCCGCCGCCATCCACGACCGTGGGCTGGAAAGCTCGCGCGAGGCGCTGGCCGCCCTGGCCACCGACCCCGAGGATGACGAGTGCGGCAACCATTACCGCCACTTCCTGCTGGCCATCGAGGGGCATGCGGGTTTCATGCGTACCGACGCCTCGGGGCAGGTGAAGTGCAGCATCGGCCAGGGCTCCGACATTTCCTGGCTCGCCAAGGGCGCCCACATCGAGCGGGCCCTGGAAACGGGAAGCATCGCCACCGCCCCCTATCACTTGCTCGACGACGGCCGCACCGCCCTGCCCATCGCCTATCCCATCCTGGACTGGCTGGGCACGCCGCGCGGCGTGGTGGCCACCGCCCGTTCCCTGGACCACCTGGCCAGGGCAGTCGCCCCGCCCATCCTGCCCGAAGGAGCGCGCCTGCTGGTACTGCGAAAGGACGGGACGATCCTGGCCCGGGTGCCCGCCCTGCCCGAACCCGCGCCCCAGGTCACCCCGGTGCCGGAACTGAAGGACGCGGCGGTGCGGGGCGCCAGCGGCTCGTTCATCGCCACCGCCATCACCGGCGAGACGTCCATGTTCGGCATCGCGCCCTTGGGCAATCTGGCCCCCGATACCATGGTCGCGGTGACCGTCCCGGTGGAAATGCTGGGCGGGGCCGAGCGCCAGTTCCTGCGCATGGCGGTGATCGCCTTCGCCGTGGCGGGCACCGGCGCCGTCCTGCTGCTGTGGTTTTCCAGCCGCCGGCTGCTATTCGCCCCGCTCGGCCGGCTGGCCGGGGCCATGCGCCGGGTACGGAGCGGCGACATGAATGCCCGCACAGGCGGCGGCCTGGGCGAGGTGGGCGAGATGTGCGCCACCTTCGACACCATGCTGGGCGCGCTGAACGAGCGCGAGGTCTGGCTGAAGGACAGCGAGGACCGCTTCCGCGCCACCTTCGAGCAGGCCGCCGTCGGCATGAGCCACGCCAGTCCCGACCGCCGTTTCATCCGGGTCAACCGCCGCTTCGCCGCCATGCTGGGCTACGAGCCCGAGGAACTGATCGGCCGACCGACCCTGGACATCACCCACCCCGACGACCGGGCGCTGGGCGGGGACGAGATCGCCAGCATGATCCGCGGCGAGTGCCAGAGCTTCGCCATGGAAAAGCGCTACATCCGCAAGGACGGCTCCATCGCCTGGATCAACCTGACCCTGTCGGCCCTGTGGCGCGAGGGCCGCATCGAATACCTGATCGGCGTCACCGAGGATATCGAGCGGCGCAAGCTGGCCGAGGCCCAGATGCTGGCCGCCAAGGAACAGGCCGAAAGCGCCAGCCGCGCCAAAAGCGACTTCCTGGCCGGCATGAGCCATGAACTGCGCACGCCCTTGAACGCCATCATCGGCTTCGCCGAGACCATGTATTCCCAGGTCCTGGGCCCCATGCCCGACCGCTACCGGGAATATGCCGGCGACATCTCCGCCTCGGGCCGCCATCTGCTCAGCATCATCACCGACATCCTGGACCTGGCCAAGATCGAGGCCGGCAAGATGGAGCTGGACGACCGCCCCATGGAGGTCCGTCCGCTGGTCGAGGCCGCCATCCGCCTGATGCGCGACCGCGCCGCCGGATTGGACCTGATCGCCGACCTTCCCGCCGACCTGCCGCAGGTCATGGCGGACGAGCGGCGCATCCGGCAGGTGCTGATCAATCTCATGGCCAATGCCGTCAAGTTCACCCCCCATGGCGGAACGGTGAGGATCTCCGCCACAATCCCGCCGCACGGGGGGCTTGAACTGCATGTGGCCGACAGCGGCATCGGCATGACCGGCGACGAAATCGCCCAGGCCATGGAGCCCTTCGTCCAGGTGGACGCCCGCATCGCCCGGCGTCACGAGGGAACCGGCCTGGGACTGCCCATGGTGGTGGCCATCATGGAGATGCACGGCGGCTCGGTCAGCATCCACAGCCAGCCCGATCAGGGCACCCGGGTGACGGTCGCCTTCCCCCCGTCCCGCCTGTTCAGCGCGGCGGCGGACTGATACCGGGATGCGGCGATCGAAACCGATCCCCGCATCGCCCTCAATCGCCGGGCGCCGCCTGTGGCGGCTTGGCTTCCGCCGCATAGGCGGCGCGGCCCCTTGGGCCTACCCACCCCGCGACGAGCAGGCTCATCGCGGGCTGGTGTGGGTCATGAATTCGGCCATGGCGGCGACCACCTCGTCCTCGCGGCCGAAGAAGCCGTGGGGCGACATGGCCTGACAGGCGGCCGAGCGCGCCGGGGCGCCGCCGTCGACCATCAGCAGCCGTCGCCGGGGCGAGTTGGCCAGACTCTCCAGCAGCCCGGCGGCGTCGCCGGGCGGCGTGACCTCGCAGGAATCGCCCGAATGGGCGACGACCATGGCCGGCACGCCGACGCCCCCCAATCCCAGGCCGAACACGCCGTCGGCGGGATAGGCGTATTTGCGGTGCCCCCGGGTGATGGACGAGGTGAGGATCACGCCGTCCACCTGGGCGCCCAGCCGGACCGCCACGTTGGCCGCCGACAACGTCCCCATGCTGGTGCCCACCAGCCAGACCGGCAGGCCGCCGCTCCGGCGCTTAAGCCAGGCGGCCAGGGCGGCGATGTCGTCGGCGTGCTCCTGGGAAAGGCGGAATTGCGCCGTCAGGGAGCGCCCCTGATCCGACGGCGCGTCCATGGTCATCGCCAGGACGCCGTGACCGGCGAGAAGCCCCCGGGTCCGGACCAGGAAATTGCCGCGCCCGAAGGCGACGGGCGCGTCCACGGTTTCGCCGGGACGTACCCCGACGCTGCCATCACCGCCGGCCAGCAGGATGGCGGCGACGACGGGCGGGCGCGCCGGCTCGGTCAGGTAGAAGGCGGTGGACACCCCCGGGCGGGTTTCGATCTCCAGCGCCTGCTCGCCGCGGATGGCTTCAGCCGCCCAGGTTGCGTGTCCAAACAGCAACAGCGGCAGTGCCATCAGCCATCCACGCATCACCCATTCTCCCATGCCGCTTGGCCCCGATGCCTCCATCATGGCACAGTACGGCGTCGGCAACATCCAGGACCGCTCCCCGCCTCATGGTCAGCGAGCTGCTACGCCCCGATTCCGAGTTCTCCCGAGCCGTCTACAAGGAAATCCGCCCGGCCATTCCCCGTGCCCATTGGCCGGTGGAGGCCTTGCGCGCCACCTTCACGCCCAGCAGCGACGGCCTGTCGCTGATCGCCGGTTTCGAGGGCCTGCCTCCGAACTACGCCGCCTTGGCCGCCCAGGTCGTGCTGAACGCCAAGGTGGACCTGGTGCTGGTGTCGCCGGTGGCGGCCCTGGCCTCGGCGGTGGTCTACGCCAAGCGCTGGCGCGACACCTTCCTTTACGCGCTGCTGCCGCTGCTGTTCGCCATTCCCCTGCTGGCCCCCCTGGGCAACGTCGCCATGCGGGTCAGCATCGTCCTGTTCGCGCTGAATTGCGCCGCGCTGCTGCTGTGCCACGCCCGCCTGCTGCAGCGGCGTTCCGCCCTGCAGCAAGGGCGCTTCATCGCCGAAATTCCGACGCCGGGCCTCAGGATCAAGGTGCCCCAGGGCACGCCGATCCACCATCAGGAATGAAAAGGAGCATCATGCCCCCGGTTTCCCTCCAGCGCCGCGCCCTGGTTCTCGGATTGCCCGTGGCGGGCTGCGCCCTCGCCCTGGCCCCCGGCGCCGCCATGGCCAGCCGGGCCGAGGCGGACGAGGCGGCGGCGCGCCTGCTCGGCGGCGTCAGGCCCCAGGCGGGCAAGGTCCACCTGAAGCTTCCCGAGATCGCCGACAACGGCGCCACCGTGCCGTTCACCGTCTCGGTGGACCACCCCATGGCGCCGAACAATTACGTCAGGGAAATCCACATCCTGGCCCACGACAATCCCGCCCCCCAGGTGGCCAGCTTCCACTTCACCCCCACCGGCAAGGCGGAGGTGTCGGGACGGCTGCGTCTGGCCCGCAGCCAGGAGGTGCGCGCCATCGCACTCTTGTCCGACGGCAGCGCCTGGGAGACGCGGCGCGAGGTCAAGGTCACCGTCGGCGGCTGCGGAGGCTGACGGACATGCCCACCCCCAAGGTCAAATTCCCCGAAAGCGCCGCCAAGGGCGAGATCATCGAGATCAAGACCCTGATCGACCACGACATGGAATCGGGACAGCGCAAGGACATGAACGGCGTGCTGCTGCCGCGCCGGATCATCAACCGCTTCACCTGCGCGCTCAACGGCCGCATCGTGTTCGCGGCCGACCTTCATCCGGGCATCTCGGCCAATCCGGGATTGAGCTTCTTCATCACCGCAGCCGAAAGCGGCGCCCTGGACTTCACCTGGTTCGACGACGACGGCAGCCGCTACACCCTGTCGCGGCCGCTGACGGTGAAGTGATCACCGCCGGGCGGAAGACGGACGCGCCCGCGCCTTGATCTCCGCCCAGACGGCTTCGTGCCGGCGCTGGATCACGTCCGGGCAGGACGGCAGGAACCCCACCTTGGCCGGCCAGGGCGCCACCATTTCGGGCGCGCCGAGCACGGTCGGCGCCAGGAATTTCTCGCTGCCGCGGATCATGTTGGCATAGCCGTTGAAATTCGAATCCAGGGCGGCGTTCTCGGGCTTCAGCATGAAGGTCAGGAACTTCATGGCGTTGGCGCGGTTGGGAGGATTTTTCGGCACCACCACCACGTCGGTCCACACCAGATTGCCTTCGCGCGGATAGGCATAGGCCAGGCTGGGGCGCTTTTCCCGCGCCCGCATGGCGTCGCCGTTCCATGACACCGCTAGCACGATGGATGGGTCCGCCAGGGCCGCCATCGCCTTCTCGGCGGGCACCAGCCGGTTGCGGGCCAGCAGCGGCTCGAGCAGGCGGGCGGCCTTTTCCAGCTTGCCCTCGTCGTCGGCGCAGCGCGCCTCGCCCGCATAGATCAGCGCCAGCTGGACCATGTCGCCCTCGTCCAGCAGGGCGATGCGGCCGTCCACCTCGGGCGGCGGCTCGAACAGCAGACGCAGCGAATCGATGTCGCCGCGATGGATGGAGGTGTCCACCGCGAAGGCGGTGGTCCCCCACTGATGGGGAATGGTGTACTCGTTGCGCGGATCGAACGAGCGCGACCGCCAGGGGTCCTCGACGTTCCAGAAGCCGTTCAGGCGGTCGGCCAGCACCCGCTCGATCAGCCCGCCCCCGATCAGCCCGCCCACGTGGTAATCGGGAAAGAAGGCGATGTCGAAGCCCGAGCGGCCGCCCTGCAGGCGGCTGCTCACCTGATCGTGGTCGGCCACCACGGTGAGCGCCACGCTGATTCCGGTTTCGCGTTCGAACTTGCGCAGCAATTCGGGCGACAGATAGGACGACCGGGTCAGAACCCGCAACTCGCTGGCCATGGCCCCGGTGGCCGCCACCAGGAGCAGAACGGCGAGCAGGAGCGCCCGGGCTCGCATCACCCGCCGTTCCCGTTGCGCCCCATGCCGACGGGCGGCCGCGGCAACGCCAGGTCCTCGGCGCGGCGCATGAAGGCGCCCAGGCGGGCCGCGACCCTTCGGTTGATGGAGCCGGTCGGAAACTTGCCGTCGGCGTCGCGTTCGCCGGCCGGCACCCCGGTCAGCAGCGTCATGCCCTGGTCGACGGTTTCCACCGGATAGACGGAGAACAGGCCGGCCCTGGCGGCCTCGACCACGTCCTCGCGCAGCATCAGGTGCCGAACATTGGCGGCGGGAATCAGCACGCCGTGGCTGCCGTCCAGCCCCCTGGCCCGGCACAGGTCGAAGAAGCCCTCGATCTTCTCGTTGACCCCGCCGATGGCCTGGATGCGCCCGAACTGGTCGATGGAGCCGGTCACCGCCAGATTCTGGCGGATGGGCAGGTCGGCCAGGGCCGACAACAGGGCGTAAAGCTCGGTGGACGAGGCCGAATCGCCTTCGATGCCACCGTAGGATTGCTCGAACACCAGGGTGGCCGACAGCGCCATGGGCAACTCGGTGGCATAGCGCGACGCCAGATAGGACGACAGGATCATCACCCCCTTGCCATGGATGGGGCCGCCCAGCTGGACCTCGCGCTCGATATCCACCACGTCGCCCTTGCCGAAGCGCACCCTGGCCGTCACGCGGGTGGGACGGCCGAAGGAGAAGCGTCCCAGCTCAAGCACCGCCAGACCGTTGATCTGGCCCACCGCCTCGCCCTCGGTATTGATGTGGACGGTGCCGGCCAGCATTTCCTCCTGGACGTTGTCGCGCACCCGGTCCAGGCGGCGCACCGAGGCCGCCACCGCGCGGGCCACATGGGCGGCGGACACGTGGGCGGCGCCATCCTCGCCTGCCCAGTAATCGGCCTCGCGCACCAGATCGGCCAGGCTGGCCATGTGGGTGGACAGCCGCGAGGAATCGCCCACCTCGCGCGAGGCCTGCTCGACGATGCGGGCCACGGCGCCGCGTTCGAGCGGCCTTAAGCCCTCCTTGCGGGCAAGTCCGGCCACCGAGCGGGCCAGCAGGACGGTATTGGCCTCGCTTCTGTCCATGCGCCAGTCGAAATCCGCCGAGACCTTGAACAGCTCGCTGAATTCCGGGTCGTTGTGGCTGAGCAGGTAGTACAGCATGGGGTCGCCGACCAGCACCACCTTCACGTCCAAGGGAATGGGCTGGGGCTCCAGCGACAGGGTGCTGATCAGGCCCATGGCCTGGCCCGGGGATTCGATGCGGATCTCGCGATCCCGAAGCGCCCGCTTCAGATCCTCCCAGGCGAAGGGATGCATCAGCAGCTTCAGCGCGTCCAGCACCAGATAGCCGCCATTGGCCCGATGCAGGCTGCCCGCCTTGATCAGGTTGAAATCGGTGATCAGGGTGCCGTACTGGGCGATGTGCTCCACCCGGCCGATGATGTTGGGCTGGGTGGGATAGGTTTCCATCACCACCGGCGCGCCGGTCTCGCCCTCGCGGCAGACCAGGACGTTGACCCGGTATTTGCGGAAACGGCCGTCGGGGCCGCGCGGGCGACCTTCCCGGCGTTCCGCGTCATCGGCTTCGGGCAGGAAATCCTGGGCGTTGAGCGCCACGTCGCCGGCCACCTCGTCGAGATAGGCCAGCACCTCGGGCAGGTCGGCCCAGTCGCCCTTGAGGTCGTCCATCAGATGGGCGATGGCGTGGCCGACGGCCTCGCGCTCCAGCTCACGCAGACGGGTCCGCGTGTCACGCTCCCAGCGCGGCACCTGCTTGATGGTGGATTCCAGGCGCTCCTGCAGCCGCTCCATCTCGGCCCGCAGCCGGGTCTGGACCTCGTCCGGCAATTGCTTGAACTCGTCGGGCGGCAGCACCTCGTCGCCCTTGGACGGCGCCAGACCCAGCCCCATGGGGGTGCGGATCAGGGCGATGCCGTGGGCTTCGGCGTCTTGCTGGATGGCGGAAAAGGCCTCTTCCCGCTGCTGCTTGGCTTCGGTCTCCACCATCTGGCGGCGCGCCCGGTACTCCTCGGCCTCGAAGGCGGCCGGCAGGGCGTGGCCCAGCTCTTCCACCAGATGGGCCATGTCGCGCTCCAGCGCCCGGGCCCGCCCGGCGGGCAGGCGCAGCGCCCGCGGCCGGGCGGCCTCGGCGAAATTCTCCACATAGCCCCAGTCGTCGGAGGGCGGACGGGCGGCGGCGGCCTCGCGCAGATGTCCGAGGATCAAGTTGCGCCGCCCGGTTCCCTCCTCGCCCAGGGCGAACAGGTTGAAGCCGCGATGGCGCATGCCGATGGCGAAGCGGATCGCCTCGACGGCGCGGTCCTGGCCCAGTGCCGGCCCGGGCTCGTCAGCCTCGTCGGGCAGGTCGGCGGTGGTGGCGAAGTCGAAGAGCGCCGGGTCGCACACCCGGTAAAGGGCTTCGGGCGACAACGGAACGGGGTGGGCGGCAGGCTTGCGTTTACTCACGCTTCATCCTCGATGCGCTGCATGTCGTCGTCGGACAGGCCGAAATGATGACCGATCTCGTGAATCAGCACGTGCTTGACCAGGGTGGACAGGTCCTCGCCCGTCTCGCACCAATAGTCCAGGATGGGCCGGCGATAGAGGAAGATCATGTCCACGTCGCCCGGCGCGCCGCCGAAGGCGTGGATGTCCATGGCCGATCCGCGATACAGCCCCAGCAGGTCGAAGGGGCTTTCCAGGTCCATCTCGCGCTCCACCTCCTCGTCGGGGAAGTCATCGACGCGGATCACCACGTCGGCGGCGTAGCGGCGCAATTCCTCGGGAATGTCGGCGAAGGCGGCCTGGGCGATGGTCTCCAGGTCGGCCAGGCCGGGTGGGGTGCTGTGGTGGGGCATCACTCTGCTCATGATCTTTAAGAATCTACCCTGTCCTTGCGGCCCGCACCAGGGGTCCCCACTCTCTGAGACAGACTTCCGGCGAGGTGCCTCGATGAGCGCGAAACTGACGGCGGACGACAGGGCCCGCGCCCTGGCGGAACTGAGCGGCTGGAGCGAGGCGGAGGGGCGCGACGCCATCCGGCGCACCCTGCGCTTCGCCGATTTCGGCGAAGCCTTCGGCTTCATGGCCCGGGTGGCCCTGGCCGCCGAGAAGATGAATCACCATCCCGAATGGTTCAATGTCTGGAATCGGGTCGACATCACCTTGTCCACCCACGATGCCGGCGGCGTGACGCGCAAGGACATCGACCTGGCCCGGGCCATCGACGCGGCGGCGGGCGGGGCCAAACCGGGCTGAAGCGACGCCTTGAACGCGAAAGGCCGGGACATGGCCCCGGCCTTGGCGATCAGCGTCGTTCCCGCAGGGCTCAGTTGGCCTTGCTGTTCGCCTGCAGTTCGGCGACCTTGGTGCGCATGGCGCCCAACAGCCCGTCGATCTTGCCGCCATTGGCCTGGATCACCGACGAATATTCGTTGCGGTAGGTGATGGCCATGGAGGCGCCCTCGACCACCAGGTCGACGACGCGAAGGTCGGCCTCGCCCTTCCGCAGCTTCCACTGCAGATTGATCGGGCTCTGGTGGTCGCGCTCCACCTTGGACTCGACGACGATGGCGCGCTCGCCATCGGAGACGGCGCCGGTCACCACATGGCGCAGGTCGCCGCCGTAATCCTTGAAGCGGGTCGCCCAGGTCAGCACCACGATGTCCTCGAAGGCCCTCAGGAATTCCTGCTGCTGCTCCGGGGTGGCGGCGCGCCAGTGGCGGCCCAGCACGAACTTGCCGATCTCAGGCAAGTCGACGTCGGTGGTGAACTGGGTGCGGAAGCGCTGATTGCGCTCGACATCGGATATTCCCTTGGCGGTCATGGTCTCCATGGCCTTGCCGGCCAGTTGGGAGACGAAGACCTTGGGGTCGGCCTCGGCGGCGGCAATGGGATTGAAGGCGAGGCCGAGAAACAGCCCTGCCAGCACGGCGAGAAGGAAACGACGGGAAATCATTGTTTTGTCCGGCCTATGGATTGTCACTGCGCCGACTGGGAAAGCTCTTCGGACTTGGAGGTGCCCGACAGCCCCGGAGCCGGGATCTTCTCTCCGCCGCCGCGGCCGTTCTTGATCTCGGAGGCGCGATGCTGGCGATAGAGCGAGCGCAGCGAGGCATAGTAGTCCAGCGACGTCCGCTCGATCTCGTCCAAAGTGTCGATCAGCGCCTCGCGCTTGTCCAGGCCGGTCATGCCCATGCGGGTATAGGAGATGTATTCCTTGCCGATATTGGCCATGGCCAGGTCGAAGGGATCGGCGAAGATCTCGGCCACCAGACCGGCGGTGTCGCGGGGATTGGACGGCCCGAAGATGGGCAGCATCAGGAAGGGGCCTTCGCCCACGCCCCACACCGCCAGGGTCTGGCCCAGGTCTTCCTCGTGCGGGGGGATGCCCGCCGGGGTGGCGATGTCGATGAAGCCGGCCAGGCCGAAGGTGCTGTTGAGCATGGCGCGGAAGAAGGTCTGCACCGCGCGGTCCGTCTCGCCCTGCAGCACGTCGTTGGCGAAGGTCAACGGGCTGTTCAGGTTGCTCAGGATGTTGTGCACGCGCTCGCGCCCGAATTTCGGCATCACGGCGCGATAGCCCTCGGCGGCCGGCTTGATGGCGTATTTGTCGGCGGCGCGGTTGAAGTCGAAGATCGCCCGGTTCATGGGCTCCAGCGGGTCGTTGACCTGCTCCCATTCGGCGACGGCTTCCTTGTCGTCGGCCGGGGGCGGCGTGGCGCAGCCAGCCACCAGTGCCAGAGCAAGCACGGGGGCGACGAGGCGGGCGATGGTCCGGCGCGAGGCGTTCATGGCTGCGTACCTTCTGTACCTTCGGTCTCAGGGATATGGGCGCGCCGGGGCGCCGCCCATTGTCGGGAGCCCCTCGCCCCCAATATTCCGAGGTATCATAGTCCCGACCTAATGGCTAGAGGGGAAAGGGAAAATCACGCTCCTGACTCGGCTTCCTGTGGCAATTGCGCATCATGGAGCAAACACCTTATGCCCATGCTGCCGCCGGGGACATTCAGCACTTCATATCCGCATAAAGATATGTTTATATGTTTTCGAGATGACAATGGGAGCCCCTGTGGTGGACACCTTGCTGACGGGATTGCGCGCCGCCGCCGAGCCGACCAGGCTTCGACTGCTGCACCTGCTCGCCCAGGGCGAACTGACCGTCACCGAGATCACCCAGATCCTGGGCCAGAGCCAGCCGCGCGTGTCGCGCCACCTGAAGCTGATGTGCGAGGCCGGGCTGCTCGACCGTTTCCCCGAGGGCGCCTGGGTGTTCTACCGCCTGGCGGCCAAGGGGCGCGGCGGGGCGGTGGCGCGGCGCCTTCTGGAACTGCTGCCCGAGGGCGACCAGACCCTGGCGCTGGACGAGCAGCGGCTGTCGGCCATCCGCGCCGTGCGCGCCGACCGGGCCCAGGCCTATTTCCGCGACAACGCGTCGCGCTGGAACGAGATCCGCTCGCTTCAGGTGGACGAGGCCGAGGTGGAAAAGGCCCTGCTGGCCGTCTTCGCCGGGCGGAGAATCCATGATCTGGTGGACATGGGCACCGGCACCGGTCGCGTGCTGGAAGTCCTCGGCCCCCATGTGGAGCGCGCCGTCGGCATCGACCTTTCGCGCGAAATGCTTTCGGTGGCCCGCACCAATCTGGAACGCCTCTCCTTGAGCAATTGCATGGTGCGCCAGGGCGACATCGCCCAGCTGCCCCTGCCCGCCGCAGCCGCCGACGCGGTGACCATCCATCAGGTGCTGCACTACGCCACCGACCCCGCCGCCCTGGTGGCCGAGGCCGCCCGGGTGCTGGAGCCCGGCGGCAGGCTGGCCCTGGTCGACTTCGCCCCCCATGGCGAGGAGGCCTTGCGCGACCAGCACGCCCACCGCCGCCTCGGCTTCGAGGATGCCGAGGTGGAAGGCTGGCTCAGGGTCGCCGGACTGGAGCCGGGTCCCGTCTCCCGCCTGCCCGGCAAGCCCTTGACCGTGGTGGTCTGGACCGCCGACAAACCCCATTTGCACACCAAGTCCACAGGAGCGATCCGTTGAGTCTCCCCCGTTCCGAGCTGCCCATCGCCGCCGCCAGCCGCAAGCCGGTCAGCGTCTCGTTCGAGTTCTTTCCGCCCAAGACCGACAAGATGCAGCAATCGCTGTGGGAATGCATCGAGCGGCTGGCTCCGCTGGCCCCCCAGTTCGTCTCGGTGACCTATGGCGCCGGCGGCACCACGCGCGAACGCACCCACGAGACCGTGGTGCGCATCGCCCGCGAGACGGCATTGAAGCCCGCCGCCCATCTGACCTGCGTCGGCCATGCCAAGGGCGAGGTGGACGACATCGCCCGGCGCTACTGGGACGAGGGCATCCGCCATATCGTGGCTCTTCGGGGCGACATGCCCGACGGCCAGGCCTATGTCGCCCATCCCCAGGGCTACGCCTACGCCGCCGATCTGGTGGAAGGCTTGAAGCGCATCGCCGATTTCGAGATCTCGGTGGCCGCCTACCCCGAGAAGCACCCCGACGCCCCCTCGGCACAGTTCGATCTCGACAACCTGAAGCGCAAGGTCGACGCGGGCGCCAACCGGGCCATCAGCCAGTATTTCTTCGATCCGGCGGTGTTCCTGGCCTTCCGCGAGAAGGCGGCCAAGGCCGGCATCTCCGTGCCCATCCTGCCCGGCATCCTGCCGGTGACCAATTTCGCCCAGGTGCAGAAATTCTCGGCCGCCTGCGGCGCCAGCATTCCCGGCTGGATGGCCGATCTGTTCCAGGGCCTGGACGACGATCCCGAGACGCGGCGCCTGGTGGCCGCCACCATGGCCGCCGAGCAATGCCGGATCCTCGCCGCCGAGGGGGTGGAGCAGTTCCACTTCTACACGCTGAACCGCGCCGACCTCGCCTATGCCATCAGCCACATCCTGGGCGTTCGGCCGAAGGCGGCCGACTAATTTTTCTCGTCATCGCCGGGCTTGACCCGGCGATCCATGGATGCCCGGATCAAGTCCGGGCATGACGGCTTCAAAGGAACGACCGATGACCAACATTCTCGACCATCTCTCAAGCCGCGTTCTTCTCTGCGACGGCGGCACCGGGGCCCTGGTGCAGGCCATGAACCTCAACGTGGAGAAGGATTTCCTGGGCCTCGAGAACTGCACCGAGATCCTGGTCAAGTCACGCCCCGACGTGATCCGCTCCATCCACGAGCGCTATTTCGAGGCCGGCGCCGACATGGTGGAGGCCGACACCTTCGGCGCCTCGCCCATCACGCTGGCCGAGTTCGGCATCGCCGAGCGGGCGCACGAGTTGAACCAGGCCGCCATCGAGCTGGCCTGGGAAGCGGCCGAGCGTTTCAAGGGTGACGGCCGCACGCGCTTCGTGCTGGGCGCCATCGGGCCGGGCACCAAACTGCCGAGCCTGGGCCATATCGGCTATGACGAGTTGGAGGCCGCCTACGTCATCCAGGCGGCGGGCCAGATCGCCGGCGGCGTGTCGGCCTTCCTGGTGGAGACCTGCCAGGACCCCCTGCAGATCAAGGCCGCCGTCAACGGCTGCAAGATCGCCAACGCCGCCGCCGGCACCGACGTCCCCGTCTTCGTCCAGGTGACGGTGGAGACCACCGGCACCCTGCTGGTGGGCGCCGACATCGCGGCCGCCGCCACGGTGGTGCAGTCGCTCGGCGTGCCGCTGATGGGGCTGAACTGCGCCGCCGGCCCGCAGGAGATGGGCGAGCACTTCAAATGGCTGGTCGACAACTGGACCGGCTTCGTCTCCATCCAGCCCAATGCCGGCCTGCCCGAACTGGTGGACGGCCAGACCCGCTATCCTCTGCTGCCTGAAGAGCTGGCCATCTGGCACGAGCGTTTCGTCGCCGCCGGCGCCAATCTGCTGGGCGGCTGCTGCGGCACCACGCCGCCGCACATCGCGGCCACCAACGAGATGCTGAAGCGCATCGGCAACGGCTCGCGCCCCAGCCCGGTGAAGCGTTCCGTCCATTGGGTGCCCTCGGTGGCGTCGCTCTACACCCAGGTGCCGCTTAAGCAGGAGAACGCCTTCCTGTCCATCGGCGAGCGCTGCAACGCCAACGGCTCGAAGAAGTTCCGCGACCTGCAGGATGCCGAGGACTGGGACGGCATCACCGCCATCGCCCGCGAGCAGGTCAAGGAGGGCAGCCATACGCTGGACGTCTGCACCGCCTTCGTCGGCCGCAACGAAGTGGCCGACATGACCGAGGTGGTGACCCGTCTGCGTGGCGCAGTCACCACGCCGCTGGTGATCGATTCCACCGAACTGCCGGTGCTGGAAGCCGGCCTCAAGCTCTATGGCGGCAAGGCCATCCTCAATTCCATCAATTTCGAGAACGGCGAGAAGGATGCCGCCGACCGCCTGAAGCTGGCCCGCAAGTTCGGCGCCGCCGTGGTGGCGCTCACCATCGACGAGGACGGCATGGCCAAGGACGCGGCCGCCAAGCTGCGCGTCGCCAAGCGCCTTTACGACTTCGCGGTGAACAAGCACGGCTTGGCCCCCTCCGACCTGCTGTTCGACCCGCTGACCTTCACCATCTGCACCGGCAACGAGGACGACCGCAAGCTGGCGGTGGAGACCCTGGACGCCATCGAGGCCATCACCCGCGAGATGCCCGAATGCGGCATCGTGCTGGGCCTGTCCAACGTCTCGTTCGGCCTCAAACCCGCAGCACGCCAGGTGCTGAACTCGGTGTTCATCGACCACGCCATCAAGCGCGGCATGACCGGGGCCATCGTCCACGTCTCCAAGATCGTGCCGCTGCACACCCTGCCCGAGGAAGAGGTCAAGGCCGCCGAGGATTTGATCTACGACCGCGATCCGCAGGCGCTGTCCCGCTACATCGCCCTGTTCGGCGACCGCAAGGCCGCCGAGGTCAAGAAGGAACGCCCGGCCAAGGCCGAGGATCGGTTGAAGCAGCGCATCATCGACGGCGACCGCACCGGGCTGGAGGACGACCTCGCCCAGGTGATGGCCGAGGGCTGGAAGCCCTTGGACATCATCAACACCCTGCTGCTGGACGGCATGAAGGTGGTGGGCGAGCTGTTCGGCTCGGGCAAGATGCAGTTGCCCTTCGTGCTGCAATCGGCCGAGACCATGAAGGCCTCGGTCGCCTTCCTCGAGCCCCACATGGAAAAGGCCGAGGGCCAACAGAAGGCCACCATGGTGCTGGCCACGGTGAAGGGCGACGTCCACGACATCGGCAAGAACCTGGTGGACATCATCCTCACCAACAACGGCTACAAGGTGATCAACATCGGCATCAAGCAGCCGGTGGCCGAGATCATCAAGGCCGCCAAGGAGCACAAGGCCGACGCCATCGGCATGTCCGGCCTGCTGGTCAAGTCCACGGTGATCATGCGCGAGAATCTGGAAGAGATGACCGCCGCCGGTCTCGACGTGCCCGTGCTGCTGGGCGGTGCGGCGCTCACCCGCAAATACGTGGAGGAGGATTGCGTCAAGGCCTACGGCTCGGGCCGGGTGGCCTATGCCAGGGACGCCTTCGACGGCCTGGACCTGATGTCCAAGGTGGCGGACAAGTCCTTCGACGACCACGTGGCGGCCAAGGCGGCCAATCCGCACCGCCCCGGCTCTCCCAGCCGCACCCTGGGCGAGGCGGCCCAGCCCGCCACCCGTCCGGTGGACTGGGACGAGATCAACTTGCGCCGCGCCGAACTTCACAAGGATGTTCCCGCCCCCGTGCCGCCGTTCTGGGGGGCGCGGGTGATCGAATCCACCTATCTGCAGAACCTGATCCCCTTCCTCAACGAGACCATGCTCTACCAGTTCCACTGGGGCTACCGGAAGCAGGGCAAGTCCCTCGATGAGTTCAAGACCTGGGCGCACAAGGAAATCCGCCCCATCGCCATGGACATGCTCAAGCGCTGCGCCAAGGAAGAGATTCTGCGGCCCCAGGCGGTCTACGGCTACTGGAAGGCGGCGTCGGACGGCGATTGCGTGGTGCTGTTCGCCGAGGACGGCAAGACCGAGGTCGCCCGCTTCCCCTTCCCGCGCCAGGCCAAGGAGGGGGGCCTGTGCATCGCCGACTTCTTCCGGCCCGTGTCCGACCCGGTCCGCGACGTCATCGGCCTGCAGGTGGTGACCATGGGCAAGCGCGCCACCGAGGTGGCCCAGGACTGGTTCAAGGCCGACAAGTACCAGGACTACCTCTACCTGCACGGCCTGTCGGTGGAGATGGCCGAGGCCATGGCGGAATACGTCCACAAGCGCATCCGCTCGGAACTGGGCTTCGCCGCCGAGGACGCCGCCGACATGGACAAGCTGTTGAAGCAGAACTATCGCGGCTCGCGCTTCTCGTTCGGCTATCCCGCCTGCCCGCGCGTCGAGGACCAGACCCAGCTGCTGGCCCTGCTGGGCGCCGAGCGCATCGGCGTGACGCTCTCCGAGGAATTCCAGCTCGAGCCCGAGCAGAGCACCTCGGCCATCGTCACCGTCCATCCGCAGGCCAAGTACTTCAGCGTGTAAACACCGTCCGGGGGAGGTGAAGGAAATTCCTTTGACCTCCCCCGCCCCTCGGGCTGGAATGGCGACCAAACCACTTTTGGGGAGAGGTCCATGTCGTTTGCGTCCCTGGCCCGCGCAGCCCTAACCGGCGCCGCCCTGCTTCTCGCCGCCGCCCTGCCGGCACACGCCGAAACCCCCGCCCAGAAGGGCGATCAGGTGGGCGGCTGGCACCGCTTCAAGCTGGGCGGCTTCGAGGTCACCGCGCTCTACGACGGCTATATCGACCTGCCCCAGAAGGTGATGCTCAACATCAGCGCCAAGACCACGGAAGAGCTGCTGCGGCGCATGTTCGTGGATTACGGCAAGGGCATCCAGACGGCGGTCAACGCCTATCTCGTCCATACCGGCACCAGGCTGGTGCTGGTGGATGCGGGCACCGCCAAGGCCTTCGGCCCGACGCTGGGCTTCATTCCCGACAACATCCGCGCCGCCGGCTACGACCCCGCCCAGGTAGACGCGGTGCTGCTGACCCATCTGCATCCCGACCACGCCGCCGGATTGCTGGGGGCCGACGGCAAGCCCGCCTTCCCCAACGCCGAAATCTGGGTCGCCAAGGCCGAGGCCGATTTCTGGCTGGACGAGGCCGTCGCCGCCAAGATGCCCGAAGCCAACCGGGTGTTCTTCAAGATGGCCCGCGACGCGGTGGCGCCCTACAAGGCGGCGGGCAAGCTGCACGCCATCAGCGGTCAGGTGGGCCTGCCCGCCGGCATCGCGGCGGTGGACACCAATGGCCACACGCCGGGCCACACCTCCTACCTGCTGACCTCCCAGGGCCAGAGCCTCCTGGTGCTGGGCGATCTGGTCCATAACCACGCGGTGCAGTTCGCCCACCCCGAGGTCGCCTTCGAATACGACAGCGACAGGGTCCAGGCGGTGAAGACCCGCAAGAAGGTGTTCGCCGACGCGGCCAAGCAGAGGCTGTGGGTGGCCGGCGCCCATCTGCCCTTCCCCGGCATCGGCCATGTGCGCGCCGAGGGCAAGGCCTTCGCCTGGGTGCCGCTGGAATACTCGCCGCTGCGCAAAGATCGCTGAGAAAACACGATGGGAGCGGCGGGTCGCTTAAATCCGTTGACCCGCCCTCCGCACCCGCTATGATCCCGCCACCATTCTTGCGGTGCCCCAGTGGCGGAATGGTAGACGCGGCAGACTCAAAATCTGTTGCCGGCAACGGCGTGCTGGTTCGAGTCCGGCCTGGGGCACCAACGAATTCAAGCTTCTCCAGCTTTTGCAACTGGCCGCCGATTGGGTGACAATGTCCGCCCGATCCGAGAAGGCACCCCCATGACCCCTCCGGTCTTCACCATTCCGCCCGGCGCGGCGTTCGTCGATACCCTGGCGGCCCATCTGCTGGCCGAGGCGGGGGACGATCCGCTGGCCCTGGCCGACATGGAGATCCTGCTGCCGACCCGTCGCGCCTGCCGGGCCATGAGCGACGCCTTCCTGCGCCTGTCGGGCGGGCGGCCTTTGCTGCTGCCCCGCCTGCGCCCCCTGGGCGACATGGACGAGGAGGAGATGGAGCTGTCGGGGGCCGATCCCCTGGACCTGCCCCCGGCGGTCAGCCCCACCGAGCGGGTGCTGATCCTGGCCCGCCTGATCCTGACGGCCGCCAAGGCCCAGAAGGGACATGTGCCCAGTCCCGACCAGGCGGTGCGGCTGGCCTCGGAACTGGCCAAGCTGCTGGACGCCGTGCAGGTGGAGCGCCTGGACTTCGCCGCCCTGGCCCGATTGGTGCCCGAGGATTACGCCAGCCATTGGCAGCTGACGCTGGACTTCCTCAAGATTCTCACCGAAGCCTGGCCCAAGATCCTGGCCGAGCGCGGCGTGCTCGACCCCGAGGATCGCCTCAACCGGGTGATGGCGGCCCAGATCGAGGCGTGGCGGGCCAAGCCCCCCGCCCACAAGGTGGTCGCCGCCGGCTCCACCGGCTCGCGGCCCGCCACCGCCGACCTGCTGGCGGCGGTGGCGGCGCTGCCCGCCGGCCGGGTGGTGCTGGCCGGGCTGGACCGCGACATGGACGAGGAATCCTGGGCGGCGCTCGATCCCGCCCATCCGCAATACGGCCTGAAGGCCCTGCTGGCCCGCCTGGGGGTGGAGCGCCGCCGGGTGCGCCCGCTCACCTCCGACGTGGATTTGCGCCAGGAAAGGGTGCGCCTGCTGGCCGAGGCCATGCGCCCGGCCGCCACCTGCGAGGCGTGGCGCGACCTGCCCGCCCTCGACGCCCGGGTGCTGGACGGCGTCTGGCGCCTGGACGCCCCCACGCCCCGCGAAGAGGCGGGCGCCATTGCCCTGATGATGCGCCGCGAGCTGGACCGCGAGGGCCATACCTGCGCCCTGGTCACCCCCGATCGCGGGCTGGCCCGGCGGGTGGCGGGCGAGTTGGAGCGCTGGGGCATCCGCGTCGACGATTCCGCCGGACGGCCCCTGGGACTGACCGAGCCGGGCGGTTTCCTGCGCCTGGCCGTCGCCATGGTGGCCGAGGAGTTCGCACCCCAGCCGCTGCTGGCCTGCCTGAAGCATCCCCTGGCCGCCGGGGGCATGGAAAGCGGCGCGTTCCGCGCCCAGGTCCGCCGGCTGGAACGGCTGGTGCTGCGCGGCCCCCGCCCGGCGCCGGGCGTGGCCGGGCTGCGGCAAGTGGTGAAGGAGCCGCGCCTCGCCTCGTGGCTGGCCGATCTGGAGACCATGGCGGCGCCGCTGGCCGATTGTCTGGCGGCCGAGAACGCCTCCCTCGCCGAAGTGCTGCGCGCCCATATGGAATTCGCCGAGTGGCTGGCCGGCGACGACCAATTGCCCGGCCCGGCCCGGCTGTGGCGGGGCGAGGCGGGCGAGGCCGCCGCCCGCTTCGCCGCCGACCTGGCCGCCGCCGCGCCCGCCCTGGGGGAACTGGCGGGGCGCTGCTATCCCGCCCTGTTCGACGAGGTCATGGCCGGAGTGGCGGTGCGCTCGGCCTGGGACCACCATCCCCGCCTGTTCATCTGGGGGCCGCTGGAGGCCCGCCTGCAGCATGCCGACCTGCTGATCCTGGGCGGGCTCAACGAGGGCACCTGGCCCGCCCCGCCCGAGGCCGATCCGTGGATGAGCCGTCCCATGCGCGCCGCCTTCGGCCTTGCGCCCCCGGAACGCCGCATCGGTCTGGCCGCCCACGATTTCGCCCAGGGGGCGGCGGCGCCCCAGGTGGTGCTGAGCCGCTCGGCCCGCGTCGACGGCACGCCCACCGTGCCGTCGCGCTGGCTGATGCGGCTTGACGCGGTGATGGCGGGCTCGAACCTCGCCTTCGACCAGGATGCCGGCCAGTGGCTGGACTGGCACGCCCAGCTCGACCGCCCCGGCTCGTGGAAGCGGCCAGAGATCCCCGCCCCCGCCCCGCCGGTGTCAGCGCGGCCCCGGCGGCTGTCGGTCACCGAGATCGAGACCTGGATGCGCGATCCCTACGCCATCTATGCCAAGCACGTGCTGCGCCTCAAGGCGCTGGACCCCATCGACGCCGATCCCGGCGCGGCGGAATACGGCAGCATGGTCCACGAGGCCTTGGAGGCCTTTCTCAAGGCCTGGCCGCGCGAGCTTCCCGCCGACCCCGAGGCCGAATTGCTGCGCGTCGGCCGCCAAGTGTTCGAGGCCAAGGCGCTCTCGCCCGCCCTGTGGGCCTTCTGGTGGCCGCGCTTCCAGTCGGTGGCCCGCTGGGTGGCCGCCAAGGAGCGGGGCCGCCGCCACGGCGTGGCCCGGGTCCATGCCGAGACGGGAGGCGCGCTGGAAATCGCCGCGCCGGGCGGCCCCTTCACGCTCACCGCCAAGGCCGACCGTATCGACGAGATGGCCGACGGAACCCTGGCGCTGATCGACTACAAGACCGGCACGCCGCCCCGCGCCCGCGAAGTGGCGGCCGGCTTCGCGCCGCAATTGCCGCTGGAAGCGGTGATCGCCCGCCACGGCGGCTTCGGCGGCATTGCCGCCGCTCCGGTCTCCGACCTCCTGTACTGGCATCTCAAGGGAGGAACGGCAGGCGGCGAGGAACGGCAGGCGGGCGGCGACGCCGCCACCCTGGCCGACGAGGCGCTGGAAGGCCTGCACGCCCTGGTCGCGGTGTTCGACGATCCGGCCACGCCCTACGCCGCGCGGCCCCATCCCGAACATGCCCCCAAATACTCCGACTACCTGCATCTGGCCCGGGTGCGCGAATGGGCCAGCGGGGCTGAGGATTCCGAGGACTAGGCCCCCGGCTCCTCAGATCGCCAGATGGAAGTTGGTGTTGTCCAACGCGCTGGTGTTGACGTTGTTCAGCGTTCCCACCAGATGGGAATTGGTGTTGTCGGCGGCGTTCATGTTGGTGGTGTGCCACAACTCCACGTCGGCGCCGTTCTGGATGGCGACGATGCCGGCATTGGCGTCGCCGAAATCCTGGGCCGTGCCGCTGATGGTGGTGGTGCCCTCGGCATAGGTGGCCCCGGCGGTGCCGCTGGTCAGGGTGCCGCTGGTCCCCAGGCCGAAACTGCCGTCGGAAAGCGAGATGCTGTCCGTGGCCGCGTTGAAATCGGTGACGACCGCGGTGGCGGTGGCCGAGGAATCAAGGGCGAAGACGTCCGATCCGGCTCCGCCGGTCAGGGTATTGGTGCCGTCGCCGCCAGCGAGGGTGTCGTTGCCCGCGCCGCCCACCAGGGTGTCGTTGCCCGCCGTGCCGGTGATGTGGAAGTTCAGGTCCGCCGCGTTGATGGTGCTGGCGCTGCCGACCACATAGCCGCCGTCGGAACCGATGTTGGAATCCGAGCTTCCCTTGTAGATGTACAGCGCGTCGTCGAGGGCGGAATAGAAGCCGTCGCCGATGACGCCGCCCGTCCGCGCCGACCCGCCGGTCAGCGATGCCTGCCCATCGTTATAGGTGGCGACCACCTCGAAGCCCGAGACGTCCACGTGGGACCCCGTCAGCGAAAGGTCGATGTGGTCGGTGCCCGAGGTGAAATCGGTGATGACGTCGCGGCTTCCATCGACGGAATCGTTGGGGTCGGTGATGACGAAGGCGTCGGCGCCCGCGCCGCCGGTATAGGTGTCGGCCCCTGACCCGCCGACGAAGCTGTCGTTGCCGGTCCCGCCGATGAAGGTGTCGGAATGGGTCGAACCGACCAGAACCTCCACGTTGACCACGGTGTCGGTGCCGCCGCTATGCGCCACGCTGGCGGTGGTTCCGGTGATGGTGGCCTCGATTCCGATGCCGCTGGTGGCGTAGCTGACCGTATCCGCTCCATGGCCGCCGTCCAGGTAATGGGAGCCGCCGGCCGCCATGATGAGGTCGGCGAAATCCGATCCCCGGACCCCGGACATGCCGGTCAGGGTGTCGGTATAGGCGCCATGGGTGGCCGTGCCGCCCACCAGATCGACGACAACGCCGCTGGTCTGGTCGCCGTAATTGATCGTGGTGGTGCCGGCGCTGCCGTCCAGGGTGTTGTTGCCGGCACCGCCGGTCAGCACCCAGGTGCCGGTGCCGCCGGTCAGGGTGTCGGCGTAATCGCCGCCGACGATCTGGTTGAGCGAGGAACTGAGGCTCACCGTGGTGGCGCCGCCGACCACCGCGACGGTGCCGCTGGACATGTCGGCGACCACGGCGGCGGATGCGTGACCGAAATCGGCGATGTCGGTGCCGCCGCCGCCGACCAGGCTGGCATTGCCCGAATGCCAGACCAGGATGTCGTCGCCGGTATTGCCGGTCAGCGTGCTGTCGGAGGCGGTTCCCACCACGATGTAGTTGGTGGCCGCCGTGGTGGCGCCGCCCTCGCCGACCACGTAATGCGTCCCGCCTCCGGTCAGGTCGACCAGCTTGTTCATGGCGTTGGCCACGTTGGTGATCTGGCCGCCGCCGTCCATGGTCATGACGATGTCCGAGCCGCTCCACGCGATGTCGCGCACCAGCGATTCCGCCGTGCGGCCGGACACGTCCAGCGCCAGGGTGCCGCTGCCGCTGGAATTATCGACCATCTGATTGGCGGTGGGAGCGGCGGTCAGGGTGACGGAATCGGTGCCGCCGCCGCCGCTGAAGGACCAGGCCCCCGAACCGTCGGTGGTGACCGTGTCGCCGTAGGTCCCGCCGACCAGAACCTCGACACCGGACAGAGTGTCCGTGCCGCCGGAATGAACGACGGTGGCCGAGGATCCCGAGACCGTGGCGGTGATCGCCGCGCCGGTGGTGGCATAGCTGGCCGTATCGGTGCCGCTGCCGCCGGTGATGACGTTGCTGCCGCTGCCGGCACTGAAGATGTCAGCCCCCGCCCCGCCGGCCAGGGTGTCGTTGCCGCTGCCACCGGACAGTTCGTCGTTGCCGTTGCCGCCGGTCAAGGTCAGGTTGGTTGTGCGGTTATTGCCGTAGATACTGATGGAACCGGTGGCAACCGCCCCGCTGACCACATTGAGACCGGCGGAATCGCCCTCGGCCCCCAGCTGGACTAATTGCGACGCCCCGTTGGTCGAGGCCAGGGTCAGTGTCTCGATGCCGCTCAACGTCGCCATCTGGGTGGCGCCAAGACTGGCGGTGTCGCTGATCACCAGTTGGTCGTTGCCCGACCCGCCCACCACCGACAGCCCGGCGAGGATAACTGCGTTGGTGGTGGTAACCGTGTCGTTGCCGTTGCCCAGGTCCACCTCGGTCAGGCCGCTGCCCACCAGCAGGGTATCGGCCGACGCGGTGGCGGTGAGCGTGCCGCCGGCATAGGTCAGGTCGCCGTCGGCAAAGCGCAGGGTCTCGATCCCGTTCAAGGTGTCGGTGCCGTCGGTGCCGCTTTGCGCCGCCACGGTGAGCGAACCGCCGGTAATCGAGATGGCGTAGTTGGACATGTTGCCGGAAAACACCGCCACATCGGTTCCCGCGCCGCCGACAATAGTGTCGTTGCCCGCGTTGCCGGCGATGGTGTCGTTGCCGCCGTCACCCCACAGATACTCGCCCGCCGCGCCGCCATTGATGATGTCGTCGCCCTGGCTGCCCTGGACGGTGACGTTGGCGGAACTGGTGACGTTGATGGTGAAGCCGTCGCTCTGATCGTCGAACTTGAACCACTGGCCCGCCGTCGTCGCGTTGGTGATGTTGATGGTCTCGATATTGACGATCTGGCCGTTATTGCCCAGGCCGTCGTCGAAATTCACCGCGTCGATGGACAAGACGTCGCCGGTGCCGCCGCCGCCATCCATCAGGGCGTCGTTGCTGGCGCCGTGGATCACGTCGTTGCCCAGGCCGCCCACGAATGAATCGGCGCCGGAGCCGCCCGTGAAGGTGTCGGCGCCGTTGCTGCCGGTCAGGGTCACCGCCGTGGTCAGGGCCGAGGCGTCGGCGGTGATCCCGCCCGTGACGGTGGAGAAGTTGATGGCCGAAATGGCGATTCCGGCATTGGTGGTCACCGCCACGTCGCCATTGGCGAACCGCAGGGTTTCCACCGTATCGACCTTGTCGGTGCCATCGGTGCCCGACTGCGCCGCCACCGTGATGGTCGTCCCGCTTAAGGTGTAGGTGTAGTCCTGGGCATTGTTGTTGAACAGGGCGACGTCGGTGCCGGCCCCGCCGATGATGGTGTCGTTGCCCGCGTTGCCGGCGATGGTGTCGTTGCCGCCGTCACCAAACAGATACTCGCCGGCCGTTCCGCCGTTGATCACGTCGTTGCCCTGGCTGCCCTGGACGGTGACGTTGGCGGACGAGGTGACGTTGATGGTGAAGCCGTCGTTCTGATCGTCGAACTTGAACCACTGCCCCGCCGTCGTCGCGTTGGTGATGTTGATGGTCTCGATATTGACGATCTGGCCGTTATTGCCCAGGCCGTCGTCGAAATTCACCGAGTCGATGGACAGGGCGTCGCCGGTCCCGCCGCCGCCGTCCATCAGGGCGTCGTTGCTGGCGCCGTGGATCACGTCGTTGCCCAGGCCGCCGGTGAACGAATCGGCGCCGGTCCCGCCGGTGAAGGTATCGTTGCCGCTGCCGCCGATGAACGTGGCCGCCTGATTGCCCCCGACCAGGACCACGTCGCCCGACGAGGTCGAGCCGTCGAGGATGATGCCTTCAAAATTGGTGATGGTCTTGCCGCTGATGTCCAGCGTGCCCGCCACGGTCTGGTAGAAGGTGACGGAATCGCCGTCGCCCGAGTTCCCGTCGATCAACACATTGACGCCGGGAGCCGAGGTCTCGTCGAACGTGACGGACGAAGTGCCGGTGCCGGTGGCGATGGTCTCGATGGAATTCAGCACGATGCCGGTCAGGTCGAAGGTTCCGCCGCCATTGGCCTGCGAGATGACGTCGACGCCGGCGCCGCCGTTGATGGTGGTGAATTGCTGCGGATTGGCGCCGCCGCCGAGAATGACGGTGTTGCCGCCTGCCGCCAAATTCAGGACCTCGATCCCGCTCACCGTCCCGGCGGCCAGATCGACGGTTCCGGCATCGGTAACGGTCAGGGTGTCGACGCCACTGCCGCCGCTGTCGCTGATGGTGTCGCCGGCGGTGAAATTGGCCACCGCCGTCTCGTAGACACTGGAACCCGCACCGCCGTCGAGATTGTCGGTCCCCGCCGTGGTGGAGAGCGTTCCCCCGCCCACGGATATCGACGCGCTGTCGCTCGCCGTGCCGCCCTTACCGTCCGAAACGGTATAGGTGAAGGTCAGGGTACCGGAGGAGGCCGGGGTGTAGACCACGTCGGAACCGACGATAGTCGCGGTTCCGTTGCTGGCCGTGATGGAACTGATGGTCAGGACGTCCCCGTCCGAATCGCGCGCGTTGCTCACCAGCGAGGAGATCGCAATGGTGCCGGACGCCCCCACCGTACCCGTGCCGGTCAGCGACACGGTGCCCGTGACGATCGGGTCGTGGTTGACGGGAATCGGTTCTGGCTTCGGGTCCGGCTTGGGATCCGGCTTGGGGTCGGACTTAGGATCCGGCTTTGGTTCCGGCTTAGGCTCCGGATTGGGATTCGGCAGGCCGACCGGTTGCGGCGGCAATGTAACCGGCTCGGGGGAACTGGTCGTAGCGGGCTCACCGCCGGTACCGTTATTCCCCGACCCGGTCGGGCCGGTGGGGCTCCCCGTTCCCGTCGCGCCAGGCAGGACGGGCGGCGAGGTCGGCGGCGCGGCGGGGGCGGGGGCGATATTGGCCACCGCCGCCGCGGCATTGGCCGACACCGACCACGAACCGCCCGAGGTGGCGCCGATGATACCCGATCCGGCGGAATTGAGCGTGAAGCTTCCCCCGCCGCCCAGCGCGGCCACCGCCACCTCGCCGACGAAGTTGGAGCCGGGGTCGGGCAGCAGGGCCACGGTGGTGGCGCCGCCTTCGGCCACGGCGCCGGCCACGGTGGTGCCGCGGATGCCCATGGTCATGACGGGAGTGGCGATGCGCGCCGCGTCGGGCTGGGTCTTGGCGATGTCGCCCGACACGAAGGAGAAGCCGCCCTGGGCCACCAGGAAGGATTCCTTGCCGGTCTTGGTGGCGGGGTCGTAGGAGAATTCGTCCAGCCCGACCAGGCCCTTGTCCTTCAGGACGAAGGTGGTGCGGTCGGCGAAGACCATGGAAATCTGGGCGCCCTGCGCCGTCTCCACCGAATCGCCCTGCATCAGCGGCGCGCCGACCTTGGCGGGCGTCTTCTGGCCGTTGTGGACGATCCAGGCGTCGCCCGAAAGCTTCTCCACCTTGCCGATCACCACCGGGCTGGCGGAGTCCTTGGTATCGGCCACCGGGGTGGCGAGGTTCTTCGCCGCCGGAATCTGGGACGGATCAATGTGCATGGCACCAATCCTCAACGCCGATCGTCATGGCGCCCCGCTCCCCGTTCTTGGGGAAACGGACCACGCCGGCCATTTCAGCTTGAACGAATTCAATGAAAAAATCATGTCGTTGCGCAACAGCGGGTCCAGAACCATACGTAAGATGGGCTTGGCCCCAATGACGATGGAAGCGGTTCCCGCCATGCCGGAGCGCACCGGCCAGGCCACGCCCTTGCCGTCGATCAGCTCGACCTTGTCGGAGCGGATCTGCACCTTGTAATAGGTGGAGGTGACGGCGCCCCTGGCTTCCTCGAAGGAATCGGCGCCCACCATCACCACACGCCCCGGCAGCGAGCCGAAGCGGAACTGGTCGTAGGCCGACAGGCGTACCGAGGCGGAAAGGCCGGGGCGCAGATGGCCGATGTCCTGGGGCGGCACCTTGGCCTCGACCACCAGGGTGTCATCCAGCGGCACGATGTCCATCAGGGTGTCGCCGGGCCGGGCCACCTGGCCGACGCTGCTGATGGCGCTCATCTTGACGATGCCCTTGACCGGCGAACGGACCTCCGAGCGGGATTCCCGGTCGCTGGCCACTTCCATGGTGGCTTTGAGCGCCGCCAGCTCGGCCTCGACCTTGCCGATCTCGTCCAGCACGCCGGCCCGCCAGCCCTTCTCGAATTCCGACAGCCGGGCTTCGGATTCGCTCATCTGGGCCTTGAGGCGCGAGATGGAATCGCGCGCCGTCGAGACCTCGGTGTCGAGCATCAGCTGCTCGCGCTCCAGCTTGACGATCTCCTGGTTGCCCACCACGCCGGAATCATAGGCCTTCTTCTTGATGCGCATCTCCTCGACGCCCTTGGCCTGGGCGCGGGACAGTCCGGCGACCTTAGTCTCTGTCTCCACCACCTCGCGGCGGCGGCGCTCGATCTCGCGCGAGATCACCGTGGCCTGCTGGGCGCGGTGGGACAGGCGTTCGGCGTGGATGGAGGTCTCGCGCTTTCGGGTCTCGGCGTCGATCTCCACGTCCCTGGGCCAGCGGATCTCGGGCGTTCCGTCCAGATCAGCGCGCAGCCGGGCGGCGCGGGCCTGATAGGCGGACCAGCGGGCCCGCTTGTCGGCCAGGTCGCCGGCGCCCTGGCTGTTGACCAGCCGGACCAGCACGTCGCCCTCGGCCACCAGGGTGCCTTCGTGGACCAGCACCTCGGAAATGGTGCCGCCCTCGAAATGCTGGACGTGGCGCACCTGGCTGGAGGGCTCGACGCGGGCCTGGGCGGTCACCACCTCGTCGATCTCGAGAACGGCGGAAAGGCCGACCAGCACGGCGAAGGCCAGCACCGACCAGATCAGCAGCCACGAGGCCGAAGGCGGCGTCAGCTTGGGCGCGATGCCGTGGATGGGCGAACGGAAGCTGTCGAGGGGGCCGCCGGCCATCTTTAAGCCCCTCCCGCCGGAGTGCTGGCGGCGCGCCGCGTCACGTCGGCCAGCTTGCCCTTGTCGAGGCGCGCCACCTTGGCGGCCAGGGCCACCACCGCCGGGCGGTGCGAGATGACCACCAGCGAATTCCTGCCCACCGCCTGATGGATGCCGGCGATGGCGCGCTTTTCCGAGGCTTCGTCGAGAAAGGCTGTGGGCTCGTCCAGGATGGTCACCGCCGCGCCCCGCAGCAGGGTGCGGGCCAGGGCGATGATCTGGCGCTGGCCCCCCGACAGGTTGCGGCCGCCCTCGACCACCTGGAAGTCGAGGCCCATGCCCATGGGCATGACGCCGCCGGCGCCCAGCAGGTTCATCATGCCCACCATCTGTTCGTCCGAGACCAGCCCGTCGAAGCACAGATTATTGCGCAACGTGCCGGAATAGAGCGGCGGGGTCTGCGGGCACACCGCCATGTGGCGGCGCAGGTCGGCGGGGTCCACCAGGGCGATGTCGACCCCGTCCAGCAGCACCCGGCCCGAAATGGGGCGAATGACGCCCGACAGCACCTTTTCCAGGGTGGTCTTGCCCGATCCCGACGGCCCGATCACCGCCATCCGCTCGCCCGCCTCCAGATCCAGGGAGATGGAATCCAGCGCCGGGTTGAAGGCATTGGGATAGCGGGCGGTCACCGCCTCGACCGCCAGCCCGCCGCGCGCCACCGGCCGGTGGATGAGGGCCGAGCCGGTGGGCCGTTCGGTGGGCCGCCCGGTGACGGTGCGCAGTGCTTCCAGCGAGGCCACCGCCGACTGGACCTGGGGCACCACCGAGACCATCTGCATGGCCGCGCCGGTAAAGCGGGTGGCCAGCATGGTGGCGGCGAGGATCACGCCGGCGCTCATGCCGCCGTCCAGCGCCCGCCACGCCCCCAGCCCCACGGCCAGCAGCAGCGCCAGATTCTGGGACAGCATGGAGAGGTTGCCGCGTGCCGCCGACAGCGTGCGGATGGCCCGCGCCGTGGCGGCGTAGAGCGCGGTGCCGTGGCGGAACTTGGCCTGGAGATAGGTGGCGGCGCCGACGCGCCGCACCGTCTCGGGATCGGAGAAGGATTCCTGGGCGGCCTGGGCCCGCTGGGTGGCGGCGCCCGACAATTCCTTGTAGAGCAGCTTCTGGCGGTGGATGGCGAACAAGGTGCCGCCCGCCACCACGACGTTGAGCGCCAGCACGGCCAGCGCGATCACCGGATCGCACAGGAACAGGCCCACTAAGAACAGCAGCATGAACGGCAGGTCGGCCAGCAGCGACACCGCCGCCGCCCCCAGCCCGTCGCGGATGGAATCGAAATCCTGCAACAGCCGCATCAGATGGCCGCTTGGCGCCGCCGCCCCCTCGAAGCGGGTCTCCAGGATGCGGCGGTGCATGTCCATGGCCAGGCGGATGTTGCCCTCGTGCAGGGCGTCCTCGACGAACAGGGCGCGCAGGCGACGGAACACCTGCTCGAACAGGGCGGCGCCCAGGAACATCAGCACCATGGCGCCCAGCGAGTCGAGCAGGCCGTGGGGCAGCACCCGGTCGTAGACCTGGGCCGAGAAGATGGGGGCGGCCAGAGCCAGGACGTTGGCCAGCATGCCGGCCAGCCCGGCGCGCACCACCATGGGCCGCCACGAGGACAGCAGCGCCGGCCACGAGGTGGGCAGGGCGGCGGCCTCGCGGTCGAGGCGCGGGCGGATGAACAGCATGCGGCTCGGTTGGCCCTCGGCCGGCGCCATCACCAGGGCGCGCGGCTCGCCCGGACCCAGCACGACGCAGGGAAACAAATCGGCGCCCAGCCGGGCGGGATTGACCCCGTCCTCCACATGGGCGGCGAAACCATAGCGTCCCAGCGCGGTGACCCAGGGATTCTGCGCCGCATCGGCACTGGCCATGCGGTAGGAATCCTTCAGCGCCGACGCCGCGACCGCATGACCCAACGAGCGCAGGCAGGCGGAAACGGCCTTGGCCTTGTCGTCGAGGCCCTCCAGCTCAACCGGTCTGGGGGGCAGCATCGGCGGTGGTTTCCGGCGGCGGGGAATCGGTGAAGGTCTCGGACGGCGGCACGTGGTCGATGCCCTGGGCCGCCTTGAGACGGGCCTTGGCCCCTTGCAGGTCGGAATAGAGGATGAAGCGCCTGAGCGTCGACAGCATGGCCGAGGCTTCCGCCTTGATCTCTTCCATGGCGCTGCCGGCGCCCGCCTGCTTGGACTTGGCGGCCAGCCCGGTGATGCGGCGGTCGATGGCGGCCATCTGCTCGGTCAGGCGGTATTCCTTGAGCGCGTGGCGGACCTGGATGTCGGCCACATGCACCTGGGTCAGCACCGCCATGCCCATGGCCAGGCGCCGGGCCCGGGTGGTCTCGGCGGTGTTCTGGGCGTTGCCGATGCGCTTGGGCGCGGTCAGGATGTCCACCAGATTCCACGCCACATGGGTGCCGGCGTCGACCCAGGCGTTGTACTTGATGAAGGAATTGGAATCGTAGTGGCCGCCCATGAACGGGCCGATGCCCGGCAGGGTCTTCAACAGCTCGGTGCGGATGTCGTTACGGTCGATGCGGAACTGCACTTCCTCGGTCTTCAACTCCGGCCGGTTGGCCAGCGCGACGGCCTCCATTGCCTCGACGCTCGTCTCCGGGTCCTCGACGGAGAGGAAGGAATCGTCCTTCAGCTCGGCCAGATCGAAGGCGTTGGCCGACGGCACCCCCATATGCCCGGCCAGATCGGCCTTGGCGGTGGAGGTCTGGCGCTGCAGCTCGGCGATCTGGCGCATGGTGTCGACGATGGCCCGCTGATGCCCCAGCATCTGCATGGGGTCGCCCACCTTGGTGCGCTCGGCGGTCTCGGCGTCCTCCACCGACTTGACCAGGCGGGCTTCCAGCGACTTGTACTTGCGGTTGGCGTAATCGTTGATCACCGCCTTCCAATAGGCGGCCTGGACGTCCTGGATCAGCAGGTGCTGGGCGCGGCGGCGCTTTTCCGCCGCCAGGACCATCTTGTCCTCCTCCTGGTCGGCGCGCACCATGGCGATGCCGAAATCCACCAGATTCCACGATGCGGTCAGGTCGCCGGTGCGGCTGACCTTGTCCTCGCCGGTGCTGTAATCGGTGCTGATGGCGCCGGTGCCCACATCCTTCGAGGTGGTCAGCTTCCTGGGATTGCGCTTGGACCAGTTTCCCTTGGCCGCCAGCTCGGGCAGCATGGCGAACAGCGACAGGTCGGCCTTGCCGGCGGCCAGCACCTCCTCCATCACCTTGACCCGGGCGTCCAGATTGTGGGCCACCGCCAGGGCGACGGCGTCTTCCAGGGTCAGGGGACGCTTCAGCACCTCCTGGGGCAAAGACTCGGCATGGCGGTTGATATCCTGGCGTATCTCGGCCAGGTCCTCGGGCATGGCGGAACAGGCGGACAGCAAGGCCGCCGCGCTCACCCCCAGAACCGCATGACGAAACACCGTACGGCCGGACAAAACGCCCCCCTTCTGTATCAAGGCGCACGAATTCAACATATTACTATCGCCGACAGAATCTAAAGTTTCCATGAAGGAAGGGACGCCATCCCTATGTAATACCTCCATCTATAGGTTTCGCAGGACAGGGCTGCTTGCCGGGCGGAACCATATTCTTGGCGAAAGCGCCACGAATCGTGATATCTCACCGCGTCGCTTGCCGCCCCAGGCGGAAAGCCCCGGAGCCGAGGCTCCCTCTTATGTCTGACGAAAGCACCCCCCTCTCCATGGATTTCTTTCCCGCGGGCCATCCGCTGCTCAAGGCGCTGACCGAGCGCGACTACACCGACCCCACCGCCGTCCAGGAAGCCGTCCTGGAGCCCGGCGCCATGGGACGCGACCTGCTGGTCTCCGCCCAGACCGGATCGGGCAAGACCGTGGCCTACGGCCTGGCCATCGCCGACACCTTGCTGGGCGAATCGTTCGTGCTGGACCGGGCGGCCGAGCCGCTGGCCCTGATCGTCGCCCCCACCCGCGAGCTGGCGCTGCAGGTCCACCGCGAGCTGTCGTGGCTGTACGAACATGCCGGCGCCCGCGTCGTCTCCTGCGTCGGCGGCATGGACCCGCGCGCCGAGCAGCGCATGCTGAGCCACGGCGCCCACATCGTGGTGGGCACACCCGGCCGCCTGCGCGACCATCTGGAGCGCGGCGCGCTCAGCGTCGGCAGCCTGAAGGCGGTGGTGCTGGACGAGGCCGACGAGATGCTGGACCTGGGCTTCCGCGAGGACCTGGAGTTCATCCTGGAGGCCACGCCCCAGGAACGCCGGACCCTCCTGTTCTCGGCCACCCTGCCCCACGGCATCGTCGCCCTGGCGAAGCGCTACCAGCGCAACGCCTGGCGCATCGCCGTCTCGGCCGGCACCCAGGGTCACGCCGACATCGAATACCGCGCCGTACGCGTGGCGCCGAACGAGATCGAGCACGCGGTAGTCAACCTGCTGCGCTATTTCGAATCGCCCACCGCCATGGTGTTCTGCAACACGCGCGATTCCGTGCGCCATCTCCAGGCCATCCTGCTGGAGCGCGGCTTCGCCGCCGTGGCGCTGTCGGGCGAGCTGGGCCAGAACGAACGCAACAACGCGCTGCAAGCCCTTCGAGATGGAAGGGCCCGGGTCTGCGTCGCCACCGACGTGGCGGCGCGCGGCATCGACCTGCCCAATCTGGGCCTGGTGATTCACGCCGAACTGCCCCAGAACGCCCAGACGCTGCAGCACCGCTCGGGCCGCACGGGCCGCGCCGGCAAGAAGGGCGTCAGCGTCCTGCTGGTGCTGCTGTCGCGGCGGCGCAAGGCCGACATGCTGCTGCAGACCGCCGGCGTCCAGGCCATCTGGAGCGGCGCGCCGTCCCCTGAGGACATCCACCGCCTCGACCAGGAACGCCTGCTGGCCAGCCCCCTGCTGGCCGAGGAGAATTCCGAGGACGATCTGGAGATGGCCCGCGCCCTGCTGGCCGGGCGCTCGGCCGAGGACATCGCCTGCGCCCTGGTCCGCCTGTACCGCTCGCACCTGCCCGCCGCGGAAGAAGTGTTCGATCCCGGCCCCGGCTCGCCCACTCGCGAACCCCGTGAGCACCGCGAGCGCGAGCCCCGCCCGCCGCGCGAGGGCAAGGGCCCCGGCCTGCCCGGCGGCTCGGTGTGGTTCCGCATGAATATCGGCCGCCAGAAGAACGCCGATCCGCGCTGGCTGATCCCCATGATCTGCCGCCAGGGCAAGGTCACCAAGGCCGAGATCGGCGCCATCCGCATCTTCGAGCGCGAGACCCGCTTCGAGATCGACGCCGCCCACGCCGACCGCTTCGCCGTCGCGCTGCGCCAGATCGAAAAGGCCGAGGTGCGCATCGAGCGCCTGGCCGAGCACGCCGCGGCCCCGCCCGCCGAGCCCGCCGCCCCCGGGCCCGACAAGGCCAAGATCAAGCACAAGGGCCAGAAGCCCAAGGCTCCCTGGAAGGACAAGAAGCCGCACCGCAAGGGGCCCAAGCCCTCCTAACGCACATTGTGTTGACTCTGGAGACGGGTCGGACTAAAACCCCACCCTCTTCAGATTTCTGGAGACCCCGCCTCCGAGGAGGCCCGCTGGTCCGCGAGTTTCGCGCACCGGCGTGTAATTGTTTATGGACGGATCATGTTCGAGAGCTTGAGCTCAAGACTGGGTAAGGTGTTCGAGAAGCTGACGGGCCGTGGCGCCCTGTCGGAAGCCGATGTCACCGAGGCCCTGCGCGAGGTTCGCGTCGCCCTGCTCGAGGCCGACGTGGCGCTTTCCGTGGTCAAGGAATTCATCGGCCGGGTGAAGGCCCGCGCCGTGGGCGCCGAGGTGATCAAGTCGGTCACTCCGGGCCAGATGGTGGTCAAGATCGTCCATGACGAACTGATCGCCACGCTGGGCACCAAGGGCAACGAGCTGAGCCTGTCGGCCGTGCCCCCCGTGGTCATCCTGATGGTCGGTCTCCAAGGTTCGGGCAAGACCACCACCTCGGCCAAGATCGCGCTGAAGCTCAAGAAGGAGAAGAAGAAGGTTCTTCTCGCTTCGCTCGACGTCTACCGCCCGGCCGCCCAGCAGCAGCTGCAGATTCTGGCCGGTCAGGCCGAAGTGGGCTCGCTGCCCATCGTCATGGGCGAGATGCCCGTCGCCATCTCCAAGCGGGCGCTCGACGTGGGCCGCAAGGAAGGCTACGACGTCGTCATCCTCGACACCGCCGGCCGCCTGCACATCGACCAGGAGCTGATGGCCGAGGTCGCCGCCGTGCGCGACGCCACCAAGCCCACCGAGACCCTGCTGGTCACCGACGCCATGACCGGCCAGGACGCCGTGACCCTGGCGCGCGAGTTCAACGAGAAGGTCGGCGTCACCGGCATCGTTCTTACCCGTATCGACGGCGACGCCCGTGGCGGCGCCGCGCTGTCCATGCGCGCCATCACCGGGCGCCCCATCAAGTTCCTGGGCGCCGGCGAAAAGCTCGACGCGCTGGAAGTCTTCCACCCGGACCGTATCGCCGGGCGCATTCTCGGCATGGGCGACGTGGTCGGCCTGGTCGAGAAGGCCATGGAGACCCTGGACCAGGAAGAAGCCGAACGCCTTGCCAAGCGCATGGAGAAGGGCAAGTTCGACCTGGACGACATGCGCAAGCAATTCGCCCAGGTGCGCAAGATGGGCGACCTGAAGGGCATCCTGGGCATGCTGCCCGGCATCGGCAAGATGGCCGGCGCGCTGAAGGACGCCAATATCGACAACAAGATGGTCGCCCGCCAGGAAGCGATCATCTCGTCCATGACCAAGGCCGAGCGCAAGAACCCCGACCTGATCAAGGCGTCGCGCAAGAAGCGCATCGCCACGGGCGCCGGGGTCGAGGTCCAGGACGTCAACAAGCTGCTCAAGCAGTATCAGCAGATGGCCGACATGATGAAGAAGGTCGGCAAGCTGGGTCAGAAGGGGTTGATGCGGCACGGCATCGGCGGCCTTTTGCCCCCGGGTATGAAGTTCGGGCGGTAGATCCGCCCAGAGGTAATTCGGTTTCGAACAGAGGAAGACCTAAGAATGGCTCTGAAGATTCGTCTCTCCCGCGGCGGCGCCAAGAAGCGTCCGTTCTACAAGATCGTCGTCGCCGACGCCCGCGCGCCGCGCGACGGCCGCTTCATCGAGAAGGTGGGCACCTACAACCCCATGCTGCCGAACGACAACGGCCAGCGCTGGATCCTCGACGAGGAGCGCGTGAAGCATTGGCTGTCCGTCGGCGCCCAGCCGACCGACCGTCTGGTCCGCTTCTTCGCCGACAAGGGCCTGGTCGCCAAGCCGACCCGCCCCGAGCAGACCAAGCAGCCCCAGCCCAAGGCCAAGGCCCAGCAGCGCGCCAAGGACGAGGCCGACCGCGCCGCCGCCGCCGCCGCCGAAGCGGGCGAGTAATCACCCATGGGACCTCGTGTCCGCGTCGGCGTGATCGCTGGCGTCCATGGGGTCCGGGGCGCCGTCCGCATCAAGAGCTTCACCGAGGAGCCGGCCGATATCGGCTACTACTCACCGGTGGAGAACGAGGCGGGCAGCGTCAAGTACCGGCTGAAGGTGAACGGCGAGGTCAAGGGCCTCGTCATCGCCACGCTGGAGGGTGTTACGGACCGTAACGCCGCCGAGGCGCTCAAGGGCACCGAGTTGTGGGTGTCGCGCGAGCGTCTGCCGAAGTCGGGCGAGGACGAGTTCCTCTATTCCGATCTGATCGGGCTGGTGGCGGAAACGGTGGACGGCAAGAGATTGGGCACCGTTCGCGCGGTGGCCGATTACGGGGCCGGCGACGTGCTGGACATCAGACTGGAGCCGAAAGGCGACATGATGGTGCCCTTCACCAAGGCCTCGGTGCCGGACGTGGATGTGCCGGGCGGCAGGCTGGTGGTGGTTCCGCCGGTCTATGCGCCCGACGAGAAAGAGGATCGGGACGGTGGAGAGTAAGGCGCCCTGGCGGGCTTTGATACTCACCATCTTCCCCGAGATGTTTCCGGGGCCTCTCGGCCTGTCTTTGGCAGGTCGGGCGCTGGAGGAGGGCAAGTGGGCTCTCGACACGGTGGATATCCGGGGCTTCGCCACGGACAAGCACCGGTCGGTGGACGACTCGCCCTTCGGCGGCGGAGCCGGAATGGTGATGCGTCCCGACGTGCTGGACGCCGCCATCAAGGGCGCGCAAGCGCCGGGGCCGCTGGTGTACATGACGCCGCGCGGCCGGCTTTTGAACCAGGAGCTGGTTCGCGAGCTGGCGGCGGGGCCGGGTGTGAGGGTTCTGTGCGGGCGTTTCGAAGGGGTTGACCAGCGGTTGCTGGAAGCCCACGGGGCGCTCGAGGTCAGTGCCGGCGACTTCGTCCTTTCGGGCGGCGAGCCGGCGGCGCTGCTGATGTTGGACGCCATCGTCCGCCTGCTTCCCGGCGTGATCGGGAAGGAGGAATCGCTGGTGGAAGAGAGCTTCGAATGGGGATTGCTGGAATATCCCCATTATACCCGCCCCCAGGTCTGGGACGGGCGAACGGTGCCGGAGGTTCTGCTTTCCGGTCACCACGAAAAGATACGCGCCTGGCGGAAGCGTCAGGCAGAGGACATAACCCGGCAGCGCCGGCCCGATCTGTGGGATCGGTACGTCGCGGCCAAGAACGTGAGTGAGGGTTGAGCCATGGTTAACATCATTGAGCAGCTCGAGAAGGAGCAGATCGAGAAGCTGACCGCCGCCCGCGGCGTCCCCAGCTTCGCTCCGGGCGACACGCTGAAGGTCAACGTCAAGGTGATCGAAGGCAATCGCGAGCGCGTGCAGGCCTATGAGGGCGTGTGCATCGCCCGCAAGAACGACGGCGTGAATTCGTCCTTCGTGGTCCGCAAGATCTCCTACGGCGAAGGCGTCGAGCGTATCTTCCCGCTGTACTCGCCCAACATCGCCTCCATCGAGGTGGTGCGCCGCGGCGACGTGCGTCGGGCCAAGCTGTACTACCTGCGCGACCGTCGCGGCAAGTCGGCCCGTATCGCCGAGCAGACCACCGGCCATTCCGGCAAGGTCTCCGCCGCCGAGCGCGCCGAAGCCGCCGCCGCCAAGGCCGCCAAGGCCAAGGAAGAGTAGTCTCTTCCTTCTCGCTTTCCGGCTTTACGCTCCTCAGGCACTCCGGTCCCGTTCCGGTCCTTGTTTTCAGGACCGGGGCGGGGCCGGACGCCGAGGGGAAGTGACCGAGTGGTGCGGCCTCTTGTCGGGGGGCGTTCGCGTCCCGAGATATCAGGCCGCTGTCCGCTGCCAATTCTAGGGATTCGACATGGCCAAGCCCCGCACGTTGTTCGACAAGATCTGGGACGCCCATCTGGTGGACGTCCAGGATGACGGCACCTGCCTGATCTACATCGACCGCCACATGGTCCACGAGGTCACCAGCCCGCAGGCCTTCGAGGGCCTGGAGATGTCGGGCCGCAAGGTGCGCCACCCCGAGCTGACGCTGGCCGTCGCCGACCATAACGTGCCGACCACCGACCGCTCCAAGGGCATCGAGAACGAAGAGAGCCGGATTCAGGTCGAAACCCTGGAAGCCAACGCGGCCAAGTTCGGCGTCGAGTACTTCGCCATGGACGACATCCGCCAGGGCGTCGTTCACATCGTCGGGCCCGAGCAGGGCTTCACCCTGCCCGGCACCACCATCGTCTGCGGCGATTCCCACACCGCCACCCACGGCGCCTTCGGTTCGCTGGCCTTCGGCATCGGCACCTCCGAGGTCGAGCACGTGCTGGCCACCCAGACCCTGGTGCAGAAGCCCGCCAAGAACATGCGCATCACGGTCAACGGCAAGCCCGGCCCGGGCGTCACCGCCAAGGACATCGTGCTGGCCATCATCGGCAAGATCGGCACCGCCGGCGGCACCGGCTACGTGGTGGAGTTCGCGGGCGAAGCCATCCGCGACCTGTCCATGGAAGGCCGCATGACCGTCTGCAACATGACCATCGAGGCGGGCGCCCGCGCCGGCCTGGTGGCGCCTGACGAGAAGACCTTCGCCTATATCGCCGGCAAGCCGCGCGCCCCCAAGGGCGCCGCCTTCGAGGCCGCCGTCACCTACTGGAAGACCCTGTTCACCGACGAGGGCGCCACGTTCGACGCCGAGATCGAGTTGGACGCCGCCTCCCTGGTGCCGCAGATCACCTGGGGCACCAGCCCCGAGGACGTCATTCCGATCACCGGCACCGTGCCCAACCCCGCCGACATCAAGGACGAGGCCAAGAAGAAGGCCGTCGAGCGCTCGCTCGAGTACATGGGCCTCGCCGCGGGCCAGAAGGCCACCGACATCGCCATCGACGTGGTGTTCATCGGCTCTTGCACCAACGGCCGCATCGAGGACTTCCGCGCCGCCGCCGAAATCTTCAAGGGCCGCAAGGTCGCCAAGGGCGTGCAGGTCCTGGTGGTTCCCGGCTCCGGCCTGGTCAAGGAGCAGGCCGAGGCCGAAGGCCTGGACAAGGTGTTCCTCGAGGCGGGTGCCGAGTGGCGCGAGCCCGGCTGTTCCATGTGCCTGGCCATGAACGCCGACCAGTTGAAGCCGGGCCAGCGCTCGGCCTCGACCTCGAACCGTAATTTCGAGGGCCGTCAGGGCCGCGGCGGGCGCACCCATCTGGTCAGCCCCGCCATGGCCGCCGCCGCCGCCATCACCGGCAAGCTCACCGACGTTCGCTCGCTGTAAGGGAAACGGACATGGAAAAGTTCACCGTTCTCACCGGCGTCGCGGCGCCGCTGCCCATGATCAACGTCGACACCGACATGATCATCCCCAAGCAGTTCCTGAAGACCATCAAGCGCACGGGTCTGGGCAAGAACCTGTTCGACGAGATGCGCTATACCCCCGACGGCAAGGAAGTCGCCGACTTCGTGCTGAACAAGGCCGCCTACCGCTCCGCCAAGATCCTGGTGGCCGGCGCCAATTTCGGCTGCGGCTCGTCGCGTGAGCATGCCCCCTGGGCCATCGCCGATTTCGGCATCCGCTGCGTCATCGCGCCCAGCTTCGCCGACATCTTCTTCAACAACTGCTTCAAGAACGGCATCCTGCCCATCAAGCTGCCGCAGAGCCAAGTGGACAAGCTGCTGGACGACGCCTCACGCGGCGCCAACGCCATCGTCACCGTTGATCTGGCCAAGCAGGTCATCACCGGTCCCGACGGCGGCTCCATCAGCTTCGAGGTCGATCCCTTCCGCAAGCATTGCCTGCTGAACGGTCTGGACGACATCGGTTTGACGCTCCAGCGCGAAGGCAAGATCGCGGCGTTTGAAGAAGCCCGCAAGACCGCCTCGCCCTGGCTGTAGCCGAGGGAATTCGACTCTTTCCATTGCTTGACGGGGCCGCCCCCAGGCGTTAGGCAGGCATCCGTTCGATATATCTTATATGCTCGGGAGTACAGCATGGCCGCCAAGAAGCTTTTGATCCTTCCCGGTGACGGCATCGGCGTCGAAGTCATGGCGCAGGTCCGCCGGATCATCGACTGGATGGCCCGCAAGCGGAAGGTGGAGTTCGAGATCACCGAGGGCCTGATCGGCGGCGCCGCCTACGACGTCCATGGCACTCCCTACCCGGCCGAGACGCTGGAGGCCGCCCTGGCCGCCGACGCCGTGCTGCTGGGTGCGGTGGGCGGTCCCAAGTGGGACGACCTGCCCTTCGACAAGAAGCCCGAGCGCGGCCTGCTGGGCATCCGCAAGGACATGGGCCTGTTCGCCAACCTGCGTCCCGCCACCGTGCTGGAAGCCCTGGCCGACGCCTCGACCCTGAAGAACGAAGTGGTCGCCGGCCTGGACATCATGATCCTGCGCGAGCTGACCGGCGGCCTGTATTTCGGCCAGCCGCGCGGCATCGACACCCTGCCCGACGGCACCCGCAAGGGCTACAACACCCTGGTCTACACCACGCCCGAGATCCAGCGCATCGGCCGCGTCGCCTTCGACCTGGCGCGTAAGCGCAACAAGAAGCTCTGCTCGGTGGACAAGGCCAACGTGCTGGAATGCACCGTGCTGTGGCGCGAAGAGATGATCAAGCTGCAGAAGGAAGAGTTCCCCGACGTGGAGCTCTCCCACATGTACGTGGACAACGCCGCCATGCAGCTGGTCCGCAATCCCAAGCAGTTCGACGTCATGGTCACCGAGAACATGTTCGGCGACATCCTGTCCGATTGCGCCGCCATGCTGACCGGCTCGCTGGGCATGCTGCCGTCGGCCTCGCTGGGCGAAGCGGACGCCCAGGGGAAGCGCAAGGCGCTGTACGAGCCCGTCCACGGCTCGGCCCCCGACATCGCCGGCAAGGACATGGCCAACCCGCTGGCCACCATCATGTCCTTCGCCATGTGCCTGCGCTACTCGTTCGACATGGCCGCCGAGGCCGATTTGATCGAGACCGCCGTCAAGAACGTCCTGAAGGGCGGCCTGCGCACCGCTGACATCATGCAGCCCGGCAAGGCCAAGGTCTCCACCACCGTCATGGGCGAGGCCGTGGTCCGCGAGCTGGACAAGCTGAACGCCTGATCCTTTCCGGATCTCGCCACACGACGAGGCGGCGGCCCCCATGGGGCCGCCGTTATCGTTTCTGGCCCCCCCACTCGCGCCAACGGCAATCAAAAGCATCTGGCGATAATTTATCGTCTATTTTAGAGTCTTGCTCGCCCACGCCATATTTCCAATAATTGCTTTTCCTGACTGCGCATCGCGTAAAAAAGGTCTCTTTTCCGCCGCGTTGCCCGGACTAGGGGGGAAAGCATGGGACGAAACATCATCGTCTTCGCCGACGGCACGGGCAACAGCGCCGCCAGCACCACCAAGACCAATGTCTGGCGCCTTTACCAGGCGCTCGACCTCACCGATGGCAACCAATTGGCGGCCTTCGCGGACGGCGTCGGCACTTCGTCGTTCATGCCCGAAAAGATCCTGGGCCTCGGCCTTGGCTTCGGGGTCAAAGGCAACGTGCTCGCCCTCTACAAGTTCCTCTGCCGCAATTATCGCCCCGGCGACAAGATCTATGCCTTCGGCTTCAGCCGTGGGGCGTTCACCATCCGAATTCTCAACGGCCTGCTCGCCCGGGAAGGGCTCGTCACCTACAACGAGTCCGAGGTGGAACTGTGGCACAACGCCCGCGCCGCCTACCGCCGTTTCCGCATGGCGGCCTTCCGGCGCGGCGGTCTGGCCACGATCCTCGGTACCGTCATGGGGCTTCTGGCCGACGCCACATGGTGGGGCGCGCGCAAGGCGAGCAATCTGCGCTCGTGGGCCGAGGTGGAGCAAGACACCCTGAGCCAGGACCGGGGCCCCGGACAGGTCCAGGTGGAATTCCTAGGGCTATGGGACACGGTCTCGGCTTATGGCCTGCCCATTGCCGAGTTGACCCGGTTCGTCGACACGTGGATCTTTCCCATGTCGTTTTCCGACACCACGCTGCCCGACAATGTCCAGTACGGACGGCAGGCGCTCAGCCTGGACGACGAACGCGAGACCTTCCATCCCATCCCCTGGGATGAGGGCGGGGCGGCGCGCCCGACCGGGCGTCCACTGGGCGGTGAAAAGCTCCTGCAGGTGTGGTTCGCCGGCGCCCACGCCAATGTCGGAGGCGGCTATCCCGATGACGGCCTGGCGCACGTCCCGTTGTGCTGGATGATCGACCAGGCCGCCAACAAGGGTTTGCGCTTTATGTCGTCGCTGGTGGCCGGCTATCGCGCCGTCGCCTCGGAATGCGGCCCCATCTACGATTCCCGCGGCGGCGGCGGGGTCTTTTACCGCTATCAACCGCGCGACCTTCACCAGTTGATGAAGGGCGCCCGTCCACTGATCGACGGCAGCGTGTTCCGTCGCCTGGCCAACGGCAACGACCGCTATGCTCCGCTGCCACTGACCATGGATGCCGACGTGCTGACCACCTCCGGCACGGCCTATCCCTTGACGGCATGTCCCACCTTTGCCGTAGGAAACATGCCGGTCGCCACCCTGACCTCCGACGGCCGGACAGCGGCCGCCATTCCCGTTCCGCCGATTCCCGACGATCGCGACCAGGAAATGGGCGACGCCGTTGCCCGAACCATGACCGCCGTGACCAAACGGCAGGCAAACGACCCGCAACTCGGCGGGGCTCCCGCCGGCACTCTGTTTCGCAGGGAGCGCGACGGGACGATGAATATCGTCTGGTGGCGTCGCGTCGTGTATTTCTCGACGCTGGGCTGCTTTCTTACCCTCCTTGCTTATCCGCTGATCGGCGAGGCCATATCGTCAGCCATAGACTCCGTCCGCATTTCGCTGATGAACTGGTTAGACCTGCACCACGGCGATGGCCGGGCCAGCAACGCGGCCGACGGAATCGGCTGGGGGCTCAGATGGTTGTTCGTCATGGCCCAGGATGTGCTGCCCGATGCGGCCACCCTTTGGCTGAAAAGCTTCGCCAATGCCCCGAACACCGCCGGCACGCTGCTGCTGGCCGGCTTCGCCCTGATCAGCCATAGCCGGCATCTGCAGATGAAAATCCGCGATCGGGTTCGGGTCAGCTGGTTGAGCGATCAGCCGCCGGAACACGGCCATAAGGAACTGATGAGCATCGCCTGGGGCGTGTTCTGGCTGCTGCTGGGCGTGACGATCCTGCTGCGCGGCGGCGAAACCATCTCCTGGGTCGCGCTGTCCGCCCTGATCCTTGGAACCATCGTCCTCGCCCGCGCCTTCGCCCCCCGCAGGATAGAGCGGATCGACGGCATCGCCCGCTTCTTCCGAACCAATTCCCTGGTGGGCTGCATTTCGGCGTTCTGGTCGTCGCAGATATTCCCGTTCGTGTTCTTCCTCGGGCTGTTCATCGGACTGGTGGTGGTTCCCGGCCCGCACGTCCTGTTTGCGCTTCGCGACGCCACCGGCCAATTCTGCCGGGCGTCCGACGGCCACGCCCCCGACGATTTTGAAACCCGCCACTTCTGCTGGGACGCGGGAGTCAAGGCGGTGTCCGGCCGCCGCTACATCATAACCCTGACCCTGCCCCCCGACATGGACTGGTTCGATCAGGCGATTCACACCGATCCCCTCGGCTTCCCCAGTGAAGGCGTCATGCACGCCAACATCTTCAAGCGCCACTGGGGGGCCCGTTGGTTCCAACCCATCGCCAGGATCGGCGAAAGCGGCAACGACGAATACGTCCTCGAGCCGGAGGAGACCGAACTGGCCGCCGCCGACGGCGGGGTCATCCGGCGGGTTCCCAAGGAGTTCTGCCCGTTCGAGGTGATCGGCGACGATCTCGCCCTGCAGGAGACCAAGGCCCATCCGCGACTGACGAGCCGCATCGTCACCTATGAGATCAGAGCCCGCACCAGCGGCCGGCTTTACCTCTACGTCAACGACGCCATCGGCTTCCCGTTCGTCGCGACCAACCGGTTCTACGCCAACAACAAGGGCAGCGCCAAGGTGAGCGTCGCGGAACGCTTCTAGAGCACCGCGCGTTAAATCAGAAGCACCCCTTTGCGTCATGGCCGGACTCGACCCGGCCATCCACGTGGAGCCGTTCGGTACGGTGCCAGGTGGAGCCACGTGGATGCCCGGAACAAGTCCGGGCATGACGAGAGTGGGAACGGTGCAGATTTACGGCTTGGAGCTTCTAGAGTCTGTCCGAGTTAGGTTGAAGCTCTTGACCTCGTCGTCCCGGACTTGATCCGTCACCCCGGCTCAAGACCACGGCTGTCCGGTTTAATTTGAGGCGGCAGACGTGGAGTCATGAGACACGGATGTCACGGATGCGGTGCTTCCCACCGCTCACGGATAAACACGGAAATGCTCTCGTTTCCGCCGACCTCCCCGCCCCGGCCCCAGGATGACCATATGGGATTTCCATAATCCGTGATCATCCGTGGCCGCGAAGCGGCATCCGTGTCCATCCGTGTTCCATGACCAGATGAAACCCGCATTGGCTCCGCCATTCGGGGCTCTCATGGAAATTTAAACCGGACAGCAGTGGCTCAAGGCCAGGGTGACGGGCGAGGAGGCGGATTCGGACGGAGGCTACTGCCCGTCGTCCCCGTCGGAGGGGAAATCGTCCTCGGCCGGGGCATGGTCGATGTCGCGGCGGACTTCCGGGGAATTGAGGATCGAGTCGATCCTGGACGCGGTGTCGAAGGTGGTGTCTTCCTGGAACCACAGGTCCGGCACGGCGCGCAGTTCGACCATGCGGGCGATTTCGTGGCGCAGGAAGGCCTTGGCGCGCTTCATGCCCTCTAAGATGGGCTTCACGTCGCCACCGCCCAGGGGAACCATGAAAACGGTGGCGTTCCGCAAGTCGGGGCTGACCCGGACCTCGGTGACGGTGATGGCGCGGTTCTGGAGATCGGGATCGCGGAACTCGCCGCGCTCGATCACCATGGCGATGGCGTGGCGCAGTTCCTCGCCGACGCGAAGCTGGCGCTGGGACGGTGGCTTGGCACCCCGGCTCATGGCAATGACCTTGCTGCGAGGAACACGGTCACCCTGTTACAGGGTGACCGCGATCTCCTCGATCTCGAAGCATTCGATGACGTCGCCGACACGGATGTCTTCGTAATTGGTGAAGGACATGCCGCACTCGTAGCCCTCGCGCACTTCCTTGACGTCGTCCTTGAAGCGCTTGAGCTGGCCAAGATCGCCGGTGTGGATGACCACGTTGTCGCGCAGCAGGCGCACCTTGGAGCCGCGCTTGACGATGCCCTCGGTGATCATGCAGCCCGCCACCTTGCCGACCTTGGTGATGTTGAACACCTCGCGGATGGACGCGTAGCCCAGGAACTTCTCGCGCAGTTCCGGCGCCAGCATGCCAGAGAGCATCTTCTTCAGGTCGTCGGTGACGTCGTAGATGATCGAGTAGTAGCGGATATCCACGCCGTCGCGCCGGGCCATGTCGCGGGCCTGGGGATTGGCGCGGACGTTGAAGCCGATCAACAGGCCGTTGGAGGCCTTGGCCAGCGTGATGTCCGACTCGTTGATGGCGCCCACGGCGGCATGCAGGATGCGCACCTTGACGTTCTCGTTGCCCATCTTCTCCAGCGTGGAGGAGATAGCTTCGATGGAGCCTTGCACGTCGCCCTTGATGACCACGGGCAGTTCCTGGGCCTCACCCGACTTGATGGCGGAGAACATCTGCTCGAGCGTGCCGCGCTGGGCCAGCTTGGCCTTGGCCTCGCGGTCCATGCGCTGGCGGTAGCCGGCGATCTCGCGGGCGCGGGCCTCGTCCTCGACGGTGATGAAGTCGTCGCCGGCGGCGGGCGTACCCTGCAGGCCCAGCACCTCGACCGGGGTGGAGGGACCGGCTTCCTTGATGGAATTGCCGTGGTCGTCCACCAGGGCGCGGACGCGGCCCCATTCGGCGCCGGCCACGAAGACCTCGCCCACCTTCAGCGTACCCTTCTGGACCAGCACGGTAGCCACCGAGCCGCGGCCCTTTTCCATCTTGGCCTCGACCACGACGCCCTGGGCGGCGCGGCTCGGATTAGCCTTGAGGTCGAGGATTTCGGCCTGGAGCAGAATGGCTTCTTCCAGCTTCTCGAGGTTCATGCGCTTCTTGGCGGAGACCTCGATGGCCAGCACGTCGCCGCCCAGTTCCTCGGTCACCAGTTCGTGCTGCAGCAGCTCCTGGCGGACCTTGTCGGGGGTGGCGCCCGGCTTGTCGATCTTGTTGATGGCGACGATGATCGGCACGCCGGCGGCCTTGGCGTGGCGGATGGCTTCAACCGTCTGCGGCATGATGCCGTCGTCGGCGGCCACCACCAGCACCACGATGTCGGTCACCTTGGCGCCGCGGGCGCGCATGGCGGTGAAGGCTTCGTGGCCGGGAGTGTCGATGAAGGTGATCTTGTCACCCGAGCTCATGGTCACCTGATAGGCGCCGATGTGCTGGGTGATGCCGCCGGCTTCGCCCGACACCACGTCGGTGGCGCGCAGCGCGTCGAGCAGCGAGGTCTTGCCGTGGTCGACGTGGCCCATGACGGTGACCACCGGCGGACGGGTGAACAGCGCCTCGTCGGTGTCGGCCTCGCCCTCCAGGCCGACCAGGACGTCGGCTTCGGACACGCGCTTCATGTTGTGGCCGAATTCGGTCACCACCAGCTCGGCGGTGTCGGCGTCGATGTTCTGGTTGATGGTGGCCATCACGCCGAGGCGCATCAGGCACTTGATCACGTCGGCGCCGCGCACCGCCATGCGGTTGGCCAGCTCCTGGACCGTGATGCTCTCGGGCACGATCACCTCGCGGATGACCTTTTCCGAACCCTTCTGCATGTGCTTCAGGCGCTCGCGCTCGCGGGCGCGCTTGACGGCGGCCAGCGACCGGCCGCGCTCGGAGCGGTCGTCGTCGGTCAGCGCGTCGGTGATGGTCAGCTTGCCGGTGCGGCGGCGCGGCTCGGTGCGCTTGACCGGGGCGGGCTTGTGGGCGGCGGCGCGCTTCTTGGCGCGCTCCTCTTCCTCTTCCTCTTCCTCGGTGCGGCCACGCGGGGCGGCGGGCGCGTCACCGACCGGAGCGGCGGTGGCAGCCGCAGGCTTGGGCTGGGCCGGAGCGACGGCGGCGGCGGGAGCCGGGGCGGCAGGCGCGGCAGCGGCCGGAGCGGCGGCCTCGACCGGGGCGGCCTCTTCCGGCTCGGGCTCGGGCTGGGGTTCGGCGGCGCGACGGGCGGCCTCTTCCTCGGCGAGGCGAGCGGCCTCTTCCTCGGCGGCGCGGGCGGCCTCTTCCTCCGCAGCGTGGCGGATGGCCTCTTCCTCGGCGCGGGCGCGGAGCTCCTCCTCGTGGCGCAGAGCGTCCTGCAGCGCCTTGGCGCGGGCGGCCTTCTCATTGTTGGTCAGGTCGTGGGCGCTGGCGGCGCGCGTCGCGGCCTCCACCTTGGCCACGGCGGCGGCCAGGTCGGCCTCGGCGACGGAATGGACGCCGTCCTTGACCTCGTGCATGGCGCCGCCGGCGCTGGAGAAGGTGCGCTTCTTGCGGACCTCGACGGTCACCACCTTGGATCGTCCATGGGAGAAGCTCTGCCGGACCTGGCCGGTCTCGACGGTCTTCTTCAGCTCCAGCTTACCCGGCTGGGTCAGCTTCAGCGGGGCCTTACGGTCTTGATCCTGAGAATCGCTCATGTACGACTTCGTCTCTTCTGCAAAAAATCATCCACGGAAACCGGCAAGCAACGCCGCGTCATCCTTGAGACGCTGCGCCAGCCTGCCCGGAGACACGCAGACATGAACGGCCGCATCACGGCCAAAAACGGTGCCTAACTCAGCCCCGTCGAAAAGCTCGATCACCGGCACGCCGGGCGCCATGGCCTGGACCTTGGCGCGCCCGTCGCGGGCGGCGTCGCGGGCCCCTAGAACCAAGGCGGCGCGGCGAGACTTGATCTCGGCGCTCACCTTCTCAAATCCACAGACCGCCTGACCGGCGCGGCGCGCCAGGCCCAGGATATCCAGGCAACGGCGCGCCAGAAGCGCTTCGATCCGGTCCGCCAGACCCTCGGGCACCACGACCGGGCGGCGGGCCGCCCGGGCGAAGGACCGTTTGGCCACGGCCGTATTTACCACATCCCGGCTGGCGCTCAACCAGATTCCCCGTCCCGGCAATTCATGGCCGGGGTCTGGAAACAGCGTACCATCGGGCGCCACGGCGAACCGCAGCAATTCCGACTTGGGGCGGACCTGGCCGGTGACCACGCAGCGGCGCTGCGGTCCGGTCCCCTCGTCATACTCGTCCTCGTCGGGGAGGTCGGCCATGCCGAGCCTCCTTACTTGCCTTCCTCGAACCAGTGAGCGCGCGCCGCCATGATCACGGCGTTGGCCTCGTCCTCGCTCATGGCATCCTTGCCCAGGATGTCCAGCAGTTCGTCGCCGGCCAGGTCGCCCAGGTCGTCCAGGGTCTTGATCCCCTTGTCGCCCAGCTTGACCAGCATGGAAGGCGCCAGGCCCTCGATGGCGGCCAGTTCGTCGGCGACGCCCATGTCCTTGCGCATCTGGTCGTAGCGCTCGTCCTGCTCGGCCAGGAAGTTCCGGGCGCGGTTCTGCAGTTCCTCGGCGACGCTCTCGTCGAAGCCTTCGATGTCGGCGATGTCCTCGGCCGGCACGTAGGCCACCTCTTCCACCGACGAGAAGCCCTCGGTGACCAGCAAGTGGGCGATGACGTCGTCCACGTCCAGGGCCTGGATGAACATGTTGGAGCGCGAACGGAACTCCTCGGTGCGACGCTCGGATTCCTCGGCCTCGGTGAGGATGTCGATGTTCCACTGGGTCAGCTGGCTGGCCAGACGCACGTTCTGGCCGCGACGGCCGATGGCGAGAGACAGCTGGTCGTCGGGCACCACCACCTCGATGCGGCCGGCTTCCTCGTCCAGCACCACCTTGGTCACCTCGGCCGGCGCCAGGCCGTTCACCACGAAGGTGGCGACGTCGGGCGACCACTGGATGATGTCGATCTTCTCGCCCTGCAGCTCGGCGACCACCGCCTGGACGCGGCTGCCGCGCATGCCGACGCAGGCGCCGACGGGATCGATGGAGGAATCGTGGCTCAGCACGGCGATCTTGGCGCGCGAGCCGGGATCACGGGCCACCGCCTTGATCTCGATGATGCCGTCGTAGATTTCCGGCACTTCCTGGGCGAACAGCTTCGCCATGAAGATGGGATGGGTGCGCGACAGGAAGATCTGCGGGCCGCGGGGCTCCTGGCGCACGTCGTAGATATAGGCGCGCACGCGGTCGCCGGTGCGGAAGGTCTCGCGCGGGATCAGCTCGTCGCGGCGGAGCAATGCCTCGGCCCGGCCCAGGTCGACGATGACGTTGCCGAACTCGACGCGCTTGACCAGACCGTTGCTGATCTCGCCGACGCGGTCCTTGTATTCGTTGAACTGGCGCTGACGCTCGGCGTCCCTGACCTTCTGGACGATGACCTGCTTGGCGGTCTGCGCTGCGATGCGGCCGAAATCGATGGGCGGCAGCGGATCGACCAGGAAGTCGCCGACCACGGCGTCCGGCTTCTTCCTCAGCACCTGCTTCAGGGTCTGCTGGGTGGCTTCGTTCTCCACCTCCTCGACCACTTCGATGTAGCGGGCCAGCTGGATTTCGCCGGTCTTGCGGTCGATATGGGCGCGAATGTCGTGCTCGTGGCCATACTTGGAGCGACCGGCCTTCTGAATGGCCTGCTCCATGGCTTCGAGAACCTCGTCGCGGTCGATGCCCTTGTCGCGGGCGACGGCGTCGGCCACCTGAAGGAGTTCGGGGCGGGGAAGTGCGGCGATCCGTTCCATGGTCCTAATGCGTCCTCACTCTTCCTGGTCTTGCATGGTCGCGGCGATCAGTTCGTCGGTCAGCACCAGCTTGGCGCCGCGAACATCGGCCAGCGGAATGGCAACTTCTCCGGTCTCGACGGCGAGGCGCACGAAAGCGCCCGTCTCGTCCAAACCCAGCAGCTTGCCCCGGAACCGCTTGCGCCCGTCGATGGGCTGGCACGATTCCATCTTGGCCTCGAATCCCGCCCACGCGGCGAAGTCCTTGGCCCGGGTCAGCGGACGGTCGATGCCCGGCGAGCTCACCTCGAGGGTGTAGGCCGCCGAGATGGGGTCCTCCACATCCAGCAGGGCCGAAACCGAGCGGCTGATGTCCGCACAATCGTCCACAGCCATCATCACGCCGTCCTTGCGGTCCGCCATGATCTGAAGCGTGAGCCGCTGCTTTCCCTGCAGCTGCACCCGCACCAGCTCGTACCCCATGGCGTCCAGTGACGGCGCGATCAGGGCCTCCAAACGGCTTTGAAGATCCATAACCCTGTCGCCTTGCGACCTAACGTTGGTCCCTAAAAACAAAAAAAGTGGGCCACTGGCCCACCCTCATCTTCCCGTCAGACGGGACTACAAGAATGTGTCTTGGCGTCAATATAGCCAAATCGGCGGCCGAGGCAAGAAGCTTGTGGCGGCGCCCCTACTTCTTGAGAATCCTCGGCACCGAATTGAGCCGCAGACGGAAGGCGTCGGGCATGCCCGAACCCAGCAGCGGCCGCAGATACATGCGGAAGGCATCGGTGACGTCGGTGCCCGAATCCGCGATGAAGTGGTCTTCCATCACCCGGGTCTTGCCCGCCACGTCTTCGAGCGGCAGCAGCTTGTAGTCCACCGAGTAGAAGCCGGTGCGCTGGATGACCACCGAGCCGTCCCGGTCGCCCCACATGGCGAACTGCACCGCCTTCTCGCCCACCTCGCGGGCCTCGCGCTGGTCCACGTCGGAGACGCAGCCGATGAACGAGCGCTGCAGATAGCCGAATGTGTCGCCCCGGACCCGCTTGATGCCCAGCTTGTCCTTGATCTCCTCGCACAGCAGGTCGGACAGCGCCCCGGTGCCCGACAGCTGGATGTTGCCGTGGGCGTCCTGCTCGGTAGCCTTGCCCAGCCGGGTGATGATGGGAGCGCCGCTTGCGTCGTGGATGCCCTCGGACAGGGCGACCACGCAGCGGCCGTACTTGTCGTAGGCGGCCTTGACGTCGGAAAGGAAGCTCTCCACCCGGAAGGTCCGCTCGGGCAGATAGATGAGGTGGGGTCCGTCGTCGGGAAACTTCTTGCCCAGCGCCGAGGCGGCGGTGAGGAAGCCGGCATGGCGGCCCATCACCACCGCGAGGTAGACGCCCCGGAGCGCCGCGTTGTCCAGATTGACGCCCATGAAGGCCTGGGCCACGAAGCGGGCCGCCGAGGGGAATCCCGGCGTGTGGTCGTTCAGCACCAGATCGTTGTCGATGGTCTTGGGGATGTGGATGCAGCGCAAGGGATAGCCGGCGTTCCTCGCCTCCTCCGAGACGATGCGCACGGTGTCCGACGAATCGTTGCCGCCTATATAGAAGAAATAGGCGATGCCGTGAGCCTTCAGCACCTCGAAGATCTCGTGACAGTACTTGAGGTCCGGCTTGTCCCTGGTCGAGCCCAGCGCCGAGGACGGCGTCTGCGCCACCATTTCCAGGTTGTGGCTGGTCTCCTGGGTGAGATCCAGGAAGTCCTCGTTGACGATGCCGCGCACCCCGTGATGGGCGCCGTAGACCAGGTCGACGTTGCGGAACTTCCGGGATTCGAGGACGGCCCCAACCATGGACTGGTTGATCACCGCGGTGGGGCCGCCGCCCTGGGCCACCAGAACCTTGCCGTGCAGCATGGAACGCCTCCCTTTTGGCACCCCCTCAGGATAGACCCTTTTCCTAAAGCCGCCAGCGACCAATATGAGGGGGGAACCGCCGCCTCGAAAGGATGGGACTTGGCCGCACCTCCGCTCCGTGTCTTCGACTCGCCCTGCAAATCGGTCTGCCGCATCGACGACCGCTTCGGCTGGTGCATCGGCTGCAAGCGCACCCGGGCCGAGATCAAGGCCTGGTCCACCGCCAGCGAATCGGAGAAGCGCGACATTCTCGCCCGCCTTCCCGGCCGCTCCGCCGCCGAGTCCGACTTGCTGTCCAAGGGCGGTTCCTAGCGATCGGAATCGGTTAGACGGGGTTCTTCGCAATCCGATTCAGATAGCCGTTGACTCTGCCTTGGGGGTGAGTATATTTCGGCCCTCTCGCGCGGTGGGCTCCCTTCGCGCGTCACTGTTTCTTTTGCTCAGGTAGAATCGTCATGTTCGCAGTCATCCAGACCGGCGGTAAGCAGTACAAGGTCGCTTCGGGCGACGTGATCCGCGTCGAGAAGCTGGCCGGCGAGGCCGGTGCCGAGGTTGTGCTCGACCAGGTGCTGATGGTCGGCGAAAAGATCGGCGCGCCCGTCGTGGCCGGCGCCAGCGTGAAGGCCACCGTGGTGGCCCAGGCCCGTGGCGAGAAGATCATCGTCTTCAAGAAGCGCCGCCGCCAGAATTCGCGCCGCAAGAACGGCCACCGCCAGGACCTGACGATCCTGCGCATCACCGACATTTCCGCCGGCTGATCGCCCGCGCGCCGATAGTAGGAGAGTAGACTATGGCTCATAAAAAGGCTGGCGGTTCGTCCCGCAACGGCCGCGACTCCGCGGGTCAGCGGCTCGGCGTCAAGAAGTTCGGCGGCGAGCTGGTCATCCCCGGCAACATCATCGTGCGCCAGCGCGGCACCAAGTTCTATCCCGGCACCAATGTCGGCATGGGCAAGGATCACACCCTGTTCGCCACCGCGATGGGCAAGGTGACCTTCCAGCACAAGGCCGAGGGCCGCACCTTCGTGGTCGTGGAGCCCCTGCCGGAGGCCGCCGAATAAGGCCGTTCCCGGACGCTTGCGTTATTAAGAAAGGGGAACGGTTCGCCGTTCCCCTTTTGCTTTTTTGGTCACCTGTCTACTCTCGTCATCGCCGGGCTTGGCCCGGCGATCCCATGGATGCCCGGATCAAGTCCGGGCATGACGGGACCTCAAACACGTCCCCTTTGCTCCGTTGCGGATACGCCAGTTATGAAGTTCCTTGATCAGGCCAAGATTTTCGTGAAATCCGGCGACGGCGGCGCCGGCTGCTGCTCGTTCCGGCGCGAAAAGCACATCGAATTCGGCGGGCCTGACGGCGGCGACGGCGGGCGGGGCGGCGACGTCATCCTCGAATGCGTGGCCAACCTCAACACCCTGATCGACTACCGCTATCAGCAGCACTTCAAGGCCAAGATCGGCAATCACGGCCAGGGCCGCAACAAGACCGGCGGCAAGGGCGACGACGTGATCCTGAAGGTGCCGGTGGGCACCCAGGTGCTGGACGAGGACAAGGAGACGGTGCTGGCCGACCTCACCCAGGCGGGGCAGCGGATCGTCCTGATGCGGGGCGGCGACGGCGGCTTCGGCAACCTGCACTACAAGTCGTCCACCAACCAGGCGCCGCGCCGCGCCGACGAGGGCTGGCCGGGCGAGGAATGCTGGATCTGGCTGCGCCTCAAGATGATCGCCGACGCCGGTCTGGTGGGGCTGCCCAATGCCGGCAAGTCCACCTTCCTGGCCGCCGTGACGCGGGCGCGGCCCAAGATCGCCGATTATCCCTTCACCACGCTGCACCCCAATCTGGGCGTCGTCACGCTGGGCGAGGAAGAGTTCGTCATCGCCGACATTCCCGGCCTGATCGAAGGCGCGCATGAAGGCGCAGGCATCGGCGACCGCTTTCTCGGCCATATCGAGCGCTGCCGCGTGCTGTTGCACCTGATAGACGGGACCAATGACGACGTGGCCGAGGCCTACCGGGTGGTGCGCCACGAGCTGGCCGCCTATGGCGGCGGCCTGGACGAGAAGCCCGAGGTGGTTGCGCTGAACAAGTGCGACTCGCTCACCGCCGACGACATTGAACTGAAGCTGATGGAGCTGTCGGAGGCCTGCGGCCAGGACGTCCTGCCGCTGTCGGGCGTGTCGGGCGTGGGCTTGAAGCCCATCCTGGCCCGGCTGTTCACCCATATCAAAGAGGCCCGCGAGGAAGAGCCCGAAGTGCCCGCCGCCTCGGCCGTGTTCGGCTCGGGCAAGCGCGGCGCGCCCACCTTCCAGCAGCGTAAGCGCAAGGAACAGGCCGAGGACGACCAGTTCGCCGGCGGCCATTGGGGCGCCGACGGCGAGTGGATCTGGCACGACGACGGGGACGGTGACGACGAGGATTACGACGACGATATCCTCGACGAAGACGAGAACGATCTCGAAGACGAGGCAGAACTCGGGGAAGAGGACGACGAGGAAAAATGAGCGAGGCCAGGGCCGAGCGCGGGCGCGTTGAGCGCCCCGGAGCGTCAGCGGAGGAAAGCCAAGCGCGCGGAGGCGCGCGCCCGGCGTTTGAGGGACTGCGTAAATGAACCAGCTGGCCGCCGCCAAGCGCCTGATCGTCAAGATCGGCTCCTCGCTGCTGGTGGATGATTCCACCGGACAGGTGAAGCGCGGCTGGCTGGAGACATTGGCCGCCGACATCGCCGCCTGCAAGGCGCGCGGCCAGGAAGTCATCGTGGTGTCCTCGGGCGCGGTGGCGGTGGGACGGCGCAAGCTGGGCCTGGTGCCGCCCTTGAAGCTGGAAGAGAAGCAGGCCGCCGCCGCCACGGGGCAGATTCGTCTGGCCCATGCCTGGCAGGACGCGCTGGCCCATCACCACATCACCGTGGCCCAGGTGCTGCTGACCTTGGACGATTCCGAGAACCGGCGGCGCTACCTCAACGCCCGCACCACGCTGGAAACCCTGCTGAAGCTGGGCGCCGTGCCGGTGATCAACGAGAACGACACGGTGGCCACCGCCGAAATCCGCGTCGGCGACAACGACCGCCTGGCCGCCCGCGTGGCACAGATGGTGTCGGCGGACGCATTGGTGCTGTTCTCCGACATCGACGGGCTTTACACCGCCGATCCCCGCAAGGACCCGTCGGCCACCTTCATCCCCGAGGTGCGGGAACTCACCCCCGAGATCGAGGCCATGGCCGGCGATCCCGGCTCGGCCTACGGTTCGGGCGGCATGGTCACCAAGCTGGTGGCGGCGCGCATCTGCCTGTCGGCCGGCTGCCGTATGGCCATCACAAGGGGCGAGCCCATGCACCCCCTGAAGGCCATCGAGGATGGCGGGCGCTGCACCTGGTTCCTGCCCAATTCCGAGCCCAGGACGGCGCGCAAGCAATGGATCTTCGGCTCCATGAAGCCCACCGGGACGATAGTGCTGGACGCGGGCGCCGCCCGGGCGCTGGCCCAGGGCCGCTCGCTGCTGCCCGCCGGCGTCACCACGGTGGACGGCGAGTTCGAGCGCGGCGATTGCGTGCTGGTCAGGGACGCGTCGGCCAAGGTGCTGGGGCGCGGCCTGGTGGCCTATTCCAGCGCCGACGCGCGGGCCATCATGGGTCGCAAGTCGGGCGAGATCGAGGCTATCCTGGGCTTTCGGGGCCGCGACGAACTGATCCACCGCGACGATCTGGTGATGGAGGGTTGAGCATGAGCGATTTGAACGCCCTGATGACGGACCTGGGCAAGCGCGCCCGCGCCGCCGCCCGTGTGCTCGCCCTCACCCCGTCGGCGGACAAGGACAAGGCGCTGCGCGCCGCGGCCCAAGCCATCCGCATCGATTCCAAGCTGATCATGGAAGCCAACGCCAAGGACATGGAAGCGGGCGAGGCCAAGGGCCTCACCAAGGCCATGCTCGACCGCCTGATGCTCAACGAAGCCCGCATCGAGGCTATGGCCAAGGGCTTGGAGGACATCGCCCGCCTGCCCGATCCCGTGGGCCGCTCGCTGGCGGAATGGACCCGGCCCAACGGCATGCACATTTCCCGCGTCGCCGTGCCCCTGGGCGTCATCGGCATCATCTACGAGAGCCGGCCCAACGTCACCGCCGACGCCGCCGCGCTGTGCCTCAAATCCGGCAACGCCACCATCCTGCGCGGCGGATCGGAAAGCTTCCATTCGTCCCAGGCCATCCTGACGTCGCTCAAGGGCGGCTTCACCGCCTGTGGCCTGCCCGCCGACGCGGTGCAGATGGTGCCCACCACCGACCGCGAGGCGGTGGGGGTCATGCTGCGGCTTTCCGACTACATCGACGTCATCGTGCCCAGGGGCGGCAAGTCGCTGGTGGAGCGCGTGGTGGCCGAGAGCCGCATCCCCCTGTTCCAGCACCTGGAAGGCATCTGCCACACCTATGTGGACGGCTCCGCCGACCTGGAGATGGCCAAGACCATCGTGCTGAACGCCAAGATGCGCCGCACCGGCATCTGCGGCGCCACCGAGACGCTGCTGGTGGACGCCGCCTGCGCCAGGACCCACCTGAAGCCCCTGGTCTCCATGCTGATCGATTCGGGCTGCGAGGTCAGGGGCGACCATCGGGCCCAAGAGGCTGATTGCCGCGCCCTGCCGGCCTCCGAGGCCGACTGGAGCACCGAATATCTGGACGCCATCATCTCGGTGAAGGTGGTGGACGGGGTCCGGGCCGCCGTCGAACACATCAACACCTACGGCTCGCACCATACCGAGGCGATCATCGCCGAGGATGCCAAGGCCGCCGAGACCTTCCTGAACGGGTGCGATTCGGCCATCGTGCTGTGGAACGCCTCGACCCAGTTCGCCGACGGCGGCGAGTTCGGCATGGGCGCCGAGATCGGCATCTCCACCGGCAAGATGCACGCCCGCGGCCCCGTGGGCGTGGAACAGCTCTGCACCTTCAAATACGTGGTGAAGGGCAGCGGCCAGACCAGACCCGGCTGAGCTCCAGCCAAGGAACACGGATGAACACGGATTGCGCTTCGCGCTCGCGGATGGACACGGATCGGAGAGGGAAAAGGGCAACATCCTCTTCCGCCGCGCCGTCCATCCGTGGCTGGTATCCGCGTCCATCCGTGTCTCTTGAAAAGCCGGAACCGTCATGACCCGCCCGAGACTCAATCCCTGGGGCGAGACCCGGCGGGCGCGGGTCGGCCTGTTGGGCGGCTCGTTCAATCCGGCCCATGACGGGCACCGCCACATCGCCCTGCTGGCCCTGAAGCTGCTGAGCCTGGACGAAATCTGGCTGCTGGTCAGCCCGCAGAACCCCTTGAAGCCGGTGGCCGGCATGGCGCCGCTCGCCAAGCGCCTCGCCTCGGCCGAAACCGTCTGCGCCGGACACCCCCGCCTGCGTCCGACGGATATCGAGACCCGGTGGGGCACAAGCTACACCGCCGACACCCTGGCGCTCCTGCGCCTGCGCTTTCCCCGCATCCGCTTCGTCTGGCTGATGGGCGCCGACAATCTGGCCGGATTCCATCGCTGGGCCCGCTGGGAGAGCATCTTCCGCGCCGTCCCCGTTGCGATTCTGGCGCGTGGTCCCTATTCTGCGCGAACCTTGGGAAGCCGTGCGGCCCATCGCTTCGCCCAAAGCCGCCAGCCGTCCTCGAGAGCCCGATTTTTGTGGCAGGGACAGCCGCCCGCCTGGGCGTTCCTCCACACCAGGCGCCACGCCGCCTCGTCCACCGCCATCCGCAACAGGAGACAACCATAGCCCGCAAACCCGCCGCCAAGGCCGAACCCGCCGCTCCCGCCCCCGCTCCCACGCTGGCGGAGATCGTCGCGGCCACCCTGGACGACCACAAGGCCGAGGACGTGGTCGTCCTCGACCTCAAGGGCCGCACCTCCATCACCGACACCATGGTTATCGCCACCGGCAAGTCCCAGCGCCAGGTGGGCGCCATGGCCGACCACGTGGAGAAGGCCCTGAAGCAGGCCGGACAAAAGGTCACCATCGAGGGCATGCCCCAGTGCGACTGGGTGCTGGTGGACGCGGGCGACATCATCGTCCACCTGTTCCGCCCCGAGGTCCGCACCTTCTACAATCTGGAAAAGATGTGGGGCGCGCTGGAAGCCAAGGCCGACGCCCCCACCGCCAGCGCCGTGCGCGCCAAGGCCATCGAACAGGCCTAGATGCGCCTGCTGATCGGAGCGGTGGGCAAGGCCAAGGCCGGACCGGAACAGGACCTGTTCCGCCAGTATTGCCGCCGCCTGTCGCCCGCCCCCATCCTCAAGGAGGTGGAGGAGAAGCGCCCGCTGGCCGGCCTGCAGTTGAAAGCGCGCGAGGCGGAACTGCTGCTGGCCGTCCTGCCCGAGGGCGCCAAGGTGGTGGCCCTGGACGAGCGGGGCCGCGACATGGGCTCGGTGGACTTCGCCGAGAAGCTGCGGGGCTGGCGCGACGACGGCGCCCAGGACGTCGCCTTCCTGATCGGCGGGGCCGACGGCCACGGCGACGCGGTGCGCGAACGGGCCGATCTGCTGCTGTCCTTCGGACGTATGACCTGGCCGCACATGCTGGTCCGCGCCCTGCTGGCCGAGCAATTATGGCGGGCCCATTCGATTCTGACAGGGCACCCCTATCATCGGGTCTGACGGGACCAAGGTATGGGCTCTTGATATTCTCGCCTTCATGGCGCAAGGATGGGGCAAGGGGATTTGGCGGGAGTCCAAGGAGGGGTGGTGACGGAATCTGATATCCCGCCGGAAGAGCGGGCGGCCTTCGAGGAATACGTCGCCAGGGTCAATGGCACCAATATCAGTGCCCAGACTCTGCTCGCCACCGACTATCTCAACCATTTCAACGAGATCGTCATGCTGCTCGACATGGTCCCGGACATGCCGGACATGATCGAGGAATGCAAGATGTGGCAGCCGAAGAGCTACCAGGAGCATTTCGCCGATTCCACCTTCAAGGACAAGCAACTGGCGGTGGAGGCCTATGACCGCGTCCCCACCAAGTTCCGCCGCCCCTTCGAAGAGACCATCAACCACCTGAACACCCTGATTCTCGGTGGCGTCACCAAACTGGAAGACGAGATCGTCGGCGGCGCCGACCCGGCGCTGACCGCCGAGCACGTCAAGGCCATCAGCCGCGCCGCCCAGGCCCTGATGGACTGCGCCAACGCCATCATCCACGGCTCGGACCGCGCCATGGCCCAGGTGGAAATCGACGGTCTGCTGGGCGGGACGTAGCAGGCTGCGAAAAGACGCGGCTCCGACATCTTTGCGCCCGGTTCCGTCATGCCCGGACTTGATCCGGGCATCCAGGCGGGTCCACCTGGCTCAATGCTTCCGAAGATATGGCTGCGGCGCCACGTGGATGGCCGTGACAAGCACGGCCATGACGACATGGGCAGACGGCTAAACCTTCCGCGCCACCCAGCCGCCGAAGCACAGGGCGCGGAAATAGGGCTCGGGCTTGCCGAAGCCGGTTTCGGCCAGAAGCTGGACGAGACGCTCCTCGGTGACCGGGAAGATGTCGCGGTCCACGTGGCGGAAGCCCTTTTCCACCTCCACCTCGGGAATGCCCGCCGCCAGTTGCAGGTGGCGCCACCAGGCGCGCAGCTGCTGCTGCCACTCGTCGCTCCAGACGCCGAACAAGTCGGCCAGCACCAGGGGCGCGCCGGGCTTCAGGTGGGCGGCCACTTCTTCCAGCAGGGTCTTCTTCGCCCCGTCGTCGGGCAGGAAATGCATGACCAGCAGCAAGGTGGCGGCGTCGAAGGGCTCGAACTTCGGCAGGTCGCCGACCTTGGAGGGATAGAGCCGCACCCGGGCGGTGAGGTTGTGTTCCTTCACCTTGATCTCGGCGTGTTCGAGCATCTCCCTGGACGGGTCGATGCCCACCACCGAGAGATTGGGGCAGCTTTCCGCCAGGGCGACGCATTCGGCCCCCGTCCCCGCCCCGATCACCAGGGCGCGGCCCCGGCCCGAGGTGGTCTCGGCGACGATCTGGCACGACAGCACGTGCAGGGCGTCATAGCCGGGAATGGCTTCGCGCACCCGCTTGTCATAGGCGGCGGCGCGGTCGGCATCCCAGTGGCGGACGGTATCAACACTCATTCTGCTCGCTCCCCTCCTTACGGGAATGCCTCCAGCCGCCGCAGCGCCTCGGCGGTGGCGATGGACGCCGCCAGCGCCACGTTGAGCGACCGCGCCTCCGCCCGCATGGGAATGCGGATGCGGGCGTCGGCCGCCTCGAACACCGCCGGCGGCACGCCGGAACTTTCACGTCCGACCATGATGGTATCACCGGCGGCGAAAGGAAAGCGGTCATGGCGCTCGTCGCCACCGGTGGTCAGCAGCACCAGCCGGCGCCCCTCGGCGGCCAGGGTGGCGGCGAAGGCCTCCCACGACGAATGGCGGGTGTAGCTCGCCCGAGAGATATAATCCATTCCGGCACGCCGGACTTTACGTTCATCAAGGACAAAGCCGCACGGTTCGATTATATCGACGGCCACGCCCAGGCAGGCGGACAGGCGCAGAAGCGTTCCCGCGTTCTGCGGAATATCCGGCTGGTACAGGGCGAGGCGGAGAAGATCCAAGGGGGGTCTCGACGGCTGATTCGGAGGATGGCTGGATGTTGCCTTGCAGCAACGTCATATTAGCCGCTCCGCATGCATGTCGAGACGGCTGTTGAATCGACCCGGACGATGTGGTTAATAGTCGCGCTTCCGCGGGCCAACAAGAGGATTAATCATGGCTGATCAGGCACACAATGCCCAGCCCTCGTCGGTGGACGGGCAGACACGGCGGGATTTCCTGCTGTACGCCACTGCCGGCGTCGGTGCGATTGGGACTGGCTTGGCACTTTGGCCGTTCGTGCATAGCATGAACCCGGCCGCCGATACTTTGGCGCTTTCCACCACCGACGTGGACATCTCGGCGATCAAGCCGGGCCAGTCCGTCACCGTGGTGTGGCGCGGCAAGCCGGTCTTCGTCCGGCACCGCCTGCCCGAGGAAATCGCCGACGCCGCCAAGGTCAACACCGCCGAACTGCGCGAGCCGCAGACCGACGCCGACCGCGCCAAGAAGCCCGAATGGCTGATCCTGATCGGCGTCTGCACCCATCTGGGCTGCGTGCCGCTGGGCCAGAAGCCCGCCGACCCCAAGGGTGAGTTCGGCGGCTGGTTCTGCCCGTGCCATGGGTCGCACTACGACACGTCGGGCCGCATCCGCAAGGGCCCGGCTCCGGCCAACCTGCCGGTGCCGCCTTACCAGTTCACCACCGACACCACCGTCCGGATCGGCTGAGGGGGCCCGTCATGAGCGACTTCAAGAGCAACAACAAGGTGGTCAACTGGATCGAAGAGCGCCTGCCCATCTTCTCGATGATGCAGCACTCGGCGATCGAGTACCCGACGCCTCGCAATCTGAACTACTGGTGGAACTTCGGTTCGCTGGCCGCGGTGATGCTGATCATCATGATCCTCACCGGCCTGTTCCTGGCCATGAACTATTCCTCCCACACCTCGCTGGCCTTCGACTCGGTCGAACGCATCATGCGCGACGTGAATTACGGCTGGCTGCTGCGCTACCTGCACGCCAACGGCGCGTCGATGTTCTTCATCCTGGTGTACATCCACATCTTCCGCGGCCTGTACTACGGTTCGTACAAGTCCCCGCGCGAGATCCTGTGGTTCATCGGCATCGCCATCTTCCTGGCGATGATGGCGACCGGCTTCATGGGCTACGTGCTGCCCTGGGGTCAGATGTCCTTCTGGGGCGCCACGGTGATCACCAACCTGTTCTCGGCCTTCCCGGTGGTGGGCGAGCACATCGTAACCCTGCTGTGGGGCGGCTTCTCGGTGGATAACCCCACGCTGAACCGCTTCTTCGCGCTGCACTTCCTGCTGCCCTTCGTCATCGTCGGGCTGGTCGTGGTGCACGTCTGGGCGCTGCATACCGTCAAGTCGAACAACCCGCTGGGCATCGACATGAAGGGCCCGCAGGATTCCATCCCCTTCCACCCCTTCTACACGATCAAGGACCTGTACGGCATCGGCCTGTTCCTGATGTTCTACATGGCCTTCGTGTTCTGGGCGCCCAACTTCTTCGGCGAGCCGGACAACTACATCCCGGCGAACCCGATGGTGACTCCGCCGCACATCGTGCCCGAATGGTACTACCTGCCGTTCTACGCGATCCTGCGCGCCTTCACCTTCGACCTGCCCTTCCTGCCGGCCAAGCTGCAGGGCGTGCTGGCCATGTTCTCGGCCATCCTGATCCTGTTCGCCCTGCCCTGGCTGGACACCTCCAAGGTGCGCTCGGCCAAGTTCCGTCCGCTGTACCGCCAGTTCTTCTGGCTGTTCTTCGTGGACTGCATGGTGCTGGGCTATGTGGGCGGCAAGCCGGCGGAAGGCATCCTGATCAAGATCGGTCAGTTCTGCACCGCCTACTACTTCGCCCACTTCCTGGTGATCCTGCCCCTCATCGGCAAGATCGAGAAGCCCAAGGCCCTGCCCGCCTCCATCGCCCAGCCGGTGGTCAAGGCCGCCGCCCTGGTCGCCATGATCATGGTCGGCCTGGCCGGCTTCGGCGGCGAGGCGAAGGCCAGCAGCGCCGGCATGCCGGAGTTCAAGAAGCCGGCCACCGCCTTCTCCTGGGAGGGTTTTTTCGGCAAGCATGACCAGGCGGCGCTGAAGCGTGGCTGGCAGGTGTTCCACGACGTGTGCGCCAACTGCCACTCCATGAAGCTGGTGTCGTACCGCAACCTGGCCGACATCGGCTTCACCGCGGACGAGATCAAGGCGTTCGCCGCCGAGAAGGAAGTCCCCGATCAGCCCAACGACGAAGGCGTGGTCAACAACCGCCCCGCCCGCGCGTCGGACCGCATCGTGCCGCCCTTCGCCAACGACAAGGCCGCCGCGGCGGCCAACGGCGGCGCCCTGCCGCCCGACCTGTCGCTGATGAACAAGGCCCGTCCCAACGGTCCCTATTACGTCTACTCGCTGATGCTGGGTTACGAGGACGCCGCTCCCGAGGGTCATCCGATCCCCGAGGGCAAGTTCTTCAACCACTACTTCCCCGGCAACGCCATCAGCATGCCCGCCCCGATCATGGATGACATCGTCACCTATGCCGACGGCACCAAGGCGACCAAGGAGCAGGTGGCCTACGACATCACCACCTTCCTCAACTGGGCCGCCGAGCCCGAGTTGGACGCCCGCAAGTCCCTGGGCCTGAAGGTGATGGTGTTCCTGGGCGTCCTGACCGCGCTGATGTACGCGCTGAAGCGTCAGATCTGGAAGGACGTGCATTAAGAGGCAGGCCCGCGCCTCTTAAACGCACCATGTTCGGACGGCCGCCGTTGGCATCAACGGCGGCCGTTTCGTTTTGACGCCGGGCGGCGCCGTGATATGGTCCGCCCGCACGTGCCGTCGCGAGGCCATAGTCCGTTGAGCAAGCAGAAGATTTCCTTCGACCATTCCACCCGGGTGCTGGTGCGCCGCCTGTTCAACGAGGGCATGCGCCCCTACATGGGCAAGGTGATGGCCGCCGTGTTCTGCATGGTGGTCGGCGCCGCCGCCAACGCGGGCTACGCCCTCCTGATGGACCCGGTGGTCAACAAGATCTTCACCGAGAAGCGCCACGAATACCTGCTGCCGCTGGCGGCCGCCGTGCTGGCCACCTTCGCCATCAAGTCGGTGTGCAATTACGGCGAGGCGGTGTTCCTGTCCAAGGTGGGCCTGCGCGTCATCGCCGACATGCAGGCGCGCCTGTTCGCCCACCTGATGCGCCTCGACGTCGCCTTCTTCCACGCCAATTCCACGGGACGTATCCTGTCGCGGCTGACCAACGACATCTCGCAGATGCGCTTCGCGGTGTCCGACGCGTTGACGGGCGCGGGCAAGGACGCCTCGTCGGTGATCTTCCTGATCGGCGCCATGTTCTATCAGGACTGGCGGCTGTCGGCCTGGACCTTCTTCATTTTCCCCATCGCCATCCTGCCCATCCGCAAGCTGGGCCGGCGCATGCGCAAAGTCACCGCCAACACCCAGGACCACATGGGCCAGCTGACCACCTATCTGGAGCAGGCCATCCAGGGCATCCGGGTAGTCAAGGCCTATGGCATGGAGGAATACGAGAAGCGCAAGGTCAACGCCCTGGTGGAGATGCTCCAGGACCTGATCTACAAGGCGGCCCGGGTGCGCTCGGCCTCCTCGCCCATCATGGAGCTGCTGGGCGGCATCGCCATCACCGTGGTGATCCTGTATGGCGGCCAGCGCGTGGTCGAGGGCGAGACCACGCCCGGCGCCTTCTTCTCGTTCATCACCGCCCTGATGCTGGCCTACCGCCCCATCAAGTCCCTGGCCGCCATGAACACCAACCTGCAGGAAGGTCTGGCGGCGGCAGCGCGCACCTTCTCGGTGCTGGACACCCAGCCCACCATCGTCGAGAAGGAGGCAAGCGCCGATCTGGTGGTGCTGGAGGGCAATGTCAGCTTCGAAGGCGTGTTCTTCACCTATGACGGCGCCAAGGCGGTGCTGGACGGCATCGACCTCGCCGTGCCCGGCGGCAAGACGGTGGCCCTGGTCGGCCCCTCGGGCGCCGGCAAGTCCACGGTGCTGAACCTGCTGCCGCGCTTCTACGACGTCACCGACGGACGCGTTCTGGTGGACGGCCAGGACGTGCGGGGCGTCGGGCTGGCCTCGCTGCGGTCCAAGATCGCCCTGGTCAGCCAGGAAATCACCCTATTCGACGACACCATCCGCGCCAACATCGCCTATGGCCGCTTCGGCGCCACCGACGAGGAGATCGAGGCCGCCGCCCGCTCGGCCGCCGCCCACGACTTCATCACCGGCCTGCCCGAGGGCTACGATACAGTGGTGGGCGAGCGCGGGCTGAACCTGTCGGGCGGCCAGCGCCAGCGTCTGGCCATCGCGCGCGCCATGCTGAAGAACGCCCCCATCCTGCTGCTGGACGAGGCCACCAGCGCGCTGGACACCGAATCCGAGCGCCAGGTGCAGACCGCGCTGGAACTGCTGATGCGGGGCCGCACCACCATCGTCATCGCCCACCGCCTGTCCACCGTGGTCAACGCCGACCTGATCCACGTGCTGGACAAGGGGCGCGTGATCGAATCCGGCGACCACAACGCCCTGATGGCCAGGGACGGCACCTATGCCCGTCTCTACGCCATGCAGTTCGCCGAGGAAGCCGCCAGACCCACCGGAGGCTGAAAGCCCATGAGCTGGGCCAAGCGCATCGGCAAGAGCGAGGGATTGCGCGGGGCCTTGTGCTGGCTGGGCTCGCTCTACATCCGCTTCGTCTACCTCACCGGACGCTGGAGCGTGGTCAACGGCGGCCATGCCCAGGCGCTGTGGGATGCCGGCCGGCCCTTCATCCTGGCCTTCTGGCACGGCCGCATCCTGATGATGCCCAAGTCGTGGCGGCAAAGCGTGCCCATCCACATGCTGATCAGCCAGCACCGCGACGGCCAGCTGATTGCGCGGACCGTCTCCCATTTCGGTATCGACACGGTCCAGGGCTCCACCACCCGGGGCGGCAGCGCCGCGCTGCGCGCCATGCTGAAATTCCTGAAGTCCGGCCAGTGCGTCGGCATCACCCCCGATGGTCCCAAGGGGCCGCGCATGCGGGCCAGCGACGGCATCGTGGCGGTGGCTAAGCTGGCCCAGGTCCCCGTCCTGCCCGCCACCTTCGCCACCAGCCGCCGCAAGCTGCTGGGCAGCTGGGACCGCTTTGCCGTAGCGTGGCCGTTCTCGCGCGGGGTTTTCGTCTGGGGCGACCCCATCCTGGTGCCCAAGGACGCCGACGAAACGGCCATGGAAACCGCCCGCCAGGCGGTGGAGGACAGCCTCAACGCCATCACCCGCGACGCCGATTCCCGCATGGGCCAAGATACGCCGGAGCCGGCCTCATGATTCTAGGGCCGCGACGTACACCAGATGCGCAAATAGACCTGATCGATTGGTCCGCCGGTGCCGGGTTCGACCGGTTGGGGGCGCAAAACCTCTCGGGCCAGCCAGTCGCAGCGGATGAGAAGGCCGGGAACCGTGAGGATCAACGCGCTATGGTCGCCCAGGGGGCTACGATAGGTACAGCGCAGCGCGGTATCCCGTTCCCGCCATTTCTCAAGGTATTGAGTGTGATGCCGGATATCTCCCCGCCGCTGTTCGACACCATCGACTTCGTCGCCGGCGTCGTTACCCGCTCCGCTCAGGACTTGTTCGGGATGATCGGGATGCCGCAAAGGGCAGTCCACCACGGCACCGAAGGCCGGTGTGGCAGCGACAATCAGGGCAATAAAAGACAAAAAGCGAAGCATGGGCATGTCTCCAGGCCCATGCTGCCACACTCACTTATGTTTGATAACGGAATAGCGTTCGGCTCGGCCTCCGAACTGGATAAATCGTTTCTGGGGATCAAGGTCCTTCGCCTGATCCAGCACCCAGATTCCCGGCGTGATGCCCTTGGTTCCGTATTGGATGAAGACGGCGGCATGGTTGCCGCTCGAGGCGTTGGGGTAACGGCCGTCGACGAAGGTGGCGATGGGGGTGCCGCGTTCCAGCGGCGGATCGCCGAAATCCCGGATGGCCGGGCCTTCCTGCCAGTCGGCGGCGCGGCCCACCTCGGGGGCGAGATGCTTGACCATGGCGACGCATTCGCCGCTTTCGCCCACCTGTTTGCCGCCAGCGATGACCTTCGCCATCTTGGCTTCGAAGTCCTTGACCACGTATCCGTGCTCGGACGCGGTCTTGGACCAGCGGCCGTGATCGTTGCGGGGTTGGTTGGGGTCGTAAGTGTTCGGCATGGCGGAGCTCCAATGAAAAAAGCCGCCCGATGGGGGCGGCCCGTGCGTGGACACAATGGTGGCGTTGACGCACCCAGCCTAGCCGCCAATGACAATGTTTGCAATTTGTTCCCTCCCGCAAGGAGGGTGGCATGATCTACCGCCTGTACCGGGGACTGACCACCATGGGCGGGCCGCTGATCGCCGCCTATCTGGAGCGGCGCAAGGCGCGCGGCAAGGAAGACGCCGCCCGCTTCGCCGAGCGCCTGGGCCATCCCGGCCAGCCCCGCCCCTCGGGGCCATTGGTGTGGATGCACGGCGCCTCGGTGGGCGAGGCGCTGTCCATGCTGCCGCTGGTCGACCGCCTGCTGGCCCGGGGCCTGAACGTGCTGATGACCACCGGCACCGTCACCTCGGCCCGCCTGCTGGCCGAGCGGCTACCCAAGGGCGCGGCTCACCAATACGTGCCGGTGGACCGGATCGCCTATGTGCGCTCCTTCCTCAACCACTGGCGACCCGATCTGGCCCTGTGGGCGGAATCCGAGTACTGGCCCAACCTGCTGGCCGAGACCCGCCACCGGGGCATTCCCCAGGTGCTGATCCAGGGCCGCATGTCGCCCAGATCCTTCGCCGCCTGGAAGAAGGTGCCCGGCTTCATCCACAAGATGCTGTCGGGCTTCGCGCTGTGCCTGGCCCAGACCGAATCCGACGCCGGGCGCATCCGGGCGCTGGGCGGGCGCGACGTGCGCTGCCTGGGCAACCTCAAATACGCGGTGGCGCCGCTGCCCTGCGACGACGCGATGCTGCGGCGCCTGCGGGCCGACATCGCCGGCCGGCCGGTGTGGCTGGCGGCCAGCACCCATCCGGGCGAGGAGACCATGGCCGGGCGGGTGCACGAAGCCCTGGAACTGCCCGGCCTGTTGACCGTGGTCATTCCCCGCCACCATACGCGCGGAGCGGACATCGCCGCCGAGTTGCGCGGCCGGGGCCTCCACGTGGCGCTGCGCTCGGCGGGCGAGGCGATCACCCGGGAAACGGCGGTCTATGTCGCCGACACCATGGGCGAGCTGGGGCTGTTCTACCGCCTGGGCGGGCCGGTCTTCGTGGGCAAGAGCCTTTGCGTCGGCGGCGGACAGAACCCGTTTGAGCCGGCGCTGCTGGGCGCCGCCGTGATGTTCGGGCCGCTGATGGACAATTTCCCCGACATGGCCCCGGCCATGCTGGCGGCCGGCGCCGCCCTGCGGGTCAAGGACGAGGGCGAACTGGCCGCGGCCGTCCGCGCCCTGCTGGCCGACCCCCAGGCCCTGCGGGCGGCCGGCACGGCGGCCAGGGCCTGGGCCGAGGGCGAGGCCGGCATCCTGGATCAGGTGATGGAGGCGCTGGCCCCCTTCCTCCAACCCCTGGAGGCCGCCCATGCGCGCCCCTGACTTCTGGCACAAGGACAACGCCATCGCCCGCCTGCTCGCCCCCCTGGGGGCCGTCTACGGCTGGGCGGTGCGCCGCAACCTGGAGCGGGCCGAGGAATACCGCCCCGCCGTGCCGGTGATCTGCGTCGGCAATATCGTCGCCGGCGGAGCGGGCAAGACGCCGGTGGGCATCAGTCTGGCGCGGCGCCTGATCGCCGCCGGGGTGAAGCCCCATTTCCTCACCCGCGGCTATGGCGGCACCGAGGTGGGACCGCGCGCCGTGGACCTGGACCGCCATGATTGCGCCCGGGTGGGCGACGAAGCGCTGCTGCTGGCCCGCGAGGCTCCCACCTGGGTGGCGCGCTGGCGCCCCGACGGAGCCGTGGCCGCCGCCCAGATGGGGGCCGACGTGATCATCATGGACGACGGCTTCCAGAACGGCTCCATCGCCAAGGATCTGTCGCTGGTGGTGGTGGACGGCGAATACGGCTTCGGCAACGGCCGCACCATGCCGGCCGGTCCCTGCCGCGAGCCCCCGGACCAGGGGCTGGCCCGTGCCGACGCCATGGTGGTGATCGGCGAGGACAAATGCGGACTGGCGGAGATGGCCCGCGCCCACGATTTGCCGCTGCTGGCCGCCCGGCTGGCCCCCGACCCGGACGGCGCCGCCCTGAAGGGCCGCAAGGTGGTGGCCTTCGCCGGCATCGGCCGACCGGAGAAGTTCTTCGCCACCCTGAAACAATGCGGGGCGCGGCTGACCGCCGACCATTCCTTTCCCGACCACCACCCCTTCACCCGCGCCGACATCGAGGCGCTGCTGGCCGAGGCCGCAAGCAACGAGGCGGTGCTGGTCACCACCGCCAAGGATGCGGTGCGCCTGCCCGCCGACCTCAAGTCCCGCGTCACCGTGCTGAGTGTGACGCTGGACTGGGAGGACCCTTCCCTGCTAACTCCCCTGCTGGACCGGATCGGAGTGCGGGCATGACGAAAAAGGAACTGCGCCAGCGCCTGGAGGCCCTGGGCGCCCGGGTGGTGTGGGGGCTGTTCGCCGCCCTGCCGCTGGACGCCGCCTCGGGGCTGGGCGGCTGGCTGGGCCGTACCGTCGGCCCGCTGCTGGGCGGCGTCAACCGGGTGGCACGCCGGAACCTCAAGGCCGCCTTCCCCGAGAAATCCGACGCCGAGATCAAGACCATCATCGCCGACATGTGGGACAATATCGGCCGGGTGGCGGGCGAGTTTCCCCACCTGAAGCGCATCGCCGCCGAGCGGGTCGAATTGATCGGCGGCGAGAACATCGATCTGCTGCGCGACGACGGAAAGGCCGGCATCTTCATCTCGGGCCATATGGGCAATTGGGAGGTCAACGGCGCGGTGGCGGCGGCGCGCGGCCTGCCGCTCAATCTGGTCTACCGCGCCGCCAACAATCCCTATGTGGAGGATCTCTACCGCAAGGGCCGGGCCGACGCCTGCCACGCCCTGATCCAGAAGGGTCCGGAAGGGGCCCGCCAGGCGCTGATCACCCTGAAGAAGGGCGGCCATCTCGGCATGCTGGTGGACCAGAAGATGAATGACGGGGTGGCCATCCCCTTCTTCGGCCGCGACGCCATGACCGCCCCGGCCCAGGCCGTCTTCGCCACCAAATTCAAATGCCCCCTGGTCCCCGCCCGGGTAGAGCGGATCAAGGGCGCCCATTTCCGCGTCACCGTCCTGCCCCCCATGGAATTCCCCCACACCAACGACAATCACGAGGACAACCGCCTGCTGCTGGTCCGCATCAACGCCCTGCTCGAAGAGTGGATCCGCGAGCGGCCCGCGCAATGGCTGTGGGTCCACCGGCGCTGGCCGGAATGAGCGGCGACTTCACCGCCTATCTGGCCGCGCCGGGCTTCGAGGACGACCTGCGGGTCGAGCTGGGCGAGGTCACGGCCGAGTACGGCCGCCTGATGCTGTCGCCCGGCCCGGCCAGGCCGGCCGCCTGGGCGCAGAACATCTGGCTGGAGCCCCGCATGCTGGAGGTGGCCTCCATCGGCGAGGCGGCCAAGGCGCTCAAGGCCATCCAGCGCAACTGGTGGCCCTACGAGTTCCACCTGCACCGCCGCACCGCGCTCCTGGTGGAGAAGCTTCCCAAGGTCTCGGCCAGGCCGCTGGTGTTCGGCCAGCCCGCCCCGGCCGCGCCGCTGGGCTCGTTCGCCTGGATCGACGAAGGCCATGTGCTGGCCGCCGCCGACTGTTCAAGCCGCTTTCCCAACGGCGAGGCCGCCTTCGTCGAGGACCGCGAGACGCCGCCCAGCCGCGCCTATCTCAAGCTGTGGGAAGCCCTGACCCTGGCGGGCCAGATGCCGGGACCGGGCCAGACCTGCGTCGACCTCGGCGCCTGCCCCGGGGGATGGACCTGGGTACTGGCCGCCACCGGGGCCCGGGTGATCAGCGTGGACAAGGCGCCGCTGGCCCCCAACGTCGCCGCCATGCCCAATGTGGAATACCGCCAGGGCAGCGCCTTCGGCATCGAGCCGGCCGAGATCGGCCCGGTGGACTGGCTGTGCTCGGACGTCATCTGCTATCCCGAACGCCTGCTGCGGCTGGTGGAACGCTGGCTGGAAAGCGGATTGGCGCGCAACTTCATCTGCACCCTGAAGTTCCAGGGAGCCACCGACCACGCCGTGGCGCGGGCCTTCGCCGCCATCCCCGGCTCGCGCCTTTTGCATCTGGCCCACAACAAACACGAGTTGACCTGGATGCGGATTGGGGATGCGGCTTGCCACCCTATGTCCTTCGGAGTAAACCAGTAACTTCGGGGAAAATCCTTCCGGGACCGTGAGCCTCATGCCTGTCGCCAAGCTTCCGCCGCCGGTGGAAATCGATACCGATACCAAGAAGCGGATCATCGAAGGTCTGAAGAAGGTGCTGGCCACCTTTCAGCAGGCCGGACTGGTCGATTCCTCCGTCACCTACCAACAGGTGATCTCCGACCCGGATGTGCTGCAGGCCTTCATCAAGACCTTCCTGGCGAGCCGCGAGATGGTCGACGGCATCGTGCGGGCCAAGGACGGCGACGCGCCGGTCCGCGATGAAACCACCCCCCTGGTGTGCGGCGTCAGCCTGGACCAGATCCAGCAATTGCTGGTCCGCACCTGCGCCAAGAAGATCTTCGAGGCCGACAAGCCCATGGAGACGGTCACCGAGACCATCACCAAGACCTCCATGTTCGGCCTGATCAAGAAGACCGAGCAGATCGAGCGCCAGGCCGTCGACCCGGTCGAGGAACGCAAGATCCGCGAGCTGTCGCGCTACATCGCCTTCGGCTGGCAGCTGCCGCTGCTCGAGACCTACCGCACCCGGCTCAGCTATCCCCAGATCATCGAGATCGGCGAGGACATCGTGGCCCTGCCCACCGCCGCCCATGTCGAGGCGGTGTCCCAGTTCGAGCCCGACAAGCTGAAGAAGGTCAAGGCCGCCGTCGGCTCCGAATTCGGCGCCATCCTCGCCGACCGCCCCCAGGCCATCGGCGGCATCTCGGTGTGGAACCGCGACATGTACGAGTTCTACCACAAGATGCTGGGGCCCAAGGCGTGGGAGTTCTTCGCCCGCGACTCCGCCTTCTTCAACGTCTGCGCCGCCCTGGACAAGTCCGTCGCCAAGATTTTCGCCGACATGCTGTGCTACATCGCCGCCGAGAACCTGCAGGAGATCCAGCGCCTCAACATCGACAAGGTCGAGGTGATGGTCAACGCGCTGAAGACCGGCTTCGGTCCCCGCGCCCCGGAAATCCTGGCCATCCCCTCCTTCGCCAAGGACATCCTGCGCAAGGTGGTGGACAACCTCCTGCATATGACCCAGGAGAAGGACAAGCTGATGATGGCCTTCGGGCTGTCGGTCAAGGCCATGGTTCCCGCCGTGGACGAGTGGCTGGCCAAGCGGCATTGACCGGCCAGGGCCTCATCGGCATAGCCTTCCTGATCGGGCTGGCGTTTCTGCTGTCCGAGGATCGCCGCGCGGTGTCGTGGCGGGTGGTCGCCGCCGGGCTCGTGGTCCAGGTCGGCCTCGCCCTGCTGCTGCTCAAGGTTCCCGCCGCCAAGCTGCTGTTCCTGGGCCTGGACCGGGCGGTGGCCGCGCTGCAGACCGCGACGCGGGCCGGCACCAGCTTCGTCTTCGGCTATGTGGGCGGCGGGCCGGCGCCCTGGACCGCCGCCAATCCCGCCTCGGGCTTCATCCTCGCCTTCCAGGCCCTGCCGCTGGTGCTCTTGATGAGCGCGCTGTCGGCCCTGCTCTATCACTGGCGCATCCTGCCGGTGGTGGTGCGCGCCGCGTCCCGCCTGCTGGAGAAATCCATGGGGGTAGGCGGCGCCGTGGGCGTCTCGGCCTCGGCCACCGCCTTTCTCGGCATGATCGAGGCGCCGCTCCTGATCCGGCCCTACATGGCGCTGTTGTCCCGGGGCGAACTGTTCCTGGTGATGACGGCGGGCATGTCCACCATCGCCGGAACCGTGATGGTGCTCTACGCCACCTTCCTGGACGGCATCATTCCCGACGCCATCGGCCATCTGCTGACCGCCTCGCTGATCTCGGTGCCGGCCGGGCTGATGATCGGCAAGATCATGGTGCCCGATGCCGCCCATACCGGGGCCGGCCGCCTGGATGACGCCCACCACTACGCCGGCTCCATGGACGCGGTGGTCCGGGGCACCATGGACGGCGTCCGCCTGCTGGTCGGCATCATCGCCATGCTGGTGGTCCTGGTCGCCCTGGTCAGCTTGGCCAATGCCGGGCTGAAGCTGCTGCCCGAGGTGGCGGGCGCGCCGCTGACGCTGCAGCGCGCCCTGGGCTGGATCATGGCCCCGGTGGTGTGGAGCATGGGAATTCCCGCCGCCGAGATGGCCACGGCGGGCGCCCTGATGGGAACCAAGACGGTGCTGAACGAATTGCTGGCCTATCTGGAACTGGCCCAGCTGCCGGACGGCGCGCTGTCGGCCCGTTCGCGACTGATCATGACCTACGGCCTATGCGGTTTCGCCAATCTCGGCTCGCTGGGGATTCTGATCGCCGGCCTGTCGGTGATGGCGCCCGAGCGCCGGGCGGAGATCGTCGCCATGGGTGGAAGATCAATCGTTGCGGGAACACTGGCGAGCTGCCTTACCGGCGCGATGGTCGGCCTTCTGCTGTGATTCTGCCAGTACCGGCCATTCGCGGCATGTTTACAATAGGCCCCGGATGTTGCATGGTCATTTGATCATGAGTTCGGGCGCCGACATCTTGCGATTGCTGATCATCGAGGACAACCCTGGCGACCAGAGGTTGATCGAGATCGAATTGGCCGACGCCCAGCCCGGCTGGAAGGTATCCAGCCGCGCCACCCTGGGCGAGGCGTTGAAGGACGCCCCCTTCCACGCCTTCGACTGCGTACTCTCCGATCTCGGACTACCCGATGCGTCGGGTATCGAATCGGTGGTGCGGCTGAAATCCTGGGCCCCCGACAAGGCGCTGGTGGTGCTGACCAGCCTGGACGACGAGCGCGTCGCCCAGGAAGCCATCCGGGCCGGCGCCCAGGATTACGTGGTCAAGTCCGACGCGGGCCTGACCCTGCTGCCCCGCGTCATCCGCCACGCCATCGAGCGCCAGCAGGCCCAGACGGCGCTGGAGGCATCGAACCGCACCAATCAGGCCCTGCTGGACGCCAGCCACGACATCGCCATGCTGCTGGACGCCGAGGGGCACATCCTGACGCTGAACACCGAGGCGGAGCAGTACCTCAACGCCACGCCCGATTCCCTGATCGGCCAGAGCATCTTCGACCTGCTGCCCGAGGCGCTGGCCGAGCATCGCCGCTCGTTCCTGGCCGAGGCGCTGGAGACCGGACGCACCGTCCAGTTCGAGGACACCGACGGCATCCACTGGTTCGCCAACCGCCTGCTGGCGGTGGCCGGAATCGAGGTTGGCGAGCATCGGCTGGCCATGTTCTCGCGCGACATCACCTCGGAGCGCGCCACCGCCGCCAAGCTGGCCGAGGCCAAGGAAGAGTCCGACTTCGCCAACCGCGCCAAGACCGAGTTCATGGGCCGCATGAGCCGCGACATCCGCACGCCCCTGAACGACGTGATCGGCTTCGCCGAGATGATCTCGGCCGAGATGCTGGGGCCGCTGACCCAGGTCGGCTATCGCGAGTACGCCGAATCCATCCTCAATTCCGGCAGCCAGATCCTGAAGCTTCTGGACCGCATCACCGACGTCTCCATGCTGGAATCGGCGCTCTTGAAGGACCAGGCGTCCTACCGCGATCTGGTGGAACTGTCGCCCGACCTGATCTGCGTCTGCGTCGACGGGGTGATCGAGCGCATCAACGCCGCCGGGCTGGGAATGCTGCGCGCCCCCTCGACCACGGCCTGCGAAGGCAAGCACTTCTCCGAGTTCATCCATCCCGACTACCGCGCCATCTTCGAGGGCGGCCTGGACACCCTGTACGAGGAGGGCCACCCCCTGCCGGTCAAGGTGATGACCTTCGCCGGACGGGTGCGCGACGTGGAGCTGTCGGCGGTGCCGCTGCGGCGCGAAAGCCATAACGCCACCCTGCTGGTGGGCCGCGACACCACCGAAGTCACCGCCGCCATGCGGGCGGTGGCGGCCCGCGAACACCGTATTCGCGCCATCATGGACACGGTGCTGGACGGCATCGTCACCATCGACGAGGACGGCACCATCCTCAACGCCAACCTGTCGGTGGAGCGCATCTTCGGCCATTCCCTGTCCGAACTGATCGGCGCCAACGTCTCGACCCTGATGCCCGAGCCCGATGCCGGCCGGCATGACGGCTACATCAGGAACTACCTGGCCACCGGCATCGGCGCCATCATCGGCGTCGGCCGCGAGGTGATGGGCAAGCGCAAGGACGGCTCGCTGTTTCCCGTCCACCTGTCCATCTCGGAACTGCGCGTCGAGAAGCGCCGGCTGTTCACCGGCACCATCCGCGATCTCACCGAGAACAAGCAGCTGGCGCAAAGGGTGGCCTATCTGGCCAATCACGACCCGCTCACCGACCTGCCCAACCGCACCTTGCTGACCGACCGGCTGGGCCAGGCCATCGCCATGGCCCGCAACGCCGGGCTGCAGGCGGCGATCATCACCGTCGATCTGGACGGCTTCACCACCATCAACGATTCCATGGGCCACGACGTGGGCAACGCCCTGCTGCGCGAGACGGCGCGGCGCCTGGCCCAGGCGGTCCTGGCCGGCGGCACCGCCGCCCGCCTGGCCGGCGACGAATTCGCCGTGGTGGTCGCCCAGGCCCACGGCATTGACGAGATCACCGCCCAGGTCGACCACATCCACGACATCTTGAACAAGCCCTACACCATCCACGGCTCGGAGATGGTGGTGCCGGTGGACATGGGCGTGTCGGTCTTTCCCAGGGATGGCGACGACGCGCTGGACCTGCTGCGCAACGCCGAGATGGCGCTGCACAACGTCAAGCGCCGCAGCGACCAGCGCAAGGGCTATTTCGACGCCGCCATGTCCTTCGCGGTGACCGAGCGCATGACGCTGGAGCGCTCCATCAAGGACGCGCTGCGCGCCGGCCAGTTCGAGCTGTTCTACCAGCCGCAGGTCCGTCTGACCGATTACGCCCTGATCGGGGCCGAGGCGCTGATCCGCTGGCGCCATCCCGAACTGGGCATCATCACGCCCGACAAGTTCATTCCCGTCGCCGAGGAAACCGGACTGATCGTTCCCATGGGCAGCTGGGTGCTGCGCCAGGCCTGTACCCAATTGCGCCTGTGGAACGATTCCGGCATGGACAGCCTGCGGCTCGGCGTCAACATCTCGGGCCGCCAGTTCCGCGAGGCCGATCTGGCCGACATCGTCGCCGACTGTATTTCCGAGACCGGCGTCAACGCCAGGGACCTGGACCTGGAACTGACCGAAAGCATGCTGATGGCCGACGGCGAGGGCACGCTGAAGCTGCTGCGCTCGCTGGCCAAGCTGGGCGTCACGCTCAGCATCGACGATTTCGGCACCGGCTATTCCTCGCTGGCCTATCTGAAGCGGTTCCCGGTGGACACCGTGAAGATCGACCGCGCCTTCGTGCGCGACCTGGACCAGGACGAGGACGGCCGCGTTCTGGTCAACGCCATCATCTCGCTGGCCCATTCGCTGTCGCTGAAAACCATCGCCGAGGGCGTCGAGACCGAAACCCAGGCGGCGCTGCTGGCGCGGCACGGCTGCGACGAGATTCAGGGCTACATGATCGGCCGGCCCATGGCGGTGGCCGATTTCACCACTTTCGCCAAGGGCTACCACCCGCGCAACCCGGAGAGGGTCGCCACGTTGCGGGCGGGACAGAGTTGAATGACTGAGAGGATCGGGTCATGAGCGGTACCGTCGTCGTCGTTGAAGACAACGCGATGAACATGAAGCTCCTGGAACAGGCGCTGACCATCGCGGGCTACACCACCGTCAAGTCGTCGGACGGCGACGGCCTTGTGGACCTGGCGGCCGGCAGCGGAGCGGGCGTCATCCTGATGGACATCCAGCTGCCGAAATATTCCGGCATCGACCTGTTGAAGCAGCTGCGCGCCGACGACCGCACCAGGTCCGTGCCGGTGGTCGCGGTCACCGCCTTCGCCGACCCGGATTCGGTGGCCGGGTTCATGGAGGAAGGCTTCAACCAGGTGATCACCAAACCCATCTCCATCCGCAAGCTGCTGGACGAAGTGGCGCGCTATTGCGGCGGAGAGTAAGCATGCGGGCAGGATGCCCGCGCTCCGGAACAGCCCTCTTCGTGGAGCGCGGCCGTCCCGGCCGCATCGGGGCGTTGGGCCGTCCCGGCCCTACTGGGCGGTGAACTGCTTTTCCACGTCCTTGATCAGGTCGATGCCCTGAATCATCTCGCTCATCATGAAGTCGGCCCGCTTGATGGGCCCGCCCGAACTGGGACGCGGGAACATCTTGGCGAACGAGCTCATCTTCACGGTCAGGCCGCACAGCGCGGCGCCGATGGTGACGTGGTAGCGCTCGATCATTCCCTTCACCGAGCGGAATTCTTCCTGTGAGATGTTCTCCCACATCTCGCGGGTGCGCTTGTCGAACACTTCCAGCCGACCCGAGATCGAGGCCGAGATCGAGTTGATCACCTCCTCGATCATGTCGCAGGTCTTCATCAGGTTGACGTTCTGCTTCAGCTGGAAATGGGTGCGGATGGGGGCCAGCGCCTGGACGCAGGCGGTGAAATAGGGCTCCAGCCGGTCGAGGCAATGGCGGAAGTAGGACAGCGACATGAAGGTGTCGCCGTAATCCTCGAGGAAGCGCGGCACGTCGAAGATGTCGATGTTCAGGCTTTGGGCCATGGTCTCGAGACGCTGGCGGGCCTTCTTGACGTCGGGATCGCGGAACAGCTTCAAGAGGTCGTCGTAGGTCTCGATGTTCACCGCCTCGTCCGCATAGATCATCTTCATCAGCGGGCGGGTGAACATGATCATGTAGCGGGTCAGCTCGCTGGCCTTTTCCGGCGACAGCTTCAAGGCCGCGTAGTCGTTCACCGGGATGCCATGCTCGCGCAAGGAAATGCGCAGGGAGTAGACGTCGTAGCTGGGCAGCAGCGCCAGACGGCGCAGGATGCCGAGATCGGGATGAATCTGCTCGGTCGGCCAGCCGAACATGGCCGGCAGGGATTCCACGTCCACCTGCCCCGAGCCGGTCTGGACGTCGGAGAACAGCTCGACCGCGCTGCGCAACCGCACGTTCTTGATCAGCTTGGCGCTTTGCAGCGCGGGAGTCTGGAGCGGGATGATGGATAACGGCAGCACGAACATGGAATCCATGTCGCTGTCGTTAATAGGCTTCAATCCGTCGTCGTCTGACATTTTACTCTCGGTCCCCATCCCGAGCGCTTATTGTGCCTGCTTTGCCGCCGATCGCAATGGGGAACATGAATCCAATTCCGTTTGGATGTGTCACATACATGAGGAATTGATGATATTTGTCGTGTATCCTCTCTCCTCGTCATGCGTCGTTTCCGTGGGGGGAAATCTGCCGTGCCTGCAAGAGCCATCCGCTTCGTCTTCGCCGCCGCCCTGCTGCTGTGCTTGGGGGGCGGGCTCGCGGCCGCCCAGGATATCCGCTTCTTCCAGATCGGCACCGGCCCGACGGGCGAGACCCGCTTCGCCTTCGGCGGCCTGATCGCCAACGCCATCAGCAATCCCCCCGGCTCGCGCGAGTGCGACAAGGGCGGCTCGTGCGGCGTGCCGGGCATGGTGGCGGTGGCCAAGTCCACCGGCGGCGCCATTTCCAATATCGAGGCCATCGCGGCCAAACGGCTCGACGCCGCCCTGGTCCAGGCCGACATCGCCTATTGGGCCTATCACGGCACCGGCATCTACAAGGGCAAGGGGGCGGTCCAGAACCTGCGGGCCATCGCCATGCTCTATCCGGAAAGCCTGCATCTGGTGGCGCGCAAGGATGCCAAGATCCATTCGGTCAAGGACCTCAGGGGCAAGCGGGTGTCGCTGGGCGACAAGGATTCGGGCGAGCTGGTCCACGGCCGCCTGCTGCTGGCCGCCTTCGGCATGAACGAAAGCCAGATCAAGCAAAGCTTCCTCAAGCCCGGCCCCGCCGCCGATTCCATGGCCGCCGGCCAGTTGGACGCCATGCTGGTGGTGGACGGAATGCCGGTGCCCATCATCGCCGAACTGGCCCAGCGCACCGACATCGTGCTGATCCCCCTGGCCGGGCCGGAAGTGGACAAGATGCGGTCCACCTATCCCTTCTTCTCGGCCTCCTCCATCCCGGCGGAGACCTATCGCGGCATCGAGGCGGAGGTGAAGACCCTGGACGTGGGCGTGGTGCTGGTCACCGCCGCCGAACGGCCCAACGACCTGATCTACGGCGTCACCCGCGCGCTGTGGCATCCCAGCACCCAGAAGCTGCTGACCGAAAGCCACCCGCGCGGCAAGCTGGTCAACCTGTCGGCCGCCGGCCTGGACAAGCTGGGCATCCAGCTGCATGGCGGCGCCTCGGCCTATTATTTCGACGCCGGGGTCACTCACTGATTTGCAGGGCATGACCGCTCGTACTATCTTGCCACCATGAGCGAGACCCCCGCCCCCACGCCCTATCGCGTCCTGGCCCGCAAGTACCGGCCCACCGACTTCGCCGGTCTGATCGGGCAGGAGGCCATGGTCCGCACGCTGTCGAACGCCATCAAGACCGGCCGCCTCGCCCATGCCTTCGTGCTGACCGGCGTGCGCGGCGTGGGCAAGACCACCACGGCACGCATCATCGCCCGGGCGCTGAACTGCGTCGGACCGGACGGCAAGGGTGGCCCCACCATCGACCCCTGCGGCACGTGCGAGCACTGCCGCGCCATCGCCGAGGACCGCCACGTCGATATCCTGGAGATGGACGCCGCCAGCCGCACCGGCGTCAACGACATCCGCGAGATCATCGAGGGCGTGCGCTACCGCCCCACTTCGGCGCGCTTCAAGGTCTACATCATCGACGAGGTCCACATGCTGTCCACGGCGGCGTTCAACGCGCTGCTGAAGACACTGGAGGAGCCGCCGGAACACGTGAAGTTCGTGTTCGCCACCACCGAGATCCGCAAGATCCCCGTCACCGTGCTGTCGCGCTGCCAGCGCTTCGACCTGCGCCGCGTCGAGATGGAGGTGCTGGCCAAGCATTTCGAGGGCATCGCCGCCAAGGAACAGGCCGAGATCGCGCCGGCGGCGCTGAAACTGATCGCGCGCGCCGCCGACGGCTCGGTCCGTGACGGCCTGTCGCTGTTGGATCAGGCCATCAGCCATGGGGCCGGCGCGGTGACCGAGGCCCAGGTGCGCGACATGCTGGGCCTGGCCGACCGCGCCCGGGTCTTCGATCTTCTGGACGCCATCATGAAGGGCGACGTGCCCACCGCGCTGGACCAGATCACCGACCAGTACGCCGCCGGCGCCGATCCGGCGGTGGTGCTCCAAGACATGCTGGAGCTGGTCCACTGGCTGACCCGCCTCAAGGTCACCCCCGACGCCGCCGACCAGCTGGGCGCGTCCGAGACCGAGCGGGTCAAGGGTGCCGAGATGGCCAAGGCCCTGTCGCTGGCCGCGCTGACGCGGGCCTGGCAGATGCTGCTGAAAGGCCTGGGCGAGACCCGCAACGCCCCCAACCCCCTGCAGGCCGCCGAGATGGCGGTGGTGCGCCTGGCCTATGCCGCCGAACTGCCCAGTCCGGCCGAACTGGTGGAGCAATTGCGCGCCAATCCGCCCCCGCCCCCCGCCCCGCGCGGCCCCGGCGGCGGCGGCGGCGGCGGCGGCTTTGCTGGCGGCGGCGGCGGAGCCGATGCCGTCTCCGGCCATCATGTGGGCGGCGGACCGGTGCATGGCCCGGCCACCGCGCTGAAGCTTCAGCCGGCGCCCGTCGCCGAGACGGTGATCCTGCCCGCCATGCCTCCCGACTTCGCGGCGGTGGTGGCGCTGTTCACCGAACGCCGCGAAGGCCTGATCGCCGTGCAGTTGCGCACCCAGGTCAATCTGGTCTCCTTCGCCGCCGGCCGTATCGAATGGCGGCAGAACGGCGCCGCCGGCTCCGACCTGGCGCCCAAGACGGCGCGGCTGCTGTCGGAATGGACCGGCCGGCGCTGGACGGTGTCGGTCAACTCCACCGACCCGGCCCAGCCGACCCTGGCCGAGCAGGAAACCAACGCCGAATTGCGCCGCCGCGCCGACGCCGCCGAGCACCCGCTGGTCAAGGCGGTGCTGGCCGCCTTCCCCGGCGCCAGCATCGAGGCGGTGCGCGACTTAGGGACCGAAGAGGATCTGCTGCCCGCCCCGGCGCCGGTAGACGACCCCGAGGCGATCGCCGACGACGAACTGATCCCTGGAGAGGAAGATCTATGAAGAACCTTGGCAACCTGATGAAGCAGGCCCAGCAGATGCAGTCCAAGATGGCCGAGATGCAGGCCACCATGGCCGAGATGGAGGTCACCGGCTCGGCCGGGGCCGGCATGCTGCAGGTGACGCTGAACGGCAAGTACGAGCTGAAGAAGGTCAAGATCGACCCGTCCCTGGTGGACCCCAGCGACGTCGAGGTGCTGGAAGACCTGATCCTGGCCGCCTTCAACGACGCCAAGACCAAGGCCGAGACCGCCATGGCCGACGAGATGGCGAAGCTGACCGGCGGGCTGAACCTGCCGCCCGGCTTCAAGCTGCCGTTCTGATCCCGTAACAGGTCCGCCATCGCAATGGTCGGCCCCGAGATCGAACGCCTGATCCAACTTCTTTCGCGGTTGCCGGGACTGGGCCCACGCTCGGCCCGGCGCGCCGCGCTACGGCTGGTGGAAAAGCGCGAAACCCTGCTGGTGCCCTTGGGCCAGGCCATGGCCGAGGCCGCCGCCAAGGTGCGCACCTGCTCGGTCTGCGGCAATTTCGACACCATCGATCCTTGCGCCATCTGCGCCGATCACCGCCGTGATCCGTCACAGCTTTGCGTGGTCGAGGACGTGGCCGGGCTGTGGGCCATGGAGCGCACCGGCAGCTTCAAGGGCCGCTATGCCGTCCTTGGCGGCCTGCTGTCCGCCCTGGACGGCATCGGCCCCGACGATTTGGGCATCGCCCCCCTGGTGGCCCGCGCCGCCGACCCGGCCGTCACCGAAGTGATCCTGGCCACCCCCGCCACGGTGGAGGGCCAGACCACCGCCCATTACGTGGCGGAGCGGCTGGCGGAGTGCCACGTCACCGTCTCGGGCCTCGCCCACGGCGTGCCGGTGGGCGGCGAACTGGACCACCTGGACGACGGCACCATCACCGCGGCCCTTCGGGCGCGGCGCGTGTTCTGATCAGGCCTTCACGCACAGCCGCACATTGCCCCACAGCCTTCCCTTGAGGAAAATGGGGGACGAAATGTCCTTCAGCACTTGGAACTGCCCGTTGCCCAGGTTGCGGCGGAAGGTCTGGACCAGGAACGGCTTGGTGGACTTGCCGCAACGGATGGCGGTGCGGTCGTAAAAGCGCATGCGATGGCGGGAATTGGCCATGTTCCAGGCCGGATCGTCCTGGCGCGGGGGATGCGAATACTGCTTGTTGTGAACCGGCATGTAGCCGTTGCGGTCGGTGACGGTGCATAGGACCACATCGGGCGAGATGTCCAGTTTGGGCTCCACCACCGGCGGGGCGAGCTTTTCCAGCAACGGAAGCCAACGGGTGGTGTAGCGTTCCGGCCGGATGTTGGGAATCTCCCGGTAATCCTCGTCGAACATGGTTTCCAGATCGATCTCGCCGCAGTCGATGGCCTGTTCCAGCAAGGCCGCCATTTCCGCCGCCGTGGCCTGGACCGTCCGGATATAGGGCGTATCCACGGTCTCGATTCCGGCATTGGCCAGCATCTCGATCAGGTCCTCGCCATGTTCCAGCAACTGGTAGGTGGCGGCGCTGACCTGCTCGGCATCGGCCTTGGACAGGGCTTCGTTGTCGGCGACCTGGCGAATTTCCGCCACCACCTGGGAACATTGCCGGCTGTTGTCCTCGGCGCCCGCCGCCATTTCGGCGATGCGGCCGGCCATGGTGTCCATGGAGACGCAGACCTCGTCGATCCCGGCGATCGCCTCGCCGATGGCCCCCGTCCCCGCCTGGGCCGACGCCGCCGCCCCGGTGGCCGCGCCGCTTTCGGTGATCAGGGCGGTGATCTGGTCGCGCAGTTCGGCCACCGTGCCCTGGATGGTCTTCACCATGTCCGAGGTCCGGCGCGACAATTCCTTGACCTCGTTGGCCACCACGGTGAAGCCCCGTCCGGCCTCGCCGGCCCGCGCCGCCTCGATGGTGGCGTTGAGCGCCAGCATGTTGGTGGCCCGCGCGATGATTTCGATTTCCTGGGTGGCCTTGCCCACCCTCTCCAGGGATCCCTGGAGGCCGGGCAATTGCCGCTCGATCCGCTGGGTGCTGTCCACCAGTCCGAAGATGTCGGCCATGGCCTGCTTGATGGCGCCCTGGGAATGGGTCATGCGCTCGGCCATGGTTCCGGCCGCCTCGCGGCTTTCGGCCGCGGCCAGGGCGATCTGGCCGTTGGAGGATTCCATGGCGGCGGTGGCCGCGCTGACCTTGGACAGCAACTCGGTCTGCGCCGCGATACGAGTCGAGACATCGAAGATGCGCCCTGCGATATCGGCGGAATTGATGCCGAGCCTGCCGATTCTTTCGGCGAGAACGCCGATCAGACGATCCGCGTCCATTTCGATGATATCGCGCCGATCGAGCATGCCTTCCATGATCCCCCCTCCGATCTCAGAGCCTTTGCGGGCGTCCCCCGACAGCCCAGGGCAAGATACCGGCACCCTCAGGATTAGAAAAGTCTGATCCTGCGGAAAAACAACAGATGCCGGCATGAAGCTTCCGAGATCAGGACGCCGCCCGGGCCTCCATCACCCAGGCCTGCATGGCGGGATGGGCCATGACGGCGTCGCAATAGGCGCTGGTCACCGGCCCCACCGGCAGGCTGTAGGTGCGGATGCGGGTGACGACGGGGGCGTACATGGCGTCGGCGTTGGTGAAGGCCCCGAACAGGAAGGGGCCGCCCTGGCCGAAGCGGGTGCGGCACTCGCTCCAGATGGCGTCGATGCGGGCGACGTCGGCCTTCACGTCGTCGGGAATCTCGGCCATGGGGTGGTCTTCCACCACGTCCATGGGGCAGGCAGAGCGCAGCGGCACGAAGCCGGCATGCATCTCCGCCGAGATGGAGCGGGCGTGGGCGCGGGCCTCGCGGTCTTCGGGCCACAATTTGGCCTCGGGGAAGCGCTCGGCCAGATATTCGCAGATGGCCAGCGAATCCCAGACCTTGACGCCCCCGTCATCCAGCATGGGAATCTTGCCCGACGGCGACCATTTGAGAATCGTCTCCTTGGTGTCGGGCTGGCGCAGTTCGATATGCACCTGACGGAAGGGGGCGCCGGTGGCCGCCAAGGCCATCCAGGCCCGAAGCGACCAGGACGACCAGCGCTTGGTGCCGACGACGAGGGTGAGTGACATGACGCTTCCCAAACCGTGGATGGTCACGGATCATGGGAGCAAGTGAAGGATGCCTTCAATAGGGAATTTAAGGAGAAAACAAGGTGCTGGAGCAACTGGTCGAGGCCGACGGGACGACGACGGATCTGGTCGCGCTTCGCAAGGGCGAACTGGCCGCGTGGCTGGACGGCCAGCCGGAAGGCGTTCGCCGCTGGGTGGACCAGAGCGGCTTCAAGGCCGAACCCGGCTCCGTCTGCCTGCTGCCCGGCGCGGACGGCGCCCTGGCCGCCGCGCTGGCGGGCTTGCCCGACGAGGACGATCCCTGGGCCTTTGCCCATTTTCCGCCCAAGCTGCCCGCCCGCGCCTACCGCCTGTCCCGGCCGCTATCCGCCGCCGACTCGGGGCGCGCCGCTCTGGCCTGGGCGCTTTCCGCCTATTCCTTCGACCGCTACAAGGCGCGCAAGGGCAAGGATCTGCCCCGCCTGGTGTGGCCGGAGGCCGCCGACCGCGCCCGGGTGGAGTCCTGCGCCGAGGCCTTCACCCTGGTGCGCGACCTGATCAACACCCCGGCCTCGGACATGGGACCGGCGGAACTGGCCGCCGCCGCAGATTCCCTGGCGGCGCGCTTCGGCGCCAAATGCCGGGTGATCGTCGGCGACGGCCTCTTGGCCGAGAACTACCCCGCCATCCATGCGGTGGGGCGCGGCGCGGCGCAAAACCGCCGCCCCCGCCTGATCGACCTGCGCTGGGGCGACGAGCGCGCCCCCAAGGTCACCCTGGTGGGCAAGGGGGTGTGCTTCGACACCGGCGGGCTGGACTTAAAGCCGTCGTCCAACATGAAGCTGATGAAGAAGGACATGGGCGGCGCCGCCCATGTGCTGGGCCTGGCCTCCATGATCATGGCGGCCGGGCTAAAGCTCAGGCTGCGCGTGCTGATCCCGGCGGTGGAGAACTCGGTCTCGGGCGAATCCATGCGGCCGCTGGACGTGCTGGCCACCCGCAAGGGCCTCACCGTCGAGGTGGGCAACACCGACGCCGAGGGCCGCCTGATCCTCGCCGACGCCCTGGCCGAGGCGGCCACCGAGAAGCCCGCATTGCTGATCGACGTCGCCACCCTGACCGGCGCGGCGCGCAGCGCGCTGGGCACCGATTTGCCGGCCCTGTTCAGCAACAACGACCTGCTGGCCAGCGACCTGCTGAGGGCCGGAGAGGCCGAGGGCGAGCCCATGTGGCGCCTGCCGCTCTACAAGCCCTATCGCCGCATGATCGAGTCCAAGGTGGCGGACCTCGCCAACGCCACGGACTCCCCCCATGCCGGGGCGATCACCGCCGCCCTGTTCCTGCAGGAATTCGTTGAACCCGACATCGCCTGGGCCCATCTGGACATCATGGCCTGGAACGGCGCGGCGCGGCCCGGCCGGCCCGAGGGCGGCGAGGCCCTGGCGCTCAAGGCCCTGTTCGCCACCATCGCCCAGCGGTTCACATAGCGCCGACGGCTTTCGGCGGGCGGGACGCCCGCGCTCCGGTCACGAGGGCCTTTGCCTGGAGCGCGGCCGTCCCGGCCGCAGCCGCCCGGAAGCAAGACAACCCTTTACAGGGGCGGCGAATCCTTCCATGAGTCATCTCTTCCAAGGGGACAGATGACTTGATCGACATCCGGCCGGTTCTCTTCGTCAACGGCTTCCTGCTGCTGGTGCTGGCCTTGGCCATGGGCATCCCGGCGGTGGTCGATCTGCTGGCCGGCGACGTGGACTGGAAGGTCTTCGCGGTATCGGCCATGGTCACCGCCTTCGCCGGCCTGGCCCTGACCTTCGGCACGCGGGCCAAGGGCCGGCCCACTCTGTCGGCGCGCCAGGCCTTCATGCTGACCACTTTGGCCTGGATCACCACGGCGGCCTTCGCGGCGCTGCCCTTCGCCTTCTCCAACCTGCGCCTGTCGCCCACCGACGCCGTGTTCGAGGCCATGAGCGGCCTGACCACCACCGGGGCGACGGTGATCGTCGGCCTGGACCATGCGCCGCGCGGCATCCTGATCTGGCGCGCTTTGCTCAACTGGCTGGGCGGCATCGGCATCATCATCATGGCGGTGGCCATCCTGCCTTTGCTGCGCATCGGCGGCATGCAGGTGTTCCGCATGGAGACCTCGGACCGGACCGACACCATCAAACCGCGCATCACCCAGGTGGCCACCTCCATCGCCCTGGTCTACGGGGTGTTCACCGCCCTGGCGGCCCTGGCCTTCTGGGCGGCGGGCATGGGCCGCTTCGACGCCGTCTGCCACGCCATGGCCGCCATCTCCACCGGCGGCTTCTCCACCTCGGACACCAAGCTGGCCCATTGGAGCACCGCCGTGCAGTGGGTCGCCATCTTCGCCATGATGGTCGGCGGCTCCAGCTTCGTGCTGTGGACCGGCCCCTGGCGCCGGGGCCGCCCGCGCATCATGGACGACGCCCAGGCCCACTGGTACCTGATGTTCATCGGCACCGCCGGCGGCGTGATGGCGCTGTGGCAATGGGCGGTCAACGACATGAGCTTCGGCATCGCCGTCCGCCACGCCGCCTTCAACGTGGTGTCCACCGTCACCACAACCGGCTTCGTCTCCACCGATTACGGCGCCTGGGGCGGCTTCGCCCACGTGGTGTTCTTCATCCTGGTGTTCATCGGCGGCTGCACCGGCTCCACCGCCGGGGGCGTGAAGATCTTCCGCTGGGAATTGCTGTTCGCCCTGGCCGGCATCCACCTGAAGCGCCTGCTTCACCCCCACGGGGTTTTCGTCATCCACTACAACCAGCGCCCCATCGCGCCCGCCGTCCTCGATTCGGTGCAGGGCTTCGTGGTGATGTACTTCTTCACCTTCGCCCTGTTCGCGCTGGCCTTGAGCATGGTCGGCCTGGACTTCCTGACCGCGCTGTCGGGATCGGCCGCCGCCCTGGCCAATGCCGGGCCGGGAATCGGCGACGTGATCGGCCCGTTCGGCAGCTACCGCCCCCTGCCCGATTCCGCCAAGTGGATCCTGGCCGCGGAAATGATGCTGGGCCGCCTGGAGCTGTTCACCGTGGCGGTGCTGTTCTCGCGCAGCTATTGGCGGGAGTAGCGCAGACATGCTCGACCTTCGCCCCGTCCTGTCCTCCATCGGCGCCCTGGTCTGCGTGCTGGCCGCCGCCATGTGGCTGCCGGCCATCCTCGATTTCCGCGACGGACACGAGGAATGGCGGGTCTTCGCCACCTCGTCGGGACTGACCCTGTTTTTCGGCCTGGCCCTGCTGCTGGGCACCAGGACGCCGCACCGGCGGCGCAGCGTGCGCCAGACCTATCTGATCGCCACCTTCGGCTGGATGGTTCCCGCCCTGTTCGCCGCCCTTCCCCTGGTCTACGGTCCGCTGCAGCTGTCGGTCACCGACGCGGTGTTCGAGGCCATGGCGGGGCTGACCGCCACCAGCGCCACGGTGATCCGCGGCCTTGACGCCCTGCCGCGCGGATTGCTGCTGTGGCGGGCGCTGCTGGGCTGGCTGGGCGGCATCGGCGTCATCGCGCTGGCCATCACCGTCCTGCCCGACCTGGCGGTGGGCGGCATGCAGATGTTCCGGCTCGAAGTCCCCGGCCCGGCCGAGCGCGCCACCTCGCGGGGCAAGCGCATCGCGCTTTCCATCCTGGCCGGCTATTGCGGCGCCACCGCCCTGCTGGCGCTGGCGCTGTGGCTGGCCGGGATGAGCGGTTTCGAGGCCCTGGTCCACGCCATGGGCACCATCTCCACCTCGGGCGCCTCGACCTCGGACGCCTCCATCGGCCATTTCGACAGCGCCGCCATCACGCTTCTGATCACGCTGGGCATGATCCTGGGCGGCATGCCGTTCCTGCTGTTCTTCCACATCCTGCGCGGCAACCGGAAGATCGTGTCCCGCGACCACCAGCTGCGCTGGTATTTCGCCCTGCTGCTGCTGGGGACCCTGGGGGTGACGGCGTGGCTGATGACCAGCCGGGGGCTGGCCCCGCTGGACGCGGCCCGCCACGGGGCGCTGACCGTGGTGTCGGTGATGACCGGAACCGGCCACTTCACCCTGGAATACGGCAATTGGGGCGGCATGCCCGCCGCCATCCTGTTCTTCCTGGCCTTCGTGGGAGGCTGCGCCGGCTCGACCAGCGGCGGCATCAAGGTCTTCCGCTTCCAGTTCCTGTTCGCCGACGCCCTGATGCAGATGCGCCGGCTGTTGCGGCCGCACGCGGTGCTGATCGCCAGCTTCAACCGCCGCCCCATCCCCGAGGACGTTCTGGGCTCGGTGATGGGCTTCCTGTTCGTCTACGCGTTGTCCTTCGCCATGCTGGCCATGTCGCTGGCCTTCCTCGGCCTCGACTTCGTCACGGCGGTGTCGGCGGCGGCCTCGGCGCTGGCCAATCTGGGGCCGGGCCTGGGGGCGGAGATCGGCCCCGGCGGGTCCTATGCCGGGCTGCCCGATCTGGCCAAGTGGCTGCTGTCCATGGGCATGCTGGCCGGGCGGCTGGAAGTGTTCACCGTGCTGGTGCTGTTCGTGCCCGCCTTCTGGCGGCAATAGCCGCCGGGCCCGCCTTCTGGCGGCAATAAATTCGGATGAAAGTCCCTCGGCTTCGCCTCGGTGTACTTTCATCCGGGCAGAAGGTGGAGGGAAACGGGCTTGGGACGGCCCGGCGCCCGCTTCCCGAGTCGTTGTCCCGCGAGGTTGCGGACAACCTCGCGGCTTATGTCAGCCAAAGAGCTTGTCGATGGCGTCCTGGCCCAGCATGCGGTCCACGTCGGCCTGGGACACGCCCTGGCCGGGCAGCTGGGGCCCGTGCAGCAGCGCCTTGTCGGGATCGGTCTCTTCCTTCTTGATCTCGACCACCACCTTGGTCAGCTCGTCCTTGCCCCAGGTCAGGATGACGGCCTTGATCCGGTCCTCGACGAACTTCATCGAGTTGACGATCTTGGAGATGCGCTGGCCGGTGATGTCCTGGAACGAGCAGGCCTCGAACACCTGATTGACCCGGTCGTCCACCTTGTCGAACACCTTGGCCAGCGGCTCGTTGTCGATGGCGGCGGCGCGGGCCTCGATCATCAGCTCGCTGATGGTCTCCATGCTTTCCATGATGGTGTTGGTGGCGCTTTCCGTGGCGCCGACGATGGCGTCGAGCTGCTCGGACATGCTGCCGAAATGATCGGTGGCACCGGGCGGGTTGAGGGCCGCCAGCTCGGTCTTGATCTTCTGGAGGTGCCCGAACAGCCCCACCAGCTCGCGCTTGAGGAGGCCGCTGTCGGTCATCGGTGTCCGCATGTTCATTCCATCGCCTTCATATAGACGCCTGAGGATAGCCTGTTTATCAGGATGACGCCAAGGGCCATCCCGCCGTTCAGTCCTTGCCCCGGAAGGTCCGCACCAGAGCCCGGGCCGCCGCGCCCGGGGCCATGAGGCCGGCGGCGACGCCCCGCTCCATCTCGGGCAGCAGGGTTTCCACCTGGGGGTCGTCGCGAAGCGCCTGCAGCAGGGTTTCCGAAACCTCGTTCCACATCCAGGCGTGGGCCTGGGCGGCGCGGCGCTCGGCCAGGGCGCCGGCCTTGTCCATGGTGGCGCGGTAGCTGTCGATGGTCGACCACACCTCGTCGATGCCTGAGCGCGCCAGGGCCGAACAGGTCAGCACCGGCACGGTCCAATGGGGCGAGGCCGGAGCCAGCAGGTGCAGCGCGTTCTTGTAGTCGCGCGCCGCGCGGGCGGCGGCGGCGGCCAGGTCGCCGTCCGCCTTGTTGACGATGATGGCGTCGGCCAACTCGACGATGCCCTTCTTGATGCCCTGCAACTCGTCGCCGCCGCCCGGCACCAGGACCAGCAGGAACATGTCCACCATCTCGGCCACCGCCGTCTCGGATTGGCCGACGCCCACCGTCTCGACCACGATCACGTCGAACCCCGCCGCCTCGCAGACCAGCATGGCCTCGCGCGTGCGGCGCGCCACGCCGCCCAGCGTGCAGCCCGACGGGCTGGGGCGGATGAAGGCGCGGGCATCCCTGGACAATTCCTCCATGCGGGTCTTGTCGCCGAGGATCGAGCCGCCCGAGCGCGGGCTGGACGGGTCCACCGCCAGTACGGCGGGCCGCTTGCCCATCTCGAGAACGTGCAGGCCGAAGCTTTCGATGAAGGTGCTTTTGCCCGCGCCGGGCACGCCGGTGATGCCGACCCGCACCGAGCGCCCGGTATGGGGCAGCAATTCGTGCATCAGCGCCTCGGCCGCCTCGCGGTGGTCGGGGCGGGTGGATTCGATCAGGGTGATGGCGCGGGCCAGGGCGCGGCGCTCGCCGGCCAGGACGCCGGCGGCCAAGGTCTTGGGATCGGGGGAGGAGCTCACGTTAAGGGCTATCTCTTCTTGTCGTCGGGCTCGCGGCCCTGGTTGAGAAAGGTGAGGATGGCCATGCTGACCAGCTTGGCGCGGTCCTCGTCCGACAGATGGTCGAGAATCTTGCGCTTGGCCCGGTGAACCTCCTGGGCGCGCTTCAAAAGCGCGGCGCGCTCGGAGCCGGGATCGGCCTTGGGCGAAGGCGGGGACGGGGGCTTGGTGGCGGCAGGCTTGGGCCTGGCCTTCGGCTTGGGCTTTTCGTCGGCGAACAGATTTTTGAGGAAGCCGAACATCACGCCCCTCCTCCCAGCAAAGCCTTCAGCGCCACCTTGTTGAGCTTTTCGCGCTCCTCGTCCGACAGCTCCGCCAGCACCCCCTGGCGCGCCCGATGGACCAGCATGGCCGAGCGGATCAGCTGGGCCTTTTCCGGCGGCAGGCGCTTCATGCGCTCTTCCGCCTCGGCCAGCGCGGTGGCGGGATCGCGCTCTTTGCGCTTGGGAGCGGCGGCGACCTGCGGGCGAACGGACGGTCCGGGCGCCGGGCGCTTCAGCGCCTCGCGCGCCCGCTTGTCGAGGACCAGACGGGACAGCCAGCCGAACATGGGCAAGAGTCTATCACCCCAGATAGCGCCGCCGCAAATGCGCCTCGAACACCGCCGGGTCCAGCGGCCGCCCGGTAGCCTGGGTCAACAGGTCGCGGGTGGAGACCAGCGAGCCCCGGGAATGGACCTGGGCGCGCAGCCAGCCCAGCAGCGGCCTGAAATCGCCCCCGGCGATGCCCTTCATCACCTGCGGGTCGGCATTCCTGGCGGCGTCGAACAGCTGGGCGGCGGTCATGGCGCCTAAGGTGTAGGTGGGGAAGTAGCCCCAGGCGCCGCCATACCAGTGGATGTCCTGCAGGCACCCCAGCCGGTCGTCGGGCGGCCGGATGCCCAGCAGGCGCTCATAGCCGTCGTTCCAGGCGGCGGGCAGGTCGTCCAGCTCCATCCGCCCCTCGATCAGCGCCTTTTCCAGGCGGTAGCGGATGATGACGTGGGCGGGATAGGTGACCTCGTCGGCCTCGACCCGGATGAAGCCGCGGGCGACCTTGATGCCGCGCCGGTAGATGTTGTCCGCCTCCCAGGCCGGGCCGTCCGCGTTGAAGGTGGTTTTCAGCAGCGGCGACAGGAAGCCGGCGAACTCGGCCGAGCGGCAGGCCTGCATCTCCATCAGCAGGCTTTGCGATTCATGCATCACCATGCCGCGGGCCCGGCCCACCGGCTGGGGCCGCCAATGGCCCGACGGCAGGCCGAATTCGTACAGCGCGTGGCCGGTCTCGTGCAGCACGCCCATCATGGCCGAGGCGAAGTCGTCCTCGTCGTAGCGGGTGGTCACCCGGATGTCGCCGGGATAGCCGCCGCAGAACGGGTGGTGCGACACGTCCAGGCGGCCGTGGCGGAAGTCGAAGCCCAGCACCTCCATCAGGCGGATGCCCAGCGCCTTCTGCCGCTCGGTGGGAAAGGGGCCTTCCGGCTCGGTCACGGCAGGCCGCGCCGCCTGGGCGTCCAGCACCTCGCCGATGAAGCCGGGCAGGAACTTTTCCAGGGGATCGAACACCGCGTCGATCTCGGCCGAACGCCCCAGGGGTTCGTACTGGTCCAGAAGCGCGTCGTAGATGGAGACGCCCAGCGCCTCGGCCTTGACGTGCCCCACCTCGCGCACCAGGCCCAGCAGCACCTTGAGCGCCGGCAGGACCATTTTGAAATCGGCGGCCGGACGGGCCTGGCGCCACACCATCTCGCAGGCGGATTCGGCCCGCGCCAGGGCGTCCACCAGATCGGCGGGCAGGGCGGACGCGTGAATCCAGTCGCGGCGCATCTCGCGCAGATTGGCCGCCTGCCAGGCATCCAGCGGCCCGGCCGCCGCTTTGTCCAGCAACTCGCCCAGATCGGGGGCGGTGATCTGCTCGTGGTTGATGCCGCGCAGGGTGGCGACCTGCTCGGCGCGGGCCTCGGCGGCACCCTCGGGCATCATGGTCGCCATGTCCCACGACAACACCGACAGGGCCTCGGCAACGGAGTTCATCTTGCGGAAGCGGTCTTCCAGGGTGGCGTAGGCCGGATTGGGGCTCATGGGACTCACATGGTGTCTTAAGGAGTGGAAACGATAGACCATGGCCCTCGGTTCCGGGAATCGTATAATGCCGGAACTTTCCCGCCCGGTAAGAGGAACACCCATGACCGCCAAACCCCGCTTCGCCGTCGTGCTGTCCGGTTGCGGCGTCTATGACGGCGCCGAGATTCACGAAGCCGTGCTGACCCTGCTGGCCATCGACCGCCAGGGCGGCGCCTATCAGTGCTTCGCCCCCGACCGTGCCCAGATGCATGTGGTCAACCACCTCACGGGCCAGGAAGCTTTGGGTGAAAGCCGCAACGTGCTGGTGGAATCGGCCCGCATCGCGCGCGGCGCCATCAAGCCACTGGCCGAGTTCAGCCCGGCCGATTACGACGCCCTGGTCTTCCCCGGCGGCTTCGGCGCGGCCAAGAACCTCTGCACCTTCGCGACCCAGGGCCCCGACTGTTCCGTCGACCCCGACACGGAAAAGGCGGTCAAGGCCATGGCGGCGGCGGGCAAGCCCATCGGCGCGCTGTGCATCGCGCCCGCCCTGATGGCCAAGATCTTCGGCCAAGGCATCGACGTCACCATCGGCTCGGACCAGGGCACCGCCCAAGCCATCGAGGCCATGGGGGCGCGGCACACCCAGGCCGGCCATGGCGGCGTGGTGGTGGACAAGGCACGCAAGGTGGTGACCTCGCCCTGCTACATGCTGGACTCCTCCATCAGCCAGATCGCCGACGGCGCCGAGAACACGGTGAAGGCCCTGCTGTCGCTGATGGGACGCTAAGTGGCCCGCAAACGGAAAGGCGATCCCGTTCACGGCTGGCTGGCCATCGACAAGCCCTTAGGCCTCGGCTCCACCCAGGTGGTGTCCCGGGTCAAGCGCATCCTGAACGCCGCCAAGGTCGGCCATGGCGGCACGCTCGACCCGCTGGCGTCGGGCGTGCTGCCCATCGCGCTGGGCGAGGCCACCAAGACGGTGCAATACGTCATGGACGGGGCCAAGACCTACCGCTTCCAGGTACGCTGGGGCGAGGCGACCGCCAGTTGCGACAAGGAAGGCGAGGTGACGGAAACATCGCCCAACCGCCCGACCGAGGAGGCCATCCACGCCGCCATCCCCGCCTTCCTGGGCGAGATCGACCAGATCCCGCCGGCCTTCTCCGCCATCAAGATCGACGGCCAGCGCGCCTACGACCTGGCCCGCGCCGGCGAGGAGGTGGAGATCAAGCCGCGGCGCATCGCCATCCATTCGCTCGCCCTGCTGGGCCGCCCCGACGAAGACCACGCCGATTTCGAGGTCCATTGCGGCAAGGGCACCTATGTGCGCTCGCTGGCCCGCGACCTCGCTTTGGCTCTCGGCACGGTGGGGCATGTCTCGGTGCTGCGGCGCGTGGCCTGCGGCCCGTTTACTGAGCAAAACGCGATTTCCCTTGAATCCCTGGAGGACTTGAGTCAAGTTCCCGCCCCTTGGACCTTTCTGCTTCCCATCGAGACCGCGCTGGACGACATCCCGGCCCTGGCCCTGACGGAAAGCGAGGCCCGCCGCCTCCAGAGCGGTAATCCCGTCGCAGTGATGCACGTGGTTTCCCGGCATCCGCAGGCTGAACTCGCCGAAGGCACATTGTGCCGGGCGATGCAGGCAGAGCGGCTGGTGGCGTTGGTTCGCATCGAAAGCGGCGAAATCCGCCCGGTGCGGGTCATGAATCTCACCGATGAATAGGAGTAGACGATGTCGATCACTGCCGAGCGTACCCAGGAACTCGTCAAGGAATACGCGACCAAGGAAGGTGACACCGGTTCCGCCGAGGTCCAGGTCGCCATTCTGTCGGAGCGCATCCGCAACCTGACCGAGCACCTGAAGTCGCACAAGAAGGATTTCCATTCGCGTCGCGGCCTGCTGATCATGGTCGGCCAGCGCCGCCGCATGCTCGACTACCTGAAGGCCAAGGACAACAAGCGCTACGAGAGCCTCATTGGCCGCCTCGGTCTGCGCAAGTAATCCACACAGCCGACTTACGAAGGCCGGGCGTCGCCTGGATCGCACCCGCGCGGGGATGGCTCCGCGCGGGTGTCCGCGTTTGTGCCGCAGGAAAGCGGCCGCCGCGAAAAATTGACGCCGGGACCGACCGCAATCCGGCGGCGGTCCTAAACATAAGGAAGTGACTTACATGTCCATGTTCAATGTCCACCGCAAGGAACTCACCTGGGGCGGCCGCAAGCTGGTTCTGGAGACCGGCAAGGTCGCCCGCCAGGCCGACGGCGCCGTGATGGCCACCTACGGCGAAACCACCGTGCTGTGCACCGTGGTGGGCGCCAAGAGCCAGAAGCCCGGCATCGACTTCTTCCCCCTGACGGTGAACTACCAGGAGAAGGCTTTCGCCGCGGGCAAGATCCCCGGCGGCTTCTTCAAGCGCGAGGGCCGTCCGAGCGAGAAGGAGACCCTGGTCTCCCGCCTGATCGACCGCCCCATCCGCCCGCTGTTCGCCGACGGCTTCCGCAACGAGGTGCAGGTGGTCTGCACCGTGCTGTCCCATGACCTCGAGAACGATCCCGACATCGTCGCCATGGTCGGCACCTCCGCCGCTCTGACCATCTCGGGCCTGCCCTTCATGGGTCCGGTCGGCGCCGCCCGCGTCGGCTATGTGGACGGCAAGTACGTGCTGAACCCGCTGGTCGGCGATCTGCCCAAGAGTGATCTCGACCTGGTGGTCGCCGGCACCACCGAAGGCGTGCTGATGGTCGAATCCGAGGCCAAGCAGCTGTCGGAAGAGGTCATGCTGGGCGCCGTGATGTACGGCCACAAGGAGTTCCAGGCGGTGATCCAGGCGATCATCGATCTGGCCGAGGAATGCGCCAAGGACCCGTGGGACCTGCCCGCCCCCCCCGCCGAGGTGGCGGTGGTCACGGCCAAGTTCGCCGATGCCGGCGTCCCCGCCGAGATGGCCGAGGCCTACAAGATCATCAAGAAGCAGGACCGCTACGCTGCCGTGGGCGAGGTCAAGAAGAAGGCCCTGGCCCTCTTGTCCGAGCCGGCCGAACTGGCCGTCGCCGGTGGCATCCTGAAGCACCTGGAAGCCGACGTGGTGCGCGGCAACATCCTGAAGACCGGCGTGCGCATCGACGGCCGCGACACCAAGACCGTTCGCAAGATCGAGGTTGATGTCGGCGTTCTGCCCCGCGCCCACGGTTCCGCCCTGTTCACCCGTGGCGAGACCCAGGCCCTGGTGGTCGCCACGCTGGGCACCGGCCAGGACGAGCAGATCATCGACCAGCTGGCGGGCGAGTACCGCGAGCACTTCATGCTGCACTACAACTTCCCCCCCTACTCGGTGGGTGAAGCCGGCCGCATGGGTTCGCCGGGCCGTCGCGAGATCGGCCACGGCAAGCTGGCCTGGCGCGCCATGCGTCCCTGCCTGCCGGTGAAGGAGAGCTTCCCCTACACCATGCGCGTGGTCTCGGAGATCACCGAGTCCAACGGCTCCTCGTCCATGGCGACCGTCTGCGGTTCGTCCCTGGCCATGATGGATGCCGGCGTGCCCCTGCCCAAGCCGGTGGCCGGTATCGCCATGGGCCTGATCAAGGAAGGCAACGACTTCGCCGTGCTGTCCGACATCCTGGGTGACGAGGATCACCTGGGCGACATGGACTTCAAGGTGGCGGGCACCGTCGATGGCGTCACCGCGCTGCAGATGGACATCAAGATCACCTCGATCACCGAGGAGATCATGAAGATCGCGCTGGGTCAGGCCAAGGACGGCCGCATCCACATCCTGGGCGAGATGAACAAGGGCCTGGATCACGCCCGTGATTCGGTGTCGGGCAATGCTCCGCGCATCACCACCATCTCCATTCCCAAGGAGAAGATCCGCGAAGTCATCGGCACCGGCGGCAAGGTCATCCGCGAGATCTGCGAGCAGACCGGCGCCAAGATCGACATCGACGACGACGGCACCATCAAGGTGGCCTCGGTCGACGCCGATGCCGGCCAGCGCGCCATCGACTGGATCCGCGGCATCGTCGCCGAGCCGGAGCTGGGCGTGATCTACAACGGCAAGGTCGTGAAGGTGGTCGATTTCGGCGCCTTCGTGAACTTCCTGGGGTCGCGCGACGGCCTGGTCCACATCTCGGAACTGGCCCGCGAGCGCGTCGCCAAGACCGCCGACGTGGTCAAGCAGGGCGACGTGGTCAAGGTCAAGGTCCTGGGCTTCGACGACCGCGGCAAGGTGAAGCTGTCCATGAAGCAGGTGGATCAGACCACCGGCGAGGACATCTCCGCCCAGCTGGAAGCCGAGCGCGCCGAGCGCAAGAAGGAGCGTCACCACGAGGATTGATCCTCGGCGTGACTTCCGACGAGAAAGGGCGCGGTTCCGAAAGGGACCGCGCTTTTTTCTTGGGCGTCAGGTTCCCATCTTTTCGTCATCGCCGGGCTTGACCCGGCGATCCATGCCGTGCCGAATTCCAGGCGCTCTTGGCGCGGCCGGACGTGGATGCCCGGCACGAGGCCGGGCATGACGAACCCTTGGAGACAGCCCATGACCGACAAGGTGGTGAAGACCGACGCCGAGTGGCAGGCGCAATTGACCCCCGGCCAATACGCCGTGACCCGCCAGAAGGCGACGGAACGCCCCTTCTCCGGCGAATACGACCACCTGTTCAAGCCCGGACGCTATCATTGCGTCTGCTGCGGCCAGGAACTGTTCGCCTCGGAAGCCAAGTTCAACTCCGGCTGCGGCTGGCCCGCCTTCTCCATGCCCGCGACGCCAGACGCGGTGGCGGAAGAACGCGACCGCAGCCACGGCATGATCCGCACCGAGGTCCTGTGCTCCCAATGCGACGCCCATCTGGGCCACGTCTTCGACGACGGCCCGGGGCCGACGGGCCTGCGCTATTGCATCAATTCCCTGTCGCTGAAATTCGAGAAGTCAGAATAGCCGCAACTGATCCCCCACCCGGGGCGGCGGCTTGAACCGGGAACAGTCCAGCGTCACCCGTCCGCCCGTCAGGCCCAGCTTGCGTACCGCCACGTGGAAGCGGTTTGCCAGCAGGCGGGCGTGCTCGCCTTCACCGCTCATGCGTTTGCCGAAGCGGGGATCGTTGAGCCGGCCGCCCCGCTGCTGCGCCATCAGGGACAGCACATGGGCCGCCCGCTCGGGAAAATGGGCGTCGAGCCACTCGGCGAACAGATCCTTCACCTCGTAGGGCAGGCGCAGCAGGGTGAAGCCCGCCGCTGTCGCCCCGGCGTCGCTGGCCGCCGCCAGGATATCCTCCAACTCGTGGTCGTTGATGCGCGGGATCATGGGCGCCGCCATCACCATGGTGGGCACGCCCTCGGCCGACAGGCGGCGAATGGCTTCCAGCCGCCGGGCGGGCGACGAGGCGCGGGGCTCCAGCTTGCCGTGCAGGCGGGCGTCCAGCGTGGTGACGCTGACCGCCACCGCCGCCAGCCCTTTGGCGGCCATGGGACCCAGGATGTCCACATCGCGGGTCACCAGAAAGCCCTTGGTAGTGATCATCACCGGATGATGAAAGGTGGCCAGCATCTCGAGGCAGCCGCGCATGATCTGCCAGTCGCGCTCGATGGGCTGGTAGGGATCGGTGTTGGTGCCGAAGGCGATGGGAGCGGGCCGGTAGCCGGGCTTCCTCAGCGCCGCCTCCAGCAAGACGGCTGCGTCGGGCTTCACGGTCAGCCTGGTCTCGAAGTCCAGGCCCGGCGACAGGTCGAGATAGGCGTGGCTGGGCCGGGCGAAGCAATAGACGCAGCCATGCCCGCAGCCACGATAGGGGTTGACCGAACGGTCGAAGGGAATGTCGGGCGAATCGTTGCGCGTCAGGATACTGCGCGCCCGCTCCACATGGATGGTGGTGCCGGGGGCGGGCCGCTCCTCCTCGACCAGGTCCCAGCCGTCATCCACCGCCTCGGCGCTCAGGCAGTCGAAGCGGGGCGTGGGGTTGGAGCGCGCACCGCGCGCCTTGGGCCAATCCTGGGATGCCATGACGCCGAACATATCATGAACATCATTCGGCCGTCGAGCGCCCCGTCACTCCAGTTCCCGGAACATCACCATGGCGTCCACATAGCCGCAAACCGGATGCAGGAAGGCGCCGGGCAGGTTCGCCAGCACCCGGAAACCCAGGCGCCGCCATAAGGCCACGGCGCGGTGATTGGTGGAGACCACGAAGTTGAACTGCATGGCGCGGAACCCCAGCCCGGGCGCGGTCTCCAGGGCATGGGCGCACATGCGTCGCGCCACGCCGCGCCCTCCGGCATCCGCATGGGTCATGAAGCCGCAATTGGCAACATGGGAGCCGCCGCCCTGCTGGTTGGGCTGTAGGTAATACGTCCCCAGCACCCGCCCCTCCTCCTCGGCCACGAAGACCCGGTGCGGTTCGGCGAACCAGTAGTCCAGGGCTTGCTCGCGGCTCCAATCGCGCGGCAGGGCATAGGTCTCTCCCGCCCGGATCACCGGCTCAAGAATAGACCAGACGGCATCGCGGTCGGCGGCCTGGGCAGAACGGATCGTCATCATTGCCCAACCCTACCGCCGCCGCATTGACCTGCCAACGGATTTGGCCTAACACCAGCGGACCATCGCATTCGAAGGAACTTTCCCATGGCGGACGGACATTCCACTCCCGTACTCGGCATCATCGGCGGCTCTGGCGTCTATGACATCGACGGGCTGACCAACAAGGAATGGCGCCGGGTGGAAAGCCCGTTCGGCCCCACCTCGGACGAGTTCCTGTTCGGCGAGCTGGACGGCCAAAAGCTGGTGTTCCTGCCCCGCCACGGGCGCGGCCACCGCATCCCGCCGTCGGAGCTGAACTTCCGCGCCAATATCGACGCCATGAAGCGGGCCGGCGTCACCGAGATCCTGTCGGTCTCGGCGGTGGGCTCGCTCAAGGAAGAGCTGCCGCCCGGCACCTTCGTCATCGTCGACCAGTTCATCGACCGCACCTTCGCGCGCACCAAGAGCTTCTTCGAGACCGGGCTGGTGGCCCACGTCTCCATGGCGCACCCCACCTGTGGCCGCCTGGGCGACATGGTGGAAGCGGCCGCCAAGGAAGCCGGCATCGTCGCCGTGCGCGGCGGCACCTATCTGGTGATGGAGGGCCCGCAATTCTCCACCCAGGCCGAAAGCAACCTGTATCGCCAGTGGGGCTGCGACGTCATCGGCATGACCAACATGCCTGAGGCCAAATTGGCCCGCGAAGCCGAGATGTGCTACGCCAGCGTCGCCATGGTCACCGATTACGATTGCTGGCACCCCGACCACGACGCGGTCACCGTGGACGCCATCGTCAAGGTGCTGCTGGCCAATGCCGATCGCGCCCGCTCGCTGGTCAAGACCGTCGCCCCCAAGGTGACGGGCCGCACCGCGCCTTGCGCCAAGGGCTGCCACACCGCGCTCGACAACGCCATCATCACCCATGGTGAAGTCCGCGACCCGGCCGTGGTGGGCAAGCTGGACGCGGTGGCGGGACGGGTGCTGAAGGGCTAGGCTTCGCCTAGCCCCTAGGAGCAACGCGACGCGCGCCTTATGGCGCGGAAAGCCAAGCGGGCCGAAGGGCCGCGCCCGGCGCCTGAGGGACAAGAAGGACTCATCATGCTGATCAACGGCACCCCCTACCGCACCATCTGGCTGGGCGCCGACGGGCGCGTGGTCGAGATCATCGACCAGACCCGGCTGCCCCACGAATTCGTCACCGTGGCGCTGACATCCCTCGATGACGCCGCCAAGGCCATCAAGGACATGTGGGTCAGGGGCGCGCCGCTGATCGGCGCCACCGCCGCCTACGGCATGGCCCTGGCCTGCCTCGATGACGCCTCCGACAAGGGGCTGGAGAAGACCTACGCGGTGCTGCACGCCACCCGGCCCACCGCCATCAACCTCAAATGGGCCCTGGACGAGATGATGGCGGTGTTGAAGCCGCTGGCCGTCAAGGACCGTATCGAGGCCGCCTACGAGCGCGCCGGAGATATCTGCGACGAGGATTCCGCCCAGAACGCCGCCCTTGGCGTCCACGGCGCCAGGATCATCGCCGAGCATTACAAGGCCAAGGGCCGCACCATCAACATCCTCACCCACTGCAATGCTGGCTGGCTGGCCACGGTGGATTGGGGCACGGCGCTGGCCCCCATCTACAAGGCCTTTGACGCCGGCATTCCCGTCCACGTCTGGGTGGACGAGACGCGGCCGCGCAACCAGGGCGCCAGCCTGACGGCGCGGGAATTAAACTGGCACGGCGTGCCCCACACGGTGATCGCCGACAATACCGGCGGCCACCTGATGCAGCACGGCATGGTCGACCTGTGCATCGTCGGCACCGACCGCACCACGCGCAACGGCGACGTCTGCAACAAGATCGGCACGTACTTGAAGGCCCTGGCCGCCAAAGACAACAACGTGCCCTTCTATGTCGGCCTGCCCAGCCCGACCATCGACTGGACCATCGCCGACGGGGTCAAGGAGATCCCCATCGAGACCCGCTCGGCCCGCGAGCAGACCCATATCTTCGGTCGTACCGAAGACGGGGTGGTGCACGAGGTCCAGGTGACGCCCGATGGCTCGGCCGCCGTCAATTACGGCTTCGACGTCACGCCGGCCCGCCTGGTCACCGGCCTGATCACCGAACGTGGGGTCTGCGCGGCCTCGCCGGAGGGGTTGAAGGGGCTGTTCCCGGAGAGGGCGTAAGGACAGGGCGGGCGGGACGCCCGCGCTCCGAATAAGGTCGTCTCAATGGAGCGCGGGCGTCCCGCCCGCATCACCCCTCGTCCTCGCCCGCATCGTCGATGGCGGTGGCGCCAAGGGCCAGCAGGGCCTCGACGCCGGCATCGGGGATGGCTTCCACCTTGCGCAATTGGCGGTCGATGGCGCGCTTTCTCACCGCCACGTCGTCGATGGTCTTCGACGCTTCCTGCAGCTTCTTCTGCACCTTGTCGAGCACGTCGCCGTACTTGCCGAACTCGGTCTTGACCGCACCCAGGATCTCCCACACCTCGCTCGAACGCTTCTCGATGGCCATGGTCTTGAAGCCCATCTGGATGGCGTTGAGGATGGCGCCCAGCGTGGTCGGCCCGGCGGCGACGACCTTGTAGTCGCGCTGGATCAGGTCCACCAGGCCGGGTCGGCGCAGCACCTCGGCGTAAAGCCCCTCGGTGGGCAGGAACAGGATGGCGAAGTCGGTGGTCACCGGCGGATTGACGTATTTGTCGCGGATGTCGCGGGCGAAGGATTTGACCCGCGCTTCCAGCGCCTTGGCGGCGACCTCCACCGCATCGGCATCGGCGCGCTCGACGGCCATCTGCAGGCGCTCGTAATCCTCGTTGGGGAACTTGGAATCGATGGGCAGCAGCACTTCCGGCTCGTCGTCGCCCTTGCCCGGCAGGCGGATGGCGAAGTCGACACGCTCCAGGCTGCCCTTGCGGCAATTGGCTTCGCGCACATACTGGTCGGCGCGGAAAATCTGCTCCAGCAAGGCGCCCAGCTGCACCTCGCCCCAGGTGCCGCGGGTCTTGACGTTGGTGAGCACCCGCTTCAGGTCGCCGACGCCGCTGGCCAGATTCTGCATCTCGCCCAGGCCCTTGTGCACCTGTTCCAGCCGTTCGCTGACCAGCTTGAAGGATTCGCCCAGGCGCTTTTCCAGGGTGCCCTGCAGTTTCTCGTCCACGGTCTGGCGCATCTGCTCCAGCTTGGCGGTGTTCTCGCCCCTGAGCTTGTCCAGATGTTCCGAGACCACGCGGGTCTGCTCCGACACGGTCTTGCCGATCCCCTCGCCCAGCTGCTTGATGCCGCCCAGCACCTCTTCGCGAAGCGCGCGGGCCTGGGTGGCCTGGTCCGAGCGGAACTCGGCCAGCTTGGTCTCCACCAGGATGCGCAGCTCGGTGTGGTACTTGTCGGCGCTGGCGGCGGAAGCGGTCTGATGGTCGCGGATCATCTCGGCGGTCTCGCGCCGGTCCTGGCGGGCCTCGTCGCGCAAGACCCGCTCCAGCCGGTCGAGACGCTCGGACAGGTCGTCCCGTTTGCGCAGCAGCAACAGCACCACGCCCACCAGGGCGAGCAGGGAGAGACCAGCGGAGATCAGGGCAAAATCCATGGCAAGCGTCCGAACATTACGGGAACGATTGCCTTGTAGCACGCATCACGGGCGGCGGTAAACCACGAACACCAGCCGCGCCGCGCCGCGCGGGCGCTCGTCGGCGATCTCGAAACCGGCGGGCGGGGTAAAGGCCTCGTCGGCGGCCACTTCCACCACCGCCAGGGCGCCCTCCTCCAGCCAGCCCTTGGCGGCGAGCCCCTCCAGGCAGGGCGCGGCCAGCCCGGAATGATAGGGCGGGTCGAGGAAGGCCAGGGTGCAGGCATGGGGGGCAACGGGGGGCTTGGCGGCGTCGGCGCGGATCACCTTGGTCCGCTCCTCCTCCCTCAGCGCCTTCACATTGGCGTAGACGGCGGCCAGGGGCTGCGCCGCCAGTTCGAGGAAGCAGGCATGGGCCGCGCCGCGCGACAGGGCTTCCAGGCCCAGGGCGCCGGAACCGGCGAAGGCGTCCACCACGCGGGCATCCTCCATCTCCACCAGATCGGAATGCACCAGGATGTCGAACAGCGCCTGACGCACCCGGTCGGCGGTGGGCCGGGTATCGCGGCCGGACGGAGCCTCCAGGCGGCGGCCCTTATGAAGACCGGCGACGATGCGCATCGCGGGACTTTTCCTTCTTGGCGTCGGCGGCGCGCTTGTCCTCGGCCAGCTTCTGCTTGCGCGCCCGGGCGGCGACCCGCTGCTCCTTCTCGCGCTCGCCGGCCGGCTTGTGCTCGGCCTTGGGCTTCAAGACCGTCTTGCCCTCGCCCATCTGCTCGCGCAGGACCTTGCCCGCCACCTCGTCGGCTTCGCCTTCCGCCAGGGTGCCCAGCTGGAAGGGGCCGTAGGAGACGCGGATCAGGCGCGACACCGGCCAGCCGAGATATTCCATCACCCGGCGGATTTCGCGGTTCTTGCCTTCCTTCAGCGAGACGGTCAGCCAGGCGTTGGCGCCCTGGCGACGGTCGAGCGTCGCGCTGATGGAACCATAGGCCATGCCGTCGATGGTGATGCCGTTCTCCAGCCGGGCCAGGGCGTCCTCGGACACCTCGCCATGGACCCGCACCCGGTAGCGCCGCACCCAGGCGTTGGAGGGCAGCTCCAGCTTGCGGGCCAGCTCGCCGTCATTGGTCAGCAGCAGCAGGCCCTCGGAATTGAGGTCGAGGCGGCCCACCGAGATGACCCGGGGCATGCCTTCGGGCAGGTGGTCGAACACCGTGGGGCGCCCTTCCGGGTCCCGGTGGGTGGTGACCAGACCGGCGGGCTTGTGATAGCGCCACAGCCGGGTCTTTTCCGGCTCGGCCAGCGGCGTGCCGTCCACCAGCACGATGTCGCCGGGGCCGACCACGCAAGCCGGGCTGTCCAGGGTCTTGCCGTTGACCGAGACGCGGCCCATCTCGACCCAGCGCTCGGCCTCGCGGCGCGAGCACAGGCCGGCGCGGGCCAGACGCTTGGCTATTCTTTCCCCTTTTTCCTCGGTCATCGGCACGCTCCAACGAAGGCCCGCAGCAGGGCGGAATCCGCCGGGCTGATGTCATATTCGGGATGCCACTGGACCCCGATGCAGAAAGCCTTGCCCGTCGCCTCGATGCCCTCGATCACCCCGTCGGGGGCGATGGCGTTGACGACGCAGCCGGACGCCACGTCGCGCACCGCCTGGTGATGGGCCGAGTTCACGGGAATGCGCGTCTCGCCGACGATGGCGGCAAGCTGGGTTCCGGTGGCGATCTCCACCCAGTGGCCGGGCTCGGAGCGGGAATTGGGCTGCTCGTGGGCCAGGGCGCCCGCCACCTCGTCGGGAATGTGCTGGATCAGGGTGCCGCCCAGCGCCACGTTGAGCAATTGCTGCCCGCCGCAGATGCCGAGGATGGGCATGTCGCGCTCCAGCGCGCCCCGCACCATGGCCAGTTCGAATTGGGTGCGCCCGGTCTTCAGCACCAGCCCGGCGCGGGCCTCGGCGCCGAACAGGGCCGGGTCAATGTCGAAGGCGCCGCCGGTGACGATCAGCCCGTCGATGCGCTCGAGGAAGGCGGCGGCCAGACGGGGCTCGTGCGGAAGCATCACCGGCAGCCCGCCGGCGCGGGCCACGATCTCGGCGTAATTGCGACGCAGCGCGTACCACGGCATGCGGGAATAGCCGCCGGGCTCCTCGCTGTCGAGGGTGATGCCGATAAGGGGGGGCGAGAGGCTCATATCCCTGTCTATACCCCCCTGGGGCCAAAGAAGAAAGGCCCGGGCGAAACCGCCCGGGCCAGTTTGTCCGGCATCAGGGGATGCTGGAGGGTGATCTTTTAAGGAATCATCCAGGTGAAGACATAGGCCTGGAGCGTGGTGATCACGCCGATGATGCACACGAAGAAGATGCTGTGCTTCAAGGTGAAGCGGAACAGGTTCGACTCGTGGCCCACCAGGCCCACGGCGGCGCAGGCCACCGCGATGGACTGGGGCGAGATCATCTTGCCGGTGACGCCGCCGGTGGTGTTGGCGGCGACCATCAGGATGTCGCTGATCCCCAGTTGCTTGGCGGTAGTGGCCTGCAGCGCGCCGAACAGGGCGTTGGACGAGGTGTCCGAGCCCGTGAGGAACACGCCCAGCCAGCCCAGCACCGGCGAGAAGAAGGGATAGACGTCGCCGGCACCGGTCAGCAGCAGGGCCAGCGTGGTCGACAGGCCCGAGGCGTTGGCCACATAGGCGAAGGCCAGCACCGTGCCGATGGTGTAGATGGGGCGCTTCAGCTCGTTCAGGGTCTCGCCGAAGGTCTTCAGGCCGTCCGAGCCCTTCATCCCCAGCATGACGATGGTGATGATGGCCGAGATCAGGATGGCGGTGCCGGTGGCCGACACCAGGTTCAGGGTGTAGACGGCCGGCACGGCCTTGGCGGCGGCGACGATCGGCGGCACCTTGGACACCAGGTTGTGCAGGTAGGGCACTTCCCAGTTGATGTTGGTGAACAGCAGCTCGCCGCCCTTGGCGAACATCGCCTTGAAGGACTTCAGGCTCCACACCGTCACCACGGCGGTGAGGATCAGGAACGGCGCCCAGGCCTTGGCGATCTGGCCGGCGGTGTAGTCGTGGGAGTGCTTCTCGTCCGCGCCCTCGGCCTTGAAGCGGAAGATGTTCTTCGGCTGCCAGAACTTGAGGAACACGGTGATGCACACCAGGCTGATCAGCGCCGAGGTGATGTCGGGCAGCTCCGGACCGATGTAGTTGGAGGTGAACCACACGCCGAAGGCGAACGAGCCGCCGGCCACCAGGATGGCGGGCCAGGTCTCGCGGACGCCCTTGAAGCCGTCCATGATGAACACGATCCAGAAGGGCACGAACACGGCCAGCAGCGGCAGCTGGCGGCCGGCCATGGCGCCGATCTTGAAGGGGTCGAGGCCCGAAACCTGGCCGGCGACGATGATCGGAATGCCCATGGCGCCGAAAGCCACCGGAGCGGTGTTGGCGATCAGGCACAGGCCGGCGGCGTAGAGCGGGTTGAAGCCCAGGCCCACCAGCAGGGCGGCGGTGATGGCCACCGGCGCGCCGAAGCCCGCCGCGCCCTCGAGGAAGGCGCCGAACGAGAAGCCGATCATCAGCATCTGCAGACGCTGGTCGGCGGTGATGGACACCACCGAGGCGCGGATGATCTCGAACTGGCCGGTTTTGACCGTGACCTTATAGAGGAACACCGCACCGATGATGATCCAGGCGATGGGCCACAGGCCGAACAGGAAGCCCTGGACGCCCGCCATCAAGGCCGAGGCGACCGGCATCTTGTAGAACACGATGGCCACCGCGATGGACAGCAGCACCGTGATGGTGCCGGCCACATGGCCCTTGAGCTTCAAAATCGCCAGCGCGACGAAGAAGAAGATGATCGGAATGGCGGCGATCAGTGACGACAGCCACAGATTGCCGGCCGGATCGTAAACTTGCATCCAGGCTTGCATGGTGCCTCCCCGAAGGTTCGACCGTGCATCCTTCAAGATGCCGGCGAGGTGTTGGCGTTGAACGTTTTTTGAATCGTGGTAACAAAATTTGACCAGATGATGACGGTGGATAACTCACTTCGTCATCCGCTGTAAATGGAAAAGTTGCCATGCCAAAAATCCATGGTTGGATATGACCTCACCCCGTCCTATCCTGAAGGCATGATTCACGCCGCCCCCCACGCCACCGCCATTGATCCCGGCACAGAGCAACCCGCCGCCGACCCGCTGGCCCGCCTGCTGCAGGCCCATCCCGAGACGGTCTTCGACTATTTCGAATTCCGCCGGGTGATGGCCGGCAACGCTGCCGCCCTGGCGGCCGAGCGGGCCACGGACGAGGACCTCGCCCGGATCCGGGCCTGCCTGGAAGCCATGGAGAAGGCCCACGCCCTGGACGATCCCGCCCAGGAGGCGGCGGCCGACGCCGAATTCCACCTGGCCATCTACGAGGCCGCCCACAATCTGGTGATGGCCCAGGTGATGCGCCGCGTCTTCGACATGCTGAAGGTCGGCGTGTTCTACGACCGCATCGACCTCTATCGCCGGCGTGGCGTGCGCGACGCCTTCCTGCGCCAGCACCAGGCCATCTGGCAGGCCATCGCCTCGGGCAATCCCGAAGTGGCCCGCGCCACGGCCGAAGCCCACATCAATTCCACCGAGGAAGCGCTGCGCGAGGCCCAGTTCGCCAATTCCCGCCGCGACGTGGCGCTGCGCCGCCGGGCGGGCTCGGACCTGATCGGGCGGGCTCGCGATGGGGCCAGGGACAGCGCCCGATAATTTTGGCAAAATAATTTTACCACTTTACGCTCTTGGTAAGAATGCTGTAACCATGGTGGCGCCGGAGCCGAAAGCCCCGGCCAAACAATCACTGGTGGAACGCCCATGCCCAAGCAGCCCCGCCCGGAAAGCGTCTACTTCTTCGGAACCTGCCTGATCGACCTGTTCTACCCCGAAGCCGGACTGGCCGGGATGGAGCTGCTGAAGCGCGAAGGCCTCAAGGTGGTGTTTCCGCCCAAGCAGACCTGCTGCGGCCAGCCGGCCCGCAACAACGGCTATCAGGACGAGGCCCGCGCCGTGGCCCGGCTGCAGCTGGACGCCTTTCCCGGCGAGAGGCCCATCGTGGTGCCGTCGGGCTCGTGCGCCGGCATGATGAAGACCCATTACCCCGAGATGTTCGAGGGCACCCCCGACCACGCCCGCGCCGTGGCCTTCTCCAAGCGGGTGTTCGAGCTGACCGAGTTCCTGGTGGACGTGCTGGGCGTCAAGCTGGTGGACAAGGGCGAGAAGGTGACCATCACCTGGCACCCGTCCTGCCACTCCCAGCGCGAGGCCGGGGTGGTGGAGCAGCCCAAGGCCCTGCTGCGCCAGCTGTCCAACGTCACCCTGGTGGAGAACCCGCGCGAGAAGGAATGCTGCGGCTTCGGCGGCGCCTTCGCGGTGCGCCAGGCCGAGATCTCGGCCGCCATGGTCGCCGACAAGGTCGCTTCCATCGAGGAAACCGGGGCCACCAGCGTGGTGTCGGGCGATTGCGGCTGCCTGATGAACATCACCGGCGCCGCCGAGAAGAGTAAGAAGGGCTTCAAGGGCCGCCACATCGCCGAATTCATCCTGGAGCGCTGCCATGGTCGCTGACGCCCACAAAATGGAGTTCGGCGCCAAGGCCCATGTGGCGCTCAACGACCCCAAGCTGCGCGCCAATTTCCGCCGCGCCATGGACGGGCTGATGACCAAGCGAGCCGTCCAGTTCGCCGACGGCGACGAGTGGACGGCGTTGCGCGCCCGGGGCGCGGCGGCGCGCGCCAATTCCCTGGCCAAGCTGCCCGAACTGCTCGAGCAGTTGGAAGCCAATTGCCTGAAGAACGGCATCCAGGTCCATTGGGCCGAGACCACCGCCGAAGCCAATTCCATCGTGCTGGGCATCCTGGAGGCGGCGGGCGCCAAGACGGTGATCAAGGGCAAGTCCATGGTCACCGAGGAGATGCACCTCAACGCCCATCTGGAGCGCAACGGCATCACCCCGGTGGAATCCGACCTGGGCGAGTACATCATCCAGCTGGCGGGCGAGGCCCCCAGCCACATCGTCATGCCCTGCATCCACAAGAACAAGGGCGAGATCGCCGAGCTGTTCCACGACAAGATCGAGGGCCAGCCCTACACCGAGAACGTGGACGAACTGACCGCCGCTGCCCGGGCTGCGCTGCGCGGCGCCTTCGCCGGCGCCGACGCCGGCATTTCCGGCGTCAACTTCGCGGTGGCCGAGACCGGCACCCTGGTGCTGATCGAGAACGAGGGCAACGGGCGGCTGTCCACCACCTTGCCGCCACTCCACATCGCGGTGACCGGCATCGAGAAGGTGTTGGAAAAGCTCGACGACGTGCCGCCGCTGCTGTCGCTGCTGCCCCGCTCGGCCACCGGCCAGCCCATCACCACCTACGTCAACATGATCTCGTCGCCCCGAAAGGACGGCGAGAAGGACGGACCCAAGGCGGTGCATCTGGTGCTGCTGGACAACGGGCGGTCCCGCGTCCACGGTGACACGGAACTGCGCGACACGCTGCGCTGCATCCGCTGCGCCGCCTGCATGAACCATTGCCCGGTCTACACCAGGGTCGGCGGCCACACCTACACCTTCACCTATCCCGGCCCCATCGGAAAGCTGCTGACGCCCCAGCTGGAAGGCATCGACTGCGCCGGCGACCAGCCGCACGCCTCGACGCTGTGCCGGGCCTGTGCCGACGTCTGTCCGGTGCAGATCCCCATTCCCGACCTGCTGGTCCGGTTGCGCACCGAATCCGTGCGTCCCGCCGCGCCCGGCGCGGTCAAGGGCGCCGGCTCCATGGCCTCGGCTTCCGAGACAATGGGCTGGAAGGGCTGGACGCTGCTGTACGGTTCGCCGCTCGTCTACCGCATCGGCACCCGTCTGCTCGGCTGGTTCGGCAATCTGGTGCCGTCTTCCGCCCCCATGCTGAAGCAATGGACCTCGGTCCGCACCAAGCCGAAATTCGCCCCCAAGAGCCTGCACGAACTGGCCCGCGAGAAGGGGTTCTGTGATGAATAGCCCGCGAGAACGTATTCTCGGCCGCCTGAAGGCCGCGCCCAAGGCCGCCGCGCCGCCGCGCCCCGACTGGACGCCCCCCTCCTATGACGCCCAGGCCCGCAAGGCCAAGTTCAAGGCCATGCTGGAGGCGTCCCACGCCGAAATTCACGAGGTCACCGCCGCCGACTGGCCCCAACGGCTGAAATCCATCCTGGCCGACAAGGGCGTGGGCTGCATGGTCTACGCGCCCGCCACCCCCGCCGGACGGCTGTTGGCCCAGGCCTGGGGCAAGGACGCCCCCGAGCTGGTCGCCTATGACCGCTCGGTCGAGGACTTCAAGGACGTGCTGGTCTCCAAGGCCGATGCCGGCTTCACCTCCACCAAGGGCGGGATCGCCCATACCGGCTCGCTGGTGCTGTGGCCGACGCCCGACGAGCCCCGGCTGATGAGCCTGCTGCCGCCCATCCACGTGGCCCTGGTGGAGGAAGCCAGCCTCACCGATTCGCTGGCCGAGACCATCCGCGTCCAGGGCTGGGCCAATGGCATGCCCACCAACGCCGTGCTGGTGTCCGGCCCTTCCAAGACCGCCGACATCGAGCAGACCCTGGCCTATGGCGTCCATGGGCCCAAGGAACTGATCGTCCTGCTGATCGGGAGTGAGTCTCCGTGAGCCGTAATTCGCCTGCCCCCGACTATTCCGCCCTGCTGCAGGACCTCGCCGGCGTGATGCCGGTGAACCGGCTGGTCACCGACCCGCTGCGCCGTCTGGCCTATGGCACCGACGCCAGCTTCTACCGCCTGGTGCCCCAGGTGGTGGCCGAGGTCAGGGACGAGGACGAGGTCAGGGGCCTGCTGGCCGCCTGCCGCCGCCACAACGCTCCGGTCACCTTCCGCGCCGCCGGCACCTCGCTGTCGGGTCAGGCGGTGAGCGATTCCGTGCTGATGATCTTAGGGACCGGCTGGACCCAGGCCGTGGTCGAGGAGCAGGGCAAGCGCATCCGCCTGCAGCCCGGCGTGATCGGCGCCGACGCCAACCGCCGCCTCGCCGCCTTCGCCCGCAAGATCGGCCCCGACCCGGCCAGCATCGATTCGTGCAAGATCGGCGGCATCGCCGCCAACAACGCCAGCGGCATGTGCTGCGGCACCTCGGACAATTCGTACCAGACCATGATGTCCATGCGTCTGGTCCTGGCCGACGGCACCCTGGTGGATACCGGCAACCCGGACAGTGTGGCCGCCTTCCGCGCCAGCCACGCCGACCTTTTGTCCCGGCTCGACGAGATGGGCAAGCGGGTGCGGGGCGACAAGGCCCTTTTCGAGCGCATCCGCAAGAAGTTCGCCATCAAGAACACCACCGGCTATTCCCTGAACGCCCTGGTGGACTTCACCGATCCCTTGGACATCCTCACCCATCTGATGATCGGGTCCGAGGGCACGCTGGGCTTCATCGCCGAGATCACCTACCGCACGGTGGCCGAGCACGCCAACAAGGCCAGCGCGCTGTTGCTGTTCCCCGACATCGCCGAGGCCTGCCGCGCCGTGGTGGCCCTGAAGAAGGCCCCGGTCTCCGCCGTCGAGCTGATGGACCGCGCCTCCCTTCGCTCGGTCGAGGACAAGCCCGGCATGCCGGCCCAGATCCGCGGCCTGGCCGAGGGCGTCACCGCCCTGCTGGTGGAAGCCCGGGGCGAATCCGGCGACGCGCTGGCCGCCAATCTGGCCGAGATCGGCAAGGTGCTGGCCGGCTTCACCACCGTGTTCCCGGCCGAGTTCACCAACGACCCGGCCGAGTACGGCAAGCTGTGGAAGATCAGGAAGGGCCTGTTTCCGGCGGTGGGCGCGGTGCGCAAGGTGGGCACCACGGTGATCATCGAGGACGTGGCCTTCCCCATCGAATCGCTCGCCGCCGCCACGGTGGACCTCGAGCGTCTGTGCCGCAAGCACGGCTATGCCGAGGCGATCATCTTCGGCCATGCGCTGGACGGTAACCTGCACTTCGTCTTCACCCAGGATTTCGGCATCAAGGAGGAAGTGGACCGCTACGCCCGCTTCATGGACGAGGTGGCCGAACTGGTGGTGGCCAAGTATGACGGCTCCTTGAAGGCCGAGCACGGCACGGGCCGCAACATGGCCCCCTTCGTCGAGATGGAATGGGGGGCCGAGGCCACCCAGTTGATGTGGGACATCAAGCATCTGCTCGACCCCGATTGCATGCTCAATCCCGGCGTGCTGCTGGACCGCGACCCCCGCGCCCACCTCGCCAACCTGAAGCCGCTGCCCGCCGCCGACGCCCTGGTCGACACCTGCATCGAGTGCGGTTTCTGCGAACGCATGTGCCCCAGCCACGGCCTGACGCTGTCGCCCCGCCAGCGCATCACCTCGTGGCGCGAGATTTCCCGGCGCGCCGCGACAGGCGAGAACGCCGACGAGCTTCGCCGTCTCTACGACTACCAGGGCATCGACACCTGCGCCGCCTGCGGGCTGTGCGCCACCGCCTGTCCGGTGGGCATCGAGACCGGCAAGCTGACCAAGTCCTTGCGCGGCCGCCGCCTGGGATCGGGCGCCCATGCCGTGGGCCAGTGGACGGCCAGGCATTACGGCGCGGCGCTTGCCGCCACCCGCTTCGGCCTGGGCGCCGCCGGGCTGGTCAGCAAGGTGGCGGGAACCGGCGCCATGGCCGCCATGGCCGGAGGCTTGCGCAAGCTGTCGGGCGGGCGCACGCCCAAGCTGGGCGAGCATCTGCCCACCAAGGCCGCCTTCACGCCCCCTCTCAACGCCCAGGTGGGCGAGCGGGTGGTGTACTTCCCCACCTGCGCCGCCCGCTCCATGGGCCCCGCCGCCGGCGATCCGGAGAAGGAATCCCTGCCCACCGTCATGACCCGCGTGCTGCAGCGCGCCGGCTTCGGCGTGGTGATGCCCGACGGGCTGGACAATCTGTGCTGCGGCCAGGCCTTCGAGAGCAAGGGCCTCCAGGCCACCGCCGACGCCAAGGCCGCCGAGTTGGAGGCCGCCCTGTTCCAGGCCAGCGAGCATGGCAAGCTTCCCATCGTCATGGACGCCTCGGCCTGCGCCTGGCGCATGAAGACCTATCTGGGCGAGCGCCTCACGGTGCTGGATTCGGTGGAGTTCCTGCACGACGCGGTGCTGCCCCGCCTCTCGCCCGATAAGCAGACCCAGCCGGTCCTGGTCCACGTCAATTGCGGCGCCCGCAAGATGGGCCTGGACGACAAGATGGTGGGCCTGGCCAAGGCCTGCGCCTCGCAGGTGGTGACGCCGGACGGCGTGGGCTGCTGCGGCTTCGCCGGCGACAAGGGCTTCACCACGCCCGAACTCAACGACCATGCGCTCCGCCATCTGGCGCCCCAGGTGCCGAAGGGCTGCGAGGCCGGCTACTCCTCCAACCGCACCTGCGAGATCGGCCTGGCCGACCACGCCGAGGTGCCCTACCGCTCCATCGTCTACCTGCTGGATAGAACGACGCGGTAAGGACTTGCCGACGCCGCCCCCTCGTGCCAGCTTCTCCTTAAGTTAAATACGCAAGGAGATACCGGAATGAGCGAGCTGGTGCTAAGCCACGTGGAGAGCGGCGTCCAGGTGGTCCGCATGAACCGCCCGGACAAGAAGAACGCCCTGATCGGCGAGATGTACGCCGCCCTGGCCGCGGCCTTCGCCCGGGGCGAGGCCGACGACGAGGTCGCCGTCTTCCTGATTCTCGGCAGCCAGAACGATTTCTCGGCCGGCAACGACCTGCCCGACTTCCTGACCTGGCAGGCGCTGACCGGTTCGGTGGCCGACACGTTCATCCGCTCCGTGGCCGGGGCGAAGAAGCCGGTGGTCGCGGCGGTCAGGGGTGCCGCCATCGGCATCGGCTCGACCCTGCTGCCCCATTGCGATCTGGTCTACGCCGCGCCGGGCACCCGCTTCCACATGCCGTTCATCAACTTAGGGATCGTGCCGGAAGCAGGCTCCAGCCAGACCATGCCGGCCCTGGCCGGGCATCGCCGCGCCGCCGAGATGCTGATGCTGGGCGAACCCTTTGGCGTCGAAACCGCCGAGGCCATCGGCCTGATCAACGGCGTGGTGCCGGGCGAGGATCTGGAGGAAACCGCCATGGCGGCGGCGCGCAAGCTGGCGGCCAAGCCGCAGGCGATCCTGCGGCAGATCAAGGCGCTGATGAAGACCCCGCCCGAGCCGATCATGGATCGCCTTTCGCGCGAGTCCAAGGTGTTCGACCAGTGCCTGAAGGGAGAGGCCCTGAAGGAAGCGGTCTCGGCCTTCAAGGAGAAGCGGACGCCCGATTTCTCCAAGTGCCGCTGATGCGGCCGGGACGGCCGCGCTCCACGCCGATGCGGAGCGCGGGCATCCTGCCCGCAGGACCTACTTCTTCAATATCCGGCTGACCGACAGCATGGCCTCCATGGGTCGGCGGCCGGGGGGAGAGACCGAGGTCACCAGGGCCAGCGGCTGGCTGCCGTCGTCGGCCAGGCGGCGGCTCAGGTCGCGGGCGAACCAGTCGGACGGCATCAGGTAATAGTCGGCGATCAGGCTTCCCGCCTCGTCGCGGGCGTCCAGCGCCAGCAATTGCGCCCCGCCCTTCAGCCCGCCCCGTTCCACCATGGCCAGCAGGTGTCGCTGCAGCGAGATGGAGTCGCCGTATTCCGACCACACGCTGCAGATCCCGTCCCGCCCGGCCACCAGGGTGACGGCGCCCAGGCCGGGACGGCGCAACACGCGGACCAGTCCGGGACGGCCCTTGAGAAAGGTCTCGGCCACGTCGGGGGCCACTTCGGAGAAGCCGAACTCGCCGGTGGGCGAGGCGGCGATGTTGAGGGCGTTGAAATCCCCCACGTTGAGGACGCAGATGCGTCCCAGCACCGCCACCGCCAGCCTGGACGTCTCGTCGCGGATGGCGATGCCGCCCGGCGATTGAGCCCCGGCGGGCAACGCCAGCAGGGCGAGAAGCAGGGCTAGGGCGGCGCGTCTCATGGCTGCCTCAATCCGATGGTGATGATGGCCTGAAGATCGGGATTGGCGCTTTCCGAGGTGGTGACGATCACCCTGAGCCCGGCCGGCTCGCCGCCATGCTTGCGCACCAGTTCATCGCGGTAGGTGGAGGTGGGCACCAGATCGATGAAGCGGGAGGTCAACGCCCCCTTGGTCTCGCGCCCTCCGGCCTGCACCGTGAAATAACGTCCCACCGCCGTCTTCAGGTCCTTTTCCACCTGGGCGTTCAGCGCGGCGGCGGGCACCCGGCGCACGAAGACGGCGCATTGCTCGTCGGCGGGGACGATGGCCAGGGTGACCCCAGCCTCCTCGCGGATATAGGCCTCGCCCGGCCGCCCCTGCAGGAAGGGCCGGGCCGCCTGGTCGGGCAGGCGGGGCAGGTAGAGTTCGCCGCCCGGCTGCATCTTCTCCCTGAGCTTGTCCAGCGCCCCCACATGGGCGGCGCAGCCCCGCACGAAGGTGGCCGAGGCGATCTCCGCGACGTTGCGGGGCGGCTCGGCGGCCAGGGCGGGCAGACAAGCCGCGGCCAGCGTCAGGGCGAGGGCGGGCAGGAGGCGGATCATGCGCATTGCCGCGGCATGAAGGTCTTGATCCGCATGTCCTGATTGGTGACGTGCTCCACCAGGGCCTCCATCAGGGAGTGGACGCCCAGCAGACAGTCGATCAGGCAATCGGCGGCGTGAATCTCGGCCACCACTTCCTCGGTGCGGGCCAGAAGACGCTCGTGCTCCTGCCGATGAATGGCAAGGGCGGGAAAGCCGATGCGCTGCATCAATCGCTCCTCGTCGGCGAAATGAGCGCGCAGATTGGCGATGAAGGCGGCGCAATAGGAGACGATCTCGTCCTTGGGCTCTTCCGAGGCCAGGGCGGTGCGCAAGGCGGCGGCCTCCTCGAAAAAGGCGCGGTGCTGGGCGTCCACGACCGGATCGCCCAGGGCGAACTCATCGCTCCACCGGTATTGCCACAATGCGTTGCCACTCATGCCGACTCATCCCCATCATTCAAGCACGACAACATCACACCTCGTCCTCCCCGTCCAGAAGCCCGGTGGGCAGACCGTCGAAGCTGACAAGGTTCTTGTCCCGCCAGTACTGCCGGATGCCGTCCGCCCCCTTGGCGTCGGCCCAATCGGGCAAGGTCGGCCGATGCCCGGCGAAATCCATCAGGGGAACCCCGAAGCCGCAGGAGGTGATGACGCTGTCCACCTCGACCACGACAATTTGCCGCTTGGCCGGATAGTCGGGAAAGAGGGGGGCGAACTCGGCCCAATCCGCCTCGCGCCGGTGCAGGGCGCGGGCCCGGCCATAAAGGCGCAGGATCAGCGGCTGGCCGGAAAAGGCGCAGAACATGATGGTGATGCGGTCGTTGCGGGCCAGATGGGCGGCCGTCTCGTTGCCACTCCCCGTCAGATTGAGCCAGGCCACCCGATTGGGGGCGAGAATGCGGAACGTGCCGTCCAGGCCCTTCGGCGACAGATTGATCCGCCCCTGGTCGGTGGCCGTCGCCACGAAGAAGACGGGCTGGGCCGCGATGAACGCGGCGTGACGATCGGAAATGGAGGGGTGGTGCTGGGCCAATGCTGCCTCCTCACGACGGCCGCAGGCTGCCGGCGCGCTGCCGCATCTTGCCCCAGGCGAAATCGCGGGCCCGGCGGCCCAGCCATCCCTTGGGGTCCAGCCCGACCGCCTTGACGACCATGCTCGCCGCCCGCTCGGCATGCACCTTGCCATAAAGCGCATAGGCGCGCGAGCCGTACGCCGCGTTGCAGCGCATCCGGTCATAGGCCATGTCGTCCGGCTCGTTGGCCGCATGCCATGCATAGGCCAACTCGTCGTCGTCGCTTTCACGGATCCGCCGCACCACCACCAGGACGCGGCGCCACAAAGGCAGCCGGTCGCGGTCCTGGGTCCGGCGCATGGCGTCGTAGAACAGCTTGTAGTGGCGGAACTCGTCGCCGGCGATGCGATGGCAGATCTCGCGCAGCAGCGGTTCGCGGCTGGAATCGCGGACGGCGGAATAGAAGGACGACGTCCCGGTCTCGACGATGCAGCGGGCCAGCAATTCCCCGGTGGCCGAGCCGCGCACCGAGACCTCGGCCTCGACCGGGATGCGGTAGCCGTCGGCGAAGCGCCGGCAGCGGGCGGCAAAGTCGTAGCCGGGATCGGCCAGCTCGGCATAGCGGCCCAGGGTGTCGCCGTGGCGGATCTCGTCGTCGCGCCATTGCCCCAGCAGGGCGACGAATTCGGGATCGTCCCGGAACACCCGGCCGAGATAGAGGGTGTAGTCGGCGGCATTGCGCTCGACCATGGCGGCGGCCTTGACCACCTTCAGGAGATCGGAATCCACCCGCCGGGGATCGAGCCGACCCCAGCCGATGTCGTCCACGCTCCAGACCTTGCCGCCTTGCATGCGCCCCCGCTCCCCTTGAAGCATTCCATTCTGGGAGATGGGCACGGATTTTCAAGACAAAAGGGCCGCCCCGGTCGGGGGCGGCCCTTTCGAAAAATCCCGACCCGCCGTTTAGGCGATGGCGGCGGCCATGGCCTCGGCGACCAGCGCCAGACGCTGGGCATGGGCCTTGTCACGCTCGTTGCCGGCGTCGTCCAGGGCTTCCCTAGCGGCCTTCTTGCGGGCTTCGGCCATCTCGGCGGTCAGCTCGGCCACCGGAATGGCTTCCTCGGCCAGTACGGTGATGCGCTCCTCGTTGACCTCGGCGAAACCGCCGGCCACGAAGATGGAGGACGAGACCTTGCCGCCGTCATGGATGTCGATGACACCCGGACGCACGGTGGTGATCATCGGGGCGTGCAGGGCCAGGGCACCGAAGTCGCCTTCGCCGCCGGGCACCACGACCATGTCCACCTTGGACGAAACCAGAAGCTTCGCCGGGGACACCAATTCGAACTGAATCTTCTCGGCCATGCCGCGATTCCTTCAACATTCTTTAGCGGCGGGTCCCCAAGGGAACCCGCCCCTAATTATTCCCGAAAGCCTTAGGCCGCTTCGGCGGCCATCTTCTTGGCCTTCTCGATCACCTCGTCGATGCCGCCGACCATGTAGAAGGCAGCCTCGGGGAGATGGTCGTATTCGCCGGCAACGATGGCCTTGAAGCCCTTGATGGTGTCTTCCAGAGCCACCAGCTTGCCCGGCGAGCCGGTGAAGATTTCGGCCACGTGGAACGGCTGGGACAGGAAGCGCTGGATCTTACGAGCGCGCGACACGACCAGCTTGTCCTCTTCCGACAGTTCGTCCATGCCCAGGATGGCGATGATGTCCTGCAGCGACTTGTAGGTCTGCAGGATGCGCTGCACGTCGCGGGCGGTCTGGTAGTGGTCGGCACCGACGACGCGGGGGTCGAGAACGCGCGAGGTGGAGTCCAGCGGATCCACGGCCGGGTAGATGCCCAGCTCGGCGATCTGACGGTTCAGCACGGTGGTGGCGTCCAAGTGGGCGAACGACGTGGCCGGAGCCGGGTCGGTGAGATCGTCGGCCGGCACGTAAATGGCCTGCACCGAGGTGATCGAACCCTTCTTGGTCGAGGTGATACGCTCCTGCAGGGCGCCCATGTCGGTGGCCAGCGTCGGCTGGTAACCCACCGCGGAGGGGATGCGGCCCAGCAGCGCGGACACTTCCGAGCCGGCCTGGGTGAAGCGGAAGATGTTGTCCACGAAGAACAGCACGTCCTGGCCTTCGACGTCGCGGAAGTACTCGGCGACGGTCAGGCCCGACAGGGCGACGCGGGCGCGGGCGCCCGGCGGCTCGTTCATCTGGCCGTACACCAGGGCCACCTTGGAGCCCGGGCCGTCCAGCTTGATGACGCCCGACTCGATCATCTCGTGATAGAGGTCGTTGCCTTCGCGGGTACGCTCACCGACGCCGGCGAACACGGAGTAACCGCCGTGCGCCTTCGCGATGTTGTTGATCAGCTCCATGATCAGCACGGTCTTGCCCACGCCGGCGCCGCCGAACAGGCCGATCTTGCCGCCCTTGCAGTACGGAGCCAGCAGGTCGATGACCTTGATGCCGGTGACCAGGATCTCGGTCTCGGTGGACTGGTCGACGAAATCGGGGGCGTCGGCATGGATCGGCAGGGTGGTCTTGTTGCCGATGGGGCCGCGCTCGTCGATGGGCTCGCCGATCACGTTGATGATGCGGCCCAGGGTCTCGGGGCCGACGGGCATCTGGATGGCGGCGCCAGTGTCCACCACTTCGGTGCCGCGGGTCAGGCCATCGGTGGAGTCCATGGCGATGGTACGCACGGTGGACTCGCCCAGATGCTGAGCGACTTCGAGAACCAGCTTCTTGCCCTGATGATCCAGGTGAAGCGCGCTGAGGATGGCCGGCAGCTGGCCGTCGAAGCGCACGTCCACGACGGCGCCCAGGACCTGGGTGATCGTGCCGACGTTCTTGTTTGCCATGGTGTGCTCCTAGTCTTCCGTCACAGCGCTTCGGCGCCGGAGATGATTTCGATCAGTTCCTTGGTGATCTGGGCCTGGCGCGACCGGTTGTACTTGATCGCCAAGGCATTGATCATTTCACCCGCATTACGAGTTGCGTTGTCCATCGCGGTCATACGCGCGCCCTGCTCCGAGGCCTGGCTTTCCAGCAGGGCACGGAACATCTGGGTCGCCAGATTGCGCGGCAGGATCTCCGCCAGGATTTCCTCCTCGCCGGGCTCGAACTCGTAGATGGCCTTGGGTCCGGCGTCGGACTTGGCAGCCTGTTCGGGCACGGGGAAGGGGATCACCTGCTGGCGGGTCACTTCCTGGGCGATGGCCGACTTGAACTTGTTGTAGACCACGGTGCAGACGTCGAATTCCTCAGCCTCGAACATGGCGGAGATCTTCGACGCGACCTGATCGGCCTCGGCGAAGACGACGCCCTTGCGGCCCAGGTTCTCGAAGCCCTCGATCATGTACTGGCCGTAGTCGCGGCGCAGCTGCTCGCGGGCCTTGCGGCCCACCGGCATGATCTTGATGACCTTGCCCTGCTTCAGCAGGTCGGCGGCCATCGCCTTGGTGGCGCGGACGATGGACGAGTTGAAGCCGCCGCACAGACCGCGATCGGCGGTCACCGCGACAAGCAGATGCACCTTGTCGGCTCCGGTGCCGGAGATCATGCGGGGCGCGCCCGACTGGCCAGCCAGCGAGGCGGCCAGGGTGCCCAGCATGCGCTCCATGCGCTCGGCGAACGGCCGCGCCGCTTCCGCCGCGGTTTGCGCGCGGCGGAGCTTGGAGGCAGCGACCATCTTCATGGCGGATGTGATCTTGCGCGTCGATTTGACGCTCACGATCTTCATCCGCAGGTCCTTGAGACTCGCCATAACCTAAACTCCCACGGGACGGTTAAGCGAAGGTCTTGGAGAACGCGTCGAGGAACGCCTTGAGCTTCTCTTCGGTCTGGGCGCTGATCTGCTTCTCGGAGGCGATGGTGGAGAGGATCTCCGGGGCCTTCGAGCGGATCTCGGCGAGCAGCGACGATTCGAAGCGGCCGACCTGGCGCACCTCGATCTTGTCCAGATAGCCCTTCACGCCGGCGTAGATGGAAATGACTTCCTCTTCGGTGGGCATGGGAGAGAACTGGGGCTGCTTCAGCAGTTCGGTCAGACGCGCGCCGCGGTTCAGCAGCTTCTGGGTGGCCGGATCCAGGTCGGAAGCGAACTGCGCGAAGGCAGCCATTTCACGATACTGGGCCAGTTCCAGCTTGATCGAGCCCGCAACCTGCTTCATCGCCTTGATCTGGGCGGCGGAGCCGACGCGCGACACCGACAGACCGACGTTCACGGCGGGGCGGATGCCCTTATAGAACAGTTCGGTTTCCAGGAAGATCTGGCCGTCGGTGATCGAGATCACGTTGGTGGGGATGTAGGCGGACACGTCGTTGGCCTGGGTCTCGATGACCGGCAGAGCGGTCAGCGAGCCGGCACCGGCGGCGTCGCCCATCTTGGCGGCACGCTCGAGCAGGCGCGAGTGCAGGTAGAACACGTCGCCCGGATAGGCTTCGCGGCCCGGCGGACGGCGGAGCAGCAGCGACATCTGACGGTAGGCGACGGCCTGCTTCGAGAGATCATCATAAATGATCAGGGCGTGCATGCCGTTGTCGCGGAAGTACTCGCCCATGGTGCAGCCGGCGTAAGGCGCGATGAACTGCAGCGGAGCGGGCTCCGACGCGGTCGCGGCCACCACGATGGTGTAGTCCATGGCGCCGTAATCGGTCAGGGTCTTGACGATCTGGGCGACGGTGGAGCGCTTCTGACCGACGGCGACGTAGATGCAGAACAGCTTCGCCTTCTCGTCGTTGGCGTCGTGCCAGCGCTTCTGGTTGATGATGGTGTCGACCAGGATGGCGGTCTTGCCGGTCTGGCGATCGCCGATGACCAGCTCGCGCTGGCCGCGGCCGACGGGGATCAGGGCGTCCACGGCCTTGATGCCGGTGGACATGGGCTCGTGCACCGACTTACGCGGAATGATGCCCGGGGCCTTGACGTCCACGCGCTGACGCGAGGCGGCCTCGATGGGGCCCTTGCCGTCGATGGGGTTGCCCAGCGCGTCGACGACGCGGCCCAGCAGGCCCTTGCCGACCGGAACGTCCACGATGGAGCCGGTCCGCTTGACGACGTCGCCTTCCTTGATGTTGCGGTCGTCGCCGAAAATCACGATACCGACGTTGTCGGTCTCGAGATTCAGCGCCATACCCTTGATGCCGCCGGGGAATTCGACCATCTCGCCGGCCTGGACCTTGTCGAGGCCGTGCACGCGGGCGATACCGTCACCGACAGACAGCACCTGACCGACCTCGGCAACTTCCGCCTCGGTCCCGAAGGTGGCGATCTGTTGCTTGAGGATTGCGGAGATTTCCGCGGCGCGGATTTCCATTATCCAACCCCTTTCATAGCGAGCTTGAGATGCTGCAGCTTCGTCTTGAGCGAGCTGTCAACCATGCGGGAACCGACCTGAACCACCAGGCCGCCCAGCAAGCTGGGATCAACCTTGACATCGACGGCGACATTGCCGCCGAAGGCCGCCTTGAGGGCGGTGGTGAGGGCGTCTTGCTGGGCCGGCGTGAGAGCCACGGCGGAAGCCACCGTCGCGGACTTTTCGCCGCGACGGGCCGCCAACCGGCCGAGATAGGAAGCGATCACCCCGTTGAGGGTGAACAGCCGGCGGTTCTTGGCCGCCAGCCCGAGAAACTTGGAGGTCAGCTCCGAGAAGCCGGCGGCCTTGGCAACGGCGCCGATGGCCGCTCCCTGCTGCTCGCGGCTGAGAACGGGGCTGTCGACGACACGGCGCAGGTCAGCGCTTTCGCGCAGCATGGCCTGGAGCGTCTTGAGGTCGCCAGCCACCTGGTCGAGGGAGCCGGAAGAATCGGCCAACTCGAAGAGAGCGGTGGCGTAGCGGTCGGCGATCACGCCAATAGTTTCGGAAGGCACCTGGGCAAGTCCTTGGATAGGGTCGAACCGGCAGCCGTAACCTATTGAAAGGCAACATAATTCTGGCGCCTGCAGGAATAGCCCCCCTGTCGGCGCGTCGGTTAACTAGCACATCGGGTTTTGCGTTGCAAGACGACTCCTGCCCATTCGGGGGAGGAGAGGCAATTATCCTCTCCGCGCCGAACGCAAGGCTGCACGCCGAAATCGGGGTGGGAGGCCGGGTGGGGGGACCTACCCGCTCCCCACATTTTTTTTCGTGACGGTTTTCGGGCGGTGCTAATCTGGGGCCGCCGCCGCCGAAGTTCGTTTGTCGAGGTTCCCGATGCCCTACTACACCTACCGCTGCACGGCGTGCGACACCGTGTTCGAGACCCTGGTGCGGTCGTCCGATGACGCGCCCGCCTGCCCGCACTGCGAAAGCCGGGCCCTGGAGCGCCATCTGGGCGCCGCCGCGCCCGCCGCCAAGACCCCCGGCATGGTGGGCAAGGCCCGCGCCCAGGCGGCCCGCGAGGGGCATTTCAGCAACTATTCCCGCTCGGAGCTGAAGCGGAAGTAGGAGTGATGCGGGCGGGACGCCCGCGCTCCATGGAATGGCGTGGGGCGGAGCGCGGGCGTCCCGCCCGCCCCTATTCCCGCGCCTCGAACGCCGCCACCGCGTCCAACAGGATCTGGCCGTAGCGCTCGCGCTTGGCCTCGCCCAGGCCGGCGACGCCGTCGAGCTCGTCCGCGTGGCGGGGACGGCGGCGGGCGATGTCCACCAGGGTGGAATCGTGCCAGATGACGTAGGGTGGCACCCCCTGGGCCTTGGCCAGGGCCAGGCGCTCGGCCCGCAGATGCTGGAACAGGGCCTCGTCGGCGGGGTCGGTGAGGGCGACGGCGGATTTCTTGGCCGAGGACGCCTTGGACTTGCCCTTGGCCGGCAAGGGATCGCGGCGCAGGTCGATGCGGATTTCGCCGCGCAGCAGCGGACGGCAGGCCTCGGTCAGCTTGAAGGCGCCGTGGCCCTCGGTATCGATGGCGAGCATGCCGGCGGCCACCAATTGGCGGAGCACCGAACGCCATTGCTCGGCCGGCAGTTCGGTGCCGATGCCGTAGGTGCTGAGGCGTTCGTGGCCGAAGCGGCGGATCTTCTCGTTGTCCTTGCCCAGCAGCACGTCGATGACGTGGCCGGCCCCGAAGCTCTCGCCGGTGCGGTAGACGCAGGACAATGCCTTCCTGGCCAGCTCGGTGCCGTCGAAGGAAGCCACCGGATCGAGGCAGGTGTCGCAATTGCCGCAAGGCGGCGCGCCGGTCTCGCCGAAATACTCCAGCAGCACCTGGCGGCGGCAGCGGGTGGTCTCGCACAGGCCCAAGAGGGCGTTGAGCTTGGCCCATTCGACGCGCTTCTGGGCATCCGAGGCCTGGCTCGAGGCGATGAACTGGCCCAGCTTGGCCACGTCCTCCAGGCCATAGGCCATCCAGGCGTCGGCGGGCTGCCCGTCGCGCCCGGCGCGCCCCGTTTCCTGGTAATAGGCCTCCAGGCTCTTGGGCAGGTCGAGATGGGCGACGAAGCGCACGTCGGGCTTGTCGATGCCCATGCCGAACGCGATGGTCGCCACCATGACGATGCCCTCTTCGCGCAGGAAGCGCTCCTGGTTGGCGGCGCGCCTGTCCTGGTCGAGGCCGGCGTGATAGGCAAGCGCCGTATAGCCCTTGCCCGCCAGCCAGGAGGCCGTCTCCTCCACCTTGGCCCGCGACAGGCAGTAGACGATGCCCGATTCCGCCCCCTTCCCGCCGTGCTCGGCCTCGAGGAAGCGCAACAGCTGCTCGCGGGCGTTGTTCTTGGCGGCGATGCGGTAGCGGATGTTGGGCCGGTCGAAGCCGGCGACGAAGTGCCGCCCGTCCTGAGGGTTCAGGCGCTCGGCGATATCCCGGCGGGTCGGCCCGTCGGCGGTGGCGGTGAGCGCGATGCGCGGAATCCTGGGGAAGCGCTCGTGCAGCAGGGCCAGCTGCAGGTATTCCGGACGGAAATCATGCCCCCATTGCGACACGCAATGGGCCTCGTCGATGGCGAACAGGGCGATGCGGCAGTCTTCGAGCAGGGAGAGGAAGCCGGGCAGCACCAGACGCTCGGGCGCCACGTAGACCAGATCCAGCTCTCCCGCCTGCATGCGGCGCTCGATGACGCGGACCTCGTCCAGGCTGCGCGCCGAGTTCAGCGCGGCGGCGCGCACGCCCAGCTGGTTCAGGGCCTCCACCTGATTCTGCATCAGGGCGATCAGCGGCGAGACCACCACCGCCACCCCGTCGCGGCACAGCGCCGGCACCTGATAGCACAGCGACTTGCCCGCACCCGTAGGCATCAGCACCAGGGCGTCGCCGCCCTCCACCACATGGCGGATCACCTCCTCCTGCTGGCCGCGGAAGTTGGGAAAGCCGAAGACGTGGTTGAGGACGTGCAGGGGAGCGGGCATGGAAATCCTTAAAACAACCCGTCGTCAGGGTGCAGATGCCGTACGGCGTCCATGCCCTGATGAAGAATGCGGGCGACGAAAATGCCCCCCGGTTCCGTCAGGTAAAAGACGATGTGCCGGCCGTGCTCGTGGCGAAGAAGGCCTGCGGCGGCAAGCTCCGCCGGGCGGCCCAGGCCGGGATTGTCGGCCTGGGCTTGCAGGCAATCGCGCAGCCCGAGGAAATACGAATCCGCCCGCGCTTCGCCGAAGGTCTGGGCGGAATAGACGTAGATCCGGCCAAGATCGTCGTCGGCCTTGTTGGAAAGGACGTAATCGTCCATGCGCCCGAATTACCCACGCACCAGGCGGGATTTGGCCTCGGCCATGATGTCCTCGGCCTTGCGCGGGCTGCGGCCGCTGTCCAGCCCCTCGGCGATGGCGGCCTCCAGGGCCTGGCGCCGCTGCTGGTCGTGGCGGATCAGGTCACGGATGTAGTCGCTGACATTGGCGTAAACGCCACCTTTGACCTGGGAATCCACCCATTCGCGCATGGGATCGGGCAGAGATACGTTCATGGTCGCCATGACGGACTCCTTGGCGCTGCGATATGGCAAATTTTGCCATACTTTGCCATTCAGGAAAAGCTGTAGGGATCGACATCCACCTGGACGCGGACGCTTTTAGGGGGCTGGGCGCGGAAAAGCCAGTCGCGCAGCAGGGCCTGCAGGTTGACCGCCCGGCTGCTTTGCACCAGGAAGCGGCGGCGATGCCTGCCGCGCAGCAGGGCCATGGGAGCCGGCGCCGGTCCCAGCACCTGCACGCCCTCGGCCCGGGGCGCCGCCTTGGCCAGAGTGCGGGCGTAGGACTCGACGATCCCGACATCGGGACCCGACAGGATCAGGGCAGCGAGGCGGCCATAGGGCGGCATGCCGGCGGCGCGGCGCAACTCGGCCTCGCGGGCGATGAAGGCGTCGCGCTCGCCCGAGCGCAGCGCCCGCATCACCGGATGGTCGGGCTGGTAGGTCTGGAGCAGCACGCGGCCCGGGCGCTCGGCGCGCCCCGCACGCCCCGCCACCTGGGACAGCAGCTGGTGGGTGCGCTCGCCCGCCCTGAGGTCTCCACCTTCCAGCCCCAGGTCGGCGTCGACCACGCCCACCAGGGTCAGCATGGGGAAGTGATAGCCCTTGGCGACGATCTGGGTGCCCACCAACAGGTCGATCTCGTGGTCCGAGACCCGGCGGACGAACTCGGCCGCCGCGTGGGGGCCGGTGCAGGTGTCCGACGTCATCACCGCGATGCGGGCATTGGGGAACAGCAGGGCGGCTTCCTCCGCCACCCGTTCCACGCCGGGGCCGCAGGCGGCGAAATTGGCCTCGGCCTCGCATTCCGGGCATTTGGGGGGCAGGCGGATATGGTGGCCGCAATGATGGCAGACCAGCCTTCCAGCCGATCGGTGCTCCACCAGCCAGGCGGTGCAATGGGGGCATTGCAGCCGGTGGCCGCAGGTGCGGCAGAGCGTCAGCGGCGCGTAGCCCCGGCGGTTGAGGTAAAGCATGGCCTGCTCGCCCGCCGCCATCACCTCCTCCAGCGCCTCGACCAACTGGGGCGACAGCCAGCGGCCCCGAGGCGGCGGATGGCGGCGCAGGTCCACGGGCACGATGTCGGGCAGCACCGCGCCGGCATGGCGATCGGGCAGGTGGACCAGACGATAGCGACCGGCCTGGACATTGGCGAGGCTTTCCAGCGAGGGCGTGGCCGAGGCCAGCACCGCCGGGAAATTCCCCAGCCGGGCGCGCACCACCGCCATGTCGCGGGCGTGGTAGCAGACGTGGTCTTCCTGCTTGAAGGCCTGGTCGTGCTCCTCGTCCACCACGATCAGGCCCAGATTTTGGAACGGCAGGAACAGGCCCGATCGGGCGCCCACCACGATGGCGGCCTCGCCCGAGGCCACCGCCCGCCAGGTCTTGCGCCGCGTGGAATCGCCCAGGTCGGAATGCCACAAGGCGGGCTTGACCCCGAAGCGTTTGCGGAAGCGCTCCAGCCACTGGGCCGACAGCGCGATCTCGGGCAGCAGCACCAGCACCTGGCGGCCGGCGGCCAGGCATGCCGCCACCGCCTCGAAATACACCTCGGTCTTACCCGAACCGGTAACGCCGTCGATCAACTGCACCGAGAAGCCGCGATCCAGGGCGTCGACCAGGGCGTCGGCCGCCTCCTGCTGGGCCGGCGACAGCAGGGCGCGCTGCTGGGCGAGGTCGGGGGCTAAGAAAGCGGGGGGGGGTGGCAGTTCGACGGTTTCCAGCACGCCGGCCTCCACCAGTCCCTTGACCACCGCCGGCCCCACCCCGGCCTCGCGGGCCAGGTCGGCCGCCGACAGGGGCGGCAGGCGACCGGCCGCCTCCATCACCTTGCGCCGGGCGGGCGTCTCCTTGAACGCGGGAATGATTGCGGCGAGGCGAAGTGCCAGATGGGGGGCGGCGGGCTCCAGGGCCGAGGGCACGCTCATGGCCATCTTCAGCACCGCGCCGGGGGGCGCCAGAGTGTAGGACGCCACCCAGTCGACGAAGCGCCGGGTCACCTCGGGCAAGGGGGGCGCAGGCAGGCGACGGGCCACCGGGCGCAGCTTTCCCATCTCGACCTTGCCGTCGCCCGCCCCCCAGACCACCCCGGTCACCAGACGGTTGGCCAGCGGCACCTCGACGAACTCGCCCGGGCGTAGGGGCTCGAACCCCACGGCGTAATCGTAGGCTCCGCCCAAGGGCAGGGGCAGCATCACGGCGACGCGCTGACCTGGATTGAACAGGGAGGGGGTTGAAGTGGCGGACATGGCGTGCATAAGCTACGGAACAAGGGAGAACCAGGGAAGGGATATTGGTTATGGCGCGCAAGCGCGACGACGCCGCGTTGCATCTGCCGCTGCCCGACGAACGGCAGGTCATGGCATTCCTGCAGGCTCATCCCGACTTCCTGGTCCGCCACCCCGACCTGCTGCTGTCGCTGTCGCCCCCGTCGCGCTGGGCCGAGGACGACGGCGTGCTGGACATGCAGGTGTTCATGATCGAACGCCTCAGAGACGAGGTGGAGCGGGTCCGGGGCGCCGCCGAGCACCTGATCCACACGTCGCGCTCCAACATGTCCATCCAGACCCGCACCCATCGCGCCGTGCTGTCCATCCTGGGCGCCGAGAACATGGCCGAACTGGTGGAGGCGGTGTCCGACGACCTGCCGGCCCTGCTGGACGTGGACGTGGCAACGCTGTGCTTCGAGAAGACCGAGGAAGCGCTGCCCGAACTGATGGCGCCCGGCATCCTCACCTTGGCCGTGGGCACCGTCGCCCAGATCATGGGCGGCGCCGACCGCGACTGCGCGCTGACCGAGGAGATGCCGGGCGACCCCGCCCTGTTCGCCGGCGGCGCCGGCCTGGTGCAATCCTCGGCCGTGGTCCGCCTGTCGCCGGGCGGGCGGTCACCCGAGGGAGCGATGGCGCTGGGCTCGCGCCACGGGCGCACCTTCCACGCCGGCCAGGCCACCGAACTGATCACCTTCCTGGCCCGCGTGGTCGAAGGCTCGGTGCGGCGATTCGTGGGGTAGCTGTCTAGCGAGTGGGGGTTCGCATGGATTTCATGACCGCGGTAAAGACCTGCATCGGCAAGTACGCCACCTTCCAGGGCCGCGCCTCGCGCTCGGAATACTGGTTCTTCGCCCTGTTCAACATCATCCTCAGCATGATCGCCTCGGTGGTCGCCGGCGCTTCGCTGGGCGTGCTGTCGGTGTTGCCCGCCATCCTGATGATCGGCCTGTTCGTGCCCTCGCTGGCGGTGTCGGTCCGCCGGCTGCACGATCTGGGCAAGTCGGGCTGGTGGTTCCTGATCATCCTGATTCCGGTGATCGGCGGCCTGGTGCTGCTGTGGTGGTTCTGCCAGCGCGGCACCGAGGGGCAGAACATGTTCGGCAGCGATCCCTTGTGGACCGCGCTGATTCCCGCGCCGTAACCCGTCACGGGCCATGCCGCCGACCCCCATCCATTTCGCGGCCAAGGCCGACCTCGCCCGCGCGGTGGAGTCATGGAAGCAGTGGCTGGGGGCGGAAAAGCGCGCCTCGGGCCATACGCTGGACGGCTATGGCCGCGATCTGGCCGCCTTTCTGTCCTTCCTGACCGCGCATCTGGGGGCCGAGCCCGATCTGGCCGCCCTGACCGGGCTGGGAGCGGGGGATTTCCGCGCCTTTCTCGCGCGGCGCACCGAGGACGGGCTGGGGCGTTCCTCCCTGGCCCGGCTGATGAGCACGCTGCGCGGCTTCTTCAAGTTCCTCGACCGCCATGGGCTGGTCCACAACCCGGCCATCACTGCGGTGAAGTCGCCGCGCCCGCCCAAATCGGTGCCGAAGCCGCTGGCCCCCGACGAGGCGCTGGAAGCCTTGGCCAGCGCCGGCGAGCTGCATGACGAGCCCTGGCTGGCGGCCCGCGACGTGGCGCTGTTCACCCTGCTCTACGGCGCCGGGCTGCGCCTGGGTGAGGCCCTGTCGCTCCTGCGCTGCGACCTGCCCCGGGGCGACACCATGGTGATCACCGGCAAGGGCAACAAGCAGCGCGTGGTGCCCGTCCTGCCGGTGGTCCGGGATGCCATCGCCGATTACCTGAAGCGCCTGCCCTATCCCGCCGATCCCGACATGCCGCTGTTCCTGGGCGCGCGCGGCGGCCCGCTCAATCCCGGCGTGGTGCAGCGCCAGATGCGCCGCCTGCGCCTCTTGATGGGCCTGCCCGACACCGCCACGCCGCACGCGCTGCGCCATTCCTTCGCCACCCATCTGCTGGCCGGCGGCGGGGATTTGCGGACCATCCAGGAATTGCTGGGCCATTCCTCGCTGTCCACCACCCAGCGCTACACCGAGGTGGATTCCGCCCGTCTCACCCGCGTCTACCAGGGCGCCCATCCGAGGGCCAAGGCATGAGCCTCGTCATCTCCTTCGACCTTCCGGCCGAGGCCGACACCATCGCCTTGGGCCGCCGGCTGGCCGCCCTGGTGCGCCCGGGCGACGTGATCGCGCTTTCGGGCACGCTGGGCACCGGCAAGAGCACCCTGGCCCGCGCCCTGATCCGGGCGCTGACCGAGGACGACGAGGAGGTGCCCAGCCCCACCTTCACCCTGGTGCAGCAATACGACGCGGAGGCGGGGCTGGTCTGGCATTTCGACCTCTATCGCCTGGAGAAGCCCGACGACGCCCTGGAACTGGACATCGAGGAGGCCTTCGCCGAGGGTATCAGCCTGATCGAATGGCCGGACCGCCTGGGGCCGCATCTGCCGCGCAAACGCCTGGACGTTTCGCTGCAACAGGGTGAGGCCGGGCTGGGCCGCCACGCCACCCTGACCGCCTATGGCCCCTGGGCCGAGCGTCTTGGAGATTTCCTGCATGAGTGACCGCGAGGATTTGATCCGCTCCTTCCTGACCAAGGCCGGATGGGGGACGGCCCAGCGCGGCCGGCTGGCCGGCGACGCCAGTTTCCGCCATTACGACCGGCTGGTGCGAGACGGCCGCCCGGCGGTGATGATGGACGCCCCGCCGCCAAAGGAGGACGTGCGGCCCTTCGTGCGCATCGCGCGGCACTTGAAGGCGCTGGGCCTGTCGGCCCCCGAACTGCTGGCGGTGGACGAGGAGAACGGCCTGTTGCTGCTGGAAGACCTGGGCGACGGCACCTATACCCGCCTGCTGGAAGGCGGCCATGACGAGGCGGCGCTGTACGCGCTGGCCACCGACGTGCTGGCCGAGATCGCGGCGCGGCCCGACGCGCCCCTGCCCGGCACGCCCCCCTATGACGACGAGAAGCTGCTGACCGAGGCCTGCCTGCTCACCGACTGGTACATGCCCGCCATGGCCGGCAAGGATACCGACGCCGAGGCGCGGGCCGAATACGTGGCGATCTGGCAGCGGCTGTTCCCCGTCGCCCGCATGGTCCCCGACACATTGGTGCTGCGCGACTTCCACGTGGACAATCTGATGCTGCTGGACCGGCCCGGCCTCGCCGCCTGCGGGTTGCTGGACTTCCAGGACGCGGTGATCGGGCCACTCACCTACGACCTGATGAGCCTGCTGGAGGATGCGCGCCGCGACATCGACCCGGTGATGATCGAGATCATGAAGGGCCGCTTCCTCAAGCGCTTCCCCAACATCGACCGCGCCGTGTTCGAGGCGTCGTGGGCGGTGATGGCGGCGCAGCGCCACGCCAAGGTGATCGGCATCTTCACCCGGCTGTGCAAGCGCGACGGCAAGCCCGGCTATCTGGTCCACATCCCCCGCGTCTGGCGCCTGCTGGAGGGGGCGTGCCGGCATCCGGTGCTGGCGGAGCTGACCCGATGGCTCGACCGCCACATGCCGAAGGAAGCCCGGGGAGTGCCCAGCCCCCAGGAATCCAAGCCATGAGCGCCCACATCACCCACGCTATGGTGCTGGCGGCGGGATTGGGCCTGCGCATGCGGCCGATCACGCTCACCACACCCAAACCGCTGGTCAAGGTGGCGGGACGCACCATGCTGGACCGGGCGCTGGACCATGTGGCCCGCGCCGGCATCGACGACATCGTGGTCAACACCCACTGGCTGGCCGACAAGGTGGCCGAGCATCTGGCCGGACGGGGCGACATCACGCTCTCGCACGAGCCGGAGCTGCTGGAAACCGGCGGCGGCGTGGCCAAAGCCCTGCCCCACCTGGGCCATTCCTCGTTCTTCGTGGTCAACAGCGACATCATCTGGACCGACGGCGAAATGCCGGCGCTGGCCCGCCTGGCCCGCATGTGGGACCCGGACCGCATGGACGCCCTGCTGCTGCTGCAGAAAGTCGGGGACGCCGTGGGCTACGAGGGCAAGGGCGACTTCTCGCTGGACGCCGCCGACGTGCCCCACCGCCGGGGCGAGGCGCCAACCGCCCCCTACCTGTTCTCCGGCGTGCAGGTGCTGCACCACCGCCTGTTCGAGGGCGCGCCCGAGGGCAAGTTCTCGCTGAACGTCCTCTACGACCGGGCGGCGGCGGCCAAACGCCTGTTCGGACTGGTCCACGACGGCAAGTGGTACCACGTGGGAACGCCCGAGGCCCTGCCCGAGGTCGAGCGCCTGCTCTTGCCTCCACGGGTATGACAATTCGGTTGGGGGTCATTTGGCCCATTGCCCCCCGGCCCCGCCTCGGCTAAAAGATTTCGTCGTCGCAACGAATGAGTGGATTGATGGGCGTTACCCTGAAACCGGTGCAAGCTCTCGACCTCTGGCGCGGAGCCATCGTCGAAAGCGTCCGGCGCGACGCCCCCGACCTGTCGGCCCGCCAGATGGCGCTGCTGCTGACCGTCTATCTCACGCCCCCGCCCCACACGGTGCGCGGCCTGGCGACCACGCTCAACATCTCCAAGCCGGCCATCACCCGCGCGCTGGACAGGCTGACCGAGTTCGGCCTGGTCAAGCGCAAGGTGGACGACCAGGACCGCCGCTCGGTGCTGATCCAGCGCACGGTCAAGGGCTCGGTGTTCCTGCGCGAATTCGGCGACATCATCGTCGCCGCCGGCACGGACGCGGCCGAGGCGGGCTGAGATACCGCCTGTCATTCCGAGGCAAAGCCGAGGAATCTGAGTCTGTCGCGATCCAGCCAGTTCGGAAACAGCAGACCAGAATGAGATCCCTCGCATTGCTCGGGATGACAAACTGATTATGTGGAGAGAGGGTGGGAGACCGGACACGACCCGGACCGGAAATCGTTACGGCTGCTTCCTTCCGGACCTGACCGGGTTGGCGACGGGTCCGTCCATGCCGATCTCCCGGCGCGGACCATAAGAGCAACCGGCGGCCCATTGCAAGACCGATTCGAGTCATGACCCGCATTCTCGCCGTTCTCGGCCCCACCAATACCGGCAAGACCCATTTCGCCATGGAGCGCATGCTGGCCCATGCCAGCGGCATGATCGGCTTTCCGCTGCGCCTTTTGGCGCGCGAAAACTACGACCGCATCGTGCGGCTCAAGGGCGCGGCCCAGGTGGCGCTGATCACCGGCGAGGAGAAGATCGTCCCGCCGCACCCGCGCTGGCTGGTCTGCACGGTGGAATCCATGCCGCTGGACCGCCGCGTCGCCTTCCTGGCCGTGGACGAGATCCAGCTCTGCGCCGACCCTGAGCGCGGCCACATCTTCACCGACCGCCTGCTGCATGCCCGGGGCGAATCCGAGACGCTGTTCCTGGGCGCCGAGACCATCAAGCCGCTGATCCGCCGGCTGGTGCCGGGTGTCGAGTTCATGAGCCGGCCGCGCTTTTCCCAACTGACCCATGTGGGGGCCAAGAAGCTGGGCCGCCTGCCGCCACGTTCGGTGCTGGTGGCGTTCTCGGCCGCCGAGGTCTATTCCATGGCCGAGTTCGTCCGGCGAAGCAGAGGCGGCGCGGCGGTGGTGCTGGGCGCGCTTTCCCCCCGTACCCGCAACGCCCAGGTGGGCATGTACCAGGCGGGCGAGGTGGATTACATCGTCGCCACCGACGCCATCGGCATGGGGCTGAACATGGACGTGGACCATGTGGCCTTCGCCGCCCTTCGCAAATTCGACGGCCGCGCACCGCGCCCGCTGGAACCCACCGAGATCGCCCAGATCGCCGGGCGCGCCGGGCGGCACATGAACGACGGCACCTTCGGCACCACGCTGGATGCCGGGACCATCGCGCCGGAAATCGCCGAACAGGTGGAGACCCACCGCTTCGATCCCCTGAAGACCCTGTTCTGGCGCAATTCAGACCTGCGCTTCGCCTCGGTCCCCGCTTTGCTGGCCAGCCTGGACCGGCCGCCGGACAAGCCTGGGCTGCTGCGCGCCAGGGATGCCGACGACCAGCTGGCGCTGGCCGCGCTGGCCCAGGACGAGGAGGTCGTCCGCCTCGCCAACCACCCCGAGCGGGTGAAGCTGCTGTGGGAGGTCTGCCGCGTCCCTGATTTCCGCAAGGTGATGGACGAATCCCACACCCGCCTGCTGGGCCGCCTGTTCCGCCATCTGGCCGCGCCCAGGGGCAGGCTGCCCACCGACTGGCTGGCCGAAAACATCAAGCGCATCGACCGCACCGACGGCGAGCTGGACGCCATCGTCCAACGCATCGCCAACATCCGCACCTGGACCTATGTGTCGCATCGGACCGACTGGGTGGCGGATTCGGCCCATTGGCAGGAGGTGACGCGGGGCGTCGAGGACCGCCTGTCCGACGCGCTGCACCAGCGCCTCACCAACCGCTTCGTGGACAAGCGCACCGCCGTTCTGGTGCGGCGCATGCGCGACGACGGCGTCATGGAGTCCGAGATCGGGCCGGGCGGCGAGGTTCGGGTGGAGGGCGAGTATGTGGGACGCCTCAAGGGCTTTTGCTTCGAGGCCGACACGGCGGAGACGAATGCTGCGGCGCGGACCATGCAGGCCGCCGCCATGCGCGCCCTGGGGCCTGAGGTGGAGCGCCGGCTGGCGGCGGCCCTGGCCGACCCGCCCGAGGCCTTCGACCTGGGGCCGGGCGGCGTGGCGTGGCGCGGCGAGGTCCTGGCCCGCCTTGGTCCCGGCGCCGATGCCCTGCATCCCCAGGTGGAGGCGCCGCTGGGCGACCTGCTGCCGCCCAAGGGGCGCGAGCGCCTGCGCAAGAAGCTGGGCGAGGTGACCGGGATCTGGCTGGCCGCCCGCCTGCCCTCGCTGTTCCGCCTGGCCGGCGCGCCGCTGGCGGGTGCGGCGCGGGGACTGGCCCACCAGTTGGCCGAGGGGCTGGGTTCCATGCCGGCCGACGCATCCCTGGTCCGCTCGCTGTCCAAGGAGGATTCCCTGGCGCTGGCGCGCCTCGACATCCGGGTCGGGCGGCACGGCCTGTACATCCCCGCTCTTCTGAAGCCCAAGGCGCAAGCCTTGCGCGCCCTGCTGTGGAGCGTCCACGCGGAGCGTGCCGCCCCCGACATTCCCGGCCCCCGCCCGGCGGTGATGACAGCCGACGGCGCGCCGCCCGCCTTCTACGAGGCGGTGGGCTATGGCGTCCTGGGCAAGGTCGCCATCCGCCGCGACGTGCTCGAGCGCTTCGCCGCCCTGGCCCGCGCTTTCGCCCATCACGGCCCCTTCCAGCCCGACCACGAGATGCACTCGGCCTTGGGCCTTGGCATCGACGCCACGGAAAAAGCGCTCGAAGCCCTGGGCTATGTCCGCTCAGAGGAAGGGTTCAGGACAGGCAAAAAACCCCGGCGCAAGGCGCGGCCGGAAAAGCCCTCGGACTCGCCCTTCGCGGTGCTGAAGACGCCACGTTGAGGCGCCTCCTGTCACAGCCTTGTCACGGCATGGTCTCAGGCCATGTCACAGGACCCCGGCTATACTCGCAGTATCGGAATTGAGGCACAGGAGGCCGCAATGATTACGAAGAAGATCGCGACCGTAGCGCTGCTGTGCGTTGCCCTGCTCGGCACTTCGGCCTGCTCGAACATGAACACCCAGGCGCAGCGCGCGCTGTCGGGCGGCGCCATCGGCGCGGCGGGCGGCGCCGGCATCGCCTATATCGCCGGCGGCCCGGTCATCGGCGCGGCCCTGCTGGGCGGCGCGGCCGGCGCGGCGGTCGGTGCGCTGACCACGCAGAACGGGAAATAAATGAGTGTCGCGGTGAAGGCTTCGGCCTTCACCGCGCCTCGCGTCACGCGAACAGGTACGGCACGAAGGAGCGGTTGTTCTCGTCCACGCTGATATGGCTGCCGATGGGCGGAAAGGCCCGCTGGCGGCAATCGTCGCGCTCGCAGATGCGGCAGTTGACGCCGATGGGCACCGCCGCCTGTTCCGAGGCGAGGTCCAGGCCGGCGGAATAGACCACGTCGGCGGCGTAAGCCGTCTCGCAGCCCAGGCCCACGGCGAAATGGCGGTCGGGTCGCAGGAACGAGCCGCCGCGCTTCGATACCGTGCGGGCCACGCAGATATAGGAGATGGAATCGGGCATGCGGGCCAGCTGCACCAGGATCTTGCCCGGCCGGGCGAAGGCCTCGTGCACGTTCCACAAGGGGCAGGCCCCGCCGAAGCGGGTGAAGTGGAAGCGCGTCGCCGAATGCCGCTTGGTGATGTTGCCGGCCATATCGACGCGGACGAAGTAGAACGGCACGCCGCGCGCGCCGGGGCGCTGCAGGGTGGACAGGCGATGGGCCACCTGCTCGAAGCTGGCGCCGAAGCGGCTTTGCAGCTGCTCGATGTCGTGGCGCAGCAGCTTGGCCTGGTTGGCGAAGGCCATGTAGGGCATCACCAGGGCGCCGGCGAAGTAATTGGCCAGCCCGACCCGGCAGATGGAGCGCGCGTCGTCCGACGACAGCTTGGCGCCGGCCACCACCTCCTCGATCAGTTCGTGATAGGCCAAGAGCGCCACCTGATGGGCCAGCTGGAAGGTGCGGCTGGGCACCGACAGCAGCGCCGACAGCGACAGCGAGCCCGCGCCGGGCTCGAAGGTGCGCATGCCCGCCGTGTCGTCCTCGGCGACGATACGCACCCGCACGCCGTGGCGGTTCTCGAGATAGGCCACCAGGTCGTTGTGCATCTGGCCCAGGCGGAAGCCCTCGGCCTCGACCAGCGCCTCGGCGGCCTCGTCCAGGCTGCCGAAGTAGTTGTTGCAGTAGTAGAAGAAGTCGCGGACCTCCTCGTAGGGGAAGTGGGCATGGCCGCCCCGCTCTTCCCCCGTGGCCGAGGACAGGTTCTCGGTCAGCGACTGCATGCGCTCGTCCAGCTGGCGGAAGGTCTGGTAGAGCGTCAGCACCCGTTTCGCCAGCTCGGGCGAGGCCGACGCCGCGTTCCTGAGCTCCGACAGGCCGATGGAGCCCGAGCCGAACACCGGATCGTTCAGCGCCTCGCGCAGGTCGGCGACCAGACGGGATTCCTCGTCCTCCACCAGGGTGGCGAGGTCCACGTCCAAGACCTTGGCGATGCGCAGCAGCACCGGCACGGTCAGCGGACGCTGGTTGTTTTCGATCTGGTTGAGATAGCTGGGCGACACCTCCAGCAGCGCGGCCAGCGCCGCCTGGGACAGCTTCTTGCCGTCGCGCAGCCGCCGGAGCTTGTAGCCGAGAAACAGTTTCTTGTTCATGACCATAGGTTATAACCGCCCCCGCCGATCTTCGCAACCTTAGCAACTTTACAGGGCCGTGTTGCGAAGACCTTCGCAACACCGCCCTTTTCCCCGCGACTCCTGTTGCCACCCATGGGGCTTTGCGAATACACCCGACGCCAATGTCACTCTGCCCGCCGGAGGCCCGCGTCCATGCACGAAATCATTCAGCAGCTCGAGGAAAAGAGGGAAGGCGCCCGTATGGGCGGCGGCGAGAAGCGCATCGCCGCTCAGCACAAGCGCGGCAAGCTCACCGCGCGTGAGCGTATCGAGCTTCTCCTCGACCCCGATTCCTTCGAGGAATGGGACATGTTCAAGGAGCATCGCTGCACCGATTTCGGCATGGATTCCGAAGACAACATGATCCCCGGCGACGGCGTGGTCACCGGCTACGGCACCATCAACGGCCGTCTGGTCTTCGTCTTCTCCCAGGACTTCACCGTGTTCGGCGGCTCGCTGTCGGAAGCCCACGCCGAGAAGATCTGCAAGATCATGGACAAGGCGGTGCAGGTCGGCGCCCCGGTGATCGGCCTCAACGATTCGGGCGGCGCCCGCATCCAGGAAGGCGTCGCGTCGCTGGCCGGCTATGCCGAGGTGTTCCAGCGCAACGTCATGGCATCCGGCGTGGTGCCCCAGATCTCCATGATCATGGGCCCGTGCGCCGGCGGCGCCGTGTACAGCCCGGCCATGACCGACTACATCTTCATGGTCAAGGACAGCTCGTACATGTTCGTGACCGGCCCGGACGTGGTCAAGACCGTCACCCACGAGACGGTGACCGCCGAGGAACTGGGCGGCGCCATGACCCACTCCACCAAGTCGGGCGTCGCCGATCTGGCCTTCGAGAACGACGTGGAGGCGCTGCTGCAGCTGCGCCGCTTCATGGACTTCCTGCCCAGCTCCAACCGCGAGAAGCCCCCGGTGCGCCCCACCAATGACGGGCCCGACCGCATCGAGACCAGCCTCGACACCCTGATCCCCGACAATCCCAACAAGCCCTACGACATGAAGGAGCTGATCCTCAAGGTCGTGGACGAGGGCGACTTCTTCGAGGTGCAGCCCGGCTATGCCGGCAACATCATCGTCGGCTTCGCCCGCATGGAAGGCCGCACGGTGGGCATCGTCGCCAACCAGCCCATGGTTCTGGCCGGCTGCCTGGACATCTCGTCCTCCATCAAGGGCGCCCGCTTCGTGCGCTTCTGCGACGCCTTCAACATTCCGCTGGTGACCTTCGTCGACGTGCCCGGCTTCCTGCCCGGCACTTCCCAGGAATACGGCGGCATCATCAAGCACGGCGCCAAGCTGCTCTACGCCTATGCCGAATGCACGGTGCCCAAGATCACCGTCATCACCCGCAAGGCCTATGGCGGCGCCTATGACGTGATGAGCTCCAAGCACCTGCGCGGCGACGTCAACTTCGCCTGGCCGACCGCCGAGATCGCGGTGATGGGCCCCAAGGGTGCGGTGGAGATCATCTTCCGCAGCGATATCGGCGATGCCGAGAAGATCGCAGCGCGCACCGAGGAATACCGCCAGAAGTTCGCCAATCCCTTCATCGCCGGCCATCGCGGCTTCATCGACGACGTCATCATGCCCCGCAACACCAGGAAGCGCATCTGCCGCTCGCTGGCCATGCTGAAGGACAAGGACGTCAAGAATCCGTGGCGCAAGCACGGCAACATTCCGCTGTAAGGGGGACGATCGCATGTTTTCCAAGATTCTGATCGCCAACCGCGGCGAAATCGCCTGCCGCGTCATCAAGACCGCGCGCAAGATGGGCATCAAGACGGTGGCGGTCTATTCCGACGCCGACAAGGACGCCCTTCACGTCTCCATGGCCGACGAGGCCGTGCATATCGGCCCGGCGGCCTCGGCCCAGTCCTATCTGGTGGTCGACAAGATCGTCGATGCCTGCAAGCAGACCGGCGCCCAGGCCGTCCATCCCGGCTACGGCTTCCTGTCCGAGAAGCGCGAGTTCCAGGAGGCCCTGGCCAAGGCGGGCATCGCCTTCATCGGCCCCGACGCCCACGCCATCTTCGCCATGGGCGACAAGATCGAGTCCAAGAAGCTGGCCCGCGAAGCCGGCGTCAACACCGTTCCGGGCTATCTCGGCGTGATCAAGGACGCCGACGAGGCGGTGAAGATCGCCAAGGAAATCGGCTATCCCGTCATGCTGAAGGCCTCGGCCGGCGGCGGCGGCAAGGGCATGCGCCTGGCCTGGAACGACGCCGAGGCCCACGAGGGCTTCATCTCGGCCACCAACGAGGCCAAGTCGTCCTTCGGCGACGACCGCGTCTTCGTGGAAAAGTTCATCGAGCAGCCCCGCCACATCGAAATCCAGGTCCTGGCCGACGGCCAGGGCACGGTGCTGTACCTGGGCGAGCGTGAATGCTCGATCCAGCGCCGCCACCAGAAGGTCATCGAAGAGGCGCCGTCGCCCTTCCTGACGCCCGAGACCCGCAAGGCCATGGGCGAGCAGGCCTGTGCGCTGGCCCGCATCGTCAACTACAAGTCGGCCGGCACGGTGGAGTTCATCGTCGGCGGCGCCACCGGCGAGTTCTACTTCCTGGAGATGAACACCCGCCTGCAGGTGGAGCATCCGGTCACCGAGATGATCACCGGCCTGGATCTGGTCGAGCAGATGATCCGCGTCGCCTATGGCGAGAAGCTCTCCATCACCCAGGACGACGTCAAGCTGAACGGCTGGTCCATGGAGGCCCGCGTCTACGCCGAGGACCCCTTCCGCAACTTCCTGCCGTCCACCGGCCGTCTCACCCGCTACCAGCCGCCGGCCGAAAGCCAGCACGTGCGCGTCGACACCGGCGTCTACGAGGGCGGCGAGATCAGCATGTTCTACGATCCCATGATCGCCAAGCTGATCACCTACGGCCCGACCCGCGACGCCGCCATCGCCCACATGCGTCAGGCGCTGGACGAGTATTACATCCGCGGCCTGTCCCATAACATTCCGTTCCTGGCCTCGCTGTTCTCCAAGGAGCGCTTCGTCAAGGGGGCGCTCACCACCAACTTCATCGCCGAGGAATACGCCAACGGCTTCCACGCCAACGACCTGCCGGCCGATGATCCGACCGTGCTGATCGCCGTGGCCGCCGCCGCCAACCGCCGCATCGCCGAGCGCGACATCCGCATCTCCGGCCAGTTCCCCGGCCACGAGATGAAGGCGGGCGACGAGTGGGTGGTGGTGATCAGTGGCCAGTACCACGACATCGCCGTGCGCCCGGCCGAGAACGGCTTCGCCGTGACCATCGGCGGCGAGACGGTGGACGTCAAGACCGACTGGCAGATCGGCGAACCCCTGTTCCGCGCCGTGGTCGATGGCCGTCCGGTGTCGGTGCAGATCGAGCGGGTGGGGTCGGGGCTGCGCCTCGCCCATGCCGGCTCGCGCGCCGACGTGCTGGTGCTCACCCCGCACGCCGCCAAGATGAACAAGCTGATGCCCTTCAAGGCGCCGCCGGACATGAGCAAGTACCTGCTCTCGCCCATGCCCGGCCTGCTGGTCAAGCTGCTGGTCGAGGACGGCCAGGAGGTCAAGGCCGGCGAAGCCCTGGCGGTGGTCGAGGCCATGAAGATGGAGAACATCCTGAAGGCCGAGCGCGACGCCACGGTGGCCAAGATCCATGCCGCGGCAGGCGACTCGCTGGCGGTGGACCAGAAGATCATCGAGTTCGCCTCATGAGCAAGGTCCCGGGCATTGACCGCCTTCTGGCCAATAACAAGGCCTGGGCCGAGGAGACCGAGCGCACCAAGCCCGGCTTCTTCTCCCATCTGGCGGAGCAGCAAAGCCCGGGATACCTCTGGATCGGCTGCGCCGATTCCCGGGTTCCGGCCAACGAGATCGTCGGCCTGGAACCCGGCGAGGTTTTCGTTCACCGCAACGTGGCCAATCAGGTCCATCATGCGGACATGAACTGTCTGTCGGTGCTGCAATACGCCATCGACGTGCTGAAGGTGGAGCACATCATCGTCTGCGGCCATTACGGCTGCGGCGGCGTGCGGGCCGCGCTTCAGGACGCGCGGCTGGGCGTCACCGAGTACTGGATCCGTCCGGTGCGCGACATCTGCGAATGCCACCGGCACGAGCTGGACATGCTGCCCAGCGAGCCCGCCCGGGTGGACCGGCTGTGCGAGCTGAACGTCATGCAGCAGGTGCGCAACCTGTGCCGCTCGCCGGTGATCCAGGATGCCTGGCAGCGCGGCCAGCAACTGGAGATTCATTCCTGGGTCTACGGCCTGACCGACGGTCTGGTCCGCACCCTGGGTCCGGTGGTGGCCGGCTTGAAGTCGCTGGATGAGTTTGGTGCGTCGTACCTGATGCGTGGCGCGGCGTTTTAAAGAACTCCGTCCCGTCAGGGACGGCAAGGCCGAAGGCCGCCGCCGCTTATGCGGCGAAAGCCAAGCGAAGCGCCCGGCGACTGAGGGCGTCGAGGCGTGCCGGATTACGGCATGCCGATACAAGAAGATGGAGAAGGTCCATGAGCGAGTTCCCGAAGAAGACCGTTGCCGATTGGGAAGCCCTGGCGTCCAAGGACCTGAAGGGCGCCTCGCCCTCCACCCTGGACTGGGAGACTCCGGAAGGCATCAAGGTCAAGCCGCTCTATACCGCCGCCGACCTGGAGGGCATGGAGCATCTGGGCAGCTTGCCCGGCTTCCCGCCCTTCACCCGCGGCCCCCGCGCCACCATGTACGCCGCCAGGCCGTGGACGGTGCGCCAGTACGCGGGCTTCTCCACCGCCGAGGAATCCAACGCCTTCTACCGCAAGAATCTGGCCGCCGGTCAGCAGGGCATCTCGGTGGCCTTCGATCTGGCCACCCATCGCGGCTATGATTCCGATCATCCCCGCGTGGTGGGCGACGTGGGCAAGGCGGGCGTCGCCATCGATTCCGTCGAGGACATGAAGATCCTGTTCGACGGCATCCCGCTGGACAAGATGTCGGTCTCCATGACCATGAACGGCGCCGTTCTTCCCGTGCTGGCCGGCTACATCGTCGCCGCCGAGGAACAGGGCGTCTCCCAGGATCAGCTGTCTGGCACCATCCAGAACGACATCCTGAAGGAGTTCATGGTCCGCAACACCTACATCTATCCGCCGGCGCCCAGCATGCGGATCATCGCGGACATCATCGAGTACACCTCGAAGAACATGCCCAAGTTCAACTCCATCTCCATCTCCGGCTACCACATGCAGGAAGCCGGCGCGACGGCGGTGCAGGAACTGGCCTTCACCCTGGCCGACGGCCTGGAATACGTGCGCGCCGCCCTTGGGCGCGGCTTGAAGATCGACGAATTCGCCGGCCGCCTGTCGTTCTTCTGGGCCATCGGCATGAACTTCTTCATGGAGATCGCCAAGATGCGCGCCGGCCGCCTGCTGTGGGCGCGCATGATCAAGCAGTTCGATCCGCAGAAGCCCTCGTCCATGGCGCTGCGCACCCATTGCCAGACCTCGGGCGTGTCGCTGACCGAGAAGGACGCCTACAACAACGTCATCCGCACCACCATCGAGGCCATGGCCGCGGTGCTGGGCGGCACCCAGAGCCTGCACACCAACGCGCTCGACGAAGCCATTGCGCTGCCGACCCCGTTCTCGGCCCGCATCGCGCGCAACACCCAGCTGATCATTCAGGAAGAGACCGGCATTCCCCACGTGGTCGACCCGCTGGCGGGTTCGTACTACGTGGAAAGCCTGACCAACGCGCTGGCCGAGGAAGCCTGGAAGCTGATCCAGGAAGTGGAAGAGCTGGGCGGCATGACCAAGGCCGTGGAGTCCGGCATGCCCAAGATGAAGATCGAGGAAGCCGCCGCAAGGCGTCAGGCCCGCATCGATCGGGGCGAAGAGGTCGTGGTCGGCGTCAACAAGTACCAGCCGGCGGAAGAGACCCCCATCGAGATCCTCGACGTGGACAACGCCAAGGTGCGCGACGCCCAGATCGCGCGGCTGAAGCAGATCAAGGCCACCCGCGACCAGGCCAAGTGCGACGCGGCGCTGGCCGCGCTGGCCAAGGCCGGCGAATCGGGCGAGGGCAACCTGCTGGCCCTGGCCGTCGAGGCCACCCGCGCTCGCGCCACGGTGGGCGAGATTTCCGACGCGCTGGAGAAGTCCTTCACCCGTCACCGCGCCGTCAACCGCACCATCTCGGGCGTCTATGGCGGCGTCTACAAGGATGACGCGGGCTTCGCGAGGCTCAAGGCCGACATCGAGGACTTCGCCAAGACCGAAGGCCGCCGTCCCCGCATGCTGGTCTGCAAGATGGGCCAGGACGGCCACGATCGCGGCGCCAAGGTGATTGCCACGGCGTTTGCCGACCTGGGCTTCGACGTGGATATCGGCCCGCTGTTCCAGACCCCGGAAGAGGCCGCCCGCCAGGCGGTCGAGAACGACGTCCACATCGTCGCGGCCTCGTCCCTGGCCGCCGGCCACAAGACCCTGGTCCCCGCCCTGATCGGCGAGTTGAAGGCGCAAGGAGCGGGCGACATCCTGGTGGTGACCGGCGGCGTCATCCCGACCCAGGACTACGACTTCCTCTACAAGGCGGGCGTGGCGGCGGTGTACGGCCCCGGCACCAACATCCCCAAGGCCGCCGCCGAGATCCTGGAACTGCTGAAGAAGCGCGGCAAGGCCGCCTGATCTTCCGTTTCCAAGGCGCGTTGAACGGGCGGGACGGCGACGTCCCGCCCGTTTCGTTTCAAATCCCCATGAAATCGTTGCCGCCGTCATTCATGTCGGAGGCATCCCCCGACCCATAGAAGCTGGTGAAGACGGACAGGACATTGGCCGGCTTCAGGACGGAATCCAGCAGGTTGCCGCCCCCCGCCTGGAAGCGCCGGCTTGCCGCGCGGCCATAGCGCGCCTGGGCGGCCTGACTGGAATCCAGGATGGACCGGGCGGTATCCTCGGCCATGCCCGACAGGATGGCGTTCGCCGACCCGCCGTTGCCCACCCCCAGCGCCCCCATGCGGGCCCGCTGGGTGGCGCTGGCCTGTTCCAGCAGGTTCCTCTGCTGCCGCTGCTCGCGCTCCTGTTGCTGGTAGATGTACTGGTTCTGCCGATCCTGGGCCTCGGCCTGGGCCTGGGCTGCGTCCTCGGCGGCGGAATTCTTGCTGACCTGGCCCGCCACGCTCATGGCGGTGCTGGCGATCAGGGGAACCATGGCTTCAAAACCGGACATGTTTCATCTCCTCTTGAATGAAGGGTTTCGGCATTGCCGAATAACCACGGGGTGAATTGTGATTAGCGCGCGACAACCATGATTGATCAGGCCCGGCCATTGGGGGGGGACGGAGCAAGTTTCCCCCTTCCGGGATGCTCAAAACCGATTATCATCAGCCAAAATCGGGTCTTTGCCGGATAGGCGGGCATGACGAAGCTTTCGACGACCTCGCGGACACGTACCCAGCGCACCGACCGGATCGAGAGCCGGGCCAACGGGTTGCTCGGCGATTGCCGCCGCGCCTTCCATGCCTTTGGCGATCTCGACGAACTGGCTGAAAACCTGCGTATCCTGTCGCTCAACGCCGAGCTGGCGGCCGGCCGGGCCGGCGACAAGGGCAAGGCGGTCCGCGCGCTCACCCAGTACACCCGCGAACTGGTCAACCGCCTGGCCCAGATTCAGGGCGAGATGCATTCCCTGCGGGGCAGCACCTTCGCGTTCTCGTCCACCATCCTGCGCAGCCTGATGCAGCTGAACCTGTTCGAACGGGCCTGCCAGCTGATCGAGGCCGAACCGGACGGCACGCGGCGCTGCGACAGCGGCAAGCGGGCCTTCGCCGACCTGATGACCCTGCTGGTCGACACCCTGGACGGCATGGCCGACGCGGTGACCGACCTGTCGCGCCGGACCCATGCGGTCGAGGAAGTGGTCAGCCAGTCGGATTCCATCGCCACCAACATCGCCATCGAGGCCGCCGCCGCCGGCGTGCATGAAAAGGAGTTCCGCACGGTGTCCGACACCATGCGGACCTATGTGGACGATCTGCGCCAGATGATCGACGAGGCGTCGGACGCGGTGCGCCGCGCTTCCGAGAAGGGCGAGGCGCTTCGGCGCATCGGCCTCGACGCCCTCGACGATCTTCATCGCAACTCATAGCGTGTCAGGATTTCGCCCATGAAGTGCGTCACCCTTTTCCGCCAGGACGATCATTGCTGGCAGATGTTCGGCCAGGACCCGGACAAGCCCGACAACGTGATCGACACCAACCAGTACCTGATCCGCTCGGGCGATTCGGCCATCCTGCTCGATCCCGGCGGGATGGAGGTCTTTCCGGCCATGCTGGCGGCGCTGACCCGCGAGATTTCGGTGTCTTCCATCAAGGCGCTGTTCCTGTCGCACCAGGACCCTGACATCGGTTCGTCCCTGCCCCTGTGGCGGCGGGTGTGCGAGCCCGACATCAAGATCTACCTGTCCTGGCTGTGGTCCAGCTTCATCGCCCATTTCGACCGCGACGCCACCTTCACCACCATTCCCGACGAGGGCATGGAGATCTCGCTGTCCCACGACGTCCGCCTGCGCTTCGTGCCGGCCCATTACCTGCATTCGTCGGGTAATTTCAACGTCTACGACCCCAAGGCCAAGGTGCTGTTCTCCGGCGACGTGGGCGCCGCCCTGGTGCCCAAGGAAAAGGCCACGGGATCGGTGTTCGTCACCGATTTCGCCACCCATGTGCAGTACATGGAGGGCTTCCACCGCCGCTGGCTGGCCTCGACCCGGGCACGCGACGCATGGTGCGCCCAGGTGTCGAAGCTGGACATCGATTTCCTGGCCCCCCAGCACGGGCTGGTGTTCAAGGGCGACGACGTCAAGCGCTTCATCGACTGGTTCGCCGGTCTGGAGATCGGGTCGGGCGTCGCCGCCATGAACCGCTAGTCCCCCGGGCGAAAACAGGACAAGAGCCCCCTTCCTGCCGGAAGGGGGCTCTTTTTATCGCCTATTCCCCGTAGAGCTTGCGGAAGCCGTCGGTGACCCTGGCGATGAAGGCGGGGTCGCGGGTCTTCCAGTAGCGGGGATCGTTGATCATCTTCTTCAGTTGCTCCTCGGTGCGGCCCTCCTCGCCGGGGGCCAGGGTCGCGCCCAGCGACGGCTCCTCGGACTGCATCAGGCGATGCATGGTCTTGACCCCGTCGGCGGTGGCGGCCAGGGCGTCATAGGCCGCCTTGGGCAGGTTGGCCTTGCCCCAGGCCTTGATCTGGCGGGCGCTTTCCTGCCACTGGGCCTCGCCGCCGAAATGCCGCTTCAGGTGCTCGATCTGGCTTTCCTCGTCATGGCACTGGGTCAGATGCTCCATCAGGGGCAGCAGGCATTCGTGGGCCAGATCGTAGACCATCTGGGCCTGGGCCTGGGTGAAGCCGGCCTGATGCAGGCGCTGGTTCACCGCCGGCGCGCTGGCCAGCGACGGATGCTGGGTCTGGATGCGGTAGTTCTCGTGGCTGTCGGGAACGCCGAGCGCCTTACGGAAGGCGTTGACCTCGTCGCCGGCGGCCTGGGGACCGGGCACCCGCACCATGGACGAGGCGCGGCGCTCCAGGTCGCGATAGGCCCGCAGCAGGGCGTCGACCCGCACGGCTCCGGTGGCGGCATCCCAGAACTTGGCCGGGATGGTGTCGGGGCGAGCGGCCTCGCCGGCAGACTCGGCGGAATCGGGGGGCAGAACGGATTGGGCGATCATGATGTGCGTACTCCTTTGAGGACGTGAATGAAGGGGCCTCTACGCTCCGGCCCGGCCGCGCGCGGCCAGGACCAGGAGATGCAGGACCAGATGACGCTGGCCTTCCAGATGGCGCAGCGCGTTGTCGCCGGCCTCGGGGGAGAGGCAGCGGTCGATGGTCATGGACTTCAAGTGCGCAAGGACGGCCTCGCCATCGGGCGTGGCGAACAGCCGGGCGGCCTGAAGGCAGAGCAATTGCGCGGCCTCGTCGCCACGGGGCCCGGCCGGGTTCTCCAGCCAGGCCCAGCCGGACTCAGGCGGGGACATGGGCGCCTCCCTTGGGCTGGGCGGCGGGCGGCGCATCCAGGTCACGGATCACCCGGGCCAGCTTCCCGGCATCGGCCAGAGGAGCCTCCACCGCCGGCGCGACCGAATCGGGCCGCACCAGTTCCGACGGCACGTTGAAGGCCCGGGCCAGCCAGCGGGCGGCCGCCTCGCCGTCCACGGTACCCGAAGCCGCCGGCCCCAGGCTGGACAGGGCGCCCAGCCAGGACAGGACGTTGCGGGCGTCGCGGCGGCCCTGGTTCTGGGCCAGCGGCGAGCGGTACTGCAGGTCGATGGTCCGTCCGTCCAGGGCCAGGGCGGGAATCTCGCCCCGGCGCCGCAGGATGTGGATGGCGCGCATCACCAGGGGGGTGAGCAGCTCGCTCTGCAGGCGGCCATAGGTGGCGCCCAGCAGGCGCGCCATGTCGTCGGAACGCTGCAGCACCTCGGTAGCGGTGAGCGTCGGCGCGGCGGGCTGGCTGAGCTTGTCGCCGAGCAAGGCGTGGCGGATGCGCCCCCGAAGATCGTCCAGCACCAGCTGCGAGGTGTCGAACCGCCCCGGCGCGGTCAGCGGCTGCAGCCCGGCCGACCCCACCGCCTTGGGGATGATGGTGCCGGGCACCAGCTTGATGTTGGCGGGATTGAGCACCCCGTCGTCATCGGCCTGCCAGATGCCGGTCACCGCGATGGTGGCGTTCTTCAGCACCAGTTCCACCACCTTGTTGGCGGTCTTGATGTCGGGCAGGGCCTTCATCACCGGCGAACGGCCATAGGCCTCGCCCGGCGCCTTCAGCCAACGGAAGTTGAGGAAGGGCGAGTTGGAAAACTGTCCCTGCCCCAAGACCAGCCCCGAGGACTCGTCGTCGAGCACGGCAGCGTAGGAATAGCCGCCGCGCACCGGAACCACCGCCTCGACCAGGCCGAGGCGCAGTTCGGGATCGTCGGCCGCCGCCTTCAGCACGTCCTCGGGCAAGCCGGCGCGGGGAAAGCGGGATTTCAGCGCCGCCACCGACACCTCGCTGCGGCGGAAGGTGACGTCCAGGCGCCCCGACGGCCCCTCCTCCAGCACCGCCTGGCCCAGGGGGACCGAGGTGAAGCGGAAGGCCGAGGGCTCGCCGGGCGGCGCCTCCTCGAACAAAAGCGAGGCGGTGCCGCCGGTGACCGCGTCCAGATAGCACTGGTGCATCTCGATGGCGAAATTGGAGCGGTCGAAATGGGACTGCATCACGGCGGCGATGCGTTCGAGCATGGGCGCCAGCTCGTCGCGCTCTTCCGCCGGCAGCTGGTCGCCGGCCGCCAGTCCGAACCACTGCGCCCAGGGGGGCGTCAGCTCGGACAAAAGGCTGGCGGCCAGCTGATCGACGCAATCGGGCGCCGTGCCGTCGAACAGCCGGTCGGCCTTGCGTTCGCCCGGCACGCCGCCGTGGAACATGCCGTCACGCAGGGGCAGCGCGTAGTCGTAGCATTCCTGCCAATGGGATTCCCAGGCCGCGCGGCGCTCCTTGGCCTTGCGGTAACGCCGGAGCAGAGCCGACGGGTCGTCGCCGCCGGGCCCAAGCAGGCTCTCGCCCAGGGCGGCCCGCTCCTCCCCGGCCTTGCGGCTTTTGGTCTCCTCGCCATCCATGGTCACTCTCCCAGCAGGCTTTTGCCCGCCCGGTTACCTCCGGGCTGCAGCAGCCCGACGTCCGAGGTGGCGATGGTGCCCAGCAGGCCCCGGCGGTTGCGGTTGATGGCGTCGAGCCGCTCTTCCGCCGCCGCCGCCTCGGGATCGGGAGCCGGCGGCAACACCACCGGCGCGGGCGCGGCCGGCGGATCGGGAGCAAAAAAACCACCCATGGCATATCTCCTTGTTGATGATCATGTTTTGTTCTCAGCCACGGCCATGCGAACCGGCCTGCGGGGCAGGCGGTCCATCCGGGCATGGTTCTGGCGTTGATTTGCGGACCATATTCCAGTTAGCCCGGCTTGTAAAGGTTTTTTTTCCGCATCGGGCGAGGTGGTCATACAGCTGCCCCGGGGTCAGCACCCAACGTTCCTGTACCCCGAGCACCCGCTTCACCGCCTCGACGCAGGAAAAAATACCGATCGGGCAGGCCCGGCGCGGCGGGTGGCGCACCACGGTCTCCACCACGCTCAGCCCCTCCTGGGAGCGCAGCCAGGCCGGCAGATCGGTGGCGGGGTCCAGCGACCACAGCTCCACCGACGTGCGATGGGCCAGGGGGTTGACGCAGACCCAAGCCCCGCCCAGGTCCAGCAGGACGAAACAGTGACGGAATCCGGGGCGCAACAGCCGCAGCCAGCCAAGATCGGCCTTGCCCGAGAACACCACCAGGGCGCGGGTGGCGGCAGGGGCGGCGCTCATGCGACGATCCCCTTGGCCCGCAGCGGCGCTTCCAGCCGGCCCAGCGCCTCGCGCCACAGCCGGTCCGCCCCGCCGCCGTCACCCACCGCCACCCCGCTCTCGCCGCCGAACAGCGTCAGAACCCGCAGATGGGCGCGCCCCAGAACGCGCCGCTGCACCAGCCTGCGCACCTCGCGGGCGATGTCGTCGGGGGCGCAGGGCCGGGCCACGGCGCCGATTCCCTCGCGGAACCGCGCGCCGTCGTCGCGGGCCCGCTGGCATTGGGAATACCAGATCCAGGCATCCTCGGGCGTGGCGAAGGGCTCCCCGTCACGGTCGTCGTATGTTTTTGAAATGTTCCTTTTTAGGCCCATGTTCATTCCTCACGTATAGGATTACGTGCCGAAATTAGGTGCCGGATCAGCCGAAAAGAGTCAATAGAAAGGTTTATGTTCCTGTGGCACCCGAAGCCGATTTGCGGGACCATCTTCCCATGCTGAAGCACGCTGACATCTGGGCCGCCATTGACGCGCTAGCCCGTGACCACGGGCTCACAGCGTCGGCGCTTGCCCGCAAAGCCGGGCTGGACCCCACCACCTTCAACAAGAGCAAGCGCATCACCCGCGAGGGCAAGCCCCGCTGGCCCTCGACCGAAAGCGTCGCCAAGGTGCTGGAGGCCACCAGCGCCAGCATGACCGCCTTCGTCGCCTATATCGAAAGCGCCGCCCAGCCGCAGGCGCCGGCCGCCACCATCCCCCTGGTCGGCTTCGCCCAGGCGGGGGACCGGGGATTTTTCGACGATGCCGGCTATCCGGTGGGCGGCGGCTGGGACGAAATTCCATTCCCCGAGATCGGCGATCCCCACGCCTACGCGCTGGAAGTCAGCGGCGATTCCATGGAGCCGCTCTACCGCGACGGCGACGTGGTGATCGTCTCGCCCGCCGCCGGCGTGCGACGCGGCGACCGCGTGGTGGTGCGCACCACCGAGGGCGAGGTGATGGTCAAGCAGCTGGTCCGCCAGACCGCCAAGCGCATCGAGCTGGCCTCGCTCAATCCGGACCATCCCGGACGCTCGCTGGCCGCCGAGGAGGTGGCCTGGATCGCCCGCATCCTGTGGTCCAGCCAGTAGATCTTGCGAAATTATTCCTAATATGGTCTTATACCGGCCTCGCCCGAGGAGACCGGAATGCCCATTGCCCTTGCCTTCCGGCGGATGGACGCGGCGGAACGACGCCATGACGGCCCCATCCCGCCCGCCGACCCCGCCGCCTTGCCTTCAGGCCCGGCGCGGGCACGCCTGTTCCAGCGTCTGGCCGCCGACCAGCGCGAAGACATCTCGCGCCGCCGCCACCGGCTGACCATGGCCGACCTGCCCGGCGACGCCACGTTGCGTCGCGACCAGGGACGGCTGCGGTTCTACCGCGACCAGGGCGCCGCCTGGGCCGCGCTCCGGCCGGACTGAAAGGCGGGCGGGACGCCCGCGCTCCCGATCCTCGCCTCCCCTTGGAGCGCGGCCGTCCCGGCCGCACGCCTCGGAGAAGCCCCCGCGATCCTACCCGACGATGTGGGCGCCGCCGTCGATGTACAGCGTGGTGCCGGTCACCGACTTGGCCAGATCGCTGACCAGATAGGCGGCGAACGAGCCGCAATCGTTGATGTCGGCCAGTTGATGGGTCGGCGCCTTCTGGGCGGCGGCGTCCATCAGCTCGTCGAAGCGGTCGATGCCCGAGGCGGCGCGGGTCTTCAGCGGACCGGGCGACAGGGCCAGGACGCGGATGCCCTTGGGGCCCAGCTCATGGGCCAGATACTTGGTGGTGCTTTCCAGCGCCGCCTTGACCGGGCCCATGACGTTGTAATGCTCGACCACCTTGCGGCCGCCATAGAACGACACGGTGATCAGCGAGCCGCCGTTCTTCATCAGCGGCTCGGCCAGCTTGGCGCAGCGCACGAACGAGAAGCACGACACGTCCATGGCCAGGGAAAAGCCCTCGCGCGAGCAATCGGTGACCCGGCCGTGCAGGTCGTCGCGGTTGGCGTAGGCGATGGAGTGGATGACGAAGTCCAGGCGGCCCCACTTTTCCTCGATGGCCTTGAACACCGCCTCCAGCTGCCCGTCTTCGCGCACGTCGCAGGGCATGTAGATGGGGGCGAACATCTGCTCGGCCAGCGGGCGGACGTACTTGTCGCTCTTCTCGTTCAGGTAGGTGATGGCCAGCTCGGCGCCGTAGGCGTGGCAGTGGCGGGCGCAGCCATAGGCGATGGACTGGTCGTTGGCGATGCCGATCACCAGTCCCTTCTTGCCGCGGAGGTCGAGAAGCTGCAGCGGCGCCGGGGCGCCATTGGCGATTCCATTCATGTCAGGCCCATCTCCAAAATACATTGCTGCGGTGCAGCATAAACCTCCCCCGCCCCGGCCTCAAGCGGTATGACCAGATCAGGCTCGCATTTCGCACAACAGTAATATTCGGAAAACATTGAATGTTCGCCGCCCCGCCAATGGGCTTGACGCTTGGCGGCGGCGGGGGCTATGTCTTTGACGTGGTGATTTGTCCGACCGGATTGCGGCCACGTAAAACATTCCGCTAAAGAGGTCCGAGTGCTCCGAATGTCGAGCCCCGGCCCGCTCCATGGTCGGGGCTTTTGTCTTCGGAGGTCACATGAGCAGCAACGAGTCCAAGCCGGCCCATTCCTGGCGCCCCCGCACCAAAGCGGTGCGCGGCGGCCTTGCCCGCACCAATTTCAGCGAGACCGCCGAAGCCATGTTCATGACCTCGGGCTATGTCTACGACAGCGCCGAGGAGGCCGAGGCCAGCTTCGACGGCACCCTGGACCGCATGGTCTATTCCCGCTTCAAGAACCCCACCGTCGCCACCTTCGAGACCCGTCTGGCCGAGATGGAAGGCGCGCCCGCAGGCTTTAGCGTGGCGGCGCGGGCCACCGCGTCGGGCATGGCCGCCGTGCATGCCGCCCTGCTCTGCCAGCTTCGGGCCGGCGACCGGGTGGTGGCGTCCAAGGCGCTGTTCGGCTCGTGTCACTGGATCATCAACGAGCTGCTGCCCCGTTACGGCGTCGAGCGGGTGTTCGTGGACGGCACCGACCTCAAGTCGTGGGAAGCGGCTCTTTCGGTGCCCACCACCTGCGTCTTCCTCGAGACCCCCTCCAATCCCACGCTGGAGATCATCGATCTGGCCGCCGTATGCGACCTGGCCCACAAGGCCGGCGCCAAGGTGGTGGTGGACAACGTCTTCGCCACCCCCATCCTGCAAAGCCCGTTCGAGCTGGGCGCCGACATCGTCGCCTATTCCGCCACCAAGCACATGGACGGCCAGGGCCGCTGCCTGGGCGGCGCGGTGCTGGGCTCGACCGAATTCTGCGCCGACGTGCTGGGGCCCTTCCTGCGCAACACCGGCCCGGCGCTGTCGCCGTTCAACGCCTGGGTGCTGCTGAAGGGCCTCGAGACCCTGGACCTGCGCATGGAGCGCCATTGCGCCAACGCGCTTCAGGTCGCCCGCTTCCTCGAGACCCGTCCCGAAGTGGCCCGCGTGATCTATCCCGGCCTGGAAAGCCATCCCCAGCATGATCTGGCCAAGCGCCAGATGAAGGGCTGGGGCTCCATCGTCGCCATCGAGCTGAAGGGCGGCAAGTCTTCAGCCTACAAGCTGCTGAACGGCGTCGAGCTGATCGACATCTCCAACAATCTGGGCGATGCCAAGAGCCTGATGACCCATCCCTGGACCACCACCCACCAGCGTCTGGCGCCCGAGGACAAGCTGTCCATGGGCATTTCCGAGGGCCTGCTGCGCCTGTCGGTGGGCCTGGAGGACGGCGACGATCTGGTCGAGGACCTGGGCCGGGCGCTGGAAAGCTAGCCCTCCTCGACTTTGACCGGTGGACAAAGACCGACACCCACCTGATATGATGGGTGTCGGTATTTTTCCGGACGGGGAACCCCATGTACAGCCAGACCACCCGGGACATCGAGGTGACCGTCAAGCCGTTCTACCTGGACGACCAGTCCTCGCCCGGCGACAACCACTTCGTCTGGGCCTACCGCGTGCGCATCGTCAACAAGGGCTCGCGCACCGTCCAGCTCATGCGCCGCCACTGGGTGATCACCGACGCCATCGGCCGGGTGCAGGAGGTCAAGGGCCCCGGCGTGGTGGGTGAACAGCCGGTGCTGCGTCCCGGCGACGCCTACGAATATACCTCGGGCACGCCCCTGCCCACGCCATCGGGCATCATGGTCGGCACCTACGAGATGGAGGACGAGGACGGTTCGGCCTTCGACATCGCCATTCCCGCCTTCTCGCTGGACAGCCCGCACGAGAAGCCCCGACTGAATTAGTCGGACTTGTAAAACCCGAAAGGCGCCGCCACATGCCGGATCGTGACCAACGCGAAAGGAATGCCGCCGTGAGCTCCGACGCCCCCTCTCTCTCCCTGCCCAAGGAACTGCTGCCCGCCACCGGCTCTCGCCAGGACAAACCGACGCGGGAAGAGGCCGAGGAAGCGGTCCGCACCCTGCTGCGCTGGGCCGGCGACGATCCCGACCGCGAAGGATTGGTGGGCACGCCTGACCGGGTGGTGCGCGCCTACGAGGAGTTCTTCTCCGGCTACGACCAGGACCCCACCGAGATCCTGCACCGCACCTTCGAGGAGACCGACGGCTACGACGAGATGGTGCTGCTGCGCGACATCCGCCTGGAATCCCATTGCGAGCACCACGTGGTGCCGATCATCGGCAAGGCGCACGTGGCCTATCTGCCCAACCGCCGCGTGGTGGGCATCTCCAAGCTGGCCCGCGTGGTGGAGATCTATTCGCGGCGCCTGCAGATTCAGGAAAAGCTCACCGCCCAGATCGCCAACACCATCAACGACGTGCTGCAGCCCAAGGGCGTGGCTGTGGTGATCGAGGCGGCGCACCAGTGCATGACCACGCGCGGCATCCACAAGCCCGGCGTCACCATGGTCACCAGCCGCATGCTGGGCGCCTTCCGCGACAACCCGGCCACACGGCGCGAATTCATGGCGCTGATCCACAACCAGCATTCGGGCGGATTGTCGAACGTCTAACCCCGTATTCTTTCACGCGAAAATTATGCGCCTTGGCGTGAAATTTCGCGTGAAAGCTTGCGCATATCAATCAATGCGCTAGGATCCCTTTAGAAATTCGGGGGATCTGATGACCATTCTCACAACCGAGATGCTGAGCGGACGGCTGACGGAACTGCTGTCCAAATGCAAGTCCGTCGAGATTTGCGTCGCCTGGGCCACCATGCCCAAAGCTGCGCGCGACATCATCGAGTGGGCTCGAACAAAGGGTGGCAACAAGGTCCTGAAAGCAATCATCGGCGTTTCCGGGACGGCCACCAGTGCGCAGGCTCTCGCTGAATTCGCCTCGGTCGGACAATTGAAGCTGGGACATTCGGCGAGTGGGTGCTTTCACCCCAAGGTCTATATCTTCCATCACGATAAGGGCGCCACGGCCTGGATCGGCAGTGCCAATCTGACCTCTGGCGGCTTCGAGAGGAATGATGAAGCTGTCATGGAGGTTTCCGGCGATGTCAGTGCAATCACTGCATATTTTCGCCAGAAATGGAAAAAGCTCCCCTTGGCGGCCCATTCGGACATCGCAGCCTACCGCAACCGCCAGAGGCAAGAGCGAAGCCGCCCCAATTACCGGCCGACGGCCGAGGAGAATGAGCCGTCCAACCGTCTGGAATTACTGTCGCCCAACGCGAAATTGTCCTGGGCCGAATATGTCGACGCACTGAAAGAGTGCAACAGCCTCTGGTCGGGACAGGAATGGCCACACACCATTTTCAGCGACACCCACAACTATCTGACCGCCATCCACCGCATTAGCGCGCTGCTGGCCGGATTGGGAAGCCAGCCCTGGTCGTCGGACGATATGCGCGAGGTTTTTGGGGTGCCGCTGATATCCGTCCCGTCGACCATCGACGCTCGCTATGTATTGGGACGAATGCATCGCCCCTACACGCGCCTGCACTCCCAACTGACCACTTCAGCCGGCGCGGCATTACGTAAAAAGATCATCACCGATCTCGCGGTCATTCGGCAAAGCACGAATGTCAGCACCATCCCGGCTCTTGCCGGAGCCTTCATCGACGACCTCCGGAACCAATTCAAGATTGTCCCGGCCCTGTCATCCCGCCTGCTGACCTTGACCCGGCCAGATGTCTGCGTGTCGAGCAACACCAAATCCAGAAAGGGCTTAGCTCACCTCTTCTTCCCTGGCAAAAAGGTGAATCTGAAGGATGGGAGCAATTACGCCACTCTACTGACGGAAATTCAGACTCGCGATTGGTGGAAAGGCCCCCGGCCGCCGGGGACGGACCTTATCGAGGCACAGTTATGGGATGCCCGTGCCGCGTTGCTGGATGCCTTCGTTTATGACTGGTAATAACATCAGCCCCTGACCAATCCCTCCACCGGACGCACCCCGGCGCTGTCGGGAAAGATCGTTCCGTCCAGTGCCTTGGACGGAACGCCCAGATGGTCGCGCAGGATGGTCTTGAACACGGCGCGGCCGTCCAGGGTGGGGCGCAGGTCGCGGCCCTGGTGAAGCCGCGCCCTGGCCAGCCCCGGCCAGTCGGCGAACACCTTTGCGCCCGCCACCGCGCCGCCCGCCAGGATCATGGCTCCGCCGGTGCCGTGGTCGCTGCCGCCGGTGCCGTTCTCGGCCACGGTGCGGCCGAATTCCGAGACGGCGACCACCAGGGTGGTCTTCCAGGCGGGACCCAGAGCGCGGGCCAGGGCGTTGATGCCCTCCGCCAGTTGGCCCAAGGGCTGGCTCATGCGGCCCAACTGGCCGCTGTGGGTGTCCCAGCCGCCCAATTCCATGACCATCAGGCGGGGACCCTCGGCGGCGGCCATCAGGCTGCCAGCAGCTCCGGCCAGGGCGGGAAAGGCGGACGCGCCCTTGCGCTTGTTTCCCGCCATCTCCGGCTCCGCCGTCAGCGCCGAATCGGCGAAGGCCTCCATCTGCATCCCTTCCTCGAAGGCCATGGCGAGCAGGGGATCGCCGTCATAGAGCGCACGGAGCGCCGCGACACGGGATTGCGGCAGGCCGGGCAGCGGCGACGGCGCCCAGGACGCGACCTTGGCCGCGCCGCGCAGCAGCAGCGGCACCGCCTGGCCCACCGCCAGGGCGGAGGGATTGCCCTTCGCCGCCACGGCGCGGTTGAGCCAGCCGTCGTTGAGGGCATGGGGACGGATGCCGCCGCTTTCCAGCACGTCCTGCCCGTCGAAATGGGAGCGTTCGCGATAGGGCGAGGCCACCGCATGCACCACGGCGAGTTCGCGGTCCTGCCACAGGGGCTGCAACGGAGCCAGGGCGGGATGCAGGGCGAAGGTGGAATCCAGGCGGATCGCCCCACCGCCGGGATCAAGCGCCAGCCCGCCCCGCGCCGAAGCATAGTCGGGGTCGCCCAGCGGCGGTACCGCGTGCAGCCCGTCCATGCCACCGCGCAGGACCACCACCACCAGCCGGCGGTCACCGGGCGGGGCGGCCAGGGCGCCGGGAATGATCCCGAAAGCGGCGGAGCAGCCAAGGAAGGTGCGGCGGGAGAGATGCATGCTCATCTCCTCTGGAATTCGCGGCTGGCCAGCAGCAGGAACAGCGCCTCCGCCCCCTTGGCGCCCTCCAGGGCCTGACGGGTGGCCGGGCCGGCGGCGATCACCTGCTGGGCGCCTTGGGCGGCGAAGTTCCGTCCCCTGCGGTCGGCCAGGGTCCTGGCCCATTCCAGGCGGCGCATCAGGGCTTCGGGCGCCATCCAGCTTTCCGCCCGGTCGGGCCAGCCGGCCGGGGACGGGGCCGACCACACGGGCTGGCCGAGAACGGCCAGGGACTGCACCAGACGACGGTCGGAATCCTCGCCCGCATCCAACCCGATCAGCCGCCCGGTGGCGATGACCAGATCGTCGGGACTGCGCATCTTGGCCAACGGCTGGCTCCAGCTCTCGGCCCGGGTGGCCAGGAGGCGCGTCACCGCCAGCAGGTCGCCGTCGGTGTCGAGGAAGGTGCGGGCCAGCACCTCCACCAGGGCCGGCGGCGGGTCGTCGGCGGCAAAATGCCGGGCCAGCTTGGCTGCCACGAAGCGGGCGGTGGACGGATGGCGCGACAGCGTCAGCAGGGCGCGCTCGGCCTCGACCTCTCCGCCTTCGAAACGCTGGCCCAGCAGCATCTTGGCTCCCGGCTCGTGGCGGTTGGGGACGTAGCGGAAGAAGCCGCCCTCGGGATCGATGGTCCATCCGGTGAGGATGCCGGCGAAGGCCTCCACGTCGCCCTGGCCATAGCCGCCTTCGACCCCGAGCGTGTGAAGTTCGAGGATCTCGCGGGCCAGGTTTTCGTTCAATCCCTTGCCCCGCTTCTGCCCGGCGGGCGAGTTGGGGCCGATGGATTGGGCGTTGTCGAGATAGGCCAGCATGGCGGGATGACGGGTCACGGCGCGCAGCATGTCGTGGAAGCGGCCAAGGACATGGGGGCGGATTGCTTCGCGCTCGAAGGTGCCGGCGATGGGCGCCACCTGATGGCGCTGTGCCGAAACGGTGAAATGGTTGCTCCAGAACCGCACCAGGCGCTCCACCAGGGGGGTGGGCGAAGTGATGGCGGCGCGGGTGCGGGCGGCGGCCTCGGCGACGGCCAGGCGGCGCATCTCGTCCTTGCCCGAATCGGGGCCCAAATCGGGATCGCGCTTGCGCGCCTTCTTGATCTCGGCCATGCGGCGAAGGGTCGAGGCATGGTCGGGCAGGCCGGCCAATTCCGGCGGCGCCGCCGGGCGGTCGAGCTGTTCCAGCACCCAGCCGCGCGGGTCGGCACTAAGGCCGGCGACCTCGCCGGGGGCGACTCCCATACCGAAACGGGTCAGGGCGAAAAGGGCGGCTTCCTTGGACATGCCCCTGATGATGGGGACCGATTGCGGCGGACTCAAGGCGCGACTATGCCGCCTGGACAATTACCAATTGATCATTGGTATGGATTGATCTCCCAATCAGCATTTGTCACCATTTGGTTGCAATGCCGCGCCGGCCGGGGGGCCGGGGCGTTCCGCCGGGGAGGGGGGGACATGAAGCTGCGGGTTCTGTTGATTGCCGCCGGGCTTGTCGCCCAGGCGGGGTCGGGCATGGCCGCCCCGATTCAGGTTCAGGAATACAAGGGCCGCCAGATTCAATACGCCGCCGACGGTTCCGGCTCCGAATGCATGGCCCTGTTGCGCCGGGCCATCGACATGACCGCCGAACTGCCGCCCAGGCTGCGTGCCCTGACGGCGGAAATCAGGGATCTGCGCTGCTCGCCCATCCCCAAGGAAAACCGGACCAACGCCGTCGCCCACAACACCGTCGGCGTCTACACCATGGAATCGCCGGATGTTCCGGGCGGCTACATCCGCTTCCCCCTGAAGCCGGGCGAAGCCTCGGCGGCGGACACGGTCCTGTCGCTGCTGGGCAACGGCACTTACGCCCGCTGGCACCGGACCTATCTGGCGGCCAAGCAGAGGGGAGGCAGCGGCGACCCGGTCGCCCGCAAGTATCACACCCTCCTGACCAAGAGCGACGTCAAGGCGCTGCTGATGGCCGAATGCGAGATGCTGGAAAACGACCATGCCGCGATCATGGCGCTTGGTCTGGGGGTCGACCGCGCCGCCTATATCGGCAAGCGGATGGATGTTCGCGGCTGCCCGATCTGATCGCGGCGGCGTCTTGGCGGAGGGAAAATGAGACTTCCAATTCTGGCGGCCGCCTTCGCCGCCCTGATGGCGTCGGGCGCGGCGGCGGCGCCGCAATCCATCGACTACAAGGGGCGGAAGATCCAGATGGGCGACGGCGAGCGGAGCGCGGAATGCGTGACCCTGCTCCGCAAGGCCATCGACATGACCGCCGAACTGCAGCCCAAGGAGCGCTCGCTCGCCGCCGAGGTCAAGGACCTGCGCTGCCTCCCCATGCCGGACGAAAGCCGGACCAACGCGGTCGCCGACAACACGATCGGCATCTACACCATGACCTCGCCCGACACGCCGGGCGGCTATATCCGGTTTCCCTTGAAGCCGGGCAACCTGTCCGCCGCCGAGGTGGTGATGTCGCTGGTGGGCAACGGCCAGTACGCCCGCTGGCATCAGGCCTATCTGGCAGCCAAGCGGAACGGCGATCCGGCCGCCAGGCGCTACCACGCCATTCTCACCAAATCGGACCAGAAGGCGCTGGTCGCCGCCGAATGCGAATTGCTCGACCACCGGCGCGCCACGGCCAAGGCGCTGGACCTGGGCGAAAAGCGGCTGATGTCCATCAACCGGCAAAGCTCGCTGCGCGGCTGCCCCTGAGGGGAATGGCTATTTCTTGCTCTTGCCCTTGGGCATGCGCGATTCCATCAGCGCATGCAGCTTGGTATCGAACAGCCAGATCATGACGCCGTCTTCGCTTTCCTTCATCTGGCCTTCGTTGGTGCCGTTCAGCCAGCGGACGAAATAGGGCACCTTCTGCACCGGCGCGCCCCAGCGGTCAGCCAGGAAGGTGAAGGTGGTCGGGAACTTGTCCGGCTCCTGGCGCCCGACGATCTGGAAGATGCGCTGGGTGCCCGCCTCGTCCTCGATGGTCATGAACCATAATTCGGTGGGCACGCCGCCCACCTGGGTGGGACGCGGGCTCCAGTTGTTCTTGCCGTCGTCCTGGAACAGGGCGCAACGGTCCACCTTGGCGGTGACCATGGCGCCGACCATCATCAGCGGAGTCTTCTCGACCCCCGGCGGCTTCTCGGCATCCCAGCCGCACACCATCTTGGTATTGGCGGGCAGGGCGGAGAAGCGCAGCTGGTTGGCGCGCATGCCCAATTGAGCCGGCCCCAATTCCAACGGCCGGGTGGTGTCGGCAGCCCAAGCCGGCAGGGCGGACAGCAACAGCAGGCAAACAACAACGGCAAGACGCATGGCGACTACTCGCGGATGGCGGTTCCGGGGGATCTCATCAGCTTGCGCAGGCGGACATCGCCCACCGCGACGGCGAATTCATCGGGATATTTCTCGTCGACGAACATCAGGGTCTCGTGCTGCTCGTCCTGCCAGCCGAGAAGCTGGTGGCCACGAGTCGAGGGCTCGCCCAGCATGGCGCCCAGCAGTCCGGCCGCCTTGTCCCATTCGGCATTGCGGCCCCACAGGCTGAACTGGGCCAGGCGATAGCGCCCCTGGGCGCCCTGCTCGACGAAGATCAGCCACAGCCGCGCCTCGCCGAGCGCGGTGGGCACGCCGGCGATGGACCAGGTGTCGGTTCCGTCGTCGGCGAACACCGCGCAACGCCTGACATGGTCGGCGCCACGCGAACGCTGGACCTTCATCAGGCCGGGATTGGCCAGCCGGGGCTTGTCGGTGTCGGATTCGCAGACGATGCGCCGGCCGGGCGCCAGCTTCATGGCGCGCACGTCCTCGAAGACCATGCCGGGCTGGGGCAGCCCGTCGCCCAGGGCGCGGACCACCTTCTGGTCGGCCCAAGCGGGTCCCGAAGCGGCAATCGCCGCCGCCGCCAGTGTCCAGAACCGAGATCGAACCGTCATGCGCGCTCACCCGATCATTTCGCGACTGCGAAGTATGGCATGGGGGACGGCACCCCGTCACCGGCTCTCAGACGCAAGGGTCGCAAGCTTTTCTGACGCCGCCCTGTCAGCGCCCGACGGCAGCGGCGCGGAAGGGTCGGCGATCCAGGCGGCGATGTCGTCGATCACCACCTGGGCCTGAAGGTCGCGCAACAGCATGTGCCAGCCGTTGGCGTAAAGGGCGGCCCGCTGGCCGCTCCCCAAGCGGGGCAGGGCCGCCACCGCCTCCCAGGTGGGCTCGGGCGGGATGATCTCGTCACGCGCGCCATAGAGCAGCAAGGTGGGCAGGTCCAGGCGGTGAGCGTCGGCCTGCGCCGCATCCATCAGGTCCACCATTCCGTGGATGGCGTCCACCCGGGTCTGCTTGATGACCAGGGGGTCCTTGGACAAGGCGCGCAGCATCTCGATGTTGTCGGAGGGCTGGATCTTCAGTCCCCGTCCGGTCAGCGTCCAACCCGGCGCCACCTGATAGGCCAGCCACAGGGCGGCCCGCTGGTACCAGGGCATGCTGCCCCGCCCCCACACCGCCGGGGCCGACAGGATCACGCCTCTCACCTCGGGCATGGGGGCATGGGCGGCGGCTTCGATGGTCACCGCACCCCCCATGCTCTCGCCCAGCAGGTAGAGCGGCGTCCCCGGATGACGGGCGGCGAGCAGGCGGGCGGCGGTGCTGAGGTCGGCGGCCATGGTCGCGGTCGACGACCACCAGCCGGGATGGGGGCCCTGGCCGAAGCCCCGCTGGTCATAGGCGTAGACGGCGATGCCCTTGGCCGCCAGCGCCTTGCCCGGACCAAGGAAGGCGTTGGAATAGTCGTTCATGCCGTGGATGGCGACCACCACCGCCTTGGGCCCGGCCGCCGGCAACCACGAGCGTAGTGGCAGCCGCGCCCCGTCGGCGGTGACGATGGCATCGGTCTCCAGGACCGGCGCCTGGATTTCGGGGCCGGCGGGATGGGTGGCGGCGGCGCAGGCGGAGAGCAGCAGACTCATCAGCAGCCCTCCCAGTCCACGGATCATTTCGACGAGGTCAGTTGCAGGAAGATGTCCTCGAGGTCGGTTTCCTCGGTGGACAGGTCGGCAATGGCGAGATTGGCGGCGGCGAAGGCGCCGAGGATGCGGCCCATGGGGGTGGCCGAGGGGCGGTAGCGCAGCAGCAGACGCCGGGCATCCAGGCGCTCGGGCCCGAACGGCGCCAGCGCCGGCGGAATCTCGGCCAGATCGGCTTCCAGCGTGATGGTCAGCGCCTTGCCGTCGATGCGCTTCAAGAGGTTGGGCGTGGAATCGCAGGCCACCAGCTTGCCATGGTTGATGATGGCGATGCGGTCGCACAGCTCCTCCGCCTCCTCCAGGTAGTGGGTGGTGAGGATGACGGTGGTGCCGCGCGCGTTCAGCTCGCGCACATAGGCCCACAATTGCTGGCGCAGCTCGATGTCGACGCCGGCGGTGGGTTCGTCGAGGATCAGCACCGGCGGCGTGTGGACCATGGCCTTGGCCACCAGCAGGCGGCGGCGCATGCCGCCCGACAGCGTGCGGGCGTAGGCGCCGGCCTTGTCGGCCAGCCCCACCGCTTCCAGGATCTCCATGGTGCGGCGCTCAGGCTTCGGCACACCGTACATGCCGGCCTGCACGTCGAGCAGTTCCCGCGGCGTGAAGAAGGGGTCCAGGTTCAGTTCCTGCGGCACCACGCCGATGGCGGCCTTGGCGCCGCGCCCGTCCACGTCGATGTCGCGGTCCCAGATCGTGACCCGGCCCTCGGTCTTCAGCACCAGACCGGCCAGGATGTTGATGAAGGTGCTCTTGCCCGCCCCGTTGGGGCCGAGCAGGCCGAAGAACGAGCCGCGGGGGACCGACAGGCTGACCGCGTCGAGCGCCCGCTTTTCCACGCCCCGGCCGCGATAGACCTTGACCAGGGAGTGGGCTTCAACCGCCGATTCGGGCAGGGTGGCGTGAGAGAGTGATTGAACCATGGCCGCCAATGGGTATCATCCGGCCAACACCCCGGTCAACGGAGCACCCATGTCGTCCGCTTCCACCCAGCCCGCCGCCGCCTTCGAAACCGTCACCGTGTCCACCGCCTCCGTCGCCTGCGACGGCGACGTGGCCAAGGGTCTCGGCCATCCCCGCGTCTTCCTCGACCTGACCGCCGAGGGCAAGATCGTGTGCCCCTATTGCTCGCGCACCTACGTGCTGGCCGAAGGCGCCAAGGTCGGCCACCACTGAGGTGGCCGCACCCCGCCACGTCACTCTGATCGACGGCTCGGGCTTCATCTTCCGGGCCTTCCACGGCCTGCCGCCCATGACGCGGGCCGACGGCACGCCGGTGAACGCCGTCTACGGCTTCACCACCATGCTGATGAAGCTGCTGTCCGACAGCGACGCCGACCACGTGGCGGTGATCTTCGATTCCTCGCGCAAGACCTTCCGCAGCGACATCTACCCCGAATACAAGGCCCACCGCCCGCCGGCGCCCGAGGAGCTGGTGCCCCAGTTCCCCCTGGTGCGCGAAGCCACGCGGGCCTTCGACCTGCCGGCCGTCGAGCTGGAAGGATTCGAGGCCGACGACCTGATCGCCACCTATGCCCGTCTGGCCGTCGAGGCCGGGGCCAGGGTCACCATCGTCTCGTCCGACAAGGACCTGATGCAGCTGGTGGGGCCGGGGGTCGAGATGTACGACCCCATGAAGAACCGCGCCATCGGCGAGGCCGAGGTCAGAGAAAAGTTCGGCGTGCCGCCGGATAAGGTGGTGGACGTCCAGGCGCTGTGCGGCGATTCGTCCGACAACGTGCCGGGCGTGCCGGGCATCGGCGTCAAGACCGCCGCCCAGCTGATCGAGGAATACGGCGATCTCGACACCCTGCTGGCCCGCGCCGGCGAGATCAAGCAGCCCAAGCGCCGCGAGACCCTGCAACAGAACGCCGATCTGGCCCGCATCTCGCGCGAATTGGTCCGCCTGCGCGCCGACGCGCCGGTGCCGGTGCCGCTGGCCGACCTGGACGTCAAGCCGCCGGCCCCGGAAAAGCTGGCCGCCTTCTGCGCCGCCCAGGGCTTCCGGTCCCTGATGGGCCGCCTCAACGCCAAGATTCCCACCGCCCCCACCGCCACGCGGGCCATCGTCGCCGCCGCTCCGGCCGAAGCCCCCTCCCTGCCGCCGACGGTGGAGACCGCCTACGAGCTGGTCACCGATCTGGCCGCCCTGGATCGCTGGATCACCAAGGCCACCGAGACAGGATTGGTGGGCTTCGACACCGAGACCACCGGCCTCGACCCCTTGCGCGCCAAGCTGGTGGGCATCTCCCTGGCCGTGGCGCCGGGCCGGGCCTGCTACATCCCGGTGATGCATTCCCCGGCCCAGGCCCAGGGTGACCTTCTGGGCGGGCCATCGGCCGACGCCCCGAAGATCCTGCCCGCCGCCCAGACCCTGGCGCGGCTTGCTCCGCTGCTGGCCGATCCTTCGGTGCTGAAGGTCGGACACAACATCAAGTACGACATGCAGGTGATGACCGGACTGGGCCTTGCCGTCCAGGCCTTCGACGACACCATGCTGCTGTCCTACGTGCTGGACGGGGCCAGCCACGGCCATGGGCTGGACGAGCTGTGCCTGCTCCATCTCGGCCACACCAACATTCCCTTCTCCGAGGTCTGCGGCACGGGCCGCAACCAGGTGACCTTCGACCGCGTGCCGCTGGACAAGGCCTGCGCCTACGCCGCCGAGGACGCGGACATGACGCTGCGCCTGCATGGCCTGCTGAAACCCCGCCTGTTGGCCGAACGCATGGTCAGCGTCTACGAGACGCTGGAACGCCCGCTGGTGCCGGTGATCAGCGCCATGGAGCGGGACGGCATCAAGGTGGACCGCGCCCAGCTGATGGCGCTTTCCGAGGATTTCGGCCGCCGCCTGGGCGAGCTGGAGACCGAGGTGGTGGCCTTGAACAACGGCGAGGCCTTCAACCTGGGTTCGCCGCAGCAATTGGGCAAGGTGCTGTTCGAAACCCTGAACCTCCCCGGCGGCAAGAAGACCAAGACCGGCCAGTGGGCCACCGGCGCCGACGTGCTGGAGGAACTGGCGCCCTTGCATCCCCTGCCCGCCCGCCTGCTGGACTGGCGCATGCTGTCCAAGCTGAAGGGCACCTACACCGACGCCCTGGTGGCCCAGATCAATCCGGCCACGGGACGCGTCCACACCTCCTACGCGCTGGCCGCCACCACCACCGGACGGCTGTCGTCTTCCGACCCCAATCTGCAGAACATCCCCATCCGCACCGAGGAAGGGCGCAAGATTCGCCACGCCTTCGTGGCCGAACCGGGCAAGAAGCTGATCAGCGCCGACTATTCGCAGATCGAGCTGCGCCTGGTCGCCCATGTGGCGGAGATCGAGGGCCTGCGCGACGCCTTCGCCCGTAACCAGGACATCCACGCCATCACCGCGTCCCAGGTGTTCGGCGTGCCGCTGGACGGCATCGATCCGGGCTTGCGCCGCCGGGCCAAGGCCATCAATTTCGGCATCATCTACGGCATCAGCGCCTTTGGCCTGGCCGCCCAGCTGGGCATCCCCCAGGGCGAGGCCAAGGCCTATATCGAGGCCTATTTCGCCCGCTATCCCGAAATCCGCGCCTATATGGAGCGGACCAAGGAGGAGGCGCGGGAAAACGGCTTCGTCACCACCTTGTTCGGACGCAAGGTCTTCACGCCGGGCATCAAGGACAAGAACGGCGCCATGCGCGCCTTCGCCGAGCGCGCCGCCATCAACGGCCCGATCCAGGGCGGCGCCGCCGACATCATCAAGCGCGCCATGATCCGCCTGCCCGCCGCCCTGGCCGATGCCGGCCTGGCGGCCCGCCTGCTGCTCCAGGTCCATGACGAACTGGTCCTCGAAGCCCCCGAGGCCGAGGCCGAGGCCACCGTCCAGGTGGTGAAAAGCGTCATGGAATCCGCCGCCGCCCTGTCCGTCCCCCTGCTGGTGGAAGCCGGCGTCGCCGACAGCTGGGACGCCGCGCACTAAAAGCGAAGGGGCCCGCCCCTTCGCCCCTCCCCCTTCCCGCCCATGACAGCCTTTGCGAGCACATACCTTCGCAATGATAACTTGCGGGCGAAACGTCGATTATGCAAATTCCAAAGTTACATCCTGTTTACATGCCATTTAATAAGTGAACGCAATAACGGGCGAAGTATTACAATACACATATTTGTAATGCAGACATTATTTGGTTGCGAAGCAATGACTCGAGGACATACCATCGCCCTATTAAGGCCCTTGTCACTGGGATAAGGCAGCGGACCTGAAGGGGAAGCCACATGGACGCAGCGACGTTGGAGATGGTGTTGACCGCCTACGACGAAACGGTTCAGGATGCCCTGGCAGCCGGACGCGGCGACGGCGTCGCCCATGCGGAAGGATTGACCGCGGCGGCCATGCTGCTGGCGGCCGTCACCGGGGTGGAGGATTCCGCCGCCCGGGCCGAGGTCGAGGCGCTTGATCCCAGACAGAGGCTCGCCGCCTAAAGAACGGCGACGGTGGTTTCGTGGATGATATCAAAGCCATGATCGAGACTCTGACCGAAGAAAAGAACCGGCTCGACTTCGAGCTGGACGCGGCGCTGCATACCTTCGCTGAATACGAGGAAGGCATGAACGTCCGCTGGCAGACCGCCGACCCCGCCGCCCGCCAGGCCTTGATGGACGAGCGCAATCAGGTCGAGGAACAGCTGGGCATCGTCACCATCGTGATGCGGCTCGACGAGATCCGCGAGCAATTGGACGCGCTCCGCCAGCAGGTGGCCTGAGCCTCCTTCCCCTATCCTCTCCTACTTCATCCGCACGCGGTAGCGTAGGATTGCCTCGCCCTTGGCCGGGACCGGAACCGTCCAGCGGACCTGGGTGGCGCTCTCCTTGGCGTGGGCGACGCTTTCCTCCAGCACCAGCCAGTCGGAGCGGAAGGCTTCGCGCACGGTGACCACGGCCGGCTGCTCGCCGCCATTGGCGAGGCGAACCTCCCAGGCGGATTCGCTGACCTCGGCCGAGACCTTCTGGAAATCGGTCTGCACCCGCCGGGCGGTGACGTCGAAGGACTGGCCCAGGGTCAACCGGGCCTCGGCGCCTTCGGGCAGGGAGGGCAGATGATCCTCGCCCAGCAGGACGGGCTCGCCGCCCGGGCCGCGCATGGTCACCCGGATGGGGCCGGCAGGCAGCGGCTTGCCCAGTCCCGCCTTGGCGGTATTGGCGAAGACGAGGCGCAGCACCGGATGCTGCGGCCGAAAATCCTGGACCCGCGACAAGAAGAGGTGAACCCCCTGGGGATCGAGGGCCAGTTCCCGGCTCACCGACACCTGGGCGGGCGGCAGCAGCGGCACCTGCCGGCTTTCCCCGTCGCGCAGGGTCACCGGCCGAGGCAGGGTGTAGACGTGGTAAAGCCCCACCGCCTCGCGCTGTGGCGGCGCGGCGGAATCGGCCATGCCGGAACGGGCCGCCATCATCATCTTGGGGGCTCCGCCCCCGGCCTGGGTGGCGCCGGCCACCAAGCGCACCGTAGCGTCGGTGAAATCGGCGCCGCTGGCATTGCTGACATCGGCCCAGACCGCGAGCGCCAGGGTGTCGCCCCTGAGCTCGCCGCTGGCCAGCGACGTCCAGGCCAGGCCATCGGCGGCATAGGACAGCTCCAGTTCGCGCCGTCCGGCGCTCTCCGCCTCCACCTGCGCCCGGAAGGACGGGCGCGGCGCCAGTCCCGGCGCCAGGGAATCGTAGACGATGCGCGACGGCTGGCCCGCCACCACCTTGCCGTCGGCCTCGAACAGCGGCGTGCCCTCGGCGGCCAGCACCTTGGCCTTCTGCGCCGAGGCGCCGGCATCCCACACCACCGAGACGGTGCGGCCGAGATGGGCGGCCAGTTGCCGGTCCGCCGACAGAAGCCCGGCATCGACCCAGCGTTCGGCCACGTTCAGCCCCGCGCCATCGAGGGCGGCGCTGCCGGGGCGGATGGTGCGGGGAATGCCGTCCAGGCTGAGGGAGGTGACGCCCTTGTCCAGAATCGCCGGACGGCGGTCGCGGATCAGGGCCGGGCCGTCCTGGTGCAGGGTGAGCGACAGGGCGGAGCGGGTGTCGGCGGGAACGGAAATCTCGCCGGCGGCCGCGGCGGCGGGCACGGCCAGCAGAATCAGCAGGGCAAGGCGCGAGGACATGAACCGGGACTCCAGGGCTAGTCAGCCAACCCTGGACCCGGAATGCGGCTAAACCATGGTCAGCGGACGGAGACCCGGTCCACCACCCACTTCACGCCGTCGAAGCTGCGCGCGAATTCGGCCGCCTTCTCCACGTCGGCCTTGGTGCGGGTGGTGCCCTGCAGGTAGGCGACGCCGTTGACCACGCGCACCACATAGGCGCCGTTGACCAGATCGTTGCCCAGCAGACCGGCATAGATCCGCTGTTCCAGATGGGCGTCGGGCAGATACATGGGATGGGCGGGATTCTCGGACAGCGCCAGATCGTCGAACACCTGGGTCACCCCTTCGACGGTCTGGACGATCTCGCCGGCGCGGCGGCGCAATTCCGGCTTGGTGACGGCGCCGGTCAGCAGGACGCCGCCATCCCAGGCGCGGACGGAGACCCCCTTGAAGGCCTCGCGGTCGGCCTGGATCAGCATGGCCTGGGCCCGCTTGCCCACCGCGTCGTCCCAATTGCGCTCGCCCCGCGCACGGACCACGCGGCCCTGGTCGTCGAAGCTCAAATCCTTGGCGCGCGGCGGAGCGGTGAGCGTCGGCGCCGACTGGTCGGGCGCGCAGGCGGCCAGGCCGAGCAAAGCGAGGCAAAGGCAGAGGGCTTTAGCGGATCTCTTCATGATTTTCGTCGCCGTCTTCTTCGATGACCGCCTCGGTGGCGGCGTCCAGATGCCGGCCGTGGCGGAAGCGGCGGAACAGCCACACGCCCATCGCCCCGGAGGCGACGAACAATACCACGCTGGCGCCGATGCGAAAGACCGGATCAACCTGAATGCCGCTGCCCAGCAGCGCAAAGACGATGCTTTGCGGCAGATAGCCCAGCAGGGAGCCGGCGAAGAACGGCAACGCCCGGCTGCCCGACACGCCGGCCGCCAGATTGGTGATGACGTTGCTGCCCACCGGCAACAGGCGGATCAGCAAGGTCATGGCGAAGGTGTTGCCGGCCAGGAAGGCGTCGATGCGGGCAATGCGCTCGGGAAAGCGCCTGACGATGAAGCTGCGCCCCATGAAGCGGGCGTAGAAGAACGTGGCGACGCAGCCCAGCATGGAGGCCAGGGTGGACCACAAAAGCCCCTCGGCGAAGCCGAAGGCGTAGCCGGCCAGGAAGCACACCCCCTGACGCGGCAGGCCGACGCAGACCGCCAGCGCCCCGATCAGGACAAACAGGGCGTCGCCACTCAGGCCCTTGCCCCGGACCTCGGAATCGATCCAATGGGTGTCGAGCGCGTCCTTGAGGCCGAGGCCTTCCAGCAGAAAGCCGATGGCGACGAAGGTGATGATCAGCACCAGCCCCTTGGCCATGGCCCGGGGATTGAGAAAAGGGTGATGGCGGGCCGTCACTCTTTGCTCTCGACGACCGGGTTCCGGGCCCGGCGCATCAGCCACATGACGCCGAACAGATCGACGATGCCCACCCACAGGCGGTTCCACACTCCGTACTTGGAGGTGCCGCGCTCGCGCGGGCGGTGGTTGACCTTGACCACCTCGACCGAGCCGCCGGCCCGGATCACCAGGGCGGCCATGAAGCGGTGCATGTGGTCGAAGCGGGGCAGGTCCAGGAACAGCTCGCGCGGCAACAGCTTGATGCCGCTGCCCGAATCCGGGGTCCGGTCGCGAAGCAGCTTGGAACGGATGGAATTGGCCACTTTCGAGGACAGCCGGCGGATTCCGTCGTCGCGGCGGTTGGCGCGCCAGCCGGTGATCATCAGCCGGGGCCGGACGTCGTCGGGCTGCGAGCGCCAGTGGTCCAGCATGGCGGGAAGGTCGGCGGGATCGTTCTGGCCGTCGCCGTCCAGGGTGGCGATCAGCTTGCCGGCGGCATGGCGCACACCGGTGGCGACCGCCTGGCTCTGGCCGCAGCTGGCCTTGTGGCGGACCACCCGAAGGCGGGGGTGGATGACCCGGGCCTGTTCCAGAGCGGCCGGAGTGTCGTCGTCGGAACCGTCGTCGACGTAGACGACCTCGAACTCCACCTTGCCCTGAAGCGCCATGTGGATCTCGTCCAGCAGCGGACGGATGTTCTCGGCCTCGTTCTTGACCGGGACGACCACCGACAGCTCAGGAACGGCAAGGCTGGTCACGACAGGCCCGCCCGCCCCATCTCCAGGAATTTCTCGCGCCGGCGGGCCCGCAGGATGCCGCCTTCCACGCCCGCAAGGTCGCGCAGCGCCGAATCCACGGCCATGGCCAGGGTCTGCATCATCAGGTCGGTATTGCGGTGCGCTCCGCCCATGGGCTCGGGCACCACGGAATCGATGATGCCCAGCTTGTGCAGGTCCTGGGCGGTGAGGCGCAGCTGCTCGGCGGCGTCCTTGGCGTTCTCGGCCGAGCGCCACAGGATCGAGGCGCAGCCCTCGGGGCTGATCACCGAATAGATGGCGTGTTCGAGCATCAGAACGGTGTTGCCGGTGGCCAGCGCGATGGCGCCGCCCGAACCGCCCTCGCCGATGATCACCGAAACCAGCGGGACGCGCACGTCCAGGCAGGTCTCGATGGAGCGCGCGATGGCCTCGGCCTGGCCGCGGGCCTCGGCGTCGACGCCGGGATAGGCGCCGGCGGTGTCCACCAGGGTGAGGATCGGCACCTGGAAATGGTCGGCCATCTCCATCAGGCGACGCGCCTTGCGGTAGCCCTCGGGCTTGGCCATGCCGAAATTATGCTTCAGGCGGCTTTCGGTGTCGTGGCCCTTCTCGTGGCCGATGACCATCACCGAGCGGCCCCGGAACCGGCCCAGGCCGCCGATGATCGCCTGATCCTCGGCGAAGGCGCGGTCGCCGGCCAGCGGCGTGAAGTCCTCGACCAGCGCAGAGATGTAGGCCAGCGTGTGCGGACGCTCGGGGTGGCGGGCCACCTGCGTCTTCTGCCACGGCGTGAGCTTGGCGTAGGTCGAACGCAGCAGCTTGTCGACCTTGGCCTGAAGCTTGGACACCTCGTCGGCGATGTTGACGTCGCCGCCATCGGACAGGTGCCGCAGCTCCTCAATCTTGCCCTCGAGCTCGGCGATGGGCTTTTCGAATTCAAGGATATGCATGGGGGAAACTCATACAGCCGAAGGCGTTTCGGGGCAAGGGCCTCAAACCGTTACAACAGCCGCCGCGTGATGAAGTCGATGATCCGCTTGCCGGCGCCGTGCTCCCACAGGTCGTTGTGATGGGCCTCGGGCAGGAACAGGCCTTCCTTGACGGTATCGGCGGCGTTGAGCACCGCGTGGCCCATGGTGACCGGCACCAGGCCGTCCTTGTCACCGTGAACCACCAGGAGCGGCACCCGCAGGCTGGGCGCCTTGATCAGGTTGTCGTAGCGGTCGCGCGTCAGCAACTGGGCGAGCGGCGGCAGCACATAGGCGGGCGCCAGGTCGGCCAGCGAGGTGAACGGGCTTTCCAGCACCACCATCATCACCTCGTGGCGGATGGCCATTTCCATGGCTATCCCCGAGCCCAGCGATTCGCCGTAGAGCACCAGGCGGCGCGAAGCCAAGCCCTGGCCGGTCAGCCAACGGACCACCGCCTCGGCGTCGGCGTAGAGGCCTTTCTCGCTGGGGCGGCCGCCATTGCCGCCAAAGCCCCGATAGCCGGCCATCAGCACGCCGAACCCGGCGTCGAGGAAGGCGCGGGCCTTATGGGCGCGGTCGGCCTGGGCGCCGGAATTGCCGTGAAAGAACACGATGGTCGGCCGGTTGGCGCCCTTGGGCGGCGCATACCAGCTGGTGGCGATCCAGCCGTCGGCCGACTTGATGGGCACCGGCACCATTTCGGGCAGGCCCGCCTCGTCCGGCCGCACGCGGGTGGAATCGGGGTGATAGATCATGCCGCGCTGGGTCAGGGCGACGAAACCGACCAGAAGCAGGTACACCCCGCCCAGGCCCAGCACCGTCTTGGCCATGATCATCAGCACGGAAACGATCCTTTCCAAAAGGGTGGGGCCCGCGAATTGCTCCGCGGGCCCCGGTCTTCCCACTTGGCTGGGAGTCTTAACCGCGATTCATGCGGCTGTCGATGAGGTCGTCGACCACGCTGGGATCGGCCAGCGTCGAGGTGTCGCCCAGCGAGCCGAAGTCGTTCTCGGCGATCTTGCGCAGGATGCGGCGCATGATCTTGCCCGAACGGGTCTTGGGCAGGCCCGGCGACCACTGGATCAGGTCGGGGCTGGCGATGGGGCCGATTTCCTTGCGGACCCAGTTGACCAGTTCCTTGCGCAGATCCTCGGAGGGCTCTTCGCCCGACACCAGGGTGACGTAGGCGTAGATGCCCTGGCCCTTGATGTCGTGCGGATAGCCGACCACGGCGGCCTCGGCCACCTTGGGATGGGCGACCAGGGCGGATTCCACCTCGGCGGTGCCCATGCGGTGACCGGAGACGTTGATCACGTCGTCCACGCGGCCGGTGATCCAGTAATAGCCGTCCTCGTCGCGTCGCGCGCCGTCACCGGTGAAGTACATGCCCTTGTAGGTGGCGAAGTACGTCTGGATGAAACGCTCGTGGTCGCCGTAGACGGTACGCATCTGGCCGGGCCAGCCGGGCTCGGCCAGGCAGAGGTTGCCCTCGACCTTGCCTTCCAGGACCTTGCCCTCGGCGTCGACCATCACCGGCTTGACGCCGAAGAACGGACGGGTGGCCGAACCGGGCTTCAGCGGCGTGGCGCCCGGCAGCGGAGTGATCAGGATGCCGCCGGTCTCGGTCTGCCACCAGGTGTCGACGATGGGGCAACGGCCGTCACCCACCACGCGGTGATACCAGGTCCAGGCCTCGGGGTTGATGGGCTCGCCCACCGAACCCAGCAGGCGCAGCGACTTGCGGCTGGTCTTCTTCACCGGCTCCTCGCCTTCGCGCATCAGCGAGCGGATGGCGGTCGGCGCGGTGTAGAAGATGTTGACCTTGTGCTTGTCCACCACGTCCCAGAACCGCGACACGGTCGGGTAGTTGGGGATGCCCTCGAACATCAGGGTGATGGCGCCGTTGGCCAGCGGGCCGTAGACGATGTAGGAGTGGCCGGTCACCCAGCCCACGTCGGCGGTGCACCAGTAGATCTCGCCCTCGTGGTAGTCGAAGACGTACTGGTGGGTCATGGAGGCGTACACCAGGTAGCCGCCCGAGGTGTGCAGCACGCCCTTGGGCTTGCCGGTGGAGCCCGAGGTGTAGAGGATGAACAGCGGATCCTCGGCGCTCATCTCCACCGGGGTGTGGGTCGGAGCGGCCTTCTCCACCAGTTCGTGGTACCAGTGGTCACGGCCCGAGACCATGTGGACGTTGCCGCCGGTGCGCTTGACGACGATGACGTTCTTGCACGACCAGCAGGTCTCCAGCGCCTTGTCGGCATTGGCCTTCAGCGGCACCTTGCGGCCGCCGCGCAGACCTTCGTCGGCGGTGATCAGCAGCGAGGAATCGCAATCCTGGATGCGGCCGCCCAGGGCGTCGGGCGAGAAGCCGCCGAACACGATGGAATGGACGGCGCCGATGCGGGCACAGGCCAGCATGGCGACGGCGGCCTCGGGGATCATGGGCAGGTAGATGGTGACGCGGTCACCCTTCTTGACGCCCAGGTCGGTCATGGCGTTGGACAGGCGGCACACCCGTTCATGCAGGTCGCCATAGGTGATGTGGGCGGACTCGCCCGGGTCGTCGCCCTCCCAGATGATGGCGGTCTGGTCCTTGCGGGTCGCCAGGTGGCGGTCCAGGCAGTTGGCGGCCACGTTCAGCGTGCCGTCCTCGAACCACTTGATGCTGACGTCGCCGGAATAGGAGACGTTCTTCACCTTGGTGAAGGGCTTGATCCAGTCGATACGCTTGCCGTGCTCGCCCCAGAACCCGTCGGGGTCCTTCACCGAGCGCTCGTACCACTCATTGTACTTCTTGTCGTCGATGAGAGCGTTTTTCGCCGTCTCAGCGGGAACAGGATAGACCTCGGACATCTTGGGGGTGTCTCCCTTTTCTGATTGACCCGCGTCCATTTTTTGGTTGGCGCGGGATGTTTCCCCGGTAAAGCAGGCAACGATTATGTTCGACTCGCCATGGCGACACAAGCCCGCTCAAAGGGGTAGGTGCCATGCCTGCGCCGAATTGCAATTAAGCCTTTCGCACCACGTCGCCGTCCCGAACCTCGACGGGAAACGGCTGGAGCGAGCGCCCCTGGCAGGGGCCGCGGGTGCAGGCCCCGCTCTCGATGTCGAACAGGGCGAAATGATTGGCGCACAGGATGGAGGTCTGGAACAGGTCCAGGAACTTGTCGTCCTCCAGGTTGAGCGGCGCCCCCACATGTGGGCAGGAATTGACGTAGCCGAACACCTGCCCGTCCTTCCTGACCACGAAGACCCGGCGCGCCTCCCCGTCCACCATGGCGCGGAACTCCCGCGCCCCGGGGTCGGGGATGGCGTCCAGGGGGCAGAGAACGGTCACGCCTTTACCCCGCCCAGGCCGCAGAGAATGCCCCAGGAGGTTTCGTCCACCGGCGTCACCGACAGCCGGCTCTGGCGCACCAGGGCCAGGTCGGCCAGACGGGGGTCGGCCTTGATCTCGGCCAGGGTCACCGGCCGGACCAGGGGCGTCACCGCCTTCAAATCGGGGCACATCCAGCGGGGATCCTCGGCGGTGGGGTCGGGATAGGCTTCGCGCGCCACCTCGACGATGCCGACGATGCGCTTCTCGTCCACCGAGTGGTAGAAGAACGCCCGGTCGCCCAGCTTCATGGCCTTCAGGTTGTTGCAGGCCTGGAAGTTGCGCACTCCGGTCCAGGCGGTCACGCCGTCGCGCACCTGATCGTCCCACGACCAGGCGCCGGGCTCGGACTTGACCAGCCAGAAGGCCATCAGGGCAGGACCTTCTTGTAGCGGTTGACGATGACGCTCTCGAACAGGCCGGCCTTGGCATAAGGGTCATTGGCCAGGAAGGCGTCCAGCTCGGCGCGGTCGTCGAAGTCGATGACGAAGGCGCTGCCGATCATGGCCTGGCCGTCGTCGGACAGCAGCGGGCCGCCGACCACGATCTTGTCGAGAAAGCCCTTCACGTATTCCAGATGGGCGGGACGGTTGTCGAGGCGGGTCTGAAGATGACCGGGCTTGTCCTTACACTGGACCATGAACATACTCTGGCACTCCGGATTCGGATAGAAAGCCGCCAGGGTAACGGAAAAAAGGTCGATCATGGAAGCCCACGAGACGCACGAGACCATCCACGAGGTGGCGCACCACGAGCATCATGCGGAACACGCCCACAAGGAGGGCAAGACCAGCCGCAACAAGAAGATCGCGGTGCTGATCAGCGTTCTCGCCGCCCTGCTGGCCATCATCGAGGCCAGCGGCAAGAGCGCCCAGAACACCTCGCTGGCCGCCAATATCCACGCCAACGACCTGTGGGCCTTCTACCAGGCCAAGCACATCCGCTCGACCATGCTGCGGACTTCGGCGGACATGCTGGAACTGGCGGCGCCCCCGTCCGAGGCCATCGCCAAGAAGGCCGGCGACTGGCGCGCCACCGCGGCCCGCTACGATTCCGAGCCGGAGACCGGCGAGGGCCGCAAGGAGCTGGCCGCCAAGGCCAAGGCCGAGGAAGCCAAGCGCGACAAGGCCCTGTCGGCCTATCACATGTTCGAATACGGCGCCGCCGCCCTGCAGATCGCCATCGTCCTGGCCTCGGCCTCGGTGGTGACCGGCATGCTGGCCCTGTCCTTCGTGGCGGGCGGCCTGGGCGCGGTGGGTATCGCCTTCGGATTGTTGGGCTGGCTGGCGCCGACCCTGATTCATCTGTAGCCGGGGCAAAGCCGCCCGGGATACGACCATCATCCGGCTTTTCCCCCAGGCCCACCTCGGGTAGAGTCCCGGCGGGGTTCGGATATCGGCCGGGAGGGGTCAGATGTCAATCGCCTGGGACGAGGCGCTGGCGGTCGGCGATCCGAGCATCGATGCCGACCACCGGCGGATGATCGTGCTGATCGCCGAGCTCGAGGCAGCGGCGGGCGGAGAGATCGACTGCGCCGCAATCGGCCGGACCTTGCGGGACCTGGCCGCCCTGTGCCGCGAGCACTTCGCCCGCGAGGAGGCCTTGCAGCAGGCCGTCGGCTTTCCCGAAACCGAGGCCCATCGCACCGCCCACGACATGCTGCTGAAGCGCCTCGATTCCGTGCTGGCCCATTATTCCGAGGGCGGCGACGAGGTGCGGACCGGCATCGTGCGCACCCTGGGCGATTCGCTGGCCACCTGGCTGGTCAGCCACATCGTCAACAACGACATGGAATTCAAGCCCTACGTGGCGACGGCCGGCTAAAGGGCGTCCTTGCCCTCGAAGGCACACAGATCGCGCACCACGCAGGACGGGCAGTCGGGCTTCCTGGCCTTGCAGACGTAGCGGCCGTGCAGGATCAGCCAGTGGTGGGCATGCTGCAGCCACTTGGCCGGCGTCGCCTTCATCAATCCCTGCTCCACCGCCTCGACCGTCTTACCCGGCGCCAGACCGGTGCGGTTGGCGACGCGGAAGCAATGGGTGTCCACCGCGATGGTGGGCTCATTGAAGGCGATGTTGAGCACCACGTTGGCGGTCTTGCGCCCCACGCCGGGCAGCGCCTCCAGCGCCTCGCGGTCATGGGGAACCCGGCCGCCATGCAGGTTCAGCAGCCGGCGCGACAGTTCGATGACGTTCTTCGCCTTGGTCTTGTAGAGGCCGATGGTGCGGATGGCTTCGGCCAGCCCTTCCTCGCCCAGTGCCACCATGGCCTGGGGGGTATTCACCTTGGCGAACAGCGGCCGCGTCGCCTTGTTGACGCCCGCGTCGGTGGCCTGGGCGGACAGCACCACCGCCACCAGCAGGGTGTAGGGATCGGAATATTCCAGATCGCTCTTGGGATCGGGATTGCGCTCGGCCAAAAGGGCGTAGAAGCGGTCGGCCTGCTTGGGCGTCATTGGTTGAGAACCCGCAGCGCCTCGGCGTGCAGCCGCTTGTCGCCGGCGGCGCAGACCTTGCCGTCGGAATGAATGGTGAGCGGCTTACCCGACCAGTCGGTCATAATTCCACCCGCTCCCTCGATCACCGGCACCAGGGCGGAGAAGTCGTAGGGCTTGAGCCCCGCCTCCACCACGAGATCGCAGAAGCCCGACGACAGCAGGGCATAGGCGTAGCAGTCGCAGCCGTAACGGGGCCGCTTGCACGAAGCCGCGATGCGGTCCCAGGCCGGGCGGGTCTTCTCGCAGAACAGTTCCGGCGCGGTGGTGAAGGCGTAAGCGTGGGCCAGATCGGGACAGGCGCGCACCCGCGCCGGCCGGCCGTTCAAGGTGGTGGGGCGGCCCGCAGCGCCCAGCCAGCGCTCGTCGGTGAAGGCCTGGTCGATCACGCCCAGGATCGGCGTTCCATTCCGGGCCAGGCTGATCAGGGTACCAAAGCTGGGCTTGCCGGTGATGAAGGCCGCCGTGCCGTCGATGGGGTCCAGCACCCAGACGTATTCGGCGTCGCAATTCTCCCGCCCGTGCTCCTCGCCCAGGATGCCGTGGGCGGGCGCCTCGGCGGCCAGGATGGCGCGCATGGCGGCCTCCACCTCGCGGTCGGCGATGGTCACCGGGCTGGCATCGGCCTTGTCGTCCACCGCGACGGGGGTGCGGAAGTACTTGGCTACCACCGGGCGGGCGGCGTCGGCCAGTTTCTCGGCCAGGGCGATGAATTCGGGGGCGCAGGCGGTCATGGTCTCTTTTTTCCGTCCCGTTGAAGCCGCCCGAGTGTGGCGCGAAACGGCCGTTGTGGATAGGGTGTAGGCGCAATCTTCCTTATGGAACCCCGCCATGGCCGCGCTGAACCCCATCATCGTCATTCCCGCCCGCATGCACGCCACCCGCCTGCCCGGCAAGCCGCTGGCCGACATCCATGGCCTGCCGATGATCGTCCAGGTGTGGCGGCGCTCCATGGAGGCGGGGCTGGGGCCGGTGGTGGTGGCCTGCGCCGAGAAGGAGATTCTCGATGCGGTCGAGGCCCATGGCGGCAAGGCGGTGCTGACCGACCCCGACCACCCGTCCGGCTCGGACCGGGTGTGGGAGGCGGTGCGCAAGGTGGACCCGGCGGGCAAGTACGACGCGGTGGTCAACGTCCAGGGCGACCTGCCCACCCTGGATCCGGCGGTGGTGCGCGACGTCTTCGCCCCCCTGGCCGAGCCGGGTGTCGACCTTTCCACCCTGATCGCCGAGATTACGGTGGAGGAGGAGCGGACCAACCCCAACGTGGTCAAGGCGGTGGTGGGCCTGGAGCCGGGCCAGAGGGTCGGCCGGGCGCTGTATTTCAGCCGCGCCACCGTGCCGGCCAACGAGGGTCCGCACTACCATCATATCGGGCTCTACGCCTATCGCCGGGCGGCGCTGGAGCGTTTCGTCAGCCTGCCCCAGGGCGTGTTGGAGCGGCGCGAGAAGCTGGAGCAGCTGCGCGCCCTGGAAAACGGCATGCGCATCGACTGCGCCTTGGTTGACACGGTTCCGCTGGGTGTCGATACTCCCGCCGACCTGGAACGGGCGCGCGCCCTCCTGAAAGCCTGAAGCCCGCCATGACCGACGCTCCGCATCCCGAAACCGCCATCGCCTTCCAGGGCGAGCCCGGCGCCTATTCGCATCTGGCCTGCCGCAACGCCTATCCCGGCATGCAGCCGCTGCCTTGCGCCACCTTCGAGGACACCTTCGCCGCCGTGCGCGAGGGCCGCGCCCGCTACGCCATGATCCCCATCGAGAACTCGGTGGCGGGCCGCGTGGCCGACGTGCATCACCTGATGCCCTATGCCGGCCTGCACATCATCGCCGAGCATTTCGAGCGCATCAGCCACCACCTGCTGGCGGTCAAGGGCGCCACGCTCGAGACCATCAAGTCGGTCAAAAGCCATGTCCACGCCCTGGGCCAGTGCCGCAACCTGATCGGCCAGATGGGGCTTAAGGTGATTGTCGGCTCCGACACCGCCGGCGCCGCCGCCGAGGTGGCCCAGAAGGGCGACCCGACGCTGGCCGCCATCGCCTCGGAACTGGCGGCCGAGGCCTATGGCCTGGTGTCGCTCAAGGCGGGGATCGAGGACGCCGAGCACAACACCACCCGCTTCGTGGTGCTGGCGCGCGAGGCGCTCGAGCCCAACCCCAACCTGCCTTGCGTCACCACCTTCGTCTTCAGGGTGCGCAACCGTCCGGCAGCGCTGTACAAGGCCATGGGCGGCTTCGCCACCAACGGCATCAACATGACCCGGCTGGAAAGCTACATGGTGGGCGGCGAGTTTGCCGCCACCCAGTTCTTCGCCGACGTGGAGGGCCACCCCACCCAGCGCAACCTGCGCCTGGCCCTGGAGGAGCTGGACTTCTTCAGCCACGAGGTCCGCATCCTGGGCGTCTATCCCCGGCATCCCTTCCGCATGAAGGCCGCCGCCGGGGCGGAGTAGCTCACAGCCCGTCCAGGATCACCACCGTACGCCGGGCCGAGGCCCGGCTGATCTTGACGATCTCCTGGTATTCCGGGCTGTCCAGGCACGCCTTGGCCGTCTCGACGTCGGGAAAGCGCATCAGCACCATGCGGGTGGGCGACCACAGATCGCTCTCGCGGAGCGTCAACTCACCCCCCCGGGCCAGATATTCGCCGCCCCAGCGCTCGATGTGGGGGCGGGCCTTGGCCTTGTATTCCTCGTAAGCGTCGGGATCGTCCAGCTGGGTGTCGACGATCAGATAGGCGGGCATGGTTCTCTCCCCTGAAACGGCAAAGGGCGGCTCCCCCCATTTGGAGAGCCGCCCCATCCTGTTTCAAGGGACTTTTGGAGCGGCGCACCTCAATTATGAGGTGCGCCGCGACAGCCGCCATTGAGGCGGCGGCCAAGCGCGCTGGAAGCGCGCGCTTAGGCCGAGGGACAAACATAAACCTAGTACACGTCGTGAAGCGTGTTGGTGACGTTGAACTTGCCGGTCGGCGTGATCAGGCGCTGGTCCTTGATCACCGACTTCAGCTTGCGGGTCTTGTCGTCGACCACCACGATGGCCGAGACCTTGTCCTTGGCGTTCCACACCGAGATCCACACCTCGTCGCCGGCCTTGTTGTATTCCGGCTGCACGACGCGGGGCGCGCCGTCGGTGATGCCGGCCCACTTGGCGATGGGCAGCACCTCGGCGGGCTTGTCCAGGTTGTTGATGTCGAACACGGCGATGGAGGCCGCCACGTCGGCATCGGGGTTCAAGGTGGTGTCGACCCACAGGTTCTTGGACTTGGGGTGGGTCTTCAGGAACAGCGAGCCGCCGCCCTGGCCGGTGAGCGAGGCCACCTTGGTCCAGGCCTGCTTGGGATGGCCCTTGGGATCGGTGCCGATCAGCGCCACGCTGTCGTCGCCCAGATGGCCGGTGGCCCAGACGGGACCGAACTTGGGATGGACGAAGTTGGTGCCGCGGCCCGGGTGCGGCGTGGCACCCACGTCGACCAGACCAACCAGCTTGTCTTCCTTGGTGTCGACCACGGCGATCTTGTTGCGCGCGTTGGCGGCCACCAGGAAGTAGCGCTTGGAGGCGTCGAAGCCGCCGTCATGCAAGAACCGCTCGGCCTCGATGGAGGTGACCTTCAGGTTCTTGATGTCGGAATAGTCCACCAGCAGGATCAGGCCGGTTTCCTTCACGTTGACCACGAATTCCGGCTTGTAGTGCGACGCCACGATGGAGGCGACGCGCGGCTCGGGGTGATATTCCTGCTTGTCCGAGGTCATGCCACGGGTCGACACGATCTTCTTCGGCTCGAGCGTGTTGCCGTCCATGATCACGAACTGGGGCGGCCAGTAGGCGCCGGCGATGGCGTACTTGTCCTCGAAGCCCTTGAACTTGGAGGTCTCCACCGAGCGGGCCTCCATGCCGATCTTGATCTCGGCCACGGTCTCGGGCTTTTCCATCCACAGATCGATCAGGTTGATCTTGGCGTCGCGGCCGATGACGTAGAGATAGCGGCCCGAGGCCGAAATGCGCGAGATGTGGACCGCGTAGCCGGTCTTGATGATGCTGACGATGTTCTTGGACGCGCCGTCGATCAGGGCGATCTCGCCCGAATCGCGCAGCGTCACCGAGAACAGGTTCGACAGGTCCAGATTGTTCATCTTCTTGGTGGGACGCTTGTCGGCCGGGATCACCAGCTTCCAGGTGCCCTTGATCTCGTCCATGCCGAATTCCGGCGGCTGGGGCGGCTCGTTCAGCAGGTACTTGGCCATCAGGTCAACTTCGGCCTCGGACAGCTGGCCCGACGAACCCCAGTTGGGCATGCCGGCGGCGGAACCGTAGGTGATGAAGGCCTTGAGCGCGTCGAAGCCCCGCTCGCGGGTGATGTCGGTGGTCAGCGGCTTGCCGGTGGCGCCCTTGCGCAGCACGCCATGGCAGCCGGCGCAGCGCTCGAAATAGATCTGCTTGGCCTTGGCGAACTCGTCCGCGGTCAGCTGCGGCCCGGGCTGGGCCCCAGGCTGGGTCATGGGGGCGCCGCGGAGCTGGTCGCCGCTGGTTTCGTAATGCTCGCCGGCACCATGGGCGGGCTTCTCCGCCGCCACGGCCGTTCCGGCCCAGGCGGCCGCCAGTGCCGCCATCATCCAAGTCGCTGCCTTCATCGGTTTCCCCTGGGCAAATCATCGTCACCGGCAATCCCGGCGGGGGAGACCATATTCGCCATGTGGGAATGAATCAAGCAAACGATAAGTATTTGATGAACATCAAATGACAAACGTCAATATTCAACCAAGTGCTGCGCAAGTAATTTTGTATAATTCCAGTTATTCCATATTGACTAACATCATAACGCCACGGCCTGGAATCGACAGAGCCCGGCCACGCCCCGGCATAGACGAGTCGATCCGGCATATTTCTTGATATTTATCAGTTGATTTCCATCAAGCACGGCCGCCTCCCCGGAGCGATCCCGAGGAGGCGCGTGACGGCGAGAGGCGGCTGGAGAGGCCGCCCGGGCTCATCCCTTCCGTATTCCGGCGATGAAGGCTCCCACCTCGCCCATCAGGTCGTCGGTGCGGCGCGCCACGCCGTCGGCCTGACCCAGCACCAGGGCGGCGGCGTCGCCGGCCTGGGCGGCGGCGGCGGAGACGCGGCCGACGCTGCCCACCACCTCCTCGGTGCCACCCACCGCCCGTCCGACGCTGTCGGCGATGCGATGGGTGGCGCTTTGCTGCTCGGCCACCGCCTGGGTGATGGATTCGACCGCCCGGCTGATCTCGCCGATGGTGCGCACGATGTCGCCGATGGCCCCCACCGCCTCGTCGGTAGCCGCCTGGACCTGGGCGATCTGCGACGAGATCTCGTCGGTGGCCCTGGCCGTCTGGTTGGCGAGGTTCTTGACCTCGCCCGCCACGACGGCGAAGCCCTTGCCCGCCTCGCCGGCGCGGGCCGCCTCGATGGTGGCGTTCAAGGCCAGCAGGTTGGTCTGCTTGGCGATGGTGGTGATCAGTTCCACCACCTGGCCGATGCGCCCGGCGGCGCTGGCCAGCCCGGCGACGTTGGCCGAGGCGCGCTCGGCCTTGCCCACCGCCTCGGCGGTGGTGGTGGACGAGGCCGCCACCTGCCGCTCGATGGCGGCGATGGAGTGGGACAGGTCCTCGGCCGCCTCGGCCACCTGCCGCACGTTGTCCGAGGCGGTGCCGGCGGCGCTTTGGGCCGAGCCGGCCTGCCCCGAGGCCTCGGTGGCCACGCCCGACATGGATTGGGCGGCGCGGCTCATCTCGGCCGCCGCCTCGGACAGCCGGGTCATGACGGTGGTGACCTTCTCCTCGAACTCGGAGGCGAGCGCCAGGCGGGATTCGCGGCGCTCCACCGAGGCGCGGGAATCGGCCTGCCGGCGCTCCTCGGCCAATTGCCCCATCTGGCGGCCGTTCTCGGCGAAGACGTCCAGCGTGCGGGCCATGGCGCCGATCTCGTCCTTGCGCTCGCCGCCCGGCACCATGACCCCGTAATCGCCGGTGGCCATGGTGGCCATGCAGGCCCGCAAGGCCTCCAGCGGCCGGGTCAGCGAGCGGGTCACCCAAAAGGCCAGCCACAGGCCGAACACCGCGCAGGCCAGGAACGACGCCAGCAGGGAAAAGCCGGCGCTGCGCTGCTCGCTTTCGGCGCGCTCGCGGAAGCGGGCGGCGTCCTCGGCGGCCAGCGCGATGGCCGAGGCCATCAGGCCCTGGATCACCTCGGCCTGCTTGGCCGCCGCGCCCTTGGTCAGGTCGGCGGCCTCGACGCTGCGGCCCTGCTTCATCATCTCGACGATCTCGGCGCGGATCGGCTTCCACGCCGCCAGGGCCTTGCCCAGCTGGTCGAAGACGGCGCGGTCAGCCAGGAAGCGCTCGCGCGCCGCCTCCAGCTTCTTCACCACGCGGCCTTCCGCCGCGTCGATGGCGGCTTCGGCCTTGGCGATGTCGCTGTCCTCGAAGGCCAGGGCCAGGTCCTTCATGGCCCGGTGCATGGCGATGATGCCGCCGTCGGCCTCGGACAAGGCCGTCGAGACGGTGAAGGGATGGCGGTACAGCAGCTCGGTATGCCCGGAAATGGACCGCAGCTGCAGGCTCGAAAACAGGCCGAGCGCCCCGGTGACGGCGATCATCAGCCCGAACCCGGCGAACAGACGCACGCCGATTCTCACATCTGCCAGACGCATGACTCCTCCCCTGCCCACCCGGACGCGCCGGCGGGCCATGAAGCCTGATTCCCGTTTGTTCTCTTCGGCCGTCCCTGGTTGATCCGGGCGGCATCGTTGCATATGTTGTTACATATAACTGTTGTTTATAACAACAATAATGTCACGCACTATTCTTTGGAGGGTGTATCACGTCGAATGGAATAGGGAGTTTTACCGCGTGCCGTAGGCGCGCAGCAGGGTCTGGACCGCCGCGGCGACGGTCTCGGCCAGGGGGCGGCCCACCGGCAGGCCCAGCAGGGCGCGGTGATAGGTTTCGGCCCGCAGCATGCCGATGAACTGGTCGGCGATCACCATGGGTTCCACCTCGGCCACCAGTTCGCCCCGGTCCTGCAGCCGGACCACCGAAGCGGAGATGGCCGCCTTGCCCCGGGTCGGGCCGGTATCGTAGAAGGCCTGGGCCAGTTCCGGCGTACGGACCGATTCCGCCACCACCACCCGGTACAGCGCCAGGGCGTCGGGCGTCATCAGCAGGGTCAGCAGGCGCTCGCCATAGGTGGTGAAGGTCTTGGCCGCGTCGAAGCTGTCGTCGGGCGTGGCGAAGACGAAGGACGCCTCGCATCGGCGGTGCATGATGGCGGCGAACAGCTGGTCCTTGCCCTCGAAATGGGCGTAGATGGTCGCCTTGGACACGCCGGCGCGGGCGGCCACCGCATCCATGCTGGTGGCGGCGTAGCCCTCGTCCAGGAACAGGCGCTGGGCGGCGTCGAGGATGGCCTCGCGCTTGGCCGAGGGCTTGGATCGGGTCCGGGTTTTGGTCACGGTGGCTTCCATGGGGAAAAACTAAACCACCCGGTTCAGTTTTGGGAAGGAAAAACTTGGGGCTATTCCACCAGCCCGGCCAGGGCGTCGTCCAGGCGGGCGGGTTCGATCTCGGTGAGGCGGGGGCCGTCGGTCCACACCAGCACGCAGCGCACCCGATGGCGGGGATAGATGCAGGCCAGGGCCAGACGGTAGGCGGCCATCTGCCGCACATAAAGCTCCGGCACCTCGTCTGCGCTAGCGGGGGGGCGGCGGTTGGTCTTGTAATCGGCGACGATCACCTCGGTCTCGCTCACGCTCAGCCGGTCGACCCGGCCCGAGACCACCCGGTTGCCGATCCGCCCGACCAGCGGCACCTCGGCGCGCGAGCCGGGGCCGAACAGGCTGGTCAGGCCGGGATGGTCGAGGATGTCCGAGACCTCGTTGGCGATGTCCAGCCGCTCGGCGGTCTCCAGGCCGAAGGCCGGGCGCGACAGGAAGCGCAGCATGGAACGCGAGCGCTCCGATTGCGGCAGGTCGGGCATGGTCTGCAGCAGACGGTGGATCAGCTTGCCCCGCTGCCAGCGCGGCTTTCCGTCCAACTCGGCCAGGGGCGAGCGCACGGTCGGCTCCTCGCCCTCGGGCCGGGACGGCGCCAGCGGCCGGGGCGGCACCGGCTCGGCCTCGGCGGCGACCAGCGCCCAGTCGGGCAGCGGCGAGGGCGGACGCTCGCCCGGCCCGGCGGCCCGGCTCTTTTCGGTGGGAGCGCCCTGGGCATTGGCCAGGACCAGCACCGGCCCGTCCGCCGTCTCGCCGGTTCCGGCCAGGAAGGGATCGGCGAACTCGGCGGCGATGGGGGCCAGGGCGTCCTGCACCAAAGCGTGCCAGCAGGTCTCGGGCGCCGCCTTCAGGCCCCGCCAGCCGCAGACGACCAGCCGGTCCTCCGCCCTGGTCATGGCGACGTAAAGCAGGCGGCGGTATTCCCGCTCGCGCGCCAGCTTGCGCGCCTCGGCGCCCTGGCGGCAGACGGAATCCATGTCCTCGGCCCGGGGCGGCCAGGCCGGCAGTTCGTCCTCGCCGTCGCCCAGCCACAGCAGCCGGGACGAACGGGTGGGAACCTGCATGGTGTCGGGCAGGAAGACGATGGGGGCCTGCAATCCCTTGGAGCCATGCACGGTCATGATGCGCACGGCGTCGCGCCCCCCTTGCTCCAGGTCGCGCTTGATCTCCAGCGCGCCCGCCTCCAGCCAGTGGAGGAAGCCCTGCAGCGACGGTGGATGGGCGCGCTCGAAGGCCAGCGACAGCGCCATGAACTCGTCGATGGCATCCTCGGCCTCGAGCCCCAGGCGGGCCAGCAGCCGCTTGCGCCCGCCCAGCGGCCCCAGGATGCGGGCGTAAAGGGTGTGGGGCGAAACGCGGTCGGCCTGGGCCAGCAGGTCGGAGAGCTGGCGGAAAGCGGCTTCGAACGCGCCGCCCTCGTCGGCCACGCCCTGGCGCAGCGCCTCCCACAGCCCCACGTCCTTGCCGCGATGATGGGCCAGGGTGAACAGCTGCTCCTCGGTCAAGCCCACCAGCGGCCCCTTCAGCACGGTGGCCAGCGTCAAATCGTCGTCGGGCAGCAGCAGAAACTGCCCCAGCGCCATCAGGTCCATCACCGCCATCTGCTCGGTCAGCACCATGCGGTCGGCGCCCGCCACCTCGACCTTGCGGGTCTTGAGTTCACGCACCAGATCCTCGACGAAGCCGCCCCGGCGGCGCACCAGCACCAGCACGTCGCCGGCCCGCACCGGGCGGCCCTTGGACTCCAGAATCTCGCCGTCGATCATGGCGCGGATGCGCGCCGCCACCAGACGGGCCAGCCGGGTGCGGGGCGAATCGCCCCGGATGCGCTCCACCGGCGGCTTCCAGGCGGGGACCTCGTCGGCCGGGCGCGGCTCCACGGCGGGCCACACCTCCACCCGCCCGCCCTGGCCGGAACGGTGGGCCAGATGGGTGATGTCCTCGTCGCCGGCCACCCCGTCGCGACCCGGCCGTCCGGGCGCGAACACGGCGTTGACCGCGTCGAGCACGGCGGGCGCCGAGCGGAACGACAGGTTGAGCGCCACCTCGTCCCAGATGCCGCCGCTGGCGGGCACGTGGGCGGCGAAGGCTTCGCGCATGCGCTCGAACTCGCGCGGGTCGGCGCGCTGGAAGGAATAGATGGACTGCTTGGCGTCGCCCACCGCGAAGACGGTGCGCAAGGTGTCCCGCGCGCCCCGTCCGGCGAAGAATTCCTCGGTCAGCTTCTCCACCACCGCCCACTGGTCGGGATTGGTGTCCTGGGCCTCGTCGATCAGCACGTGGTCGATGCCGCCGTCCAGCTTGAAGAGCACCCAGGGCGCCACGCCGGGCCGGGCCAGCAGGTCGCGGGCGCTCAAGATCAGGTCGTCGTAATCCATCAGGGCGCGGCTACCCTTGGCCCGGCGATAGGAATCCAGCAGGGCGCCGCCCAGCGTCAGCAGCGCTCCCGTGGCCTCCAGGATGCGGGCGGCCTTGAGCTTCTCGCCCAGGCGGAGCAGCCGCTCGGCCTCGGCCAGCATGGCCGCCTCCACACCGGCAAAGCCGTCGCGCACCGCCTTGGTGGCCAGGGTCTTGCGGATCGAGCCCTCGGCCGTCAGGAACTGGGCGGACCACAGGGCGAAGCCGTCTTGCCGCCCCGCCGGGTCGGCCAGCCAGCGGGCCATGGCCTCGCCCCGCTTGGCGTCGGACTCCGAGCCGGTGAGCAGGGCGGACACGGCGGCGCGCAAGGCCTCGCCGTCGAAATGGGCCTCGTCCGCCGCCCATTCCAGCAGGGTTTCCGGAGTGTCGCCCTCCTCCAGCCCCAGCCGGGCGCCGAGCGCCGCCAGCGCGCCCTCCACCCCGCCGTGGCGGTCCAGCAGCCGCTCCAGCCGGCCGCGCTCGGCGGTCAGCTCACCCATCAGCTCGGGAAAGGCCGTTTCGTGGACCCGACCGGTCACCAGGGCCAGGGCGCGGCCCAGCTCGCCATCGCCTTGCCGTGCGCGGGCCAGGACGTCCAGCTTGGCGGCCTCCAGCAATTCGCCCGCGTCGCGGTCGTCCATCACCTGGAAGTGGGGCGCGATGCCCGCCTCCAGGGGAAAGCGGCGCAGTAGCGACTGGCAGAAGGCGTGGATGGTCTCCATGTGCATGCCGCCGGGCGCGTCCAGCAGGGCGGCGAACAGGCGGCGCGCCCCGGTCATCTCTTGGCCCGAGGGCAGGCGACCCAGCAGGCGCTCCAGATCGGCGGCCAGATCCTGGTCGCGCGCCGTCGCCCACTGGCCCAGCCGCCCGGCGATGCGGTTGGACATCTCGGCGGCGGCGGCCTTGGTGAAGGTCAGGCACAGGATCTTGTGAGGGGGCGTGCCGGCCAGCAGCAGGGTCAGCACCCGGTCGGTCAGCACCTTGGTCTTGCCGGTGCCGGCGCTGGCCGCCACCCAGACGCTGGCCGTCGCGTCGGCGGCGCGGCGCTGGCGCCGGTCGGCGTCCTGGGAAAGGGCCGAAGCCTCCGTCATAGAGTGCCTTCCAGGGCCTCGATCACCTGGGCCAGGGTGATTCCGTCGGCCCGCGCCGCGAAGCCCAGCGCCATGCGGTGGCGCAGCACCGGCGCGGCCAGCGCCCGGATGTCGTCCACCGAAGGGGCGAGGCGGCCCTGCAGCAGGGCCCGCGCCCTGGTGGCCAGCATCAGCGCCTGGGCGGCGCGCGGCCCCGGTCCCCAGGCCACGGCGCGCCGCACCAGATCCAGCGACGTGCTTTCCGGGCGGCCCTGGCGCACCAGATTGAGGATGGCATCCACCACCGCGTCACCCACCGGAATGCGCCGCACCAGCGCCTGGGCGGCCAGCAGGTCGGCGGCGGTCATGACGCGCACCGGCTCGGCCGATTGCGCCCCGGTGGTGTCGATCAGCATGCGGCGCTCGGCGGCCAGATCGGGATAGCCCACGTCGATCTGCATCAAAAAGCGGTCCAGCTGCGCCTCGGGCAGGGGGTAGGTGCCCTCCTGCTCCAGCGGATTCTGGGTGGCCAGCACGTGGAACGGCCGGGGCAGGTCGAGGCGGGCGCCGGCCACGCTGACGTGATGCTCCTGCATGGCTTGCAGCAGCGCCGACTGGGTGCGCGGTCCCGCGCGGTTGATCTCGTCGGCCATCAGCAGCTGGCAGAACACCGGGCCCTGGATGAAGCGGAAGGCGCGCGCGCCGCCTGCGCCCTCCTCCAGCACCTCGGAGCCCAGGATGTCGGCGGGCATCAGGTCGGGGGTGAACTGCACCCGCTTGTCGTCCAGGCCCAGCACCACGCCCAGCGTGTGGACCAGCCGGGTCTTGGCCAGTCCGGGCAGGCCGATCAACAGGGCGTGACCCCCCGCCAGCAGCGTGATAAGACTCTGATCTATGACCTCGTCCTGACCGAAGATGACGCGGCCGATGGCGGCGCGGGCCTCGGACAGACGGGCGTCGAGGACGGCGATGTCGTCGGGCGGGGCGGCAGAGCTGGTGTGGGGTGTCATGGGGTGGCGCCTCGCACGGGATAAAGAACGCAGGAGCGGCCGAGTGAACCAGCCTTTGACCGATGCCCCTCCCGACGTGGATTACCCGGGGCGGTTGCCCCAATATTGCGGCGACCTGGGTATCCGCATCGACCGGCAGGGACGTTGGTTCTACCATGGCTCGCCGATCAACCGCAAAGAGATGGTCTGCCTGTTCGCCTCGGTGTTGTACCGCGCCAAGGACGGCGGCTATCTCCTGATCACGCCGGGCGAGATGGGCCGCATCGAGGTCGACGACGTCCCCTTCCTGGCGGTGGAGATGTATACGTGCGGATCGGGCCGCGAGATGGTGGTCAGCTTCCGCACCAACATGGACGAGATGGTCACGGTGGACAGGGACCATCCGCTCCGCATCGCGGAGGCCGAGGGCTCGGGGGAGCCGTCGCCCTACGTCACCGTGCGGGATGGGATCGAGGCGCGCCTCAGCCGCTCGGTCTATTACGAACTGGTCGCCCTGGGCTGGGAGGAAGAGCTCCCGGGCGAATCGGGAAAGGGAGAAACGGTTTACGGCCTATGGAGCAGCGGGAGCTTTTTTCCCTTGGGGAGGCTGGACCTTCCCCAATGACGCGCGAGGTGATCGCGCGCAAGCTGGCCGACGGGTTCAACCCGCGCGGACGGGGGGATTCGGCCCTGGAAGCCCTGGTCCAGGGCGGCGCCGTCCGCCCCGGCGCCCCCATCGACGACGACACCCTGACCCCGGCGGCGGTGCTGGTGCCCCTGGTCGAGCGCGACGGGGGAATGACGGTGATGCTGACCAAGCGCACCGCCCATCTGGCCCACCATCCCGGCCAGATCAGCTTTCCCGGCGGACGCCTCGAACCCGAGGACAAGGGCGACTTCGCCACCTGCGCGCTGCGCGAGACCGAGGAGGAGACCGGCCTGGAGCGGCGCAAGGTGCGTCTGCTGGGCCGCCTGGACGATTACGTCACCGGCACCGGCTTCGTCATCACGCCGCTGGTGGGAATCATCGACCCGCCCTTCACCCTGTCGCCCGATTCCTTCGAGGTGGCCGAGGTGTTCGAGGTGCCGCTTTCCTTCATCCTCGACCAGGCCAACCACCAGCTGCAAAGCCGCGAGGTTCGGGGCATGCAGCGGCCCTTCTGGGCGCTGACCTGGCAGGAGAGGCTGATCTGGGGCGCCACCGCCGGCATCCTGGTCAACCTGTTCGAAGTGCTGGTTTCCCCTCATTCCGGCGTATCGCCGGAATGAGGGACATCATTGTCCCTCGCCGGGCGCTCGCCTCCGCGAGCTTGGCCGCCGGGTCCCGATATGAGTAGCACCCGCCTCCACCTCAATCCCGGCGATCCCATCGGCCTTTTGGGACCACAAGACTGGATGGACGCGCCCGAGACCCGTGCCGTGGTGGCCGCGCTCCAGGCCGACGGCGCCCAGGTGCGCTTCGTCGGCGGCTGCGTGCGCGACGCGCTTCTGAAGCGGCCCATCCGCGACATCGACATCGCCACCCCCGACCCGCCCGAACGGGTGCTGGCCCTCTTGGACGACGCGGGCATCCACGCCATTCCCACCGGCATCGACCACGGCACGGTGACGGCGGTGATCGGCAAGGCCCATTACGAGATCACCACGCTCAGGGTCGACGTGGAGACCTTCGGCCGCCACGCCCGCATCGAATACACCGATGACTGGCGGGCCGACGCGTCGCGCCGCGACTTCACCATGAACGCCCTGTCCGCCGACCCCGAGGGCAACGTCTACGACCCCTTCGACGGCATCGCCGACATGGCGGCCGGACGGGTGCGTTTCGTGGGCGAACCGGAAAAGCGCATCGAGGAGGATGCGCTGCGCCTGCTTCGCTTCTTCCGCTTCCACGCCCATTACGGCCGGGGCACCGCCATGGAGGCCCGGGCGCTCAACGCCTGCCGCCGCATGGCGGGCCGCCTGGAAAACCTGTCGGGCGAGCGGGTGGCGGGCGAATTGGTGCGCCTGCTGCTGGCCGACGACCCCACGCCGTCGCTGCTGGTCATGCACAGCCACGGCATCCTGGCCCACATCCTGCCCGAGGCGAAGGAGTTCGGACGGCTGCGCACCCTGGCCTGGCTGGAGCGCCGGGGACTGGCGCGGCCCGAGATCCACCCCGACGCCATCCGCCGCCTGGCCGCCCTGATCATCGCCGACCGTCCCGGCGCCCTGGCGCTTGGCGAACGGCTCAAGCTGTCGAGCCTTCAGGCCAAGCGGGTGGCGGCGGTGGCGGCGCCCAGAGTCCAGGTGGATTCCGACATGGACGGCCCCGCCATCCGCCGGGCGCTGCGCAAGGTGGGCGCGGACGAGTTCCGCGATCTGGTCATGGTGGCCTGGGCGGCGCGGCGCGCGCTCGATGCGCGGCCCGACGCCGCCGAGTCGGAGCGCTGGACCGCCATGCTGGACGCCGCCCGCGACTGGGTGCCGGTGGACCTGCCGGTCAAGGGACGCGATCTGATGGAAATGGGGGTGCCGCACGGCCCCGAAATCGGCGGCCTTCTGGCCGCCCTGGACGCCTGGTGGGAGGATCTGGATTACCGCCCGGACCGCGCCCAGTGCCTGGACAAGCTGCGCGAGCTCATGGCCGCCCGGTCATAGCCCGAAGGCGCCAACGAATTCCATGTCGGCTTCCAGCCGCTCGAGGCCGGTCACCACGGGGCGGCCCTTCTGGCGGGCCTGCCTCAACATCTGCTCCAAAGCCAGCTCGCTGCACTTCACGCACTGATTGCAGCCGCGCGCCGCGGCGCAGTTCAACACCTGATGCAGCTCATCGACGTCGAGTGGGACCGGACGCCGTTCCCAACCGCAGGGGCCTTCTTTGGGGCCGATTTTGACCATCAAACAACCTCACCGGACAATAAAGGGGAGACCGCCAATGGCGCCTCCCCTTCTCTTCCACCCAGTTCAGGTTATCCCATGAAAATGATATGGGCATTGGGGCATGCGTATATGAAAAATGCATTGAGAACGGCCATTTACAATCGGTTCTTCGACGGAAGGGTTAGTGTCCGCACCCTAGGCCGCCGTGCCGCCCACCGTCAGGCCGTCCATGCGCAGCGTCGGCTGGCCCACGCCCACCGGCACGCCCTGGCCGTCCTTGCCGCAGGTGCCGATGCCGGGATCGAGCGCCAGATCGTTGCCGATCATGGTCACGCGGGTCAGCGCGTCGGGACCGTTGCCGATCAGGGTGGCGCCCTTGACCGCCGGGCCGAGCTTGCCGTTCTCGATCAGATAGGCCTCTGACGCCGAGAACACGAACTTGCCGTTGGTGATGTCCACCTGGCCGCCGCCGAAATTGACGGCATAAATGCCCCTGGGCACCGAGGCGATGATCTCGGCCGGGTCCAAAGTCCCGGCCAGCATGAAGGTGTTGGTCATGCGCGGGATGGGGGCGTGGGCGTAGGATTGCCGCCGTCCGTTGCCGGTGGCCGCCACGCCCATCAGCCGCGCGTTCATGCGGTCCTGGAGGTAGCCCACCAGGATGCCGTCCTCGATCAGCACGGTGCGCGACGTGGGCGTGCCCTCGTCGTCGATGGACAGCGAGCCGCGCCGGTCGGGAATGGTGCCGTCGTCCACCACGGTGACGCCGGGCGAGGCGACGCGGGCGCCGATCTTGCCGGTGAAGGCCGAGGTGGCCTTGCGGTTGAAGTCGCCTTCCAGCCCATGGCCCACCGCCTCGTGCAGCATGACGCCGGGCCAGCCGTTGCCCAGCACCACCGGCATCTCGCCGGCCGGGGCGGGCACCGAGCCCAGGTTGACCGAGGCCTGGCGCAACGCCTCGTCGGCGCAGTGATGCCAGTCGGCCAGCCCCATCACCCCGCCATAGCCGATGCGACCGCCCATGCCGTGGCCGCCGGTCTCCATGCGCTCGCCATCGCCCAGCACCACGTTGACGCCGAGCCGCACCATGGGGCGGATGTCGGCGGCAAGCGTGCCGTCGGCCCTGAGGATGGTCACCGCCTGCCACGACCCGGCCAGCGAGGCGGTCACCTGGCGCACCCGGTTGTCCTTGGCGCGGGTGTAGGAATCGATCTCTTCGAGCAGCCGCACCTTGTCCTCGAAGGGCACCTGGGCCAGCGGATTGATTTCGGTGTAGAGCGCCCGGGTGCCGGCCACCGGCGGGGCCGCCATGACGCCCGAATGGCCGGAGCGCACGGCGCGCACCGTCCCGGCGGCGCGGCGGATGGCCGCCTCGGACAGTTCGGAGCCGTGGGCATAGCCGTGGGCCTCGCCCGCCACGGCGCGCAGGCCGAAGCCCTGGGTGGTGTCGAAGCTGGCGCTCTTGATCTGGCCGTCGTCGAGGACCAGGGATTCCGACTGGCGGTATTCCAGGAACAATTCCCCGTCGTCGGCACCCTCCAGCGCCTCGGCGACGATGCGGCGCAACCCGTCCGCGTCGAGCCCGGTTTGGGTGAAGAACAGGTCCTGGGCCACGGCGAGGTTGGACATAAAGGCTCCTGACGGAAGGGGACGGGTTGGTGTAAACCTTGAAACCCAAGCATCTCTTATCGGAGACATATGGGCAATGGCCGAAGGCTTGCCAATCCGGCTCAACGAACACGCCCAGCGTCGCGGCCTGGCCGGCGAGGTCCATGCCCGGCCCTACGAGATGCTGTCCGCCCCGGTGCGGGCCTCGCAGCTGGCCATGGTCCATGCCGACCCGACGGCCGAGCGCGAGCATCTGGCCCGCCTGCTGGCCAGCCACGGCGCCGAGCCGCCGGGCGACGGCGCGGGGTACTTCATCCGCGACCTGGGCGGCTTCCGCCTACGCTGGGAGCGGCATTCCGAGTTCTCCACCTACACGGTGATGCGCTTCGACCCGTTCGACGACGGTTTCGCCGCCACCGCGCTGGACCTCATTCCCGCCGACTGGCTGGAAGCCATGCCGGGCGAGGCCATGACCGCCGTTCACGTGCTGGTGGCCAGGGAGCTGCCCGCCGACCTGGGCCCGCTGTTCGACGGCAATTCCCTGGTGGGGTCCAAGGTGCTGTGGGGCGCCGGCGAGGCCTGGACCGATTTCCGCCTGCACGCCGACGGCTTTTCCCGCGTGGTGCTCAAGGATTGCGGCCTCAGCCGGGGCCAGACCGGACGGCTGGTCCAGCGCCTCTTGGAGATCGAGACCTATCGCATGATGGCGCTGCTGGCCTTTCCCCTGGCCCGCCAGTCGGCGCCCGAGATCGCCCGCATCGATCGTGAGCTGGCCGGCATCGTCAGCCAGTTGGCCGATCCCAAGGTCGAGCAGAACGACCGCGAGCTGCTGGAGCACCTGACCCGCCTGGCCGCCGAGGCCGAGCGTCTGGACGCCGCCACCAGCTTCCGCCTGTCGGCGGCCAAGGCCTATTACGCCATCGTCTGCCGCCGCATCGAGGAATTGCGCGAAGACCGCATCCCCGGCCTGCAGACCTTCGCCGAGTTCATCGACCGGCGATTGGGCCCCGCCATGAAGACCTGCGAATCGGTGTCGGATCGCCAGCAATTGCTGGCCACCCGCGTGTCGCGGGCCGGCGACCTGCTGCGCACAAGGGTCGACATCGCCCTGGAGGAGAAGAACCGCGACGTGCTGGCCTCCATGAACCGCCGCGCCGAGTTGCAGCTGCGCCTGCAGGAGACGGTGGAGGGCCTGTCGGTGGTGGCCATCAGCTACTACCTGCTGGGCCTGATCGGCTATCTCGCCAAGGGGCTGAAATCGGTGGGCCTGCCGGTGGATTACGACCTGGCCGGGCTGATCGGCCTGCCGGTGGTGGCCGGCGCGGTATGGCTGGGGGTGCGGCGATTGCGGAAGGCGCTGAACCACAAGGCGGAGTAGAGCCGCTGGTTTGATGCCCGCCTGAGTTTGGTGGAATCAGCATTTCATCTTCGTCACCCTCGGGCTTGACCCGAGGGTCCATGGATGGCCGGGTCAAGCCCGGCCATGACGGACGGATGGAATGTGGTCGTTTACCGCGGCCAGGGGCTCTTGGTGCGGACCAGTTCGGCGAACTGGTCGCCGGGAACCGCCTTGCTGAAGTAGAAGCCCTGGGCCTCGTCGACGTTGTGGGCCTCGAGGAAGTCCAGCTGCTCCTGGGTCTCGATGCCTTCCACGTTGACCCGGGTTCCCAGCGAGTGGCCCAGGTTGACGATGGCTTCGACCACGGCGGCGTTATCGGGGTGCAGGCCTATATCCACCACGAAGGAGCGGTCGATCTTCAGCTTGTCCACCGGGAAGCGCTTCAGGTAGTTGAGCGAGGAATAGCCGGTGCCGAAATCGTCGATGGAGATCACCACCCCCATGGCGCGCAGGGACTGCAGCACCTCGATGGTGGCGTCCACGTTCTGCATGGCGATGCCCTCGGTGATCTCCAGCTGCAGCTGGTCGGCCGGCAGGCCGGTCTGGGCCAGGATGTCGGCCACCATGCTCATGATGCTCTGGGTCTGCTTGAACTGGGCCGGCGACAGGTTGACGGCGATCTTCATGGGCTCCAGCCCGTCTTTGAGCCACTCGCGGCCCTGAAGACAGGCGCGGTGCAAGATCCAACGGCCCAAGGGGCCGATCAGGTCCGAGCGCTCGATGATGGGGATGAACTCGCCCGGAGGCACCCAGCCCCGTGTCGGGTGGTTCCAGCGCAACAGCGCCTCGCAGCCGACGATGCGCCGGGTGGTCATCTCGATCAGCGGCTGGTAGTGCAGCTCCAGCTGGTCGGTACCCAGCGCCTGGCGCAAATCGTGCTCGATGATCTTGCGGGCGCGGACCTCGGCGTCCATCTGCGCCACGTAGAAATGGTAGTTGTTCCGGCCCTCGGCCTTGGAGCGGAACATGGCGAGGTCGGCGTTCTTCAGCAGCTGGTCGGCGTCGGAAGCGTCGTCGGGGAACAAGGTGATGCCGATGGAGGTGCTGGTGCGCACCTCGTGCTCGTCCAGGCCGAAGGGGTCGGCGATGCCGGCGATGATGCTTTCCGCCACCCGCGACGCCCCTTCCAGATCGTCGAGATTGGTCAGGATCACCGCGAATTCGTCGCCGCCCAGGCGCGCCACCGTGTCGGTCTCGCGCACGCAGCGGGTCAGGCGCTTGGCCACGGCGCGCAACAGCATGTCGCCCACATGGTGGCCCAGCGTGTCGTTGATGTCCTTGAACTTGTCGAGGTCGAGGAACATCAGCGCCAGCTTCCAGCCCGAGCGCTTGGCCTGGGCCAGGTTCTGGCGCAGGCGCTCCTGGAACAGCACCCGGTTGGGCAGGTCGGTCAGCGAATCGTGGTGGGCCAGATGCTGGATGCGGGCGGCGGCCAGCTTGCGCTCGGTGACGTCGCGGCCGACCAGCACCAGACCCCGGCGGCCGCCATCGGCGTTGAACAGAGGAATCTTCAGCATGTCGAAGACCTTGGTGCCCCGAGACGGGGTCTCCATGGCCTTCTCGTAGCTGAGCGGCTTGCCGTCCTTCCAGGCGCGCTCGTCGGTCTCCTTGGCGGTGGTGAGGAATTCCTGGAAATTGTGCGACAGCCGCGCCAGCTCCTGGCCGGTGCGCCCGACGTAATCCACCCCCGACAGCCCCACCAGATCCAGGTAGAACTGGTTGGCCACCAGCCAGCGCCCCTTGCCGTCCTTGAAACAGATCAGGTCGGGCATGGCGTTGATCAGGGTGGTCAGCCATTCCTTCTGATTGCGCAGCTCCGCCTCGTTGGCCTTGCGCAGCGTGATGTCGTGGCCGATGGCGACGAACAGGCGCTGGCCGCCCAACTCCATGGCCGCCAGCGACAGTTCCAGCGGGAAGCGGGCGCGGATCTTGCGCACCCCCGTCACCTCGGTGCGGTGGTCGAGATAGGAATCGGGCTCGGTCAGCTCGGGGATCAGCAGGGTCACCGGCTTGCCCACGATCTCGGGCGGCGCGTAGCCGAAGATGCGCTCGGCCGAAGGGTTGTAGGTGCCGATGGCCCCGTCGTCGCCGAAGGTGACGATGGCGTCGGCGGTGTTGTCGACGATGGCCCGGTTGTGCAGCTCGGACAGGCGGTAATTCTCGGCCAGCGCTTCCATGGTGCGGGCCTGCTGGCGCAGCAGCGCCTCGCGCGATGCCATGGACGTGACGTCGAAGATCTGGATCAGGCCGGTGCGCCGCCCGCCGTAATCCAGGGGCTTGATCACCACGATCTGGTGCATGGCCTCACGCCGGCCGGGGCGGCTGCCCTTGCGCTCCAGGGGGAACAGGGCGCGGTTCAGGGACGACGACAGCATGGCCGAGAGGCCGCCGTTCAGCGCCTGGTCGATGGCCTCGGCGATGCGGCTATCGGCCAGGGCGGGAAAGATCTCGGCAATGGTCCGGCCCAGCGCCTCGGCCGCCGCGATGCCCGACGCCTCCACGACCCAGGCGTTCCACAGGACCGTCCGGCCGTCCCCGTCCAGCAGGACGAAGCCCATCTCGGTGGCGTCGGTCAGGGATTTCAGGAAGGCGTCGGAGAGCTCCTTGCCCATCTAGCCCCCGATGACCCTGGAGACATAGGCCGAGACCGCATCGGAGAATTGCCGCGCCGAGACGATGTCCATGACGAAGGCGAGGTAACCCTTAACCCCCTTGGCGGCCAGCGAGAAGTCGACCTGCAGGAACATCACCAGTTCGGTGTCGGGATGCTTGGTGGCCAGGATCTGGGCCCCCCGACCGCGCAGATAGATGGGCAGCGAGCTTTCGATGGCGAGCCCCAGCTGGTTGGCCAGGCTGCCCAGGCAGGCATTGAGGATGACGTTGCCCACCTCCAGCAGCGCCTCCTGCTCCAGCTCGGTGAGCGAATCCATGGAGACCGTGTCGCCCAGCATGGACCGCACCAGATCCAGGCTGCGGCGTTCGGGGAAGATCAGCAGGATGTCGCCGGAGAAGCTGCTGGAAAAATGCTGGCGCACCGCGACGGAATCGGCGCCGCCGGTCGTCCCGTCCAGCCGCTCCCCCGCCGTCGCCGGCGACAGGAACTCCACGAACGGCACGGACAGCGAAATCTGGTCGCGCACCATGCGCGACAGCGAGGCCGCCGCCTGGCCGATGGCGACATTCAGGATTTCCTCGACGGCGTCGCGTTCCAGCGCGCCGATGATCTCCGTCATGGCGCCCTGCCTCCGCCGGTCAGGAAGCGCACCAGAAGCTCGTCCCTGAGCGGCTTGGCGATATAGCCGATGCCCAGGCGCGCCGCGTCCTCGCGGACGGAATCCTGGATGTTGGCGGTCAGCAGCGACAAGGCCGCCGCGGGAAAACGCTCGCGGAACAGCCGGGCGGTCTCCAGCCCGCCCATGCCGGGCATGTTGACGTCCATCAGGACGAAATCGGGGGCGGCGGCGGCGGCCATGTCCAGCGCCTCCTCGCCGGTGGCGGCTTCCTGGATGGTCCAGCCGGGACAGAATTTCTCGACCACCGAACGGGTCATCATGCGGGCGACCCGGCTGTCGTCAACCAGTAGCACGCTGCGGCTCGTCATGACTGTACTCCGGCAAGAGACGCGAGGGGGTCTTACAAATCTATGCTTGACGCCTTGCCGCGCCGCAAGGGTAAAGTCCTGGTCAAGGCTTGGCGCGGGAGAATGAAATGATGATCAGCCACCACGCGGCCCTTATCTACGTCATGGTCATGGTCTCGGCCGCCGACGGCGACATGACCGACCCCGAATTGCGCATGATTGGCGAGATCGTCAATTTCCTGCCCATCTTCCGCGACTACGACCCCGACCTGCTGACGCGGACCACCGCCGCCTGCGCCGAAATCCTCGATTCCGACGACGGGCTGAACCGCATCCTGGACGTGATCAAGGCGTCGCTTCCCATCAAGCTGCGCGAGACCGCCTACGCCCTGGCCTGCGACGTGGCCGCCGCCGATGGCGACCCCCATAAGGAGGTCATGCGCCTTTTGGAACTGTTCCGCCACCGCCTGGACATCGACCGCTTGGCGGCCGCCGCCATCGAGCGCGGCGCCATGGCCCGCTTCGCCGTCCTGCCGGTCCACGCCTGACCGAAAAGCGAGACCGGCGACAGGGTCTTGCAAATCCCCGGACGCGGCGCTACTTTCCGCCCCGCGGCCGCCCGTTGGGGCCGGCCGAACGCCAAGTGCCGGCGTAGCTCAGTTGGTAGAGCAGCGCATTCGTAATGCGAAGGTCGGGGGTTCGACTCCTCTCGCCGGCACCATTTTTCTCCAGTAAAATCAACGTACTAAGCCAACCAGCAATGGCTGGGCGGCTGCGTTTTGGACGACTCACAGCCACTCACACGCCTTCCCAAAGGGGGCGAATCTGAGTACAATCCATGAATATCGTCTGTAGACGGCGTGGCGTGACTCACATCTCACTCACAGACTCACACGATGGACCGTCTAAATCCGCACTTGGAACGGCATCATGGGCAAGTTTGAGCGTGACGGTTTTTCGATCAAGGGCGGGGCTATACGTCTTTATAGGCGTGGCGATAGCAAATCTGAAATTTGGCACGCATCTGTCACCCGCCCGGATCGGAAGGTAGACAGATTCTCAACCAAAACCCCTGACCCGGTTGAAGCTGGTCGTGTGGCAGAACGCCATTTTGATCGCCTCCGATTTGCGGAGGAGTTCGGAATCCCACTCGATCAAAAGAACTTCAAGCAGGTCTCAGATCACTGGTATGCGGAGGTTCTTGGTAAATCGATATGCGACAAAAATAAAAGCGATTTTCGGGCTATCCTCGACCGTTATTTAGTCCCGTTCTTTGGACAGAAATCAGTCTCCCTTATTAAACTCAAAGATATAGCGGAATATCGAAAATGGAGGATTTCATATTGGACTGATGGCCCTGGCAAAGATATTACCCACATCGTTTATCAGCGTGGTGATCGGACATTTAAAAGGCCCGTTAAGCGGTGCATTCCCAGTGCAGCCACATTGGCACGTGAGGATGTAGTCCTTCGTGGTGTGCTTCAGTCAGCCCTCTCAATGGGTTACGCCAACAACCACGAAATTCTTCAGTTCAAATCAGTCCGCCCTGATGGGAAATCCCGTGGTGCTTTATCCCGCGAGCAGTACCAAAAACTGGTCGCAGCATCATGGGAGCGAAGCATGCTTGTCCCAAATGGCCAGACCCTATACTACCGCCAACTTTTAGCCGTCTATATACAGTTCTTGGTGATGACCGGTCTTCGCCCTGGCGAGGCACGGCGATTACGGTTTATGGACATAAAGGACGGATACGTTGTCCTTCAAGAAAGCAAAACAAAAGTAAGAAAGGTTGTCGGCGTAGCCGGTTTCAGCGGGATTATTTCCTTTCTTCACGATGTCCATCAAGCACTATATGGGAGAGATGTTAGTGATGAAGAAGAAAATCCATTTCCAAGGCCAACGGATTATCTGTGGAGGGATTATCAAAAGGATGAGCCGATTCACGATTTCAAAAGAAGCTTCAATGAGCTACTCGCATATTGCGGAATAACACATGACGAACACCAAAATGGAAAAATAACAATTTATTCACTCAGGCACACATATGCCCATTTTAGAATTGTTTATGGCGGCGTTAATGACGTCTATTTGCTTGCCCAGAACATGGGAACCAGCGTGCAGATGATAGAAAAATATTATGGCCATCTGGAACCGCTCCATCGCAAAGACGAATTGAAGCGTGTGCATCGAAATTCAGCTTCAGATAAGTTGATGGACAACATAAACGACCTATTTGGCCTGCCTCCATTTGAACTTTGATCGGCATTTTCTCCCGTATATTCCTATTGGCAATTGCCCTCCACATCACGACATGCCTTCCTGACCAATGCCAAGTCACGGGGATCGCTCAACCATACGATGACGGCTACGTAGCCGATATGGTGCAGGACCGTTTGCCAATGAATCTCGGTCAGATCGCCGCCGCCGTTATCGGTGAACAGCACATCCCCATGCCGCCCAATCAGGGCTGATTCCAGGTAGGAACGGCCCTCGTCATCGACCGCCAGCATGATCGATGATGGGTATCGGGAAGACAGTTCCTCTAATCGACGCTCGATGGCGGCAACCAGAGTTTTCTCGGCTTCAGACCTCATCATCATGAAACTCAGCAGGCACAAAGCAGTTTTCGCATATAATCTTGTCTGTTAGCGATATGAAGTAAAATATTCCTCCACAATTTTGACACGGCTTTGCATAGTGGTCTGGGTCGTTTTCCTGAGTTTCTGGAAACAAAATTACGTTATTCAATTGTTCTGCCATAATGCACCTCGCTTTCATATCTATTTATGCTGCGAGTGCAGTCCTGCGTTCTGGCCATCGGAAATGGTGCATAAACAATAGATTTCGGTGCCTGCATCATCAGCCCGTTCGTCGTCACTTGATGTGAGAACCAATTGTCCGCAAAACGGACTTCATGGGCTTCCGGTAGCGTTCGATCTGATCGCCTGCCATGCTTCAGTGACAGCTTCGGTCACCCATCCTGAAATCTCTGTGATTCCTGCCTGACTCCAGGTTGCCCATTCGCTCGTTGATGGATAGGCTGTTGCGTCCATTGTTCAGGGGAAGACATGTCAGTTCTGACGCTTCAGCAGCTTGAGAGCCACCTGTGGGGGGCCGCAGATATCCTGCGTGGGTCCATCGATGCGGCGGATTACAAGCACTACATCTTTGGGCTGCTGTTCTACAAACGGCTGTGCGATGTGTGGGAGGAGGAGTTCGACGAGCGGATGGCGACCTATAAGGACACCAAGCTCGCCGCCCACCGCGACGAACATCGGTTCCATATCCCCGAAGGTCATTTCTGGAAGGATGTGCGAAAGCACGCCACCAACATCGGCGAACACCTGAATACCGCCTTCCACGCCATCGAAGATTCCAACACCCGCCTTCGCGGTGTGTTCCAGGACGTGGACTTCAACAACAAGGAACGGTTCCCCGACGCCATGCTGGAGAAGCTGCTCCAGCATTTCGAGGCATATCGCCTCCGCCGGTCGGATGTGGAACCCGACATGTTGGGCAACGCCTATGAATACCTGATCAGCCAGTTTGCTGATGATGCAGGCAAGAAAGGCGGAGAATTTTATACCCCAAAGATGGTGGTGCGGTTGATCGTGGAATGCCTGCGACCCGACGAGGGCATGAGCATCTACGATCCCACATGCGGCAGCGGCGGCATGCTGCTGGAAGCGATCCATTACCTGGAACGCCAGGGCAAGAACCCCAAGACCCTGTCGCTGTATGGGCAGGAAAGGAACCTCAACACCTGGGCCATTGCCCAGATGAATCTGTTCCTGCACGACATCGACGACGCCTTCATCGAACGTGGCGACACCCTGATTGATCCCAAGCATCTGGTTGGTGATGGCGTGAAGGCCATCCGCACCTTTGACCGGGTGCTGGCGAACCCGCCGTTTTCACTGAAAAATTGGGGCCATGAGGAATGGAGCAGCGGCGACAAGTTCGGTCGGGATAAATACGGCTGCCCGCCCAAGTCCTACGGTGATCTGGCCTTTGTCCAACACATGATTGCCAGCTTGAAGGGCGACGGTGTGCTGGGGGTCGTCCTGCCCCATGGTGTCCTTTTTCGCAGTGGTACCGAGGGCAAAATCCGCGAAGGCATGTTGAAGGATGATCTGATCGAGGCGGTGATCGGGTTGGCCCCCAACCTATTCTATGGTGCGGGTATTCCTGCCTGCATTCTGATCCTGCGGAAATCCAAGCCCGCCGCCCACAAGGGTAAGGTGCTGTTCATCAACGGTGCAGAGCAGTTTGTCGAGGGCAAGGCCCAGAACCACCTGTCTGATGCCAATGTCGCCGCCCTTGCCAAGGCGTTCCATGACTATGCCGACATCGACCGCCTATCTCGGGTGGTGCCGATGACAGAAATCGCCGCTAACGACCACAACTTGAACATCACCCGTTATGTCCATCTGAACGAGGACGAAGTGGAATTGGATGTGGCGGAGGAGGTGGAAAAGCTGATCGAACTTCGAAAGCAGCGTGAAGAATCCGAAGCCAAGATGATGGGGTTTCTGAAGGAGCTTGGCTATGTCCCAGAAGGTGCCTGAAGGGTGGCAAACGAATACGATTGGGGGGCTGCTTTCCATCGACACCCCTGGATTTTGGGGCGAAACGCCCGAAGGCGATGAAGGAAATGTCAACGTATTACGTTCAACTAACTTTGTGAAATCTGGACTAAATTATGATACTGCAGCATCAAGACTCTTTCCTCCTAGAAAGATAGATCAGAAGCGGCTTGTCCCGGGAGACATCTTGCTTGAGAGGTCAGGCGGGAGCCCAACCCAACCAGTTGGTCGAGTTCGGAAATTTGACGCCAATGGCATTTATTCTGCGTCAAACTTCATGCAGATTCTTAGGGCAAATGATGATGTGGTCTGCGGGGATTTCCTGCTGCTCACTTTAGATTTCATCTACATAAATGGTGGGACAGAAGCACTTCAGAAGGCCACAACAGGAATCCGTAATTTAGACTACGCCGCATATAAACAGTTACAAATTCTCCTTCCACCGCTCCGCGAACAACGCCGCATTGCTGAAATTCTGTCCAGCGTGGATGAAGCCATTGCTGCCACGCAGGCGGTCATCGATCAGACCCGCACCGTCAAGCAGGGGGTTTTGAAGCACCTGCTGACCAAAGGCATCGGTCACAGCCGGTTCAAGCACACGGAGATTGGAGAAATCCCGGATAGATGGAGAGTTGTTTCAATTGGAGATCTTTGCAGCCTAACCAACGGCAATGGATTCCGTCCGCCGGACTGGTCAGATCATGGCTTGCCAATTATCAGAATACAGAACTTAAATGGCTCAAAAAACTTTAACTATTTTGCTGGAACGCCACAGAATAAATGGATTATTGAGCCTGGGGACTTGCTTTTCTCCTGGGCTGGGGTTCGGGGCGTATCGTTCGGACCATGCCTCTGGAATGGTCCTCGGGGGGTTCTGAACCAACATATTTTCAAGGTTCACCCTGCTTGCAATGTCGAGAAAGAGTGGCTGTTTCTTGCGTTAAAGTTTGTAACTTCAATGATTGAATCAAAGGCTCATGGGTTCAAAGACAGCCTCCTACATGTTCACAAATCAGAAATTACAGGGCAAAAAATCGGGCTTCCAGACTTCGTTGAGCAAGAAAAAATTGCATCCGCGTTTCGGTCAATCAATGAAGCGGATAATGAAAATCTTCTCCACTTAAATCATCTTAGAAACGTTAAGTCAGCCCTTATGTTTGACCTCCTTACTGGTCACGTTCGAGTGGCGACATGAAGAGCAACGAGCGAACCGGGGGGGGTGATGGGATCGGAATGGACACTGGCGGAAAGGCCAACAATCGAGTGCCTTCAGGGGATGGGCTATCGCTTCATTTCACCCGCCGATCACCCATCGCTGCGTGACGGCGAAAACCACGTCTTGTTCCGCCCCCTTCTGGTCGATGCCATCCGCCGCATCAATGGTCTGAACGAGGCCGATGCTCGGGCGGTCTATGTGGAACTGCTGGCGAAGGACGACAACGAGGACTGGCTGGGCATCCTTCGCGGCAATTACAGCCGCACGGTCCAGGGCAAGACGACCAAGCAGACCCTTCGGGTCATCGACTTCCAGAACCCCGCCAATAACGTCTTCACCGTCACCAACCAGCTTTACGTCAAGGCCGAGAAATCCCGCATCCCCGACGTGGTGGTCCACGTTAACGGTATCCCGCTGGTGGTGATCGAGCTTAAGTCTCCCTTGAACAACAAGGACAAGACCGGCGAGGCGTTCGACCAAATCAGGCAATACGAACGGGACATTCCCCGGCTGTTTTTCTCCAATGTGTTCAACATCGTCAGCGACGGCACCAACTGCCTGTATGGGGCCACCGGCAGCCCCTCGAAGTTCTATGGCTCTTGGGGCGACCCTTGGCCGCGAAAGGCCGATGAGTTCACCGATGAACTTTCCAAGGGAATGTGGAGCCTGCTGGAGCCGGGGCGTCTGCTCGATCTGATCGCCCACTTCGTGGTGTTCGAGGCGACCCGATCCGGCAAGGTCAAGAAGGTCTGCCGCTATCAGCAGTTCCGGGCGGTCAACAAGATCGTCAATCGCATCGTCGATGGAAAGCACCGCCGTGGCCTGATCTGGCACACCCAAGGGTCGGGTAAATCGCTGACCATGGTGTTCGCCGCGTTGAAGCTGAAAACCCATCTGACGGTCAACGATCCGGCACTTACCAATCCCAATATCATGGTGCTGACCGACCGCATCGATCTGGATGATCAGATCAGCCGCACCTTCCAGGCTTGCGGCCTGCCCAATCCGGTGCGGATCGAATCCATGGGTGATCTTCGGTCAGTCATTGGCAAGGGGCTGAACGGACTGACGGTGCTGTCCACCATTTTCAAGTTCGCCGGATCACAGCAGGCCATTCCGGATTCAGGGTCTTGGATCGTGATGGTGGACGAATGCCATCGCACCCAGGAAAAAGATTTGGGGGCGTACCTGCGTGCCACCCTGCCCGATGCCCGCTTCTTCGGGTTCACCGGCACACCGGTAAAAAAGAACGACAAGGACACCTACGCCAATTTTGGGATCGAGGGTGAAGGTTACCTCGACAAATACGGCATCGACGACGCCGTGGCCGATGGGGCGACGGTCCCAATTCACTACACCGGGCGGAAGACCGATTGGCACATCGACGATGCCAAGATCGATATCCTGTTCGACAACTGGTTCGCCGACCTGCCCGACGACAAACTGGCCGAGTTGAAGAAACGCGGCGTCACCATGGCCGATCTGGTCAAGCACCCCCGCCGGATTGGATTGATCGCCTATGACATCTGGACCCACTTCAAAGCCTATGCCTTGCCCGATGGATTCAAGGCCCAGATCGTGGCGTTCGACCGCGAAGCGGTGATCCTTTACAAGCAGGCCATGGACGCGGTGATCGCCGATGATCTGATCAACCAGGGGCTGTCGGAATCCGATGCCCACGATCAGGCCGCCGCCATGTCGGCCTGCGTCTATTCCAAATCCCAGGAAGACGACACCCTTGATGATCTATCCGATGTTGGTCGTCTGGTTGCCATTGATGCGGAAACCACGGGCTTTCGGGTGCCAACCGCTGCCGAGATCAAGAAGATGCCCAAGGGGCTGCGGTTGCCCGGCATCATGATCGAAATTGGCTGCATCGAATTGCTGCGTGGTGAAGACGGGTGGAAAACCGGTGAAAGCTGGCACCGCCGCATTCAGCCGGGCGGCCCAATCGCCAAAGCCTCCATCGCGGTTCATGGGATCAACCCCGCCGACCTGAAAGACGCCCCCCAGTTCCGCGATGTGCTGGACGAGTTCGAGACGTTCATTGGTCAGGACGTTCTGCTCGCCCACAGTGCCGAAAATGAGATCGAGTTTCTGAATTTCGAGTACGCCAGGGTAGGCCGGTGCGGCTTCGATGAAGTCATTTTCTCGGACAATGATTTCGTCTGCACCCAAGAGCTATCACGGCAATTTTTCCCTGGCGTGCCGGGATCGTTGGACGTTCTGTGCGACCGGCTGTGGATCGACCGATCCGATAGATTCGAGCATCATGGTGCTCTACTCGATGCCCTTCTGACGGCAGAAGCCTTCATGAAGATGGCTGGCGGCTTCGTCCAGGACGACACACGCTACATGAGCTTTGGAGATCAGTAAGCTGGGGAGCCAGACGCCTATAATGGTCGAGGCAGGTGAACTCGGTGTGACGACCTGATCAAGCGATTCATGCCAGCAGATGGACAATGCAAGCTGGCAGGGTGAAAGATAGATCAGCTATCCTTGGCTAAAGGTTGGAGCGTGTTTGATGGTCAATTGGATCGAGCCACAAAATTCAAAAACACGCGTGAGGAACGCAGGAAAGAGTATTAGAGATGGGAGTGAGGATGTTGACGATCTAGTTGTTGTCGAAAATTGGCGAGCTTGCCACTCTTATGTACTCAACACATTCCAGGCTAACTTGAGGAAACGCACGCGTGGAACAAATATAGTTGTTGCTCAACGTTTAAAACGACGACATACGATATTCGATAAGCTCAGACGAGAGCCGCACATGCAGTTACCAACCATGCATGATATTGCGGGGTGCAGGCTGATTTTTGATGATGAAAATCAGCTTATGGCGTTTCGGCGGAAGATGCATAAAGCTTCATTCCGGCACAAGTGCAACAGCAAAGATGATGATAGATACAATTATATAGCTCATCCCAAGGATAGCGGGTATCGTGGAATACATGATGTATATGAATACGATGTAAGAAGCGTTCAGGGTGTTAAGTGGAACGGGCTACATATTGAGATACAGTACAGAACAAAATATCAGCATGCTTGGGCTACTGCGGTTGAGGTGGCCGACCTAATTTCTACATCGAGAATTAAATTTAGCGATGCCGATTTCAACCACAAAAGATTCTTTCAGCTTGCAAGTGAGATAATTGCAAGGTCGCAAGAAGGTCGGAAATCATGTTTGCCTGATATGTCCGATCGCGACGTGGTGATGGAATTTAATCAGGTTGACCGGAGAATCGGCCTAATGCTGACATTTGAAAATCTAAAGCAATCAAAGGACAGAATATCATTTAAAATGAACACAATACTAATTTTCAAAGGAGACGTTGTTGATGATGCTGAAAGTCTCTCTGTGGAAACTTTTGAAAGCGTAAATAAGGCCATATCTCGCTACGAGCAGCTAGAGAAAGAATACGCAGGGACTCTCACGGATATAGTTCTCGTCAGGGCTGACACCTCTGAAGATATTAGAGTTGCGTTTAGAAACTATTTTTCCGATACAAATGACTTCATAATGTACGTGAATGAAGGTTGTAAAATTCTTCTTCGCTGACGGACGTGTAGGCGACGTAGGCAGGAAATTATCGAATTCTCGCAATCTATTTGCCGACAACGCCAGGATGTAAGGCAAGGCTTTGGCCTGCGGCATGACCGGCTTCAAATGCATCAGCCGCGACCTTCTTCCCTGATGCCCGGCCACGACGCAGATTCAGGTCCAGCTTGGCGAATTCAGATTCCACGATGGCGTGGCGGACCACCACCAGATCACGGCCACTGCCGACCCGATTGGCTTCGTCGCGTTCGGCCTTCATGGCGACCAGCTTCTCACCAATCGACACCGCCATACCGAACAAGAACGATCCCTTTTCGTCCTTGCCGTAGCGAATGATCCGCTTACTGACCGCATACTGGACCCAGGCAGTCTGCATGGCGGTGGCGATCACGTCGTAGACGTAATGGGTCATCTCGATGCTGGGACGAAGTCCGAAGAAGACGTACCGGATGCCCTTGTCGTCCTTCTCCCGCCAGACCTTGCAATCGCAATATTCGGCGATGGCCGGGATGCAGGCGGAGATCGGCTGTCGCTGCTTGCGGTTGGTTTCGATGGTGGACTTTTCACACTGCTCTTCACGGATTTCCAGGTCCGTCATGGACAGGTCATGGCGATCCAATAGCTCGGCCACTTTCGCCGCCGCCGCCAAGGCTTCTTCCTCGGTGCAGCCATTCGCGATGGTCTTGGCCCGAAGTGCCTGGAGCCGGGTCTTCAGATTGTCGAGATCGGTGGTCATGGCCATAGTGTAGTTCTGCATGGGGCAGAGGGAAACAATGTCCGTCAGTTTCGGACCCGCTCCAACCAGCCGGGGTCTTCCGGATATTTTTCCAGCAATTTCGACATCCGACTGATCGCAAAATTTGCGATGTCATCACAATGCTGAATAAGCGACCCATTGTTTTTCACATATCGCATGTCGCGGAATGCAACCTGTGCGTAGGTCAAAATGTCACGCGACTCAGACATCACGATACCATGAGATATGAAGCCGACCGATGGGGCGAACCACAGATCATGATCGTTCAACCATGCCATCGAAATCTCTGCATACCGGCTGATCTTTCTCTCAAGGTTTGAGCAGTACACCCCACGATCATGCAAGGTCATGCCGTTGCTGTCTCGTCCAAGGACAGCCGCTTGCTCCATTTGCCAGTAACCTGGGATGTTGATCTCGTCATATGTGAGAGGTGGCGGCGATGGCTTCGAGCCGAGGGAGTAATAATTCGGCAGGCCAGGATCGCGTGGATAGATCGGCGGAGGAGCGGCCTTAACCACACCGGCAACACCTTTGTCCGTCATATAGAAGACGCCTTCCTGTGCATTTGCGGCAAATGTCGCAGTTAACAGCAAGCAGACTGATAGCAGCATGACTTGCGAACGCATAATGCCCTCCAAGCAATCTGATGTTTGTGCTTGTTACAATATAACCACATAAATACATAGTATCAATATATGCGGGGTAAGCTATGCGATTAAATGACTTTACGATTTCTCCAGAAAATGCTGTTTCTGTTGCTCCGGGACGATTGCCGCCGGTTTATGATGAAAATCTCGTTAGATTTGAGGTGATGGCCGTCCTTGACCTACTCCGAGGTGCTTTACATGATGCTCAACGTCTTCTCGACTTGATTGACCGAGTTCCAACATCGCGTTTGTGACCGTCAACCGCAGCAACCATTCGGCCTTCAGCACGAAGAATCCGGTCTGCGAATTTTACGATGAGCCTGTTTGGCATCGCTCCGGGCCGTAGCTCCATGATCAGTTCCATGGCTTCTGCCGCAGGTACGTGCATGCAAGCCAGTACATATGCCGCTGACGTTGACCTGCTGATCCCAGCCCAACAATGGCACAAAACCCGGCCACCGCTGGGTATCTCACGACCAAAATCGATGATGGCCTGGGCATGGTCCACGCTGGGGTGTTCGTTCCGTCCCTGTCGATCAAGAGACCTTCCGACGGCTCCCCCCATGGCATGCAGGTCGAAAAATCTGAGGCTCAGCACCTTGATCGATCCAGGGAAAACCAGTGGATCGTCTTGGTCATCGCCAGGGTCGAGTATCGAGATGACGTGCGACGGGCGAAGCGATTCCAACTCGTCAGCCAGTTCGTCCAGTCCGCAGATCGACATCATGAATGGCAATTTTCCCTTGGTCATGATGCTCCCCCTGTTCATGGCCGTGAACAATATCAGGTTTGAATGTGTCGGCCAATTTGGGCGATCAAAATAAGTGCTCCCATATGAAGGCGTTCGCAGCTTGGATAAATACACCTGCAACAGCAGGAGTCGTTCATGCGAAAATTAGAAGAGATATATAAAGAGATTCATTTGTTGGGAATTGTAACTTCTGGCCGCGAATTTGGTGAATGGTTAAACAGAAGCGAAAGCTACCTTAGTAGCTCAAAATCAAGAGGCAGACGAATTTCGACAGAAGCACTTTTGGCGTTGGTTTCAAATGTGTCTGAGGTGATTGATTCGACAAATGAAGCATCAGTTCTTTGTTCAGATAAAAGCCAAATCATGGAATTTCAAGAAGGTATCAAGGCACTCAAGATTCTTGAGAATGAAGCATGGACCGAAATCTGGCGTCGGGTGAGGTGATGCGTAATGTGGCAGGAAGCACCCCACCCTGCCACACCACACCATGATCACGCAGCTTCCGGCGTAGTACTGGTCTCTGGAACCGCCTTGGCCCGACGCCAGACCCAACGCATCTTCGACCCCATTCGCATTACGATTCCCCCCGGCTTGGTGGTGAGGGTCTTGATGAGGGTGAATTCTCCATTGACGTCCATCGCCATCAAATCCACCTCGATCCGACCTGGGCTTGGGATCGACATAACTAAATAGGGCACGCAAGCAGTATCGTCTTGACCAAGCAAGGTCCAATTTCCACAGCGACCCTTGGGCTTGGTGATAACTGGGCTGAAATATGTTCTGGCATTCAGGCTGATAGCTTTTGTGTATATTCTATATATTTCCACAAATGATGCCTTTGATTTGTAGGTTCCGTCTATCAGTTTATGGAGGTCATCGTAGCTGCTGAATTTGACGGTGTATTCAACGCCATCAATTTCGATAAGTCCGCTGAACTGGTATCTTGAACTGAATGCCAGTGATTTATGTCCTTTTTTCGGGATATCTCTTGGTTCTTCCCGAAATACGCAAAAATAGTCGAGTTCAAACATGGTTATGATGTGTCCTTTGTTTCTGGTTCTCTCCTGAGTTAGTCTATATTGTTGACTAAAAAGTTAGACTTAGTCTATGTTGGTATCCAATATAGACTAAGTCGCACTTTAGCTAATCACGGATTAGCCATATCCAACACCGACAACTCACTCCTTTCGTCTGTCCAAGACCAAGACGCCTGCGGCGTCATGACAAAATGAACAACTCATTTCCTTCGTTGGTCCCAAAACCAAGACGCCTTCGGCGTCATCATGGATTTCAACTCATGTGGTTCAGGTCCAACACCGACAACTCGTCACTTCGTTCCGTCACAACACCACCCTGCCCCCGGCAGGGGATCAGATCGACTACGCCTATGGCGGCTCAAGCCGGTTCATATGGAGTAGCCGAAGGCGTTTCATGGCCTCGACGAAGCCATTTTCGAATGGGCTAACATGAATCGGCAATTTGTTTGTTATTTGCTGATAGCAAGTAGTCCCCTGAATATCCAGCTTATATCCATCATGATTGATGTCAGATTAATCTGGCAATTTACTGCACGTGGCTTGTCATCATCTTAATGTGACGCTAAATGCGGTCACCTGTCAGACCTAACAATCTCCAGCGAAGTCCAGCACTGATGCGTCAATGCAGCAACGCATCGCCGTATGTCTGTATGTGTGATTTGATTAATTGGCATCATGTGGCCGTGCGGCCATATCATGAAATATATTAATGCCGCTATATTGGCCTTTATTAATTACGGCCTTATCATGCTTTCAAGGTTAACGTATGGAGGCTATTATGTTGCAGCTTAAGTTTTCCGACGAAAAGAAGATTCTGGTTTCCGAAGCCCGGAAAAAGACCCCCCGGCAGGTTGTGCTGGATGGCATCCAGAATCAGGTCGAACTGCTGAAGAATCCCGGCTTCACCGTCGAACGGGTTCGCTATTCCAAGGGTGCCGAAAACGGCAACACGCGGCAGAGCATCAGTCGTCCGCCCCAGCCCTGGTTCTGGCGGTCGGCTAAAGACGGTAACCTGCTGCTGGAAATTCGTTACGGCAGGACGCCTGTCGAACTCCAGGGACAGGGGATGGCCAACACCGTGATTGCGGGCAAGACCCCGGCGGATGCAATCAAAGTGCTGGAGCAGATCGCTACTGCCGTGAAGGCCGGGGAACTCGATGAACCTCTGGAGGCTGCCCGCATCAAGGCGAAGCATCGTCGCGGCAAGTCCGAGTAGCAGATCATCATCGGATTGCGTTACCGGGGCAGGTTGGTGATCAATTAGGGGGATGTCATCGGCAAAATGCGATGACCAGCAAATCGCTTAACCCTCCGCAATGATTCATCGGCCTGCCCAATTTTTCTGCTCACGTTGGGATTCACTCAGAACACGATGGGTGCCAGAGGAGCCAAGGCTTTCTTTTGACAGCATCAAAATCGCTAAATTTTACGCAGTTGGTCAATGCAGTTAGTGTTTATATAATTTGCCTTAAATTTATGATCAAGCTTTAAGCATCACAATCTATCTCATGCCTTTGTGGCTCGACTATGACGTGGCATAATTTTATTGGCTGGAATCTTGAGCCCACTCTGCTCACCCGTGCATTCACGCATGCTTGTCTTGTTAATTTTTCAACAAGTTATGTAAATGCTAAATAGTTAGGCTAATCAAATTTCATATAATTAGCGATTGTGCCGTCATCAATCCCCATCTCATCAATGTATTTTTTTAGTTTTTGATCTTCTTCTTTGATGTGCGAATTTATCCAATCTTTAATTGTATTGGCAAGAAAATAAATAGCCTTCCGATCATCGACGCAAACGCTTAGTGCTTGTTCATTAATAATTGCAACAAATTGTTTATGTCTTTCAATATGGTTATCTATCCATTGAGCGTATCCAATCCGCCTCATGAATAGCTCTTCACGATCAAAGTGTGCTCTGGCGTAATTTTTTAGAAGCTTTACGGAGTCTCTGAAGGATCGTGCATCTGCTTCGCCGGAGTTGGCCAAATCTACAATGAGATTGGCTATGTCGAAAAATACCTTATGGTCGTTATCAATTGTTTCGTTCCCAATTAGCAAGCTGTCTGTCCACACGAAGTATTCGTATTTCATTGCCAAATCTCCATCGGCAGTACCAAGCGGCTGTTTTGGTTCTGTATTAAAAACTGACTGTTCGTAGGGCTGAAAATAACGTAGCTGGGTCGCAAAGTTTGAGCGATGGTGATGGTCAGTGATATTTATATTTGGAGTGTTTAAGGCAAACAGGACACTCTATGCGTGAAAAGTTTCGCATCGCAATCCACTGCCTTGGTAGGCCCATATGGGATTAGTCGTTGGGAAAACTAAATTTTGTCGCATTGAGTTTATCTCGCCAACACGCCAAATTTTTCCTGCACCAAAGCAATATCACTCTGTTGCGTCAGGTTTTTGGAGGGGGACACGCCCAAATCGGGTTCTGTCTCGTGGCTCAGCAGGCTGATTGGAGATCAACCTTTCCTGCACACTTCCGTGGTGCCGACAAAGGCTGTCAGATCATGTTGACCAGACGCCGCTGTGAATCGGAATCGGATTCGATGTATCGGGCGGTCATAGTCAGGCTGCGATGCCCGGCAAGCTGCTGGACATCACGGAGAGAGCCACCGGCCTGTCCGACCTTCCTCGCAGCGTTGGTGACGAACGTCCTTCGTCCACTATGCGATGAGCAACCCTGGAACCCAAGTCGGCTATAGAGACGAGCGAACCACGCGACGACGGTGTTCGCCGTCATCCCCACACCGCGTTCGGAAAAGATTACGGGATGGTCTGCACTGCGAATTCCTCGGGCATGCAGTTCGACCAGTGCCGACCTTAATTCGCGGTTTATTGGGATCGAACGGCCAGACGACCTTTTGGTGGCTTTATCCTCCAGGTGGATCATGTCGCCCACTTCGCCGGTAGCGGTCAGCAGCATCGACCAGCGAACGCACGCAATTTCCTTGGCCCTCATCCCGGCCTTGGCCGACAACAAGAACATGACCCGATCACGGACGCCATGACGGGTTGATCCGAGGTGAAGCAAAACGGTCGAGATTTGGGTCGCTGTAAGAACCTTCGCCTGCTTGCCTGCCATGATCGCCAACTCATCATAAAATTAAAGCAGTAGATAACTTTAAAACGAGTATAGCATCCGCGAATAAATCGGCCAATGCCACCCCATTGAAAAATATGCAGTAAATAGCAACTCATCATGAAATACCTATTTCATGATGAGTTCGTATTCTGTCGATTTTTCCGATCTCGTTTTATTGCCCTGGGGCGAAACCACAGATGCTGGAATGCACATCATCGACGCGACTTCATGCGACCTGGATTATCTGGTCATCGTCACGTTGCCATGAACTTCCGAACCGGCGGCCCAATGGGGTCATGCCAACTGCATCGGCCAGTTCGTTCGAGAAGATCAGCAATTCGGCACCGACCTTGCCGGTTCCATAGGTCCAGGAAGCAGCGACCATTGCGAACCCTTCATAGAGACGACGTACTGCCGGGGCGTCGTTATATGACAACAGCCAGCACCCTGGTCGCGACCGAAGGACATCAGCCAGCCGACGATGGTCGAAATCCCTATGGGCATCACCTTTGAATCCATAGAGTGTGGCCTTCGCAGGGGGTAGAAGGTAGGGCGGATCGGCGTATACGAAGGTGCCGGGGTGCCGCGATAGGCTGGTTGCGAAGTCGGCCTCCTCGACGATGATGTTGGGGATCGCGGTTCTTGCCAGTTTGTCGATGGATGACAGGGTGAACCGATTGTCGGTGCCGGAATATCCACCGCTGAAGGTTAGGCCGCTGAACGATGATCGATTGAGTGCGAAGAATGCGGCGGCCTGGGTCACAGGGTCGGGGATGTCGAAGTACGACTGCTGGAACCGATAGAACCCATCCCGATCCAATGGATGATATTGGCGGGCAGCATCGGCGACAGCACCTGCATCAATCCCAATCTGCTGCCAGCAGTTCACCAGTGGTTCAAACAGATCGTATCCATGCACTCGGATGCCGCGTTGACCCAAGTCCAGTTCGACGGCACCACCCCCGAGGAAGGGAGAGCAAACTTCATCCACGTCATCAGGGATGAAGGAAATAATTGTCTGCTTGCCTCTCTCTTTGCCACCTGGATATCGAAAAATTGCCATCAAATGTCACCATCAAACTGGTATTTATCAGTTTGATGGCGTGATTCTGTTTTTAAACCGCGTGAATGCCACGCATGAAAAAACCCCGGCGAATTTCTCCGCCGGGGCTAATTTGTGAATTGGCCAATTACTTCTTTTTGCGACCGATTCCCTTCTTTTCAGCGGCCACTTTATCAAGCTCAGAACGCTCGTAGATCAACTTGACCAACTTTTCGTCGCCGCCATTAGCAGCGTCGATCAGCCCCTGATAGATGGCCTTCAAATCGGCGAGGTTCGCAGCTTCGAACCATTCTGTGTCATTGATAATCAGGGGGGACCGCAAAATCTTGAACTTGTAGCCTTCACCGGACCTCACGAACCAAGCGGTGCGGGAATTGATCTCACCACCGTCAATGGCAGCCTGGACCGCCTCCTGCTGCTCACGCACCTTTTTGACAAACCGCGTGACGGGGGTGCTTTTTGAAGCGGTAGGGACGCGGGTCGGGGCCGGTGCGGCTTTCAGTTTGTCCAGAAACGACATGAATTAACTCCTAGATGCGGCGTTCTTAATGGACGCGAATCTCGTGACGCACTTTAACGCAGCCAAGGCATTCGAAACAAGCGGCGACTATGTATCTGATTTTTGCCCACACATCTTGTTTAGCAAGAAACGGCGTGGCGTAAAATCTGATCAACCGCTTCAGCTATGCCGATATCACGGTTAAGGACAATCAGATTTCCCATATTTTTCAATTTATTTCTGGCCGCAACGCGGCGTTTTCCGTCCAGTACCTTGTTGATATCTCGCATCGCAAGAACGAGATATACGGGCAACAATCGTTGTCAGAGGCTTATGGCGGATGCCGATAAGGTTTAACTTGGCCTAACCCACGCGTCAAACTGTTCATAGTTTTCGTCAAGCCACTGATCATAAGCATAATGCGTTGTTGGCACTCCATCGTCATACTCAACAATGTCTTTATATTTGCCAAGCGGCTTGCATCCGCCGACTTTCTTCTTTTTGTAGACGGCTCCTTCCCACATAGAATTAGTGGCAATTAGTTTATTGAAATAATCATTAGCTTCGGATTTGCGGGTGAACATATGAAACGCACCGATATAGCGATTATCGCTATCTGGTCCCCGCATGCCACTATGGACGAACCAAGTCCGGTTCTCGCCGCCTGGAACGGCAACCGTGGTGTAGGCATCGGCAAGTGCGTCAATCGCTTCCTGAGTGGTCGGGATTGGGGGGGCGTAGATCGCATCGTCGGCACAGACCGCCGCCGCCGCCGCTTCCGCTTCGGTGGCTTCCGTATCGGCTTCCTGGTGGTAGCCATCCGACCCAACGTCATCAGCCGGAACAGGTTCACCACCTGACGGCGGCGGATCGTCATCAGGGTCAGTATCGTCGTCAGCAGTCTTCTGCTGGGCCTGGATCATCACCCACAGCGTCTCAAGCTTCTTGTGAAGAAGTTCGTCCGTCTCATTGGTGATCCGGTCACGGATCGACATGACCAACTTGGGTGAAGCGTCTCGCAGGTCCAACTGGTGAATCTCGGCTATCTGCATTTCCAGAAGGTCGTTCAATTGATGGACGGCCACCATGGTCAGGGTGAATTCGTCCGACTGACCGTCTACGGTATCCCCGTCGCCTTCCTGGTGATCATCGGTCGGGACATCCTCACCACCTGACGGCGGCGGATTTCCAATTGGCACGAAGAAAACTTCGCCAGCCACTTCATTCGGCTTCCCTTCCTCACCGATTGTCTCTTCGTCGCTGGCTACCCCGTCGAGATAATTCCGCACAGCTTGCTTGGCGGCAAAGCTGATGGACCGATGACCAGGGCTGGGCGGTGGCAAATCCTTGATCGCATCCCATACCTCTTGAACCACCTTCTTGGGCAAGGTGGGCTTCCTGGGCTTAGGGGCGTCGGCCTTCTTGTTCTCTTGGAGCCACAGCTTTTCAATCGCGTTGATGCCGATGGTTGTGAGTTGGTCCCGTGCTGAGTTTTCCAGCAACGGCGGCTGCCGGGTGTGGAGCCAGTGGCACACCCGCGAATAACAGGTGATGGTGTCTTTGACCGCCCGCTTGTTGAAGGGGACGCTCTTGCGTTTGGCAATGGTGGCAAGGTTGAACTCGATGGCTCGGTGAAAGACGGGGTTCTGAACATCCGCCTTCGGAACCTTGACCTTGATATGGGTGCAGCGAGCATCAAATCCTTCCGGGTCGCTCAACGCCTTCAACACGATGCGATAGGCTGACATGACGCGATTAATCGCGTTTTCATCGGTGTTTGTTTTGGCCTCATAAAACGGCTCAAACTGAAGCACCATATCTTCAATCAGTTCTTCCCATTCTTCATCGTTATCGATGCGTGGCGGGTCTTCTTCAAAATGTCTACCGGGAGACATTTTGGAGCTTTGTTTCGAGGCAACTGATGGTTTGTGTGCTTCGTAGTGGCTTTCCATGATACGCCTGCGACATAAATTAATACGCAATCTTCATTCAAAACATATCAGGGTGCGTTAACGCATTTCAATCATGTTTAGCTCGGGGCATTTGTCGCATTAAATTGTGCGATCTAGTAATTCAGAGAAAATGTCGGAAGATTGCACGGAAAGTCATGTTTTCATTCATGATGCGGCGGTCTGCCGCACCGCCATCACGACAAGCAATCTAGAATTTCGGCTTGAAAATATTTTTTCAAGCCGCAAATACTGCTTAACTATATGCCGCACATATCATTCAGGTTGCAATGGGCGATCTCAAAGGCTGTTTGTATAAAAATATTTTCATGATCAAGCGGCAGATTTTGTATTAATCGTCTTGATTATAACAATGTTTTACATTGTCGTTTTTTGTTTGACGAATGTGCAATTAGCTTCTTACCATATGTGACGTTGCAATCTTGCCTGGAGTTTATTCCAGCAATAAAAATGGTAAGGGGATTTCAAAATGAGTTCCGACCCAGAATATGCCTATGAAGCCGCATTGAATAATGTTGACCATGTAAATTCAATTGCATGGTCAGAATGCCGTCTCAATCCAATGAAAGGCTGCACAAAGTGCAGCCCAGAATGCGGGCCTGTAGGGAAGAAAGGTGGCTGCTACTCGCCACTCTGGGCTTGGCGACATACATGCATGGGCACAGATGGGTATGAAAACGTTGTGACACGGAACGCGATCACGGGTGTTTCTGAGTTCACGGGCCGCGTAAATGTCGTGCCAAAAGAGTATGGGAAAATCAGGAAGTTCAAATCCGGCATGATGGTGTTTGTCAACTCGATGAGCGACACCTTTCATAAGGAAGTGCCATCTGATGAACTCACCAAGCTTTTTGACGGTATGAACAGCCGCCCAGATGTGATCTTCCAGATTTTGACGAAGCGTTCTGCTCGAATGGCCGAAATGAACATCCCCGTGCACAAGAACATCTGGATGGGGGTTACCTGCGGCTGCAAGGCTTCACTATACCGTCTTGATGACCTTCGTCGGGTGAATGCCAAAACCAGATGGGTGTCGGTTGAACCGCTCCTTGAGGAATTGGACCTTTCGCCGTGGCTGGCGGACGGAACTCTGCAATGGGTCGTGGTCGGCGGCCAGAGCGGTGCGACGGCCCCCCAGCATCGGCTGAAGATTTCATGGGTGAAGAAGATCAAGGACGACTGCCAGCGGTACGGTGTGGCGTTCTTTTTCAAGCAGTGGAGCGGCGTCAGACCCAAGACGCAGACCCCTTACCCCCCAGTTCTGGACGGTCAAATCTGGCATCAGTACCCAGGTGATGCGGCCAACCCAGTTGATCAAGCTAATCGCTAAAAGCAGGAGCATTGGAAAATGAGCAAGGAACTCGTGTGCGAAATCATGAATGAAAACCCATCAAGTGGCGTGTTCATATGGGAAGGAGATGACGGAAATTTTATAGCGGACTTAACGCCGTTCGTTATGAGGCTTCTGACAATAAACAATGGGTGGCAGCCTTGGACCGAAGAGCGTGGCTCCTTATTCCTGGTCAGAGGCAAGAAGCGAGAGGAAGCCAAGAAGGTTGGTGAAGACATTAACGCTGAATATGGGTTCCAGGGAATGATTATGGTTCACAAATCCATCAGCAAGTTGCTTGGTGGCGTTGCTGCGAGGGAGCTAGATTTTGCGTGGAGCGGTATCGGCCAATGGTTGGCCTGACCCGACTGCAATTGGAAGTGTGGTGGGTGGTTCATTAGGTGGCGGGGGGCTGTCCGTCCGGTAGTGGAGTCATTATGGTCATCCCAGGTAACATCTGGGTTCAAGCTTTCACCACCGGGATGTCGTCCCAACTGGTCGTGTAGCTCGGGGTTCGGTTCCCACATCGCATCTTCCATGGTGCATCACCGGGAACCACCCCAAACCCAACAGCCCCTTTGCCCAACTTGCTGTTGATCCCATCCACCGCAGCCATCAATGCTTTTGGCCGTACATCTGACTCAGGCGGTGGTGAAAATAGGTCACGTGGAATGTCCTCGGGTCGGATCAAATCCAGCATGATCACCCCGGCCTTTTTGTAGCCATAGCCATCCCTCCATGCCGATTTCAATCCCTTCAGTGCTGCCCCAATGATGTGCGGCGTGGATGAAGTCGGCGGCGAAAGACGGATCATGGCATTCAGGGAAAATTGTGGCTGGTCGGGACGGAACCTGTCGGTATAGGCGAATACCTGCACAGCACCTGCCACCAGCCCTTCTCCACGAATTTTCTCTGCTGCCCGGCTGGCGAAGGTCAGCACAGCATCATGTACCTGCTGGAATTCGGTGACGGAATCTCCAAATGACCTGGAGCAGCAGGTGGTGTGTTTGTCCGATGGGGCGGTGTCCAGGGTGTGAACCGGCGTTCCTCGCAGTTCCATCACGGTGCGAAGGCCGACCGCTCCCATGGTCTTCTTGATCCATCCATCTGACTGCAAAGTCAGGTCATAGGCGGTTCGGATGCCATTCACGCCACAGTGGGCTGCATACTGGCGGCCAATCCCCCAAACATCCCCGACCGGCGTTTGCTTGAGAGCGGCCTCTATCCATCGAGCATCACGGCTCAGATCGAGCACGCCGTTTGCCTTCTTGGACTTCTTTGCGAGTCTGTTGGCCAGTTTTGCCAAGGTCTTGGTGGTGCCGATCCCGACCGACACCGGAATGCCGGTCCATCGCCGAACGGTGGCTCGAATTTGCTGGCTCCATGCGGTCAAGTCGTTTACCGGCAGACCGTCCAGATCAAGGAAGCATTCGTCGATGGAATAGACCTCTGCCCCCGGCGAAAAGGTTGCCAGCACAGACATGACCCGTTCCGACATGTCCCCGTACAGGGCATAGTTGGACGACAACATGATCAAGCCATGGCTATCGACCAGATGCCTCAATTTGAAGGCAGGTTCGCCCATGCCGACGCCAATGGCCTTGGCTTCGGCGGAACGAGCCACGGCACAGCCATCATTGTTGGACATGACGATGACCGGCTTGCCTTCAAGAGCAGGGTTGAATGCCCGCTCGCACGAGACGTAAAAATTGTTGCAGTCCACCAGGGCGTAGACCGCCATGACCGATCACCGCTTGGTCAGGGACGACACGGCGAAGGTGACGACCCCCCATATCTGAACACCTTCTTCATCGTTAACCGGGAAGCTGGGATAGTCCGGGTTGGCCGAAGCAAGTTCCCAACCATCCTCGGTCTTTCGTAGGGTCTTCACCGTCAAGCCGCCGTCCAGGGTGGCGACGACAATATCCCCGTCATGGGGCTGAACAGAACGATCTACCACCAGCAGGTCGCCACTGTGGATGCCTGCACCGGTCATGCTGTCGCCATCGGCCTTGCAGAAGAACGTCGCTGCTGGCCGCTTGACCATCAACTCATGGAGATCGAGCTTGCCCTCCAGGTGGTCGTCGGCGGGGGACGGAAACCCAGCGGCCACCAGGGCGGAATAAATGGGGGCCGTGGCATCCGATGGTGCGAAGCCACGGGACGATGGCTGACATGTGCCTGGGGGTAGCGGCGTATTTTGATTCTGCGAGAACATGGCAAGAACATTACACCGTGGGCACGGGATCGGGCAATATCCAGTGTTCGACCGATTGACCCGTTGATCAGCAGGTCTATTATACTTTCGATAGAATTTCTAAGGGCACAATGCCATGCGATTACGTTGGCAGGACACGATGAACCTGGGCGTGGCCGAGATAGATGCCGGTCACCGGCACCTATTTCATCTGCTCGATGCCGTTGCGGCTGCTGTTGAAGCTCGGATGCTGGAGGCTGCTCAAATTTCAGCGGGTGAATTTCTGGAGGCAGCGTTACAGCACCTTGCCAGCGAAGAAAGTCTGTTCGACCGCGTGGCTGAATTCCATGATTCTTCCCGCCATTTGAACACCCACAATGAAGCTCGCCGAACCTTTATGCGGCTGCATACTGCGATCTGCGATAACGCTGATCTGAGCGAAGCTCGGACTATTCTGGACGGGTTGATTCCCGACATGATCATCCGGCTGCACCAGGAGGACACGGCCTTGGCTTCAGCGTTGAAAAGTTGATTTATGATCTCCGGGCGTTCCACGATACAGCGGAATGAACGCAGGTAGGCTGATCAGGCGAACATGGCGATATTCGGACGAAAAACTCCGACGCCAAGTCGGTGGCCGGTTCACGAAGGTTACTGACCAGATAGGGCATCGCCTACTTCGTCGTTGTTAGATGATGTGTATTGACGCAATGCAGTACGAACAAAACTTGATTCAAGCCGCTCGATCCGCAGAAAAAGTTTGTGCGAACGATTCAACAGTGATCGTAAATCATCAGAAATCACGGAATCATTACAATGCGATGTGTCCAAGCACACATCGTGCCCAGATAGCCTAAATCGTTCTTCCATCGCGTATTCTGCGGAAATCTCGCCGTCATAAACTGCACGCTGGAACATCAACCACGACATAACTTGTGTCAGGCGGCTTGTTAGCCGAAAAGCCTCATTGGTTATCCGAAGCCCCTTAACACCATCGACTTTTTGCCGATCCCGCCATTCGGTCTCCATCATGAAGGTCCGTGCTTCATCAAGCAGAGCCATGGTTTCTTCAAATGGGCCACGAAAATAGGTAGTTGTCCGCATCGCCGCACCTCACGTCACCACCAAGACGGGCAAATCGTTCCTGATGGTAACATGCGAAGTTTTGGCGTCAAATGCCATTCAATACCAAATGTCATACGTCTGCCTTAGCGGCTGTATGCGGTCATTTTGTTGCCGTCACTGGAAAGCTATGTCGCTGTCATAGGCGGAATTATTCACCAATAAACAACTTATTTTTCGTGTGCTGTAGCAACGCTTGCGTTAACTCTTAAGTGATGGCGGCAGCGTTTGCATTCTCGGCACCAGAATGTCTTGGAGTTTGATAAATAATAATATGCCGTCTTTTGAACGATAAGCGACCGCCTTTTGCTAAAACTCGTAGTATGCGTGACATTACTTCAGGCCCACTACCGACCATAGCGGCAACGTCGCTCCAAGCCATAGGTAGCGTGAGATGTAAGTCGCCATCTGAATCTCGGTCTCCCAATTCCTCAGCCAGAATAGTTAGTATATCCAGAACCCGTTCAGACAAACCCACGGTACACATTCTGAAAATAGCATTCTCATTTTCCTGTATTTCAGTGGCACTAAGTTTGATTAACCCCAAACCTATTGAAGGGTCATTTCTAATTGCTTCCACAATGCGATCCATTGGAATGAACTGAGTTGAGATGTCAGTGATTGCCCGAGCGGCTAAATTGTGGAGGCCGTCACAAAGCAAGCCCGAGCATGGAAAAAGAGCCCCCGGTCTGAGGATTTTGAGGATGATCAGGTTTCCATCTTCATCCACACGCTCAAGAGCAACCAAGCCCCCAACTAGTTTAAATACACCAGTAATTTGATCGCCCTCGTGAAAAAGGCGACTACCCCTGGATGCTAAGGTCATCGACGAAAATAGATGCTGCAAATGGCAGCTTTCCAACAAAATCATCTGAGGTGACGCAGGCTGCCGCATTAGGCAAACGTTATTTTCTTTGAAATTTTTCAAAAGACCCATGACGGTTTCCCCAAAATTGGGTGAGCCCTAATTTCATAAGAATTAGATGCGGGTGTCAAATCATACATATCTCAAGAATGTTTTGGCGTGGCGAGATTGTCGCACTAACATCACAACGACAGAGACGCTAGACTGGCAAAGAAAACATGTTTTTAATGTGCAGCACGACGTGGAGTCATCGTATAAACAATCAATAAGTATTAAGAAATGTAGAATATTTGTAATTTTTAATTAAAAACTACATGATTTCAAGTAATTTATATTTAAAATGTGTTCTGGCAGCGAGACGCATAGCCCGCAAGCTGTTTACATTGTTGTTTTACATTTCAACGATTTGTAATTTTTCCGTTGTCGGAGATCGCTACGGATTGACCTTCAGGCCCCAGAGTTATAATCCTTTTGATAGTTTTTGTGTGAACACGACTCATGGCTGGAAACCGTGATGGGCGAGAATCATGGAGATAATCACGATAGAAGTTGTTGGCATGGATCTGACATGACCGAACGGCGGATTCCTGAAGCAACATTTCGTGAGCAGGAAGGTCTGCTTCGGCTTGTCTTTAACAATTCCAGTGTCGCCATCTTCAGCATAGATTCCAGTGGTCGAATTGGGACCGCGAACCAACGGATGGCCGAATTATTTCTGATTCCTGTGGAGACGCTGATTGGCAAGGAGTATGTCGATCTGGTCGATCCCGTCGATCAGGACATTGCCCGGCGGAATGTGGCGGAACATTTGGCATCGGGGCAACAAAATGTAAGTTTGGAACGCCATTATTGGCGTTCAAACGGCACGGCGTTCTGGGGCCAACTGACGGCCCGCCACATGCCAGCATACAAAGACGGACGTGCTGGTCTGGTCTGCGTGCTCTCCGACATCACTGAACGCAAAATTGCGGAACAGCATTTGGCCGAACGCAGTGGCGAACTTGAAATTCTTAACCAGGAACTTACCAACACTGTCGCAGCCCTTGCAGCCTCAAATGCCGAACTTGTTGAGGCACGCGAGAAACTGGAGCATTTGGCCCGACATGACGCTCTGACGGGAGCTTGGAGCCGCATCAGAATCGAAGAATCTGTCCAACAGGAAATGCTCCGAAATTCGCGATATGGGCACCCTGTCTCATTGATCTTCATCGATCTGGACCACTTCAAGAGGGTCAATGACGGCTACGGACATGCTGTCGGCGATGAAGTTCTCAAGTCATTTTGCGATATCGCCCAAAAATGTATGCGTTCCACCGATCTACTGGGACGTTGGGGCGGTGAAGAGTTTGTGATCGTTACCCCCAACAGTGGGCTGATGATAGCAATCCTGCTTGCAGAACGAATCCGCAAGGCGGTTATGGCCTACGATTTTCCTGGTGTTGGCCGTGTTACCGCCAGCTTCGGCGTCGCCGAATACCGTGAAGATGAAACATGGGAATCTTGGCTATGCCGTTCTGATGCAGCCCTTTACGCGGCAAAGGAAGGTGGGAGGAACCGAGTCGTAACCGATGCCTGCGAGGCTGATGAAGCCGATGAGGCAGAGCTTCTCGATCTCTCGTTTCTACGTCTGGTCTGGAGGAGCACCTACGAGTCCGGCCATGCTTTGCTCGATACGCAGCACCGAAATCTATTCGAACACGCAAATAATTTGCTGATAGCAGTCATCGGAGAGCGACCAACCGATGAGGTGGCACCTCAGATCGAAGCACTTGTTTCGGACCTTCTGGATCATTTCCGGGATGAAGAAGCAGTTTTCCGCTCGATAGGATATTCCGGTGCTGATGAACATGCCCAAACCCACCAGGGTCTAATCGACCGTGCCGGGGAATTGGTGGCGATTTTCACATCCGGCGAACTGGCCTTGGGCGACCTGTTCAATTTTCTGGCCTATGACGTGGTGGCAAAGCACATGCTGTCCGAAGATCGAAAGTTCTTTGGGCACATCCAGGCAGTTCGCGACACGGCGGTATAATTTCGGGCAGGCAGGTTGGGCGAACATGGCAATATTCGGACGAAAACCTCCCCCCATCCAAGTCGGTGACTTGTTCATGAAAGCCAACGATCCGACCAGAAAGGTGTGGGAGGTGTCACGGCTTTGGACGGCCGTTGATGGGGTTCCGCATGCCCGGATGGTGAACCGGCACGAGACACTAATGGTGTCGATTCGCACCCTGGAAGACCCGGAGTACTTTGTGGCTGTGCCTGTGATTCGGAACGAGCCGTAAAACAGGTCGGCGGTGGAGAACTGGTAAGAACTCCACCGCCGGATCGTGCTGGATGGATCAAGTTTACGGGGGTGATCTATCCAGATGTGGCCGCATCGGGGGGATGCCACCAGAAAAGGTTATCGCATTCGGCTTATGCCATCAAGGCGGAGATGATGAAGGTAAATCCGACCATGGACACTGCATCGATTACTGTATCGGCAATCGGCATCACCGAAGTGAAGAATGCCGGTAAGCTACGTGCCTTGGCTGATGTTGAGGTCGTCTTTGATGGCATCGAGATGATCATCCAAGGAGTCAAGGTGAGGGCTGATGACAAAAGTACCGAGGTTTCCTTGCCAACATATCGGGCACCAGATGGCTCATGGAGGGCCGCAATAATTCTGCCTGATGAAATCAAGGATGCCATTTCGGATACGGTGATTGCTGCGGGATTGGAGGCAGGAATCCTCCGGTTGAAGGAGGAGTCCGTTGGGGATCGGTGCACAATGGAAGGTGCTAAATCTCCGGACCATTTTGCTTGAGGTTGATGAAAGATATAAATCTTTGGTAGCATTTGATCGGCGTGAAGGCGGAGGACGGCCATGATTGTTGCAAACACAGGCTGGCCTGATCTCGAACTCCTAAAAGCTGCCCCGATTCTGATCTGGCGTGCTGGTCTTGATGCCAAATGCAATTGGTTCAACCCCGCTTGGCTCGCCTATACCGGCAGGACAATGGAGCAAGAGATGGGGAACGGATGGGCGGAAGGTGTCCATCCTGATGATTTTGATCGCTGCTTGAAAATTTATCTTGATGCCTTCGCACTTCGTCAGCCGTTCGACATGGAATACCGCATCAAGCGTGCCTGTGGCGAATACGGTTGGATCGTAGATTACGGAATCCCAATTCAAAACCAGTCCGGCGAATTTCTCGGGTATGTCGGCTATTGTTTTGATGTCTCTGTCAGACGGGAGAGCGAAGAAAAACTGGGAATTGCCTGTAAGGATTTGGCGGCATCCAACGCTGAACTTGAGCAATTTGCCTACGTCGCATCCCATGATCTTCGTGAGCCACTCCGTATGATCAGCAGCTATGTTGACCTGATTGAACGCCGCTACGGACATCACTTTGACGCAGATGGGCATGAATTTATTGGCTTCGTCCGCGACGGTGCCCGGCGAATGGATGCGATGGTTCTGGACCTGCTTGCATTCTCCAGAATTGATAGACAGGGAGAACCACTGGTTCCGATGCGGATCGGTGATGCCATTTCCCGTGCCGTGAGAAATCTTGGGACAGCCATTTCCGAGTGTGATGCACACGTGGTCGTCGATGTGGATGCTTCGCTCATGGTGGTTGGGGATGGCCACCAATTAGATCGGCTTTTCCAAAACCTAATTGGGAATGCCATCAAATATCGAAAAGAGGGGATAAGACCACACGTTGTCGTGTCTGTTCATCTCGATAATGAGAAGGCGACCTTCTCTGTTCAAGATAATGGTATCGGGATCGCACCAGAATACTTCGACCGAATTTTTCTGCTTTTCAAGCGACTTCATACCCGAGAGATATACGAGGGAACAGGGATCGGTCTTTCTGTCTGCAAGAAGATTGTCGAGCGGCACGGGGGCGAGATTTGGGTCGAGCAATCACCTTCAGGCGGCTCGACTTTCCTGTTTACCTTGCCGACGCCTGAGTGAATCCGTTTGATAAATGATGGCTGTTAGTCATTCCGTTTTTGTTTGGTAGGGAGGGGCACATGAACAAGTCCGAATTGATCGCCGCCGTCGCCGATGGTGCCAACATGACCAAGGCCGACGCGGCAAGTGCTATCGACGCCGTATTCGAAGCCATCACCGCCGCCATGAAATCGGGCGATGACGTGCGTCTTGTTGGCTTTGGAACCTTCTCGGTTTCTGCCCGTCCTGCCCGTCAAGGCAGGAATCCGCAAACTGGCAAGACCCTCACCATCGCGGCCAGCAAGTCAGCCAAATTCACCGCCGGAAAGAGCCTCAAGGACACCATCAATGGCCGATGACATCAAGGCACTGACCACCAAGATCGTTTCTGCCTACCTGGGCAGCAGCACCTTGGCTGCCACTGAAATCCCAAGCCTGATCAAGTCCGTTTATTCGTCTTTGAAAGCAACCATCACACCGGTTGCTGCACCGACTGTAAGCCAGAAGCCTGCCGTATCGATTAAAAGGTCGGTAACGGAGGAATCTGTGATCTGCCTTGAATGTGGAAGTCATCAAAAATTGATGAAGCGTCACCTGAATCGGGGGCATGGATTATCCATAGAGGGATACCGCATGAAGTGGGATTTGCCTGCTGATTATCCCATGGTTGCTCCAAACTATGCTGCTCACCGATCAAGAATGGCCGTAAAATTTGGGCTTGGAATTTCTCGGCATAAACCAAAATCAGAAACGATTCCCGATGCCAGTAGCGACACGGGCGTCGCTCATGAAGCGGCTCCTGCTCATGTTTATCCGACATCAAGATGGGCGAAGCCATCCTCGTAAGGAAAAGACCACCATGCCGCCACGTAAGAGTGCCAAGCCCGGAACCGCCCCCAAGCCTGCCAAGGTCGCCAAGAAGGCTGGCCGGTCCACCCGTGGCCGATTGGACGACGGCAGTGCCAATCCCATTGATGTTCATGTTGGTGCCCGCATTCGGCTTCGTCGGACCCTGCTTGGCATGAGCCAGGAGAAGCTTGGCGAATGCCTGGGGCTGACCTTCCAGCAGGTGCAAAAATACGAACGTGGAGCCAATCGGGTCGGAGCATCCAGGCTGTTCGATCTATCCCGTGTTCTGGATGTCCGGGTTGGCTACTTTTTTGAGGAAATCTCTTCGACTGCCCAGGCAGCATCGCCGGTCGAGGTGATCCGTGGCAATGTCACCAAGGCAATCGATGTCGCTGACGACAATCCCATGACTCGGCGGGAAACTCTTGAATTGGTCCGAGCCTATTTCAGCATCAGTGACCCCAAGGTGCGGGATCAGGTTCTGTCGATGGCGAAGGCTTTGGGTGGTGCCAAATAGTAGGTTTTTAGAATTTCTTTAAAGTCATACCTGCCATCGCTTTGGATCTATGGAACATCAAGAATCGCGGTTTTTTTAAATCCCATCCCATTTGGGGGTATTCCCAGGCTTCAAGACATGCAAGCTGAGACCATGATTTCTTGATTCGCAAACTGTAAAAGTTTGCAAGGGGACAAAATGGTTGAGCTACGCGTGATTCCACCAAGCGATTGTCTGCCAATAAGAGTGCGGGAAATGGTCCGCATTCTGGCATGTGGCGGTGGACGTGAGCTTATTGATGATATTATTTCTGAAAGTTCATTGTGTGAGAACAGGCAGTATTGTTCGTTAGGGCATGCTTGTAGCCATATTCATAGCTCATTCAATCAAATTTAATTTTGCGGTTTTTGCGTGATGTTCACGTTTTAACTGCCGATGTGGCTGGCCTGAAATGATTGATATGAAAATGAAAATACTGGTTGTTGACGATTCCGCAACCATGCGGAGAATAATCTGCAATATTCTTGTAATGCTTGGCTTTTCAAGCGTCTCCGTCGCCGTAAATGGTAAGTCTGCGATGGAGGAGCTTTATTTGCATGAGTATTCTCTTGTGATTTCAGACTGGAGGATGGAGCCTATCAGCGGACTTGATCTATTGAGATGGATTCGGCGTGATAAAAAATTAAATCAGTTGCCATTTATTATGATATCTGCGGAGTCTGATCGAAATAGCATTATTGAGACCGTCAAGAGCGGAGTTAGTGATTATATAGTTAAGCCATTTTCCAAGGCTACACTTAAGAATAAGTTACAAAATATATTTGGTGACTTCTGATTTTGTACGTGCTTGACGCGGCGACGTAGGCAGTTGAACGCAGTGGTGTATTGCAAAATGCACTACATTGGATCATTTTGGTGATCGGTCCACAGGAGTCTGATCATGTCCGCCACCGCTCATCGCAAAGATCATCCGCTGTCCATGCGTATGCCAGACAGCGACATCGCCCTGATTGACCGGGCTGCCGCTCTACGCGGTCGATCACGGACTGATTTTGTCCGTGACGCAGCGGTTCGTGCGGCGGAAGAAGTCCTGATGGAGTCGGGGTTGGTGCGAATGTCCGAGGAAGGGTTCGCCGAATTCATGGTGGTGTTATCCGCACCGGCTACCGCAGTGGCACCCATGGTAGAGATTTTACGGCGTCCAGCACCTTGGGAGCAAGGCAAGGGGCAGGGTTGATAGCTGCCATGGCTTTGTCCGCTCCAGAGCCTTTAAACGCAGGCCGCGACGTATCGCAATTTTCCTGTGGCAAACCCGCCTTGGATCATTGGCTCAAGACTCGGGCCTTGTCCAATCAGGAGAAGGGATTCACCGTTGTCATGGTCGTCCATGATGCTGGCCGGGTGATTGTGTGCGCGCCGGAGAGAAAGTAGGCCACGGATCGGCGCCGTTGTGGTGCTGAGGGCGGCGTAAAAGTCGGCCAGTGATATGCCCTTCGTTTCTGATGATGACGAAGGGCGGGAGCATGAAGCCCGTGGATCTTTATCTGTTGGTGCGGCAATCGGTCTTCGTTGAAGGCCGGTCCCGGCGAGAGACTGCGCGTTTATTCGGCATTGCGCGCAAGACGGTAGACAAGATGTGCGCGTTTTCGGTGCCGCCGGGGTATCGGCGGAAGGAGCCAGCCGCACGGCCGAAGCTGGACAGGTTCACCGGGATCATCGACCAAATTCTGGCCAATGACCCCAAGATGCCGGTGAAGCAGCGACATACGGCAAAGCGGATCTTCGAGCGTCTCAAGGCCGAGCACGGGTTCACCGGCGGCTACACCATCATCAAGGAATATGTGGCCGAGCAGCGGCTTCGATCGAAGGAGATGTTCGTGCCGCTATACCATCCGCCCGGCCATGCGCAGGTGGATTTCGGCGAGGCGCTGGCCGTAATCGGCGGGGTGGAGTGCAAGATCCACTTCTTCTGCATGGACCTGCCGCACTCTGATGCGACCTTCGTAAAGGCGTATCCGGCGGAGACCACCGAGGCGTTTCTGGATGGTCACGTGGCCGCGTTCGACCGTTTCGGCGGCCTGCCGGTGTCGATCCTCTACGACAACACGACGCTGGCGGTGGCCAAGATTCTCGGCGACGGCAAGCGGAAGCGGACGAGGGCCTTCACCGAGCTGCAGTCCCACTACCTGTTCACGGATCGCTTCGGCCGTCCCGGCAAGGGCAATGACAAAGGCAAGGTCGAGGGGTTGGTGGGCTACGCCCGGCGTAACTGGATGGTGCCCAAGCCGGTGGCCGCTGATTTTGACGCGTTCAATGCCATGTTGCTGGCTCGCAGTCTGGAGCACCACGGCGATGTGCTGCGGGGCCACCACCAGACCATAGGTGAGCGGCTGGCCGCTGATCTTGCTGTCTTCCGTCCATTGCCTGCCGCCCCCTTCGAGCCGTGCGACAAACGCCCCGGCCGGGTCAGTTCGCTCAGCCTGGTGCGCTACCGCTGTAACGACTATTCGGTGCCGACCCAGTTCGGTCACCGCGAGGTGCTGGTGAAGGGGTTTGTCGATGAGGTGGTGATTGCCCACGGCAACGAGGTGATCGCCCGTCATCCCCGGTCATACGACAGTGCCGACTTCGTGTTCGATCCCCTGCATTATCTCGCCCTGCTGGAGCAGAAGACCGGCGCACTGGACCAAGCCGCTCCACTCCAAGGATGGCAATTGCCCGATGTGTTCGCCGAGTTGCGCCGCCTGCTGGAAGCCCGCATGGACAAACGTGGCCGACGGGAGTTCGTTCAGGTTCTGCGACTGCTGGAGGTCTTCCCGCTGGCGCCGGTGACGGCGGCGATCAGGGATGCCATCGAGCGCGGCGCCATCGCCTTCGATGCCATCAAGCACCTGACCTTATGCCGGATCGAGCGGCGTCCGCCGCGACTGGATCTGTCGGCCTATCCCTTCCTGCCTGGCACGGAGGTCAAGACCACGGCCGCCGCCGATTACATGGCCTTGCTGGGAGAAGCGGCATGACGACATCCGCCGAGACGGCTCTGCCGCAGGTTCTGCTGGCCCATCACCTGAAAACCCTCAAGCTGCCGACCTTTCTGCGCGAATACGACAAGCTGGCCCAGCTCTGCGCCGCCGAGGGCGTCGACCATCCCCGCTATCTGCTGCGGCTGGCTGAACTGGAGCTGATCGAGCGGGAACGACGGACGGTCGAGCGCCGCATCCGAGAGGCCCGGTTCCCAGCGGTCAAATCGCTCGACAGCTTCGACTTCACCGCCATCCCGTCGCTCAACAAGATGCTGGTGCTCGATCTGGCGCGTTGCGACTACATCACCCGGCGCGAAAACGTCATCGCGCTGGGCAATTCCGGCACCGGCAAGACGCACACGGCCCTAGCCCTTGGGCTGGCGGCCTGCCAACACGGCTTCTCGGTCGGCTTCACCACTGCGGCCGGACTGGTCAGCCAGATGATGGAGGCCCGCGATGAGAAGCGTCTGCTCAAGCTCCAGAGCCAGATCCAAGCATACAAGCTGCTCATCATTGATGAACTGGGCTACGTGCCACTGTCGCCCACCGGCGCCGAACTGCTGTTCGAGGCGTTCAGCCAACGCTACGAACGCGGCTCCACCATCGTCACCTCGAACCTGCCATTCGACGAGTGGACTTCGGTGTTTGGCTCGGAACGTCTGACCGGCGCACTGCTCGACCGTCTCACCCATCACGTCCACATTCTGGAGATGAACGGCGAGAGCTACCGTCTTGCGCATTCCAAGGCACGGCGACGGAAGGCCGCTTCGCCCGGATCAACCACACCACCGGACATCATCAATCCAGACACCGGCGAGATCATCACCCCCTGACCACCACGCGAAATCAGCGGCCGAAAATGCGAAGGGGGGCCGATCGGCCCCCCTTCGCATTTCCCCCATCCCAACCACCGGGTGGCTCCCTTTTGCTCCGGCGTGGTGGCTCCCTTTCTCTCCGGCGTTGACATGATTGGCTATTATGGATTAGCCCCCACGGCGGTGGTCCCGACCGCCATGCCCAGGTCGATCAAGACCGGGCAACCACCGAACCCGGTACCCTGTCTACTCTTGGGGCAACTGGCGACCGATCTGGAATGGGCCGGTCAGGGCATCGGCACCGGGCTTCTGGCCCACGCCCTGACCCGCTGTGTTCAGGGGGCACGGCTGATCGGTGGTCGTGCATTGATAGTGAATGCCATTGACCCCGATGCAGCATCGTTCTGGCGGCGACGAGGATTCCTTCCTTCGAAGGACGATCAGTTGGTGCTATTCCGGTCTATCGCTGATATCGCGGCATCACTGGCGGCAGTGGGGATTAAGGTCGAATAGACCTCCTCACGATCCACGAACGGGTCGAGCATCGCATTAAAAATGCGAGGGTCGCGTAGCCGAATTTGACTCACACAGTACTCACATGGTTGATTCGTCTAAAATATAATGCTTTATAATCAATTTATTGTAAGACATGCCCGTTCATTCGTAATGCGCGGGCCGGGGGTTCGAGTCCTCTCGCCGGCACCATTTTTCCCAATAAAATCAATGATGCAGGGTCGCTGAAAAGCGGCCTTTTGCATTTCACACTCTTTTCACATAAGCTCAGAGCGAGTGAGAATGGAATTGCTACAATTAATAGTTGTTTTGGTGCGAAATGCCCCGAGAAAAAAAGACAGAATATTTCTACTATGATGACAAGGCGATAGCGCTCTACCAGCGGCCAAACAGCACCTTGTGGCAGACGCGGATCGTCAAAGAAGACGGCAAGGCATTTGTCCGCAGCACAGGCGAGCGCAATTTTGACAAGGCTTTGGCTTGGGCACGCAAGGAGAAGATGCGGGCCGAGGTGCTGACGGAGCAAGGGCTTGATCCCAACACCAAGTCCTTCAAATCGGTGGCCGAGCTTTGGCTTGCTGCGATTGGCCGCGATCCGTCCAACAAGCCTCGCAAGATCAGCGACTACACGAAGATCGTGAAGCGCTACCACATCCCATATTTCGGCAAGCACAAGATCACGCAGATCACGCAAAAGACCTTGGGCGAATACGAGATTTGGCGAACGGCGTTTTGGCAGACTGGTCCTGGTGCTGAGCAGCGCGAAGAGACAATCCGCAAGCGCGACGGCACATCATACACGCGGGAAAAGACGGTCACGAGCAAGGGCAAGGGCGACGCGGAAGACACCGTGCTGAGGCAAATCTTCAAATTTGCCGTCGCCAACGACTACCTTGATGGTTCGCGAATGCCGATCATCGGGCAAAAGACGACACGGGGCGATAATGGCGCTGTGAACCGACGCCCAGCGTTCACGAAGGAGCAGGCCAAGGCCATCTTGGATTACTGCAACAGCTTCCCCGACGATCCTTCGGAAAAGCTGACCAACGAGCGGATGGTGTTCAGCGCGTTCATTCACCTCGTTCTCGGCACGGGGCTTCGGCCAGGGAAAGAGCATCAACCGATCAAGTGGAAGCACTTTTCCGTCAAGGTCGTTGAGGGCGTGGAACACGCCTATTTGACCATCGTGAAAAATACGAAAACGGGATCGAGGCCAGTGCGCTGCGACAGCTTTGTTTGGCCGATGCTGTCGGGCTTTCGCTATGTCAGCAAGTTCAATGGCGAAGAGGATTTCGTCTTGGCCAATCAGGAAACGGGCGAGGCGGTTGCGTCGTTCAAGCGGCAGTTCAACACCATGTTGAAGGCGCTGGACATGGAAACTGACGTGCATGGCGACCACTTCACGCCGTACAGCTTGCGCCATACCTATGCCACGCTAAAGCTGAACGAGGGCGTTCCAGAGCGGTTGGTCGGTATCAACATGGGCACCAGCCCCGACATGATCCACCTTTATTACGGGCACGACACGTCGGTAAGCAGGGCCAACGAATTCAACACAGACATTGACTGGCTGACGCTGGATGGGGAGAAGTTGAAGAAGGTCAAGCGACAGCGCGATCCGAAAAAGAAGCCCTGACCTGTCGTGTTACACGACGGGCGCACCTTCAGCGCAGTATGTTAAGCTGATCGGCAGCAAGGATGGGATGGGCAGGATACCATCGGAGCGCATAATTGACGAAGGTCCGCTTTATCGTTCTGGCACTGTCGGTGATGTTCGCCACAAGTTGGCTATTCGACGAGTATCTGGAGCCGCGCTTCAAAGCGCTCTACATGCTGATCCCACTCATTGCCTTGTTTGTTTTTCATCACGCCCTATTCCCGCATAAGTCAAAGAAAGGGAAAGGCGATGACGCAAGCGAACAGGAAGGCAAGAAGCAGTGAGTTGTCGCGCGACTTAATATCTCACAGACGAACGCACCTCCAATCAAAAAATATATTGGCTATTGTTTAATTTGCGCGGCAGCGCGAAATTCATTTAACTTGTCGGCAGCACGAGGGTGCTTCTGCGCAATCGCACATAGATACTCAGACATATCCCCGGGATTATGCGGCTTTGGGATGGCTCCTGTAGCACCAGCAGCAAGCGTAGCTCGTAAAATTGCCTCATCGCGGGACGCTGTGAATACGACCAGCGGAATTTTGGCAACTTGCGGCTTGCTGGTGCAGCGGATTGCGCCAATCACTGCTAGGCCGTCTAGGGGCTCCATAGACAAATCGCAAATTATCAAATCAGGGGTTAAGTCGCCGAAGGCAATTCTCAACCCTTCTAGGCCATCTGCGGCCTCTAAAACCCGAGCCGCGCCCATTGCTGAGAGCAACTTACTGAGTATTGTTCGCGTGGTTACATCATCATCGATAACAAGGGCGCACACATAGTTCTCATCAAACTTTTTAATTTTGTCCATTGTAGCATTCCATAATATGGTTCGCAGAACGCCACTCCCCATCAATAAATATAGAGCTATATAAAGGCCCAGCATCACTCCCAAATGGGATTGGAGCGCGAAAATTTTTGATAAATTTTTGGCCTCATCGGCTATGCCTTACGGTGAGTTCGACAACACCCGACAGACCCCGAGTGAGTGTCGTGTTACACGACAGGCGCACCTTATATATAGGCCGCCATATATAGGCCGCCGCCGCTTTGGCCCTTTGCGCGTCGTACACTCCGCCAATTTTAGCGCCCAGCAGTACGGCACTCATGGAAACAGCCCCGCTTGTACGGGGCTGTTTGGCGTTTAAGCGAGCTTCTTGCCGAAGCGTCCCTTCATCGCGGCCAATTGCTTGTCCAGTTCGCCAGCGACCACCGCGTCGCGCACCAGTGTCAGCGTGGGCACCAGTTCCGCCACGTCGCCGATCTCAATGGCCGTCTTCTTCGGCTTGCCGCAACAGCGCGTCGGGTCTTTTCGCTCAGCTTCAGCTTGTCCAATGCACTCATCATCACATCCTCCAATAGGAACACATGACGAACATGCTATGGCCTGATGGCCGAACAGGACAACCGAAAGGCAGGTGTAGGTTTAACCTACGGAAGGCCGTGTCGTGTTACACGACAGAGGGACGTGCATAACTTGTCGGGTTTCCCGACAAGAGGCTCATGTGGGATAAACCGACTGATGCGGTGTCGTGTAACACGACAGCCAGATGAACATACATGCTGTATGTTGAGACTGCTCAACTTGTCGGGAAACCCGACAAGTTCACGCCGCGCTGGCTGACTGCCGCAAATTCAACATGCTATGCTGCCGAAATGGAAACCAGCACGGCCACCATCAGCGTCCTACAGGTCACTCCCATCAATGCTGGCCGCGTGCTGGCGTTGGCCGACGTGGAGTTGATCCTCGACGGCGTGTCTCTGGTCATCCATGGCGTTCAGGTTCGCGCCGATGCCAGCAAGACTGAAATTACCCTTCCCAATTACCGAGCGCCAGACGGTTCATGGCGAACCGCTGTCACATTGCCCGACGAGGTGCGTGGGCCAATGGGCGATGCTGTGATTGCGGCGGCCATGGAAGCTGACTTGCTGGTGGAGAAGGCGGCTGTCGTGTAACACGACAAGCTGTCTGGCTCACTTTATGCGGAAATTGCGCAGATTGGCCGTGCAGAACTTGCCGTGACGTCCGAGTGCAGAATAGTCGCGCATCACCCGTTCGCAATCGGGGCAGCAGACAAGCTTGACTGACTGTTTGGGCTTGGGATTTTCAACGAAGGACACATTTTGCGGATGGCCATGATCGTGGATTTCGCGGAGCGTCATGAAAATAGACGCTACGGCCGCCTGTCCCTGAATTTCAGATCGACCGTTACCGCGTGCCCAAGCTTGAGCAATTTGTTTGGCGAGTTCGGCCAGATCATCGTCACGCACAGCGTGGCCGAGCGAAAAGGCGACGGCCTATGCCTCAAGATCGGTAACAGGCACATCAATTGGGCCTGCGAATTTCCTCGCGAAATAGACGCTGCCCACAGCGGCCACGGCCAGGACGGATAAAACACCCCATCCGACGGTCGCACCAATTCCAACGGCCACTGTCTTTCCGACCATCGGCGCCATTGCTGCCGCCTTGGTTCCCGCCACGTTGCTTGCCAGCATTCCCGCCTCTCAAATACCCATACATTATGCGTGGTTTTGTCACATCTTCTTACACGAACAGGGGGGGTAATCAAAGAACAATTATTGCGAATGAACCGCAATATAATTTCGTTTAGCTCTAAAACATCAGATTTGACCGCATTTACTCATCGCCAGCTACAGCACTTCAACCGCAGCTTCCATCATCTGGTCTTTGCCCTTCAAGTTGCGATCTCACCGACGCGCATTCCAGCTTAGAAGCTGGACATCACGGCGATGCGCTTGCGTCTATGCCTTGGTGTGGAAAAGACAGCAAAAATCTTTTAGAGTTTGCGCGAATCAATGACCACAGAGCGGGCATTTTTGGCTCCCGCAATTTTTCGAGGGCGGCAGATGAACAAGGTAAAGACTGCGGTGATTGTTGACGACAATCCGCCCACACGCACTTTGATTTTCGAGGTCCTTAAAGGTATCGGCATCAAGGATATCGTCCAGGCAATCAATGGCGAAGATGCGATTGCCAAGATCCGTGAAACGTCTCCGCACTTAGTCATTATGGACTGGAAGATGGACGTGATGGACGGGCTTGAATGCACTCAACGCATTCGCTCAGGGATTGATGGCATTGATCAAAAAATTCCAATCGTCCTACTGACTGGGATGGTGGGCACAGATGCTGAAAAAAGGGCATACGGGGCAGGAGTGGACTTGTTCCTAGAAAAGCCTTTTTCGATCAAAAAACTTCATTCTGGAATAGTCAAAATTCTTGGGCCAGCTTGACCGAAAACAGGTTGCATGAATTTCTATTTGTTTTCTGATCTTCAAGGTGGCGCATATGACTGAAGGCACTGAAAAGGAAACTACACCCAATGGGTGGTCCCCAGACCTGTCTGTTGGAGTGGACATCATTGACGAGGACCACCAAGCCTTCTTTAGACTGGCCGAACTGCTCCGCGATGTTATTGAAGGTCCAGAGGAAGGGAATGATTACCTGATCGAAACGGCGATTAACGTACTTGAAGAATACGTAGAAGGCCATTTCCTACGTGAAGAGATGGCAATGGCCGCCGTGAACTACCCCTTTTTGGGCGAACATCTTGCTGCGCATGAAGCTTTTGCCGCGAAAGCACATCAAATCGCACAAGATTACAGAGGTGGAAATAAGGATATTGCAGGAACAATAAGCGGCCTCGTCGAGCGATGGATCGTGGGGCATATTCAAACAATTGACAAGCAATACTGCGGGTATCTGACAAACGAAAATGTAGATAGTCGGCCCTTAATTTATCTGTCTGATGAAGATGGCAATGAACTTGAAGTGTAGCTTTTCTACATGCTAAAGATCTTCAACCGCAGCCGTCATCATCTGGTCGTTGACCTCGATATAGCGCTGCGTGGTGGACAGGTGGCGATGACCAGCCAGCGTCATGATGACCTTGGCCGAAACGCCCTTGTGAGCCATCTGCGTGATAAACCAGCGCCGACCGCTGTGGCTGCTCGCTCCATCAATGCCTGCCAGAGCATATATCTGTCCGAATAGCTGGCAGAGGGTGTTAGCCGAGAACGCCGTGGCCTTTTGCGTCACGAGGAACGGCGCGGCGCGATCAGTTGTCGTGTTACACGACAGGAAGCGTTCCAGTTCGCGGCGCAGCTTGCCGCTAACGAACACCGTCCTGGCCTCCGCTGTTTTGGTGTAGCTGGCAGGCAGCACGATTTGGTCCTTCACGCGACCATCGCCGTCAATCACATCGCCAAGTTTCAAATGGGCAATCTCGCCAACGCGCATCCCAGCATAGAAGCTGAGCATGAGCGCAACGCGGTTACGTGCTGCATGACGCTGATTTGCGACAACGGACAGCACGCGCTTGAGTTCCGCTTCGCTGAGTACCTTGGCCTGTTTCATCGCTTTACCTAATGAAAAGTTATCGCATTAGGCAAATCATTATATGATCAAAAGCGCAAAAGAGCCGACCGCAATTATTTGCGTTGATAATCAAGCGGTTAACGGCAAACATAATGAAATGTTGATTTTCTTATGTTTTGCTCATACGGTGGCGAGCTTGCTTAATTCACCTTGCTTCTTCGTCAAGGACGCTCTGGCGCTGTTCACCTGTTCGCGCTTTTTCTGCACGGATGCGGCTTGCTTTAGCTTTTTGGCCTGATCGGCCTTGGCGTCGGCCTGTCGTTTCAGATTGTCCGCGAAGCTGTTGGCCGTCGCATCTTCTCTCATGAATTCCCATGCCCGCATTTGCCGCCTCCCTGCTGTCGGTTTTTCCGACGCTATTTATGGGCATGGGACGACGTGGCCAGGAGCGACGCAGACCAAAAATTCGAGGTCGGCCACAAATAGGGATTGAATGTCTTTCACCACAGAAAGATTATGGCTTTGGTATTGCGGGCGCTAAATGGGCCATCTCATGGATATGAATGACATTAGCCCTATGGAGAAAGTCGCCAAAAGCAGCGAAACCCTCCTGAACAAGCTTGCCGAAGCTCGGCGAGGTATTATTTTGCTACGTGACCGACTTCAGACCGCAGGTAAATTAACGCCAACCTGCCGAGCCTTACTCGAGCAGGCCGATGATGCATATAGGACATCGATTGAGGCGGTGAGAAACACTGGGTTCCTTCAAGCCGATACAATTGCAAAGCTAAATGCCTTATTGGACGAAGGCGAATAGCCAATGGCCGCTGGCTGTCGTGTTACACGACATTTGGTTGGGCATGAGATGCTGCATTTATCGGGGCAAATGCACGATGAATTGCCCCGCAAGCATCGGCCAATTCGCAGTGGTGCAGGTCGGCGCAACGGCAGCCAACATCAACGAGTTCCTGTAGCAGCGGGTTGCTCGATGACCGCTGCAAACTGACCATCGCCGCTACTCTTTTGGCGATGCAATGGCGTTCGCGCCGTTCAGTGCCAAATGCCATGTTCACCTCGGGCATTTACCAGACGGATGAATTCCGACTTTGCGTGCCTTCTATGATCACTTTGCACCTCATCTGCAAGGCGTGGACACCCACAGAGTTTTTCAATTTATGACGTATTGTTGCGCCGCACTCGGCGACATACATGTCGTGTTACACGACAGGTCGCTGTTGTTGGAAAGCCGACAAATGGACGGCATGGCCAGGAGCGAAGTGGGCCATGCGTAGGTTAAACCTACGGACACGGGTGTCGTGTAACACGACAACGCGATAATCCGCTGAATTTTATCAATATAGTCAATGGCTTGCAAATGACGTGATTGCTGCCGTGCAGCAATATGGCGTGACGTGACAAGCCGAAAAAAATTCTTTCCCAAATCGCATTCGCAGCGCCGCTGATCGGGATAAATACAACGCTGGGGCTTAACTGCATCCGACGGGAACAGTGACAGCCTCTTTCATCAGCGTTTTCCAGGCCGCCCCAGCGTTTCAACTGAAAACGCATTGGGAGGAAAACGCAAATGGCAGACATTCAATGGAACAGACACATCAACAAGCTAGAGCGGTTCGCGATCTAACGGAATCGCAGGGGATTCACAGGCGCGGCTAATCGTGATTCACTTCCTGTGGAGGTGGCCCACGATGACTCGACCTTTATCCGTAGATCTGCGCGACCGTGTTGCGCGATATGTTCTGGCTGGCCATTCGCGCCGACAGGCGGCCAGTGTCTTCAATATCTCGGTGAGCTCGGCGGTACGCTATGTGGCGCAATATCTGTCGAGTGGGACGGTGGCGCCAAAGCGGCAAGGCGGTGATCGGCGCAGTAAATTGGGCGACCATCGGGCCTATGTGCTGCTGCGTGTTAAGCAGGTTCCGGATATCTCGCTGGCCGATTTAACCAAAGAACTGGCCGAGCGGGGCGTTCAAATCCATCTTTCCAACCTTGCCCGGTTTCTCCGGGCACAGGGGCTGACCTATAAAAAAAACTTTGGTCGCGTCCGAGCAGATGAGGCCGGACGTCCGGTTGCTGCGCGAGGAGTGGATTAAAGGCCGCCAACCGCTGATGCGGCGTCAGGCCCATCGCCTGGTGTTCCTCGACGAGACCGGAACCAATACCAAAATGACCCGTCTGCGGGGCCGCTCACCCAAAGGGGCGCGGTTGAAAGCCGCTGTGCCCTTCGGACATTGGAAGACGGAAACATTCATCGCCGGGCTGCGTCATGATGGCTTGGTGGCGCCCTTTGTCATCAATTGCCCGATGAACCGGAAGATGTTCGAGGCCTATATCGAGACCCAACTGGCCCCAACCCTGGAGCCGGGCGACGTCGTGATCCTCGACAATCTCTCAGCTCACAAAAGTCCTCGGGCAGAACGGATCATCCAAGATCGTGGTGCCTTCATGCTGTTCTTGCCGCCGTATTCCCCCGACCTCAATCCCATCGAAATGGCCTTCTCGAAGCTCAAGGCACACCTCAGAAAAACGGCTGCCAGGACCATTCAGGACCTATGGGACGCCATCGGCCGAATCTGCGATCTCTACGAACCTCAAGAGTGCCGAAATTTCTTCAAGGCTGCCGGATATGAACCAGTGTGATCGCGAATTGCTCTAAAGGTTAGGTCTGTAGCGATATTTGCTTTGTGTCGCTGGAATTCAATCCAGCTGGAAGACCAGGGCCTTGAGATAGGCGCTTTCCGGCAGCCAGGGATGGACCGGATGGTCGGGAGCGGCGCCCGCGCTTCTGAGGATGCGCCCCGAACGTCCGGCCAGATGCAGGCCGTGGCCGATCTCCTCGGCGAAGGTATCGGCGGGCATGTGATGGGAGCACGACGCGCACAGCAGGAACCCGCCGGGCTCCACCAGGGCGGCGGCCAGGCGGGCCATCTTGCGGTAGCCCTTGGCGCCGGCGCCCAAATCCTTCCGGGACTTGACGAAGGCCGGCGGGTCGGCGACCACCACGCCGAAGCGCTCGCCGGCCAGGGCCAGGCGCTCCATTTCGGCGAAGGCTTCGGCCCGGACCGTGCGCACGGCGACGCCGTTCAGTTCCGCCGCCCGGTCCGCCAGGGCCAGGGAATGTTCCGAGCGGTCCACCGCCCAGGTCTCGGCGGCGCCGGCCAAGGCGGCCTGCACGGCGAAGCCGCCGGCATAGGTGTAGACGTCGAGGACACGGCGTCCCTTGGCCAGACGCGCCACGAAGGCGCGGTTGTCGCGCTGGTCGAAGAACCAGCCGGTCTTCTGGCCGCCGGTCAGGTCGGCGACGAAGCGGGTGGCGTTTTCCACCAGCTCCACCGGCCCGTCCACTTGGCCGAGGACGGTTTCGTGGCGTTGCTCCAGGCCCTCCAGCTTGCGCACCGGGCTGTCGTTGACCAGCACCACCGCCCGCGGGTCCAGCACAGCCTTCAGCGCGTCGAGCAGGACGGGCAGCAGACGCTCCATGCCCGCCGTGTTGGTCTGCACCGCCAGCACGTCGCCGTAGCGGTCGACGATCAGGCCGGGCAGCCGGTCGGCCTCGGAATGGACCAGACGGTAATGGGGGGTGGGGAACAGCGCGTCGCGCAGGGAAAGGGCGGCGCGCAGGCGCTCGGCCAGGAAATCCGCGTCCACCGTGTCGGCGGCCCGGCGCGACAGGACGCGGGCGGCGATCAGCGAATGGGGATTGAAGGTGGCGACCCCCAGGCGCTCGTCGCCAGCATCCATAAGGGTAACCAGACTGCCCGGCGGCAACGCCTTGGCTTCGGCCCCCATCTCGATCTCGTTGGAAAAGACCCAGGGATGGCCGGCGCGAAGGCGCTTCGAGCGCCCCTTGGCCAGGCGGATCACGGGGCGGGCGGCGGGCGTGTCGGGATGAATCTGTGTCATGCCGGGCACTCTACGTCCGGGAATCGCTCCCGCCAAGGGCCTGAAACGCTTAAAAATCCTCATACTTTGATATATATCAATGGCGGCGATCCACGCGCTCGTCATAGTGCCCACACTTGAAGCAAAGAACCACCCGGCCGCCATCGGCCCCGGGGGCATGGTGTCGCCATGGATCCGGCCGGATGCTTCAGGTGGACCCTTTTCCGGTCGAAACAGGAGTTCGGCATGAGCATCAACACCGAAGCCACGCCCTATTGCGAAGACGTGATCAAGAAGTTCACGATCGCCGCGATTTTCTGGGGCGTCGTGGGCTTCCTGGCGGGCGACTTCATCGCCCTGCAGTTGGCCTTTCCCGTTCTGAACCTCGATCTCGAGTGGACTTCGTTCGGGCGCCTGCGTCCCGTTCACACCTCCGCGGTGATCTTCGCGTTCGGCGGCAACGTTCTTTTCTCCACGTCGCTGTACATCGTGCAGCGCACCAGCCGTGCCAGCCTGTTCGGCGGCTCGGGCCTGGGCGGCTTCATCTTCTGGAACTTCCAGGCGCTGATCGTCGTCGCCGCGCTGTCCTACGTCCTGGGCTTCTCCCAGGGCCAGGAATACGCGGAGCCGGAATGGTGGATCGATCTGTGGCTCACCGTCATCTGGGTGGCCTATCTGATCGCCTTCGCCGGTACCATCATGAAGCGTAAGGAACCCCACATCTATGTGGCCAACTGGTTCTTCTTCGCCATGATCCTGACCATCGCGATGCTGCATCTCGGCAACAACATTGCCGTGCCGGCCGCCTTCTTCGGCGGCAGCTGGATGAAGAGCTACAACGTGTTCGGCGGCGTGCAGAACGCCATGACCCAGTGGTGGTACGGCCACAACGCGGTGGGCTTCTTCCTGACCGCCGGCTTCCTCGGCATCATGTACTACTTCGTGCCGAAGCGGGCCGAGCGTCCGGTGTACTCCTACCGTCTGTCGATCGTGCACTTCTGGGCGCTGATCTTCCTGTACATCTGGGCCGGTCCGCACCACCTGCACTACACCGCTCTGCCGGATTGGGCGCAGACGCTGGGCATGACCTTCTCGGTGATGCTGTGGATGCCGTCCTGGGGCGGCATGATCAACGGCCTGATGACCCTGTCGGGCGCCTGGGACAAGCTCCGGACCGACCCGGTCATGCGCTTCCTGGTCTCGTCGGTGGCGTTCTACGGCATGTCGACCTTCGAAGGTCCGATGATGTCGATCAAGGCGGTGAACTCGCTGTCGCACTACACCGACTGGGGTATCGGCCACGTTCACTCCGGCGCTCTGGGCTGGGTGGCCTTCGTCTCCTTCGGCGCTCTGTACTACCTGGTTCCCAAGCTGTGGGGCCGCAAGGAGCTGTACTCGCTGAAGCTGGTGGGCGTCCATTTCTGGATCGCCACCGTGGGTATCGTCTTCTACATCACCGCCATGTGGATCTCCGGCATCATGCAGGGCCTCATGTGGCGCGCGTACGACAGCCTGGGCTTCCTGCAGTACTCGTTCATCGAGACTGTCGAGGCCATGCGTCCGTACTACATGATCCGTGCTCTGGGCGGCTTCCTCTTCGTCCTCGGCTCGCTGGTGATGGTCTACAACGTGTGGAAGACCATCAAGGGCGACGTCGCTGACGAGGCCATGGCTCCCGCAGCTGGCGCGGCGCGCTAAGGAGACCGACCCATGTTCAAGCATCACGCTAAGCTCGAAACCAACATCTTCTTCCTGGCCGTCGGCATCCTTCTCACGATCGTCGTCGGTGGCCTGGTGGAAGTCGTGCCGCTGTTCTCGATCGAATCGACGATCGAGAAGGTGGATGGCGTCCGTCCCTATTCTCCGCTGGAGCAGAAGGGCCGCGACATCTACATCCGCGAAGGCTGCTACAACTGCCACAGCCAGATGATCCGTCCCTTCAAGGACGAGGTCGAGCGCTATGGCCATTACAGCCTCGCGGCCGAGTCCAAGTACGATCACCCCTTCCAGTGGGGCTCGAAGCGTACCGGTCCCGACCTGGCCCGCGTGGGTGGCAAGTACACCGACGATTGGCAGGTTCGCCACCTCGTCAACCCGCGTGACGTGGTCCCCGGATCCATCATGCCGGGCTACAAGCACCTGTTGCGTCCGCTGGACTACTCCGACATCCAGGCCAACATGAAGGCCCTCAAGGTTGTCGGCGTGCCCTACACGGATGCGCAGATCGCCAATGCCAAGAAGGACCTGGAAGAGCAGGTGTTCGGTGATCCGGCTGCCAAGCCGGCCGTCGCCGCCAGCTATCCCAAGGCCCATGTCGGCTCGGCGTCGGGCAAGGACAAGGTCACCGAAATGGATGCCCTGGTCGCCTATCTGCAGGTGCTGGGAACCATGGTCGACTTCTCGACCGTGAAGCCCGAAGCGATCCGCCGCTAGAAGGAGTACGGAGTATGTTCGTCGCCTTCGTCGACAGTGTACTCCGGCCCTTCTGGGTTCTGTGGGTGATGATGATCTTCACCGGGGTCGTTTTCTACGCCTACTGGCCCAAGAACAAGTCGCGGCTGGAAGACTACGGAAACATCCCGCTGAGGGACGACAATGAGGAGCGCTAACAATGGCGACCATTGAAAAGGACTCGGTGTCCGGTCAGAACACTACCGGTCACGAGTGGGACGGCATCAAGGAGCTGAATACTCCTCTGCCGAAGTGGTGGGTCTACGTTTTCTGGGCCACCACCCTGTGGGCAATCGGCTACTGGATCGCGTATCCGGCGTGGCCGCTGGTCAACGGTTACACCAAGGGCAGCCTGGGCTATTCGTCCCGCGGGGAGCTGGACAACGAGCTGGCCGCCCAGAAGAAGGCCCGTTCGGCCTGGCTGTCCAAGATCGAGGCGTCCGACGTGGCCGCCATCGAGAAGGACAAGGACCTGCTGCGCTATGCCATGGCCGGCGGCAAGATCGCGTTCAACGAGAACTGCGCTCCTTGCCACGGTGTGGGCGGCGTCGGCGCCTTCGGCTATCCCAGCCTGGCCGACGACGAATGGCTGTGGGGCGGTGCGCTGGCCGACATCGAGCAGAGCATCAAGTTCGGTGTCCGTAACGCCAACGCCAACTCGCGCGCCAGCGAGATGCCGAAGTTCGGCGCCGACGGCCTGCTCAAGCCCGAGCAGATCGCCGCGGTCTCCGACTACGTGGTGTCGCTGGCCTCCAAGGCTCCGGCCAAGGGTTCGGCGGGCGAGACCGTCTACGCCGAGAACTGCGCGGCTTGCCACGCCGACGACGGCGCCGGCAACAAGGACCTCGGCGCTCCGGCCCTGAACAACCAGATCTGGCTGTACAAGGGCACCAAGGACGCCATCGCCGCCCAGGTCGCCAAGCCCAAGCACGGCTCCATGCCGGCCTGGTCCGAGCGTCTGGACGCGAGCACCGTCAAGATGCTGGCCGTCTACGTCCACAATCTGGGCGGCGGCAAGTAAGAGTGTAAGTGGGGGGACCCGGTGGGGTGCGTGCCTGGCGACAGGGGCGCACCCCATCGGCATATCTGGGGCCGATTTCAAGCCCCCCGATCCATCAACCCTCCCTTGTTCCCATGCAGGGCGGGCACGACGAAAGAAGCATTCTAGATTCGTCGATTTTGGAGTATCACAGCCGGCACGGCGGGGACGGCTCCCCGCCTTGGTTTTTGGCCCCCTTTCGCAGCAGAGCGTCCGCAAATCATGGCCACCCCGAAGATTGACCCGACCCTGAAGAAGCCCGCCGGCGACGGTGATGGTCCGCTTTACGCCGAGACCGTGATGATTCACCCGCGCACGGTGAAGGGCACCTTCCGCAATTGGAAATGGGCGGCGCTGATCGTCCTGCTGGCCATCTATCACATCGCGCCGTTCCTGCGCTGGGACCGTGGCCCGGACGCCCCCAGCCAGGCCATCCTGGCCGACATGACCGGGCGGCGCGGCTATTTCTTCTTCCTGGAGATCTGGCCGCAGGAGGTCTACTACATCACCGGCCTCTTGTTCCTGGCCGCCATCGCCCTGTTCTTCATGAGCTCGCTGGCGGGGCGCATCTGGTGCGGCTTCTTCTGCTTCCAGACCGTCTATACCGACCTGTTCATGTACGTGGAGCGCCTGGTGGTGGGTGACCGCGCCAAGCGCATGGCGCTGGACCGCGCCAAGTGGACCGGCGACAAGCTGGTCAAGAAGGCCGTGGTCAACATCATCTGGCTGGTGATCTCGGCCTCGTGCGGCATCGGCTTCACGCTGTATTTCGGCGACGCGCCGACCATGCTGAAGGACATCTTCCTGGGGCGTGAAGACAGCGCCGTCTACGGCACCATCGCCGTGGTGGGCGGCTGCTGCTTCCTGCTGGCCGGCTATGCCCGCGAGCAGGTCTGCCTCTACATGTGCCCCTATTCGCGCTTCCAGTCGGCCATGTTCGACGAGCATTCGCTGATCGTCACCTACGAGGAATGGCGCGGCGAGCCCAGGAAGCCCGCCCGCAAGGGCGAGGGCTTCGAGGATCGCGGCCACTGCATCGACTGCAAGATGTGCGTCACCTCGTGCCCCACCGGCATCGACATCCGCGACGGCATGCAGATGGGCTGCATCGGCTGCGCGCTGTGCATCGACGCCTGCAACACCATGATGGACAAGTTCAACCTGCCGCGCGGCCTGATCACCTGGGATTCCTCGGCCAATCTCGCCGCGCGCGAGAAGGGCGAGAAGACCAGCATCAAGCTGGTCCGCGCCCGGACCATCGTCTACGTGGCGATCATCACCGCGGTGAGCGGGCTGATGGTGTTCGGCCTGTCGTCGCGCAAGAGCTTCGACCTCGCCGTGCAGCACGAGCGCTCGCCCCTGTTCGTCCAGTTGTCCGACGGCAGCATCCGCAACGGCTATACCGTCAAGATCCTCAACATGGTGCGCGAGAACCGCGAGTTCGAGCTTTCCGTGTCGGGCATCGACGGCGTCGGCCTCGCCGTGGTGGGCGGCCAGGCCAGCGGGGCCAAGGCCTCGCTGCCGGTCGAACCCGACGCGGTGGGCACCTACAATGTCTTCGTCACCGCCCCCGCCGACAAGTTGCAGAGCAAGCGCACGCCGCTGTACTTTACCCTGCGCGAGACGGCCAAGGGCGGAAGCAACCGTCTCGAATCCCTGTTCGCCGGACCGGAGAGGTAAATGCACATGACCGAACAGCGCAAGCCCGGCTGGTGGTATCCCTACATCTTCGTCGGCGGCTTCATGGTGGTGCTGGCGGTGAATTTCACCATGGCGTACTTCGCCAATTCCACCTTCTCCGGTGTGTCCACCGAGCGTCCCTACGAGAAGGGCCTGGCCTTCAACCAGACCATCGAGGCGGCCCGCAAGCAGGAAGCGCTGAACTGGTCCGTGGACCTGCAGGTGGACCCCGCCGCCAATCACGGCGCCCACGTCACCGTCACCTACAAGGATGCCGCCGGCAAGCCGGTGGACGGCATGCAGGTCAAGGCCCAGTTCGTGCGGCCCACCGCCAAGGGCCATGACCGCGAGGTGCTGCTGGCCCCCATCGGCCCCGGCGCCTACGCCACCTTGCAGGAACTGCCCATGGCCGGCGTCTGGGACCTGGGCCTGGTGGCCACGGGCAAGGACCTGCCCTATTCGGTCAACCGCCGCATCGTGGTGCCGTGAGCGCAGCCACGCTCTGCCGCCATTGCGCAGGTCCGGTGCCGGCCGAGATGGGCGGCGCGTTCTGCTGCAAGGGCTGCGAGGGGGCCTACCATCTCGTCGAAGGCCTGGGCCTGGAGCAGTATTACGCCCGGCGCACCACCGATCCGGCGGCGCGGCCGCTCAGGCCCGACGAGGACGCCGAGAGCTATCACGACTTTTCCGCCCATGTGAGCGTCGACGACAAGGGCGAGGCCAGCCTGCACCTGATGATCGAGGGGCTGCATTGCGGCGCCTGCATCTGGCTGATCGAATCGCTTCTGAACAAGCAGAAGGGCGTCACCTGGGCCCGGGTCAACATGACCACGCGCCGGCTGGTGGTGCGCTGGAAGCCCGAAGAGACCGAGCCCGGCGCCCTGCTCGCCCCGGTGATCAGTGTCGGCTACCGCCTGGTGCCCTATGATCCCGAGCGCCTGAGCGCCGAGACCCATCGCCAGGAAAAGGAATTGCTGCGCGCCATGGCTATTGCCGGCTTCGCCGCCGGCAACGTCATGCTGCTGTCGGTCTCGGTGTGGGCCGGGCATTTTTCCTATATGGGGCCGGCGACCCGCGGCCTGATGCACTGGATCTCCGCCCTGATCGTGTTGCCCGCCGTGGCGTGGTGCGTGCGGCCCTTCGCCCGTTCGGCCGTCTCGGCGCTGCGGGCCGGGCGCACCAACATGGACGTGCCCATCACCATCGGCGTGACGCTGGCCAGCCTGATGAGCCTGTGGGAGACCATCAACGGGGGCGAATACGCCTATTTCGATTCGGCCATCACCCTGCTGTTCTTCCTGCTGATCGGCCGCTACCTGGATTCGCGGGCCCGGGGCCGGGCGCGCACCACGGTGGAGCATCTGCTGGCGCTGGACGCCGTGGCGGTCACCGTGCTGGAGGACGACGGCTCGCAGCGCATGCTGCCGCCCCACAAGGTGGCGCCCGGCGCGAAGGTGCTGGTGGCGGCGGGCGAGCGCATCGGCGTCGATGGCCGCATCATTGACGGCCGCTCCGACGTGGACACCAGCCTGCTGACCGGGGAAAGCCTGCCGGTCCAGGTGGCGCCCGGCGCCCAGGTCTTCGCCGGCACCATCAACCTGTCGGCGCCGCTGCGCCTGGAGGTGGCGGCGGTGGGCGAGCGCACCCTGCTGGCCGAGATCGTGCGCATGATGGAGGTGGCTGAACAGGGCCGCGCCCGCTATGTCGCCCTGGCCGACCGGGTGTCGCGCTGGTACGCCCCCGTGGTGCACGTGGCGGCGCTGGCCACCTTCTGCGGCTGGACGTTCTTCACGGCGACGGCCTGGCAGGAGGCGCTGCTTTACGCCGTCGCCGTGCTGATCATCACCTGCCCCTGCGCCCTGGCGCTGGCCGTACCGGTGGTGCAGGTCATCGCCTCGGGCCGGCTGATGCGCCAGGGTGTGCTGGTCAAGTCGGCAACCGCGCTGGAACGCTTCGCCGACGCCGATACCGTGGTGTTCGACAAGACCGGCACCCTGACCCTGGGCAAGCCCGTCCTGGCCGAGGATGGGGGCTGGACCAAGGACGACCTGATGGTCGCCGCCGGCCTGTCGCCCGCGTCGCGCCATCCCCTGGCCCGCGCCGTCACCGCCGCCTGCCCCGCCGCCACCGTGGCCGAGGGCGTGGTCGAGGTGCCGGGCATGGGCCTGGAGAGTCCGTCCCAGGGCATCCGCCTGGGCAGCCGCAAGTTCGTCGGCGTTGCCGACGATGCCAGCGGCGACGGGCCGGAATTGTGGCTGTCGCGCCCCGGCCATGGGCCGGTGCGGTTTTGCTTCACCGACGCGCTGCGCGCCGACGCCGTTCCAGTGGTGGCGGAACTGCGCCGCATGGGGCTTGCCGTGGAATTACTGTCGGGCGACCGCCCCGCCGCCGCCGCCAAGGTGGCCGAGGCGCTGGGCATCTCCGAATGGCGTGCCGGCTGCACTCCGGCGGAGAAATGCGCCCGTCTGGCCGAGCTGGCCGCCCAGGGCCGCAAGGTGCTGATGATCGGCGACGGCCTCAACGACGCCCCGGCGCTGGCCGCCGCCCACGTCTCCATGTCGCCGTCCACCGCGGTGGATGTCAGCCAGACCGCCGCCGACGTGGTGTTCCAGGGGGCCCGCCTCGCCCCCGTCACCGAAACGCTGGACGTGGCGCGGCTGTCGCGCGTCCTGGTGAAGCAGAATTTCGTCCTGGCGCTCGGCTACAACCTGTTCACGGTGCCGCTGGCCATAGCCGGAATGGTCACCCCCCTCATCGCCGCGATTGCCATGTCCACCTCGTCGCTGGTAGTAATTGGGAACGCTCTGCGTCTATCGCGCCGGAGAGGGTAGTGGACAATCTGTTGATGCTGATCCCGGTGGCCCTCGGTTTGGGCTTCGTGGGATTGCTAGGGTTCCTGTGGGCGTTGAAGTCGGGTCAGTTCGATGACCTCGACGGGGCGGCGCATCGCATCCTCTTTGACGACGACGAACAGCCCAAGACCGGGGCCTGAGGGGATGGGTAGCCTGCACATGCCGCCCCTTGATTACGACGCCCACAAGACGCCGCACATCGCCGATCTGCGCTCGCCCCAGTGCCGCAACTGCGACATCGTGCGCGAGATCGCCTTCTGCGCCGACCTGTCCCACGACGAGGTCAAGCGCCTGGCCACCGTGCGCTGCCACGCGGCGCTGCCCGCCAATTTCACGGTGTTCCGCGAAGGCGACGAGGTGGACAACGTCTATTCCATCTCCAACGGCGCGGTGAAGCTGTACAAGCTGATGCCCGACGGACGGCGCCAGATCATCGGCTTCCTGTTCTCGGGCGACCTGTTCGGGTTGGGCATCGACGGCGGCTATTGCTACACGGCCGAGACCATCACGCCGACCCATCTGTGCCGCTTCACCCATCGCAAGCTGGACAGCCTGATCAGCGAGATTCCGCGGCTGGAGCGCCGCATGTTCACCATGGCGGTCAAGGACCTGGTGTCGGCCCAGGACCAGATGCTGCTGCTGGGCCGCAAGACGGCGCGCGAAAAGGTCGCCACCTTCCTGCTGCGCCTGTCCCAGCGCTCGACCCAGGCGGGCGGCTCGGCCAGCCCGGTGGCGCTGCCCATGAGCCGCGCCGACATCGCCGATTATCTCGGCCTGACCATCGAGACGGTCAGCCGCACCTTCACCCAGCTCAAGCGCGACGGCATCATCGGGTTGCCGGCGTCGGGTCATTGCATCGTCAATGACTGGGACGCGCTCAGAGAGCTGGCCGAAGGCGCCTGAGCCCCCATCTATCCATCAGCGTCCCAAAGCGAAAGAGGCCCTCCGGTGAGCACCGAAGTCAGGATCAAACGCATCACCACGCGCGACATCCGCGCCCGCAAGGGGGCCGAGCCGCTGGTGGTGCTGACCGCCTATACCGCGCCCATCGCCCGGCTGCTCGATCCCGTCTGCGACATCCTGCTGGTGGGTGATTCGCTCGGCATGGTGGTCTACGGCATGGAGACCACCCTGGGCGTGACGCTGGACATGATGATCAACCATGGCGCCGCCGTGGTGCGCTCGTCGTCGAAGGCCTGCGTGGTGGTGGACATGCCGTTCGGCTCCTACCAGGAAAGCAAGGAGCAGGCCTTCCGCAACTGCGCCCGGGTGATGGCCGAAACGGGCTGCGCCGCCGTCAAGCTGGAAGGCGGCCGCGAACTGGCCGAGACCATCCGCTTTCTGGTGGACCGGGGCATTCCGGTGATGGCCCATATCGGCCTGAAGCCCCAGGCGGTGCACGCCGCCGGCGGCTTCCGCGCCCAGGGCCGCCTGGATGCGGAGGCCGAGGCCATCCGCGCCGACGCCCGCGCCATCACCGAGGCCGGCGCCTTCTCGGTGGTGGTCGAGGGCACGGTGGAGCCGGTGGCCAAGGCCCTTTCGGCGGAAATCAGCATTCCCACCATCGGCATCGGCGCGTCCGCCGCCTGCGACGGCCAGGTGCTGGTGATCGACGACCTGGTCGGGCTGTTCGACGACTTCACCCCCAAATTCGTCAAGCGCTACGCCGACCTGCGCCCCATCATCACCAAGGCGGCCGAGGATTACGCCGCCGAGGTCAAGGCCCGCACCTTCCCCGGTCCGGAACATTGCTTCGGGGTGGCGAAGAAATGAGCGCTCCCGTCGTTATTGTCCGCTCCGTCGCGGCCTTGCGCGCCCAGGTGGGCGACTGGCGCGACGCCAAGCTGTCCGTCGCCCTGGTGCCCACCATGGGGGCGCTGCATGACGGCCATCTGTCGCTGGTGCGGCGCGGGCTGGAACTGGCCGACCGCTGTGTCGCCTCGGTGTTCGTCAATCCCACCCAGTTCGGCCCCAACGAGGATTTTGCCCGCTATCCCCGCCAGGAGGAGAAGGACGCCGCCGCGCTCTCCTCGGCCGGCTGCCATGTGCTGTTCGCCCCCACGGTGCCCGAGATGTACCCCGACGGCTTCGCCACCACGGTCAGTGTCACCGGCGTGTCGGAGGGCTTATGCGGCGCGGTGCGCCCCGGCCATTTCGCCGGCGTCGCCACGGTGGTGACCAAGCTGCTGCTGCAATGCCTGCCCGACGTCGCCCTGTTCGGCGAGAAGGACTACCAGCAGCTGGCGGTGATCCGCCGCTTCGCCCGCGACCTGGATATTCCGGTGCGCATCGAGGGCGTGCCGACGCTGCGGGAAGACGACGGCCTGGCCATGTCGTCGCGCAACGCCTACATGACGCCCGAACAGCGGGCCGTCGCCCCCTGGCTGATCCGCGCGCTGACCGGCGTGGCCGACGGCCTTCGCGCCGGGGCCAAGGCCTCGGACCTCTGCCCCATGGCGGCCTCGGGCCTGCTGAAGGCCGGCTTCGATTCGGTGGATTACATCGAGGTCCGGGACGCCGCCTCGCTGGCCCCGGCCGAGACCTTGGACCGCCCCCTGCGCATCCTGGCCGCCGCCCGCCTGGGCGCCACCCGTCTGATCGACAATATCGGGGTGGAGCCTTAAGGGCCTAAGTTTGTCCGACTTAGGCTGAACCCCACTTCCCTCACCGTCACCCCCGGACTTGATCCGGGGGTCTATGGATGGCCGGGTCAAGCCCGGCCATGACGGGTGGAGGGGGGCTCCCTCCAGGCTCTACCGCCCCGCCACCATCAGCCCGTCGATGCGGCAGGTCGGCGCGTCGATGCCGTGGCGCAAGCTGAGGTCGCTGGCCGGGGTGAGGTTGAGGAACATGTCCTTGAGATTCCCCGCCACCGTCACCTCGTTGACCGGGAAGACCAGCTCGCCGCCCTTGATCCAGAAGCCCGAGGCCCCGCGCGAGTAATCGCCGGTGACGCCGTTGACTCCCTGGCCCGACAGGTCGGTGACGTAGAAGCCTTCCGAGATGTCGTGGATCATCTCGCCCGGCGTGATGTGGCCGGCTTCCAGATAGAAGTTGCTGGCCGACGGCGAGGGCGGCGACGAGGTGCCCCGGCTGGCGTGGCCGGTGGAGCGCATGCCCAGTTGGCGGGCCGAGCGCAGATCCAGCAGCCAGGTGGTCAGCACCCCGTCCTCGACGATGGCCCGTGTTTGGGTGGCGATGCCCTCGCCGTCGCAGGGGCGCGAGCGCAGGCCGCGCCGGCGGTGGGGATCGTCCACCACGCGCACGCCGCGGGCGAAGATGGCCTGGCCCAGCTTGTCCTTGAGGAAGCTGGTGCCGCGCGCCACCCCGGCGCCGTTGATGGCTCCGGCTAGGCTGGACACCAGGCCGCGCGCCACGCGGGGGTCGAAGATCACCGGCACCTGTTTGGTCGCCACCTTGCGGGCTCCTAAGCGGCGGACGGCGCGGCGGCCCGCCTCGAAGCCGATTTCCTCGGCTTCCCGCAGGTCGGCCAGGAACACCGCCGAGGAATAGTCGTAGTCGCGCTCCATGCCCTGTTCGTTGGTGCCGGCCAGCACCGACACCGACAGCGACGACGAGGTCACGGCATAGGAATGGGCAAAGCCGTTGGAGGCGACGATGGCGACGCCCGAGCGGCCCCAGCCGGCCTCGGCGCCCTCGGAATTGGTGACGCCGGTCACCGAGCGGGCGGAATCCTCGGCGGCGCGCACCATGTCGATCAGCTTTTCCGCCGAAGGCTCCCCGGGGTCGCAGACGTCGAGATCGGGAAAGTCGCGGGCCAGTTCGGCCGGCTCGGCCAGGCCGCAATAGGGGTCCTCGGGGATCGAGCGCGCCATGGCCACGGCGCGTTCCACCAGTTCGGCCAGGGCGGCCTTCGAGCGGTCCGAGGATGAGACGAAGGCCTGGCGCTTGCCGATCAGCACGCGCAGGCCGACGTCGCCGGATTCGGCCCGCTCGAGGCGCTCCAGCGCGCCAAGCCGCAATCCCACCGACAGCGAGGCGGAATCGATCAGTACGGCGTCGGCGGCCTCGGCTCCGGCCTTGCGGGCGTCGGCGACCAGATCACTCAGCAGATCGAGGGGGGCAATCCCGGACATGGCGGCGGCTCCGAAAAGGGGGCATTCAGGCTGCCTTGATTCCGGAGCGGCGTAAAGGGGGGATCAGGGCAGGGGCGACAGCCCGATCACCATGGGATGCAGCCACAGCAGCACGGGATAGAGCGCCAGCCCGCCCAGGATGCGGACCCAGCCCAGTTCGGCCAGCAGGGCGCGGGCGCCGAACACCGCTTGTCCGTCCATCTCCCGCCAGCGGTCCTCGCCCAAGGATTTGCGGCGCTTGGCGTCGAGAATGCGCGGCCCCACCAGGCACAGCAGGAACAGGGGCACGAACAGCAGCAATCCGGCCAGATGGCCGTTGGGCACGATGTGGGCGGCGCTCCAGATGCCCAATCCCCAGATGATGGGATGGCGCGTCAGGCGCACGACGCCCGGCCGCGCCGGGTCATAGCCCGCCCCGCCGGGGCCGATGGAGAAGGGGTTCTTTTGGGTCAGGCCCAGCACCCAGAACAGGCACGCGGCGGGCATGGCCAGGGGGGGAACCCAGCGCATCCAGGGCTGCTGCTCCCACACCACAACGGTGGGGGAGGCAAGCGCGGCGGCGATCACCCAGACCAGCAGGATGGTGGAGACCACCGAATAGCCGGCATAGAAGACGGCGCGGCCGTACCTCGCCTCGATCGGCCCGCGCACCGGCTTCCAGTTGGACAGCGAATGCGCCCCCAGGAATGCCGCCACCGACAGGATGAGATGGCCCACCTCGCCGGTCAGGCTCATGGTGCTAGAACTCCACCTCGGGCAGGTTGTGCAGGCGGGCGCAGGCCACCACCGTGTTCCTGAGCAGGCAGGCGATGGTCATGGGGCCGACGCCGCCGGGAACGGGAGTGATGGCGCCCGCCACCTTGACCGCCGAGGCGAAGTCCACGTCGCCCACCAGCCTGGTCTTGCCGTCGGGCAGATCGATGCGGTTGATGCCGACATCGATCACCGTGGCGCCCGGCTTGATCCAGTCGCCCTTGACCATCTCGGGCCGTCCCACGGCGGCGACGACGATGTCGGCGCGGCGCACCACGTCAGGAAGGTCCTTGGTCTGGGAATGGGCGATCGTGACGGTGCAGCTTTCCTTGATCAGCAGCTGGGCCATGGGCTTGCCGACGATGTTGGAGCGCCCGATCACCACGGCGTCCAGGCCGCCCAGCTTGCCCAGATTGTCCTTCAGCAGCAGCAGCGAGCCCAAGGGGGTGCAGGGCACCATGGCGTCCATGCCCGCCGCCAGCCGGCCCACGTTGACGGGATGGAAGCCGTCCACGTCCTTGGCCGGGTCGATGGCCTCGATCACCTTCTGGGTGTCGATGTGCTTCGGCACCGGCAGCTGCACCAGGATGCCGTGGACCGCCGGGTCCTTGTTCAGGCTTTCGATCAGGAGCAGCAGCGCGTCTTCCGGCGTGTCGGCGGGCAGCTTGTGCTCGAATGAGTTCATGCCGGCTTCCAGCGTGCGCTTGCCCTTGGTGCGCACATAGACCTGGCTGGCCGGGTCCTCGCCCACCAGCACCACCGCGAGGCCGGGGGTGATGCGGTGCTTTTCCTTCATCTCGGCCACGCGGGCGGCGATGGTCTCGCGCAGTTTGCCGGAAAACAGGTTGCCGTCGATCAGCTTCGCGTCAGTCATGGTTGCTTGCCATCCACTCGTCGAGGCGATGCCGCAGATCCTCGGAATCGCCGGAAATCATGATCACCTTGCGCCGGTCGGTGGCGCCCAGGACGATGTCCATGTCCGACTTGGGGATCTTCCAAGCCTTGGACAAAAGCTTCAACAGCGCCGCGTTGGCCTTGCCGTCCTCGGGCACCGTGGTCACTTGCGCCTTCAGTACCACCGAACCGTCCGCCTCGTCCGCCGGACCCATGATGCGGTCGCGCGACGCCTTGGGGGTGAGGCGCAAGGCGACCTTCAGGCCGCCGGCGCAAGGGGTGAAGGGCGAGCGGCTCAAAGGCTGAACCGCACCTGCTCCAGCACCCGGATGATGAAATACAGGATCAGCCACAGCGCGATGGGCGACAGGTCCACATTGCCGAAATCGGGCAGGACGCGGCGAAGCGGCCGCAGCGCCGGTTCGGTCAGGCGGTAGATCACGTCCAGGATGGTGCGGACCGCCGAGTTGTAGGTGTTGATCACCCCGAAGGCGACCAGCCAGCTGACGATCACCGACGCCAGGATGACGTACCAGTACAGGTTCAGCGCGATCAGAATGACTTCGATCAGCGTATTCAGGATCACATGCATGGGCGGCACCTGCGCGGGCGGTTCCAATGGCGCCCAAACCTATCCAAGGCGGCCTTGTCGCGCAAGGCTGGCGATGCCATCTTGGAAGGACTCTATTCAGGGAGGGGTAAGCATGAACGACGACGTCAAGAGCCTGATGCCCAACGCCGACATGACGCGACGCGGCTTCGTGTCGGCCGCCGTGCTGGCCACCGGCTACGCCCTGGCGGTCAGTCCCGCCGCGGCCGGGGCCATCAGCACCGACGTGCAAGGCCTGTCCGCCGGCGCGGTGATGATCCCCACCCCGGGCGGCCATCCCATGCCGGCCTATGCCGCCATGCCGGCGGGCAAGGGGCCGTTTCCCACTATTCTGGTGATTCAGGAGATCTTCGGCGTTCACGAGCATATCCGCGACGTCTGCCGCCGCTTCGCCAAGCTGGGCTATCTGGCCATCGCGCCGGAACTGTATTTCCGCCAGGGCGATCCTTCGGTGCTGACCGACATCCCCACCATCTTGTCCTCCATCGTGGCGCGGGTGCCCGACGCCCAGGTGATCTCGGACCTGGACGCCGCCGCCGCCTGGGCGGCGGCCAATGGCGGCGATGCGGACAGGCTGGGCGTCACCGGCTTCTGCTGGGGCGGGCGCGCCGTCTGGCTGTACGCCGCCCATAACCCGAAACTGAAGGCGGCGGTGGCCTGGTACGGCAGGCTGGTGGGCAACCCCACGCCCGAAACGCCGAAGCAGCCGATCGATGTGGCCGCCGGCCTGATGGCGCCGGTGTTGGGTCTTTACGGCGGCGCCGACCAGGGCATTCCCCAGGACAGCGTCGAGAAGATGAGGGCGGCGGTCAAGCCGGCGCGGGTCAAGGTGGACATCGTGGTCTTCCCGGACGCGCCGCACGCCTTCCACGCCGATTACCGCCCCTCCTACCGCGAGGCGCCGGCCAAGGACGGTTGGGCCAAGGCCCTGGCCTGGTTCAAGGCCAACGGGGTGTGATCGAGGACGGGAATTAAGGGCGGGCGGGTCTCAGCCCCGCCCGTTTCCGGGCTGGATCAGGGTGCGCAGCGTCGCGTCGAGACCCAGGACGAGGGCGGCCTGCACCTCGGCCGGTTGGGCGGCGATGGCGGCGGCGATGCCGCCCAGGGGATCGTCGTGCAGCAATTCATGGCCCGCCGAGGTGAGTTCCAGGCGGTTGCGGCGGCGGTCGCCCGGTTCGGGCAGACGATCCACCAATCCCTTGCGCACCAGGGCGGCCACCGTCTGGCTGGCGGTGCCGCTGGTGGTGGCGTGGTAATGGGCGAAGGCGGTGACGGTGCGGGATTCGGGGACCGCGTCGGAGAGATAGCGCAAGGCGCTCCACTGGGCGGGGTTCAGGCCGCCGGCGAAAGCCGCCCCGTTGGCCAGCCGCACGATCTGCGCCATGGCCTCGGCGGCCGCGCGGGCCGAGAAGCGTAACCGAGTGTTACCATCCATCATAGTTCATCATCGCACGGGCATTTGTGCGGCGCAACGGAGCGAGAGGTTATTGAACGCTAATTCGTTCGATGCACCCTTTTGACATAAGGAACAAAGCATCCTGGGGCGAATCGCCGCGCATGGCCCGGTCGGGGTCGTCACCCGAATAGAGGCCGCGCAGCACCCGCCCGGCGATGCCGTGGCTGACCGCCACCACCTTGTCGCCGGGCTGCAAGTCGGCCAGCCAGTCGCCGAGCCGGGCCGTCACCGCCTGGTGGCTTTCGCCGCCGGGGCAGCGGAACACCCAGTGATCCAGGCCCTCGTTGTCCATCATGCCGGGATGTTTGGCCGCCAGTTCGGCCTTGGGAAGGCCCGACCATTGGCCGGTATGAACCTCGCGCAGGCGCTGGTCGAAGGTGATGGCGCGGAAGTCCAGGTCGGCCACCTCGCACAGGATGCCGGTGGTCTGGACGCAGCGTCCCAGCGGGCTGGACACCACCCGCCATTGTCCCCGGTCACCGAGAATGTCGCGCAGGCGCAGTCCGTAGGCCCGCGCCTGGGCCGCGCCCTCAGGCGTCAGCGGCGAATCGCCGTGGCCCTGGACGCGGCCCTCGCGGTTCCAGCGGGTTTCCCCGTGGCGGACCAGGATGATGGTCGGCACCGCCTTTGGTCAGCCCCGAAGCTCGCCGCCGGTGGCCTTGGCCACCGCCGCGACGATCTTCGCGCCCACCGCCTCGATCTCCTCGTCGGTCAGCGTCTTGTCGCTGGGCTGCAACGTCACGGTGATGGCCAGCGACTTCTTGCCGGCGGCCATCTTGTCGCCCTCGTAGAGGTCGAACACCGCCACGTCGGAGATCAGCGCCTTGTCGGCGTTCTTCGCGGCGCGCACCACCGCATCGGCCGCCACGCCCGAATCCAGGGTGAAGGCGAAGTCGCGGTCCAAGGGCTGCAGGGCCGAGGCCTTGAGCAGCGGCTTGGCCTTGGTGGCCTTGGCCTTTTGCGGCGGCAGGGCTTCCAGGAACAGCTCGAATCCGACCACCGGTCCCTTGACGTCGAGCTGGCCCAGGATGCCGGGATGGATCTCGCCGAAGAAGCCCACCGGCTTGTTGCCCAGCTTCAGCGCGCCGGAGCGGCCGGGGTGGTACCAGGCGGGGGCCTCGGCCACCACCTGCAAGCTGTCGGGATTGGCCCCGGCGGCCGCCACGGCGGCCAGGATGTCGGCCTTGGCGTCGAAGGCGTCCACGGCACGCGCCGGCTCGGCCCAATGGCGGCCGCGCGCTCGTCCGGCACGGATGCCGGCGGCCACCAGACGCTGCTGGCCCGGCTCGGGGCCGTCGAATTGCGGCCCCAGCTCGAACAGGCCCAGATCCTTCATGCCGCGGTCGGCGTTGCGGCCCGCCGCCGTCACCAGATTGGGCAGCACCGAGGGACGCATGACGTCGAGGTCCGACGAGATGGGATTGGCCAGATGCATCTCCGGGGCGCCGCCACCGAACATCACGGCCTGGGCCTCGGGCAGGAACGACCAGGTCACCGTCTCCACCAGCCCGCGCGTCGCCAGCTGGCGGCGCACCCAGCCGGACCGGCGCTGGCCCGGCGTCAGCACGGGCTTGGGCATGGCCGGGCGCGGCATGGGGGTGGCGGGGATGTTGTCGTAGCCGTTGATGCGGATGACCTCCTCCACCAGATCATGCTCGGCGGCGATGTCGCCGCGCCAGGACGGCGGATTGACCAGCAGGCCGTCGGCATGCTCGGCCACGGCGCAGCCCAGATCGTTGAGGATGGTCTCCATGCGGCTGACCGGGACCTCGACGCCGCCCAGTTCGAAGACGCGGTTGGGGCGCAGCACGATGGACTTCTGCCAGTCGGGCTCGGTGCCGGCGATCACCGCTTCCGAGGCCTCGCCGCCGCACAGATCGAGGATCATGCGGGTGGCCAGTTCCATGGAGGCGACCACGAAGGCCGGATCGACGCCGCGCTCGAAGCGGAAGCGGGCGTCGGAGAGGACGTCCAGCTTGCGCCCCGTGGCGGCGGTGCGGATGGGATCGAAATAGGCGGCTTCCAGGAAGACCTGGGTGGTGGATTCGGTGCAGCCCGAATGCTCGCCGCCCAGGATGCCGGCCAGGGCCTCGGGGCCGTTCTCGTCGGCGATGACCGTCATGCCCGCATCCAGCGTGTAGGTCTTGCCGTTGAGGCCGGCCAGGGTCTCGCCGTCCTTCGCCAGCCGGGCGCGGATATCGCCCTTGACCTTGGCGGCGTCGAAGACGTGCAGCGGGCGGCACAGGTCGTAGGCGAAGAAATTGGTGATGTCCACCAGGGCCGAGATGGGACGCAAGCCCACGGCGGTGAGGCGGTCCTTCAGCCATTGCGGGGAATCGCCGTTCCTGACGCCCCGGATCAGGCGGCCGGCGAACAGCGGGCAGGCGTCGGCGGTCTCGGGGCTGAATTCCAGGCGCACGCCGATGGGGCTCTTGAAGGAACCGGGCACCGGCTCGACCTTGAGCGGCTTGAGATTGCCCAGCCCGAAGGCGGCGAGATCGCGGGCGATGCCGCGCACGCCCAGGCAGTCGACCCGGTTGGGGGTGACCGAGATCTCGATCATGGGATCGAAGCTCATGATGTCGAGCAGCTTGGCGCCGACCGAGACGGACGCGTCCAGCTCGGCGATGCCCTCGTGGTCCTCGCCCAGCTTCAGCTCGCGCCACGAGCACATCATGCCCTGGCTTTCCACGCCCCGGACCTTGCCCTTCTTCAGCAATTCGCCGGTGATGGGGATATAGGTGCCCGGCTGGGCCAGGATGACCTTGAGGCCGGCGCGCGCGTTGGGGGCGCCGCACACCACCTGCAGAATCCCTGCGCCGCTGTCCACCTTGCACAGCTTCAGCTTGTCGGCGTCGGGGTGCTTCTCGGCCTCGAGAATATGGCCGACCACGAAGCCGCCCAGGTGCTTGGAGGGATCGTCGATTCCTTCGACCTCGAGGCCGATGGCGGTGAGGCCCACTTCGATCTCGGCCAGAGTGGCGGTGGTGTCGAGATGGGTCCGGAGCCAGTCCAGCGTGAACTTCATCGGGTCAGCCCTCCCGCCAGCGTGGGAACGTCCAAGGGCACGAAGCCGTAATGCTTCAGCCACCGGAGATCGGAATCGAAGAAGGTGCGCAGATCGGGGATGCCGTATTTCAGCATGGCCATGCGCTCGACGCCCATGCCGAAGGCGAAGCCCTGGTAGCGGTCGGGGTCGATGCCGCAATTCCTGAGCACGTTGGGATGGACCATGCCCGAGCCGCCGATTTCCAGCCAGCCGGCGCCGGGGCCGATCTTCAGCTCGCCGCCTTCGCGCGAACAGCCGATGTCCACCTCGGCCGAGGGTTCGGTGAAGGGGAAGAAGCTGGGACGGAACCGCACCGGCACGTCGTCCACCTCGAAGAAGGCGCGGACGAATTCCAGCAGGCAGCCCTTGAGGTGGCCCATATGGGTGATCTCGTCGATGACCAGACCCTCGATCTGATGGAACATCGGGGTGTGGGTCATGTCCGAGTCGCAGCGATAGGTGCGGCCCGGGGCGATGATGCGGATGGGGGGCTTGTTGGCCACCATGGTGCGGATCTGCACCGGGCTGGTGTGGGTGCGCAGCAGGTGGCGGCCGCCATCGGCCTTCTCGCCGAAATAGAATGTGTCGTGCATCTGGCGCGCCGGATGCTCAGGGGGGATGTTCAGCGCGTTGAAATTGTGGAAGTCGTCCTCGATGTCCGGGCCTTCCGCCACGTCGAAGCCCATCTGGGCGAAGATGGCGGCCATCTCGTCCATGACCTGGGAGATGGGGTGGATGCGCCCCAGGGATTCGGGCCGGGCCGGCAGGGTGACGTCCAGGCGTTCACGCGCCAGGCGCTCGTCCAGGGCCTTGGCCTCCAGGCTGGCCTTGGCGGCGGAGAGCGCCGCCTCGATCTCGTCGCGGGCGGCGTTCAGCGCCGCGCCTGCGGCCTTGCGCTCGTCGGGGCCCATGGCGCCCAGAGTCTTCATCAGGCCGGTGACGGCGCCCTTCTTGCCCAGTGCCGCGACGCGGGCGGCGTCCAGCTGCTCGAGCGTGGCGGCGGCGGCCACATCGGCCAGGGCTTGCGCGCGGAGTTTGTCGAGGTCCTGCATGTCTCTCGTTCCCCAAAGACAGGAAAAGGGGCCGCCCCGATCGGGCCGGCCCCTCTCCAACACATTAGCTTCCCGGCGGGAAGTCCTACCGGAGGGCGGCCTGAGCCTTTTCCACCAGCGACTTAAACGCATCGGGCTCGCGGATGGCGATATCGGACAGCACCTTGCGGTCGAGCGCGATACCGGCCTTCTTCAGGCCGTCCATGAAACGCGAGTACGGCAGGCCGTTGGCACGGGCGCCGGCGTTGATGCGCTGAATCCACAGGGCGCGGAAATTACGCTTCTTGGCGCGGCGGTCGCGGTAGGCGTACCGGAGCGCCTTCTCGACCTTTTGGATCGCAACGCGGAAGCAGGTGCTGGACCGGCCGCGATAGCCCTTGGCGAGCTTGAGAATCTTCTTGTGACGGGCGTGCGTGGTGACGCCCCGCTTGACGCGAGCCATTTATCAGCCTCCGTTCGGCAGGAAGTACTTCTTGACGTTGTCGCTGTCCGTCTTGAACAGCATGAAGGTGCCGCGCGCCTGGCGCTTCATCTTCTGGGACTTCGCCGAGAGGCAGTGACGCTTGAACGCCACGTTGCCCTTCACCTTGCCGGTGCCGGTGAGCTTGAACCGCTTCTTGGCGGAGCTCTTGGTCTTCATCTTGGGCATTTGCGCTTATCCTTAGTCTGAATGGTTCAGCGACGAGGAACGGCAAGGCAGCCCTAACAGCCTTGTCCGCTCAGGAAGGGGACGCTTATAGCTTGGGCGATCCATGATTGCAAGCGGATGGAATCATTTCCGGTTCACCAGCCAAATGCCCGCCGCCACCAGGATCATGGCGCCGCCGAGGCCCCAGGTCAGCCGTTCGCCCAGCAGCAAGGCGCCGAACATCATGCCGAACAGGGGGGTGAGGAACGAGAAGGCCGACAGCCGGGTGGCGGGGTAGCGCGAAATCAGCCAGAACCACGTCAGGTAGGAGGCGAAGGCGACGATGACGATCTGCCCGGCCAGCGAGGCCCAGACCAGGGCGGAGGGCTCGCCGATGATGCCTTTCTCGCCCAGCAGGACCGAGGCGGGCGGCAGCACCAGCGCCGATACCCCCAGCTGGTACAGCAGGGTCTTGTTGGGGCTGATGCTCGACAGGCGGGACGTGCGCACCAGCACGGTGGTCGCCCCCCACATCACCGCCGAGGCCAGCAGCATCAGGTCGCCGATCAGCTGGCGGCGGTCGGGCAGCGACAGGCTGTCGCCGAAGGCCAGCACGATGCCGCCGAAGGCGCACAGGAGGCCCAGGACCTGATTGCGGGTCAGGCGTTCGGCCGGGACCAGCCAATGCAGCCCCAGGGCCACCACGAAGGGGGCGGTATAAAGGAACACCACGGCCCGCGACGCCGGGGTGTATTCCAGGCCCCAGTAGATCAGGGCGAATTCCAGGCCGAACAGCAGGCCGGCGGCCAGGCCCGCCTTGCCCGACCCGTCGGGCTGGAACAGGCGCACGCCGCGCATCCGGCTCCACCCCACCAGCAGCAGGGCGGAGCCGCCCGAGCGCAAGCCGGCCTGCAAGACCGGCGAGATGCCGGCATTGGCCACCTTGGCCGCCACCTGATTGAGGCCCCACAGCGCGCACAAGCCCACCATCAGGGTCATGGCCAGGGCGTCGAGATGGGTATGGCGTTGATTCATTTTAGTCCCTCAATCGCCGGGCGCCCCGCCTGCGGCAGGGCTTGGCTTTCGCGCCATAAGGCGCGCGCGCTCAACGCGCCAACTCCGGGCGGCCAGAGCCGCCCGTCGCTCATGCCACCTCCAGATCGAAGGCCGCCGCCATCAGGGCGCGGGTATAGGCGGTCTGGGGTGCCTTGAACAGGTCCACGGCCCGGCCGGCTTCCACCACCTTGCCGTCCTTCATGACGATCAGGTCGTCGGCGAGCGCGCGCACCACCCGCAGGTCGTGGCTGATGAACAGATAGGCCAGGGAATGCCGGGCCTGGAGATCGCGCAAAAGGTCGACGATCTGGGCCTGGACCGAGACGTCCAGCGCGCTGGTGGGCTCGTCCAGGACGATGAATTTGGGTTTCAGGACCAGGGCGCGGGCGATGGCGATGCGCTGGCGCTGGCCGCCGGAGAATTCGTGGGGGTAGCGGTCCCGGGTGGCGGGGTCGAGGCCCACCTCATCGAGCGCGGCCGCGATCAGGCGGTCGCGCTCGGATTTCGGCATGGCGGGCTCGTGCACCTCGAGACCCTCGCCGACGATGTCGCCCACCGACATGCGGGGCGACAGCGAGCCGTAGGGGTCCTGGAACACCATCTGCATCTGGCGGCGCAGCGGGCGCAACTCGCCGGCGCTCATGGAATCGATCCGGGTGCCGGCGAAGGCGATATCGCCGTCCGAGTCCAGCAGGCGCAGCAAAGCGAGGCCCAGCGTGGTCTTGCCCGACCCCGATTCCCCCACCACGCCGATGGTGTGGCCGCGCTTCAACTCCAGGCTGATGCCGTCCACCGCCTTGACGTGGCCGACGGTCTTGCGCCAGATTCCGGCCTTCAAGGGAAACCACACCTTGAGGTCGCGGGCCGCCATCACCACCGGCTCGCCGTCGCCCGCCCGGTGGGGCTTGCCCTTGGGCTCGGCGGCCAGCAGGCGTTGGGTGTAGGGGTGTTGGGGGGCGTCGAACACCTGGGGCAGGGGGCCGGCCTCGACGATCTCGCCCCCGTTCATGACCGAGACCCGGTCGGCCATCTTACGCACGATGCCGAGATCGTGGGTGATGAACAGCAGCGCCATGCCAAGCCGGGCCTGCAGATCCTTCAACAGCGCCAGGATCTGGGCCTGGATGGTGACGTCGAGCGCCGTGGTCGGCTCGTCGGCGATGAGGATGTCGGGCTCGCCGGCCAGCGCCATGGCGATCATCACCCTTTGCCGCTGGCCGCCCGACAACTCGTGGGGCAGGGCGGACAGGCGCTTTTCCGCATCGGGAATGCCCACCAGGGTCAGCAGTTCCACCACCCGGGTCCGCAAGGCGTCGACCTTGAGGCCGAGATGCAGCTCCAGCACCTCGCCCACCTGCCGTTCGATGGAGTGCAACGGGTTGAGCGAGGTCATGGGCTCCTGGAATACCATGGCGATGCGGCCGCCGCGCACCTTGCGCAATGCCGGCTCCGGCGCGCCCACCAGCTCGGTCCCGTCCAGGCGGATGGAGCCCTTAGGGTGCGAGGCGCGGGGATAGGGCAGCAATTGCAGGATGGACAGCGCCGTCACCGACTTGCCCGAGCCGCTTTCGCCCACCAGGGCCAAAGTCTCGCCCTTGGCAAGGGTGAAGGACACGCCCTTGACCGCCTGATTGGCGCCGAAATTGACCGCCAGATCGTCAACGACGAGGAGAGGGGCGTTTTCACTCATCAGGTCGTCTTCCTTGGATCAAAGGCGTCGCGCACCGCTTCGCCGACGAAGACCAGCAGCGACAGCAGGCAAGCGACCACCACGAAGCCGGTCAGGCCCAGCCAGGGGGCCTGCAGGTTCTCCTTGCCCTGGCGCAGCAAATCGCCCAGCGAGGCCGAGCCGGGCGGCAGGCCCAGGCCCAGGAAATCGAGCGCGGTCAGCGACACGATGGAGGAATTCAGGATGAACGGCATGAAGGTCACGGTGGCCACCATGGCGTTGGGCAAGACGTGGCGGACCATGATGCGGGCATCGCTCATGCCCAGCGTCCTGGCGGCGCGCACATAGTCGAAGTTGCGCGCGCGCAGGAACTCGGCGCGGACCACCCCCACCAGATTGGTCCACGAGAACAGCACCAGGACCAGCAGCAGGGTCCAGAAGCCCGGCTTGATGATCGAGGCGATGATGATCAGGATCAGCAGTTCCGGCAGCCCGCCCCAGATCTCCAGGAAGCGCTGGAAGGCCAGATCCACCTTGCCGCCGAAATAGCCCTGCACCGCGCCCGCCGCCACGCCGATCACCGTGGACACCAGGGTCAGCGCCAGCCCGAAGCAGATGGACAGGCGAAGCCCATAGATCAGCCGGGCCAGCACGTCGCGCCCCTGGTCGTCGGTGCCCAGCCAGTTCCTGGGCGACGGCGGCGAGGGATGCTTGACCAGCGGATCATAGTTGATGGCGCGGTAATCATAGGGAACCGGCGGCCACAGGGCCCAGCCCTTCTCGGCGATCTTGGCCACGATGTAGGCGTCGCGGTAATCGGCATAGGTCTTGAAGTCGCCGCCGAAGGTCACCTCGGGGTAGTCCTTGACCATGGGGAAATACAGCGCGCCGTCATAGCGCACCATGATCGGCCGGTCGTTGGCCACCAGTTCGGCGCCGAGCGTCACCAGGAACAGGGCCAGGAAGATCCACAGGCTCCAGAATCCCCGCCGGTTGCGGCAAAAGGCGTCGAGGCGGCGGCGGTCCAGCGGCGTCAGGCGCAGGCTCATCCTCCCCTCCCCTCGAAATCGATGCGGGGATCGACCCAGTGATAGGTGAGGTCGCTGACCAGATTGAGCACCAGGCCCAGCAGCGAGAAGGCGTAGAGCGTGCCGAACATCACGGGATAGTCGCGGTTGCTCACCGCCTCGAAGCCCAACAGGCCGATGCCGTCCAGCGAGAAGATGATCTCGACCAGCACCGAGCCGGTGAAGAGGATGCCGACCAAAGCGCGGGGAAAGCCGGCGACGATCAGCAGCATGGCGTTCCTGAAGATGTGGCCGTAAAGCACCTGTCGCTCGCCCAGGCCCTTGGCCCTGGCGGTGACCACGTACTGCTTGTTGATCTCTTCCAGAAACGAGTTCTTGGTCAGCATGGTGAGGCCGGCGAATCCCCCAACTACCAGCGCGGTTACGGGGAGCGCCAGATGCCAGAAGTAGTCCAGGGCGCGGGCCAGGAAGGGTGCGCCCTCGAGGCCGGGCGAGGTGAGGCCGCGCAGCGGGAACCAGGAAAAATACTTTCCCCCGGCGAACAGAACGATCAGGGCGATGGCGAACAGGAAGCCCGGCACGGCATAGCCGATGATCACCGCCCAGGACGACGCCACGTCCATGCGCGAGCCGTCGCGCGTCGCCTTGGCGATGCCTAAGGGAATGGAGACCAGATAGATGATCAGCGTGCTCCACAGGCCCAGCGAGATGGAGGTGGGCATCTTCTCGATCACCAGACCAACCACCGAGGTGTCGCGATAGAAGCTCTTGCCGAAATCGAAGCGGGCGTACTGGCCCATCATCAGCCAGAAGCGCTCGTGCGCCGGCTTATCGAAGCCGAACTGGCGCTCGATCTCCTTGATGAAGTCGGGCGGCAGGCCCTGGGCTCCGCGATAGGCCCCCTGGTTGCCCTGGGCGGGGGCGGCCTTGACCGGGGCGGTCTCGCCCGAACCGGAGCCTGAGACGCGGGCGGCGGCGTCCACCGCATTGCCCTGCAGTTTGGAGATCATCAGCTCCACCGGCCCGCCGGGGGCGAACTGCACCACGGTGAAGTTGATCAGCATGATGCCGAACAGGGTGAGCGGGATCAGCAGCAGACGGCGCAGCGTGTAGGCGATCATTTCTTCACCCACCAGGTCATCAACTGCACTCCGTTGGCCGGAATCACCTCGGGCATGCCGAACTTGTCCCACCAGACGACACGGTCGAGGCCCAGATGCCATTGCGGGATGACGTAATGGTTCCACAGCAGCACCCGGTCGAGCGCCCGGGTCCGCGCCACCAGGGATTCCCGGTCGGGAGCGGCGATCACCTGCTCGACCAGGGCGTCGATGGCCGGGTTCTTGATGCCGGCCAGATTCTGGCCGCCCGCCTCGTCGGCGGATTCGGTCCCCCAATAGCCCAACTGCTCGTTGCCCGGCGACTGGGACTGGCCCCAGACATGCACCACCATGTCGAAATCGAAGTGGTCGAGGCGGTTCTTGTACTGGGCGGTGTCGACGGTGCGCACCGATGCCTCGATGCCGAGGCGGGCCAGATTGCGGGCAAACGGCAGGGTGATGCGTTCCCAGGCCGGCTGGACCAGCAGGATCTCGAAGGCGAAGGGCTTGCCGTCCTTCATCAGCTTGCCGTCCACCACGTCCCAGCCGGCCTCTTCCAACAGCTTCATGGCGAGGCGCAGGTTGGGGCGGATGTTGCCGTCGCCGTCGGTGGCGGGGGGCTTGAACTCGGCGGTGAACACCTCGGGCGGGACCTGCCCGCGCAAGGGTTCCAGCACCTTCAACTCGGCGGCGGAGGGGAGGCCCGTGGCGGCCAGCTCCGAGTTGGCGAAGAACGAACCGGTGCGCTTGTACTGCCCATAGAACAGGGTCTTGTTGGTCCACTCGAAATCGAAGGCCAGCCCCAGCGCCTGGCGCACTTTGGCGTCGGCGAACAGCGGGCGGCGCAGGTTGAAGGCATAGCCCTGCATACCGGCCGGGCGCTGGTTGGCGAAGGCCTGCTTCTTGCCCCGCCCGTCCTTCAGCGCGCCCCAATCCTCGTAGGCGGTGGCCCATTTCTTGGCCTCGTTCTCGGAGCGCCAGTCGTATTCGCCACCCTTGAACGCCTCCAGCGCCACGGTGGTGTCGCGGTAGCTGTCATAGCGGATGCGGTCGAAATTGTGCTCGCCCTTCCTCACCGGCAGGTCGGCGCCCCAGTAATCCTTCACCCGCTCGTAGGTGATGGTGCGCTGGGTTTCGAAGCCGGCCACCTTGTAGGGACCGCTGCCTAACGGCGGCTCCAGCGTGGTGGCGGCGAAGTCGCGGCCCTGCCAGTAATGCTTGGGCAGAATGGGCAGCTGCCCGACGATCAGGGGCAACTCGCGATTGTCGCCCGGCTTGAACGAGAAGCGCACCCGGCGCGGCCCCAGCACGTCGACCTTGTCCACGGCGGCGTAATAGAAGCGGTAGCGGGGATGGCCCTTGGCCTTCAGGATCTCGAACGAGAACGCCACGTCCTCGGCGGTGATGGGCTTGCCGTCATGCCAGCGGGCCTTGGGCCGCAGGTTGAACACCACCCACGAGCGGTCGGCCGGCACCTCGACCGTCTCGGCGATCAGGCCGTATTCGGAAAACGCCTCGTCGGCCGAGCTGACCATCAGTGTCTCGAACGGAAGATCCGCCCCGGCCGGCGGGTCGCCCTTGACGATGAAGGGGTTGAGCGAATCCCAGCCGCCGATCTCGGCCAGCCTGATCTCGCCGCCCTTGGGCGCCTCCGGGTTGACGTAGTCGAAGTGCCGGAAGCCCGGCCCATACTTGGGGGCGCCGTGCATGGCCAGCCCATGCACCGGATGCACGGTCTCGGCCCCGGCGGGGGCGGCGAACAGCAGGGCGAGGACGGTCAACAGGGCGCGCATGGGGCGAGAGTTTGGGGCCAAGCGCGTCCCAGGGCAAGGGGGTGGTTACCTCGTCACGAAGGGCGGCACCCGGCCCACCAGGGCTTCCAGCATCACCAGTTCCTCGTCGGTGTGGTTGGTGACCATGAAGGGCTCGATGGCCGGCTGGCGGCCGGGGCCGAAGATGCGGCGCGGCGCGTCGTGGTGGCGGGTCCGCACTTCCTCCGCCTTGTCCGGGGCGGCGTCGGGGCTCAGCATCGCGTGGCCGTAGCAGACGCAGATGTCGGTGGCGGCCGGGCGGGCCTCCAGATAGGCGGCGGTGCCGCGGATGCCCACATTGGCGTGGGGGGTCTTCAGCGTGATGACCTTGGGGCCGAACACCGACAGCAACCGGCCGCTTTCCAGATCGATCCGGCGCCCTTCCGGGCCGTCGGAGACGGTCACCGCGCCGTCGGCGCGCAGCAGGAAGGCGTCGTCGCCGAGCGTGAACACCGCCTGGCTGCCCGGACCGGCGGCCACCGTGTCGCCGGCGGCGATGGCGCCGCCCGTCTGGGCGGGCTTGCCGTTGATCAGGACCGCGCCGTCGCTTCTGCGCAGGCTGCCGCCCTTGGGCGTCATGGCCGAGGCCGGACGCAAGGAACCGAAGGCCGCCAGGGCCGCCATGCCGGTCAGCAGGCGGCGGCGGCTTGGGCCGGATTTTCCGCAGGTACACATCGGACGGCATCTCCCCAAGAAAAAGCCCCCTCCCGTCGCCGGAAGGGGGCTTCGTCGGTCTACGGAATTCGTAGCTTAATACCGATAGGTTTCCGGCTTGAAGGGGCCTTCGACCGCGACGCCGATATAATCGGACTGCTTGGCGTTCAGCTTGGTCAGCGTGGCGCCCAGCTTGGCGAGGTGCAGCTTGGCCACCTTCTCGTCCAGGGTCTTGGGCAGGACGTAGACCTTCTTCTCGTACTTGCCGGGATTGGTGAAGATCTCGATCTGGGCCATCACCTGGTTGGTGAACGAGGCGCTCATCACGAACGAGGGGTGGCCGGTGGCGCAGCCCAGGTTGACCAGACGGCCCTCGGCCAGCAGCAGGATGCGGTTGCCGCCCGGGAACTGGATCTCGTCCACCTGCGGCTTGATGTTGTTCCACTTGAAGTTCTTCAGGCCGGCGACCTGAATCTCGGAATCGAAGTGGCCGATGTTGCAGACGATGGCGCGGTCCTTCATGGCCCGCATGTGATCGACGGTGATCACGTCCACGTTGCCGGTGGTGGTGACGAAGATGTCGCCGCGCGGAGCCGCCTCTTCCATGGTGGCGACCTCGTAGCCCTCCATGCAGGCCTGCAGGGCGCAGATGGGGTCGATCTCGGTGACAATGACGCGGCAGCCCTGGGACGCCAAGCTCTCGGCCGAGCCCTTGCCCACGTCGCCGAAGCCGGCGACCACGGCGACCTTGCCGGCCAGCATGACGTCGGTGGCGCGGCGGATGCCGTCGACCAGCGATTCACGGCAGCCGTACTTGTTGTCGAACTTGGACTTGGTCACCGAATCGTTGACGTTGATGGCCGGCCACAGCAGGGTGCCCTTCTTCTCCATCTCGTAGAGACGGTGGACGCCGGTGGTGGTCTCCTCGGTCACGCCCTTAATGGCGGTGCCGTTGCGGGTGTAGAAGGTCTTGTCGGTCGCCAGCTTCTTCTTGATGGAGGCGAACAGGACTTCCTCTTCCTCGCAGGTCGGGTTGTTCAGCACCGAGATGTCCTTCTCGGCGCGCATGCCCAGATGGATCAGCAAGGTGGCGTCGCCGCCGTCGTCCAGGATCATGTTCGGGCAACCGCCGTCGGCCCACTCGAAGATGCGGTGGGTGTAGTCCCAGTACTCTTCCAGGGTCTCGCCCTTGACGGCGAACACCGGGATGCCGGCGCTAGCGATGGCGGCGGCGGCGTGGTCCTGGGTCGAGAAGATGTTGCACGACGCCCAGCGGATGTCGGCGCCCAGCGCCTTCAGCGTCTCGATCAGCACGCCGGTCTGGATGGTCATGTGCAAGCTGCCGGCGATGCGCGCGCCCTTCAGCGGCTGCGAGGGTCCGAATTCCTCGCGGGTGGCCATCAGGCCGGGCATCTCGCTCTCGGCGATGTCCAGCTCCTTGCGGCCCCAATCGGCCAGGGAAATGTCGGCAACCTTGTAATCGGTGAAGGCGGTCATGGCGGTCCCTTGAGACATGGTTTTTCAGCTGCGGTCTGTGTAGCAGGCCTTAAGCCAAAACGCAACATGATATAAAGATATCTTTATGTGGGCATGGGGGTTGAGGCGGCCGCCAGCCCCTTCAAATCTTCCAGTTGGGCAATCTGGTCGTCCGTGATCCGTTCGCCGACCCGAAGGGCGACCAATCCATCCAGACCGATGGGATGGGACACGAAGCACAGCGACTCCGATTGCCAGCGGAGCTTCAGCCCATGGGAATCGGCCAAGCCTTCGATGGCCTTGCGGGTCCACCATTGCTTCGTCTCACGGAGCACTTCGGCCTGGAAGCGGCGTTCGATCTCGCGGGCCCAGACGTCATCGAATCGCTGGCGCTCAGTCATCGGACTCTCCCTCCATATCCCAAGGAAAGCGGGCCGGCTCCACCGGGCCGGGTGTTCCCCAATGATCAAGCAATAGATGGGGAACGGCGCCACTGTTGTCGAAGACCAGGCATCGATCAACCCCATGCATATAATGCGGGAGCAATCCGCACGATCGGACAAAGCGCCGTCGAATGTCCTTCTCGGGGATATGGTGGCCTCCCGAGGCGACGCGGTGAGCAACTCGGGCAACCGCCATGTCGGCGTTCCTCAGTCCCACGTAGAGAAGCCCGACCCGCCAGAAATTGTTCCCGAATGCCCCTCCGGCCTGGATCTGTTGGGCAATGCGGAGATAGCGGCGGCTTGAAAGGGTCGTTTCCACGGCAAACGACCGCTTGGCGGCGATGGAGAAATCGACGGCGTCGATCAGCATCCTGGCCGCCATCACGTGTGGCGCGGGGAAGCCTCCCAGTTCCTTGGCAATCTCATCGGCGTTGAGAAAAACAGCCGTTTCCAACGCTTCGCCCAGAATCGCCTTGGCCAGGGTGGTCTTGCCGGCTCCATTGGGGCCGCCGATAATCCACATCCAGGGGCGTTCAGCCGGCATGAGCTACTTCACCAGGCTGACATTGGCCGTCCCCTCGGCACCCATGAAGACGCAGAGGATGCGTACCGGCCGGTCGGTGAGGTTGATCCCCTTGTGGGGCACGGCCATGGTCTCCACCAGGGCTTGGCCCTGGGTGAAGGTGCGCTTGCCGTGGGGGCCGTAATCCACCACCACCTCGCCCTCCAGGATATAGGCGTACATGGGGGCGGGATGGAGGTGCAGCGCCGCCTCGGAATGCGGCCCCAGGGTGACGATGGTCGAGGTCACCTTGGCCGGGCCGCTGTCGGGATAGCGGATGGGCTCGCCCATCACCGTGGTGGCGGTGGACAGCAATTCCACGGACGGGTAGGCGTTCTGGGCGATCGCCGCGTGACCGGCCCCCAGCAGCAGGGCCAGGAATGTGACGAACAGGACGCGCATGGCGGTTTCCCCTTTATGCTTCAGCGGCTCTCGAATTCGTCGAGCAACTGGCCGATCTTGCCGGAATCGGTCTGCTCCATGATGGTGCGGGCCAGTCCCTCGGCGGCGGCCAGCGACATGGAGCGGATGCGGTTCTTGACCACCGGCAGGTTCGACGTGGTCATGGACAGCTCGCGCAGGCCAAGCCCCAGCAGCAGCGGCGCGTAGCGGGGGTCGCCGGCCATCTCGCCGCAGACGCTGACCGGGATGCTGGCCCGCTGGGCGGCCTGGGCGGTGAACTGGATCAGGCGCAGCACCGCCGGGTGCAGCGGGTTGTAGAGATGGGCCACCGCCTCGTCGGCGCGGTCGATGGCCAGGGTGTACTGCACCAGATCGTTGGTGCCGATGGCGAAGAAATCGGCGTGCCAGGCGATGGCGTCGGCCGACAGCGCCGCGCCGGGGATCTCGATCATGGCGCCCAGCGGCGGCAGCGGGTCGGGCAGCGCGACCTTGGCCTTGCGCAGGCGGCGCACCACCCGGTTCATCACCTCGCGGGTGGCGCGCAGTTCGCCCACCGTGGCGATCATGGGGATCAGGATGCGCACGGGCCCGTGGACCGAGGCGCGCAGGATGGCGGCCAGCTGGGCCTCCAGCAGGTCCTGGCGGGCAAGCCCCAAGCGGATGGCCCGCAGACCCAGCGAGGGATTGGGGCCGATGGTGCAGCCCAGGGCGGGGGCCAGCTTGTCGCCGCCGGCGTCGAAGGTGCGCACCGTGACGCTGCGCCCGCCCATGCGCTCGATGACGTCTTTCAGGATGCGGTACTGTTCGTCCTCGCTGGGCACGTCGTCGCGGTTCATGAACAGGAACTCGCTGCGCAGCAGGCCGATGCCCTCGGCCCCCGAATCCAGCACGGACGCCACTTCGTTGGGCAGCTCCATGTTGGCCTGCAGGCCGATGCGCCCGCCGTCGCGGGTGACCGCCGGCACGTCCTTGAGCCGGGCCAGCACCCGGCGCGCTTTGAGGAAGGCGGCGCGCTCGCGGCGGTAATGGGCCAGGGTTTCGGGCAGGGGATTGATCACCACCAGGCCGTTGGCGCCGTCGACGATGACCGTCTCGCCCCCCTTGGCGCCGGTCAGCAGGTCGGCGATGCCCAGCACTGCGGGCAGGCCCAGCGAGCGGGCCATGATGGCGGTGTGGCTTTCGCTGCCGCCGACCGCGGCGGCCAGGCCGGCCACCAAAGCGGGGTCGAGCAGGGCGGTGTCGGCCGGGGTCATCTCCTCGGCGACGATCACCGCGTTTCGGGGCAGGGCGGTGAAGGGGCGATAGACGGTGTTGGTGAGCGCGCGCAGCAGGCGCCGCCCGATATCCTTGATGTCGGCGACGCGGGCGGCGAGGTAGGGATCCTCCATGGCCTCGAAGCCGCGGACGATCTCGTTGATCTCCTGCTGGACGGCGGCCTCGGCGTTGATGCGCTCGGAGCGGATGCGGCTTTCCACGCCCCTGAGCAGGCGCGAGCCGTGCAGCATCTGGCGGTAGGCGTCCAGCAGGTAGCCCAGTTCCTCGCCCGCAGCACCCCCTAAGCGCCCGGCCTTGTCCTGCAGCTGCTCCACCTGATGGCCGGCATTGGCGGCGGCCTCGGTGAAGCGGAGGCATTCGGCGTCCAGCCGGTTGGCGGTGATGCGCCGCTCGGGCACGGCGATGGTGCCGGAATCGTGCAGGTAAAGGGTGCCGATAGCGATGCCGCGCGAAACGCCCAGGCCATCGCGCACGATCTCGCCGCCGGACGCGCAACTCGGGCGGGTCCCCGCCCTGTTCCGTCCGTCCGCCGTGCCCCCCCTGCGCGTCGTCATGGAATTGGCGTCAGTCTTCGTCGAACTTGCGGTCGACCAGGTCGAACAGGGCCTCCATGGCCTCGGAGGCCTGGGCTCCGCTCACCTTCAGCTCGATGGAGCAGCCAGGCGCGGCGGCCAGCATCATCAGGCCCATGATCGACAGCCCCGACACCTCGGTGCCGCGATGGCCGACGGTGACCTGGGCGTCGAAGGTGGCGGCCAGCTTGACGAACTTGGCGGCGGCGCGCGCGTGCAGGCCGCGCTGGTTGGTGATGGCGGCGGTGCGGACCAGTTCGCCGCCGGTATGGGTCACGTCCGACATTACTTGCGATCCTGGGTCAGCAGCTTGGAAGCGACGTTGATGTACTTGCGTCCGGCCTCCTGGGCGCTGGCGACGGCGTCGGCCAGGGGCTCGGAATGGCGCACGCTGGCCAGCTTGATCAGCATGGGCAGGTTGACGCCGGCGATCACCTCGACCTTGGCCTTGTCCATGATGGAGATGGCCAGGTTGGACGGCGTGCCGCCGAACATGTCCGTCAGCACGACCACGCCGGAGCCGTCGTCGCAGCGGGCCACGCTGGACAGAATGTCGTTGCGGCGCTGCTCCATGTCGTCGTCGGGGCCGATGCATACCGCCGCGACGTTGGGCTGCGGCCCGACCACGTGCTCGAGCGCGGCGACGAGTTCGTCGGCGAGCCGGCCGTGGGTGACGAGTACCAGTCCGATCATCTCAATCCCCCTTGGGCGGGTGACAAGCCGGTTCCACCGGCCCCGATCCCGCGAGTCTTGCACAGTGACATCATGAACCCCCTTCGTCGAGTTCGCGATGGCGAAGCTCGACCTGCTCGCCGCGGCGCTTCATCCATTCGGCGAGGCGCTCGGCGGTGGCGACGGAACGGTGGCGGCCGCCGGTGCAGCCGATGGCGATGGTGAGGTAGCTCTTGCCCTCGGCCGCGAAGCGCGGCAGCAGCGGCTCTAAGAGGCGGGTGAGCGAGTCCAGGAACGGGCCGAAGGCCGGGTCGGCGGCCACGTAATCGGCCACCGCCGCATCGCGGCCGGTGAGGGCTTTTAGCTCGGGCACGTAATGGGGGTTGGCCAGGAAGCGGGCGTCGAATACCAGGTCGGCCTCGCGCGGCAGGCCGTTGCGGTAGGCGAAGGAGGTGACGAACACCACCAGCCCGCCGGCGCTTTCCAGCCCGAAATGCCCGGCCAGCGCCCGCTTGAACTCGGCGGGCGGCTGGTTGGTGGTGTCGATCATCACGTCGGCGCGCGACCTGAGAGGCGAGACCAGGGCGCGCTCGTGGCGGATGCCGTCCAGGAGCGGCCGGTCCACCGCCATGGGATGGCGGCGCCGCGTCTCGGTGAAGCGGCGGCACAGTACGTCGTCCTCGCAGTCGAGGAACAGCAGCCGCACGTCCAGCCCGCTTTCGCCGATCAGGCGGTCCAGCGCCGCCAGCACCGGCTCGACCCCGAAATCGCGGGTGCGGATGTCGACGCCCAGCGCCAGCGGACGCGCCATGCCCTCGCCCGGGCGCACCAGACTGGCGGCCAGCGAAAGCGGCAGGTTGTCCACCGCCTCCCAGCCCATGTCCTCCAGCGCCTTCAACGCCATGGTCTTGCCCGCCCCGGACATGCCGGTGACGATCACCACGCGGCTGTCGCCGGTCTTCGGGCTGGCCGGAATCCTATCCGTCGGGCTGGAGTGCAGGTCGCTCATCACGGCGGCATTATATCTCGCGTCGAGGCGCGCATCGCAAGGCGAACCTTTGCCGCCGCCGACGCCTCGAAGGGGGCCAGACGCAGGTGGCGGACAGGCAATCCCAGCAATTCCAAGGTGTTCGCCTCGGGCAGTCGCTCCACCCCGGATGACGAGACGAGGTCGATCACCAGTTCCAGCGGCGCCCGCTCCAGATAGGGCAGGCGGACCAGCCCCAGGCCGCGCACTTCGATCATGCCGGCGATGGTGGCGGGCGGGCTGGCGACCAGCCCGTCGCCATCGCGCTCCAGCCGGGTCTGGTCGTCGGCCACCAGCAAGGCGCCACCGTCGATCAGCCGCAAGGCCAGATCCGACTTGCCGCCGCCCGAGGGGCCGCGCAGCAGGATTCCGCGGCCCGATATGGCCACGCAGGTGCCGTGAACGAGAATCATGGGAAAAGGGTGGCGACGCCACCTTCCGGTGTCAAGCCGGGGAGAATAGGGATCAGCGCGACGCTTGAAGCATCGCCCTCAATCGCCGGGCGCGCGCCTCCGCGCGCTAGGCTCCCGCGCCATAAGGCGCGCGGCCCCTTGGGCCTAGCCAAGGCCCGAGTGTTCGGGCCTTGGATCAGCGGCTTGCCTTGCGGGGCTTGGGCTGCACCGGGTCCTGGCCGGAATAGAGCGGCCATTCTCCCGACGCCACCGCCTCCAGGGTGTCCGATTGCTGGCCCAGCCGGCTCTGATAGATCCAGTAGCTGGTCATCACCCGCTGCACGAAGGAGCGGGTTTCCCTGGACGGCAGGCTTTCGGTCAGCAGCAGCGGATCGTCGTTGTGGCGGATATTGGCCAGCCAGCGGCCCAGATTGCCGGGACCGGCGTTGTAGGCGGCGGCCATCAGCAGCAGGTTGCCGTTGACCGGCTGCTCGTCCAGCAGCTTGGCGACGTAGCGCTGGCCCAGGCCCAGATTGTGCTCGGGATCGTGCAGGCGGTCCTTGGCCCCCCGGCCGCCGACGGCGGCGGCGGTGGCGGGCATCAGCTGCATCAGTCCGGCGGCGCCGGCGCCCGAGCGGGCGTTGGGGTTGAAGGAGGATTCCTGGCGGACCAGGGCGAAGACCAGGGCCTTGTCCACCTGCCAGCCGCCCTTGGGCGTCCAGTCGGGGACCGGGAAGGCGGCGGCGTCGTGCACCCGGCCGTTCTCGCGCGGCAGCGAGCCGCCCAGGCGTACCGCCAAGGCGGGCATCTGGCCGGCATAGGCCAGGACCAGCATGGACTGGCGCACGCCCTTGCCGGCATTGGGGTAAAGCTTGCGCAGCTCTTCCTCGGCCGCAGCGCGGTCGCCCAGCTGCAGCAGGCCCAGCGCGCGGCGCGCGCCGGGAATGCGCATCAAGAGGTCGGAATCGCCCTCGGTGAAGGGCGGGACCTCCCACGAGAACTGGTTGTCGTGGCCCAGCCCGGCGCGGGCCAGCAGGCCGTAATAGGAGCGCTGCGAGGTGGCGGCCAGCTCCAGCCAGTGGTTGACCGCCTCGGGACGCCTTGTCACCAGATTGGCCCGCGCCGCCCAGTAGGCGCCGGCGGCCGACAGCCATTCCTGGCCATCGGCAAACTTTGCCACTTCCTCGAAATGGCGGCGCGCCAGGTCGGGCTTGCCCTGGCGCCACTGCGCCAATCCGGCGATCCAGTGGGCGGCGGGCAGGCTTTCGCCCGAGCGTTCGGCCGACAGGCCGGCCAGGGTGGCGGCGGGTTCGTCGCGGCCGCCGGCGAAATGGTCGGCGGCGACCATCAGGCGCATGCGGTCGAAATCCAGGGCGGACATGGCCTGGGCCTCGTTCGAGGCCAGCATGGCCTCGACGCGGGCCGGCTCCTCGTCGCGCAACGCCTGACGCAGCTTGGCCTTGAAGGTCTTGACCTTGGCCGGCGACGATTCCACGTCGTAGGCCACCTCTTCCCAGGTGGCGCCGTCGGCCTCGAACTCGATGCCGGTGCCCTTGAGGCCGCCCTTGGCCGGGTTGCGCAGCGCGCCGACGCCCTTGCCCCCCTTGACGCCCTTGGCCAGCCTGTGGATCGCCTCGGCCTGGGGCAGGTCGGCGTATTCGGACAGCCAGGCGCGGATTTCCTGGAACTTGGGCTTGGCGCCGGGCGCCAGCAGGCGGGCGGCCAGCACATGGCCCTTCAGCAATTCGTCGCCGATCTTGCCCAGTTCGCGGTCGGCGGCGGCCAGCTGGCCCGAGGCCTGCAGCGCCATCACCCGGCGATAATGCTCGGCGTCGGCGGCGGACAGCGGCTTGGGCAAGGGGGCGACGCGGGCTTCACGATTGGAGCCGGGCAGGATGGCGGCCGTCTGGGCGCCATCGGCGGCGGCGATTCGCACCTTCTCCGTCTTGGCGGTTTCGCCCGCCAGGGCCGGGGAGGTGGCTGCCATGATCGCCAGCATCACTGCCGGGAGGAGCCTGTCGCGCAAGGCTGTTCTCCTCTGATACGCGGGTGGTCCGATTCGCCCGTCGCCCGCGGATCGCGCGCCGGGATCGGACCACGGGGTTATCGACAAAACCAATCGTGGTCAGCGGTTTTATAAATGACCCCCTCCGCCAGAGCAACGAAAAATGACTCGCGATTCATGAATGAATTGTAAATTCACCTGTGAAAACAATGAGATAAATTGCCTCTCAGAGTCGCTGTGGCAGGACTCGGCCGCAAGCTTCATAATGGGGGAATGATCGTCTCGGCCAGCTATCGCACCGACATTCCCGCCTTTTACAGCCGCTGGTTCCTCAACCGGTTCCGGGCGGGATGGGCCAAGGCGGTCAATCCCTATGGCCGGCAGGTCTCCACCATCGCGCTGCGCTCCGGCGTGGACGGCTTCGTGTTCTGGACCCGCAATCCGGGACCGTTCCGCGACGCCCTGGCGGAGGTTCGCCGGGCGGACATGCCGTTCGCCCTTCACTGCACCCTGACCGGCTATCCCCGCGCCCTGGAAAGTTCGGTGATCGAGGTGGAGCGCTCGCTTTCCCTGATGGCCGAACTGGCCCGCACCCATGGTCCCCGCGTGGTGGTGTGGCGCTATGATCCCATTCTCGCCACCTCGCTGACGCCGCTCGACTGGCACGAGGAGAACTTCGCCCAATTGGCGGCCCGGCTCGACGGCGTCGCCGACGAGGTGTCGGTGTCCTTCGCCACCATCTACCGCAAGACCGAACGCAATCTGGCCGCGGCCGCCCGCGCCCATCGCTTCGGCTGGAGCGATCCGCCGCCCGAGGACAAGCGCGCCCTGCTGCTCCGTCTGGCCGAGCGGGGCGCTGGCCACGGCATCCGCCTGACGCTGTGCTCGCAGCCCGACCTGCTGGCGCCCGGCATCGAGCCGTCGTCGTGCATCGACGCAAGGCGGCTGGAGGACGTGGCCAGGGGCTGGGGGCTGGACCGGCGGATCAACGCCAAGGTCAAGGGCAACCGTCCCGGCTGCCTGTGCCATGAAAGCCGGGATTTGGGCGAATACGACACCTGCCCGCACGGCTGCACCTATTGTTATGCGGTAGGCAGCCGCACCCTGGCCAAGCGCCGCCACGCCGAACACGACCCCGAGTCCGAATTCCTGCTGCCGCCGCCCTGGCTGGAGCAAAAGGAAAAGCCGCCGACCCTGCTGTGAGGAAGGCGCCCGGCGATTGAGGGACCTGAATCCATAGGCCCAAAGGGCCGCGCCGCTTATGCGGCGGAAGCCAAGCCGCCACCGGCGGCGCCCGGCAATTGAGGGACCTGAATCCATAGGCCCAAAGGGCCGCGCCGCTTATGCGGCGGAAGCCAAGCCGCCACCGGCGGCGCCCGGCAATTGAGGGACCTGAATCCATAGGCCCAAAGGGCCGCGCCGCTTATGCGGCGGAAGCCAAGCCGCCACCGGCGGCGCCCGGCAATTGAGGGACCTGAAAAAAATAAGTGCGGCGGCCGATGCTAGGGGGGGAAGCACCGGCCGCCGCGTCTGGCCGGCTGTCGCTCGAGAGGGGACGGGGGAGCGACGGCCTTGCGGAGGGCCATGGCGAGGATCATCGGGGCCAATTGTGGCGATTTCATGGACGCCATGCGGAGCGGGCCCAAGAATTTGTCTTTTCCCCGGGCGGGCGTTGGGGGTAGTTTTCTTCCGCTTGAACCCCCACTTAAGGGTGGTATCCTGCGCACCGGACACCGGGGGCCTCGGCGGCAGCCAAGGTCGCGGCGTTTGCGTGCGTCCAACGGATCGGCCGAACCACCCGGAAGTGGGGCCGCAACCTTGATCGAGAGGATTACGCCGTGCTTGAAGCCTATCGCCAGCATGTCGCCGAACGCGCCGCGCTCGGGATTCCCCCCCTGCCGCTGTCGGCGGAGCAGACCCAGGCCCTGGTCGGCCTGCTGCAGAACCCGCCCAAGGGCGAGGAGCAGGCCCTCGTCGATCTGATCACCTATCGCGTTCCCGCCGGCGTGGACGACGCCGCCAAGATCAAGGCCGAATTCCTGGACAAGGTGGCCAAGGGCACTGTTCCTTGCGCCCTGATCAGCCGCGAGAAGGCCGCCGAACTGCTGGGCACCATGCTGGGCGGCTTCAACGTCAAGCCGCTGATCGAGCTGCTGGGCGATTCCAAGGTCGGCGCCGTGGCCGCCGAAGGCCTGAAGAAGACCCTGCTGGTGTTCGACTTCTTCCACGATGTCAAGGAGCTGGCCGACAAGGGCAACGCCAACGCCAAGGGCGTGCTGCAGTCCTGGGCCGACGCCGAGTGGTTCACCTCGCGTCCCGAAGTGCCGAAGTCGCTGACCGTCACCATCTTCAAGGTGACCGGCGAGACCAACACCGACGACCTGTCGCCGGCGCCCGACGCCTGGAGCCGTCCCGACATTCCGCTGCATGCGCTGGCCATGCTGAAGAACCCCCGCCCCGGCATCGAGGCGGACGAGCCCGGCAACCGCGGCCCGATCAAGCAGCTCGAGGCCCTGAAGGCCAAGGGCAACCTGGTGGCCTATGTGGGCGACGTGGTGGGCACCGGCTCGTCGCGCAAGTCGGCCACCAACAGCGTGCTGTGGTTCACCGGCGAGGACATTCCGTTCGTCCCGAACAAGCGCTTCGGCGGCGTGTGTCTCGGCACCAAGATCGCCCCCATCTTCTACAACACCATGGAAGATGCCGGCGCGCTGCCCATCGAGCTGGACGTCAACCAGATGAACATGGGCGACGTGGTCGAGCTGCGTCCCTATGAGGGCAAGGCGCTGAAGGACGGCAAGGTCATCAGCGAGTTCACCGTCAAGTCCGAGGTGATCTTCGACGAAGTGCGCGCCGGCGGCCGCATTCCGCTGATCATCGGCCGCGGCCTGACCGCCAAGGCCCGCGAGGCCCTGGGTCTGCCGGTCTCCACCCTGTTCCGCCTGCCGGCAGTGCCCAAGGACACCGGCAAGGGCTTCAGCCTCGCCCAGAAGATGGTCGGCCGCGCCTGTGGCCTGCCCGAGGGCAAGGGCATGCGCCCCGGCACCTATTGCGAGCCCAAGATGACCACGGTCGGTTCGCAGGACACCACCGGCCCCATGACCCGCGACGAGCTGAAGGATCTGGCCTGTCTCGGCTTCTCCGCCGACATGGTGATGCAGTCCTTCTGCCACACCGCCGCCTACCCCAAGCTGGTGGACGTCAAGACCCACCGCGAGCTGCCGGGCTTCATCTCCACCCGCGGCGGCGTGGCGCTGCGCCCCGGCGACGGCGTCATCCACTCGTGGCTGAACCGTCTGCTGCTGCCCGACACCGTGGGCACCGGCGGCGATTCCCACACCCGCTTCCCCATCGGCATCTCCTTCCCGGCCGGTTCCGGTCTGGTGGCCTTCGCCGCCGCCACCGGCGTCATGCCGCTGGACATGCCGGAATCGGTGCTGGTCCGCTTCAAGGGTAAGATGCAGCCCGGCGTCACGCTGCGTGACCTGGTCAACGCCATCCCGCTCTACGCCATCCGCGCCGGCCTGCTGACCGTGGAGAAGAAGGGCAAGAAGAACGTCTTCTCCGGCCGCATCCTGGAGATCGAGGGCCTGCCCGACCTCAAGGTCGAACAGGCGTTCGAACTGTCCGACGCCGCCGCCGAGCGTTCGGCCGCCGCCTGCTCGGTGCGCCTGGATAAGGCTCCGATCATCGAGTACATGACGTCGAACATCACCCTGATGAAGTGGATGATCGCCAACGGCTACGAGGACGCCCGCACGCTGGGCCGCCGCATCAAGGCCATGGAGGCCTGGATCAAGAAGCCGGACCTGCTGGCCCCCGACGCCGATGCCGAATACGCCGCCGTGATCGAGATCGATCTGGCCGACGTCAAGGAGCCCATCGTCGCCTGCCCGAACGATCCCGACGACGTCAAGCTGCTGTCCGAAGTGGCCGGCGCCCATATCGACGAGGTGTTCATCGGCTCGTGCATGACCAATATCGGTCACTTCCGCGCCGCCGGGAAGGTGCTGGAGGGCAAGTCCGACATCCCCACCCGCCTGTGGATCGCGCCGCCCACCAAGATGGACGCCATGATCCTCAACGAGGAAGGCTACTACTCGGTGTTGGGCAAGTCGGGCGCGCGCATGGAAATGCCGGGCTGCAGCCTGTGCATGGGCAACCAGGCGCAGATCCGCAAGGGCTCGACCGCCATGTCCACCTCGACGCGGAACTTCCCCAACCGTCTGGGCATCGACACCAATGTCTATCTCGGCTCCGCCGAGCTGGCCGCCGTCTGCGCCCTGATGGGCAAGATCCCGACGGTCGCCGAGTATCTGGAGCAGGTGAACGTGGTCAACGCCAAGGCCGCCGACGTCTATCGCTACATGAACTTCGACAAGATCGCCGAGTTCAGCGACGTGGCCGCCAAGGTCGCCGTCTGACCCGGACGTAATTGATCAAGCGAAACCCCCGCCGGGCAGCCGGCGGGGGTTTTTCTCCTTCTGATGATCGTTGCTGTCTCATTGCCACCATGGCATGCTGTCGATGTAGCCCCACGCTCCGTGGTGGAGGCCATGTCCCAGACCCGTCGAATTCCGCCCAGTGGCAATCCCCTCATCGACCAGCAGCACGACCGGCTGAACACGCTGATTCACCAGGCGGTGCTGGCGGCGCGCGACGATGACGGGTCGGCGGCGTTCGGGGCGGCCCTGGTCGAATTCCGCCGTGCGCTCGCCCGCCATTTCGCGGTGGAGAAGGTGATTTTCAGCGGCGCGGGCTTCGACGCGGCGGCCAGCCATGACGGCGCCCATGCCGTGATCCTTCGGCGCCTGGACGGCATCCTCGAATCGCTGGATTTGTTCGGGACGCCCACCGCCCGCCACTTCATCCTCGACGAGCTGGAGCAGACCCTGCTGGACCACGAGATGCTGGAGGATGCCGCCTATTGGGACGCCGTCCGCGCCCATTCCGGCAATCCGGTCCTGAAGTGGAGCGACCTGATGGTCATCGGCATCGATTGGGTGGACGACCAGCATCGCGCGATGGTGGACCTGTTCAACCAGATGTCATGCGCCGCCCAGGCCCGGGCGCATGCCGCCTGCGCCGATCTGCTGGGCCGGTTTCTCGAGCTGACCCGCGCTCACTTCGCCGCCGAGGAGCGGTATCTGGAGGCGAGGGGCCGGCCGCTGCCCCATCACCGTGCCGAGCATGCCCGCATGCTGGCCCAGTTGGACGAGCTGGCGGCCGCCGATGGGCACGACCTTGGCGTCCTGGTGGACCATTACCTGCGGTTCTGGGTGATGGAGCATATCCTGGGCATCGACCGCCAGGATCTGACGGCTTAAGGCGGGCGCGAGCGCCCGCCTTGCCGTGGCGTTCAGCCGCGCCGGACCTGCAGCCGCCCCAGGCGGGCCTGGTCGTAGCGGTTCAGCTCGTTGCGGCGGATCAGGGTGCGGATCGTCTGGACATAGGCGTCGCCGCGCTCGGAATAGCTAGACAGCGCCGCCGCCATGGCATGGCCGTCCGGCTGCCCTCCCTCGCCGCGCGTCTGGGCGCGCGCCCGGCGCAGACCCTCGTAGGCCCGGTGGGTGTTGAGGTTGTGCACATAGGCGCGCACCGCCTCGTACAGCGTGGTGAAGTTGCGCATGCCCGAGCCGTCGGCCGAGGCCTCGACCGTATGGCCGAACAGGTTGCGCGAGCGGCGCACCAGCTTCGATGTGCCCCAGCCGGATTCCTCGGCCGATTGGGCCAGCGCCAGGGACGGCGGCACCACGTCGACGCGCGACAGCAGCTTGCGCAGATTGCCGTCGTCGACCTCGTAGCGGTTGGCCAGATCGGCCAGCCAGGCCTGATCCGAGGCGGCGATGTGCAGGCGGTTGGCCTTGCGGTTCATGATGTCGAGCAGGCGCGAGCGCTCGGCGGCGATCTCTTCGTCCACCGCCAGCACCAGGGGCAGCATGACGCGCAGGAACACCGCCTTCTTGCCCTCGATGTCGGGCAGGTCGTCGATGTCGCCGGGAACATTGGGCAGGAACAGCGGCGGCACATCGGCCTGACCGGCCGCCACCGCTTCGAGGCGATAGCCCATGCGGTCGAGGGCGGCGTTGAGCCGGGCAGCGTTGCTGACGTCGTCGCCGGTGAGGATCGCGCCTTGCGGCTGTACGGCCTCGCTCACCAGGGGACGGGGGACCGCGACGGGCGCGGCTTTGTCTTGAAGAACCATCCAGTAGAGCCCGCCAACTGCGCCCAAAAGGGCGGCGAAACTGGCGGCTGTGAAGATTCGGGATCCGATCGACCCGGGTCGCATATCGGGCGGCCTCCGTTTTGTTGCAGTGCAATATCGGCAACGACCTTACCCGAGGCCATTGAGCTAGATCAACCAAAAACCGCCCGGCATATGAACAAAAAAAGAACGCGCCCCGGGCCGAGGGCTCGGGACGCGTCCAACAAAGCGTGCGATCAGAGGTGGTTAGTCCACCGCCTGAACGGCCATCACCTCGGGAACATAATACTTCAGCATGTTCTCGATACCGTGCTTCAGGGTGGCGCTGGAGCTGGGACAGCCCGAGCAGGCGCCCTGCAGGTGCAGGTAGACGATGCCATCCTCGAAGGCGCGGAAGATGATGTCGCCGCCGTCCTGGGCCACGGCCGGACGCACGCGGGTATCGAGCAGCTCCTTGATCTGCATGACGATGCCGTCGTCGTCGCCGGTGGCGGCGGCCGCCTCGGAGCCGGGATTGATCACCGGGTCGCCGGAATTGTAGTGGTCCATGATGGCCGCCAGCACCTGGGGCTTGACCACCTGCCAGTCGGCGGCATCGGCCTTGGCAACGGTGATGAAGTCGGTGCCGAGGAACACGCTGCCCACGCCGTCGATGGCGAACAGGCGGGTGGCGAGCGGCGAGCCCGAGGCGCGCGACGCATCGGCGAAATCGGCGGTGCCCTGGCCCATCACCACGGTGCCGGGGAGGAACTTCAGGGTGGCGGGATTGGGGGTGGGTTCGGTCTGGATGAACATGGGGGTCCTTACGATTCGGGGCACGAAAACTGCCCCATAGTAGATGGCGTCACCTATCTCCGAGTCAAGGAGTAGGAAGTAAGGGACCGCATGGCGCCGACGCGGGCCGGACGGCGGGGAGACGGGCGGGGCCGACAGGATTAAGTTGACTAGGAAACAAGATCGATATAGTTTCCTTGTAAACTTCAAGGACGCCCCGATGACCGCCGTCTCGAACTTGGCCGCCCATGCGGGTTACTGGCTGCGGATGGTTTCCAACGCCGTGTCGCATGACTTCGCCCGCAAGGTTGCGGCGGAGGGGGTCACGGTCGCGGAATGGACCCTCATGCGCGCCCTTTACGACCACCAGGCCATGGCGCCCACGGTCCTGGCCAGGAAGATGGGAATGACCAAGGGCGCCATCAGCAAGCTTGCCGACCGGCTGCTGGAAAAGGGCCTTCTCGCCCGCCAGGACAACCCCGGCGACAGGCGGGCGCACAGCCTTGCCCTGACGGCCTTGGGGCGGAGCAAGGTGCCGGTCCTGGCGGCGCTGGCCGATGCCAACGATGCCGAGTATTTCGGCGTCCTGACCCTTAAGGAGCGCGGGGATCTGGACCGGATTCTGAAGACCCTGGCCGAGAAGCGGGGTTTGACCTCCGTCCCCGTGGACTGAGCTGAGAAGGAAACACGCCATGGACCCGGACCGGATCGCCGTCGCAACAGCCTGCCTGCATGCCGCCCACGACGGCAGTCTCGGCTTTCCCGAAATCGTCGGCCGGCTGGCCGCGGCCGGGTTCGAGGGCTATCTGGTGGATTACCGCGACGAGAGCCAGACCTATTACCTGGACGGCGGCGACAGCGTGGTCCTCGATATGCCGTCATCGGCCGGGGCCATTCCGGCCGCCTTCGACGCCGCCCGGATCGGGACGCTGGTGCGCTGGGCGCAGGCGGGCGGGTCCGATTACAGCTATCAACGATTCTGCGAGAAGGCGAAGGCCGCCGGCTGCGCGGGCTATCTGGTCTCGTTCCCCGGCCGCCGGGTGGTCTATTTCGGCCGGACGGCCGAAACGCATGTGGAGCATTTCCCCGATGAGTCCGGGGTGCCGCCCAAGCCTAGCTGATGGCGTCGATCTGCTCGGGCGTCAGGCTGCCCGGCACCAGGGTGAGCGGCACGCGCAGTTTGCCGATATACTTGCCGCTCAGCGCGGTGACCAGGGGCCCCGGCCCGCTGGGCCCGGTATCGGCGGCCAGCACCAGCACCGAGATGGAGGGCTCCTCGGCGATCAGGGCGATCAGCTCGTCCCTGGGGCTGCCCTCGCGCACGTAGAGCACTGGCATGTGGCCGGACAGCTGGTTGACGTCGCCGGCCAGGCGGTTGAGAAGCTCCTCGGCCGCCTCGCGCGCTTCGGCCCGCATCAGATTGCCGATGGAGGCGAAGTGCTCGTACTCGGTGGGCTCGATCACGCGCAGCAGCGCCACCTGACCGCCGGAGGAATAGGCCCGGCGGCAGGCGAAGCGCAGCGCCGCCTGCATCTCGGGCGAATCGTCCACCACCACCAGGAAAACGCGATTGGTCGGCATGATGATGCCCTCCCCGGATTGACTCAGGCTTTCTTGAAGACCACGGCGGCCAGCCAGCCGGCGAAGGCGGCGAGCGCGATGGCGATGAGGCCGTAGGCCGCCGCCTGCTGATGGGCGAAGTCGTAGACGTCGGCGCCGATGCCGATCTTGCTGACCACCAGCGGCGTGGTCTGGGCGCTGACCACCTGGCCGCCCACCATCAGGTAGACCTCGACCATGTAGACGCCCACCGGCACGTTGGCGGGAAAATGCACGTCGGTGCGGAACAGGCGCTGGCTCAGCATGCCGATGTCGGTGACCTTGTCGCCGTAAAGGCCCTTCTTCTGGTTCAGGCGGATCAGCGCCCGGCGGTACTGTTCCAGGTCGGCGCCGGCATCCTTGACCCGGATGTCCAGATCCAGATGATCCAGCCCGATCTGGTGGCGTCCCAGGATGCCGGGCGGGGCCAGCTGGTCCAGGGGGCGGGTCGAGGCCACGTGATAGAACGACGGCGCGTTGTCCACCTTGGCGATGCCGGAATTGATCCAGATGCCGGCGGCGCGGTCCTTGCGCCGCAGGGTCTCGGTCTTGTTGGGGCCGCGCACCACCACCACCACGTCGCCGTTCTTGCCGTCGCCGACCTCCTCGATGGCGCCGAACAGCAGGACGTCGGTGCCGGCGAAACCGGTGGTGATGGCCACCAGATGCTTGGACAGGTCGGCGACCAGCGGCTCGACCGCCTGGGCGCGGGCGGCGGGCAGCAGCAAAAGGAGGGCGAGGAGCAGGCGTCGCATCAGTGCTTGCCTCCCGCTCCGGCGGCGAACAATTCGCCGGGCACCGTCACCATGTCGAACAGCAGCTTGATGCAGACGCCCAGCACCATCAGGGCCAGTAGCGAGCGCAGCTGCTCGCCCTTCAGCTTGACGCCGAAGCGGGCGCCGATCTGGGCGCCGATCACGCCGCCCAGCAGCAGCAGCAGGGCGAGGACCACGTCCACCGTGTGGTTCATGGTCGATTGCAGGAAGGTGGCGTTGGCGGTGACGAAGATGATCTGGAACAGCGAGGTTCCCACCACCACCGAGGTTGGCATGCCCAGCAGGTAGATCATGGCGGGCACCATGATGAAGCCGCCGCCGACGCCCATCAGGGCGGCCAGGATGCCGACGAACAGGCCGATGGTGGCCGGGACGACGGCGCTGATGTAGAGCTGCGAGCGGCGGAACCGCATCTTGAAGGGCAGGCCGTGCATCCAGCTGTGCTGGTGCTTCTTGCGCACCGGGATGTTGCCGCCGTTGCGCCTGCTGGCCATCAGCGCCTGGATGCTTTCCACCAGCATCAGCGAGCCGACGATGCCCAGGAAGATGATGTAGCACAGCGAGATGACCAGATCGATCTGGCCCAGGCCGCGCAGCCATTTGAAGAGATAGACGCCCAGCGTCGAGCCGACGAAGCCGCCCAGGGTCAGGATCAGCCCCATCTTGACGTCGACGTTGCCGCGCCGCCAATGGGCCAGCACGCCAGACACCGACGAGGCGACGATCTGGTTGGCCTCGGTGCCTACCGCCACGGTGGGCGGCACGCCCAGGAAGATCAGCAGCGGCGTCATCAGGAAGCCGCCGCCGACCCCGAACAGGCCGGACATGAATCCCACTCCGCCACCCAGCCCTAGGATGACGAAGACGTTCACCGACATCTCGGCGATGGGAAGGTAGATCTGCATTCCTTCCGCCCCCTGCCCCTTGCGCTCTCATACGGCGCTTACGGGGTCCATTGGTTGTCGCTCCAACCGGGGTATGATGGCAACAGGAATTTTATGGTTTTCTAATGTTCGCCCTATTTCAGCGCCGCCAGCAGCTCGGCGGCCTGCATGCGCACCCGCAGCGCGCCGTATCCCTGCGCCGCCAGATGATTGGGCAGGACGCTGGAATCGGGGGCGGCGCTCCACACCAGCCAGGGCTTGAGGCGGGCGCTCGCGGCCAAGTGGTCGACCATGCGGGTCCAGGCTTCCAGCTGGCGGCGGTCGGCCAGCGTCTTCTCGAAATCGCGGCCCAACTCGCGCAGCACGATGGAATAGGCGTAAAGCCGGCCCTTGTTGCCGTAGAACACGCCGTCCACGCCGAAATCCAGCAGAACCAGATGCCCGGCGGCCAGATGATGGTCGATGGCCTCGGTGACCTCGTCCAGGTCGCGGATCAGCGCCTCGACGATGGCGACCAGGGCCTCGGGCTTGCGCTCGAATTGCGTGCCGCCCGCCGCCACCATATCGTTGTAGAGGTCCAGCGAGCGCTGGGCGTTGCGGTACTGCTTCTCGGCCGAGGCGGTGGGCAGCCAGGATTTATGGGTGTCGAACTTCCACACCGTGCCGGGATATTTCAGCAGGCCGGCGGCGTGGTTGAGGTTGACGTCGGCGCCGTTGGGGCCGAAGGCCACGCCCTTCTCGGAATTCAGCGCGCCGACCATGCGGGCCAGTCCGCCCACCAGACCCAGCTGGAAGGCCGGCATGTCGCGCAGCCAGGCGCCGGGCATGAAGAACGGGTCGTTGGCGTGCCACTTGCTGCCGTCCAGCTCGCGGGTGATCAGGGCGGCGGTCACCGCCACCCCGCGCGAGCGGGGGGCCGTCACCGTGCCGGCGGCGAAGTCGGGATTGTCGTCCACCTTGCTGATGACCAGCATGGCCACCGGGAAGACCAGCACCACCACCAGGGCGAAGGCCCACAGCACGAAACGGCGCGACGGATGACGCAGCACCGCGGCGATGCCGGCCAGGGCGGCGGCGGTGGCGTTCAGCAGGCCTTCGGCGAAGCGCTGGGTCATGGCCGCAGGAATCCGACGATGTCGTAGACGTCCTTGATGATCGGCCGGGCGATGGCATCGGCCCGCTCGGCGCCCGAACGCAGGATGGCGTCGATGTGGGCGGTATCGGTCATCAGGCGCTTCATCTCGGCGTTGATGGGGCCCAGCACCGAGACGGCCAGCTCCACCAGTTCCTTCTTGAAGTCGGAGAACTGACGGCCCTCGAACTGGCTCACCACCTGGGCCTTCTCCTTGTCGGCCAGGGCGGCGTAGATGCCCAGCAGGTTGGACGCCTCGGGACGGCCTTCCAGGCCTTCCAGGGTGCCGGGCAGCGGCTCGAGGTCGGTCTTGGCCTTCCTGATCTTCAAGGCGATGGTGTCGGAATCGTCGGTCATGTTGATGCGCGAGTAATCGCTTTCATCCGACTTGCTCATCTTCTTGGCGCCGTCGCGCAAGGACATGATGCGCGCCGCCTCGGGCGGGATGATGGGCTCGGGCAGCGGAAAGAACTCGACGCCGAAATCGTTGTTGAACTTCTGGGCGGTGTCGCGGGCCAGCTCCAGATGCTGCTTCTGGTCCTCGCCCACCGGCACGTGGGTGGCCTTGTAGGCCAGGATGTCGGCGCTCATCAGGTTGGGATAGGCGAACAGCCCGACCGAGGCGTTCTCCTTGTGCTTGCCCGCCTTGTCCTTGAACTGGGTCATGCGGTTCAGCCAGCCCATGCGCGCCACGCAGTTGAAGATCCAGGCCAGCTGGGCGTGGGCCGGAACCGTCGACTGGTTGAAGACGATGTGCTTGGCCGGGTCGACGCCGGCGGCGATCATGCCGGCGGTCACTTCCCGGATGTTGCGCGTCAGTTCCTTGGGGTCCTGCCACAGCGTGATGGCGTGCATGTCGACGATGCAGAAGACGCACTCGAACTGGTCTTGAAGCCGCACCCAGTTGCGGATGGCGCCCAGGTAATTGCCGAGATGGAGGTTGCCGGTGGGCTGGACGCCGGAAAAGATGCGGTTCATGACGGGTTTGGACTCCGTTCGAGCGATGATCAGGGGGAGAGGTATACTCCCTGCCGGGGCCAAATCAACCCCGCTTGCGGCGAACCATACCCTTGATTTCGCCGAGACTCAGCGCGCCCAGCACTTGGGCGGCGGCCAGGAAGGCCAGGGCGCCCAGCACCACCAGCCCGGCCAGGATGCCTACCGCCATCAGCTGGCCCTGGGCCAGGGGCCACAGCGCCCATTTGCCCCCCCACAGCACGGCCCCCATCACGGCGCAGGCGGCGACGATGCGGGGCGCTTTGGACTTCAGGCGCTGATCAAGCGTGAAATAGCCGCGCCGGGCCAGCAGCACGCCCAGGATGGCCACGTTGGCCCAGGCGGCGATGGCGGTGGCCAGCGCCATGCCCACATGGCCCAGCGGCTTGGCCATGGCGAGGTTGAGGGCGACGTTGAGCACCATGGCCACGCCGGCCACGCGGACCGGCGTGGAGGTGTCCTCGCGGGCGAAGAAGCCGGGCACCAGCACCTTGACCAGCACATAGGCGGGAAGGCCGATGGCGAAGGCCACCAGGGCGGACGCGGTGGCCGCCGTCTCGTTGGGCCCGAAGGAGCCGCGCTCGAACAGCACCCGGATCACCGGCGCGGCGATGACCATCAGCGCCACAGCCGCCGGCAGGGTCAGCGCCAGACCCAGCTCCATGGCGCGGTTCTGGCTGGTGCGCGCCGCGTCCGCCTCGCCCGCCTTCAGCTGGCGCGACAGGGTGGGGAGCAGGGCGGTGCCGATGGCGATGCCCACCACGCCCAGCGGCAGCTGGTTCACCCGGTCGGCGTAGTTGAGGTAGCTCACCGCGCCGTCGGCCACGGTGGACGCGATCATGGTGTTGATCACCAGGTTGACCTGATAGACCCCGGCGCCCACCGCGCCGGGCACGATGCGCTTGAACAACAGCCCGACCTCGGGCGTCAGGCGGGGGCGGGTCAAGCCCAGCCCCATGCCGACGCGCCGCGCGGCGCGCGACAGCCAGACGAACTGCACCACGCCGGCGGCGAAGGTGCCCCAGGCCATGGCGTGGCCGGCGGTCTCGGAATAGGGGACCAGGAACCACAGCCCGGCCATGGAGGTGAGGTTCAACAGCACCGGCGTGGCGGCGGCCGCCGCGAAGCGGCCCATGGAGTTCAGGACTCCGGCCTGCAGGGACACCAGCGAGATGAACAGCAGATAGGGAAAGCAGATGCGCGAGAATTCCACGGCCAGCGCCATCTTGCCCGGCACCGTGTCGAAGCCCGGCGCCAGGCCGTAGACGGCCCAGGGCATGGCCAGTTCCATCACCGCCACGAACAGGGTCAGCACCAGGGCCATGACCGAGAACGCCTGCTCGGCGAAGCGGCGCGCCTCCTCGGTTCCCTCGGCGGCCATCTTTCCGGTGAACAGCGGCACGAAGGCGGCGTTGAACGCCCCTTCGGCGAACAGCGAGCGGAACAGGTTGGGAAAGCGGAAGGCGACGAAGAAGGCGTCGGCCACCGCGCCGGCGCCGAGGAAATGGGCGATCATCATCTCGCGCGCCAAGCCGGTGACGCGCGACAGCATGGTGAAACCGCCGACCGTGGCGATGGAGCGGAACAGACTCATGGCGGCACTATTGGCGCAACCCTTGGCCGACGCAAGGGGTGATACTAAGCCGCGATGATCGGAACCGATCACCGCAGCGCCCTCACGCGGCGGGCGGGCGCGGTGCGCCCTTGCCTCCCGCGCCATAAGGCGCGCGGCCCCTTGGGCCTATCCAACCTGCGATGAGTTTTACTCAGCGCAGGTTGGTATTATCCCGCCAGATTCAGCTGGAAGCATTGCTCGGTCACCGGCTTGCCCCAGGTTTCGCCGGTCAATTCCTGGGTGAGGACGAAGCCCCGGGCCTCGTAGAGGCGCCGGGCCGCGTGTAGGCCGGCGAAGGTCCATAAGTAGACCGAGGCGAAGGCCTTCTCGCGGCAGAATTCCAGGGCGCAATCCAGCAGGCGCGAGCCCGCCCCCATGCCCTGGCGGTTGGGGTCGACCATGAACCAGCGCAGATGGGCGCCGGCTTCCGGCCCCTTGGCCCCGTCGATGGCCACCGAACCGATCATGTGCTCGCGCGAGTCCACGGCGCACCACAGCTGGCTGGCGGAGCGATGGCGGTCGCGCACGAAGGCGGCCAGCTCGGTGGCCACCTTGGCCTCGAAATAGGGGCCGAAATTCCAGTGGAGCGCGTAATAGCGCGAATGCATGGCGACGATGTCGCCGATGGCGCCCGGCTGCCATCCCGCCACGATCTCGACGTCGTCCCTCATGCCATCTCTCCCGACCGTGCCGGCAAATCCTGACACGGTGGGAGAGAGAAGGCCACCGCGACTAAAGCAGCAGAAGGCCGAGAAGCCAGTAGCTGCCGCCGGGTAAGGCTGCGATCAGCAGGTTCTTGGAAAAGTCTTCCATGGCCGCCTCCTCAACACGATGCCGGAGAATAACCATACGTGATGGATGGATATTCGCATTCCGGAGGCGGTGATTGCGACGGCTCATCCGTATTAGGGTCTTCACCGGGCGATGATCATCCCTTTGGCAGTGGCTTCGTGGTACTCGCCGAAGAAGGGGTATTCGCCGGGATCGACCTTGCCCAGCACCACGCGGATCTCGGCGCCGGGAAAGACGATCTTTTCGCGCCGGAGCGGCAGGCACTCGAATTCCTCGGGCTCGGAATCCTCGTTCTTGATCAGCAGGACCACCTTGGTCTTGGCGGGGATTTCCAGCCGCTCGGGAATGAAGCGATGGTCCTTGATGGTCAGCTTGACCAGAACCTCGTCGGCGGCCATTGCGCCGGGGCTCCACAGGGCGAGGAGCAGGGCGGGGAGGATGAATCGCAGGATGGCGGGCATGGATGGCTCCCTGAGAATTTGCGAGCGACTCGCATTCTCATACTCAAGTCCTAGGGCTTTGTCCAGATTTGGATTGCGGGAATTGTTCATTCTCAGCCAACACAATGATTTATCGAGATAAATTTTGCCGTGTGGCGCCCCGCGCGCCCCTCGCCGTAAGCCGGAAGGAAATTATGGGTGTTGACAGACAAGGCCCCAGGACTTAACCAAAAGCAATTGCGAGTCACTTGCAGTCGCATTCCCATCCGCGCAGAGGCCCCCATGATCAAACGCCAGACCCTTCTTCCCGCCCTCGCCGTCATGGCGGGACTGTCCGCCGCTTCCGCCCCGGCCCTGGCGGTGGAGTACCCCATCGGGGCTCCCGAGAACCGCTACGGCATGGAGATCGGCGCCGTCTACCTTCAGGCCGTGCGCATGGAGCCCGATGGCATGATGCTGCAGCCCGAGCAGTCGGACATCCACATCGAAGCCGACATCAAGGCGCTGCAGGGCAACCCCAACGGCTACCCGGAAGGCTCTTGGATCCCCTACCTGCTGGTCAAGTACGAGGTTACCAAGGTGGACACCGGTGAGGTGATCAAGGGCGACATGATGCCCATGGTGGCCAATGACGGCCCCCATTACGGTGACAACATCAAGATGAAGGGCCCGGGCAAGTACAAGGTGAAGTACACCATCCTGCCGCCCAACGCCCCGGAGAACGCGTCCGGCAAGCATTACGGCCGCCACACCGACCGCGCCACCGGCGTGCGTCCGTGGTTCCCCGCCTTCTCGCTGGACTACGAATTCGTCTTCGCCGGTGTCGGCAAGAAGGGCGGCTACTGATGAAGAGCCGTTTCCTCACCACGGCGGCCGCGATCGGGATGATCGCCGCCGCCCCGGCCTGGGCCGCTCCGGCCAAGGACCCGTCCACCGCCGAGCTGTTGGCCGAGATCAAGCGTCTGGCCAACCGCGTCGAGGAGCTGGAGCGCAAGAAGACCGTCGCCACCGACACCGAGCAGCGCATCGAGAAGCTGGAGAGCCATAACGCCGCGGTGGAAAAGGCCCTGGACCAGGACACCATCAGCGAGACCGAGCCCCAGATCGCCGCCCGCGTCAAGGCCGCCGAGACCGACGTGCTGTCCTACAAGAAGGGCAAGAAGATTCTCGACGCGCTGGGCGACGTCAAGGTGGGCGCCGGCATGACCATGGTCGGCCAAAATCTGGTGGGCCAGCAGCTGGACAAGGAAAGCCAGCTCAACTGGCGCGGCGACGTGACGGTCACCCTGCCCGGCGGCAAGGTCGGCGCGTCCAAGGGCACCATCTTCACCCATGTGCGCATGGGCCAGGGCCGTGGCGTCCAGGCGGTGAACAATTCGTTCTCGTCGCCCAACGCCACCGCCTTCCAGCGTCCCGACGCCAACACCTCCGACGCCGCCATCGACTTGGTGCAGGCGTGGTACCAGCTGGACGTCCCGACCACCAAGACCAGCCGCATGGAGTTCACCATCGGCAAGATGGACCCCTTCGTGTTCTTCGATCAGAACACGGTGGCCGCCGACGAGACCCGCTACTTCATGAACCAGGCGCTGGTCCACAATCCGCTGCTGGACGCCGGCGGCGACGTGGGCGTCGACGGCCTGGGCTTCACGCCCGGCCTGCGCGTCGCCTATGTCAACGAGACCGACAAGTCCCAGGTCTGGCGCCTGCAGGCGGCGATCCTGGAAACCGGCGACGGCGCCGCCTTCCAGAATTCCACCGACTTCCCCTTCCGCATCGTCCAGGCGGAAACCACCCAGCGCTTCTTCGGCGGCCTGGAGGGCAACTACCGCATCTATGGCTGGATGAACGACCGCGCCACCGACTTCAACAACAAGCGGGCCAAGCATGCCGGCATCGGCATCAGCCTCGACCAGAAGGTGGACGACTACATCACCTTGTTCAGCCGCTACGGCTACGAGGTGAAGGGCAACCCCCGCTTCGACCAGAGCCTGAGCATCGGCGGCGAGATCGGCGGGTCCTATTGGGGCCGCGGCACCGACGGGTTGGGCATGGCCCTGGTGGCGTCCCACGTCAACAAGAAGTTCCGCGAGCAGTCGGCGACGCTGGACAACGACAACGACGGCACTCCGGATTTCGGCTACAAGGCCCTGTCCTTCGAGCAGCTGGCGGAAATCTACTACCGCTACCGCCTGACCCCCAATTTCGAAATGACTCCGGACTTCCAGGTCATCCGCCATCCCGGCGGCGACCCGTCCAGCGCCGTGGTCTACGCTTTGGGGTTGAGAGGGCAGTTGACGTATTAAATGATGCGAATGCATCTCATTGGTATTATCAATATCAGCCATGCCCGGTCCCAATGCCGGGCATGGCTTCACCTTTGAGGACCGCATGAACAGCCTGACACCCGTCCGCCCACCCGCCTTGGCCGTTATCGGCCATTTCCTGGCCCGCCACTCCCGGCTGATCCAGGCGGTGCAATGGCTGATGGTGGTCGTCTATCTGGTCCTGGTCACCCTGCCGGCCTTCCTGCCGGTGCCCGACGATTCCAAGCATATCTGGGACGATCTGGTGCTGTTCGCCCAGTTCGCCTTCTGGGGCGTGTGGTGGCCCTTCGTCATGGTCAGCATGGTGGTCATGGGCCGCGCCTGGTGCGGCCTGTTCTGCCCCGAGGGCACCATGACCGAATGGGTCAGCCGCCACGGTCTGGGCCGCGCCATCCCCGCCTGGCTGCGCTGGAAGGGCTGGCCCTTCGTCGCCTTCGTCTGCACCACAATCTACGGCCAGATGATCACGGTCTATGAATATCCCAAGGCGGCGCTGCTGATCCTGGGGGCCTCGACGGTGATGGCGTTGGGCATCGGTCTGGTCTACGGCCGGGGCAAAAGGGTGTGGTGCCGCTATCTCTGCCCGGCCAGCGGCGTGTTCTCGCTGCTGTCGCGCCTGGCGCCCGTTCATTTCCGCGTCGATGCGCAAGCGTGGAAGGCGGCGCCGCGCACCCATGCGGTGGATTGCGCCACCCTGGTGGACGTGCGCGCCATGACCGGCGGCGGCTCGTGCCACAATTGCGGCCGCTGCTCGGGCCACCGGGGCGCGGTGGAACTGGCGCCCCGCCTGCCGGGATCGGAGATCGCCGACCTTCCCGCCCGCGAGGTGTCGCCCTGGGACATCGTCCTGCTGCTGTTCGGGGTGATGGGCGTGGCCAGCGGAGCGTTCCAGTGGTCGGCCTCGCCGGTGTTCATCGCGCTGAAGCAGGGGCTGGCCAAGATCCTGGTGGAACACGACATCCTGTTCCCCATGACCGAGACCCTGCCCTGGTGGCTCTTGACCAATTCCGACGAGACCGGCGAGGTCTTCACCCTGCTGGACGGCTTTTGCATCCTGGCCTACATGGGCGGCGCGGCGCTGCTGTTCGGTTTGATCGGACTGGCCGGGCTGGGGCTGAGCGCCCGGGCGCTGGGCCGGCCCGAGCTCCTTTGGCGCCTGGGTTACGCCCTGGTGCCGGCCGGGGCGGCGGGGCTGATCGTCGGGCTGTCGGCCATGACGCTGACCCAGCTCACCGCCGAGGGCGTCTTCCTCGCCTGGGTTCCCGACGCCCGCGCCGGAGTGCTGGCGGTGGGGCTGGCCTGGAGCGCCTTGCTGCTGTGGCGTTCGATGCCGGCGGTTTCCCTGGCCCGCCGCCTGGCCGCCTGGCCGTTGGGGCTGGCCGGAGCCTTCGCCCAGATCGGCATGTGGGGGGTGTTCTTCTTCGTCTGGTAGGGTAGGATTCCCCCAGGCAATACGGGGGAACCTGATGGCACATCCGACGACGCTTCCCGCCTGGAAGGAATTGGAGGCGCTGGCCGCCACCACCGGCCGGCGCCCCATGCGCGACATGTTCGCCGAGGATCCCGGCCGCTTCGACCGCTTTTCGGCCCAGTTGGGCGACCTGCTGCTGGATTACTCCAAGAACCGCATCGATACGCGCGTGATGGATGCCCTGCTCCGTCTGGCGGAACAGGCCGGGCTGCCCCAGGCCCGCGAGGCCATGTTCGAGGGCGCGAAGATCAACGCCACCGAGCGCCGCGCCGTGCTTCACACCGCGCTGCGCAACCGTTCCGGCCACCCGGTCATGGTGGACGGAGCCGACGTGATGCCCGAGGTGGGGGCCGTGCTGGCCCGCATGAGGGATTTCAGCGGCCGGGTGCGCTCGGGCGAGTGGAAGGGGGCCACCGGCAAGCCCATCCATAGCGTGGTCAATATCGGTATCGGCGGGTCCGACCTGGGCCCCGTGATGGTCACCGAGGCCCTGAAGCCCTACCAGAGGGAGGGGCTGGCCGTCCGCTTCATCTCCAACGTCGACGGCAGCCACGCCGCCGAGGTGCTGAAGCTGTGCGACCCCGAGACCACCCTGTTCATCGTCGCGTCCAAGACCTTCACCACCCAGGAGACCATCGCCAACGCCCGCACCTGCCGGACGTGGCTGGCGGCAAAGCTGGGCGAGGCCGCCATCCCCAACCATTTCGTGGCGCTGTCCACCAATGCCAGGGCGGTGGCCGAGTTCGGCATCGACACCGCCAACATGTTCGAGTTCTGGGACTGGGTGGGCGGGCGCTATTCCCTGTGGTCGGCCATCGGCCTGTCCATCGCCGTGGCGGTGGGCTTCGACCATTTCGAGCGCCTGCTGGACGGCGGCCATGCCATGGACCGGCATTTCCAGAGCGCGCCGCTGGAGTCCAACCTGCCGGTGATCCTGGCCCTGATCGGCATCTGGAACGCCAACTTCCTGGGCGCCGATTCCTATGCCGTGCTGCCCTACGACCAGTACCTGCACCGCCTGCCGGCCTATCTCCAGCAGCTGGACATGGAAAGCAACGGCAAGGGCACGGCGCGGGACGGGGCCCGCGTCGCCTGGGGCACCGGCCCCATCGTGTTCGGCGAGCCCGGCACCAACGGCCAGCACGCCTTCTACCAGCTGATCCACCAGGGCACCCGCCTGATCCCCTGCGATTTCCTGGCCGCCGCCAACAGCCATAATCCGCTGGGCGAGCATCACCTGCTGCTGCTGTCCAACGTCCTGGCCCAGGCCGAGGCGCTGATGAAGGGCAAGACCGAGGCCGAGGCCCGCGCCGAACTGGAAAAGGCCGGCATGGACGAAGCCGAGATCGCCTTCCAGCTGCCCCACCGGGTGTTTCCCGGCAACCGGCCCAGCAACATGCTGCTTTACCCCCGGCTGGACCCCTTCACGCTCGGCATGCTGGTCGCGCTCTACGAGCACAAGGTGTTCGTCCAGGGCGTGGTCTGGGACGTGCTCAGCTTCGACCAGTGGGGGGTGGAGCTGGGCAAGGTGCTGGCCAAGGCCATCCTGCCGGAATTGTCGTCGGGCAGTACACCCGGTGGTCATGACTGTTCGACGGAGAATCTCATCAAAGCTGTCCGTTCAATGCGGTAATATTGATCAATGATTCACCAGAACTTATCCGCTTTGACGTAGGGCGGTATTTGGGCTGGTATCGCCGCATTCGAACCGGTATATGCATGATCCATACTTGAGTTTGGTACCCTGGGAAGGGGCGGACCGGGAATGGGCAGCATGGGACGGGTGGAGACGCCGGCCGAACGGCGGCGCAAGGGGCCGCGCTTCGGCGCCAATTTCATGACGGTGCTGGAAGTGTCGCGCGACCTCGTCTGCCTGTGCGCCGAGGGCGTGGTGATCGACGTCAACAGCGCCGGAATCTCCATGCTGGGGGCCGGGGAAGGCGAGGCGGTGGTGGGCCGCGTCTTCCGCGATCTGGTGGGTGGCGACTACGCCGGGGTGATCGACGACCTTCTGCACCTGAAGGAGATCGAGGATTCCGCCTTTCCCATCAAGATCATCCGCCTGGACGGCACCGCCTCCGAGGCCGAGCTGCAGATCCATCCCGCCCGCGAATTGGGGCCAGCCCACGCGGTGGTGACCGCCCGCGACATTTCCCACCAGGGGCATCTGGCGCGCACGGCGCGGCATAGCGAGGACCGCTTCCAGGCGCTGGTGGAGCGCTCCATGCATCTGGTGCTGCTCTGCCACGGCGGGCGCATCGGCTATATCAACGCCACCGGAATCGGCGTGCTGGGCGGCAGCGATTCCAGCCAGTTCGTCGGCAGCCCCCTGTCGGAGATCTTCGCCGGCGAATACCGCGAGATCGTCGCCGCCGACCTGTCCGCCCTGCTGGACGAGGGCGGCATCATGCCCATGCGTCTCGCCCGCCTGGACGGCTCGGTGTTCGACGCCCAGATCAAGGCCACCCGGCTGCCGTCCAGGGGCGCCGCCCCGGAATACATGGTCGAGGCCCGCGACATCACCGGACAGATCCGGGCGGTGGCGGCGCTGCGGCACATGAACGACACCCTGGAGCAGCAGGTGGCGGCCCGCACCCGCGAACTGGCCGAGGAGCGCTCGCGCGCCGTCGAGGCCCGCGCCTTCGTCGAAAGCCTGCTGGAAGCGGTGCCCAACCCCCTGTGGTGGAAGGACGTCCACGGCCGTTATCTCGGCTATAACGGCGCTTTCCGCGAGCTGCACGGCATCGACGCCACCGAATGGATCGGGCGGACCATGGATGTGACGGTCAACCCGGATTTCGCCGCCGCTTCGGGGCTGGCCGACGCCGAGGCCTTGAAGGAACGGCGCCGCGTCCAGTTCGAGGCCCGGCTCCATGTCCGTCTGGCCGAGCATCTGGACGTGGTGGTCAGCAAGACCGCCTGGCTGGGCCGCGACCACAATGCCGAGGGCGTGATCGGCGTGATGCTCGACATCACCGACAGGAAGCGCATGGAGGCCGAGCTGCGCTGCCTGGCCACCACCGACGTGCTGACCGGGGCCTTCAACCGCCGCCATTTCATGGAGCTGGCCGGGGCGGAGCTGGACCGGGCGCGCCGCCATCAGCGCCCCATGGTGGCCCTGATGCTCGACATCGACCACTTCAAGCGCATTAACGACACCTTCGGCCATCCGGTGGGCGACGTGGCCATCAAGGCGCTGGCCGCCACCTGCGCCCATGAAATCCGCCACGAGGACGTGCTGGGCCGCATGGGCGGCGAGGAATTCGCCATCGTGCTGACCGAGACCGACCAGGACGGCGCCCTGCTGGTGGCCGAACGCCTGCGCCTGGCCATCGCCGCCATCCGCCTTCCCACCGACCAGGGAATCGTCGCCTTCACCGCCAGCATCGGGCTGGCCGAACGGCTGGACGGCGACAGCTCCATCGACGCCATGCTGTCGCGCGCCGACATGGCGCTCTACGCCGCCAAGCGCTCGGGCCGCAACAGGGTGGCGGTGGGGTAGCCGGAGCGCTAAACTCCCGCCCATGCCCATCCGTCTCCTTCCTCCCACCCTGGTCAACCAGATCGCCGCCGGCGAGGTGGTCGAGCGTCCCGCTTCGGCCGTCAAGGAACTGGTGGAGAACTCCATCGACGCCGGAGCCACCCGTATCGACGTGGTGCTGGGCGAAGGCGGGCAGGCGCTGATCGCGGTCACCGACGACGGTTGCGGCATGGGCCCGGACGAGATGACGCTGGCCGTGGAGCGCCACGCCACCTCGAAACTTCCCGACGACGATCTGGTGCGCGTCCAGTTCTTAGGGTTTCGCGGCGAGGCGCTGCCCTCCATCGGCTCGGTGGCGCGCCTGACGCTGACCAGCCGGCCTCGGGGCGCGGAATCCGCCTGGAGCCTGTCGGTGGAAGGGGGCGCCAAGGGCCAGCCGGTCCCCGCCGCCCACCCCTTTGGCACCCGCATCGAGGTCAGGGACCTGTTCTACGCCACCCCGGCGCGGCTCAAATTCCTCAAGGCGGCGCGCACCGAACTGACCCATGCCGCCGACGTGATCGAGCGTTTGGGCATGGCGCATCCGGCAATCGCCTTCTCGCTGTCCGACGGCGGGCGCAAGGTGCTGGACCTGGCGGCCAAGCGGGGCGAGCCGGCCGCCGCCCGTCTGGCCCGCATCGCTCAGGTGGTGGGCCGCGAGTTCGAGCCCAACGCCCTGGCGCTGGATTCCGAGCGTGACGGGGTGCGGCTGACCGGCTGGGCCGGGCTGCCCACCTATAACCGCGCCACCTCGGCCGCCCAGTACCTGTTCGTCAACGGACGGCCCGTGAAGGACCGGCTGGTGATCGGCGCGGTCCGGGGCGCCTATCAGGACGTGCTGGCCCGCGACCGCCATCCGGTGGTGGCCCTGTTCCTGGAACTGGACCCCGATCAGGTGGACGTCAACGTCCATCCCGCCAAGGCCGAGGTGCGCTTCCGCGATTCCGGGCTGGTGCGCGGCCTGATCGTCGGCGCCATCCGTCACGCCCTGGCCGGAGCCGGCCACCGGGCCAGCTCGACGCTGACCGGCGTGGCGCTGGGGGCGCTGGGGGGCAGCAGCGCCGCGCCCCCCTCCTTCGGCCATTATCCGCCGGCCCGGCCGTCCCCGGTCCTGGTGCGGGCCGGCGTCGCCGCCCAGGCGCCCTTCGGGCTGTCCGAGCAGAGCCTGGGCCTCGACCTGCCGCCTTCCGCTCCCGCCGCCCGGGCGGACGAGGCAGAGGAGATCGCCGCCGATTATCCCCTGGGGGCGGCCAAGGCCCAGTTGCACGACACCTATATCGTCGCCGAGACCGCCCAGGGGCTGGTGATCGTCGACCAGCACGCCGCCCACGAGCGTCTGGTGTTCGAGCGCCTGAAGCTGGGCCTCGAGGACGGCAAGGTGGCCCGCCAGGGCCTGCTGCTGCCCGAGGTGGTGGATCTGGGCGATGCCGGCGCCGCCCGCATCGCCGAGCGCGCCGAGGAACTGGCCCGCCTGGGCCTGGTGGTCGAACCCTTCGGCCCCGGCGCCGTGGTGGTGCGCGAAATTCCCGCTTTGCTGGGTGACGGCGACGTCCAGGGGCTGGTGCGCGACCTGTCCGACGAACTGGCCGAATGGGGGGCGGCCACCGCGCTGGAGGAGCGATTGCTCCATATCTGCGCCACCATGGCCTGCCACGGCTCGGTGCGGGCGGGCCGCCGCCTGTCCATTCCCGAGATGAACGCGCTGTTGCGCCGCATGGAGGCCACGCCGCTTTCAGGCCAGTGCAACCATGGGCGGCCCACCCACGTTTCCCTAAGTCTCGCCGACATCGAGAAGCTGTTCGGGCGGCGGTAGAGTCCGGCCAGTTTAGGCTGCAGCGCTTCATCCGCTGGTTTCCGGTTTAATTCCTGGCGGCCAGAATGGAGTCGCAGGACACGGATGCGGCGCTTTGCGCCGCTCGCGGATGGGCGCGGATATGTCTTTCCTTTGGCTGTGATCCCTGTTTTGACCCATGGGGAGCCGCTCCTGGGTCCCGGCTCTTCAGCCGGGACGACAATGAGGAACTTTCGGTCTCCGTATCTATCCGTGGCCGCGAAGCGGCATCCGTGTCCATCCGTGTTGATGAACGGCTGAAAGCCGCGTTGATCCGACCATTCTGGTCTCTCACCTGAATTTAGACCGGATGGAAGCGGGCTTGTTCCGGGCGTCCACGCGGCCCGATCCAGCGGAGTGCCAAACGGCACTACATGGATGGCCGGGTCGAGCCCGGCCATGACGCAGGGGGGTGTCTGAGCTTGGTGCAAACTACGATAGGCCGCCTTCTCCACCCGCTTGACCGCCGTCAAGTACCATAGTCATCTAGTTGGGTATTATCGCCTCAGTTGCTTGAAGCGAAGGAATACAGCCATGAGAAAGACCGACGGATTCCGTAAACATCATGATGGGCTGCGCGAGATCGTCGGCCGTCTGGAGCCCATGCTGGTGCCGGCCCGCATCGCCGAGGACCCGGCGGCGGTGTCCAAGGTGGTGCTCGACCTGTTCGGCAAGTTCTCCATCCACCTGGCCATCGAGGACAACACGCTGTACCCGAAATGCGCCGCCCATGCCGATGCGGCGCTGCGCCGCACCGCCGCCGAGTTCCAGGCGGAGATGGGCAGCCTGTCGCAGCGTTTCGACGCCTACAAGAAGGCCTGGGCCGGTCCGCTGGCCATCGGCCGCGACCCCGCCGCCTTCGTCACGGCGACGCGCGAGATCCTGGGCCTGTTCAAGGCGCGGGTGGAACGGGAAGAAAGCCGCCTCTACGATTTGTTCGACAAGGCGGCGTGAGGGGGCAGGCCCCCACCCCGACCCTCCCCCGGCAAACCGGGGGAGGGGGGAGCGATAGGATTTATCCCAGCAGGCCCTTTTCCATCACCGCCACCATGCGCCGCGCGAAGGCGGCCGGGTCGGCGGGGGGCTCGCCCTCGATGATGCGGGCCTGGTCCAGCAGCAGGAAGGCGGCGTCTTCCACGCCCCCGTTGGTGCCGCCGGCCGCCACACGCGCGGCAAGGCCCTTGATCAGGGCGTGGCGGGGGTTGATCTCCAGGATGCGGGCGCGTTCGCCCGGAGCCTGGTTGTGGGCGCGCAGCATCTTTTCCAGATGCATGCTCATCTCGCCCTCGGCGGCCACCAGGCAGACGGCGGATTCGGTCAGGCGCTCGGAAGACCGCACGTCCTTGACCCGCTCGCCCAGCGCCAGCTTGACCGCCTCGATCAGGGTGGTCAGCTCGCCGGCCGGGGCTTCGTCCGCCTTGGCCTCCTCGGCGCCCTCGGGGGCCTTGACCTTGGAGAGGTCGGCGCCGGCGGCGGCCACCGAGCGGAACGGCTTTTCCGCATAGGCCGGCACCGCCGAGACCCAGAACTCGTCGATGGGATCGGTGAGCAGCAGAACCTCGACGCCCTTGGCCTTGAAGCCTTCCAGCTGCGGGCTCTTCTTCAACTGCTCGATATCGTCGCCGGTGATGGTGTAGATGGCGTCCTGGCCGTCCTTCATGCGCGCCACGTAATCGGCCAGCGTGGTCAGCCCGTCACCATGGGTGGAGCGGAAGCGGCACAGCTCCAGGATGTCGGTCTTGCGCTCGAAATCCTCGTAGATGCCTTCCTTCAGCACCGGGCCGAAGGCGGCCCAGAACTCGTCGTACTTGCCGTCGGAATCCTCGGACTTCTTCTTCAGTTCGCCCAGGATACGCTTGACCAGGCCGGTGCGGATCTTGGACAGCACGGGATTGTGCTGCAGCATCTCGCGGCTGACGTTGAGCGGCAGGTCCTGGCTGTCCACCACGCCCCGCACGAAGCGCAAGTAAGGGGGCAGCAACTCCTCGCAATCGTCGGTGATGAACACCCGCTTGACGTAGAGCTTCACGTGCTGCTTGCGGTCGGGGTGGAAGATGTCGAGCGGCTTGGACGACGGAATGAACAGCAGGCCGGTGTACTCGATGGCGCCCTCGGCCTTGTAGTGCAGCGTCGACCACGGCTCGTCGAAGGCGTGGGCGACGTGGTGGTAGAATTCCTTGTACTGCTCGGGCGTGATCTCGGATTTGGACCGGGTCCACAGCGCGTTGGCCGAGTTGATGGTCTCCTCGTCCGCCTCGCCGTCCTTCAGCGTCACCGGAATGGCGATGTGGTCGGAGTAGCGCTTGACGATGGACTTGAGGCGCCAGGCGTCGAGGAACTCGGTTTCGCCCTCGCGCAGCTTCAAGGTGATGGCGGCGCCGCGCGCCGCGTCCTCGGCGGGGGTGACGGTGAACTCGCCCTTGCCGTCCGACACCCATTTCCAGCCCTTGGCCTCGCCGGCCTTGCGGGTGACCACGCTGACTTCCCCGGCCACCATGAAGGCGGAGTAGAAGCCGACGCCGAACTGGCCGATCAGGGTGACGTCCTTCTTGGCGTCGCCGGTCAGGCGCGACAGGAATTCCGAGGTGCCCGACTTGGCGATGGTGCCCAGATTGGCGATCAGCTCGTCATGGCTCATCCCTAAGCCGTTGTCGGCGATGGTCAGCGTGCCGGCGTCCTTGTCGGGAACGAGGCGGATGCGGAACTCGGAATCCCCGGCCAGCAGGTCGGGGTCGGTGATGGCGGCGTAGCGCAGCCGGTCGCATGAATCCGAGGCGTTGGAGATCAGCTCGCGCAGGAAGATCTCCTTGTTGGAGTAGAGCGAGTGAACAACGATGTCGAGCAACTTGCCGACTTCCGCCTGGAATTGACGCTTTTCTTCGGCCATGGCTTATCCGTCTCCCTTGAGCCTGGGTTGCATGAAAAGGCGCTCTGATATGAGGGGAGCGGCGCCAGCTTGCAAGTGCGGCGATTCTCCGAGACAATGGAAGTTCGCTCCCGGCATTGCCAAGGCCATTGTAAATGGCTATGTATGGCGCCCCGAGCTTCAAGGTCCCGCCCGGACGGCGGGACTGATTAAAAGAACCGAGTCGCCCGGCGCGGTGCCAAGAGCCGGCCGAAGGCGAACCGAGAGAATGGAGATGTTGATGCAGATTCCCCTCCAGATCACCTTTCACGGTGTCGATCACTCTGACGCCGTCGAAACCCGCATCCGCGAAAAGGTGGCCAAACTGGAGCATCTCTTCGATCGCATCACCAGCTGCCGCGTGGTGATCGAGCAGCACCACAAGAACACCTCGAACCTGCACCACAAGGGCGAGCCCTTCCACATCCGTCTCGCCCTGACGGTCCCCGGCGACGAGCTGGTGGTGAAGCGCGACCCCAAGGACAGCCATGTCAACGAGGATATCTACGTGGCGCTGCGCGAGGCTTTCGCAGGCATGGAGCGCCAGTTGAAGGAATACGTCGACCGTAGCCGCGGCAACGTCAAGGCGCGGGCCCAGGCCTAGCCATTCCTACCGGCATGGGTGGGCTGGCCCCACCCATGCATCAAGCTTTCCGATTACAGCCCGCATGGTAGTTGAACTTTCCACGCGGTTCGGATAAAACGCTGCCATCTATTGCGGTGCAGCATGGTGCTGCCCTCGTCCTGGCCGCGTCATGAATATCGATCTCGCCCGTACCTTCCTGGAAATCGTCGACACCGGCAACTTCAACAAGGCTGCCGAGCGCCTCTCCGTGACCCAGTCCACGGTCAGCATGCGCATCCGGGCGCTGGAAGAGGAGTTGGGGCGGCCGCTGTTCGTGCGCTCCAAGTCGGGCACCCAGCTGACCGCCGCCGGCATGCAGTTCCGCCGCTACGCCACCACCATGGTCCGCATCTGGGAACAGGCGCGCCAGGAACTGGCCCTGCCGGCGGGGTTTCGCACCGTGCTCAACGTGGGCGGCCAGTTCTCGCTGTGGGACCGCCTGCTGGTCCAGTGGATTCCCTGGATGCGCACCGCCATGCCCGACGTGGCCCTGAAGGCCGAGGTCGGCGGTTCCGACGGGCTGATGCGCCAGCTGATCGAAGGCATGCTCGACCTGGTGGTGATGTATTCGCCGCTGTCGCGTCCCGGCCTGCATATCGAGAAGCTGCTGGAGGAGCGTCTGATCCTGGTCTCCACCCGGCGGCGCGCCGTGGCGGAATGGGACGAGGATTACGTTCTGGTGGATTGGGGGCCGGAATTCCGCGCCGCCCACAGCCAGGCCTTTCCCGACCTCAAGACCCCGGCGGTGTCGGTGGGCCTGGGCGCGCTGGGCCTGCAGCACATCCTGGCCTATGGCGGCACCGGCTATTTCCCCATGCGGGTGGCGCGCTCGTATCTCTCGGCCGGAAGGCTGTTCGAGGTGACGGGGGCGCCGGAATTCCGCCGCCCGGCCTATCTGGTCCACGCCGAGGACGAAACCCGCGAGGACTGGTTCGACACCGCGCTGGACGGCTTGCGCTACGTCGCCTCGCTGGAAAGCGAGGACTAGGGCCAATCGACATTCAAGCCGATTGGGTGAGAATTAAGGCCACAGATGAACACAGATTCCCGCTACGCGGGACACAGATAAGGAATATCCCTCTTCATCTGTGTTTATCTGTGGCTGAATTTTCTGTCTGACTGACCAGCAGACCCGGAATTCGCACCACATTTCTCACTCGTCATGCGCGGACTTGTTCCGGGCATCCACGTGGTTTCATCCGGGATAGTGCCGAACGGCTCCACGTGGATGGCCGGGTCGAGCCCGGCCATGACGCAGAAAGGCGGTTCTGATTTACCGTGCGCCGCCCTCAAGCGGCGGGCGGGCGCCTTGCGCCCTTGCCTCTTGCGGCATAAGCCGCGCGGCCCCTTGGGCCTAACCAATATGGGATGCCCCATATTGGTGTGATTTCAATGCTCGTGCTCGTGGCCGCCGAGGTCTTCCTCGGCGTGCTTGTGCTCGTGCGGCTTCCAGCTGTGCTTGGCCTGTTCGTGCCCGTGGTCGTGCCCGCCCTCGGGGGTGTGGCCGTGGGGATGGCTGTGCTGGTGCAGGTGCTCGTGCGCGTGGGTATGGGCGTGCGCATGGGCGTGGGTCACGTCGCCGTGGGAATGGGGATGGGCGTGGACGTGGCTGTGCTCGTGGGCGTGGTGATGCTTGTGCTCGTGCCCGCTGGATTCGTCGTGATGGTGGCCGCCGTGCATTCGCTTCTCCCGGTCCGGTGCGACGCCCCCATTCTACGCCGGACGGCGGAAAATCGGAATGGTCTCGCTTGGACTGCAGGCATAATAAATAATAAAATTAGATAAAATTTTATTCAAAGGCAATGGCGTGATTTGATAAAGGTGAAGGAAGTTATTACCTATGCAATACAAGTGATAACTCCTTTATTCATGTTGAAAAAATCAACGATAAGGCGCAACGTAAACCTAATGTGAATGGGTAAACTTGAGATGTGAACGCCATGTCTGGACGCGGATCGACGAAGGCGACAAATACCCGATGGTCCAACGCGGATCCGGGGATCGAGGCGATCCGCGCCGCCCTGGAAGGGCCGGTGATCGAGGTCCTGCGGCACGAGGTGCTGGCGCTCAAGGGGCTGCCGCGCAATGCCGCCTACGACAAGGCCATGAACGATCCCAAGATGCTCGACGAATGCCTGCGGCTGTTCCGCACCCGCCCCGAGCTGTTCGCCAATGTGGTGACCGATTCCGGCAAGCGGCCGATCACCGCCGACCACGATGTCCTGGCCTGCGGCCGCACCCTGGCCGAGGCGGTGGCCCTGGTGGTGCGCGCGGCGGCGCGGCGCTATTTCCGCGCCAAGCTGGATTTCCGCAGCAAGTTCCAGGCGCCGCCGCCCAAGGTGTCGCTGATGAAGCGCGTGGGGCTCGCCCTGGGCCTCGCCCATCCGCCGCCCCAGCCCAAGCACGCCGCCAAGCAGCATTCGCGGTCCGAGGCGCTGTATCAGGCCATCCGCGAGAACCTGCGCTTCGACTGGCAGGTGATGCTGATCCCCCACTACACCCCTATGAGCCCGTCGCTGGTCAGCGATCTCGGCCCGCGCCTCTTGGACATCCGCGAAGCCGCCGAGCTGCAGGCGCTGGCCTCGCCCGGCAACATGCCGCGCGATGGACGCTCGCCGCTGCTGCTGGACGACGCCAAGCGGCTGCTGGTGGCCGGCAAGGACACCATCGACGCCGACATCCTGTGGCGGGTGGTGAGCCAGATGGACCTGGGCCGGCTGTTTCCCAAGACCGAGACCACCCAGCCCCGCCGGGCGGTGGCGCAGGTGTCGGCCACCCATGTGGATGTCATCCGCGCGCTGCTTCCCGTTCTGGGCGGCGATATCCGCCGCTTCACCGCCTTCCTGATGATCGCCTTCGACACCCTGGGCGAGCAGCGCTTCAAGCAGGATTTCTGCCAGTCGGGCCAGGTGCATGCGGCGCGCAAGCTGGCCGAGCGTCTGAGCCGGGTCGAGCCGCCGCCCCCTTGCCTCGACGACATGAAGCGGGTCTACGGCGCGCTGTTGTCCACCGCCTATGTGGGCGGGGTCGAGGCCGGGCCGTCGCGCATCGACAAGCAGCCCAGGCTGAAGCAGGCCCTGGACGCCCTGGGCCCCACCTCCAAGCCGGTGTCCATTTCAGGTTAGGGCGCCGTTCGCCAGCGTGACCCGCCGGGTGACCAGGCGGTCGATCACCTCGCGGTCGTGGGAGACGATCACCATGGCCTGGGGCAGCCCGGCCAGGATCTCCATCAGCCTTTCGCGCGTCGGCTCGTCCAGGGCGTTGGTCGGCTCGTCCAGCAGCAGCGCCTCGGGCTCCATGGCCAGTACGGCGGCCAGCGACACCAGCCGCTTCTGGCCGCCCGACAGCTTGTGGGTGACGCGGTTCTCGAGAGGAGCGAGACCCAGCCGGTCGAGGGTGGCATGCACGATGTCGCGCGCCTCGGCCTTGCTCTTCCCCAGATTGAGGGGGCCGAAGGCCACGTCCTCGGCCACGGTGGGACAGAACAACTGGTCGTCGGCGTCCTGGAACAGCAAGCCGGCCTTGGCGCGCACCTCGACGAAATCGGCCTCGGCCCGGCGCTCGCGCCCGAAGGCGTGAACGCGGCCCGTCCTGGGCCGGATCAGTCCGACCATGACGTGCAGAAGGGTGGTCTTGCCGCTGCCGTTGGCGCCCAGCAGCGCGACACGCTCGCCCGGCCCGAGGGCGAAGTCCACGCCGTCCAGCACCGGATGGGCGGCGTCGAAGGCGTGGCTGACGCCTTCGAGGTGGATGAGGGAGCTCACACCATCCCCACGGCGACGACCAGGACCAGCCCGGCGGCCGAGGCCGCGCCGAAGCCGAGATCCAGGCGGCCCGGCCCGGCGTTGGCCTCGTCGTCGAGCGAGGGGAAGCGGCCGGTGAAGCCGCGGCAGCGCATGGCGGCGTCGATGCGCTCGGCCCGCTCCAGGGAACGCACCATCAGCATGCCGAACAGATGGCCGATGGAACGCCAGCAATGGGGGCCGGTGACGGGGCGGAAGGCGCGGGCCCGCATGGCGAGGCGCAGGCGGCGATACTCGTCTTCCAGCACCGACAGATAGCGGGTGGTGAACAGGAACAGGTGGACGAAGCGTTCGCTCACCCCGAGGCGGGCCAGGGCGCGGCCCAGCACCGGGGCTTCCATGGAGCTCACCAGGGCGAACAGGGCGACCGCCACGGCGTTGGCTTTCAAGGCGATGGAGGCCGCCTGGCGCAGGCCTTCCTCCGACCCTTCCAGCCCCCACAGGCTGAAGACCGGGTGGCCGGGCACCGTGAAGGGCAGCATGACCAGGGCCAGCAGCATGAAGCCTTCCAGGCCGAGCAGGCGGCGGGCGGTGGCGGCCAGCGGCAGACGGGCGGCCAGGGCGGCGGCCAGGGCAAGGCCCAGCCCCAGTCCCTGCGCCGCCAGCGACGGCGCCAGCACCTCGGCCAGGGCGAACAGCAGGGCGGCCAGCAGCCGGGTGCGCGGGTCGAGGCGCTCGATCAGGCTCATGGTCCCCTCCGCCGCGATTGCAGCCAGGCCCAGCAGCCGAACAGGCCGAAGATGGTGCCGATGCCGCCCATCAGGTCATGCAGGCGGATGCGGGATTCATAGGCGTCCAACTGCTCGCGCAAGGGGCGGATCTGCCGGGCGATGGCGGCTTCCAGGGCGGCCGCGTCGGCGGTGGCAGCGGACGGCGCCGCCTTGCCCTCGGGCAGGGTGGGCGGGAATTGGTTGGCGGGAACGGTGAACTGGGCGGCGTGGCCGTCCTCGGATTCCACCGTCACCAGATGGTCCATGCGGGCCGTCACCCGCTGGCGGAAGGTACCGTCGGGACCGGTGGCGAAGCTGGCCACCAGCGATCCGTCCGCCCCCAGGATGCGGCCCGGCACGCCGGCCGCCTTCTCGCCGCCGACGAAATAGGCCGAACCGGCGATCTCGGCCTCTTCCACCGTGGCGAACACCTTCAGCTTGTGGGCCTGGGCGGGGGCGGCCAGCAGCAGCAGGGCGAGGGTGGCGGCGGTTGTCTTCATGCCAGCGCCTCCGGCTTGACCCGGGCCAGCAGGCCGATGGCGGCCGAGGCGAACACCGCCTCGATTCCCATCACCGGCAGATGGGTCAGCACCACCAGCCTGGCGGCGGTCTCGAACTCGCGGCCCGACGCCGCCAGCGATCCGGCCACCATCAATCCGGTCAGCAACACGGCGCCGCCGGAGCACAGCGCGGCGGCCCAGGCGGTGCGGCGAGTGTCGTCGGGGCGCCACAGGCGGCGGAAGACCAGTCCGGCCAGCACGGCGGGCGCGGCCATGTTGACGGTGTTGACGCCCAGCACCAGCAGGCCGCCGAAGCCGAACAGCAGCGCCTGCAGCAGCAGGGCGGCCAGCAGGGCGGGAAAGGCGGCCCAGCCCAGCACGATGCCGGCCATGCCGTTGAGCAGCAGATGCACGGAAGCCGGGCCGGCGGGCAGATGAATGGCCGAGGCGACGAACATCACCGCCGACAGCATGGCCACCTTGGGCACGCGCACCGGCTCCAACTCCTTCAGGCCACGCGCCACCCCGGCCGCGGCGAGGATTCCCCCCGCCACCAGCACCGGATTGGACAGCACGCCGTCGGGAATGTGAGCCAAGTGTCTCTCCTGTTCGTCCCTCAATCGCCGGGCGGGTCGCCTGTGGCGACCCTTGGCTCCCGCGGCATAAGCCGCGCCGGGCCTTGCCCGCACCTCCGGGCCTTTGGCCCGTCGACTATTTCATGTCCTGGGCGCGCACCCAGATCAGGCCGCCCAGTTCGGTCTTGGCCGGCTTGCCCTCGGGGCTTTTGGCCGGTTTGTCGCTTTCCACCAGGGCAGCGAAGCCCCACCAGCCGGCGCGCGGCATGGCGTAGGCGAACTGGCCCGAGGAATCGGCCTTGATCACCTGCGTGACGAAGGGGTCGGATGGCGGCTTGACCGAGCCGTCGTTGCGCCATTCCACCTCGATCTCGGCGAAGGGAACCGGCTTGCCGTTCTTGCGCACGATGCCCCGGAACAGATTGCCGGTCCACAAGCCGTAGGGCCGGGCCAGCGGCTCGATCTCGACAGGCAAGCCCACCGCCTTGTCCCAGCCGCCGCCGCCGGCGAAATCCACCACCACCTTGGTGTAGTGGACGATCCACTTGCCCTCGGCCTTTTCCCAATAGGGGGCGGGCTCGACGAAGAAGACGTGGTCGCCGGGCTGGTCCAGGCGGAACTCGGCGGCGAACACCGTCTTGTCGCCGGCCTTGCCGGGCTTGAGGCTGGATTTGAGGTCACGGGTCTTGCCGCCGGCCAGCACGCCGAAGCGCACCGGGGGCGCCATCTCCATCAGCGGGCCGCGCTCCATGGGATGGGTGAAGGCGAGGTCCAGGCGGATGTCGCGGGGTCCCTGTTCGGAAACGATGTCGGCGGAGGGAATCAGCTCCTGGAAATGGGCCGCCGCCACCGAGGGAAGCAGTCCCAGCACACAGGCGATCAGGCTTGCGGCGCCATGCCTTGCCATCCACTCCCCCTAAAAGATTATGCGACTTCGTTAACGCTCGGCCCGAGCATACGCGGGGGGAGGGGGCAGGCCAAGCGCTAAATGGGCGTATGGCCCCTGGCGGCTGTCCCCGGGGCCGGGCGAAAGGGATACAAAATCACGGGAAGGCTTGCGCCGGGCGTATCAAATAGGTAAACAGGTACCTAATTACCACAATAAGCCCTAGAGAGGCCGTTCCCATGCCCCATCTCCCTCGCCTCGGCCTTGCCGCCCTGCTGCTGCTGGCGCCGTCGCTGCCCGCTTTGGCCGCCGGCGCCGATCTCGGCCAGGCCGCCAAGCAGGCCACCAACTGGCACGCCATCCTGATGTTCGTGGCCTTCGTGGCGCTGACGTTGGGCATCACCTGGTGGGCGTCCAAGCGCACCAAGTCGGCGGCCGATTTCTACACGGCGGGAGGCGGTATCTCGGGCTTCCAGAACGGTTTGGCCATCGCCGGCGACTTCATGTCGGCGGCTTCGTTCCTGGGGGTGACGGCGCTGCTTTACGGCACCGGCATGGACGGCATGGTCTATGCCGTCGGCGTGGTGGTGGGCTGGCCGCTGATGCTGTTCCTGATCGCCGAGCCGCTGCGCAACCTGGGCAAGTACACCTTCGCCGACGTGGTCGCCTACCGTCTGGCCAAGGTGCCGGTGCGCACCTACGCCGCCTTCAGCTCGCTCACCGTGGTGGTGTTCTACCTGATCGCCCAGATGGTCGGGGCGGGCCAGCTGATCAAGCTGCTGTTCGGCATGGACTACCTTTACGCCCTGTTCCTGGTGGGCGGGCTGATGATGGTCTACGTGGTGTTCGGCGGGATGGCCGCCACCACCTGGGTGCAGATCATCAAGGCGGTGCTGCTGCTGTCGGGCGCCACCTTCATGGCCGGCGCGGTGCTGGCCCGCTTCGGCTTCTCGCCCGAGGCCATGTTCGCCAAGGCGGTCCAGGTCAAGGGCTCGGCCGCCATCATGTCGCCCGGCCTGCTGTTCAAGGATCCCATCGACACCATCTCGCTGGCGGTGGCGCTGGCCTTCGGCACCGCCGGCCTGCCCCACATCCTGATGCGCTTCTTCACCGTTCCCGACGCCAAGGAGGCCAGGAAGTCGGTGTTCTACGCCACCGCCTTCATCGGCTTCTTCTACGTCCTGGCGGTGGTGATCGGCATCGGCGCCATCGCCCTGGTGGCCACCGATCCGGCCTATCTGGCCGACGGCAAGGCCTTAAAGGGCGGCGGCAACATGGCCGCCGTGTGGCTGGCCCACGCGGTGGGCGGCGATCTGTTCCTGGGCTTCATCTCGGCGGTGGCCTTCGCCACCATCTTAGCCGTGGTGGCCGGGCTGACCCTGGCCGGGGCCTCGGCCATCTCCCACGATCTCTACGCCAACGTCTTCGCCCGCGGCCGCGCCAAGGAGGAGACCGAGCTTCGCATCTCGCGCCTGTCCAGCCTGGGGCTCGGCGTGGTCGCCATCATCCTGGGCGTGCTGTTCGAAAAGCAGAACATCGCCTATCTGGCCGGTTTGACGTTGGCCATCGCCGCCTCGGCCAATTTCCCGCTGCTGCTTCTGTCCATGCTGTGGCCGGGGCTGACGTCCAGGGGCGCCATCCTGGGCGGCTCGGTCGGCCTGGTCTCGGCGGTGGTGCTGACCGTGCTGGGCCCGGCGGTGTGGAAGTCGGTGCTGGGCCATCCCCAGCCCATCTTCCCCTGGGGCAATCCCGCCCTGTTCTCGGTGGCCGCCGGCTTCGCCGCCACCTGGTTCTTCTCGGTGACCGACGGCAGCGAGCGGGCGGCGCGGGAGCGGGCCGATTTCGACGCCCAGTTCGTCCGCTCGCAGACCGGCTTGGGTGCGGAAGGGGCCTCCGCTCACTGATCCGTCCCTCAGTCGCCGGACGCGCGCTCGAAAGCGCGCTTGGGCGTCGCCGCATAAGCGGCGCGGCCCCTTGGGCCTAACCCGGCCCCGTCATGGCGGGGCCGGGTGTCGCGGAGCCGCTGATTTTCGCTCGCTCCGCATCACGTAAAGGCCGGACGCCATCACCACCATGGCGCCGGCCAGGGTGTTGAGGGTGGGAATCTCGGCGAAGACCAGCCAGCCCAGGCTGGACGACACCACGATGTGGAAATAGTCGAAGGGCGCCACCGTCGAGGCCGGGGCGAGGCGCACCGCCTGACTGATCAGCAACTGGCCGGTGCCGCCCAGGATGCCGGCGCATGCGAACAATCCCCAGGCTCGCGGGTCGGGACTCTGCCAGACCAGGGGCAGCGCCGCCCCGGTCAGGACCAGGGTCAGCACCGAGAACCAGAACACGGTGGTCACCGCCGCCTCGGTGCGCCCCATGTCGCGCATCATCACCATCACCAGGGCATAGAGGACGGTGCCGGCCACCGCGAAGGCCGCGCCCGCCCCCAGCAGGTCGCCCGCCCAGGCGTCGGGTCCGGCCACGATCAGGATGCCGCCGAATCCGGCCGCCACCGCCGCCCAGCGGCCGGGCGACACCGTCTCCTTCAATAGCGGCACCGACAGCGCGGTGATCAGCAGCGGCGCGGCGAAGCCGATGGCGGTGACCTGGACCAGGGGCAGGCGGTGGAAGGCCATGAAGAAGCAGCCCACCGCCAGCAGGCCGACGGCCGACCGCAGCGCATGCGCCCAGGGCCGCCTGGTGGCCACGGCGCGCATTCCGCTCCGCCACAGCAGAGGGGCCAGCGGCACCAGCCCGAATCCGGCCCGGAAGAACAGCACCTGAATCACCGAGTAATCGGCCATCAGCAGCTTGACCAGCGCGTCCATGCCGGCGAACACCGAAGTGGCGGCCAGCATGGCGACGATCCCCCTCATGGGACTGCCCAAGTGGGAGGGACGAGGATGAAGATCGGATGACAACGGTATGGTGCCCCTTGACTCTCGGGCGCTTGAAACCCATATGCAACCACGAAAAAGACGGCCTATCGCAGACAGTTACCGCATCGCACAATACTTGCTGCAGCGCAAGAAAATGTAAAAAACTAGAATAATTGATACTAAAGCGACTCTGTCAATTCCTTGGTTGCTCCTGTATAGTCCGTCTTAGAGCTACAACCGGAAAAGGGGGCTGCCCATGCTGTCAAGCGCATACAGATCCACCCCGCAACCGGCCGAAATCCGCGTCGTGCGCCGCCTTGGCGCCGCGATCGGTGGCCGCTCCGCCCGAGCCTTCGCCTATTGCGGCGGCGGCATCGAGCCGACCCTGGACGAGGTGATGGCCGACCCCATCGTACATCGTCTGATGGCCCGCGACGGCGTCGCCGTGGATTCGCTCAATTCCCTGATTGCCGAGGTGCGGGACCGCCTGCTCTAGGAGAAGGCTTTCCGATGACGCGGCAGGCCCCCGAAAGGGGGCTTTTTGCGTTGGGGGCTCTAGCGTCGCGACGACGGAGGCGGCAGTTGCTCGGAGCGGACGCCGCCTGACGGCGCCGAGCGCGGCATGGGCGTGGAATCATAGCCCCCGCCGCCATAGGACGAAGCGCTTCCGCCGTCCGACTGCTTGGGCGCCACGGTGACCGAGACCACCGAGCCCATGACGGTGCGCCGCTCCACCTGCACGGTGGCGGCACGGTCGCCGCGCACATAGGTCAGCACGCTGGTCTCGGCGATGACGCTCATCATGGGCTGCCAGCCGAAATTGGGCATCAGCTGCTGGTAGAACGAGGTCACCTCGTTGGCCGAGTTGAACAGCCGCATCACCACCCGGCCGGTCCAACGGTCGCGGTCCGACAGGATCAGCGAGCGGTCGTTGTCCATGGTGGCGCCCGATGGGATGGGGATGTCGGTGACCAGCTGGAAATTGGCCGGCTGGTCGCCGCTCGCCGCGCTGGAGGCGGGCGGCAGGTCGGTCCCGCGCGAACACGCCGCCAGGCCGAGGGCGGCGGCGAGACACAGGGCAAGGCGGAGCGGCGAAGCGTTCATGGCCTTGAAAATACTGTGAAGGCGGGGGGCTAACAAGGGAATGTTTGCGCCGTGCCATGCCGGCCCAAGATGTGGAAATCACCCCAGCGGGTAATGCTCCAGCGCGTCGTATTGGGCGCCCTGGCGGCCCAGCGTGCTGCGAAACAGGGTGAAGCGCTCCACCGCCACATGCTCCTCGCGGAAATGGCCGGTGGCGTCGATGAAATCCTGCAGCCGCCCCGGCGGGGTGTCCTTGAGCCGGGCCAGGGTGACGTGGGGATTGAACTTGCGCGGCTCGGGCTTGGCGCCCGCCTGCACGACGGCGGAATCGACGCGGGCGGCAAGGCGCGACAGGGCGTCGGAGCGCTCGACGCCCAGCCACATCGTATGGGCCTGATGACGGTCGCCGAACAGGCCCAGCCCGGTCAGCGTCAGGGCGAAGGGCGCCTCGGCCAGGGCGGCGAGATTGTGGTGGATCTCCTCGGCCAAATCTTCTTCCACCTCGCCGATGAAGCGCAGCGTCAGGTGCAGGTTGGCGGGCTCGGTCCAGCGGGCGCCGGGCAGGCCCCGCTGCAGCCGGCAGATGCGCGCCGTCAGATCCGCGTCGAAGCCGATGCCGACGAACAGGCGGATCACGGCTTGGGCTCCGGCAGCAGGGCCAGCACGCCGGTGAAGCCGTAAAGGTGGTCGCGGCTGATCTCGCCGTTGGCGAAGAAGCCGATCAGCGGGAAATCGCCCAGCACCGCGTGCAGCAATTCCGGCTCGGCGCCCTGATGGCCGAACATGTGTTCGCCGCGCCCCGTGCACGAGACGTAGATTCCCGCCCGGATGGAGCGGCCGTCCAGGCGCTCCTTCATTCCGTCCAGCATGCGCTTCATGTCCATGCGCGCCGCGTTGGCGTCACGGCGCACGAACATCAGCCGGCCCCCTTCCTCCACATGGTCGCCGATGGCGATCCAGCCCTGGTTGGGGTCGATGCCGATCAGGGTGCGGACCTGATAGTCGTGGCTGTCGTCGCCTTCCACCGGCAGGCCCACATGGATGTAGCCGGCGATGCGGCGCAGGTCGCGGGCCAGCAATTCGCCCACTTCCTCCTTCAGCACGTCGAGCGCCGGGCGGCCGTCCAGGGCCATCACCACGCCCTGCCAGGATTCGGTGACGGTGTGGATGCCGCCCAAGGGCGAGCAGCCCTGGGTCATGCCGGTCAGCACCTCGATGCCGGAGCCGAGCAGCACTCCGGCCAGCCCGCCATCGGTGGCGATGCCGGCCAATTGCGCCGCCGGTCCCGCCGCGCTCATCAGGCCGCCGGCCAGGTACCCGGCCTCGGCGGCCAGGTCGACGATGGCCTGGGGCACATCGGGGTCGCGGGGATCGCCGTGGACCAGCCCGACGCAGGGGAAGTGCCGCTTGCTCCAGTCGCCGGCGTCGCCGATGAACACCCGGAACTGGTCGGGGGGCAGGCGGCCGATCATGGCGGCCACCGCGCCTTCGTCGCGGATTTCCTCGCCGCCGACGCACAGGCCGGGGGCCACGCCGCCCACCCAATGCTCGATGCGGGTGGTCTCGCGCAGGAAGGTCAAGAGCGAGGACAGATTGGGGGCGAAGGGCTCGGTGGCGTAGAGAAAGCCGAAATTGGCGCCGGGCGGCAGCGGCCCGAGGCCGTCGAGACAGGCCTTGGCGGTGGTTCCCCAATGGTTGCCCTTGGCATGGGCGACGCTGAAGGGGGCGAGCGAAGGGGCAGGGTCGGCTTTCATGGCTTTCCCCTTTCCAGCAGCTTGCGGACGGAGGGCAGGATGCGCTCGACGATCACGTCCACCCCCTTGGCGTTGGGGTGCAGGCCGTCGGGCAGGCAAAGGCGGGCATCGCCGGCCACGCCGTCCAGGAAGAAGGGATAGAACACCACGTCGTGCTCGACGGCCAGGCGGGCGAACACCGCCTTGAACTCGGCCTCGAAATCCTTGCCGTAATTGGGCGGCGCCAGCATGCCGGCCAGCAGCACGGGGACGCCCGCCGCCTTGAACCGCTTCAGGATGGAGTCCAGATTGGCGTGGGTCAGTTTGGGGTCGAGGCCGCGCAGCCCGTCATTGGCCCCCAGTTCGAGGATGGCGAGCTGGGGTTTGGCGGCCAGCGCCCAGTCGAGGCGCGCCTTCCCCCCGGCGGTGGTGTCGCCCGACACGCCGGCATTGATCAGGCTGACGTCGCGGCCCTCGGCTTTCAGCGCGCGCTCCAGCCGGGCGGGAAACGCCTCTTCCGGCGCCAGGCCGAAGCCGGCGGTGAGCGAATCGCCCAAGGCCAGGATGCGGATGGCGGGGGCTGCCTGGGCCATGCCTGATCCTCCCAGTACATTGACAAGCACCAGGGCGGCCCCATATCGCAAGACCGAGCGCCGTTCGCCGTCTATCCTGTCCAAGGCGTTCCGGTCATCCAAGAAAGTCACCCTCGCATGCATCAGCGTCCCATCGCCGGCCTTCCCTTGGTTTCGCTGGAAGCCGTCCACCTCAACTTGGCGAGCCTGGCGGGCGAGGTCAATGTTCTCGATGGCATCGACCTGGAGGTGGTCGCCGGCGAGACGGTGGGCGTGGTCGGACCGTCGGGCTCGGGCAAGTCCACCCTGCTGATGATCATGGCCGGGCTGGAACGCCCCACCTCGGGCCGGGTGAGCGTGGGCGGCACCGATTTCTCGGGCCTGGACGAGGACGGGCTGGCGCGCTTTCGCCGCGACCGCATCGGCATCGTCTTTCAGAGCTTTCACCTGATTCCCACCATGACGGCGCTGGAGAACGTGGCGGTGCCACTCGAACTGGCCGGCCATGCCGATCCCTTCGGGGCGGCCCAGGAGGAGCTGGGCCGGGTCGGGCTGGGCAAGCGCCTGTCCCATTATCCCGGCCAGCTGTCGGGCGGCGAGCAGCAGCGTGTCGCCCTGGCCCGCGCCTTCGTGATGCGCCCCACCCTGCTGCTGGCCGACGAGCCCACCGGCAACCTGGACGGGGCCACGGGGCGCGCCGTGATGGATTTGCTGTTCGACCTGAACGCCCGCTTCGGCACCGCCTTGGTGCTGGTCACCCACGACGACCATCTGGCGGCGCGGTGCGGAAGGGTGGTGCGGGTCGAGGACGGGAAGATCCGGTCATGAGCGAGGCAAAGCCGAGCGCGGGCGCGTTGAGCGCCCCGGAGCGACGACGGAGCGCAGCGGAGGAGGGAAGCGGAGGAGCCAAGCGTGCGGAGGCACGCACCCGGCGTTTGAGGGGCAATATGAAATGATCAAACTGGCCGCCACATTCGCCCGGCGCGAGCTGCGCGGCGGGCTGAAGGGCTTCCGGGTGCTGGTGGCCTGCCTCGCCCTGGGCGTGGCGGCCATCGCCGGAGCCGGGTCGCTGCGCGCCGCCTTCGACGCGGCGCTGGCCGAGGATGCCCGCGCCCTGCTGGGCGGCGATCTCGACATCCGCCAGACCCACCAGCCCTTCGAGGCGGACATGCTGGCGGCGCTGTCCGGCCTGGGCCGGATCACCCGGGGCGTCGAGATGCGGGCCATGGTCCAGGTGGACGACAACGCCCGGCGCTCGCTGGTGGAGATGAAGGGCGTCGACGAGGCCTATCCCCTGGTGGGGGCGCTGGAATTGGCCCCCTCCGTCTCATCACCCTTCGCCTTCCATGACGGCGAATGGGGCGCGGCCGCCGAAGGCAATCTGCTGGACCGCCTGGGGCTCAAGGTGGGCGACGCGGTGAAGGTCGGCGACGCCGTCTTACGCATCCGGGCGGTGATCGCCAAGGAGCCCGACCGGGTGGCCACGGCGCTATCCTTCGGTCCCCGGCTGATGGTGGCCAACGGCGCGGTCGAGGCCACCGGGTTGATCCGCCCCGGTTCGCTGGTGCGCCATACCCTGCGTCTTCTGTTGCCCCCGGGAAACGACCCGGCGGCGGCCAAGGCCGATCTGGCCCGGCGCTTCCCCGAGTCCCCCTGGCAGGTGCGTGACGTGGCCGAGGCCTCGCCCGGGGTTGGGCGCTTCCTCGACACCATGGCCTCGTTCCTGTCCCTGGTGGGACTGACCGCCCTGCTGGTGGGCGGCATCGGCGTGGCCAACGCGGTGAAGGCCTATCTCGACGGCCGCATCGGCACCATCGCCACCCTGAAATGCCTGGGCGCGCCTTCGGGGCTGATCTTCACCACCTATTTCCTGCTGGTGGGCCTGCTGGCCGGGTTCGGCATCCTTCTCGGGCTGGCGGCGGGGGCCGCTTTGGTGCCGCTGGTGGCCGGGCTGGGGGCGGAGCGCATTCCCCTGGCGCTGAAGGTGGGGCTTTATTCCCGCCCGCTGGCGGTCGCCGCCGGGTTCGGGGCGCTGTCCGCCCTGGTCTTCACCCTGTGGCCCCTGGCCCGCGCCAAGGCGGTGCCCGCCGCGCTGCTGTTCCGCCGGCTGGTGGCGCCGGAAGCCGGGCCGGTGGGCAAGCCGATCTGGGCGGCCCTGATCCTGTCCGGCGGCGGGCTGGCGGCGCTGGCCGTGACGACCGCCGCCAACCGCCCCCTGGCCGCCTGGTTCGTGGTCGCGGCGGCCGCCACCCTGGTGCTGTTCCGCCTGCTGGCCGGAGGGCTGGCGCGGGCGGCTGCGGTGCTGGCGACGCGTCACGGCAAGGCGGCGGGGCCCACTTGGCGCATGGCCCTGGCCAACCTGCACCGCCCCGGCTCGGCGGTGGTGGGCATGGTGCTGTCGCTGGGCCTGGGGCTTTCGGTGCTGGTGACCATCGCCCTGGTGGAAGGCAACCTGGCCGCCCAGTTCGGCGAAAGGCTGCCCGAACAGGCGCCGTCCTTCTACTTCATCGACGTGCAGCCCGATCAGGTGGACGAGCTGGAAAAGGTGGTGCGGGACACCGACCCGGCCGCAATCCTGTCCAAGGCCTCCATGGTCAGAGGCCGCATCTCCTCCATCGGCGGCGTGCCGGTGGGCCAAGCCAAGATCGCGCCCGAGGCGGAATGGGCGGCCAGGGGCGACCGCGGCCTGTCCTCGGCCGCCGCGCTGCCCGAAGGCACGCGGCTGGTTTCGGGCAAGTGGTGGGCCGGGGATTACCAGGGGCCGCCCTTAGCCTCGGTGGACGCCGCCGTGGCCAAGGGCTTCGGCCTCAAGGTCGGCGACCGTCTGGGCCTCAACGTGCTGGGCCGCGAGATCGAGGTGGAGGTGGCAAGCCTGCGCCAGATCGACTGGTCGAATCTGTCCATGAACTTCGCCTTCCTGCTGTCGCCCGGGGTTCTGGACGGCGCGCCGCATACCTATATCGCCACGCTGCGCACCCAACCGTCCATGGACGCGGTGGTGGAAAAGGCGGTGACGGATCGATTGCCCAATGTCTCCTCCATCCGGGTCAAGGAGGCGCTGGACGCGGTCAAGGCCATCATCGCCGAGGCCGATCTGGCGGTACGTCTGGCCGGTCTGATGACGCTGGCGGCCGGCGCCCTGGTGCTGGCCGGCGCGGTGATGGCCGGGCATCGCCGCCGGGTGTGGGAGGCGGTGGTGCTGAAAGTGGTGGGGGCGACGAGGGCGCAGCTGTGGCGGGCCCATCTGGCCGAATTCACCCTGATCGGGCTGGTCACCGGGCTGGCCGCCGCCCTGGTGGGCTCGCTGGCGGCGCGCGCCATCCTGATCCACGTCATGAAGACCGACTGGGTGTTCCTGCCCGGCGCCACCTTGCTGACGCTGGTCGCCTGCATGGCGGCCTCGCTGCTGGCAGGTTTCATCGGGACCTGGCAGGCCCTTGGGGCTAAGACCGCCCCATTACTAAGGAATGAATGAAATCCGTGTAACTTGATTCTTTCCGGAAGTCCCTCATATTGGTGTTCAGGTTCAACTGAGTGTTCAAAGGAACGACCATGGCTTTCGGAACAGACCGCAGATATATGAGTGCCGCCCAGGCGGAGGCTGCTCAGATCGACGTTGGTCTGCGGCAGTACATGCTGAGCGTGTACAACTACATGGCCTCGGCCCTGGCTCTTACCGGCATCGTCGCCTGGGTGATCGCCAGCGTCCCCGCGCTCACCGCCATCGCCGTCTACTCGCCGCTCAAGTGGGTGTTCATGCTGGCCCCGCTGGGTCTGGTGTTCTTCCTGGGCGCCAGGATCGACAGCATGCGCGCCTCGACCGCCTCGACCCTGTTCTGGGTCTATGCCGGCCTGATGGGCGCTTCGCTGGCCTCGGTGTTCCTGGTGTTCACCGGCGCGTCGGTGGCCCGGGTGTTCTTCATCTCGGCGGCTGCCTTCGCGGGCTTGAGCCTCTATGGCTACACCACCAAGAAGGACCTGTCGGGCTTCGGCAGCTTCCTGATCATGGGCGTGTGGGGCCTCCTGATCGCAGGCATCGTCAACATCTTCCTCGCCAGCCCCATGCTGCACTTCGTGATGAGCGCCGCCGGCGTGCTGATCTTCGCGGGTCTCACCGCCTACGACACCCAGAACATCAAGCAGATGTACTGGGAGGGCGACCACTCCGAGATCGCCCAGAAGAAGGCGGTGTTCGGCGCCCTGCAGCTCTACATGGACTTCATCAACCTGTTCATGTTCCTGCTGCAGTTCATGGGCGTGCGCCGCGACGAGTAGTCGCGAGCGTCCCGATGGAACGAACGAGCCCGCCCCGAAAGGGGCGGGCTTTTTCGTGGGCGGTGGGGCTTTCTGCTTCCTCGCTCGTCGTTCCGGTCTGGAGCCTCAAACCATAACCGTCATGGCCGGGTCGAGCCCGGCCATGACGCAATGAGGTGGTTCGGATTCAACGCAGGCCGCTCTGAACAGCTCAACTCAATTCCGGCACCACCAGATCGCGATAGGCGTGCCAGCTGGCGTGTCCCGCCACCGGCAGGGCGATCACCAGGCCCACCAGCCCGAGGGCGAGGCCGAGCCCGGTGATCCCGGCCAGCAGGGCGGCCCACAGCAGCATGGGGCCGGGATTGCGGGCCACCGCCATGACCGACAGCGCCGCGCCGGCGAAGAAATCAGTGCGCCGGTCCAGCATGGCGGGCAGGGTCACCACGTTGGTGGCGAAGGCCAGGGTGGCCAGCGCGCCGCCGAAGATGGTGCTGGTGACGATGAAGGCGATTCCGTCCAGGGTGGGCAGCACGTCGAGCAGCGAACGCCAGTCGGTGGGCTGGTTGGGCAGGCAGACGGCGAAGATGATCACCGCCAGACGGGCCCAGATCATCAGATAGAGCATGTAGATCAGCCCGGCGGTCATCATGTGGAAGCGGTTGGGCCGCCAGCAGAGAAGGATCGGCCGCCATTCCAGGGGCTCGCCCCGTTCGAGGCGCCGCGAAATCTCGTAAAGGCCGAGCGCCAGCAGCGGCGCCACGAGCATGAAGCCCTCGACCAGGGGGGTGATCAGGTATTCCATCCCGGCCAGGGCCAGCCCGCCGGTAAGCAGAAGCCCGGCCGCCACGAAGGTCGCGCCGTAGAGCAGGCTGAGGCGGGCGGCGGCCCGCATGTCGCGCCAGCCGGCGGCCACCCAGCCCAGCACCTGGGCCATGGTGACGGCGCGGACCTTTTCCTGCCGGACGGGAGCGGCCTGGGATGAAGCGGTGTCGGTGACGGCCATGGGCGGCCTCCCCTTTCCTGGGACCTGATCAGGGTCATATGGGAAGGGGACGGCGGGGCAGACAAGGGGGCAGGCGAAGGCCTATATCCCTCGTGAAACCGCCCCGGCATTTCTGTCGGGGCGGTTCCGTCTCATCAGTCGTTCTTGGCGGCGCGCTCGGCCTTCTTGCGCTCGTTGGGGTCGAGCAGGCGCTTGCGCAGGCGGATGGACTTGGGCGTCACTTCCACCAACTCGTCGTCCTCGATATAGGCGATGGCCTGTTCCAGGCTCATCTTGCGCGGCGGCGTCAGCTTGACCGCCTCGTCCTTGCCGGCGGCGCGGATGTTGGTCAGCTGCTTGGCCTTCAGCGCGTTGACCTCGAGGTCATTGGGGCGATTGTGCTCGCCGATGATCATGCCCTCGTAGATCTTGACGTTGCCGGTGATGAACATGGAGCCGCGATCTTCCAGGTTCCACAGGGCGTAGGTCACCGCGTCGCCCTGGCCGTTGGAGATCAGCACGCCGTTGCGGCGGCCCTCGATGGCGCCCTTGTAGGGGGCGTAGCCGTGGAACATGCGGTTCATCAGGCCGGTGCCGCGCGTGTCGGTGAGGAACTCGCCGTGATAGCCGATCAGGCCGCGGGCGGGCGCCAGGAAGGTGACGCGGGTCTTGCCGCCCCCGGACGGGCGCATGCCGGTCAGCTCGGCCTTGCGCAGGCTCATCTTCTCGACCACGACGCCGGAATATTCCTCGTCCACGTCGATGAACACTTCCTCGATGGGTTCCAGGCGCTTGCCGTCCTCGTCGGTCTTGAACAGCACGCGGGGACGCGAGATGGAGAGCTCGAAGCCCTCGCGGCGCATGGTCTCGATCAGCACGCCCAGCTGCAGTTCGCCGCGGCCCGACACCTCGAAGGCGTCCTTGGTCTCGGTCTCGCGGATGTGGATGGCGACGTTGGACTCGGCTTCACGGGCCAGGCGGGCGCCGATCATGCGCGAGGTGACCTTGTCGCCTTCCTGGCCGGCCAGCGGGCTGTCGTTGACCGAGAAGGTCATGGCGAGCGTCGGCGGATCGATCGGGTTGGCCTTCAGGGCCTCGGTGACCTCGGGGGCGCAGATGGTGTCGGCCACGGTGGGCTTGGTCATGCCGGCGATGGCGATGATGTCGCCCGCCTCGGCCTGCTCCACCGGAATGCGCTCGATGCCGCGGAAGGCCAGCAGCTTGGACAGGCGGAACTGCTCCAGCACCTTGCCGTCGTGGGACAGGCCCTTGACCTGCATGTTCAGCTTGGCGGTGCCGGAATAGATGCGCCCCGTCAGCACGCGGCCGAGATAGGGATCGGCCTCCAGCGTGGTGGCCAGCATGGAGAACGGCGCGTCCAGGTCGCGCTTGGGCGCGGGCACATGCTTGACGATCAGGTCGAACAGCGCCGACAGGTCCTTGCGCGGACCTTCCAGCGAATCGTCGGCCCAGCCGTCGCGGCCCACCGCGAACATGGTGGGGAAGTCCAGCTGGTCGTCATCGGCGTCCAGCGCCGCGAACAGGTCGAAGCATTCGTCGTGGACCTCGTGGGGGCGTGCGTCGCCGCGGTCCACCTTGTTGATCACCACGATGGGGCGCAGCCCCAGGCCCAGCGCCTTGCCGGTGACGAACTTGGTCTGGGGCATGGGCCCTTCCGCCGCGTCCACCAGCACCACCACGCCGTCCACCATGGACAGGATGCGCTCGACCTCGCCGCCGAAATCGGCGTGGCCGGGGGTGTCGACGATGTTGATGCGCGTGCCCTTCCAATCGACCGAGGTGCACTTGGCCAGGATGGTGATGCCGCGTTCCTTTTCCAGGTCGTTGGAATCCATCACGCGTTCAGCCACCTGCTGATTTTCGCGGAAGGTTCCCGATTGCCGCAGCATGGCGTCCACCAGGGTGGTCTTGCCGTGGTCGACGTGGGCGATGATGGCGATGTTGCGCAGTTCCATGGGACTCGTTCTTACCGGAGATTTTCGAAGATATGGGGGCCCAGCTTGGCGCGGGCCAGGTCCTTGAGCGAACGCTCGGGCCTTGCGCCGTAATGGGAGATGATCTCGCCGGCGGCGATGCCGCCCAGCATGGCGCAGGTGGCGAGGTCACGCCCCTGGGTGAAGCCGAACAGGAAGCCGGCGGCGTAAAGGTCGCCCGCGCCGGTGGTGTCCACCAGCTGGTCGATGTCGTCGGCGCCGACCACGTGGACGTCGTCCTCGGTGACCACCACCGAGCCCTTCTCGCCCCGCGTCACGGCGGCGACGCGGCAATGGCCGCGCACGGCGCGCACCGCGTCGTCGAAGGAGGTGGTCTCGTAGAGGCTCATCAGCTCGGCCTCGTTGGCGAACAGGATGTCCACGTGGCCCGACACCAGATCCAGGAAGGCGTCGCGGTGACGGTCGACGCAGAAGGGATCGGACAGCGACAGCGACACCAGGCGACCGGCGCCGTGGGCGGTGGTGGCGGCCTTGAGGAAGGCGCGCTTGGCCTCGGGCGGATCGTAGAGGTAGCCCTCGAGATAGGTGATCTCGGCGCCGGCGATCAGGCCGGTATCCACGTCGTCGGGTCCCAGTTCCACGCAGGCGCCCAGATAGGTCAGCATGGTGCGCTGGGCGTCGGGGGTGACCAGCACGAAGCAGCGCGCCGTGGACGGGCCGCCGTCGGCGGCGGGCGTCTCGAAATGGACGCCGGAATTGCGGATGTCGTGGCGGAAGACCTGGCCCAACTGGTCGCTCTTGACCTTGCCCACATAGGCGGCGCGGCCGCCCAAGGCGGCAATGCCGGCGATGGTGTTGGCGGCCGAACCGCCCGAGCATTCGATGCCGGGGGGAAGCTGGGCGTAGATGGACTCGGCCTGTTCGGCGTCGATCAGGGTCATCACGCCCTTGGTCAGGCCAAGTCGGTGCAGCAGCAGGTCGTCGGCATGCACCAGTACATCAACGATCGCGTTGCCGATGCCGGCGACGTGAATGGTCTTGTCCGCCATGGTCAGATACGGGCCTTCTCGCAAGGAAAGTCTGTGCCCCGGGCGCGGGCCGCGCGGTTTGTCGGGGGCATTTTGCGGCGCAGTATAGCCATGGGGCCGCCATAAACAACAAAAACCGCCTTGACACTTGGCGAGACGGGCCATGCGTGCTTGAATCCCAGGCCGTGCCGCCGCTTTGCCCAGGGGTTCCATGACCATTCCCGCCGCTCTCCTGAAGGCCTTCGCCCAACTGGGCGACCCGCGCCTGCGCCGCATCCTGGGATTGGGAGTGGCGGCGGCGCTGGCCTGCTGGATCGGTCTGGCGCTGGGCGCCTCGGCCCTGCTGCGCCAAATTCATCTGTTCGAGAACACCCTGGCCGACATGAGCGCCGGGGTGGTGCTGGGCATCACCGCGCTGCTGCTGCCCATCCTGTTCTTCTCGGCGCTGGCCACCTTCGTCATGAGCTTCTGGCTGGATGATGTCGCCGACATCGTCGAGGCGGAGCACTATCCCCAGCTGGGTCCGGCCCGCGAGATGGGGTGGGCCGAGATCCTGCGCCTGTCCACCCGCTTCCTGCTGGTCATGGGGCTGATCACCCTGGTGGCGGCGCCGTTCTATCTGGCGCTGCTGTTCCTGGGCTTCGGCATCATCCTCAACTACGCGGTCAACGGTTACCTGCTGGGCCGCGAATATTTCGAGGTGGTGGCGGCCCGGCGGATGGAGCCCGATTCCATGCGCATGGTGTTTGGCAACAATCTCGGGCGGCTGTGGCTGTGCGGGGCGGCCATCAACCTGCTGTTCCAGATTCCGCTCTTGAACCTTACCGCGCCGGTGGTGGCCACCGCCTTCATGGTCCACATCTTCCAGTCCCTGAGGAAAGAATGATCAAGCGCTTCGCCTCCCTTTCGCTTCTGCTCCTGGTGGTCGCCTGCAACGGGGCGGGCGGCTCGGCCACGGGCGGCGGCCCGGCGACCACCGTCTCGGGGGCGGAGAATGAGGAGCAACTGGCGCTGATGAGCCCACCGGCCCCGGGCACCATGGCGCCCGCCGCGCTGAAGGGGATGAGCGCCGGCGCCATCCGGCACGCGCTCGGCAAGCCCGGCTTCGTGCGCCGCGATCCCCCGGCCGAGATCTGGCAGTACCGGGTCAAGGTCTGCACCCTGGACCTGTTCCTCTATGAAGAGAGGGGGCGCATGGTGGTGGCCCATTACGCGGTGCGCGCGCCCAACGGCGGCTTCATGGGCGACGTGGCCTGCCTGGACGAGGTCCTGGCCCGGCGCGACGGCCCGCCCACCAGCTGAAATATCTCATAACGGCAGAAACGACTCCGGGGTGCCTCTCTCGCGAGAGGCACCCCGGGGCCGGTTCGTTCCCTTGGAGATGAGGGAACCGTAAACGTGTAGCCTCAGCCGTCCACCCGGACGATCACTTCCACGCGGCTGATGTTGAAGCCCTCGGGGGCGTCGGGCACCTTGGCCACGGCGATCAGGTCGGCGGGGATGTCGCACAGCTTACCGCTCTTCTCGTAGAAGAAGTGGTGGTGGTCGCTGGTGTTGGTGTCGAAGTAGCTGCGGCCCGCATCCACCACGATCTCGCGCAGCAGACCGGCGTCGGTGAACTGGTGCAGCGTGTTGTAGACGGTAGCCAGCGAGACCCGGATGCTGGACGACAGCGCCTCGGTATGCAGCTGCTCGGCCGAGATGTGGCGGTCGCCGCCGTCGAACAGCAGGCGGGCCAGGGCCAGACGCTGGCGGGTGGGACGCAGACCCACGGCGCGGAGCCGGTCCAGGGCGTGGCTGTAGGGGCGAACGGTGATCATGGTCATGGTGGCAACCGCCCTTTCCGGGGGGAGTGGAATTGATCTATCTCAACGCTAACATAGAGTTCTTCGAAAGATAAAGTCCCATAGAGCCAATTTTTTTGGGAATTAGGGCTTTAGTATTATGAACTTAGCCGAAATCGCCATTTCCCATACATGGTTACGCCCGGCACGCGTTTCCATAGGCTTCGATGCGGCTGCGCAGCGGTTCGGGAATGGGCACCGCCTTGGATTGGGCGAAGTCGGTGATGCAGGCGACGTAGCGGGCGCGGAAGTGGACGGTTCCCTCTGCCGCCACCCCTTCTATCTCGAAATTGATGCTCGACGTCCCGACCTTGGTGACCAGCACCCGCACCGACAGTTCCAGGCCGGGGGGCATGGGGACCAGATAGTCGCATTCGGCGTGGACGGTGGGCGAGCCCATGTTGTCGCGGCGGTTCATGGTCGGCCAGTCGGCGCCCATGGGGCCGGCGTACCAGCGTTCGATGGCTTCGGTGCAGTAGTCGAAGACGCGCGGGGTGTAAAGGATGCCCGCCGGGTCGCAATCGCCCCAGCTCACCCGCCTGGTCACGGCAAACACGCTCATGGGGCTCGGCCTTCCGGAAATCGGTATCGGAGTGCCGATTATTCATATCCCCGGCCGGCGGGTCAAACCCGTTCGGTGACCTCCCAGGGGAAGATCAGCCAGGTTTCCTGCTCCACGTCGTCCACATAGGTGTCGACCATGGGTCTGCCTGCGGGCTTGGCGTAAAGCGTGGCGTAGTGGCCGCCGGGCAGCATGTCGCGCACCGCCTGGGCGGTGCGTCCGGTGTCGACCAGATCGTCCACCACCAGCCAGCCGGTCCCGTCGCCCTGCACGCGCTTCAAGACCTCCAGGTCGTGGCGGGTGCTTTCGTCGTAGCCGGCGATGCACACGGTGTCCACCTGGCGGATATCCAGCTCCAGGGCCAGGATGGCGGCGGGAACCAGCCCGCCGCGGGCGATGGCGATGATGCCGGCGAACGGCCCCTTGGCCTTCAGGCTTTGGGCCAATTGGCGCGAAACGGCGTGTATCTCCTCCCACGACAGGGGGCGGGTGCGGGAAAACGAGGGGTCCAGATCCATGGAGTGCGGGCCGAGTGCTGATGAATGGTATCGCCACTCTGGACGGCGGGCGGCATTTTCGCAACAATCGCCCTGCCACAAAAGGACCCCGCCCGATGCTGCATTCGCCCATGGCCCGCCGGGGCATGGTGACTTCTCCCCACCACCTCGCCTCCCAGGCGGGGCTGGCCGTCCTGCGCGAAGGCGGCACCGCCATCGAGGCGGCCATCGCCACCGCCGCGACGCTGGGTGTCGTCTATCCCCACATGACGGGGCTGGGCGGCGACGCCTTCTGGCTGATCGCCGAGCCGGGCAAGCCGCCGGTTTCCATCGACGGCTCGGGCGCCGCCGGGGCCAAGGTGGACATCGAGCTCTATCGCAAGGCCGGCCACAAGCGCATTCCCGCCAGGGGGCCGCTGGCCGCCAATACCGTGGCCGGCGCGGTGTCCAGCTGGCAGCTGGCGCTCGACGTCTCGGGCCATTGGGGCGGACGGTTGCCGCTACGCCGGCTGTTCGAGGACGCGGTGTTCGCGGCGCGCGAAGGCTTCGCCGTGTCGCGCCATCAGGCCGCCGCCGCCCAGCGCGGCCTGGCCGATTTGAAGCGCCTGCCCGGCTTCGCCGAAACCTTCCTGGCCAAGCGCAAGGTTCCCGCCGCCGGCTCGGTGCTGCGCCTGCCGGCCCTGGCCGACACGCTGGAGCGCCTCGCCAATGCCGGCCTCGACGATTTCTATCGCGGCGAGGTGGCGCGTGCCGTCGCCGCCGGGCTGCAGGCCGCCGGATCGCCCTTGCGCGCCGAGGACATGGCGCGCCATCGCGGCATGCGCCGCCGGCCCCTGTCGCTCAACCTGCCGTGTGGGCACCTGTTCAACACCGCGCCGCCCACTCAAGGATTGGCCTCGCTGATCCTGCTGGGCCTGTACCAGCGCCTGGGAATCACCGAGGCCGATGGCTTCGACCACATCCACGGACTGGTGGAATCGGCCAAGCTGGCCTATCGCATCAGGGACGCCCACGTCACCGATCCGGCGCGCATGTCCATCCACGCCACCACCTATCTGGAGGATGGCATCCTCGACCGCATGGCCTGGGAGATCGACAAGACCAAGGCCAGCCCGCAGCCCGGCGCGGGCCGGGAGGGTGACACCGTGTGGCTGGGGGTGATCGACGGCCAGGGCCGCGCCGTCAGCTTCATCCAGAGCCTGTACCACGCCTTCGGCTCCGGCGTGGTGCTGCCCGAGATCGGCGTGGTCTGGCAGAACCGGGGCTGCTCGTTCAGCCTGGACCCCGACCATCGCAACGCGCTGGAACCCCGGCGGCGTCCGTTCCATACCCTGTCGCCCGGACTGGCGCGCCTGAAGGACGGCCGCACCCTGGTCTATGGCACCATGGGCGGCGATTCCCAGCCGCTGGTCCAGGCCGAGATATTCACCCGCGTGGCGCTGTACGGTCAGGGCCTGCAGCAGGCGGTGTCGGCGCCGCGCTGGTGTCTGGCCCGCTCGCTGGACGGCGAACCGCCGCCCGCCGGCATCCAGGTGGAAGGGCGCATCCCCGCCGAAGTGCGGGGGCAGCTGGCCGAAGCCGGGCACCATGTCCATGTGGTGGAAGAGTGGGATTCGCTGCTGGGGCACGCCGGGGCGCTGATGCGGCGGCCCGACGGACTCATCGAGGGAGCCGCCGATCCCCGCGCCGACGGCGTCGTGGCGGCATTTTAAACGAGAGGATCAGGATTCCATGGGCACCATTGTTTTAAGGCACGTCGCCGAGGATAAGGTGGGCGATCGCGATGTCGTCGATACCGGCGCCGCCATGATCGGTATGGGCGGCGATAATGTTCACTGTGGCGTCTGCGGTCGTGAGATGATGCACGACGTGCCCATCCGGAGCATGAAGGTCAACCTGCTCTATCGCTGTACCGGGTGCGATTCCATCAACGAACTGCCCCCTGACGCCTAGACCGAGGAGTCGTTCCATGAAGCTCTACTACAAGGCGGGCGCCTGCTCGCTGGCGTCGCACATCGCCCTGGAAGAGGCCGGCATCCCTTATGCCCTCGAGGCGGTCGATCTGGTCGCCAAGAAGACGGAGACGGGCGGCGACTTCCTGGCCATCAATCCCAAGGGCTACATTCCGGCCCTGGTGATCGACGACGGCGCGGTGCTGACCGAGGGTGTCGCCATCTTGCTGCGCATCGCCGCCATGGCGCCCGAAAAGGGGCTGGCCCCGGCGGTGGGCACCCAGGACTACATGAAGCTGGTGGAATGGCTGGTGTTCATCGCCACCGAACTGCACAAGCCGGCCGGCACCCAGTTCAACCCGGCCATGCCCGAGGACGGCAAGACGGTGCTGAAGACCATCCTGGGCCGCCGCCTGGATTACCTGGACAAGGCGCTGGGCAAGGGCCCCTTCCTGATGGGCGAGCGCATCACCGTGGCGGATTTCTACCTGTTCACCGTGATGACCTGGCTGCCGCGCCTGAAGATCGACACCGCCGCCTGGCCCCATGTGGTCGCCCATTTCGAGCGCATCAAGTCCCGCCCCGCCACCCAGGCGGCGCTCAAGGCCGAGGGCTTGGCCTGAGGCTCGATTATACGGGGCTCCCGCCCCGTACCCCGGTTGGAGGCGATGCCTCCAAGCCACCCTTTGATTTATCAATCAGAAAGGGGGTTTGGGGCATCGCCCCAAATGGGTTCGGGCGATAGCCCGATCATGCCCCGCCAAACCCCGCCAGCGCCCGCACCTCTTCCGGTGTCTGTCCCGCCTTGCGCAGGGAGCGCAGCGTCAGCGACCGGTCGCGCTTGGCGTAGCGCCGCCCGTGTTCGTCGGTGAGCAGGCGGTGGTGGGCGTAATCGGGGACGGGCAGGCCCAGCAGGGCCTGCAGCAGGCGGTGGACATGGGTGGCGTCGAACAGGTCCTCGCCCCGCGTCACCAGGGTGACGCCCTGCAGCGCGTCGTCCACCGTCACCGCCAGATGGTAGCTGGCCGGAGTGTCCTTGCGGGCCAGCACCACGTCGCCAAACATCTCGGGCCGGGCGGCCTGTTCGCCCCGTTCGCGGTCGTGCCAGCGCAAGGGGCCGGTTTGCCCGGCCGCCGCACTCATGTGGAGACGCAGCGCGAAGGGCTGGCCGGACTCCGCCCGCTCGGCCCGCTCGGACGCCGACAGATGGCGGCAATGGCCGGGATAGAGCGGCCCGTCGGGGCCATGGGGGGCATGGCCGGCGCCGTCGACCTCGCGGGCGATCTCCTTCCTGGTGCAAAAGCAGGGATAGAGCAGACCCATGGAGTCCAGCCGGTCCAGGGCGGCGCGGTAATCGTCGAAATGCCCGGACTGGATGCGGACCGGCCTTTCCCAGTCCAGGCCCAGCCAGGCGAGGTCCTCGAAGATTCCTTGGGTGAATTCCGGGCGGCAGCGGGTGCGGTCGATGTCCTCGATGCGCAGCAGGAAGCGCCCTTGGGCCTTCCTCGCCTCGGCGAAGGCGAACAGGGCGGAATGGACGTGGCCCAGGTGCAGTTCCCCGGTGGGACTGGGAGCGAAGCGGGTAATGGTCACAATATGTCGCGAGCTTTGGCAGGACAGATGGCACGAACCATACCATAATGCCGCCGATTCCATTCGTCAGGAGCCGTCATGTCCAGCCCCGCCCCCGTCAAACTGTCCGGCCCCTCGGTGGAGCCCGCTTCGGGCGGTCCCGCCGCCCAGCTGGTGATTCTGCTGCATGGGGTGGGGGTGGACGGCTCGGACCTGATCGAGCTGGCGCCGTTCTTCGCCTCCATCCTGCCCGACGCCGCCTTCGTGGCCCCCGACGCGCCCTTCGCCTTCGACATGGCCCCCTTCGGCCGCCAGTGGTTCAGCCTGGCCGACCGCTCCATCCCCGCCATCTCGGCCGGGGTGCGGGCCACCGCCCCCATTCTCGACGCCTATATCGACGAGCAGATCGCCCTGTGGGGGGTGCAGCCCGCCGACGTGGCGCTGATCGGCTTCAGCCAGGGCACCATGATGGCGCTGCACGTGGCCTTGCGCCGCGCCGCCGCGCCGGCGGCCGTCATCGGCTTTTCCGGCGCCCTGGTCGATCCCGACACCCTGCCCAAGGAGATCACCGCCCGTCCCCGCACCCTGCTGATCCACGGCGCCGCCGACGAGGTGGTCAACCCCAATTGCCTGGAGGCCGCCGAGCAGGCGCTGGCCGCCGTGGGCGTGCCGGTGCTGACCGAACTGCGCCCCGGCCTCGGCCACGGCATCGACGGCCCCGGCGCCGAGATGGCCATGGGCTTCCTGGGCCAGGTATTCGGCATTTCCGGCTGATCCTTCCACACCGTCACTCAACCATCACGAAGAGGGGTATGGAACAACAATAGGGAATACTATATTTTGTGAATGTCTTCCCTTGGAAAGGGAGAGGGGTTTGGTCGCATTCGACAGCCATCCTGCCCTGGTGCTGAACGCCGACTTCCGGCCGCTCAGCTACTTTCCCCTGTCCCTGTGGTCCTGGCAGGACGCAATCAAGGCGGTGGTTTCCGATCGCGTGGCGGTGGTCTCCGAATACGACCGCGTCATCCACTCGCCCAGCCAGTCCCTGCGCCTGCCCAGCGTCATCGCGCTCAAAGAGTTCATCCCGACGGCGCGCAAGCCCGCCTTCACCCGCTTCAACGTTTTCCTGCGAGACCGGTTTTCCTGCCAGTATTGCGGTGAGTGGTTCCCCACCCACGACCTGACCTTCGACCATGTGCTGCCGCGCTCAAAGGGTGGGCGGACCACCTGGGACAACGTGGTCACCGCCTGCGCGCCGTGCAACCTGATGAAGGGCGACCGCCTGCTGTTCGAGGTGGGCATGGGGCTGCTCAGCCGCCCCGGCCAGCCCTCGATCTGGCAGCTGCAGGAAAACGGCCGGGCCTTTCCGCCCAATTACCTGCACGAAAGCTGGCGCGACTTCCTGTACTGGGACAGCGAGCTGGAGCCGTTTTAGAGTTCGGGTGGAAGCTCATTCTCCGCCGTCATTGCCGGGCTTGACCCGGCAATCCATGGACCCTCGGGTCAAGCCCGAGGGTGACGATGAGAAATATCACGGCACCGAGAACTGCCAGCCGAACCAGCGCCAGCGCCCTTCCAGGGCGGGCACGGTGCAGTTGAGGCGGGTCCGGCCCGAGGGCAGGGGCTTGGACATGCGCACCTCGACGCGTGGCCCCAGGCGCTCCACCTTGAGCTGCCCCTGGTGCGAGGCGAAGCACGACAGCCCGTCGATGCCCGGCACGTCCTCGGCCAGGGTGAAGCCGAAGGCGGGGGGATTGGCCTTGATGGCGGGGTCTTCCGGGGTGATGTCCACCGCCGGCAGGGGCAGCGAGCGCACCGACAGGCGGAAGCGTTGCAGATCGCCATAGGCCGAGCTTTGGGCGAAGCGGGGCAGGAAGAAGGGGTCGCCCTTGATCCAGGCCGCCCCCGAATGCTGGCCGAAGGCGGCGGCGAAGCCCGAACGGCGCAGGATGTCCTCGGCCTCGGCGCTGGCCTCGCCCCAGGGCCAGGCGAACAGCTCGGTCCCCTTGCCCAGTTCCTTGTCCAGGCGGGCGCCGGCGCGGGCCAGGTCGGCGGCGATCTGTTCCGGGCTGGCCTTGGACAGGCGCAGCCGCGCCGCGCCCTGGGTGCCGACCGTCAACCCGGCGGCGGTCAGTTCGCGCAACTGGCCCCAGCTCATCACCTCGGGGCCGCCGCGATCCATCTCGTCGGTGGCGAGGAACAGGGTGACGGGAAAGCCCGCCTTTTTCAGCAGCGGCCAGGCGCGGGCGTAGAATCCGGCGGACGCGTCGTCGACGGTGATGGCCACCGCCTTGTCGGGCAGCGCCCGGCCGGCGCGCAGCGCCGAGACGATCTCGGCCAGCGGTAAAACCGCAAAGCCGCCGTTCTTCAGCTCGGCCACATGGGTGGCCAGAAGCTCGGTGGTGGTGTTGAGGGCGGGGACCCTGTCGTCGTCGAAGCGGTGATAGACCAGCACCACGGCGGACTCGCCGGCCCACGCGGCCGAGCCGCAGGCCGGCAGGCCCACGACCGCCGCCAGCCAGAGCAGCAGCGCCAAGACAACAGACTGTTTCACGATCGCCCCCTGTCGGGCGCCGCCCGAGGCGCCTACATTGTCGATGTTTGCCCCATTCGCGGGTGAAAATTCAAGAGGAGAGGCGGGGATGACCGGCATTATCGACGAAACGGCCCGGCAGATTCTGTTCGGCGCCGCGCGCACCCACTCGAAATTCCAGGCGAAGCCGGTGGCCGAGGACCTGCTGCGCCAGGCCTGGGATCTGGCCCGCATGGGCCCCACCAGCGTCAATTGCCAGCCGGCCCGCATCGTCTTCGTGCGTTCGGCCGAGGCCAAGGAGCGCCTGAAACCCGCCCTGGCGCCGGGCAACCTGGACAAGACCATGGCGGCGCCGGTCACCGCCATCATCGGCCACGACATGGAATTCTACGAGAAGCTGCCCACCCTGTTCCCCCATGCCGACGCCCGCGTGTGGTTCGTCGGCAACGAGGCGATGATCCAGTCCACGGCGTTCAGGAACGGCACCTTGCAAGGCGCCTATTTCATCCTGGCGCTGCGCGGCCTGGGCCTGGATTGCGGCCCCATGAGCGGCTTCGACAACGCCAAGGTGGACGCGGCCTTCTTCGCCGGCACTCCGATCCGCTCCAACTTCCTGGTCAATATCGGCTACGGCGATCCCGCCGGGCTGTACCCCCGGGGCCCGCGCCTGGACTTCGCCGAGGCCTGCCGGGTGGAGTAGCGCCGGGGAATGGGCCACAGATGAACACAGGTGAACACAGATAGGGATTTATCTCCTTTTACCTGTGTTTATCTGTGTTCATCTGTGGCCAAAATTCTATCTTTTCTCCAAAGCCCCGTATCAGCCGCCGAACACCTTCTTCAGCAGGTCGGTGGAGCGGCTGGCCGGGTTGGTGCGGATGGCCGCTTCCTCCTGGCCGAGATACTTGAAGATGCCCGAAAGGGCGTAGTCGAGCACGTGGTCGGTGAGCATGGACGGCCCGGCCTTCAGGGCGTCGCCGACCATGGGCAGCCCCTGGGCGGCGCCGGCCATGCTGGAATAGGACTGCACCGCGCCCGATTGCGAGACGGTGCCGTCCACCACCGGGCGCATGGCGGTGCGCAGATCGGGGGTCATGGTGCGCTTGAAATACTGGGTGGCGGCGTCCTGGGGGCCGTTCAGGATGCCGCGCGCGTCGTCGAGCGTCATCTTCTGCACCGCGTCCCAGAAGATCTGCTTGGCCTTGGGCGTGGCGGCCTCGGCGGCGCGGTTGAGCTTCAGTTCCAGGTCGTCGACCATCTGCGACTTGCCGGCCAGGGCAAGGCCCTGCTTCACCGTCGCCAGCTTGTCGGGCAGGGGGATATGAACCGAGGGGTCGCCGTTGAAGCCGTCGGCGCGGCCCAGCCGCCCGGTGACCTTGTCGGCGGCGACGCGCAGCGCCTCCTTGAGGCCCGAACCGATCTCCGAAGCCGACAGCGACGAGCCGGCCGAGCCGCCGCCCGCCGACGAGGTCCCCGCCCGCTGTTCCAGTTCCTGCTTGATCATGCCCTTGCCCAGGTCCATCAGGCTGCCCTGGGCCAGGGCGGGAGAGGCGCACAGCAGCACGGCCGCGGCGCAAAGGCACGCGGTCTTGGGTGACAGGATCATGATCAGGCCTCCAGGATTTGCAGGATGCCGGCGTCGGCGCCGAAGCAGGCGGCGGTGAGCGTGCCGCCGTGGCCCGAACCGGAATCCAGGGTGACGGTGAAGGGACCGTAAACCACGCCGCCATTGCGGCGGTCGGCGCCGCGCACCACCAGCTTGAAGCCGGAATAGGGCTCGTCCATGCCCGCGAACAGGCTGGACCCCCACCAGAAGGTGTCCACCTGGGCGGAGAGCGGCCGGGTGGGATCGAGACCGGCATGGGTGAACAGCAAGGTGTTGTCGTCGGTGAAGGCGGCGTGCTTCAGCACGCTCATCAGCGTGGTGTGGCCGTCGTGATTGCGCATGGTCTGGCGCAACTGGCTGGTCCAGCGGGTCAGCGCCAGGATGCCGTCCCGGATGGCGTTGCCGCCTTCGTCGACCGTGCCGCCATAGGCGGCGACGGTCGGCGCGATGCCGTGGTCGACCATCCAGCGCAGCACCTCGGCGGGATTGGGGGCGAACTGCAATTGCAGCAGCTTCTGCCACATCTCTTCCTGGGTGCCGCGCAGATAGACCACATCGTCGACCTCGACCCCGGGGCGGGCGATGAAGGCGCGGCGGAAGGTCAGCAATTCGTCGATGGTCTGCAGCACAGGCGCGCCGCATCCCAGGTAATCGCCGAGATAGACCAGCTGGTCGCCCGGCTGTAATTCCTGGGCCAGACGGGCATGCAGGGCGCACAGCCGCGCGTGTTCGCCCCGAATGGCGGCGACGGCCCAGATACGGCCGCCGCCCCGCAGGGTGGCGAAGACGTTGGAATCAGCCAGAGTCGTGGATGGCCGGTCGGCTTCGACGTTCATAAATCCGCTCGGGTTTTGCAACCGGACGACATGGTCGCAGCCGCCGAGCCAAACATCAAGCCGCTTCGAGCAGGCCCTGGAGCTTCTCGGTCGCCGCCTGGGTGTCGATGCGCTCCACCGCCGCCAGTTCCGAGGCCAGGCGCTCCAGCGCGGCTTCGTAGATCTGCCGCTCGGAATAGGACTGGTCGGGCTGGTTGGCGTTGCGGTGCAGGTCGCGGACCACCTCGGCGATGGAGACGGGATCGCCGGAATTGATCTTGGCCTCGTATTCCTGGGCGCGGCGGCTCCACATGGTGCGCTTGACCTTGGCGCGGCCCTTCAGCGTGGACAGCGCGGTGTCCATGACCGAGCGCGACGACAGCTTGCGCAGGCCCGACTTCTGGGCCTTGGTCACCGGGACGCGCAGCGTCATGCGGTCGCGGTCGAAGGTGATGACGAACAGCTGCAGCTTCATGCCGCCGATTTCCTGGGTCTCGACGGCCACCACCTGGCCCACGCCGTGAGTGGGGTAGACCACATAGTCGCCCTGGGAGAAAGAAACGATCGTCATCTTCAACAATTCCCTCGACAGAAGGTCTGGATCCGGCAAACGCCCGATACGCCCACCTCACAAGAGACGAAAGATACTCGCCAGCCGCGCCCTTGACGGGCTGGTGGAAATTTCGCAGCTTGTCTTGGTGGGCGAACTCCCGCCCCGATGGCTATGCCAATTTAGCGATCCGTCGGCACAGTTCGACGGACTTGCCCTTATAGCACAGGCGCCTTCTGTGAAGAACAGGAAAATTCCCCAAGGCCCTGCATTTCCGCCATATCCCCATGCGCAAACGCCGCCCCACGACCCTCTGGGTCAGGGGGCGGCGTCGGCCACAATATCTTGCGGAAAGGTCAGCGGCCCGGGTTGGGCGACAGCAGCTTGGCCTTGTCCGGCTTGCCCTTCCACTGGTCGGCGTCGGCCGGGGCGTCGCCCTTGCGGGTGATGTTCGGCCACGAACCGGCGTACTGGCGGTTGGTGTCGGTCCAGGCGGCGGCCTTGGGATCGGAATCCGGGAAGATGGCTTCGGCCGGGCATTCCGGCTCGCAGACGCCGCAATCGATGCATTCGTCGGGGTTGATCACCAGGAAGTTCTCACCCTCGTAGAAGCAATCCACCGGGCAAACCTCGACGCAGTCCTGATACTTGCACTTGATGCAATTCTCGGTGACGACGTAAGCCATGTCGTTCTCCAATATCCCTTGAAACCGTGAAGCGGCGGGCAGGCTGCCTTTCGCCGGAAGAAAATCCGGCGGAAGCGATACCACACTCCCCCCCGCCGCCTCAACCCTGGCGGAGAAATGGTTTTAACGCCCAATCCACGTATGGGGATTGGGCTAGGGCCAATCGACATTCAAGCGGATGGGCTGGGATTCAGGCCACAGATGAACACAGATTCCCGCTACGCGGGACACAGATAAGGAATATTCCTCATTCATCTGTGTTTATCTGTGTGCATCTGTGGCTGAAATTTCTCTCAGGCAGGCATTCTGGCCTGAAATCGGCCGAATTCCCTGAATGTCGATACAGCCTAGGCCCAAGGGGCCGCGCGGGCACCGGCTCCGCCGGCAAATATTTCGGAAGCACGCCTTCGCGTGCGGTGCCGCGGAAGGCAAGGGCGCAAGGCGCCCGCCCGCCGCTCGAGGGCGATCCCGGTGATCGGTTCCGATCGCCGGGACATAACTCACGGCACGGGGTTGCGCAGCTTGACGGGCGCCCGCTTGCCGCGCCGCGCCAGCAGATTGAGGATTTCGATGCCCAGCGAGAAGGCCATGGCGAAGTAGATGTAGCCCTTGGGCATGTGGAAGCCGGTGCCGTCGGCCACCAGGGTGGCGCCGATCAGCAGCAGGAACGACAGCGCCAACATCTTGATGGTGGGGTGGCGCGCGATCAGGGCCGACAGGGGATTGGCGGCGACCACCATGACGGCGGAGGCTAGGATGACGGCGGCGACCATCACGCCGAGCTCGCGGGCCATGCCCACGGCGGTGATCACCGAATCCAGCGAGAAGACGATGTCCAGGATGGCGATCTGGACGATCACCGCCGCCAGTCCTGCCGAAGCGGCTTGGCCGGAGCCGGCCTCCGGCGTTCCGGCTTCCGCCTCGTCCTCGCCTTCCAGGCTGCCGTGGATTTCGTGGGTCGCCTTGGCCACCAGGAAGGTGCCGCCGCCGATCAGGATGATGTCGCGCCAGCTGACCGGGTGGTCCCAGACCACGAAGACCGGCTCGACCAATCCGACGATCCAGCTGAGCGAGGCCAGCAGGCCGAGGCGGGTCAGCACCGCGAAGGCCAGGCCGAGGCGGCGTCCCAGCGGACGCATGGGCTCGGGCAGGCGGTTGGAGATGATGGCGAGATAAACCAGGTTGTCGATGCCGAGCACGATCTCCAGCAGCGACAGGGTCGCCAGGCTGAGCCATATCTCGGGGTCGGTGATCCAGGTCATCATCATGATCGTCCTCGGTCTTCATTTGCCGTGCCGGGCGGCAGAGTAAGTGATTCGGGCGCTAAATCCACCCAGATGTCCCTTAAATCCCGGTAACCTTTGATGATTGGCGGAGGCTTGGCCGGAGAATTGGGTTTTGACCTCGGCTCAAACGCCCGATACCATTACCAAAAGCTAGTTTTTCCATTGTTCCCGGCCCTTTGCCGGGAGAGGACCCAAGCTTGACAAGCAGCAGCGATTCCGGAAGAGGCGCGATTTCGGCGGCCACTCAGGGGAGGGCCGACCGCGGCTCATGCTCCCCGGCCGAGGCTCTGCCCCGCCTGGCCGAGGCCGAGGCCCGCCTGGGCGGGCTGACCGCCAATCTGCCCGGCTTCGCCTTCCAGCGCGTCCTCGGGCCCGACGGCGCCCTCCAATACCCCTGGTTCAGCCACAGCATCCGGGCGTTGCTGGGCTTCGCTCCCGAGGCCATGGGCGTCAATTCGCAAGGCTGCCTGCACGCCGTTCATTGGGCCGACCGCGACGCCCATCTCGCCGAGATCCATCGTTCCGCCCGGCAGCTCGACACCTGCCGCGAGGAATTCCGCGCCATCACGGCCCAGGGCGAGGTCCGCTGGCTGAAGGGGGCCTCCGAGCCCCGCCGCCAGGGCGACGGCAGCGTCGTCTGGGACGGGGTGATGGTCGACGTCACCGACGGGCGCCGCGCCGAGCTGCGCCTGGAAATGCTGATGGACCATGCCGGCGATTCGCTGATCGTGGTGGAATCCGACGGCGCCATCGACAGCGTCAACGCCGCCGCCGAGGTCTTGTTCGGCTGGACCATGGCCGAACTGGCGGGCAAGCCCTTCACCACCTTGCTGCCGCCCGAAATGCACGCGGACGACTTGCTGGAAGCGGCCGAAGTCTCGGCCGGCGGCATCGTCGGCGGCGGCGCGCGCGAGCTGATGGGCCTCAGGAAGGACGGCTCGACCTTTCCCCTGGAACTGTCGACCACCGAGGTGCGGCTGGAAGGGCAGCGCCTGTTCGTCGGCATCGGCCGCGACATCACCGAGCGCAAGCTGACCGAGGCGGCGCTGCGCGAATCCGAGGAGAGGCTGCGCGCCATCGCCGCCAATGTGCCCGGCATGGTGTTCCAAAGAGTGCTGCGCACCGACGGCAGCCTCGGCTTTTCCTATGTCAGCGAGGGGTGCCGGGCCATCCTGGGCCTGGGTCCGGAACAGCTGATGGACAATCCCCAGCTGTTTCTCTCGCTGATCCCCGAGGACGAACGCCAAAGCTTCTTCGCCGGACTGGGCCGCTCGGCCAGGACCATGGAGCCCTTCGACGAGGAGATGTCGGTGCCCGGCGCCGACGGCCGCCGCCGCTGGCTGCGCGGTCAGTCGCGGCCCACGCTGCGCAATGGCGGTGACGTGGTGTGGGACGGCGTCATGCTCGACGTCACCGACCGCAAGCAGGCGGAACAGCGTCTGTCCTTCCTGGCCTATTTCGATCCGCTGACCCGGCTGCCCAACCGCACCGCCTTCATGGAGCGCTTTGCCGCCGCCCGCGAAACCGCCGCCCGCGACCAGACCATGCTGGCGGTGGTCAGCATCGGCCTCGACCGTCTGGGTATCATCAACGCCACCATGGGCCACGCCATCGGCGACCAGGTGCTGATGGCGGCCAGCGACCTGCTGCGCGCCGCGCTTTCGGTCAACGACGTCATCGCGCGGACCTCGGGCGACCGCTTCCTGGTGCTGATCGCCGGGCTGGGCTCGAAGCGCGAGGCCATGGAGGCGCTGGACCGCCTGAGGGCCTCGGCCCAGGCCACCGTGGCCGCCGCCGGACAGGATTTCGACGTGTCGGCCGCCATGGGCGCCGCGCTCTATCCCCGCGACGGTGACGATCCCGAGACCCTGATCAAGAACGCCGACGCCGCCCTGCAACTGGCCAAGGCCCAGGGACCGGCCAGCCTGCAGGTGTTCACCAAGGAGATCAGCGCGCGGGCCGCCAAGACCCTGTCGCTGCAGACGCGGCTCAGGCGCGCCATCGAGCATGGCGAGCTGACCGCCCACTACCAGCCCCAGGTGGACCTGCTGGTCGGCAACGTGGTGGGCATGGAGGCGCTGGTCCGCTGGAACAGCCCGGACTTAGGCATGGTCTCGCCCGCCGACTTCATTCCGGTGGCCGAGGAATCCGGCCTGATCGACGGCGTCTGCGAATTCATGCTGTGGGAATGCACCCGCCAGAACAAGGAATGGCAGGACCAGGGCCTGCCGGCCATTCCCGTGGCGGTCAACGTGTCGGGCCGGCAGTTCCAGTACGCCCGGCGGCTGCTGGCCGCCTGCGAGCGCGCCCTGGTGGACAACCATCTGGACAGCCGCTGGCTGGAGGTGGAGCTGACCGAAAGTTCGGCCATGCGTGACGCCGACAACGCCATCGCCGTGGTCAATCAGTTGAAGGAGATGGGCATCGCCTGCTCCATCGACGATTTCGGCACCGGTTATTCCTCGCTGTCGGTCTTGAAGCGATTCCCCATCAGCAAGCTGAAGATCGACCGTTCCTTCGTGCTGGACGTCACCACCGACCCCAACGACGCCGCCATCGTCGACGCCATCATCGCCATGGCCAAGGCGCTGCGGCTCAAGGTGGTGGCCGAGGGCGTCGAGCATCAGGAGCACCTGGACTTCCTGCGCAACCTGGGCTGCGACCAGATGCAGGGCTACTTCTTCTCGCGCCCGCTGCCCGCCGACGGATTGCGCGCCCTGCTGGCCGAAGGCCGCCGGCTCAATCTGGCGCCGTCGCGCCTGCCCGCCGAAGCCTGATTTGGATTATCTCATTATTTCAATGAGATGATTGGGCAATCTTCAGTTTATCAATGAGCGGCCAACATTAGTAGTTGACGGGTTTGACCTATTGGCCCTATTCATTTCGGGTGGGTGAGGGCACCCGATTTGACTGTCGAATCCGGACCATGAAAGATCACACCGCGACCGCCGCCGCCAATACGGTGAAGCATTCCTACACCATCCCCTGCGCCAGCGCCTTTCGCGACGCGGTGGACAAGCTGGCGCTCCGCCGGCGGGTCAATGTGGGCGACATCGCCCGCTCGGTGCTGCTGGTGGTGCCGCCCGAGACCATCGCCGTCTTTCCCGATCCGGGCGAGCCGGAGCCCGACGACCGCGAAACCGTCATCCTGAAATCCGGCCCGGCCGAGGGTCGCCCCTGGCGGCGCAAGCCGCGCCTGCAGGTGCGCATGGCGCCTGGCTACAGCGTCGAGGCCATCCGCCGCGCCTTAGGCCTGGCGCTGTCCATGGCCCAGGGCGACATCCGCCTCAGGGTCGAGCGGCCGGGAGAAGAGCCGGCGGCGGCGCCCGCGGCTTCCGCCCCGCCCCCACCTCCGCCCCCGCCGCCTTCCGACGCCGAGGAGGCCTATCCCAAGGTGGAGCGCCGCCGCGGGGGGCGCGACCAGGCCACCGCCATGGCCGCCGCCAGCGAGGAACTGGAGCGGCTGCGCGCCATCATCAACGTCCTGTCCTTCGAACCGCTGCCAGGCGGCGTGATGACCCGGGCCGACGCGCTGCATATCCTGGGCTTTCCGCCCGGCGCCTCGCCCGACCGCCGCACGGTGCGGGCCAAGTTCCGCATGCTGGCCACCATCCATCATCCCGACAGCAACCACGGCAACCATCACCGTATGAGCCAGCTCAACCAGGCCATGGAGCTGCTGCGGGATTAACGCGTCGAGGGGAGCGCCGGATCGCCTCGGCTCTCGTCATGCCCGGACTTGTTCCGGGCATCCATATGGCTCGTCTGGGACATCGCCAAACGGCTCCACGTGGATGGCCGGGTCAAGCCCGGCCATGACGGATGAAGAAATCCCCGCCGCCAGCCGGATGAACCAAAGGAAAAGGCCCGGTACCTTGCGGTACCGGGCCTTCCCTTTTTCAGGCGGAAGCCTTCAGGAGGAGGATTACTCCTTCTCCTGAGCCTTGCGCATGGCGGCACCCAGGATGTCGCCCAGCGAGGCGCCCGAGTCGGACGAACCGTACTCGGCCATGGCCTGCTTCTCTTCCTCGACCTCGCGCGCCTTCACCGACAGGGTGATCTTGCGCGCCGCCTTCTCGAAGGCGGTGATCTTGGCGTCGATCTTCTCGCCGACCGCGAAGCGCTCGGGGCGCTGCTCGGAGCGCTCGCGCGACAGCTCGGACTTGCGGATGAAGCCGGTCATGCCCTCGACGGTGACTTCCAGGCCGTTCTCGGTAACCTGGGTCACGGTGCAGGTGACCACGTCGCCCTTCTTGATGGACGCCACGGCGTCCTGATAGGGGTCGGCGCCCAGCTGCTTGATGCCGAGGCTGATGCGCTCCTTCTCGACGTCGACGTCAAGAACCTTGGCCTTGACCACATCGCCCTTCTTGAAGTTCTGGATGGCCTGCTCGCCAGGAGTCGCCCAATCCAGATCCGACAGGTGGACCATGCCGTCGATGTCGCCGGGCAGGCCGATGAACAGGCCGAACTCGGTGATGTTCTTGATCTCGCCCTCGACCAGGGTGCCCTGGGGGAAGCGATCCAGGAAGCCTTCCCACGGGTTGTTCATGGTCTGCTTGAGGCCGAGCGAGATGCGGCGCTTCTGCGGATCCACGTCCAGCACCATGACCTCGACTTCCTGCGAAGTGGAGACGATCTTGCCGGGGTGGACGTTCTTCTTGGTCCACGACATTTCGGAGACGTGCACCAGACCCTCGACACCGGGCTCCAGCTCGACGAACGCGCCGTAGTCGGTGATGTTGGTGACGCGGCCCGAGAACTTGGCGTTGACCGGGTACTTGGCCTCGACACCCTCCCACGGATCGGCGTCAAGCTGCTTGATGCCGAGCGAGATGCGCTGGGTTTCCGGGTTGAAGCGGATGACCTGGACCTTGACGGTCTGGCCGATGTGCAGCGCCTCGGACGGGTGGTTGATGCGCTTCCAGGCGATGTCGGTGACGTGCAGCAGGCCGTCGACGCCGCCCAGGTCCACGAACGCACCGTAATCGGTGATGTTCTTGACCACGCCCTCGAGGATCTGGCCTTCCTTGAGGTTCTCGATCAGCTCGGAGCGCTGCTCGGCGCGGGTCTCTTCGAGAACGGCGCGACGCGACACCACGATGTTGCCGCGCGAGCGGTCCATCTTGAGGATCTGGAAGGGCTGGGGGGTGCCCAGCAGCGGGGTGATGTCGCGCACGGGGCGGATGTCGACCTGGCTGCCCGGCAGGAACGCCACGGCGCCCGACAGATCGACGGTGAAACCGCCCTTGACGCGGCCGAAGATCACGCCGGTGACGCGCTGCTGCGCCTCGAACGACTTCTCCAGCAGGGTCCAGGCCTCTTCGCGCTTGGCCTTCTCACGGCTGAGGACGACCTCGCCGTTGCGGTCTTCATAGCGCTCGACGAACACGTCGACCTGGTCGCCGGCCTTGATGTCGGCGGCGCGGCCGGCGGTGGCGAATTCCTTCAGAGGGACGCGGCCCTCGGACTTGAGGCCCACGTCGATCACGGCGACGTCACCGTCGACCTCGACGATGGTGCCGGTGATCACGGAGCCTTCGAACGAGCCGCCCACACCGAGGGTCTCGTCCAGCAGGGCGGCGAAATCGTCGACGGCCTGCGCAGTAGCGGTATTGGTCATTGTAAGGGTAGTTCCTTTCGTGTCGTGTCTTTCCGGCCTGCCGGTTGTCTCCGGCGGTCTTTGAAAACGGGGTGTTTCTCAAAAAAACAAAACCACCGCCCAGGGGTGCCCAGGCGGCGTCAATGTGCTCTGTAAGGCTACCGTTTGGAGCGGACGATCCGAAGCGCGGCGGCGAAAGCCTGGTCGGCATCGAGGTCGGACGTGTCCAGCACGGCGGCATCCTGGGCCGGAACCAGCGGGGCGACCGCGCGGTTGGTATCGCGCTCGTCACGTTCCCGCATGTCGGCCAGGACGGTGCCGTATATAGCCCCCAGGCCCTTTTCCTGCAACTCTTTCAGCCGCCGCTCGGCCCTTTTTTCCACGCTGGCCGTGACGAACAGCTTCACGCCCGCCTCGGGGCAGACCACCGTGCCGATGTCGCGGCCGTCGAGAACCGCCCCCTTGCTCCCCGGGGGCGTAGCGGCGAAGCGGCGCTGGAAGTCAAGGAGCGCGGCGCGCACGCCGGGGATGGAGGCCACCTTGGAGGCCGCCTGAGCCGCCGCGTCGATGCGCAGGTCATCGGCGGCGAGGTCGGCGGGCGACAGGGACTGGGCCGCCTGTTCGGCCAGGGCCACGTCGGCGGGATCACGCCCGGCGCGGGCCAGCTTCATGCCTACGGCGCGGTAGATCAGGCCGGTGTCGAGATAATCGAAGCCCAGCTCGGCGGCCAGACGCCGTGCCAGGGTCCCCTTGCCGGCGGCGGCCGGTCCGTCGATGGCGATGACGATGCTCACGGATTTTCCCCGGAAATCTTCGCTCCCAACCCGTTCATCAGTTCGACGAAGGCGGGGAAGCTGGTGTCGATGGCTTCGGCGTCGTCCACGGCAACGGGGCGGGCCGAGGCCATGCCCATCACCAGGAAGGACATGGCGATGCGGTGGTCGAAATGGGTGGTGACGGTGGCGTCGCCGTCGGGAACGCGTCCCGTGCCGTGGACGATGAGGGCATCCCGCTCCTCCTCCACCGCCACGCCGCAGGCGGCCAGCCCACGGGCCATGGCGGCCAGGCGGTCGCTTTCCTTGACCCGCAGTTCGCCCAGGCCGCGCATGCGGGTGGTGCCCTCGGCGAAGGCGGCGGCAACGGCCAGAATCGGGTATTCGTCGATCATGGACGGTGCGCGCTCGGCCGGGACGTCGACGCCCTTAAGCCGCGAGGCGCGGACCACCAGGTCGGCCACCGGCTCGCCCGCCTGGTCGCGGGGATTGTCGAAGCGGATGTCGGCGCCCATTTCCAGCAGGGTCTGGTAAAGCCCGGTGCGCAGCGGATTGGTGCCGACGCCGGGCAGGCGGATTTCCGAGCCTTCCACCAGCAGGGCCGCCACCACCGGGAAGGCGGCCGACGAGGGGTCGGCGGGAACCACCACCGGGCGGCCGGTCAGTTCGGGAAAGCCCACCACGGTGATGGCGCGGCCGCCGCCCTCGGCGTCCTCGACCCGCACGGTGGCGCCGAAATTCCGGAGCATCAGCTCGGTGTGGTCGCGGGTGGCTTCGCGCTCGATCACCGTGGTCTCGCCGGCGGTGTTGAGGCCGGCCAGCATGATGGCCGACTTCACCTGGGCCGAGGCGACGGGAAGCTCGTAGGTGATGGGCGTGGGCTGCGCCGTGCCGGTCACCGCCAGCGGCAGGCGGCCGCCGTCGCGGCTGACGAAGCGGGCGCCCATGCGGCCGAGCGGCTCGGTCACCCGGCGCATGGGCCGCGAGCGAAGCGATCCGTCGCCGGTGAAGAAGCTGGTGAAGGGATGGGTGGCCACCAGGCCCATCAGCAGCCGCGCCCCGGTGCCGGAATTGCCCATGTCCAGAACGTCCGCCGGCTCCATCAATCCGCCGACGCCGCGTCCGAACAGCCGCCACGATCCGTCGGCCTGGCGCTCCACCTCGGCGCCCAGGGCCCGCATGCAGGCGGCGGTGCGCAAAACATCGTCGCCTTCCAGCAGGCCGGTCACCACGCTTTCGCCCACCGCCAGCGCGCCCAGCATCAGGGCGCGGTGCGAGATGGACTTGTCGCCCGGCACGCGCGCCGAACCGGCCAAAGGTGCGGCCCGACGGGATGAAAGCGGCTTGGCCATGATCACTCCTGATAACCAGCGGCAAGGGCAAAAGTTGCCCGGCGAAGCTCTAGCATAGGCGGCATCGGCGTCATAGACCTGCGTTCCATGCTGCACCGCCCACGCTTTTTCGTTTTGACACAGGGTGGGGAACATGGCAAATGGCCCCTTCGACCTGAGTTCGAGTGACACGTTGAAGGAGGACGAGAGTGGCAAAGCCGGAATGGGGACAGAAGCGCACCTGCCAGAGCTGCGGATGCCGTTTCTATGACCTGACGCGCACCCCTATCGTCTGCCCGAAGTGCGGGTCGACGGTCGAGCCCGACATGCCCTTCAAGGTGCGTCGTGGCAGCGCGGCGGCGGCGGAAAAGGCGGCGCCCGTGGCGGCGGCCGTTCCTGTGGCGGCGGATATCGATGCCGATGACTTGCCGGCGGTCGATGACGAGGACGAAGCCCTCGACACCGAGGCCGATGGCGCCGACGACGATGAAAGCGGCCTGATCGAGGACGCGTCCGACCTGGGCGAGGACGACGACGACATGGCCGAAGTCATGGAGCACATGGACGAGGAGATCGAGGACGAGGTGTGATTTTCCGAAGTGTGCCGAAGAGCGAATTTTTCGCTTGCAAGGCCACCCGGGAAACCATATGTTCCGCCTCCACCGGCGGGGCCCCAAGCCCGCAGGTAACAAGTTTCAGGGGCTATAGCTCAGTTGGGAGAGCGCTTGAATGGCATTCAAGAGGTCGTCGGTTCGATTCCGTCTAGCTCCACCAAAATAGCGAAGGCCCGGTCAGAAATGACCGGGCCTTCTGCTTTTGGGTGACGGCTACCTCTGGCCCCTGAGATAGATGCCGTTGTGGTTGAGCCAGTAGGGCTTCAGCTTCAGGTCGCTCTGGACGATGTGGACGGTGATCCATTCCTTGGCCAGCATCGCCAGTTCGCGGACCAGCAAGGTGCAGTCGCTTCGCGCGTCCAGCTCGTCGTACTGCTCCTTCATCACCTCGACCTTTTCCAGCAGGGCGGCATGTTCCCGGTGGTGCGGCTCGGTGAAGGGGAACGAGCATTCGCGCTGGATCTTCTCCTCGCGGCTGAAGGCGGTGCTGGTTTCCTCGTAAAGGCCGGTCAGGAACAGGCCCAGGGCGATGTGGGGCCCGCTGGTGCCCAGCGCCCGCTCGAAATCGTTTATTCGCCCGATCACGTGTTTGCGGGCGTGATCGATGTCGGGCTGGCCGATGGCCATCGCGTCGCGCCAGATCAGCATGGCGGCCTCGCATCCCTATTGCGCATGTATGTATTGTTACGCAGAGGCCGGCGCAGGTCCAGCGGCGGCTGGTGACGAATTCTGCCGATGAAAAATTCGTGTTGACAATATTCCCATTAGCCGGTATATAAATTCCCATCAACACCCGAACTGCGTCTACGGCAGGGGTGTCGAACCAGATTTCTTCTCTTCTTCATCCGGGGACAACCGGGCCGCTCGGCCCGGCCCGCCGGATTGTCCGGCACCGCTTTCGACGGCGCCCGGCCGCCGGCGCGCCCGGCCGGGCAGAACCGACGGGGCCCAAGGCCATCGCCACACAACCTCGCAGAGGAACAAAACATGTCCACGAGCATCGTCAACGCCTACTCGACGCAGTACGGCCACGAGGTCCATTCCGCCTACCAGCGCATGGGCACCAAGCTGCGCAACACCGTGCGCGTGCGCAACAACGTCAAGGGCGCCATCGCCGTCTTCCAGAAGGTCGGCAAGGGCACCGCCAGCACCAAGGCCCGCCACGGCAAGGTGCCGGTGATGAACATCGACCACTCGTCCGTCGAATGCCAGCTGTTCGACTATTACGCCGGCGACTGGCTGGACAAGCTGGACGAACTGAAGGTCGAGCACGACGAGCGCGCCGTGCTGGTCAACGCCGGCGCCTACGCGCTGGGCCGCAAGACCGACGAGCTGATCATCGCCGAGCTGGACAAGTCGGCCAATTACGCCCTGGACGGCACCACCGGCCTGACCCGGGACAAGGTGCTGGAAGCCTTCGAGATGCTGGGCGACGCCGAAGTCCCCGACGACGGCGAGCGCTATGCCATCGTCGGCTGGAAGCAGTGGTCCGAGCTGATGGGCATCGAGGAATTCTCCAGCACCGACTATGTCGGTTCCGCCGACCTGCCCTGGAAGGGCACCCAGGCCAAGAAGTGGCTGGGCACCACCTGGATGCCGCATTCGGGTCTGACCAAGTCGTCGGGCGTGCGCTACTGCTACTGGTACCACAAATCGGCAATCGGCCATGCCTGCGGCGCCGAGGTCAAGTCGGAGATCACCTACCAGGGCGATCGCGCCGCCTGGTTCGTCAACAACTTCATGAGCCAGGGCGCCGCGCTGGTCGATTCCACCGGCGTCGTCTCGCTGCGCTGCCTCGAATCCTAAGGGAGCTTCCATCATGGCCTATCAGTCCAAGGACCTGTCGGTCCTGGCCTATGCCAACGGCTTCACGCTGTGGCACTACACCACCGCCGACACCGCCAACACGGTCGACACCAGCGGCTATTTCAACGCCGCCTCGACCATGCTGCGCGTCGGCGACATCGTCGTCGCCAACGTGGACACCGCCGGCACCATGAAGGCCGGCCTGTTCCTGGTCTCCGCCAATACCGGCGGCGTGGTCGACGTCAACGACCTGACCCAGATCGGCGGCGCGGATACGCGCTAGCCGGTCTATTCGCCCTCAATCGCCGGGCGCCGCCTCCGGCGGCTTGGCTCTCGCGGCATAAGCCGCGGCGCGCCTTGCGCTTGCCGTCTCGCCCGCGGACCGGTTCCCGGTTCGCGGACGAGACGGAACCCTCTCCCCCGGAGGAATCCGGGGGAGGCCCTTCTTGGCAATTCACAATTCCGGCCCTGGCGCTCCGGCGGGTTTTCCCTTCCCCCCGCCGTGTCAGCCGCCGGCCGCCGCCCCGCCCCCGCGCGATCCTCTCACGCAGCGGGGGCGGGGCTTGGAGTTAGCGGGGCTCCCGCCCCGGCCCCGGCTGGAGGCGGTGCCTCCAGACCACCCTTGGTTTTGAAAATGAAGGGGGTTTGGGGCATCGCCCCAAATGGATCCGGGCGATAGCCCGTCATTCAAGACACACATTCCAGGAGAACCCGCCATGGCCCTGTCCGCCATCGCCTTGTGCTCGCGCGCCCTGATCCGCCTGGGCGCCGCCCCCATCGCCGGCTTCGACGACGGCTCGGCCGAATCGGAAGTGGCCGCCAACCTCTATCCCCCCTTGCGCGACGGGGCGCTGTCGTCCCATCCGTGGAGCTTCGCCACCGGCCAGGCGACCCTGGCCCGCCTGGCCGGCGAGCCGCTCGCCGATTTCGCCCATGCCTACCAGCTGCCCACCGACTTCCTGCGGGTGCTGTCGGCCGGGCCCAGCGGCAGGGGCTCGGGCCTGGTGTTCCGCATCAGCGGCTCGCGCCTTCTGTGCGATGCCGACGAGGTGGTGCTGACCTATGTCTACCGCCCGGACGAAGCGGCCTTTCCGCCCTATTTTGACCAGATGCTGATGGCGCGGCTCACCGCCGAGTTCTGCATTCCGCTCACCGAGAGCACCACACGGGCGCAGTTCCTGTTCCGCCTGGCCGAGGACGAGTTCCGCCGTGCCAAGCTGATCGACGCCCAGAGCCACACGCCGTCGGCCATCACCGACTTTCCCCTGGTGGAGGTGCGGTCATGAGCGGCCTGCCCATCTTCACCAAGACCAGCTTCACCGCCGGCGAGGTCGATGTGGATCTGGCCGGGCGCGGCGACCTGGCGCTCTACGCCAACGGGGCGCGGGTTCTACGCAACGTGGTGGTGGCCCCCATCGGCGGGGTCCGTCGCCGGGCCGGGCTGCGCCACGTGGCCACGGCCCGGGGGCCGGGGCGGCTGGTCGCCTTCGAGTTCAACACCGAGCAGACCTACCTGCTGGCCCTGTCCGACGGCTGGCTGGACATCTATGCCGAGGGCGAGAAGGTGGCCGAGCTGGCCACGCCGTGGAATGCCGCCCAGGTCGCCCAGCTGAACTGGACCCAAAGCGCCGACACATTGCTGGTGGTCCATCCCGACGTGGCGCCGCGCAAGATCACCCGCACCGGGGTGGATACCTGGACCATGGCCGAGTGGAGCTATTTCGAGGAGAACGGCGTCCTGTTCGTTCCCTCCCACAAATTCGCCGAGGACGGGGTGACGCTGGCCCCCAATGGCACCAGCGGCTCCATCACCCTGTCGGCGTCCGCCCCGGTGTTCCAGGCGGCCCATGTGGGCTTGCGCTTCCGGGTGGGGGGCAAGCAGGTGCTGATCACGTCGGTTTCGTCGCCCACCCAAGCCAATGCCGAGGTCAAGCAAACCCTGTCCGGCACGGCGGCCACCAAGGATTGGGAGGAACCGTCCTTTTCCTCGCTGCGCGGCTGGCCGGTTTCGGCCTGCTTCCACCAGGGGCGGCTGGCCATCGGCGGCTCGCGCGATCTGCCCAACCGTCTGTGGCTGTCCAAGTCCATGGACCTGTTCAACTTCGACTTAGGGACCGGTCTGGACGACGAGGCGATCGAACTCAGCCTGCTGTCCACCCAGGTGGACGCCATCCGGGCGGTGTTCTCGGGTCGCCACCTGCAGGTGTTCACCTCGGGAGCGGAATGGATGGTGGTGGGCGCGCCGCTCACGCCGACCAAGATCCAGCTCAACCGCCAGACCCGGGTGGGCTCGCCGGTAGAGCGCAGCGTCCCCCCCCGGGACGTGGACGGGGCCACCCATTTCATCTCGCGCAACGGCCGCGACCTGCGCGAGTTCCTGTTCGCCGACGTGGACCAGGCCTATCAGGCCAACGACCTCGCCATGGTCGCCAAGCACGTCATGAACGATCCGGTGGACCAGGATTACGACGCGGGCCGCCGCCTGTTCCATGTGGTCATGGCGGACGGAACCATGGCGACGCTCACCGTCTACCGCGCCGAGAAGGTGACGGCCTGGACGGTGTTCGAGACCCAGGGCGCCTTCAAGTCGGTGGCGGCGGTGGACGGCGACACCTATGTGCTGGTTCAGCGCGACGGCGGCCATTTCATCGAGTGCTTCGACGAGACCCTCAACCTCGACGCCGCCCTGGCGGGAAGCCGCGAGACGCCGTCTGCCGTCTGGAACGGTCTTGGGCATCTGGACGGACGGAGCGTGCGGGTGCTGATGGACGGAACCACCGTCGCCGAGGTGATGGTGGTGGATGGAGAGATCACCCTGCCGGTGGCCGCGACCACCATCGAGGCCGGCCTGGCCTATGCCCACCGCATCGAGCCCTTGCCGCCCCAGGCCGCTTCCGGACAGCCCATGGCGACGGGCCGTGCCGTCCGGCTGGTCCAGGCCTGCTTCCGGGTGCTGGAGACCAAGGCGCTGTTCATCGACACCGGGCGCGGCGCCACCCCGATACCGTTCCGGCGGCGGGGAGCCGACCGCTTCGCCACCCGCCCGCCGGCCTTTTCCGGCGACGTCAAGGTCCGGGCCATCGGCTGGACCCGCGACGTCATGCAGCCCCTGTGGCGCATCGAGCAGGACCTGCCGCTGCCCTGCACCGTCATCTCGGTCTCCACCGAGATCAAGGGGGCCGAATAAGTTACCTGTTTGTCCCTCGCGCCGGGCGCGGCCTTCCGGCCGCTTGGCCGCCGCCTCAATGGCGGCTGATCGTGCTGTGCGCCAGATCTGGCGCACAGTACTCCAAGGAGAACATAACATGATCAGTCAAACTCTCGTGCCGCGCGTCCAGTTCGTCGCCAACGGCGTCCAGGCGGCGTTCGGCTTTCCTTTTCCCGTCTATGAACCCGGTGACATGGAGGTTTGGGTCGACCAGAGTCTTCAGCCGGCCGAGGCCTACGCCATCTCCGGCGTGGGGGTGGCGGTGGGGGGAACCGTGATCTTCACCGTGCCGCCGCCGGCTTCGTCCCAGGTGACGCTGCGCCGCCGCATGGCGATCAACCGGATGCCGGAATTTCCCGACACCTCGGTTCAGGCCAAGCCGCTGAATCAGGAGTTCGGCTACCACGTGGCGGCGTTGCAGCAGGTCGCCGACGAGGCCGGGCTGGCGGTGAAGCGTTCGTTTCGCAGCCTGTCCACCGCCGACCTGACCCTGCCCGAACCATCCGCCGGCCGCGCCATCCGCTGGAACGATGCCGGCGACGGCCTGGCCAACAGCGCCGTCGAGGTGGATGCCGTTCTGGCCTTGGCCACGGCCAAGGCGGAGGCCGCCGCCGCCAGCCAGGTTTCAGCGTCGTCGGCCGCCGCCGGCGCGGTGACGGCACGCGACATCTGCGACGCCGACGTGGTGGTGACCGGCGCCGACCGGACCGCCGTGGCCGCCGACAGGGTCGGTGTGGCGGCGGACCGGATCGCGGTGCAGGCCGACCGCCTGGCCGCCGATGCCGCCGCCGCCGCCGCCGCCCTGTCGCAAGGCGCCGCCCAGGCCAGCGAGGCCGTCGCTCTTCAGGCGGCGGCAGATGCGGCGGCCTCCCAGTCCAGTGCCGCCGCCGCCGCCGCTACCGCCCAGGCGGCGGCCGGCGCCGCCGTGACCAGCCAGGCCTCGGCCCATGCCTCGGAACTGAGCGCCTCGGGCTCGGCCAGCGCGGCGGCGGCCTCGGCGGCACTGGCCCAGGCGGCGGCGGGCGTCCACACCTTCAGCACCGTCGCGGTGGCGGGGCAGGGGAGCCTGTCTGCCGACCAGACCGGCGACACCCTGATCCTGGTGGCGGGCGCGAACATGGCGATCAGCACCGACCCCGCCGGCGATAGCCTCACCCTGTCGGTGACGGGGCTGGCGAACGTGGCCACCAGCGGCGCCTATGCCGACCTGTCGGGCAAGCCCGCCCTCGGCAGCGCCGCCGCGCTCGCCGCCGGCAATGCCGGCGCCAACCTTCCCAACGTCGCCGCCCTGCACGCCATGGCGGCGGCGCTCAGCCATTAAGGAGATCAGAGATGACCGTGACCAATACCGCCGCCTTCGCACAGGGCATGGCGCTGGACGCCTGCGTCTGCACGGCGGCCAAGACCACCTACAACGACGGGACCAACGCCGTCCTGCTGTCTTCCGCCGGCTCGAACGGGTCCGAATACACCCACATCGCCGCCATTCCGCGGGCCACGGTGACCGCCACCCAGGCGCAGCTCTACGCCCATGACGGCGCCAATTACTTCCTGATCGCCACCACCCTGATGCCCGCCTACACCATGGCCCAGACCACCCTGGCGGCCGCGACGGCGTTCACCCATATCGACGGCACCGCCATCACCGAGTTCAACCCGCTGCGCCTGCAATCGGGCTGGAAGCTTTATGCCGCCATCGGCGTGGCCCTGGCCGGCGGCGTGGTGGTCAGCGCCCAGCGCAAGGACTACTAGCATGCGGCCCCTTGGACTTCTCGGGGCGGCGTTCAGCGGCGCCCCTCCATTCGCCGGGCTGGGCGCGGGAATTCCCGATGCCACCAAGTTCCTTCGAGGAGATGGTGCATGGTCCCCGCTGGCCTCCTTTGCCAACAGCCAAATCATCACCTCCTCGGGGACATTCACCGTCCCTGCCGGAGTGACCCTGCTGGCTGTCAACGTCATCGGCGGCGGCGGCGGGTCGGGCTACACCAACGGCAGTGGCACCCCCGGAGGCAACGGCGGAAGCTCGTCCTTCGGTTCCTACGCCGTTGCTCCGGGCGGCGGCGGTGGAGCGACGTATTCGGGAAGCGGGCCGACGCTAACGGCGAGCGGCAGCGGTACGCCTCCAGCCTATGTGGTGGGGGCCGGCGTCTTTGGCATGGGTACCGGCGTCGAGGCTCCCTCCGACTGCAACAAGCCCACCACCTACGGCCAAGGGGACACTTACGCCCCGTGGAGCTCACTCATGAAGGGTAATAACGGCGCGGTCGCCATTGCCCTGATCCCCGTCACCCCCGGCCAGCAGATCACCGTAACCATCGGCGCCGGCGGTACCGGCAGCGTTGGCGGAAGCGCCGGCGCAGTCATCGTGAGGTATTAGCCATGATTCGCACCGCAATCATCGAAAACGGCATCGTGACCAACGTCGTGATGCACGATTCCGGCAGTGACTGGGTTGCGCCGGAAGGGGCCGCCCTTGTCGCTTCCGAGACCGCTTCGCTCGGCGATTGCTGGGATGGCAGCCAGTTCACGGCGCAGCCGCCCTCTCCCGAGCAGATCAATGCCGGGATCCGGGCGCGGCTGGCCGAGACCGACGCCAGGTCGGTGCGGTCCCTGCGCGCCATCCTGGAGGCCCAGGCCGCCGGAACCGCTCCGGAAGCCGCCGACGTCGCCATGCTGGCCGAGCTCAACGCCCAGGCCGCCCTTCTACGGGCCGCCCTCGTCACCTGATTCCACTTTCCCTGCAAGGGGACGACCAAGCCCGCCGGTCGCATGAACCGGCGGGCTTTTTCATGTCCGAAAGGAAAACAGCATGACCACTCACATCCGTTTGCCGTCGGCCGACGCCTTGCTCAAGTCGCGGAACCTGACCGACCTTCCCGACAAGGCGAGCGCCAGGAGCAATCCGCGCCTGACCTGAGCGCCTTCTAGGGAATGCCCCCGCCGCCCATTCCCGGGCGGCGGGGGCGTATTTTCTCACCGCCCGCCAAGAGGAGGCCAACCATGGCCGAGGACCTGTCCGGCCTGCGTGGACGGCTGGCCGTAACCCTGCCCGAGGATGTGGCGGCGGCGCTGGCCGGCTACGAGGACTTCACCGCCACTTCGCCGCCCACCGACGCCAAGGGCTTTGCCGCCTGGCACGCTGCGGCCAAGGCGGCGCTGGCCCATGTGGACCTGCTGGTCAAGCTGGCCCGCTGGGCCGAGGGCTCGGCCGAGCCCGATAGCGACGACGGCTTCGAGCGCCTGCTGGAAGGCGCCCGCGCCGCCCTCGACGCCATCGACGAGGAGGAGCAATGAAATCCGTCAACTTCCCTGAATTCGTCTGGATCTGGAACCAGCGTTTGGGGCTGGGCACGCCCCGGCACCAGCTGCGCATGGCCCGCTGGCTGGCGGCGCGCTGGCATGGGCGGGAACGGGAATTGCTGCTGATGGCGTTCCGCTCCAGCGGCAAGTCCACCATCGTCGGCCTGTTCTGCGCCTGGGTGCTGGCGGTCAATCCCGACCTGCGCATCATGGTGCTGGCCGCCGACTTCGCCCTGGCCAAGAAGATGGTGCGAAACGTCAAGCGCATCGTCGAGCGCCACCCGCTGACCCAGGGATTGAAGCCCAGGCGCCGCGACCAGTGGGCTGCCGACCAGTTCACCGTCAACCGGCCGGGCGAGCTGCGCGATCCTTCCATGGTGGCCAAGGGGATCGGCGCCAACATCACCGGCTCGCGCGCCGAAATCGTCATCTGCGACGATGTGGAGGTGCCCAACACCTGCGACTCGGCGCCCAAGCGGACCGATTTGCGCGAGCGGCTGGCCGAGATCGAATACGTGATGGTGCCGGGCGGCACCCAGCTTTACGTCGGCACGCCCCATTCCTTCTACACCATCTACGCCGACCGCCCCCGGCTCGAGGCGGGCGAGAGCCGACCGTTCCTGGACGGCTTTCACCGCCTGGAACTGCCGCTGATCGATTCCAAGGGCCGCTCCGCCTGGCCCGAGCGCTTTCCGCCCGAACGCATCGGAAACCTGCGCAAGCGCTCGGGTCCCAACAAGTTCGACAGCCAGATGATGCTGCGCCCCGTCAACATCGCCGATGGCCGTCTCGACCCCGACCGCCTGCGCCTCTACGAGGCCGAGCTGTCCTATGGCGAGGGCAACGGCGTTCCGCTGCTGACCATCGGGGCCAGGCGCATGGTCTCGGCCGCCTGCTGGTGGGACCCGGCCTATGGCGCGCCCGGCAAGGGCGATTCCTCGGTGGTGGCGGCGCTGTTCACCGATGAGGACGGCCTCTACTGGCTGCACCGGGTGCGCTATCTCGAGCACGATCCCGCCCGCACCGAGACCGACGAGGCCACCCAGCTCTGCCGCCAGGTCGCCCGCTTCGCCGCCGACCTGCATCTGCCGGCGGTGCAACTGGAGACCAACGGGCTGGGCCGCTTCCTGCCCGGGCTGCTGCGCCGGGAACTGGGGGGCGCCGGCATCTCCTGCGCCGTCATCGAGGCCGTGGCCAAGCGGGCCAAGGACCAGCGCATCATCGACGCCTTCGACGCCGTGCTGGCCGCGGGCGCGCTCCACGTCCACCGCAGTGTCTGGGACACCCCCTTCATCGCCGAGATGCGCGAATGGCAGCCCGGCGGCAAGGGCCGTGACGATGGCCTGGACGCCGTCGCCGGCTGCCTCTTGTCCCAGCCGGTGCGCCTGTCGCGCCCCCTGTCCGCCATCGCCGGCCGCCCCGACTGGCGGCCCGGCGGCCGCGCGGTGGTGGCCCATTCGGATTTTGAATTCTAGCCCCTCAGTCGCCGGGCGGCGGCTGTCATCAGGAGACATTTCATGGATTCCATCGCTTTCGACCCCCGCTGGTGGGTCACCGCCGTCGAGCTGCCCGTCCTGGGTGCCATGGCCATGACTGTCTGGCGGGTCCGTCACGAGGCCGACCATCGCATCGACGAGTTGGAGCATCGCCTGGACGTGGGCATGGGCCAGGCCCGCGAGGCCCTGGCCGCCTACAAGCTGGAGGTGGCCAAGAGCTACGCCACCACCGGCTATCTCAAGGACGTGGAGCAGCGGCTCACCGAGCATCTGGTCCGCATCGAGGGCAAGCTGGACGGCGCCCAGTCGGCCGCCCGCTAGGAGACGACGATCATGGACCCCATCACCATCGCGCTGGGCCTCGCCCAGTTCGTCCCCGGCCTGATCCGCTGGATCGGCGGCGACGATGCGGAAGGCGCGGCCAAGGTCGCCGACCAGGTGGTCGGCGTGGCGAAAAGCGTCACCGGCAAACCGAGCGGCGAGGACGCCCTGGCCGCCATCAAGGCCGATCCCGCCCTGGCGCTGCAGCTGCAGCAGGCCTGGCTGGCCCACGAGGTCGAGCTGGCCCGCGAGGAAACCCGCCAATTGGCCGAGATCAACGCCACCATGCGGGCCGAAGCCGCCTCGGGCGACCGTTATGTCCGCTGCTGGCGGCCCACCTTCGGCTATGCCGTGGCGGCCACCTGGACCGCCACCATGGGCGCCATTTCCTGGGCCATCATCGTCGAGCCGGCCCAGGCGCCGGGCATCATCACCGCCCTGGTCAACACCGCGCCCATCTGGGGCATCGCGCTCGGCGTGCTGGGCGTCGCCGTGGTCAAGCGCAGCCACGACAAGACCCTACGCGGCTGAAAAGAAAAGGGGGCCTTTCGGCCCCCTTTCACCATTGTCGGCGAACCGCCTATTCCCCCGACTGGGCGGGATCGGCGTCCTCGCTCCAGGTGATGGAGGGGCGCGGCGTCTTCTCGATCCACTTGTCGAGCGCCACCACGTGCTCGGCCTCTTCCGCGGCGAAGTCGGTGCCCAGGCGCCGCACCTCGGGGTCGGAGGAATTGGCGGCGGCGTCCTTGTAGTACTCCATGCCGCGGATCTCGTTGTCGCGGGCATAGCGCAGCGCGTGGTAGGGCGTCATCAGATAGTGGATGTCGTTCTCGTCGCCCACCTCCGGCGGAGTCTTCCAGCGATACTGCCAGCTCATCAGCTTGGGCAGTTCCAGCGCGCGCGAACGCTGCCGGATCTCGTCGCCGTGCAGGGTGGAGAACCGCGCCATGTCGCGGAACACCGCGGCGGTCTCCAGGTTGTTGTGGGCCTCCATCATGTCGGCCAGCTCGGCGTAGCGCTCTGCCGCCTCGGTCTCCAAAGCAATGGCATGCGCCAGGAATTCTGCCAGGGAATAGCCCATCATCGCCTCTCGTCAGGGAAGATCTATGACGAAGGGTATCGGGGGGCGGAGGCCGCGTCAATCGCTTAATTCGGCATCAGAGTACCGATTTAGCCCGCGGGTCTGGCGGCGGCGGGAACCCGCTCCCATATCCAGAAAATACCCGGGTCTGGAATAAGGGAAATCGTCATGGGAGAGCACGTCTACAAGATCGTCGAACTGGCCGGCAGCTCGGACAAGAGCTACGAGGACGCCATCCGCAACGCCGTGGCCAAGGCGTCGCAGACCATCCACAATCTGCGCTGGTTCGAGGTCACCGAGACTCGCGGCCATATCGACAAGGGGCAGGTGGCCCACTGGCAGGTGGTGCTCAAGGTGGGCTTCACGCTCGACGACTGAGCGCTCAGTGCAGGGTCTGGCGGCTCTTCTGCCACGCGGCGAAGGCTTCGGTCATGGTCGCGCGCATGGCCGAGGCCGATGCGGTGGGGAACAAATCCGCCAGCCGGTCCCACAGGGCGCCGTTGTGCAGGAAATTCTGGGCGAAGCTCTCCATGTCGGCGGCGTTGTCGTCGTCGAAGGATTGCTGCAGGAACGTGATCAGCCGCTGGCGGCTCTGCTCGTCGAAAACGGCCATGGTTTGCCCCGAGAAGCGCATCGAGCCCCGCCGAAGCGGGGCTCGATCATCCGGTGAAGGACGATTCCGGCCGTTGTTACAGGCTGGAATCCACCCATTCGTAAAGCTTGCTCTTGGGCAGAGCGCCGATCTTGGTGGCGGCGACCTGGCCGTCCTTGAAGATCATCAAGGTGGGAATGCCGCGCACGCCGTACTTGCCCGGGGTGCCGGGATTCTCGTCGATGTTGATCTTGGCGACGGTGATCTTGTCGGCCCTGTCCTTGGAGAGTTCCTCGAGCGCCGGAGCGATCTGGCGGCAGGGGCCGCACCATTCGGCCCAGAAATCCACCAGAACAGGGCCGGAAGCCTTGAGCACCTCGGCCTCGAACGAGGAATCGGTCACAACTTTCATAGGCAGGTTCCTTGTCGAATTCCAACGGCGGACAGGGGAAGCGCGACCACCCGCCCGTCACCGCGCGGAAAAGATCATCGCGCGGGAACGATCACTGTAGAAAGCCCCCGCGTCACCGTCAAGCAGGGCGCGGGTCAAGGGCGGGTTGCCGTGGCTGCGGGAAGGGATCCGCGCGTTTCTCCCTCGACCGAATCACCCTTCCGCCCCGCCCCGCCGCAATGATATAACCCGCCCGACCGCAGCGTCCCGCGTCCCGGTAGCTCAGCAGGATAGAGCAACGGTTTCCTAAACCGTAGGTCAGGGGTTCGAATCCCTTCCGGGACGCCATCGCCGATTTTTTCAATAAAATCAATAACTTACCAGATGTGCCGCAAGGCGCGTTTACCATAAATGTTTACCATTTTGTTTGCCAAATCGGATAGCGCTACCCTTCCTTAGACAGAAGGACCATGATCGGGCCGGATCACGCCTAATCGAGCATCATCATGCCGCTTTTCCAACGCTACATCGGCATCGACTACAGCGGCGCAGAGGTCCCTACCGCCAATCTGAAAGGTCTTCGGGTGTTTTCAACCGATGGCCCCACTGATCCGGTCGAGATTCCACCCCCACCGTCAAAATCCCCAACTGCAGTCCGACGCTACTGGTCACGCAAGGATATCGCCCACTGGCTGGTGGAGCAGCTATCCAGCGATATCCCCACTCTGGTCGGTATCGACCACGGATTTTCATTTCCCTTGAGGTATTTCGAGCTTCATAGAATCCCGCCGGATTGGCCGACGTTTTTGGATGATTTCCAGGCTCATTGGCCGACGGATGGCGACTACGTTTACGTTGATTTCGTCCGGGATGGATCGGTTGGGAATGGCGCAGCCCGAATAGGCAACAGCCGCTGGAGACGATTGTGCGAAGAGCGCGCCAAGGCCAAATCTAACTTTCATTTTGACATCCAAGGCCAGGTCGCGAAATCGACCCATGCCGGGATCCCATGGCTGCGACACATCCGAAAACTGGTCGGCCACAGAGTTCACTTTTGGCCGTTTGATGGCTGGTCCATTCCTCACGGTAAGTCAGCTGTCGTTGAAGCCTATCCGGCCTTATACAGCCGCGGTTTTCCTCGTCAGGATCGAACATCGGACCAACATGATGCCTACAGCATCGCGGCTTGGATGGCTGGCGTTGATCGTGATGAAAGCCTTGGCCAGTACCTTCAGCCACACCTATCGCCTCCGGAACGCACCGTGGCCCAGGTAGAGGGGTGGATATTGGGGGTAATGTGAGTTCGTGAAGGCGAGATCCTACTCTGGATAGAACCCACCACCCTTCGCCGATATGCTCACGGCCCCATCACCCCGCAGGCTTCGACCACCGGGATGCAGGATAGGTGTGGAGCGGCTTCTCCGCCTCTACCGTATCGACGCCCGCCTCTGCCACAGCAGCCTTGGGTTTCCGCCCAAGGCCAATCTTAATGGCCATCTCCGAGCGCTTTTTGGCGTAGCTTGGGGCGGCCATGGGGTAATCGGCTGGTAAAGACCATTTGGCCCGATATTCCTCGACAGAGAGGCCATGCGCGGTCGCCAAATGGCGCCTAAGCATCTTCTGCTTCTTGGCACACTCAAGGCAGCTGACAAAATCGCGCGTTATGGACTTTTTGATAGGTACTGCCGGGACTGGACGATCCGCATCGACTGGGGATGGCGCTTCAGTCCCGGCCAAAGCTGTATAGGTCGCCTTGATGAGCGCGGAGAGATCGTGAATGGGGACCTCGTGGTTACCCAAGTACGAAGCCACGATGCGGGCGGCAAAAGATACCTTTTGGTCAGCCATTGATGGCCTCCTTGAATGCAATAAAGCGGTATGTGTGCGCTCAGTTAGAACGCACACACATCTTTAGAAGATGACATTAATGTTTAACAGACAGTTTAATGCTACCATTTAGAGCTGCATCATGAATGTACTCTCTTATCTTATAGCGCGTCTCGTGGATTTCATCCTGAAAATACTCAGCCGCGCCCTCCGACCCAAACATTTCAACGCTTTTGCCTATAAGGATATGTTCGAATTTAAGCTCACAAAGATACTCAATGCACATCAACTCCGCATCGGAAATATCAAACCTCCCCTTATCTTCGAGATCAAGGTAGCCTCGTGCAAAGTATTGATTTATGAACTCAAGATCCTCCATGGTCTTCTCTTGGAATTCTTTGTCTCTTACCCAAAGCAGTTCCTTTGCGCGCTCAATTCCAAGCGCTCTCTTTTTTAATATAAGGCCATCCAAAAGCATGCGATGACCATCAAAATCCTCATCGTAAACATACTCTCCCAACTCGTTGGTGCGACCGTCCATGTAGTCCCGCACACGTTCCATAAGATCAATTACCTCATTTAATTGCGATGTAATCGCATTTATTCTTGCTTTATAATCGATTGAGGGATCCTTGGTGCCATCATTTATTGTACAATCGTTTGATTCTGTAATTTTTGCATCAGCCATTTTCAGCTCCTACATTTCAATTATGTTGCTATAATTAATTTTGCCCATCGCCAATATCTCCTTGCGTCGCTTTGGATCAGGACTGATCAGGCAGACGTCCTCGACTGCCCCCATCCATCGCTGTCCAGTGGATGCACGCCTGATGACATCGCCGCGTTTGCGAGCAGATCGAAGCAATTCAGCTGCCACTTGATCGGTAAGCCGGATAACAATAACGTCAAGACCATCAAATGATTGTGGCGGCTTTATAACAAACAAGTCTGGATCAAGCGTCGCCATTGCGTGGCTTGCTGAGCACAATTTTGGCATGTGCTTTCCTATTTTATTCGTCACACCCATTATTACCTCCGTGTTGCTTGGGTATGACGCAACGTTAGCCCCTCGTTTTGCATTTTTCGATATCTTTCGCCATCAAGATGGCGCAACAAATTGCGACGCTCGTCCCGGCGATTTCGCAGCATTCCCAAGAATTCACTTTTGAATCCGCTCCGGGTCGCGGGCGCCACAACAGAGTTATGGGCTGAATACTGCGCTCTGCCGCCGCACAAGGGGGATCAATTATTGCCGATAGCTCGGCGTGGTTGCATTCCGCGGCAACTAACACTCCCTGGCGGGCACAACACAGGAAGTAAAACGAAATAATGACGGAATACCACAGCGACAGATATCGTCCAATGAGTTGCTTACGCATTCCGCGTCAGGCTTATCAGAAGGGTAATGTGATCATGAGTGATAGAGCGTTCATTATATTTGAAATCAACGACATTGGCGTTGGCTTTCCGGAGGCCGATCTTCAAGCAGTATACGATAACATAGATGGATTTCCTCCGGATGCACTCAAGACGTCAGGCGATATCATTGATCATGTCGTGAGCGTGCATGGATATGACTTCAGCCGCATGAATCGCTTTTGGATGGACCAGTTTATGGCTGCGATTGCGACATTTATTCACCACGATCAGTCAGCATACATGACAACCGAATATCGACGCACTCAGGCGACTAACAAAAATAAATACAACTAATGTCGTCCTTGCCTGTGACTACATAAAACGAGGTGGAGATATTGCGATGATTAAATATAGTCTGTGCGCGTTTACAGCATCGATAAATAAGTATGCACATCGTCGCCCCCACCTCGCGACAACTTCCCGGCAGGAGGAGGCAAGCCTCCTGTCGGGACAACATATGAGGTGTAGCGATGAAGTATCATTTAACATTTTTTGGAAACTCTAAAGACAACATTGCTTCTGTTGGTGAAAGTGCCAACTGGGATGCAGTTTGTTCATTACTGACCGCCCATACCGCGACCGAGGCCAAGGACACCCTGATGGTCTGCCCCGCCCGCTTCGTTGAAGGTGGCGGAGATCCAGTCCGGCGCTGTGCGGCCAATGTGGTCGAATACAGTATGTTGGCCCTGGACATAGATGGCGGCTTCAGCATTTCCGCTTTCAAGGCCAAGTTCCGACCATGGAGGCATGTGGCCTATACAACCTATTCCCACCGCTCGGCCAAAAAAGGCGGCCAGGATGCATTTCGGGCGTTCTTCCCTTTAAACACGCCTGCACCGGCAGCAGTGTTCCGCGACATGCGTCCCGAGATCAAAGCTTGGGCGGGCATCGGGGATCGGTCACAGCTTGATCTGAGTCGCGGATTTTATCTCCCAACATGTCCCGCCGATCGATTGGTCCTGGCAGAATCATGGGTCAACGATGGCCAGGTATTGGAATGGTCGGGGTGGGCGACAGCCGCAGCAGCCCGTATCGAACGGGAAAAAACAGCCCCTGCCATCGAACATCGAGAGATTACTGACACCGAAAGAGACAAACTTCTGGCCAAGCTCAAGGGGCGGTATGTCGGCCAGGAGCCCATCTGGTGGCGGATTGGGATTGCCATGGCCAGCAACGGATTCACTCTGGATGATTTCCGTTCCGTCAGCCTCGGGGGCTTGATGCGGCAAAAGTCGGCGGCAGACTGCGATGCCAAGTGGCGCCACTGTCTCCAGCAGGTGCGACAGGGTAAGGGTATCAGCCTTGGCTACCTGATCAATTTCGCAAACGGCAAGTTCGTAGGAGGCCTGGCATGAACACCTCCATTGACGCCAAAATCCAAGACCTTACGATCCAGGCTGAACAACTGAAGGTTGCCAGGAAGACTGCGGCCCAGGCGGATAAGCAGGCTGCTGCCGCGCTGCGCGAGCAGCAACGGCTGGACCTTGAACGTCGGATCAAGGAGATCATTCAGCGACAGGACTATCGCTACATCCGGGGCCAAGGCTGCTATGTCGAACGAAGCCCGGCCGGTTGGGGATTTCTCAATAAGCAGGCCTTGCAAAACAGCCACGCCGAACTCCAATCGAGTGAGGGATTTATGCTCTTCACCAAGATCTTGGAGGCGGATGGCCGCATTTACCGCGATATCACCGCCACCTTCGATCAGGCGCCGGAGCAGCACCTCAATCTCATTGACCGGCGCGACTGGGTCCAGCCCAACGTCGATGATGTTCACCCATTTTTTAATTATCTCACCTGGACTTTATCCGGCGAAAATGAGGAGGCGCAGGACCACATTGAGCATGTGATTGCTCGCAAATATCTACGGCCGGAGGATTTCACCATCCCCTGCATGGTGTTTTATCCGCAAGGAGGAATTGGCAAAAATGTCTTTGTCGACAACGTCCTTTGCACAATTTTCGGACGGCACCAAGTGGCTTCCGTCAGTACAGATAATGTATCAGGTTCGTTTAATGGCGTTATTGCTGGAAAAACGATCGTATTTATCGACGAAAGTCAGAATGATAAGTTGGACATGGAAAAGATGAAGCGACTTGTCGGAAACCGATATGTTGTCATCAACGAAAAATTTCAGCGACCATATCAAGTTGAAAACACGGCACTATACCTAATTGGCGGAAATGATATTCGGGGTGTAATTCGAGTTGGCCATGACAATAGCGACCGCCGTTGGTCGGTAATCAAAGCATCGAGACCCATGCCAGAGGTTATTGCCGACTTGCGAGGTATCACCATCGACGAGGCAAAGTTGTGGATCTCAGAAAACATCTGGGTCACTCGAGACGCCCGCGAGGTTGGGCGCTGGCTGCACAACATTCTTGTCCGACACAAGGATAAGGGTGCTCCGAGCGCCTATCATGGTGAAGATTTCAATGAATTGGCCAGCAACCAACGGCCAGCCTGGGAAATGGTGGCCCATGAGGTTTTCGGCGATGAAGCCTTTACCTATGTGTCAGCCCCCAAATTGCACGAGATGGTGAGCATCTTCACCAAGCAGTTCTTCCCAAACTCGCGGGTTCCAAATGTCAACGATTTGCGGGCATGCGTCAGTTCTTGGCTCGGAAAGCATCCCGAGTTCGGCGTGGGTCCGGAGATCCGGAAGGTCAACCTGACCAACCTCGGCGGGGATCGGACGATCTCTTCGACCAGCGCCTGGGTCCGGGGGAATGGAAGTAGCTGCGAACGGGTGAATATCGTCGAAAAATGGGTCAGTTGCGGTTCATGGCGAGCAGAAGAGGATGCCATCAATCATGACCCGGAACCGGTTGAGGACATGCTCAAGCGATTCAAAAATCGGGGCCTGTCCGTGGTTAACTGATGTGGTGGCGGCTTCTGCTTTACCCTGCCAAAGCACTCAGGACTAGCGGCACATACGCGGCTGTCTCCGGGCAATGACGGAGCAGGACGCCGTTGGAGGTTTGATTGTTTCTCCGCGCTCCACGTCACTGTCCGCGGGGCAGCGGCCAATATCCTACTAAACTTGTCAACATCTCTTGTGGGGGTTCCCAAGAATGACCATATGCCGAGGACATCGAGAAGGGGGCGTGGATTATGGACAATCCCACGAGGCGGACGTTGACTAGGCTGGAAAAGGGCTTCCATGCGGTGGTGGCTGTCTGCATCACGACGGCCCTGTTCGTCTTGGAGCGGCTGACAGAGCCCATGACCAGCGGAGGCTCCGTGGAAGGCCACTTCATCTTCCTGGCCGGAACCATGGGTCTAGTGTCGGCATCCTTGTCGATCTACTCTTTGTGGAGCCGCAGACGTCAGAAGGTGATTCGGGAACCAGTCCTGGGCAATTTCCGCCATCAGCGTATTAGTGGCGGTCAGGACGACACCTGCGTCGTGCATCCGCTGGCGTGAGAACTCTTCCGAAATATCGCTGGGCGAGCCCGAAGCATCCATCACGGCCTGTCCATCTTGGCCAGGGCGATCGACTGCTTGGCGGCAAGATCGCGGTCGATATTCTTGATCAGCTGCATGGTGCCGACCTGATGGTCGATCAGCAGAAGCGCGGCATTTTCAGCAGAAAAGCGGTTCGTCATGATGTGATTCCTTTGTGTGGATAACATGTGGCAGGGGTCAGGCGGGCAAGCTGAGCGAGGCGACGCGGCGACGCGCCTCTTCGAGGGCCTCGTGGCTGGCAAGCATGAGCGGGCCTTGGGCATAAATCGGCTGCTTGAGTTGCGCCCCCGAAACCACCGCAATGCGGGCTTGACCAGCACCTGTGGCGATCCGGAACGGCCCTTCGACGTCGGTGGCAAAGCCAATAGCCTGCGTGGCGGCAAGGGTCACGTCACCGATCGAAACGTCTCCCTCGAGCACAACGACAATGCCCCCCCAACCCGCAGGTATGTCGATGTCACGCATCGCCGATGGGGCCAGCGAGATTTCCTCGATCCGGACCGGTGACGGCAGGGCTCCGGCGATTTCACCCACCGTCGTTCCATCGACCGCGACACGGCTTTCCCAGCCTTTGCCGGAAAGGCTTTTGACCATGGCGGCCGGGACCGAAAAGGCTGCGGCGGGATCGGCCTGGCTGGCCGCCGGCAGGTTGATGAAAATCTGCAGCCCATGCACGAGACCTGCTTCGGGAACCGGGAATTCTTCATGCATCAACCCGCGTGACGCTCGGCTCCAATGCAGGCCACCAGGGTGAATGGGCTGTACGTCGCCCAGACTGTCGCGATTGATGAACCCATTGGGCGAATCGGCGAACAGATAGGTGACGGCGGAGAAACCCGCATGGGGGTGAGGCGGAAAGGTTGGGGCATTCATTTCGAACCAGTCAATGTTGATGACCGGATCGATAAGGTTGCCAAACGCCTGGCGAGGATACTGGCGGGCCGCAAATTCCGCGCCATGGCGCATCTGCGTCGGGGTGTAGACAGACGTAAAACGGATCATGGCATAGTCCTCTGACTGTGTTGATATCCATATGCGCCTTAATCACTGTCCACATAAGGCTTGAAGTTTGGACAGCACTGTTCCATTTTCAGAACAATGAAGCCATCGCTCGACGATCTTGCGCTGCTCGTGACCATTGCCGACGAAGGCAGCTTCACAGCTGCGGCCAAGACACTCGGCCTGCCAAAATCCACCGTAAGCCGAAGACTTGCCGATCTTGAGCTGCTCTTGCGAACGTCGCTGTTCCAGCGTTCAACGCGAGCCCTATCGCTGACGGATGAGGGGCAGCGCATCTATGACATGGCAAAGCCGTCGATCACCGCCGCCGACGATGCCGCACGGGCAATCGCCGAGCGCGAACAGCTTGTCGCGGGCCGAGTCTCGCTGACCACCACGGCGGCGCTTGGGCAGTATCTGATTACCCCGCATCTGATCAAGCTGACGGCAGCATAGCGCTGCAACCGCTTCACGATCCAAGGCTATTTTGGCCGCGCGGCCCATTACCGCGGCCCTCTCCTTATCCAGGTGAGAGAGCGACATAATCAAGTTGTCGGGGGCCCCAGCATCCTGGGCAGTCACGGGTCGAGCAACAATGGCGCGGATAAGGTCGGCGATGCGCACCGACGTCCCGTCGCCCCAACGTCGACTAAAGCGCACCATGAGCGGCCGGTCTGGCGACAACTCGGCCAGCCTAGGCTCCACGGCATCCAGCGCCGCATGGTTTCGGCTGGCAAAAAGTACGGTGCGCCCGTGTGCTGCGGCGCTGCCTAAAATGGCGGTCACCACCTGAGATTTGCCAGTCCCGGGCGGCCCGGTGATGACAGTCAGTGGTTCGGACAGCGCACTCCTGACGGCAGCCAGTTGGCTGTAAGTTAGGTCGATAGGCTCGAGAACGGCATTATCATCCGTCCGGGCAGGAGGCGTAAGGCCGAGCAACGTGCCCAAGGCTGTCCCTTGGTGTTCCGTCACCGGGGCCTTGGACAGGACCTCGAGGTCACGGATAGAGGCGGCGGAATAACGGGCGCCGCTGGTCACAAACAAGGCAGCGACGTTGTGCATGCCCACTGACGAAGGAAGGCTGAAGTCGGTGGCTTCCGGCTTCAGGTCGCCATTTCGCTTCTTGGCAAACGCCATGTTGAGCAAAAGGCAGAGTTCTTTGAGGTCGAATTGCTGCGTCTGCAGCGCATCAGCCTCTCCATCCTCCGTGTCGTCGTCGACCACACCATTACCGATGCGTTCCGCCAACGCCTGGAAATTCACATGCTTACGGTGATAGGCCATCCACCCAGCATTGAGGGTGACGCTGGTCTCTACGGTCTCAAAAACGACGACATCGTCCTGCGTGGCCTTCCAGCGCAAAGGCACTGAGCACACAGCGCGCACCATGATCCCGGCGGACTTTTGACCGAAAACGTCGAGTGGGAAGCCGAGATGAATCGTTCCGTCGCCGGTGGAGCGCCCCATCGCCTGTTGGAAACCTTCAGGCAATAGTGACCGGGCGACAGTGAGAATTGCTGGACGACCATCCGTTGGCCACCAAGGCCCGCTCAGACGAACGGGCGCAAACCGAGTTCCAGCCTCGTCCCAGCCTGCCTTCGGGTCGCTCCGGTCTTCGATAGACAGGCAAGCGCGGTAGTATGACAGCAGAGCGGGAACATTGAGCCCCCCCTGGGACCGTGTGGCGGAAACATTGGTAACAGCTTCTTGCTGACGGCGCGCCTGCACAGGGATGGTGGCCAGCGCGTCAGCATCTATCTTATTGGAGGTTTTTGCCGGTGCTGCAGTCTCGAGCTTGCTGCCAGATTTCTCAACCTTGACGGCCTGAGATCGACTGGTTGGCTTTTTGGTATTCGCGATTACCGTCTGTCGGCCACTCGGCGTAACCTGCCAGCGATTCTGCGATATTCTTGTGTATCCATTGCTCTGGAGCGAAAGAAGCTCTCGGTTCAGGGATATTAAATCGTCCCAGCCAAGCGCCTTCGCCAAGGCTCGAATTTCGAGCCCATTCTTCGAGGTCGCTAGCCACTGGAGAATATCTGACCGCACGTAACTCTGACGCTCCCCCCAAACCTTCTCAGTTTAAGCCTGCCGGATGCCGCCCCTGTGTGACGTTTCGCAAGGTGTAAACGCGATTCTTCTGCGCAAATTGGCAGTTGAACAACCTAGCCAGAGCTACCGCATTGTCAAGCCAAGGAAGAGCGCAGGCTCACCGTAATGTGTCCAGTTTTGACACTAATCGACCGGCATCATAGAGAAAACGCCAGAGACAAACAGTGACCAGATCTGACCCCATCATGGGATATTACGGCAGTTACCGTACCGTGTTAAGAGCACAGCATCCACCCGCGCTAGACGTCAGGCCCCACGATGAAAATTAAGGCTTTCGACCCCAAAGATATCCAACTCGGCGAAAAGGTCGGCATCCGGGACGTAGCCACGACTTTTCCAAACGAGTGGTACGGATAACCCAATGAAGTCCAAGGGTGGTCCAACAATGATCGCCCACAAAAGACGACCACACCCCGAGGTGCTCATAGCTTTCATCGGGTGATTGCCGATCAATCTCCAGGTGGCAGGCCAGATCTTGGAAATCCACCCCTGTGGTTTCCCGGCCAGGAGCATGACAGCACGAACACCGACCTATCGGCACATGGGGCGTAGCGGCCTCGAGCAGATAGAGCAGTTCATGGACGTCGCATCCCGGACGAACTCTTGCTGTCAGGGATGCTGGGATGAGGTGGTAGCCGACGTAAACCGCGTCATGCAGGCACGGTTCCTGGCAAGGGGTTCTGATTATCGAAGCCACCACTCCAGAAGACCCAGAGGGTATGGGGGGCATCTGGGACGGTAAAGGCAGCGTGATCTGGCCAAGAATATCTTCGATGGTCACATCGGCTGGGAGCCGCAGTCCTCCTGATCGCGATATCGTCTCGGTGACTGTCATGGCCCCCATCATTCAGCTGTCAATCAAGCTCGGGAAAGACGAGTTTTTCGATGCCATCCCTCAAACGGTCAATCGCCAGGGTGGCCTTGCCATAGTGCATACGCATGAGGTCTTTCTTGATCTCTGCCGTGACGTCCTTGCGCTCCTCCGACGACCAGCCAAGCAGCGCGTCAACGATGCCAGGATCGACCTCGGCCTTCCAAAGCAGCCGATTGTTGACGGTGTGTCGGAAGGAATGGAATGTCTTCCCCGATTGGCGCCCGCCCATTACAGGGTGCAGCACCCGCGACAAATATTTTTCGACTCTTCCCATCCATCTATGGGTGCGATTCCACGTCAACTCGCAGAAAAGCTTGCCATTCTCATTCGCCTTTGCTCGCTCACGAAAATCAAGCAGGCCAAGCTGAATAAGCTTCGAGTGAACAGGCACAACTCGCCGAGATGCGTTTGTCTTAATTGTTTTTTCTGATATCGCGCCATTGTCTTCGAGTGTTTCGATATGGAAGCACTCAACGCCTGCATACATTCGTATATCGTTTGGCGTTAGCTGGGCAATCTCGCCCCGTCTTGCCCCCGTGTACAGCCCAATCCACGGCAGCCAGAAATTCATCGAGTTCATGTCGCCACCATGAATCTCCTCAGCCTTCAAAATAAAAATATTCTTTATGTCATCGGAAGTCAGAACCTGACGCGGGTGCTTTTGCTCCCCCTTGGTTGTTCTAAGTTCACCAGTTGAATCATGCTTTATCAGGCGCTGGGCGGCGAGCCACTTCCATATCTGCTTAATATTGCTAATATGACGGTTTACGGTTGCCTTTGCAATTTTCTCATCATTTTCCTTGGTTAAGGCTTCAAGCTTATATCCGTCTTTAATCTTTCGCTTCATATAGAGTGGCAGCTTCGGCAAATCTGCGCCGAGAGCTGAAAAATCTTCGGGGACAATAGTGTGAACCTCACGGGTCGCCCCGAACTTTGCGGTTAAAACAACAAATGTATCTTCAAATGTCATCTTGGTTGTGTAGCGCAGCCGATCAAAGTCATTTCTCTGCTTAAACTCACCGATTGCCTGTATCAACGTCAGGCGACGGCGGCCGAGATTCCACTCAGCATCATCAATTTTATTCTGGTTAAGGATCGATTTTTCACCTGGGGAGCGAGCAGGATGCAGCATTAATTGCGTCGCCAGATCGCCTCCACGATCATCTATGTGCCCCAGATGCTTCATGAGGTCATAGGCAATCCGATCTTCAAGTGCGTTCCGGACGCAGCCCAAAAAGAAGTCATACCCCTCCTTCGCCAACACCCATCCCTTGTCGTTTATCCAGCCATCGGCATAAATCTTGGATGTCACCCCGATGGCATCCAGTTCGGCGCGAAGTTCCCCAACCGTTGGCGGGGGTGGCGCCATTCCACCAACCCCGAGGCCACTGGTTGTGATGGGATCGGGAAAATGCCCAACGCCGCGCAATGCCGCATCCCTGGCAGCCTGACGAAGTTCCAGCCGAGAAATGTAGTGGGATCCGTTTGACGCAGTTCGAACTTGCTCGAACATCTCCTTTTTTGAGGCCCGCCACTGCAGCTCGAGATCTTTTATCCGTCGCATTGGAACAGCAGGCGATAGCCCCTTCTGGGTCTCAGAGATCTGCTTTCCTAAGGTGGTCACAAGGTCTTCCGGCACCCGGATCACAAAGCGACAGGATGCCCCCCGCCAAACCACTGCCATAGCACCCCCACAAGGGCATGTTTACCATTTGTGTTTACCATTTTGAGCCGAAAAACCATTTATTTTCAATAACTCAGTAACTTATTGAAATTGAAGGTTTCTTCCCTTCCGGGACGCCAATTTTTCGCCAGTAAATTCAATGAGATAGCGCCAAATATGGGGGCATCTTGGGGTGGGCTTGGGGGCCTCATCGGGGCCAAAATTTGCACCCCGGTACACCAAAATTACACCACGACGGGGAACGCCTCACCTTGCCCGCCGCCGGTTCCGGTGCTAGGGTGAGGAAGTCGGGGCCGTTTGGTGTCTCCGACGGGGTATCGTAGTTGCCCCGGTCAGCCGACCGAACGCTGCCCTCGCCTCGCGAGTTTCGCCGTTTCCCCGCGAACCGGCCGCCCCGTTGGACCTCTCGGCCCTTCGGCGCATCAACTTCCCCAGATCTCCCGCCGCCCTCATTCGCGGGCGGCGACGTCGCGCCGGCGATCCGCACATGCGGTCCCGAGGAGCGCGACGCCCCTAGACGCCGGCTTCGGCCGGCGCCGGGAGCCCCTCCATGTCTGACCAATCCACCGAGACGAAGGCCATTTCCCTCAATTTCACCATTCCCTGGACCTATGCCGAGACCGCCTATTTCCTGCGCATGGCGGAAGACACCCTGCGCGACAGGGTGAAGCGCGGTCGTGATGCTCCGCCCCGCATGAAAGTGGGGAGCAGCCGTCAGGCCACCGTCCTGTTCTGGCCCCCCAGTGTGCTGGCTTGGCTGCACGGGCACGAAGTGCCGTCGAAGCCGACCCGCCGCCGGGGTCGGCCGAGGAAAGCATAGGAAATGACGGAGCCCCGGTTCGCCTACGGATCGGGGCTCTGTTCGTCCTGAACGGCAAGGCGGCGCATCAGGTCGAGCGGATCAAAGCCTACCGCCTTGGCGAAGGCCAGGAACTCCACCACGTCCAGCCGAAGCTCGCCATTTTCGTACTTCCACACGGCGGACGGCGGCTTGCCAAGGCGGCGGGCCACCTCGCTCTGAGACAGGCCACGGCTCGTCCGCTCTTCCGCCAGCAATTGGCCGAAGCGCCGGTAAATCTCTGGGTACTGCGATTTGGCCCGTACCATTTCACCAGCTGTTCCGTGGCAATGGGAAACGGGTAGTCGCAGATTGCGTTTTCCAAACTTTGGATAGATTGGCCGAGCCTGATTGCCCCTCAGAACCGTCAGGAAGGGACGCTCTCAATGGCCGACATTCTTTCAGCCGCTCCTGTTCAGCCCCACCCGTCAGGGATGGAAGAGAATCTGTGGGCACTCCATGACGTCAAATTCTGGCGCATCGACGGTTCTCTGCGCTCGGTCGAGAACAGCAGCGAGGCCAGGGTCTTTGGAGGAGGGCGGACCAGCGTCAACGCCGCATACGAGGGCTTCCTGGTGGAGACCCGGCCTTCGACGACTACAATTACGAACCAGGAAAATAGGAGATTGGCCATGGGACAGTCGGCCCGGCGCGTGAGACCGGCGCACGCCATAATGAGAACAAAACGTGATTGACAGCCGCGACGCCCATTGGTAATGTCACCCGTCAACATCACAACCATGTCTGGGGCCAGGATGGAACGTATTCCAGGCATATGGGCGACGGCCAAACTGGTTGTCGGGACGTTCCTGGTTCTACTGGCACTCGGATGGGCCGGGATATTTCTGACGGCCTATTTCAGTACAAGTTGGAAGGGGACCAGCGATCAGGAGTTTGCGATTCGGGCGGCTCACGGCGTGTCTCCCTCCGATGCCCCCGATCGATGCGGCGGGAAAAAGGACGTCGACAATCCGGCCTGCTTCAGGCCGATCCGAGGCTCTCGTGCCAAATATTGTCGATGGTGGATTCTGGAAGATTGCGTCGCCCTAGAGATGCCGGAAACGGCCCTTCAGGATGCTTCGAAACTAGGGTTGACGGTCGATGCGGCTATCAACCCATGCAAATATCTGCTCCAGAAAAAAGAGTTCGTCCGCTCGTATCTCCACGAGGATTGCGCCCAGCCAGAGAGGATGTGGCATCCTGCAGTCATCCTTGCGTTCAAGAGTGAGCGAGAGACAATCCGCATGCGCATAGATTAGCCGACAGTTCTGTCCGTAACACCAAGGGGGAGGCCCAAAAGCCTCCCCCTTTTCTTTTGGAGAATCGACATGGGATGCAAGATGATCATCCACAGCGCGGGTGGCCCCGTCGGCCATTTCAGCGTGGAAATCAGTGACGGTGAAACATCGACAATTCGGGGCTTCCGCGCCGCTTCGGGAAAGTCGCTCCTGGCGGGCGCGACTCTGCCAGTCGCCGGGGCGGTCGATAACGACGAATCACGGGTCAATAAGGTCGGCATCCTGAAATCCGACGAAATCCCCCTGACCCCTGAGCAGTTCGATCGCGTGAAGGAATATTTCGAACACAACGAGAAGAACCCCGGCAAATACGACCTGAATGACCGCAACTGTGTCGACTTCGCCAATGGCGCACTCAGTGCCGCCGGTATCGACAAGAATGTCGGTCAGGTGATGACACTGGAGCAGGATAAGCAGATGTCGGGAGCTGCACTCTATCGCAATGCCAAGTATCCCGAACCCAATCGCCCCCTGACCTTCCCCGAGGATGGCATGTATCCCGGCGGCACCGATCCCCATGCTGGGGTGGACAAACGCTCTGACGCCACTGATTCCGTTGGCGGCCTCGCCAACGAGGCGGCCGAGACCGAGAAAGTCATGGAGCAGGCGGGCGCCTCGGAACGAACGGCCAACCTGGACTCGCGCATCCAGTCCATGCGCGACCTGGCGGCCCGGCCCATCGACCAGCCGGCCCAATCCGCCCTGCTCAAACCCGTGGACACCTGGACCGAGTCCGAGATGAAGGACGTGCTGAACTCCGCCCAGGGCGACTTCGCCGGTACCAATGCCGGCGATCCCCTGAAGGCCCACCTCTATGAGAAGGTGCAGGACTGGCACACCACCAATTACGGCGAGGGCGAGCAGCAATATGAGGGCGGCAAGCCCGTCGAGCCGCTTCCCATCCGCGCCATTCCCGAGGAACCGGCGCCGCATCTCGCCAAGGATGGCGGGGATCTGTGGCAGGCCTCGGCCCGCATGGGCGACAAGCTCACCGGCATCGCCCAGACGGACGGCTATGAGCCCTCGGTCAAGGCGCTGCAGGACGGACTCAACATGCTGAACGACGCCAACCCGCCCGCCGAACGCTCTCCCGTCTGGGGCGACTACACGCCGCAGGACCGGCTGAAGGTGGACGGTGATTACGGCCCGAAGACCGATTTCGCCTTGAAATCCGCCTTGGCCGGCCATGGCGAGGACAAGGTGGACGGTGCCCTGAGCCTTGGCCGCTTCAAGGGCTTCGCCGAAGAGGCCAAGGGCGGTGATGCCTCGGGCCTGGGAGGCATGACCACCTCGCTGTTCGGCGACGATTCCGGTGAGGCGCTCCAGCGCACCCTCAACCGTGTCGGTCCGGATGCAGTAGAGAACTGGCAGCCGCTCGAGGAAGACAATCAGATCGGCCCCAAGACCACCAACGCCTTCACCTCGGTCATGGACAGCTTCGACCCGGGCGAGTTCACCCAAGGTTTTGGCGAGGAATTGGGGTTGCTGTGATCACCGTGCGCCGCCCCGGCCGGGAAGCTTGGGCGGTCGCCCTGCCCCCAGAGGTTCTGCCCCATCGCCGCTCGGCCTCGGCCATGGCCCCTTAAGGTGTTCCAGGCGCCCCAGCGCCACCGCCAGGGACCGGATGGTTCGCCAGCGGTCATAGCGGGTAGTCGGCGCCAGATCGGCGCAGGCCCGGTCCAGGTACCAGCGCAGATGCCTGGCTTTCCACTGGTGGGGGCCGACATTGAACCGCCGCCAGATCACATCCGCGATCAACTCGGCCCGGTCGAGATGCCCCGCCACGGTCGTTCCCCGGGCGCCGGGCCGGGATCGCCCGAGCCAGCCGCATGGCCTCGGCTTGCGATGCCGGGCGGCTCATCGGCTGCTGCCCACACAGGCGCCGACGACATCGATCCGCCCGTGCCCAAGTTCGTGCGCGATCACCAATCGGGCTGCTTGGTCGGCATCCTTGTCGGCCTGACGGTGTCCTGCGACGCAGGGGGCGGGCTGCCCGGTGAGATGGGCGTAGCGTTCACACGCATAGCCGGCGCGAAGGTCGTGAAAGCCGACCAAGTCATGCTGGTGGAAGACTGGAATGGCGACCGAGTGAAGGTGGCGGCAAAAGGCGATCCATTTCATACCGGGTGGAATGATATTGCGAACATCACCTTGATGCCGTCGCGCGGTAGCAAGCCAGGAAGCTGCAGAGCCTTCAGGCGGAGGAATTGTGCCGGCGTCGGCGCGATGTCTCGTGGATGCGGTCCCGCAGGGTGGGACTGGCCGCCAGCAGGGCGTCGAAGTCGCGGGCCTGCAGAACCAGCAGCGAGCAAAAGCCGAGCGACACCACGTCGGCGCTGCGCCGGCCCTGTGAAACCAGCGCCATCTCGCCGAAGAAATCGCCGCTGCCCAGGCGGATCGGCGTCGGCGACACCCGGACCTCCACCGCGCCCGAGGTGATGAAGTACATGGCGTAGCCCGGATCGCCGCGCCGCAGGATGGTTTCGCCCGGAACCGTGACCAGCGGGCGCAGGACCCTGGTGATCAGGCCGACCTGTTCCGGCGGAAGGCCGGTAAAGGTCGGCACCTTGGCGACCATACGCTCGGGGCTGAGCTGGAGGTCGATGGGCAGCCGTTTGGCCAGCCGGCGCGACCGCTGGCCCAGGTCGGCGAGAAGATCGCTCAGAACCTCATGGCTGATGGCGGCCTCGGCGCGCAGGCGCTGGTACTCGGCCTCCTCGATGCGGACGGCTGCGCGTTCCAGGTATCGGAGCTGCAGTTCCCGTGAAAAATCGGCGTATTGCAGGCGCAGGGCGGCCAGTCCCGTATCGACGCTTTCCAGGCGCCGTTCGATGGTGGCGGTGACCACCACGGCGGCGTCCTGATGGATCATCAGGGGCAGCTTGGCCCAGGCGAATTCCAGCAGTTCGCGTAATGCCGCCTGGACCATCAGCAGCACTTCGAAACGGGTGGTGATCTCGTCGGCCAGGAGGGATTCGATTCCGGTCCGGCGCTGAAGCGCCAGGGCCAGACGGAACCGCCAGGAGAACGACAGGAACGAGAGATGGCCGGCGTCGTACCCCGCTTCGCCGCCGGTCTTGACGCCGTCCTCGATCCGGGCGGCGCCCGCCAGCAGGGTGCGGGTGATCCGGCCCGAGACGGTGCCGTCGCGATAGTGGCGCAGATAGCAGGCCTGTTCCCGGCTGGCCAGCATCATCAATCCGCTGCGGATGTCCTCGTCCAGGCTGAGCGCCGCCGCGCCCGCCACCTGAACCTCGGCCGCTCCCAGGCGTTCGGTGTAGCCGTCGGCCAATTCGGCCGCCAGGCCGCGCTCGATTCCATAATCGGCGGCGGCGTCGGCGACCTTGCGGCGGACTTCGGTCAAGGCGGTGGCGATGGCGCGGCCCCGCACCGCCATGTCCGACGGCGACAGCCGGTCCAGTCCCAGCAGGCGGATCATCGGCCGCAGCAACGGCGCGTTGACGAACAAGGTGAACAGGACGAAGGCGGTACACATCACCGAGACGAAGGACTTCACCTGCGCCGGGATCGCCGGGTTCTCCACCACCGCCAGGGCCAGGGCCAGCGAGATCGCGCCGCGCAATCCGCCCCACAGCACGACCGCCCGCAAGGGCGCGCTCACCGGCTCGGCCCAGCCCAAGGCGGCCAATCCGGGGAACAGGCCGAACAGCACCAGGGCGCGGGCCGCCAGGGCGGCGGCGATCAGCACCGACAGGCTGATCAGGTCGCCGCCGTTCATGCCGGCCAGCATGCCTGGAACCCGCATGGTGGCCAGCAGGAAGATCAGCGAACTGGCCCAATAGCCGATCTGCTTCCAGATATCGACCAGGGCGGTCCAGGTTTCGGGCGAGACGCGGGTGCGGCCTTCGTAGCTGACCACCAGGGCGGTGGTCACCACCGCGACCACGCCGGACACGTGCAGGTAATGCTCGCCCAGCAGGAAGACCAGATAGGCCGCCGCCACCGTCAGGGTGATTTCCGCCGCGCTCTGGCCGCGCAGCAGGTTGAAGCTCCAGCACACCAGGCGTCCGCAGGCATAGCCGAAGGCCAGCCCGCCGGCGAAGCCCCGTCCGAAGGCCAGGACGCCGTCCATGACGTCGGCCTGGCGCTCGCCGGTCAGCATGCCCACGAACAGCGCGAACAGCGAAATGGCGGCGGCGTCGTTGAACAGGCTTTCCCCCTCCACCAGCAGGTTCAGCCGGTGGGGGACGCCCAGGTCGCGGAAGATGCCCACCACCGCGATGGGGTCGGTGGTCGAGACGATGGCCGCCAGCAGCAGGCAGGCGATGATGCCCATCTCCGTCGCCGCCGCCAGCGAGAAGCCGACCACGAAGGTGGAAACCAGCACCGCCACCACCGCCAGCACCAGGATGGGGGCGATGTCGTCCATCAGGCGGCGGACGTCGATGGCCACGGCGGTTTCGAACAGCAGGACCGGCAGGAACACCAGGATGAAGGCTTCGGACGACAGGTCGAAATGGCCGAGGGCGGCGAAGAAGTCGTTGACGGGGCCGTCCAGGCCCAGCCGGGGCACGGTGCCGACCAGTCCGCCCAGCGCGATGCCGGCGGCGGCCAGCACCAGCGAGAAGGCGACATTGGCCCGAACGGCCACCGGAACCATCAGCGTCACCAGCGCCAGAAGGCCGGTTACGCCGAGCATTACCATCCCTATGCCATGCATGGTGGCCGCCCCCTGATTTTCTCCCATCGAAAGGAGTAGCCCCTCGGCCCGGGCCAGCGCAAGGCTCTCAGTCGGCGGTCAGGCCGTGGCGGATGGCCAGGGCCGCCATTTCCGCAGGAGTCGAGGTTCCCAGCTTGTGTCCCAGGCTGGCCCGATGCTTTTCCACGGTCCTTTCGCTTAAACCCAGCAGACCGGCGATGTCGCGGGTGCGCCGACCCTCGACGATCAGTTTGAGGACCTGTCTTTCGCGTCGGGTCAGGGGCGGCAGGGCCGCGTCGTCCGGGGGTGGGGTCAAGGCGGGCGGCGGGCGTCCGGCCAGCACCGCCCGCAGGGTGCGCAGCAATTCCTCCGCCGAGACGTCCTTGCGCACCAAGGCGTCGGCCCCGGCCTCGGCGGCGCTGCGCATCAGGGCCGGCGAGGCGGCGCCGGTCAGGATCACCACCCGTGCGCCGGGCACCCTCTTGCGGATTTCCGGAACCGCCTCGGCGCCATTCATGCGCGGCATGGCCAGGTCGATCAGGACAAGGTCCGGGTGGTGGCGCACCACCATGCGGATGCAGTCCAGGCCGTCGGCGGCCTCTCCCACCACTTCGAAATCCGGCTGGCTGCCGAAGACGGCGCGCAGGCCGTCGCGGACCATTTCGTGGTCGTCCACCAGCAGCACCCGCACCGGGCCGGCGGCCTGCGGCCGGCGGCGGTCGCGGCTGAGGCGGCGGGCCTCGTCGGCCAAGGCGTGGTCGAGGCAGGCCAGTTGCGGGGCGGACGCGTTCTTCGAGCCGGCAAGGGCGGATTCGATGGCTTCCGCGGCGCGGGCCACGGCGGGCATGGCGAAGACCATGCCGATTCCCTTCAGCCGATGGGCAAGGTGGCCGGCTTCCTCCAGATTGGCCGCCGTAACCGCCGCCGCCAGCTTGTCCGCGTCCTCGCGGCAGTGGGCGATGATCGTGGCGTCGGCGATGGCGAGGGGGGGATGGCCGGGCATCGGGGCGATGGGGCCCGGCAGGTGGCGGGCCAGCAGTTCGGCCAGGCCGGCCCGGGAAAACGGCTTGGCGAGGTAATCGGCGAAGCCCTCGGCGATGAAGTCGGCCCGCACCTTGCCGGGCATGCCCGCCGTCATGGCCACCACCGGAACCGGCGGCAGCCCGTGCCGGGCTTCGCCCTGGCGGATGGCCGCCAGGGCCTGGGAACCGTCAAGGCCCGGCATGCGCTGATCCAGCAAGATCAGGTCGTAGCGGTTCTGGGCCGCCTGGGTCACCGCCTGCGTGCCGTTGTCGGCCAGGTCGAGAAACAGGCCGGGGGCGGTCATCATGGCCGCCACCATGTCGCGGCCGAACGGATTGTCGTCGGCCACCAGGACGCGCCCGCGGCAGGTCAGGGGCTGGGGGGCGGGCTCGTCCGCCGTGTCGGGCGCCACCACTGCGGGCAGGATCGTGGTGAAACAGAAGCGGGTTCCCTGTTCCAGCGGCTCCAGCCACAGCGAGCCGCCCATCAGCGCGACCAGCCGGCGGCTGATGGCCAGCCCAAGCCCGGCTCCCTCGTGCCGGGCGGAGGCGCTTTCGCCGCGCAGGAACGGCTCGAAGACGGCCTCGCGGCGGTCGGGGGGGATGCCCGCCCCCTGGTCCTCGATGCTGCAGCGGACCACCGCGTCCCGGCATGCGTCCACGCACAGGCGAATCGTGCCGGCCTCGGTGTACTTGATGGCGTTGTGCAGCAGATTGACCAGAATCTGCCGCAGCCTCCGGCTGTCGCCCTGGCGGTAGGGCCATCCTCCGTCCTCGATCTCCACCCGCAGGGACAGCCCCTTGCGATAGGCCTGCTCTCCGAGAAGGTCGACGGTTTCCGTGGCCAGCGCCCCGATGTGGAACGGCTTCGACGCCAGTTGGACCCGTCCCGCCTCGATGCGTGAAAAGTCCAGCATGTCCTCGATCAGCCCCAGGATGTGGTCGCCCGCCGCGCGCAAGGTGTCGAGGCGCCGCCGGTGGGCCTCCTCCAGCGGCGCCTCGGTCAGGAGCTCGGTCATTCCCATCATGGCGTTGAGCGGAGTCCGCACTTCGTGGCTGACCACCGCCAGGAAGGCGGACTTCGCCTCGCTGGCCGATTCGGCCTGGTCGCGCGCCCGTCTGAGCTCCTCCATCAGGTCGGCATTGGCGAGGCCGAGCCGCAGCATCCGGTCCAGGGCCCGATGGCTGGACCGGGTGAAGCCGATGCCGAAGATGACAAGGGCGATCAGGAAGACCAGCAGGAAGCCGCTGCCCGCCCCGGCTCGGGGCGCCACCGCGACCATGGACAGCGCCAGGGAGGGAAGGAAGGTGAAATAGGCGCAAAGCGGAATGGCCATCTTGGCGTGACTGGCCGCGATCGAGAAGACCACCACGAAGACCAGCGGGACCAGGGCGTCGACGCCCAGCCTGGGGTCGAAGAACAGCAGCGCGCCCAGCCCCAGCACCACGCCGTTCGCCGCCGACAGCGCGATGAAGCGCCGCATCCAGTAAGCGGCGCGGTCGGCGCGGCCGGGGTCGGCGGCGTAGCGCCGCTGCTGCCACAGGCTCGTGCCGACGATGATTGCTACAGCCGCCCACCAGCCGAGCAGCGAAATCGTATCGAGATCGCCGTAAAGCGACACCGTCAGGCCGGTGACCAATGCCAGATAGAGCAGCATGGTCATCGGGGGATGATGAGCATGATAGATATCGACCAAACCGGAAGTAATAGAGGGTGTTCCTCCATTTGGTGGTGTTGAGTTGCGCCAATTCTCAAAAGACATGCCAGTATCCCTGAATGTGGAGCCAATCTAGCGCCAAAGGCTCGTTTTGGGTAGTTCCACCCATTTACCGGCGGAAAGCCTGTGGCGATAATCTACCCCAGGGAATTGATACACGATCGCCATGGTGGGGGATATGCACGTATCGTCGCAGGATCTCAACGCCCTCGGCCGGGGTGCCGCAGGGATGGCTTGGTTCATTTCGAACATACGGCTGCGGCTGGTGGGCATCCTGATTTCGGTGCTGATGGCCCTGCTGCTGGCCGCCGGAATCGGCGGCACGGTGGCCAGTTTCGCCAAGGTCGCCGAGATCGGGTCGGTCTGGCGGAACTTCGACACCGGATTGGCCCGGCGGTTGATGCTGCTGTCGGATCTGCGCCAGCATCTGGGCTTCGGCGGCCTCAGCCAGCACTTCCACGATTACCTGCTGACCGATGATCCGCTGCTGCGCCAGGCGGTGACCCGCGATCTGGCCCGGCTGCGCGAGATCGAGCCGGCCTATCTCACCGCCGGCGCCTCCAAGGACGAGCAGGAAGCGCTGAAGACGGTCATGGCCCTGGTGGCGGCCTATGAGCGCGCCATGCCCCAGGTGACCGAGGCCCTTGCCCGCAAGGAGCCTGCGGACAAGGCCCACGGCCGCGCCGCGGTGGACGAGGCCTCCGCCCTGGCCGCCCTCGACCGGCTGGGAGCCCTGCTGCGGCAGGAACACAAGGACAGCGCCGACCGGGTCGAGGACGCCACCTGGACGGTGTCGGCCACCGTCGGCGGCGTGATGCTGTTCAACGGCCTGCTGCTGCTGTTGCTGGCGGTGTTCTTCTACTGGTTCACCCGCTTTCGCATCGTGCGGCCGCTGGATCGGCTGGGCGGGGTCATGGCCCACCTGTCCAAGGGCGACAAGACGGTGGGCGTGCCCCTGGTGGACAAGCAGGACGAGATCGGCGACATGGCCCGCGCCGTCGAGGTGTTCAAGGAAAGCATGATCCGCGCCGACCAGTTGGAGGCGCAGAAGCAGGCGGCCGACCGTCTGCTGCTCGAGCGCGCCCAGATGCGCCAGCGCCTGACCGAGGAATTCGGCGTGGTCGCCACCCGGGTCCTGGCGGTGGTCAACCATTCGGTCGAGGACGTGCGCGAAACCGCCCACACCCTGTCGGCGGTGGCCGAGGAGACCGAGCGCCAGGCCCAGCAGGTGGCGGTGGCCGGCGAGCAGGCCGCCGCCAACGTGGAATCCGTCGCCAGCTCGACCGAGCAGCTGGGCGCCTCGGGCCGCGAGATCAGCCGCAGCGTCGGCGCGTCGACCGCCATCACCCGCGAGGCGGTGGAGGGCATCCAGGGCCTCAACTCCACCATGGGCCAGCTGGCCGAGGCCGCCGAGAAGATCGGCGAGATCGTCACCCTGATCGGCGAGATCGCGGCCCAGACCAACCTGCTGGCGCTCAACGCCTCCATCGAGGCGCAGCGGGCCGGCGAGGCGGGCAAGGGCTTTTCCGTGGTGGCCAACGAGGTCAAGCACCTGGCCAGCCAGACGGCGCGCGCCACCGAGGAGATCGCCGACCAGGTCAGCGGCATCCAGGCCACCAGCCGCAACGCCGCCGCGTCGCTGGCCACCGTCCACGACACCATCGTCAGGGCCGACGAGGTGGTCTCGACCATCGCCTCGGCGGTGGAGGAGCAGAACGCCGCCACCCAATCCATCGTCGGCAACATCAACGAATCGGCCCATGGCAACCGCGCCGTCTCGGCCGGCATCAGCGAGGTGTCGGGGGCGGCGCTCCACACCGGCGAGATGGCGGCCCGCATGGTCGAGGTGACCGACAAGCTGCGCGCCGAATCGGAAACCATGCGCGCCGAGGTCGAAAACTTCCTGGCCGCCGTCAAGGCGACCTGAGGCAGGGATGAAAGACGGGATGTCCAGCAAGAAGACGTTTTACGAGGTGATCAGCGAGCAGGGCATTCCCCGCCGGGAATTCCTGAAATTCTGCGCGGTGACGGCGATGAGCATGGGCCTGGGGCCGGGCGGCCACGATGCCTTGGCCAAGGCGCTGGAGACCAAGCCGCGCCTGCCGGTGCTGTGGATTCACGGGCTGGAATGCACCTGCTGCTCGGAAAGCTTCATCCGCGCCTCGCATCCGCTGGCCAAGGACATCATCCTGTCCATGATCTCGCTGGATTACGACGACACCTTGATGGCGGCGTCGGGCTTCCAGGCGGAAGCCATCCTGGAGGAGATCACCACCAACTATAAGGGCAACTACATCCTGGCGGTGGAGGGCAACGCCCCGCTGCTGGACGACGGCATGGCCTGCATCGTCGGCGGCCGTCCCTTCACCGACCAGCTGCTGGAAACGGCGCGCCACGCCAAGGCGGTGATCGCCTGGGGAACCTGCGCCTCGTTCGGCTGCGTCCAGGCGGCCAAGCCCAACCCCACCAAGGCCACGCCGGTGTCGAAGTTCATCAAGGACAAGCCGGTGATCAACGTTCCCGGCTGTCCCCCCATCGCCGAGGTGATGGCCGGGGTGCTGAGCTATATCGTGACCTTCGACCGCCTGCCCGAACTGGACCGCCAGGGCCGTCCCAAGATGTTCTATGGCCAGCGCATCCACGACAAATGCTATCGCCGCGCCCATTTCGACGCCGGCCAGTTCGTCGAGGCCTGGGACGACGACGGCGCGCGGCAGGGCTGGTGTCTTTACAAGCTGGGCTGTCGCGGCCCGACCACCTACAACGCCTGCACCACCATCGGCTGGAACGACGGCGTGTCGTCGCCCATCAAGTCGGGACACGGCTGCATCGGCTGTTCCGAGGACGGCTTCTGGGATCGCGGACCCTTCTACGAGCGGGTTCCCGACATGGCCCAGTTCGGCATCGAAGCCAATGCCGACAAGCTCGGCCTGGGCGCCATGGCCGGACTGGGCGCCGCCATGGCCGCCCATGCCGGCGTGACCGCCGCCCGCCGGGTGCTGGGCGGCAAGGACAAGGACAAGGAAGCGGAGGGTCAGGATGGCCAAGGTTAAGACGCCCAACGGCTTCGAGCTGGACGATGCCGGGCGCCGGGTGGTGGTCGATCCCGTCACCCGCATCGAAGGCCATCTGCGGGTCGAGGTCAACGTGGACGACCGCAACCGCGTCACCAACGCGGTGTCTTCGGGCACCATGTGGCGCGGCCTGGAGAACATCTTGCAGGGACGCGACCCGCGCGACGCCTGGGCCTTCGTGCAGCGCATCTGCGGCGTCTGCACCGGCGTTCACGCCATGGCCAGCGTGCGGGCGGTGGAGGACGCGCTGGGCATTCCCATCCCGCGCAACGCCAACACCATCCGCAACATCCTGCACCTGACGCTCTACGTCCACGACCATCTGGTCCACTTCTACCATCTGCACGCCCTGGACTGGGTGGACGTGGTCAGCGCCCTGTCGGCCGATCCCAAGGCCACCTCGGCCCTGGCCCAGTCCATTTCCCCCTGGCCCATGGCGTCCGAGGGCTATTTCCGCGATGTCCAGGAGCGGGTGAAGAAATTCGTCTCGTCCGGCCAGCTGGGGCTGTTCAAGAACGGCTATTGGGGACACCCCGCCTACAAACTGCCGGCCGAGGCCAACCTGATGGCGGTGGCCCATTACCTGGAGGCGCTGGACTTCCAGAAGGAGATCGTCAAGATCCAGGCGGTGCTGGGCGGCAAGAATCCCCATCCCATGTGGCTGGTCGGCGGCGTGCCCTCGGCGGTCAACGTCCATTCCGGCGGTGCGGTGGGGGCGCTGAACATCGAACGCCTGGCGCTGATCAAGGACGTGGCGGCCCGCGCCAAGACCTTCATCGATCAGGTCTACATTCCCGATCTGCTGGCCATCGCCTCGTTCTACAAGGAATGGGGGACCATCGGCGCCGGGCTTTCGGGACGCAACCTGCTATCCTACGGCGAGTTCCCGGCCCAGGCCAACGACGATTCCAACGACAGCCTTCTGCTGCCCAGGGGCGCGATCATCGATGGCAAGCTGACCGAGATTCATCCGGTGGACCTGCGCAATCCCGACGAGATCCGCGAGTTCGTCCCCCATTCCTGGTACCGCTATCCCGACGAGGGCAAGGGCCTGCATCCCTGGGACGGAATGACCGAGTACGACTTCAAGCTGGGCCCCAACACCAAGGGCGACAAGAAGCACATCAAGGCGCTCGACGAGGGCGCCAAGTACTCCTACATCAAGGCGCCGCGCTGGAAGGGCCACGCCATGGAGGTGGGGCCGCTGGCCCGCTTCGTCATCGCCTACGCCATGGGCAAGCGCGACATCAAGGAGATGGTGGACGGCACCCTGGCCAAGCTGGGCCTGCCTCTGCCCGCCCTGTTCTCCACCCTGGGCCGCACCGCGGCGCGCGGGCTGGAGTGCCAGTGGGCCGCCGACCGTCTGGTCGAGGCGGTCGACCAGCTGATCGCCAACGTCAAGGCCGGCGACCTGGACACCGCCAACACCGACAAGTGGGGACCGGAAAAGTGGGCCAAGTCGGCCAAGGGCGTCGGCTATGCCGAGGCGCCGCGCGGCGCGCTGGGCCATTGGCTGCGCATCCAGGACGGGCGCATCTCCAATTACCAGTGCGTGGTTCCCACCACCTGGAACGGCAGCCCGCGTGACGCCCAGGGCGCCATCGCGCCCTTCGAGGCGGCGCTGCTGGGCACCCCCATGGCCGACCCCGCCCAGCCCCTGGAAGTGTTGCGCACCATCCACAGCTTCGATCCCTGCCTGGCCTGCGCCACCCACGTGATCGGGCCGGATGGCGGCGAGCGGGCGGTGGTCAGGGTCCTTTAGCAAAGGAGGGCGGCATGGCCCGGTTCGACCACGCCTACCGCGAGATCGCCGACCACGAGAACGTCCGCCAGATCTATGTCTACGAGGCGCCCATGCGCCTGTGGCACTGGCTGAACGCGGCGGTGGTCGTGGCGCTGGCGGTGACCGGCTATCTGATCGGCACGCCGTTGCCGTCCTATACCGGCGATCCCAGCACGGTCTATGTGATGGGCTGGATCCGCTTCATCCATCTGGCGGCCGGCTATCTGTTCGCGGTGCTGTGGGTCATGCGGATCTGGTGGGCGGTGGTGGGCAACGCCTTTGCCCGCCAGCTGTTCATTCCGCCGGTATGGAGCAAGCGCTGGGTGGACGGCTTTCTCTACCAGGCCGCCTGGAACCTGTTCCTGGTCAAGGAGCCCCGGCGCTACAGCGGCCTCAATCCCCTGGCCCACATCGCCATGCTGACCATCTATGTGGCGCCCTCGGCGCTGCTGCTGGTCACCGGCTTCGGCATGCTGGCCGAGGTGGCCGGGCACGACAGCTGGCAGTACCACGCGTTCGGCTGGATGCGCGATTTCGCCGTCAACACCATGGACCTGCACACTATCCACCGGGCCGCCATGTGGCTGGTGGCGCTGTTCGTGATGGTTCACGTCTACACCGCCGTGCGCGAAGACATCGTGTCGCGCCAAAGCATGGTGAGCACCATGCTGTCCGGCTATCGCCTGTTCAAGGACCGGGGACGTTCCGATGAATGACGGCCCCGAGGTTCTGGTGCTGGGCATCGGGAACCTGCTGTGGGCGGACGAGGGGTTCGGGCCGCGCGCCCTGGCCGCCTTGCAGGACCGTCACGCCTTTCCGGCGGGTGTGGAACTGGTGGATGGCGGCACCCAGGGCCTTTATCTGATGCCCATGGTGCGGGCCGCCCGGCGGTTGCTGGTCCTCGACGCCGTGGATTTCGGCCGCCCCCCCGGTGAACTGGTGATCCTGAGGGACGACGAGATCCCCAGGCTGATGGGGGCCAAGCGGCTGTCGCTGCACCAGACCACCTTCATGGACGTGCTGGCGGCGGTGGAGCTGCTGGGCGGCGGGCCCGAGGCCATGGTCGTGGTGGGCGTCCAGGCCGGGCAGCTCGACGATTTCGGCGCGGGCCTGACCCCGGAGGTGGAGGGCCGTCTGGACGAGGCGCTGGCGGCGGCGGTCGGGCAGTTGAGCGAATGGGGCTTCCCGCCCGCTTGAGCCCGTGGGCGCGGCCGGGGCTAGCGCCCGTAGACGTGGCGGATGCGTTCCTTGAAATTCTGCACCACCTTGTGCTCCATGGCCGGCAGGGCCATGGCCGCCATGGATTGCAGCATGGGCGAGCGCAATTCCATCTTGTAGCGCGCCTCGACCCGGCAGCCTTCGCCCAGGGGCTCGAATTCCCATATCAGGCGGAAGCGGCGGAACGGGCCGTCCTGGGAGGTGATGGTCAGCCTTTCGGGAGGCTCCTCCACCGCATGGGAGGTGAAGCGCGCCTGCATGGGCCCCAGGCCGAACAGGTTGTCCACGTCCATGCGGTCGCCGTCGCGGGTGCGGATGCGCGCCTTCTGGCACCAGGGCAGAAAACGGGGATAGGATTCGATGTCCACGGCCAGGGCGTAAAGCTCTTCCGGCGTGTGGCGGGGCACGTCGACGCGCCAGCCGCCGCTTAAGGGGTGCATGGCGGGCTCAGCGGGTCAGGTTGCGGATGTTGCGCACGAAGATATTGAGCAGGCCGCGGATGAAGGGATCGGCCTTGGCCAGCTTCTCGCGGAAGGTATCGCGCGAGATGATGATGCACGACACGTCGGACAAGGCCTTGGCAGTGGCCATGCGCGGCTGGTCGTCGACCAGGGCCATCTCGCCGAACAGTTCGCCCTTGCCGATGGTGGCCAGCGTCATGCCGTGCTTGATGATCTCCACCTGTCCGTCCTGAATCAGGTAGGCGCGATCGCCGCTGTCGCCTTCATTGAAGATCTTCGCTCCGGCATAAAAGACTTTGCGCTCGAGAATCCTATCGTTACGCATGCCCGCCACCCCAATATCTTCCCATACGACTTTATTCGTGTTCGGCCTCCGAGTCACTCCCGAAGGCGTATATCAGGTAATCACCCCCCGGGCGCGGCACAACCACCGCCTTGCCCATCGACAGGAGGGCGGGGTCGGGCATAGACTTGCCCGATGATTGCGAGGGCGACGCACCCATGAACACCGACGACCGTGCCAGGGGGCTTGCCCGTCTCAGGGCGCTGATGGCCATGACCACCGCCAACGGCTGCACCGAGGAGGAAGAGCTGTCGGCGGCGCGCATGGTCGCCAAGATGGTCGAGCAACTGGACGGAAATCCGGCCGCCCAGCCGGCCACCGACCCGTCCTGGGCGGCGCGCGAACGCGACAATCCGCAGTATCAGCTGCTGCTGGAGAAGAACACCCTGGAAGGCATGCTGAAGGCGACGCTGCAGGAACTGGCGCTCGCCCATATCAACACCGTGTCGCCGGCCAGGCGCAATCTGCGCGGCCAGCCGGTGGAGTGGGTGCGCACCACCGAACTGATGCTGCCCTATTTCAACATGATGCTGGGCAGCGCCGGCGCGTCCCGCCTGGCGCGCGGCATCGTCGAGGGCATCGTCGAGGAATTGATTCTCGACGGCCTGCTGCCCGACGCCCTGGCCATGCCCCGGGATTAATCCGGCGCCGACCCCAAAAGCAAAAAGCCCCGGACCGTAATCCGGGGCTTTTCGTTTGTCCGAAGGCCGGCTTTTAGCGCACGAAGACCTGCACCTCGCCGCCCGACACCGCCGGGCTGGTGGTGGACGAGGTCCGCACCCGGCTGGCCGGCAGGTTCATGTTGGTCAGCGAACGCAGCACCGAATCGGCGTTGCGCTTGGCGTTGGTGGCGGCCAGGGCCTGGGTGCCGGGCGTGTTGCCCACCGGCGACACGGCGACCACGTCGAAGGTGGCGCTGGGGCGGCGGTCGAGCGCGCTCTTGATGGCGGCGTAAAGGGCCGGCTCGTAGTTCACGTTGGGCTTGTCGAAGCGGATGGTCACCAGCGGAGCCTCGCCGGCCGCCATGGCGCGGGCCGGGGCGGCGGTCTCGTAGCTGGCGTTGACCCGGGACGTCAGGCCGCCGGCGAACAGGGCGCCGTTCTTGATGCCGAGAGCCAGGGTGTTGAGGTTCTGCTTCTCGGAGGCGACGTACTGCTGCTGGCGGATGGAATCGCTGGTCAGTTCGGACAGCAGGCGCTCGACCATCACCACGGTGCGGTTGGTCTCGTCCTCGAGAATGCGCAGCTGGCGGTGATCCTCGTCCACGGCGCCGGACAGCGAGCGGGCCGAGCGCACCGAATCCAGCAGGAAGCCGGCCATGGTCGACGACGCGGTCACGTCGTTGGTCAGGCGGTTCATCTTCAGCACGTCGTCGGTGATGCGGTCCAACTCGCCCTGGGCGGCGTTCCACTGCTGGGTCAGCACCGGGTTGCCCGGGGTGGTGCCCACCTGCAGGCGGGCGTTAATGGCGGCGACGGTGCCGTGATAGCGCTGGGAATCCTGGACGGTCTCGTTGCGGATCTGCTGCAGCGCCTGGTTCTGCCGGGCCAGGGTGGCCTGCAGCGCCTGCAGGTCGGCGCGCAGCGCCATGACCTTGCCGCCGACGAAGGTGCCGGTGGGCGAGCCAGCGGTGACGCCGACGGGCTCGTAATTGCCGGTTCCCATGGCGGGGGGCGCTTCGGCCATCGCTTCGGCGGTCACGGCCTGGCTGGGGGCGACGGTTCCCGAGGACGGGAACAGCACGTCCTCGGCAAACGAGCATCCACTCGCCAGGAGGACCGCGCACAGGGCGGCGGCATGGGTCTTTTTCACGGCCATGGGGATTGCTGATCCTTTGCGTCGCCAGTTCGGACAAGTACCGGCGGGAGCGGACCTTTCATATCCACGAATGAATATCCAGATTGCCCCCGCAAACTTTGGGGCGGATTTTACGCAAATGACCAACCGGCCACAAGTACGCATTTCGATAAGTGGTGCATTCCTGTGGCCCGAGTCCACTGGGTTTTGCGGTTTTTCGTCCGGTTGAAATTGGCGCTTGCGGGGGGGCGGGTGTTTGTGTATGGTCCGCGTCCTCGCCGGGGGACATCCCCTGGAAAGAGTGCGCCCGTAGCTCAATTGGATAGAGCACCAGACTACGAATCTGGGGGTTGGAGGTTCGATTCCTTCCGGGCGCGCCACTTTCCCTTAAGTCTTACAAGCCGTTAGCCAATAAAACCCCGCACCCCTGGTGGCGGGGTTTTGGCTTGATGGGGCTTAGGCTGCCGCATGTAGCCACTGCCAGCCCCGCACGGGATTCCATCGACTTTCCGGGCTTGCCCATCCTCGGCGAGCCTGCGGTGGGATGCGACGGGGCCGCGCCTCAAAAAGGCCGTGGCGCCGAATTCATTATATTCATTGGGGAAAGTGGTGCCGGCGAAGAGACTCGAACTCCCGACCCGCGCATTACGAATGGATAGCTAAAAAATAGCGCATTGAAATTAAACATTGAAATGCGCCATTGCCTAACTGTGAAAAGAATGTGAAATGATTTGTGGAAAACATTAGGATAAGAATATAACAAAATGTAGCGCATAATGGCGCTGTAAGCGCCAGCATATAGTGTCATCGGGTGCATTCCGCGCAGTAAAAATGCGCGGGTCGGTCAGCAATAAGTTCCCGGTTTGTTCTTGTCCGATTTTGCTCGTTATCGTATGCTATAATGGGAAGTCTGACCACCGAACGCGGCGGTCGGCTGTCGTGTAACACGACGGCGATGCGGACAACTTGTCGGGAAACCCGACAACATGAGCGCGTCGCCTCAGGCATATAAGCATCGCAGTATATTTATCAGCTGTTTACAGTCGATTTGAGACGCGAGCAGCGCAACGTGTCATAAGTATGCCCTGCAACGCCGATGTGGTCGTGGAGCAAGCAACTTGTTGAGCGATATAGGTCAAGAGCATGCACGCCTTTATGAAATGATTGGGTCACTGTCCGCTGTTATCGCGGCCAGTCCGAATGAACGCGTCATAAATGATGGCATTTCAATAATTTCAGAGCGACTTAAGCTTCATTTTGATATTGAAGAGCGTGCGCTTGAGTTTTTAGATGCAGAACTGAATGTTCTTATGCATTCAGATCATCAATTAATTCTTTCCAAAATAGAGACTGCGAGGGCCTGCGTATCAGGAGATAGGCAGAAGCTTATAGCCGCACTTGATGAGGTTAAATCATCACTTAAGAAGCACGATAGAGAGCTTGATTGGCCAATATTTCACTATGTGAATAACAATGAGTGCTCTGACTGTAGGCACGAGGACCGCAATTAGTCATAGCGCTATTAATTTCATGGCACAAAATAACCAATCGCTTGCAATTAGCCAGTTCCATCTCGGTCGTTGCCACAGCGGCGTATTTGGCCGAGATGGACGCAAGCCGTTGCGACAGTCGCATCAGCACCAACAATGATGGTGGCCGCTTCCGCGCCTTGGCACAGGACATATAGCTGCGCGATTGGCCGAGCCAAAACCGCGAAAACTCATATTGGCTCTCGACCATCCACATATCGCGCAATTCCCCATAGACCTTCTCCAACAGCATGGCCGTTCCTCCTCCAGCGTTTCGTCCAGCTATTTAGCCGTCCGCGCTAGAGCAATTCGCGATCACACTGGTTCATATCCGGCAGCCTTGAAGAAATTTCGGCACTCTTGAGGTTCGTAGAGATCGCAGATTCGGCCGATGGCGTCCCATAGGTCCTGAATGGTCCTGGCAGCCGTTTTTCTGAGGTGTGCCTTGAGCTTCGAGAAGGCCATTTCGATGGGATTGAGGTCGGGGGAATACGGCGGCAAGAACAGCATGAAGGCACCACGATCTTGGATGATCCGTTCTGCCCGAGGACTTTTGTGAGCTGAGAGATTGTCGAGGATCACGACGTCGCCCGGCTCCAGGGTTGGGGCCAGTTGGGTCTCGATATAGGCCTCGAACATCTTCCGGTTCATCGGGCAATTGATGACAAAGGGCGCCACCAAGCCATCATGACGCAGCCCGGCGATGAATGTTTCCGTCTTCCAATGTCCGAAGGGCACAGCGGCTTTCAACCGCGCCCCTTTGGGTGAGCGGCCCCGCAGACGGGTCATTTTGGTATTGGTTCCGGTCTCGTCGAGGAACACCAGGCGATGGGCCTGACGCCGCATCAGCGGTTGGCGGCCTTTAATCCACTCCTCGCGCAGCAACCGGACGTCCGGCCTCATCTGCTCGGACGCGACCAAAGTTTTTTTTATAGGTCAGCCCCTGTGCCCGGAGAAACCGGGCAAGGTTGGAAAGATGGATTTGAACGCCCCGCTCGGCCAGTTCTTTGGTTAAATCGGCCAGCGAGATATCCGGAACCTGCTTAACACGCAGCAGCACATAGGCCCGATGGTCGCCCAATTTACTGCGCCGATCACCGCCTTGCCGCTTTGGCGCCACCGTCCCACTCGACAGATATTGCGCCACATAGCGTACCGCCGAGCTCACCGAGATATTGAAGACACTGGCCGCCTGTCGGCGCGAATGGCCAGCCAGAACATATCGCGCAACACGGTCGCGCAGATCTACGGATAAAGGTCGAGTCATCGTGGGCCACCTCCACAGGAAGTGAATCACGATTAGCCGCGCCTGTGAATCTGGAGGGTTCTCTGAGGTCCGGCCGGTACGACGGCAGCCTCAAAGGAGCCGGACCTCTGAGAAGCCGGATTGAACGAAACCGCGGGACGCAGACGAGGTCTATGGGGATTTGGCCGTGGCGGTGGGTGCGCCGGGCGGCTGGGGCGGTGAGATGACGGCCGAGGGGGCGTTCACGGGCGCGGCGGCCAGGACCAAAATTGCGGCGGCGGTTGCCGTGAGGTGCCGATCGGCGGCAATCGCGCTGACCATGATGGGCGCCAGGACACGATGTGGGCGACCGAGCGCGATGCCGACGGCCAGCGTCGGTGCGAGCACGGTTCCCAAGAGCAGGCACGGTACGGCGGTCATGACGTGTCGATCCGGTAGGCGGCATGGCCGGCCGGTGATCGAGGGATGGCGCCGAGCGGCGCCATAGTGCCGCCGCAGCATGGGCAGCGGCGGAGGTCGTGGCCGGTGAGGCGGTGATGGCGGTCGCGGTAGTCGTCGGGCGTCCCCGCCGTGACCGTTGCCGGCGCCGGCACGGCCAGCAGGCGACGGCAGTTTTCCAGCTTGGCCGCCCGCTGGCCGTTGGCGAGGAATCCGTAATGACGGATGCGGTGGAAGCCGTCGGGCAAGACGTGGAGCAGGAAGCGGCGGATGAATTCGCCGGGCTGCAGCGTCATCACCTTCTGCTTGTCGTGATGACGATAGTCTTTCCAGCGGAAACGGACCGAGCCGTCCGCGATCTCGACCAGGCGGCTGTTGGCGATGGCAACGCGGTGGGTGTAGCGGCCGAGATAGGCCAGCACCTGCTCGGGGCCGCCGAATGGGCGTTTGGCGTAGACCACCCAGTCGGTTTTGCGCAGCGGCGCCAGATGGCGGGCAAAGGCGGCCGGCTCGGCGAGGGCTGCGAGGTCGGAGAAGAAGGCGAGCTTGCCCGCCAGGAACGCCGCCGTCATTTGGGCCAGAAACAAGCGGCGGAACAACCGGGACAGCACACGCACCGGCAGGAAGAAGCCCGGACGGCAGGCGACCCAGCGGCTTCCGTCCGGCGACAGGCCGCCGGCCGGCACCACGCAATGGAGATGGGGATGGTGCTGGAGCGCCTGTCCCCAGGTGTGCAGCACGGCGACGAAACCGGGTTCGGCGCCGAGATGCCTGGGATCGGCGGCGATGGTGCGCAGTGTCTCGGCTGTCGCCTTGAACAGGATGTCGTAGACCACCGCCTTGTTGTGGAAGGCAATGGCGGCGATCTCGGCCGGCACGGTGAAGACGACGTGGAAGTATGGCACCGGCAGCAACTCGGCTTGGCGGTCGGCCAGCCACTGGGCGCGTGCCAGCCCCTGGCATTTGGGACAATGCCGGTTGCGGCAGGAATTGTAGGCGATGCGCACCAGCCCGCACGCACCACAGGACTCGCTATGGCCGCCCAATTGCGCCGTTCGGCAAGCCTCGATGGCGGCCATCACCCGGCGGCGGCCGCGGTCGAGATGTCCATCCTGGGCAGCCCGCCATGCACTGCCGAAGCGGCGGAACACGTCCGCCACCTCCAGTCCCCCGGCCATGGCTGCCATCTCAGGACGGCGGCACCACCATCAGGTCGAGGCCGTCGAGTGGGCTGGTCGTCTTGGCGATCATTGCGTTGGAGACCTGGGTGTAGCGGGCCGTGGTCGACAGATTGTTGTGGCCGAGCAGCACCTGAATGATGCGGATGTCGGTGCCCGCTTCCAGCAGATGGGTGGCAAAGCTGTGGCGCAGGGTATGAACGGTGACGCACTTGTCGATCCCGGCGGCGGCACAGGCCGAGCGGCACGCGCAATTCAGCACATTCGGCTCGATCGGCTTGTCCTCGCGGCCGGGAAACAGCCAATGCCCGGGCCGCGCCAGCCGCCAATAGGTGCGCAGGATGCCGAGCAACTGCGCCGACAACATGACGTAGCGGTCCTTGCGCCCCTTGCCCTGCTCGACCCGGATCACCATCCGGCCGCTGTCGATGTCGGCCAGCTTGAGCGCCACCACCTCTGATACTCGCAGCCCGGCGGCATAGGCCGTGGTCAGCGCCGTGCGGTTCTTCAGGCTGGGCACCGCCTCCAGGAAGCGCACCACCTCGTCGGCGCTCAATACTACTGGCAACCGCCGCGGCTGGCGGGCATAGGTGATCCGCTCCGGGGTCTCGGGGCACCGCAGCGTCACCCCGTAGAAGAACCGCAGCGCCGCCACAAACTGGTTGAGGCTGGCCCACGAAATCCCCTGCGACACCAAGTGGACCTGCCACGTGCGCACGTCTTCAAGGTCGAGCCGATCCGGCGATCGATTGAAGAAGCGGCTGAACTTCGAAACCGCATGAAGGTAGGATCGTTGCGTCGCCGGCGAAAGATTGCGGACCGTCATGTCCTCGATCATGCGGCGACGCAAAGGGCTCAATTCGGCCATCGGGGGCCTCCTGTCTGTAGGGGGGGGCGTGGAAAACCAACCTTCTCAGACAGGAGCCTTCGCCGTCCCCTCAGGCTCCAATACCGCGCCAGCGGTTTCGTTCAATCCCCTGCGATTCCGTTAGATCGCGAACCGCTCTAGGCATACAGTAACCGTATCAATCGAAATCAACCGGAATTGGGGGTGTTTGGAGACCGCAGCCTGGGGTACGGCAACAGAGTTACCTCCAAACGGTTGTCAAATAGATGGAGTTTGAATCCGAGTTTGTATGTGTCCCCCCAACTTGTTGGTTTTTCTATTATTTCGGGCGATCTTTCCCTCTTGCGTTTGTAAAATTACTAGAGCAAGTATTGGGCGCTTCATGGATCAGAGGGAAACATGCCGCGCAGAAAGGCAAATCGGGGTCGCACACCAGCCGGGGCACCCAATCCGATTGATGTCCATGTCGGGTCACGCATGCGCCTGCGCCGGACGTTACTGGGACTCAGCCAGGAAAAGCTTGGTGAGTTGATCGGACTTACCTTCCAGCAGGTGCAGAAATACGAACGCGGCGCCAACCGGATCAGCTGTTCGCGTCTGTTCGATTTGTCCCGATCCCTGGAAGTGCCGATTTCCTACTTCTTCGACGACATGGCCGAAGAGACCAAGGGCCTGTCGCCGGTGCAGATGGTGCGCGAGCCCCCCAAGGAGGAGCCGCCGGCCGCCGAGGCCGATCCGCGCCTGCGCCGCGAGACCCTGGAACTGGTGCGTAATTACTACAGCATCACCGATCCCGACGTGCGCCGCCGGATCTACGATCTGGCCAAGGCCCTGTCCGACCGCGGCGGCGACGAGGACTAGGAGACCGGACCGCGTTGATCGGAACCGATCAACGCCTCCCGCCGGATCGAACGGCATGGCCCCCCGGATCCGGCAGATCAGCGATGAGGTCCCTCATCTCGGATCGGTACGAGCCTCAGCCGCCGCCCGCCGTGTCGCGGATGGGCAGCGGATAGACGGCCCGGGGCGGCAGGCGATGGATCAGCACCGCCACCGCCACCAGGGTCAGCGCTCCGATCAGGACCGGCATGAACAGGAAGCCCCAGCCGGGATGGGTCATCATGACCACCAGCGGGTCGGCCCCAGCCGGCGGATGGGTCAGGCGCAGCCCGGCCAGCACCACCATCACCACCGCCACCGACAGGACCATGCTGATCCAGCCGCCCGGCAGGAAGTGGTCGAACAGCAACCCGATGAAGGTGGCGATCAGATGGCTGCCGATCACGCTGGACGGCTGCGACAGGGGCGAGTCGGGCATACCGAACACCAGCACCGCCGAAGCCCCCAGCGGCGCCGCCAGCATGGGCGCCCCCGTCACCTGATCCAGCATCGCCACCGTACTGAGCGCCAGCACGACACCTAGCCCGGCCTTGGTCCAGGACGGCAGGCACTGACGCGACTGATGACGATGGATGAAGCGACGGGGCATGGGGGCTCCTCTTGATAGCCTCGGTAAAGCGGGGCGAAAATACATCTTTGTGCCCGGGACCTTCCATGATGAGGGTCAAGGATGCTGTCGATTCCATGCATGGGAGAGTTGAGGGATGCTCGAACGCCTGTTCCGCCTGTCCGAGCACCGGACCGATCCCCGGACCGAGATGGTGGCCGGGGCCACCACCTTCCTGACCATGGCCTACATCATCTTCGTCAATCCGGCCATGCTGGCGGAAACCGGCATGGACAAGGGCGCGGTGTTCGTCGCCACCTGCCTGGCCGCCGCGCTGGGCAGCGCCGCCATGGGTCTGCTGGCCAATTATCCCATCGCGCTGGCGCCCGGCATGGGGCTCAACGCCTATTTCACCTACGGGGTGGTGATCGGCATGGGGGTGCCCTGGCCGGTGGCGCTGGGCGCGGTGTTCGTATCCGGCGTGCTGTTCCTGGTCCTGGCGGTGACGAAGGTGCGCGAAGCCATCATCAACGCCGTGCCGCAATCCCTGAAGCTGGCCATCTCGGCCGGCATCGGCCTGTTCCTCGGCCTGATCAGTTTCGAGAACGCCGGGCTGATCGAGGGCCACAAGGCCACCCTGATCACGCTCGGCCATCTCAACCGGCCCGAGCCGCTGCTGGCGGCGGCCGGCTTCGCGGTGATGGTCGGGCTGGAGGCCCGCCGGGTGCCCGGCGCCATCATGATCGGCATCTTAGGCACGGCGGCGGCGGGCATGGCGCTCGGCGTCACGCCCTTCGGCGGCATCGCCGCCTGGCCCCCCTCCATCGCGCCGACCTTCCTGAAGATGGATGTGGCGGGCGCACTGAACCTGGGGCTGGTGACCATCGTCTTCGCCCTGCTGTTCGTCGACCTGTTCGACAATGCCGGCACCCTGATCGGTCTGGCCCACCGGGCCGGCATGCTGGACGCCAACGGCCGGCTGCCCCGCCTGGGCCGCGCGCTCGTCGCCGATTCGCTGGCCGCCATGGCGGGCGGCGCGCTGGGGACGTCCACCACCACCAGCTATATCGAAAGCGCGTCGGGCATCAATGCCGGGGGACGCACCGGGCTGGCGGCGGTGGTGACGGGGCTCCTGTTCGTCGCCGCCCTGTTCCTGGCCCCCCTGGCGGCGGCCATTCCCGCCTACGCCACCGCACCCGCCTTGCTGTTCGTCGCCTGCCTGATGGCCCGCGCCCTGGCCGACATCGCCTGGGACGACATCACCGAGGCGGTGCCCGCCTTGGTCACCGCCATCGCCATGCCCTTCACCTTCTCCATCGCCCACGGCATCGCGTTCGGCTTCATCACCTATGCGGCGGTCAAGCTGCTGGGCGGCAGGGCGCGCGACGTCGGCCCGGCGGTCTGGGCGCTGGCCGGGGCCTTCGTGCTGAAATTCATGTTGCTGGGGAGCGTTTAGGGGAAAGACCCCGATTATTCATAGGACACGGATGGACGCGGAAACGGCGCTGACGCGCCGTCACGGATGAATGGGATTATTTCAAATCCGTGTTCATCCGCGATGCCGCTCCGCGGCCTTCCGTGTTCATCCGTGTGAAATGACCGGACGTAAGCCGTCCCGGATCACCCGGCCTTGATCAGCGTTCCCACGCCGTGGGGGGTGAACAGTTCCAGCAGGATGGCGTGGGGCACGCGGCCGTCCAGGATGACGGCGCCGTCCACACCCTGGCGCACGGCGTCCAGGCAGGTCTCCACCTTGGGGATCATGCCGCCCGAGATGGTGCCGTCGGCGATATAGGCCTTCACCTGGGCCTCGGTCATCTCGGGGATCAGGTTGCCGGCCTTGTCCAGCACCCCGGCCACGTCGGTCAGCATCAACAGGCGCTTGGCGTTGGTGGCGCCGGCGATGGCCCCGGCCGCCGTGTCGGCGTTGATGTTGTAGGTCTCGCCCGCCCCGCCCATGCCGACGGGGGCGATCACCGGAATGGTGTCGGACTTCTTGAACTGGTCGAGGATGTGGGGGTTGATCTCGGCCGGCTCGCCGACGAAGCCCAGGTCCAGCACCTTTTCGATGTTGGAATCCGGGTCCTTCTTGGTGCGGCGCAGCTTGCGGGCGCGGATCAGGTGGCCGTCCTTGCCCGACAGACCCACGGCGAAGCCGCCGGCCTCGTTGATGGCCGAGACGATCTGCTTGTTGATCTTGCCGGCCAGGATCATCTCCACCACCTCGACGGTGGCCTCGTCGGTGAAGCGCAGGCCGTCGACGCGCGGCGTCTGGATGTCGAGCCGCTTCAGCATGGCGTCGATCTGCGGCCCGCCGCCATGGACCACCACCGGGTTGATGCCCACCTGCTTCAGCAGCACCACGTCGCGGGCGAAGAGGCGCGCCAGATCGTCGGATTCCATGGCGTGGCCGCCGAACTTGATGACCAGCGTCTCGTCGTTGAACTGGCGCATGAAGGGCAGCGCCTCGGACAGGGTCTTGGCGCGGTCCAGCCAGGACTTGCGGTCGTGCAGGATGTCGGCGGTGGAATCGGTGCTCATGGCGACACGCTCCTCAGGCGAGAGAGGCCAGCTCGGCGCGCAATTCGGGGATGCCGGTCCCCTTTTCCGAACTGGTGACGATCAGGGTGGGATGGGCGGCGACGCGGGACTTGATCTCTTCCAGGGTGCGGGCCTGGACGGAGTCCAGCTCGGCGGCCTTCAGCTTGTCGGCCTTGGTCAGCACCACCTGGTAGACCACGGCGGCCTTATCCAGCATCTTCATCATGTCGCGGTCGCTGTCCTTCAGGCCATGGCGGGAATCCACCAGCACCATGGTCCGGCGCAGCACCGAGCGGCCCTTGAGGAAGCCGTTGACCAGCCGGGTCCATTTCTCCACCACCCCCTTGGGGGCCTGGGCGAAGCCGTAGCCCGGCATGTCCACCAGCACCAGCCGTCCGCCCAGATTGAAGAAGTTCAGCTCCTGGGTGCGGCCCGGCGTGTTGGAGGTGCGCGCCAGGGTGTTGCGGCCGGTCAGCGCGTTGATCAGCGAGGACTTGCCCACGTTGGAGCGCCCGGCGAAGGCCACCTCGGTCAGGGTGGCTTCGGGCAGGTGGTCCAGGCCGGACGCGCCCTGCATGAAGGTGCATTCGCGCGCGAACAGAAGACGGCCGGCTTCAAGGAAGCCGGCCTTCTCCGCATCGTCGCTGGTGAGAGAGTCGCTCAGGGCTCTACTCCTCGGCCTTCTTCATGATCACCCATTGCTGCAGGATCGACAGCGCGTTGCTCCACGCCCAGTAGATCACCAGGCCCGAGGCGAAATTGGCCAGCAGGAAGGTGAAGACGATCGGCAGGAAGCTCATCATCTTGGCCTGCACCGGGTCGGTGGGCTGGGGATTGAGCTTCTGCTGCAGCCACATGGTGACGCCCATGATCAGCGGCCAGACGCCCAGATGCATGAAGGTGGGCGGCGTCCAGGGGATCATGCCAAACAGGGTGAAGATGTTGGTGGGATCCTGGGCCGACAGGTCGCTGATCCAGCCGTAGAACGGCGCGTGCCGCATCTCGATGGTGACGAACAGCACCTTGTACAGCGCGAAGAACACCGGGATCTGCACCATGATGGGCAGGCAGCCCGAGACCGGATTGACCTTCTCGGCCTTGTACAGCGCCATCATCTCCTGCTGCAGGCGCATCTTGTCGTCGGCGTAGCGGGCCTGCAGCTCGGCGACGCGGGGCTGCAGCTTCTTCATCTTGCCCATGGCCACGTAGGACTTGTTGGCCAGCGGGAACATGGCGAGCTTGAGCACCACGGTCAGCGCCAGGATGGCGAGGCCCATGTTGCCCAGCGCGGTGTGCAGCATCTGCAGCAGATAGAAGAACGGCTTGGTCAGGAAGTAGAACCAGCCGAAATCGATGGCGAGGTCGAAGCGGTCGATGCCCAGCTTCTCGGCATAGCCGTCCAGCAGGCTGACCTGCTTGGCCCCGGTGAACAGGTGGAAGCCGGCTTCCTCGGACTTGCCGGGCTCGACCATGCGGGCCGAGGCCAGGTAATCCACCTGATAGCGGTCGGCATTCCCTAAGCGCTGATGGACGAAGCGGCCGGTGATCTCGGTCTTGGCCGGCGGCACCAGGGCGGTCAGCCAGTACTTGTCGGTGATGCCGGCCCAGCCGCCGGTGGTCTTGTGCCGGGCCGATCCCTCCTTGCGCAGGTCGTCGTACTTCATCTCCTTCAAGGTGCCGTCGAACACGCCGAGCGGACCTTCATGAAGGATGTACATGCCCGCCACATGGGGGGTGCCGGTGCGGGCCAGCAGGGCATAGGGATGGAGCGCCGCGGCCTTGGTGCCGTAATTCTCCACCCGCTGGCTGACGCCGAACATGTAGTTCTCGTCCACGGTGTAGGTGCGCACGAAACGCAGGCCTTCGCCGTTGTCCCAGGTCAGAACCAGCGGCGAAGCGGGAGTCAGCGGGCCGTCGCCCTGGGCCTGCCACACCGAATCGGGGCCGGGAACCTTGGTGCCGGCCTCGGCGGCGACCCAGCCGAACTCGGCCCAATAGGGCTCGGGCGATTCGGCCGGCGACAGCAGGTTGATCTCGCGCGCGTCGGCGGCGGGCGTCTCGCGGTACTTCACCAGGGTGATGTCGTCGATGCGCGCGCCCGTCAGGGCGATGGAGCCGTGCATGGAAGGGGTCTGGATGGCGATGCGGCGGCTCTTGGCCAGGGCGTCGCCCCGCGACGCGCCGGTCTGGACGGCGGCGGCGGGGGTGCCGGGCACCTGGGCCGGGCTGGCCGCATTGGCCGGGGTGGGCGCATTGGCAGGCGAGGACGCGGTCTTGTTGGCGTCCGCCGATTGGCTCTGGGCCACCGGCTCGGGCTGCTTGCTCGGGAAGAAGTACTGCCAGCCGATCAGGATGGCGACCGAAATGGCGATGGCGACGAAGAGATTGCGCTGGTCGTTCATGTCATCCTATTCCGGCAGTCGCGACGGACGAAGGTGTCCGCATTGATCGGTTTTGGCAGGGGGAACGGGGTCGTAGCCCCCGTCGTTCCAAGGGTGGCAGCGGCATATCCGCTTGACGCCGAGCCACGAGCCGCCGATGGGCCCGTGCGCCTCGATGGCTTGCATGGCGTAGGCGGAGCACGACGGCGTGAACCGGCAGCTGGCCGGCAGCACCGGGCTCAGCAGCAGCTGGTACAGGCGGATCAGGCCGCGCATTCCCAGACCGATGGGGTTCATGCCTCTCCTGGTCGTTACCGGCGTATCGGTGAACCGATCCGCCGTATTGCCCTCAAACGCCGGGCGCTTCGCTAGGCTTTCGCGGCATAAGCCGCGACGGGCCTTGCCCTTGCCGCCTCACCACAGAACTGAAGCCGGTCAGTTCTGTGGTGAGGCGGTATCGGATGCCTCGGCAGCATGCGTCTTTTGCAGCGCGCCGACACGTTTTAACGCCGCCAGCAAATCCTGCAAGAGAAGAGAATATGGCCGCTCCAGCGTCTCCTTGCGGCCGATCACCACGTAATCGACGCCCGCGCTGGCATGGGCCGGAAAAACCTCGGACACCGCCGCCTTGAGCCGACGTCTGGCCCGGTTGCGGCACACCGAATTGCCCACCTTCTTGGAAACGGTGAAGCCGACCCTGAGCGAGTCGGCTTGCATTTCCGTTCCGGGAGCGGGCGCGGCCTGAAGAATCAGGCCCGGCGCCGCCCACTTTCGCCTCAGGGCCGCGACACGCAGGAAATCGGCCCGTTTCTTAAGCCGATTCAGCCGCGCGGCCATGGGGACTTAAGCGGACAGCTTCTTGCGGCCCTGGCGGCGGCGGTTGGCGATGACCTTGCGGCCGCCGACGGTGGCCATACGAGCGCGGAAGCCGTGGCGGCGGGCGCGGACGAGCTTGCTCGGCTGATAGGTACGCTTCACGGGAGGTACTCCAAACTGGAACGGACTTGAAAATGAGCGGACGTGTATAAGCCGGGCGATCCCAAGAGTCAATGCGTGGAGTGCATGGGTTTTAGAACCCCGGCCAAAGGGCTACACTGGGGCGATTTTCCAAGAGGAGCCGCCATGGCCTGGGACCCCGCCATCTATTCCGCCTTCGCCCAGCCGCGCCTGCATCCGGCGCTGGATCTCATGGCCCGCATCGACCTGGCCGACGCGACGCGCGTGGTGGACCTGGGCTGCGGCACCGGCAACGTGACGCGCATCCTGAAGGAGCGCTGGGCGCAAGCCGACGTCATCGGCATCGATTCCTCGCCCGAGATGCTGATGACGGCGCGCGACCACGGGGGCGGGGTGCGCTATCTCCAGGCCGACGCCGGGACCTGGGCGGAAAGCGGCGGCGAGGTGGACATCCTGTTCTCCAACGCCGCCCTGCACTGGCTGGGCGACCACCAGAGCCTGTTCCCCAAGCTGCTGGAGCGCGTCGCGCCGGGCGGCGTGCTGGCGGTGCAGATGCCCCACAACCACTATGCCGCCTCCCACACCGTCATGGCCGAAGCCGCCGCCGCCGGGCCGTGGTCCGAGGTCTTGAGCCCCCTGGCGGCGCGCTTCCCCGTCGGCGAGCCCTCCTTTTATTACGACCTGCTGGCGGGGCACTCCTCCCATGTCGACATCTGGGAGACCGAGTACCTGCACGTGCTGGAAGGCGACAACCCGGTGGTCACCTGGACCAAGGGCACGGCGCTGCGCCCGCTGCTGGACGCGGTGGACGGCGCCTGGGCCACCGGCTTCCTGGCCGAATATTCCAAGCGCATCCAGGCCGCCTACCCGCCGCGCCCCGACGGCAAGACCCTGTTCCCCTTCCGCCGCCTGTTCATGGTGGCGCGGAAGTCCTGACCGCAACCCTTTTATTTCCAAATCAAGGAGAGGTCTGGAGGCATCGCCTCCAGCCGGGGCCGGGGCGGGAGCACCGAAATCACGGCGCCAGATAGCCGCGCCGCACCGCCTCGTCCACCAGGGCGCGGGCATAGGCGCCCAGGCGCTCGGACCCGGCCGCGATACGGGGCGTCAGCTTGTCCACCTTGGCCCGGGTGACGCCGTGGGGCTTCCAGGTGGCGCCCTCGGTCTCGAAATTGTGAAGCAGCGGCTGCAGGCGGTCGAGCGCGTCGGCAAAGCGGGCATCGGCCGTTTCCCTGGCTTCGTATTCCTGCCACAGCGCGGTGTATTCCCCGGCCTGATCGGCGGGCAAAAGGCCGAACAGGCGCGCCGCCGCCTTCCTTTCCCGCTCTTCCTTGTCCTCGTGCCCGGCCTCGTCGTGGATGAAGGTGTCGCCGGCGTCGATCTCGACGATGTCGTGGATCAGCAGCATGCGGGCCGCGCGGGCCACGTCCACCCCCGGATCGGCGTATTCGGCCAGCAAAAAGGCCATGGCGGCGATGTGCCAGGAATGCTCGGCGTCGTTCTCTTGCCTGGACGAATCGGTGAGCAGGGTCTGGCGCAGAACGGTCTTCAGCTTGTCGATCTCGACGATGAAGGCGATCTGGGCGGCCAGGCGGGGATCGGCGAAAGGAATCATGGGGAACTCCGGGGAAGCTCGAAATTGCGAAGGGCGGGAAAGCGCCAGGCCCACACCCCGGCTACGATCAGGCAGCCCAATCCGCCCGCCACCACCGCCGGAACGGTGCCCAGCAAAGCGGCGGCGACGCCCGATTCGAACTCGCCCAGCTCGTTCGAGGCGGTGATGAACACCATGTTGACGGCGCTGACCCGGCCGCGCATGTCGTCGGGCGTGCTGATCTGCACCAATGTCTGGCGCAGCACCACGCTGACCATGTCTGCGGCGCCCAGCACCGCCAGGGCGGCCAGCGACAGGGGAAAGCTGGTGGACAGGCCGAACACCACGGTGCCCAGGCCGAACACCGCCACGGCGATGAACAGCTTGTGGCCGGCATGGCGCTCGGGCGGGCGATGGGCCAGCAGGAAGGCCGACAGCGCCGCGCCCACCGCCGGCGCGCTGCGCAACAGGCCGAGGCCCAGCGGCCCGGTCATCAGGATGTCACGGGCATAGATGGGCAGCAGGGCGGTGGCGCCGCCCAGCAGCACGGCGAACAGATCGAGCGAGATGGAGCCCAGGATCTCGGGCCGGCTTTTGACGAAGCGGATGCCGTCCAGGATGTGGGCCCGCTCGGTCCGCTCGCCCGGCGGCATGGGAGCCAGCAGGAAGGCGGCACTCGCCGCCCCGGCCAGCAGCAGGCCCGAGGTGGCGAACACCACCGCCGGCCCCAGGGCGTAAAGCAGGCCGCCCAGGGCCGGGCCGGCGATGACGCTGACCTGCCACACCGTGGAATTCAGCGCCACGGCGCGGCTGAGCAAGTGGCGGGGCACCAGCCGGGCGGTCATGGATTGTCCCGCCGGCGCCCAGAAGGCCCGCACCGCGCCGAGCACCGCCATGACCGCGAAGATGCCGTGGAGGCTGGGCCGGCCCGAAGCGGTGAGAGCGAGCAGCCCGCCCATGGCCAGCATGGTCAGCAAGGTGGCGGCCAGCAGGATGCGGCGGCGGTCGGCATGGTCGGCCAGATGCCCCCCGGGCAGGGTCAGAGCCAAGGCGGGGACGAATTGGACCAGGCCGACCAGGCCCAGCTGCAGCGGATCTCCCGTCAGGTCGTAGACCAGCCAGCCCACCGCCACCGTGGCGATCTGCTGGGCCAGGGACGACAGCAACCGGGCCGCCAGGAACAGGCGAAAACCGCCCAGCGCCAGGACATCGCGCGCCGTCGCCGTCATGGCGAGGCCGGGGGAGCGGGAAAAGCGGCGGCACGGATCATGGCGGAACCCTATCAGCGGAACGAAAGGAGTCTACTTACCCTTGCCAACCGGGCGCAACCGGTGTAAACGACCCGCTTCCGCGTGGCACCCCTGGAGGCCGCGCTCATATACGTTTGTCAGGAGAGTTCAATGTCCGAAGCAATCGCCATCGCCGCCGAGCTGCGCGACGGAAGCGGAAAGGGGGCCGCCCGTGCCACTCGTCGTGCTGGTCTCGTTCCCGGTGTGATCTACGGCGCCAAGCAGCCCGCCATCTGCATTCAGATGGACCCCCGCGTGGTCTGGGCCCAGATTTCCAAGACCGGCTTCTTCACCCAGCTGTTCAACGTCGATCTGGGCAAGAACGGCAAGCACCTGTGCCTGGCCCGCGACGTCCAGATGCATCCGGTGACCGATCAGCCGATCCACGTCGACTTCATGCGCGTCCCCACCGACCACGCCATCCACGTGAAGGTGCCGGTCCACTTCGCCAACGAGACCAAGTCTCCGGGCATCAAGAAGGGTGGCGTGCTCAACGTCGAGCTGCACGAAATCGAGATCACCTGCACCGCCGACAACATCCCCCACGAGATCGTGGTGGATCTGGCCGGCCTGGAGATCGGCGCCTCCGTGCACCTTTCGGACCTGAAGCTGCCTGCGGGCGCCAAGCCCTACCATGTGGCCGCCGGCGCCACCGTGGCCTCCATCGCGGCCCCGACCGTGAGCCGCGCCGAGACCACCGAGACCGAGGCTGCCGGCTAAATGATCCTGCTGGTCGGACTGGGCAATCCCGGCTCCGACTACGCCAGGAATCGGCACAATATCGGCTTCATGGCGGCGGACGTGATCGTCCGCCGCCATTCCTTTGGGCCCTGGCGCTCCAAGTTCCAGGCCGAGATGGCCGAGGGCATCATCGGCGCTGAAAAGGCCGTGGTCTTGAAGCCCCAGACCTACATGAACCTGTCGGGCCAGTCGGTGCAGGCGGCGGCGCGCTTCCTGAAGATCCCGGTGGACGACGTGGTGGTCGTCCATGACGAGCTGGACATCGCCCCGGGACGCCTCAAGGTCAAGCGGGGCGGCGGCGCGGGCGGCCATAACGGGCTGAAAAGCATCGATTCCCATCTGGGCCAGAATTACCGCCGGGTCCGCCTCGGCATTGGCCATCCCGGCGACCGCGACCTGGTGTCGGGCTATGTGCTGCACGACTTCGCCAAGGCGGACGAGGCGTGGCTGGTGCCGCTGCTCGACGCCGTGGCCGACACGTTCCCCATGCTGGTCGCGGGCGACGATGCCGGCTTCATGACCAGGGTGGCGCACCTCACCGCGCCGCCCAAGCCGAAGAAGGAGAAGGTGGCTGCCGAGGCGGCCCCTGCTCCCGCTCCGGCACCCGTTTCCCCCCCGCCGCCAGCCAATCCGACATCGGGCAGCAGCCTCGCCGAGGCGCTGAAGGCGGCCATGACCAAGATCACCAGGAAGGACTGAGTCCATGGGTTTCAACTGCGGTATCGTCGGCCTGCCCAACGTGGGCAAGAGCACCCTGTTCAACGCGCTGACCCAGACGGCGGCGGCCCAGGCGGCCAATTATCCCTTCTGCACCATCGAACCCAATGTGGGCCGGGTGGCGGTGCCCGATCCGCGCCTCGACAAGCTGACCGAGATCGGCAAGAGCCAGAAGGAAATCCCGACCCAGCTGGAATTCGTCGACATCGCCGGACTGGTGCGCGGCGCTTCCAAGGGCGAGGGCCTGGGCAACCAGTTCCTGGCCAATATCCGCGAGGTGGACGCCATCGTCCACGTGCTGCGCTGCTTCATCGACGACGACATCAAGCATGTGGAGGATTCGGTCGACCCGGTGCGCGACGCCGAGATCATCGAGACCGAGCTGATGCTGGCCGACCTGGACTCGCTCGAACGCCGCATCGTGCCTTTGGAAAAGAAGGCCAAGGGCGGCGACAAGGAGGCCAAGGCCCAGGTGGACGTCATGACCCCCATCCTGGCGGTCCTTCGTGACGGCAAGCCGGCCCGCACGGTCAAGTTCGATTCCGAGGAGGACCGCGTCGCCGCCAACCGCCTCGGCCTGCTGACCATCAAGCCGGTGGTCTACGCCTGCAACGTGGAAGAAGCCTCGGCCGCCACCGGCAACGCGCTGTCCGAGAAGGTGTTCGCCATGGCCCAGGCCGAGGGCAACTCGGCGGTGGTGATCTCGGCCGCCATCGAGGCCGAGGTGGCCCAGCTCTCCTCCGACGAGGAGAAGGCCGAGTTCCTGGAGACCCTGGGCCTGGAGGAAACCGGTCTCGCCCGCGTCATCCGCGCCGGCTACGACCTGCTTCACCTCATCACCTTCTTCACCGTGGGGCCGAAGGAGGCCCGCGCCTGGACCGTGCAGAAGGGCGCCAAGGCCCCCCAGGCGGCCGGCGTCATCCACACCGATTTCGAGAAGGGCTTCATCCGCGCCGAAACCATCGCCTATGCCGATTTCATCGCGCTGGGCGGCGAGGCGGGCGCCAAGGAAGCCGGCAAGATGCGGCTCGAAGGCAAGGAATACGTCGTCCAGGACGGCGACATCTTCCACTTCCGCTTCAACGTATGATGTGAGAAGCGGGGCGAAAGCCCCGCGTCTCTTCGCTATCCGAGAAAAGCCGCGCCCGCCAGACTCAGGCCGCCCAGCAGATGGATGGCCAGCGTGATGCGGATGGCGGCCAGCTGGCCCGAGCGGCCGCCGGCCATCAGGGGCGTGGCGGCCAGGGCGGCCAGCATGGCCAGCAAGGGCGGCGCCACCGCCCAGGGCGGCAATTGGGACAGCCAGCCCAAGGCCAGCATCAGGGCCGAGGCCACCGCCTGCACCGAAAGATAAAGCGACGGCGCCCCCTTGGCGCCTAAGCGCACCACCAGGGTGCGTTTGCCCGCCTGGGCATCGGCGGCCAGGTCGGGCACCTCGTTGACGATCAGGATGGCGGCGGTCCAGGCGCCGACGATGGCCGAGCACAGCACCGCCTCCAGCCCGAACGTGCCGCTTTGCAGCCAGAAGCAGGCGGCCACCGGCAGGCCGAAGGCCAGCGCCACCGCCGCCTCGCCCAGGCCGCGCGACGCCAGGCTGAAGGGCGGCAGGGAATAGGCGACCGCCAGCCCGCCGCCCACCAGACCGAACCACAGCACCCATTCGCCCTTGGTCAGGCTGAGGATGCCGCCCAGAACGCCGGCGGCCAGCAGCAGGACCACGCCCCACGCCGCCATGGCCCGAAGGCCGAGCCGTCCCTCCTGGATGAAGCGCGAACCGCCGGTGAAGGGGGAAATGCGGTCCTGGTTGACGCGGTCGGCGCCGTTGAGCTCGTCGCCCACGTCGTTGATCACGTTGGCCCCGGCATGCAGGCAGGCCATGCCCGCCGCCGCCAGGCCCAGGGCCAGGGTATCGAGGGCATGGGCGCGGTGAACGCCCCAGCAGGTTCCCACCAGCACCGGAACCAGGGCGGCGGGCAGGAACATGGGGCGGGTGGCGAGAAACAGGGTTCGGGGCAGGGCCGGGGGCAGATTGGGCATGGCCTCAGACTGCCCTTGCGGGGAACCGCTCGCGTTGACGCGGGTCAAGAACGCGGCTTCCCGATGCCCCGATGGTATAGACGGGAGTCCACCCGATTGTTCCGCGGCGGGCAACGGGCGTAGAGTCCCGCCTTCATGATTGGCGACGCAGTCTTTGGGGGACGCGATGCCGGACAGAATACGCGGTTTCCAGACGTTGATTCATGTCTCGCTGGGCCTCGGCGCCGTGGCGTCGCTGCTCGAGGTCGGCCAGTTGGACACCAACGCCGACGCCAGCTTCGTCATCGTCGTCCAGGCGGCCACCATGGCGGCCTTGGCGTTCTTCACCCACCTGATCACCCATCATGGCGGCCATTGGGCCCGCTGGGCCTGCGCCATCCTGTGGTGCGTCGGACTGCCCTTCCTGATGATGGCCCTGATGCTGGCCTACCGCGCCGACGCGCTGGTCGGCGGCCTGCTGGCCGCCCAGGCGCTGGTCCAGGGCGCGGCGATAGCCCTGCTGTTCACCGAGGACGCCGGAAACTGGTTCGAGGCCTGATGTTGTGATACCAGTGAGGCATGGGGAGGACGCGACTCCATGCGTGATCTGGTTGCCCGGGTGATGGATTCCCGATTGGCCGACCTGCTGGCCCGGTGGCGGCAGGGCGGAATGGACGAGGACGACCCGGCGGCGCGGTTCGCCGGGCATGCCGACCACCTGCTGGTCATCGAGGCCGAGGACGGCGCCAACCGCTACGCCCATTATGGCAAGGCCTTCGCCGATTGCTTCGGCAACGACCTCACCGGCCAGGTCATCCACCTGCTGCCGCCCGACATCCTGCCCGCCGACCGCCGGTTCATGCTGGAATTCGAATACGGCTTCGTGCGGCGCAGCGGCCGGCCCCTGTGGCGCTCCTACACCGCCTTGTTCGGCCGGGACCTGCCCCAGACCTGGCAGCGTCTGGTGCTGCCCGCCGGTAAGGGGCGGCTGGTGGTGGGGGCTTATCCAGTAGCGGATTACGCCCCCGACGACGACGGGGCGGCGCTGCTGCGTCTGGTCATCGACCGGGTGCCGGTGGTGCTGGGAGACGATGGCGGCGTCGAGGACATGGCCCTGTCGCTGGGGGCCTTCTGCGACACCAGCCGGCACGCCGCCGAGCTGGAGGAGCTGGCCAGCCGCGATTCGCTCACCGGCGTGGCCAACCGCCGCCATTTCGAGCATCTGGCCGGGCTGGAACTGGACCACGCCCGGCGCATGGGCCGCTCCTTCGCCCTGCTGGCCCTCGACATCGACCATTTCAAGCGGATCAACGACACCTGGGGCCACGCCGCCGGCGACGAGGCGCTGAAAGCCTTCACCAACGCCTGCCGCGTGGGCTTGCGCGAATACGACATCCTGGGCCGTGTCGGCGGCGAGGAATTCGCCGTTGCCCTGCCCAACACCGGCCTGGACGGGGCCCGGGTCATCGCCGAGCGCCTGCGGGCCGCCGTGGCGGAACTGCTGGTCCACCCGGCCAAGGGCCAGTTCTTCGACCTGACGGTCAGCATCGGCGTCGCCCAGCTGCGCGAGACCGACACGAACGTCGCCAGCCTGCTGCAGCGGGCCGATCAGGCGCTGTATCGCGCCAAGCACGGCGGACGCAACCGGGTGGTGACGCAAGAGTAGTCACCCGCCGTAGCGGATCTCCACCACCTCGATCATTTCGATTCCGGAAGGGGTCCGCACCGGCACGGAATCGCCCTCGAACGCCTTCAGAAGCGCGCGCGCCACCGGCGAGATCCAGCTGATCAGGCCCTGTTCCAGATCGGCCTCGTCGATGCCGACGATGGTGATGGTGATCTCCTCGTCCCTTGCGTTGGCATAGGTGACGGTGGCGCCGAAGAACACCTGGTCGCGCTTCTTCTGCTGCTCGGGGTCGACCACATGGGCGGATTCGATCCGCTTGGTGAGGAAGCGGATGCGGCGGTCGATCTCGCGCAGGCGCTTCTTGCCATAGAGGTAGTCGCCGTTCTCCGAGCGGTCGCCATTGCCCGCCGCCCACGACACCACCTCGACCACCTTGGGCCGCTCCACCTTGAGCAGCTGGGCCAGTTCGGCCTTCAGCGCATCGAAGCCCTGGGGCCGCATGTAGTTCTTCGATCCCGGCGGCAGGCCCTTGGGCGTGTCCTCCAGCTCGTCGTCGCCGTCGCTTTCCTTGGTGAAGGCCTTGCTCACGCCTTGGCCCCTTTCTTGGCGTTCGGGTCCAGCGGCCAGCGCGGACGCGGCGCGAAATCCAGACCGTCGCTTTGGCCCAGCCGCAGCCGCTCGATCCCCGCCCAGGCGATCATGGCGGCGTTGTCGGTACACAGCTTCAAGGGCGGAGCCAGGAATTCCAGGCCCGTTTCGGCCCCGATTCGAACCAGAACCTGGCGCAGCGCGGTATTGGCAGCGACGCCGCCGGCCACCACCAGATGGCGGGTGGCGGGAAAGCGCGCCTTCATCTCGCGCACGCCGCGGCGCACCCTATCGGCCATGGAATCGGCCACCGCGTCCTGGAAGGCGCGGGCCACGTCGGCCCGGTCCTGCTCGGACAAGGGCTGGGGCAGGCTTTCGATCAGCAGGCGGGCGGCGTTCTTGAGGCCCGAGAAGCTGAAATCGCAGCCCGGCTTGCCCTTCATGGGGCGCGGCAGGGTGAAGCGGGCGGCATTACCCGACGCCGCCGCCTTTTCCACCGCCGGGCCGCCCGGATAGCCCAACCCGGCCATCTTGGCCACCTTGTCGAAGGCCTCGCCCGCCGCGTCGTCGATGGTGGTGCCCAGCCTTGTGTACTTGCCCACCCCTTCCACCGCCAGCAGCTGGCAATGCCCGCCCGAGGCCAGCAGCAGCAGATAGGGAAAGGGAATGTCATGGGTGAGGCGCGGCGTCAGCGCATGGCCTTCCAGGTGGTTGACCGCCAGGAAGGGCTTGCCCGATGCCAAGGCGATGGCCTTGCCGGTCATCACGCCGACGATCACGCCGCCGATCAGGCCGGGGCCGCCGGTGGCCGCCACCGCATCGAGGTCGGAAAAGCCCACTCCGGCCCGGCGCATGGCCTCGGCCACCAGCCGGTCCATATGGGCGAGGTGCGATCGGGCGGCGATTTCCGGCACCACGCCGCCGAACGGACGGTGCTCGTCCAGCTGCGACAGCACCACCTCGCCCAGGATCTCCCGCTCGCCGCTGACGATTGCGGCGGCGGTCTCGTCGCACGAACTTTCGATACCCAAAACAAGCAAGACGTAAATCCCTTTGCAGAGCGGCGTCCGACTTACTACAACAACCACACCATGACCGCAAAACTTCCCATTCTCCGCATCGGCACCCGTGGTTCCCCCCTGGCCCTGGCCCAGACCCACGAGACCCGCGACCGCCTCGCCGCCGCCTGGCCCCCCCTGGGCCAGGAGGGCGCCATCGAAATCGAGGTCATCAAGACCACCGGCGACCTGGTGCAGGACCGCGCCCTGTCCGAAATCGGCGGCAAGGGCCTGTTCACCAAGGAGCTGGACGAGGCCATGCTGATGGGCCGCATCCAGCTGGCCGTCCATTCCATGAAGGACGTGCCCACCGCGCTGCCCGAAGGCATCGTGCTGCCCTGCATCCTGCCGCGCGAGGACGTGCGCGACGCCTTCATCAGCCGCAAGTACCACTCGCTGGCCGACCTGCCCCAGGGTGCCGTGGTGGGCACCTCCTCCCTGCGGCGCGGCGCCCAGCTCCTGCACCGCCGTCCCGACCTCAAGGTGGTGAACTTCCGCGGCAACGTCCAGACCCGCCTGCGCAAGCTGGACGAGGAAGTGGTGGACGCCACCATGCTGGCCATGGCCGGACTGCGGCGTCTGGGGATGGCCCAGCACGCCACCTCGGCGCTGTCCGAGGACGACATGCTGCCCGCCGTGGCGCAAGGCGCCATCGGCATCACCTGCCGCGCCGACGATTCTGCCGCCCTGAATTACCTCAAGGCGCTGAACTGCGCGGATTCCTTCGTCCGCGTCGCGGCCGAGCGGGCGTTCCTCACCCGTCTGGACGGGTCGTGCCGCACCCCCATCGCCGCCCTGGCCGAACTGGACGGCGACAAGCTGTCGTTCAGGGGCCTGATCGTCAGCCCCGACGGCACCACGGTCCACGCCACCACGCGCGCCGGCACCCGCGCCGACGCCGAAGCCATGGGCAACGACGCCGCCGAGGAACTGATCAAAGTGGCGGGACCGGGTTTCTTCGATCTGATCAAGCCGCACTGAGCCATGCGCGCTTTGGTGACCCGCCCCAAGGAGGATTCCGAAGGCGTGGCCCGCGCGCTGGCCCAACGCGGTCTCGAGGTGATGGTCGAGCCGCTGCTCGACATCGCCCCGGTGGAGGGCGCGGCAATCGACACCGCCGGCGCCCAGGGCATCCTGGTGACCAGCGCCAACGGCATCCGCGCCCTGGCCCGCCTTTATCCCGGCCGCGAGCTGCCGGTCTGGGCGGTGGGCGACGCCTCGGCCCGCGCCGCCCGCGAGATGGGCTTTTCCCAGGTCGAAAGCGCCGACGGCGACGTGGACACCCTGGCCGAGCTGGTGGCGGCCCGCGTCGAGCCTGCGGCCGGCGCCCTCTTGCACGCCGCCGGCACGGTGGTGGCCGGCGACCTGTCGGGCCGGCTGTCGGCCCTGGGCTATGAGGTCCGGCGCCAAATCCTCTATCAGGCGGTGACCGCCACCCGCCTGTCGCCGGCGCTGCTCGACGCGCTCGGCGCCGGCGGCCTGGACCTCGCCCTGTTTTTCTCTCCCCGCACGGCGCGGACCTTTGCTACCCTGGCGACGCAAGCGGGCGTACAGGGGAGTCTCGCCGCCATCGCCGCCTACGGCCTGTCGGCCAATGTATCGGCCGAACTGGCCCCGCTTCCCTGGCGGGTGCTGCGCCAGGCGTCCGAACCCACCCAGGCCGCCCTGCTGGCCGCCATCGACGACGATCTCAACCGGGGATTCAGCCCATGACGTCAGAGCCCGCATCCGAGCCCACCACCTCCGTGGAGGCGACGGCTCCGCCGCCCGGCCGCACGAAGGGCCCCCTGATCGGCGTTCTGGCCATCCTCGCCTTGGGCGCCGCCGCCTATGGGACCTTCCCCATGTGGCAGGCCCGCCTGGGGCTGCCCGCCGCCCCGACCGCCGATTCCTTCGAGATCGAGAATTTGCGGGCCGAGCTGTCGGCCGCCACCGCCCGCATCGCCCAGTTGGAGACGCGGGCCCCCGGAACGGTGGACAACACCCGCCTCGACCGCCTGGAAGAGGCGGTGAAGGCCACCCACGGCCAGGCGGGAGCCCCGGCCGGCGAAATCGAATCGCTGTCGAAACAGGTCTCGGACCTCAAGCGCAATTCCGCCGAGGCCAGCGCCGTCCTGCGTCTGGCCGAGCGCCTGGAGCAGCTGGATTTCACCGTTCGCGAGATGCAGAGCAAGCGCTCCTCGGCCGTCGCCCTGCTGCTGGCCGCCGGCCAGCTGCGCGAAGCGGTGGCGGCGGGACGGCCCTTCGAATCCGAGTGGCGCGCCGCCCGCGTGCTGGCCGGCGAGGATGGCGAGAGCCTGGGCCTGCTCGACCAGTTGAAGGATCATGCCGCCGCCGGCATCGCGCCCCGCGCCGCCCTGGTCCAGCGCTTCGACACCCTGGCCCCGGCCCTGATCCGCGCCGAGATCCTGCCCGAGGGCGAGGGCTGGTGGCGCCGCGCCGCCGACCGCCTGCTGTCGCTGGTCACCATCCGCCGCGAGGACGGCGCCGCCATCGGCGTCAACGCCGCCGCCGTGGTAGGACGCGCCCAGGCGGCGCTCTCGCGCGGCGATATGGGGGCCGCCCTTTATGAACTGGAGGCGTTCAGCCCCGGCCCGGCCGAGGCCGCCGCCGCCTGGATCGCCGAGGCCAAGGCCCGTCAGGTCGCCGACAAGGCCCTGTCCCAGCTGGCCGCCCAGGCGGTGGCCCTGGCCGGAGCGAAACCATGAGGCGGCTGCTCGTCTTCCTGGCCCTCACCGGACTGGCGGTGGCCGGCGCCGTCTGGCTGGCCGACCGGCCGGGCGAGGTGACCATCCGCTGGCAGGGCTGGCGGGTCGATACCACCGTGCCGGTGCTGCTGGCCTTCCTGGCGGTGCTGCTGGTGGCGCTGTCGGCTCTCGGCCGCCTGATCCGCGCATTGTTCGGCGCCCCCGGCCGCTGGTTCCAGTCGCGCAGCATCGGACGCCAGCGCAAGGGCTATGCCGCGCTGGCCGACGGCCTGGCCGCCGCCGCCTCGGGCGACGCGCTGCGCACCGCCCGGCTGGCGGCCAAGGCCGACAAGCTGCTGAACGACCCGGCGGTGACCGGCCTGCTGACCGCCCAGGCCGCCCAGCTCAGCGGCGACGACGACCAGATGCGCCAACGCTTCGAAGCCATGACCGGGCGCAAGGAAACCGCCTTCCTGGGCCACAAGGGCCTGGCCGAGCTGGCCCTGAAGCAGGGGGACCGCGCCGGCGCCCGCGATTCCGCGGCCAAGGCCTTCGACCTGCAGCCCGGCGCCGAGGGTCTGGCCGCCCTGCTGCTGGACCTGCAGACCGAGGCCGGCGCCTGGGCCGAGGCCGAGCAGACGCTGCGCGTCGCCAGGCGCCGCGACGCCCTGCCCGCCGCCCAGCTGGCGCGCCGCCGCGCCCTGATCCTGTTGGGCCGCGCCGAGGAGAGCCTGGCCGCCGGCAACGAAGCCCAGGCCCTCGACTGGGCGCTGGAGGCCCGCGATTCCGATCCGCTGTTCGTGCCCGCCATTTCCCTGGCCGCCCGGCTTTACGCCAAGCGCGGCAAGGGGCGCAAGGCGGCGTCGCTGCTGAAATCGGCCTTCAAGGCCACCCCCCACCCGCTGCTGACCGCCGCCTGGCGGGAGCTGGGGGCGGGCGAGGGCGCGCTCGACCGGGTGAAAAGGATGCAGGAGCTGGTCCAGGCCAATCCCGCCGCACCCGATGGTCATGTGGCCCTTGCCGAAGCCGCCCTGGCCGCCCAATTGTGGGGCCAGGCCCGCACCCATCTGCACACGGCCCTGGAACAGCGCCCGACCCGGGCCGTCTTCGACCTGCTGGCCCGCGTCGAGCGCGACGAGCGCAAGGACGAGATCGCCGCCACCGCCTGGATCGTCAAGGCCGGAACCGATTCGGTACCGGAACCGTCCTGGACCTGCGGCGGTTGCGGCCATCATAGCCCCGATTTCGCCGTAAGCTGCCCGGCCTGCGGTGCCGTCGGCCGACTGGAGTGGACATGAGCCCCTATGCCCTGATCGCCGCCGCCCTGGCGGCTCTCATCGCCTCACCCGCTTTGGCCGCCGACGGCAAGGCCATCTACGCCGCCAAGGGCTGCCAGGCCTGCCACGGTGAGAACGGCGCCAAGCCCATCGCCGGCTCGCCGGTTCTCGCCGGGCAAAGCTCGGTCTACCTGCTGCGCCAGATGAACGAGATCGCCAGCGGATTGCGCAGCTCGAACCCGGTCAAGGTTATGAAGCCGGTGATCGACAAGACCGGCCCGGACGACCGCATCGCGCTCGCCGACTGGCTGGCGGCGCAAAAGCCGGCGGAGTCCCAGAACGGCGACAAGGCCAAGGCGGAAGCGGGCGTCGAGCTGTTCGACGAGAAGGGCTGCATCGGCTGCCACGGCGCCGACGGGGCCAAGCCGCTGTCGCCGGACTATCCCTATCTGGCCGGCCAGCGCAAGGACTACCTGATGGTCCAGATCAAGGCCATCCGCGACGAGATCCGCTCGACCCGGCGCGCCCGCATGATGGCGGCCAACGTGCGCAAGCTCTCCGACGCCGAGGTGGAGCAGCTGGCCGAATTCCTTTCGCAGAACAAACGGAAATAGGCGGCCGGGATGAGCAAGCTTCCCCTTAGCTCCCTGATCCTGGGCGGCGCCCGTTCGGGCAAGTCGGCCTACGCCGAATCCCTGTTCGGCGACCAGCCCGCCCTCTACCTCGCCACCGGCCAGGCCCTGGACGGCGAGATGGCCGAGCGCATCGACCACCACCGCCGCCGCCGGGGACCGGGCTGGAGCACGCTGGAAGACCCCCTCGACCTGCCCGAGACGCTCGACAACGTCATGCGCCCCGACCGGCCGATCCTGGTGGATTGCCTGACCATGTGGCTGTCCAACCTGATGCATGCCGGCCGCGACATCGACCGCGCGGTGGACCGGCTGTGCGAGGTGCTGGCCGCCCCCGCCGGGCCGGTGGTGATGGTCTCCAACGAAGTGGGCCTGGGCCTGGTGCCCGAGACCCGGATGGGCCGCGAATTCCGCGACCACCAGGGCCGGGTCAACCAGCGGGTCGCCGCCCAATGTCGCCGGGTGGTGTTCGTCGCCGCCGGCCTTCCCCTGATCCTCAAGGACGTTCCTTAACCATGCGCAAGGTTCCCGCCACCATCGTCACCGGCTTCCTGGGGGCCGGCAAGACCACCCTGGTCCGCCATCTGCTGACCCACAACCAGGGAAGGCGCATCGCACTGATCGTCAACGAATTCGGCGACATCGGGGTGGACGGCGAATTGCTGGCGGCCTGCGGCGTGGCCGGCTGCACCGAGGACGACATCGTCGAGCTGGCCAATGGCTGCCTGTGCTGCACCGTGGCCGACGAGTTCCTGCCCACCATGCAGGCCCTCCTCGACCGCCCCAACCCGCCGGACCACATCGTCATCGAAACGTCCGGCCTGGCCCTGCCCAAGCCGCTGGTCAAGGCCTTCCACTGGCCGGAGATCCGCTCGCGCGTCACCGTGGACGGCGTGGTCGCCGTGGTGGACGCCCCGGCCGCCGCCGCCGGCCGCTTCGCCTCGACGCCGGAAGAGATGGCCCGGCCCGACCACGACAATCCGCTGGAAGAGGTGTTCGAGGACCAGCTGGCCTGCGCCGACCTGATCTTGCTGAACAAGTCGGACCTGATGGAGGAGGGCACGCTCTCCGCCTTCCGCGCCGAGGTCCAGGCCCGCCTGCGTCCCGGGGCCAAGACCCACCCCACCCGCATGTCGGCCATCGACCCGCTGGTGGTCCTCGGCCTGTCGGCGGCGGCCGAGGAGGATCTGGCGGCGCGCCCCTCCCACCACGACGCCGAGGACGGTCACGACCACGACGATTTCGAGAGCTTCGCGGTCAGGCTGCCCATGGTCGACGACCCGGCGGTGGTCGAGGCCCGCGCCGTTTCCGCCATCTCCGCCCACGACATCCTGCGCCTGAAAGGCTTCCTGGCGGTGACCGGCAAACCGGCCCGCCACGTGGTCCAGGCGGTCGGTACGAGGGTGGAACGATATTTCGACCGCCCGTGGAAGGTGGACGAGGAGCGCGTCGGCACCCTGGTGGTGATCGGCCGCAAGGGGCTTGACCGCGCGGCTATCGAAGCCGCGCTTCAAGGGCTCTGATGCACCTCCTCGCCGCCCAGCCCGGCACCATCTCCGATGGGAACGAGGCCGTCGACCTCGGCCAGAGCCCCGCCGACATGGTGGTGCTGTCGGCGGCCGATACCGAGCTGGCGGCCCTTTCCGCCGCCTTCGGCGCCTGGAGCGACGCGCCCTTCACCCTGCGGCTGGCCAATCTCACCCGCCTTAACCACCACATGTCGGTGGACCTTTACGTCGAGCAGGTGATCGCCAAGGCGCGGCTGGTGGTGGTGCGCCTGTTGGGTGGACGCTCCTACTGGCCCTACGGCGTCGAGCAGATCGCCAATGCCTGCCGCCGCCTTGGCGTTCCGCTCGCCCTGCTGCCCGGCGCCGACCAGCCCGATCCCGACCTTGCCGCCGATTCGACCCTTGCCCCGGAGGTGGTGGAGCGCCTGTGGGCCTACCTGCTGCATGGCGGGCCGGACAATTGCCGTTCGTTCCTGGCCCATGCCGCCGGGCTGATCGGCCACGGGGCGGAATGGCTGGAGCCCCGGCCCCTGCCCCAGGCCGGGCTTTACGGCCCCGCCGATGCCGAAGGCGAGCGCCCCCGCGCCCTGGTGGTGTTCTACCGCGCCCTGGTGCTGGCCGGCGACACCGCCCCCATCGACGCCCTGACGGCCGAGCTGCGCCGGCGGGGAATGGCGGCCTCGGCGCTATACGTCCACAGCCTGAAGGACCCTCTCAGCGCCGCGCTCACCCGCACCCTGCTGGCCGAGACGCCGCCCGACGTCATCGTCAACGCCACCGGTTTCGCCGTCTCGTCCCCGGGCAAGGCGGAAACCGGCCCCTTCGATTCCGCCGATTGCCCGGTGCTGCAGGTGATCCTGGCGTCCGGCACCGAGGAATCCTGGGCGGCGGGCAGCCAGGGGCTGGGGCCGCGCGACATCGCCATGAACGTCGCCCTGCCCGAGGTGGACGGCCGCCTGATCACCCGGGCCATCTCGTTCAAGCGGGCAAGGCGCGACGAGGCCACCCAGTGCGACCTCGCCACCCACGCCCCCGTCGCCGACCGCATCGAGTTCGTTTCCGCCCTGGCCGCCAATTGGGCCAAGCTGCGGCGCAAGGATGCGCCTGAGAGGCGCATCGCCCTGGTGCTGGCCAACTACCCCAACCGCGACGGCCGCATCGGCAACGGCGTCGGCCTCGACACCCCGGCGGCCACCATCGAGGTGCTGCGCGCCCTGGAAGCGGCCGGCTACCGGGTGGGCGGCATCCCCGACAGCGGCAACGCCCTGATCGAGCTGATGCAGGCGGGCGCCACTAACGACTGGCGGGCGCTGGCCCATCGGGAGAGGCGGGAGGTCCTGTCGCTGCCCGATTACCTCGCCTGGTTCCACTCCCAGCCTAAGGCCCTGCAGGACAAGGTGAACGCCCGCTGGGGTGCGCCGGAAGCCGACCCCTTCTTCGCCAAGGGCGAGCTGCATTGCGGCGACTTCATCCTGCCCGCCACCCGTTTCGGTTCCGTTACGGTGGCGGTGCAGCCGGCGCGCGGCTACAATATCGATCCCGCCAGCTCCTACCACGACCCCGATCTGGTGCCGCCCCACAACTACCTGGCCTTCTACGCCTGGGCACAGGATTCCTTCCGCGCCGACGCCATCGTCCACATGGGCAAGCACGGCAATCTGGAATGGCTGCCGGGCAAGGCGCTGGCCCTGTCGGCCGATTGCTTCCCCGAGGCAGCCCTCGGGCCGTTGCCCCACCTCTACCCCTTCATCGTCAATGATCCCGGCGAGGGAACTCAAGGAAAGCGCCGGGCGGCGGCCGTGATCGTCGACCATCTGACCCCGCCGCTGACCCGCGCCGAAAGCTATGGCCCGCTTCGCGAGCTGGAGCGGCTGGTGGACGAGTATTACGAGGCGGCGGGCGTCGATCCCCGCCGGCTCAAGGTGCTGCGGCGCGAGATCCTGACCCTGTCGGCCGCCGCCGGGCTGGACGAGGATCTGGGCATCGCCCGCGACGACGACCCGGACGAGGCCTTGCGCAAGCTCGACAACCATCTGTGCGAGTTGAAGGAGCTGCAGATCCGCGACGGCCTGCACATTTTCGGCGTTTCGCCCACCGGCGACCAGCTGACCGATTTGCTGGTCGCCCTCGCCCGGGTGCCGCGGGGAAGCGGCCCGGAAGGGGCCTCGCTGCCCCGCGCCCTGGCCGCCGATCTGGGGCTGGAGGGGTTCGACCCCCTGGATTGCACCCCCGCCGAAGCCTGGACCGGCCCCCGGCCCGCCGCCCTGGACGGTGCCGATCCCTGGCGCAGCCAGGGTGACGCGGTAGAGCGGCTGGAAGCCTTGTCGCGTGCCCTGATCGCCGGTGAGCGGCGGCCCGAGCCCTGCTGGGCGCGGACAATTCCGGTGCTGCAATGGATCGAGGCCACGCTTCGCCCCTGTGTGGAATCCTGTGGCGCGGCCGAGATCGGGGGGCTGCTGCGAGGGCTTGCCGGCCGTTTCGTCCCCCCCGGCCCGTCGGGCGCGCCCACCAGGGGGCGCCCCGACGTGCTGCCCACGGGGCGCAACTTCTATTCCGTCGACACCCGCGCGGTGCCGACCCCCGCCGCCTGGAGCCTGGGGTGGAAATCGGCACAGCTGCTGCTCGAGCGCCATCTGCAGGAGCATGGCGACTGGCCCAGGGCCCTGGCGCTGACCGCCTGGGGCACCTCGAACATGCGCACGGGCGGCGACGACATCGCCCAAGGTTTGGCCCTGATGGGGGTGAAGCCCCGCTGGGATGTGGGTTCGAACCGGGTGGCGGGCTTCGAGATCCTGCCGGCCTCGGTGTTGGACCGCCCCCGAATCGACGTCACGCTGCGGGTGTCGGGCTTTTTCCGCGACGCCTTCCCCGGCCTGATCGATCTGTTCGATTCGGCGGCCCGCGCCGTGGCCGATCTGGATGAGCCCGCCGACATCAACCCGCTGGCCTCCCGCGTCCGGGCCGAACGCGCCCGGTTGGAAGCCCAAGGCGCCAGCCCGGAACAGGCGGCGCGCCGGGCCGGTTTCCGGGTGTTCGGCTCCATGCCGGGCGCCTATGGCGCCGGGCTGCAGGCGCTGATCGACGAGAGGGGCTGGACCACGCGGGCCGACCTGGCCGAATCCTACATCGCCTGGGGCGGCTGGGCCTATGGCGCGGGGGCGGAGGGCGAAGCCGGCCACGCCCTGTTCCGCGACCGCCTCGCCAAGGTCGAGGTGGTGGTGCAGAACCAGGACAACCGCGAACACGATTTGCTGGATTCCGACGATTACTACCAATTCGAGGGCGGGCTGGCGGCGGCGGTGGAAACCGTCTCGGGCAAAGCGCCGACAATCTACCACGCCGATCATTCCCGCCCCGAAACGCCCCGCATCCGCACGCTGGACGACGAGATCGCCCGGGTGGTGCGCGCCCGGGTGGTCAATCCCAAATGGATCAGGGGCGTGATGCGCCACGGCTACAAGGGTGCCTTCGAGATGGCGGCCGGGGTGGATTACCTGTTCGCCTTCGCCGCCACCACGCGGGCCGTCAAGGACCACCATTTCGACCTGGTGGCCGAGGCCTATCTGGGCGACGAGGCGGTGCTGGAGTTCTTGAAAGCCAACAACCCCGCCGCCCTGGCCGAGATCCGCGCCCGCCTGAACGAGGCCATCGAGCGCGGCCTGTGGCATCCCCGGCGCAACTCCACCCACCGCTTGCTGGAGCCCGATCCGTCATGATGAGCCCCCGCGCCCTGATCCTCGCCGCCCTGGCCTTCGCCGGCACCGTCGGCGGCTATCTGCTGTCGCGGGGAATGCTGCACTGGCCCAGGGGATGAATCTGGCGGGCCGGCCACCAATCTCTTAGTATGGCTTTTCCCTGATCGGTTCCGTGCGTCTCCCATGGTCGAAATTCTGCCATCGTTTCTGCAATACGATGAACGCCAGTCCAACCCGGACACGGTGATCGACCTGATTTCACGCCTGTCTCTGGCCCGCGGCCTGGACGAGGTGATGGCGATCGTCCGGCGCGGCGCCCGCCACCTGACCGGCGCCGACGGCGTGAGTTTCGTGCTGCGCGACGACGGCAAGTGCTTCTACGCCGACGAGGACGCCATCGGCCCGCTGTGGAAGGGACAGCGCTTCCCCATGCAGGCCTGCATTTCCGGCTGGGCCATGCTGAACCGCCAACCGGTGGTGATCGAGGACATCTATCTCGATCCGCGCATTCCCCACGACGCCTACCGCCGGACCTTCGTCAAGAGTCTGGTGATGGTGCCGGTGCGGCAAGAAGACCCGGTGGCCGCCATCGGCGCCTATTGGGCCCACCAGCGGTGCCCGACCAAGGACGAGGTCGACCTGCTGATGACCATCGCCAACGGCGCCGCCGTGGCCATGACCAACGTGGCGCTTTACGCCTCGCTGGTGGCGGCCAAGGAGGAAGCCGAGCGCAACGCCATGGTGGCGGAGCAGGCCGGGCGGGCCAAGCTGTTCTTCCTGGCCAATATCAGCCACGAGCTGCGCACGCCGCTCAACGCCATCATCGGCTTCGCCCAGATTATGCAGGCGACCCAGCCCGCGCCCGGAGCCGCCCAATACAGCGAAAATCTCGACTGCATCCTGCAGGCAGGCAACAACCTGCTGCGACTGGTCGAGGACCTGCTGGACATGTCCCGGCTGGAAGATGGCCAGTTCTCGCTCGATCCCTGCCCGGTGACCATCGCGACGGTAGTGGACGAGGCGGTGGAGGCGCTCGGCCTCCAGGCGGCCGAGGCGGGCGTGGAACTGAGCCTCGCCGCCGCGCCGTCTGCGGCCACGGTGCGGGCCGACCGCCGGGCGATCAAGCAGGTGCTGCTCAACCTGCTGGCCAACGCCGTCAAGTTCACGCCGCGCGGCGGCCGCATCGATGTCGAGTGGCCCGATTGCGACGACGGCTGCACCGTGGCGATCCGCGATACCGGCATCGGCATGAGCCCGCAGGAGCTGGAGCGGGTGCGCGAACCCTTCGTCCAGACGGCGCGCGAGCGGCACCAGTTCCATCAGGGAGCGGGATTGGGCCTGTCCATCGCCAACGCCCTGGTCCACCTGCAAGGCGGAAGACTCGACATCGCCAGCTGCCCGGAAAAAGGCACGACGGTGAGCGTCCACCTGCCCCTGTGGACGGACGAGGCGGCACGGGACTCCTGATCTAAGGAAATAGCTTGGCTGGGGCGCCAGGATTCGAACCTGGGAATGCCGGTACCAAATCGCATAGGCTTGCTTTTTTAATAAGCATTTCAATGTATTATAGCAAGCAATAATATTGCTAACACAATGCTAACAAAACAATGATTTCACCCTCGCCGCGCTTCTGTTCAGCGCGCAGCATCTCTGCCAATGCGAGGCATTTGCCAGAATGCTAAGATGCACGGTGATACAGTGCGATTTTCCGCTCGCACAGCAATGCTACGGATTTAAGCTAGTTGGGTGGCAGGCTTTTGGAATATCGCGTTGTATGAGCGTTAAAACGCGTTTTTGAGCGAGGCTGTGCGGCAGGGATGCCCTGTCCGGCGAAAACACAAAACGCCGCAACAGCGGCGCTTCATGAATTTTAAGTATTAAAATTTTCTGATCTGCTTTTTCGGCGCCAATCAATATTCATCGGCCAGCATGATCGTGAATACGCGAACGGTTTTTTGCGGATCAGCAGGATCATCGCTGGCGTAGGCAAACGACGCATCGTAGTAGTCGATTTTCCACATGGCCTTTGTACCTGCGACATCCACCGTACCCATGTCATGCTCGCCATATGGATCGTTACTTTGATCGAATTGATCGAATTCACGGACGGCGGTGATAATGGCGCGGCCCAGCCACTCCTCAAGGGCCTGTATGCCGGATGTGATGTAGACCTTGCCGCCGATCCCGTGCTGTCGGAGCTGGTCATTCAGTTCGCGGATGATTCGGGTGCGTTGCATGCGATGGCTCCAAAAAGAAAAGGGGGCCGAAGCCCCCTATGGTTCCTCTACTTCTTAGTCATTCGCTTACGAGCGGTGATTGCCTGAGCTTCGAGCACATCATCCAGCTCACCCGCTTCAGCGGCGGCCTTGACGGTGTTTAGCGTGGCGGCCACATCGGACAGGCTCTTGCCGCACACCACCGTGGGCTTGGACTTGTTCGCACCGAGCGTCAGCGGCTGATTGGCGTACTTGGGAGCCAGATAGAAAACATCACCCTGGAGGAACCACCAGGGTCGCACCTGCACATCATGGCTTACCTGACGGTGCGATCCATCTTCACCAGTGATGCGATGCACCTTCTGGACGGCGAAGCTCTTACCCGAAATCGCCGCTTCAACGGCACCGATCTGATTGACCACGGCGGCGATGAACTTGGAGCGGGCGCGGGTCTTGGTATTCATCGCATTCCGCGAAACCTTGGGCGGAGCAATGGTGGAAAATTCGAGGTTCTTGATGGACATGATTGCCTCCAGGGCGTGATTGCACTGGAGCTAACGTCACCCAATTGGATTCATGGGTCTCCCCTGAAAGGGAATTACCTTCATGCGTGAAGATAATTTTAGAGATATCAGCCTAACCGGCTCCAAGCATGAGTTCAAAGGTGGCCAATTGGCCACCATTTTCCCGAAATCCCAAAATAATGCTGATCATGGTGAATTCAATTGGCCTAATTCCCGCATCGAGGGCTAAATATACATGTAGGTCAATGTGGTTCAGTCGACGTGCCTTTATGGGATGTCTAGTGTTGAATATAGCGCATTGACCTGCTTGATTAACTGGATAAGGAAATGAATTTAATTTATTTCAAAGAGCAATTTACGTCAGGTGTTCAGTCGCGTGTTCGTCATGTGGTGAATAGGGCGGAAGCCCAAAGTCGGGTGTTTGGAGCCCACCACTCTGCCTTGGTGCAGGCCTGGGCCTCATGGATAAACACACGACGACAAACACATGACGCTTCCCTACGGGATGTTCCTTCGGAACACATGACAGGAACACGCGACGGGAACACAGGACGTGAATGTGTAGGGGAGTTAGGTGTTGATAAAATTTCAGCTCAACCCTCAGATTTCATGTATGCGGAATTGCATCCACAGATAAATACAAGTGCCAGCAAGGCCAGTTTCATTGCCTGCCAGTTAATCAAACCAAGGGCGACGTTTCCAGCGTCGCCCTTTTCAACGTTTGAATTAACAGGAGGCAATCTAAATGAAGCAAATATTCAAACTTTGGTATAACGCCAATCCCAAAATGGGTTCAAAATTCCACAAAGGCTACAGCATATCTGTTGAGGTTGATGCCGTTGAAGCTTTTTATCTAAATTTCCACACGCCGGATCATTGGTATCTGCAAACCAATGCCCCTGCTCACGTTACATCCGAGCTGCTGGATAAAATCTCGCAAATCAACGACGAACGCGACGCCGATCATATAGTGCTCGCTGACTTCAAGCCCAAGCTGTATGGCCAGCACACACCGCGATGGACGTGCTTGCTTGATCCGGCAGGCAGTTTGCCTGAGCTGATCTTTGTCAGCTGGGACGACGAACTCAGCATTCAGTGGTTGATGTGTCGGGAGCTCAACCGGGGAGGTAATCGCCGCAACACCCACGTTTGGCAGGACGACTACAACGCTTTGGGAATTAGAGGTGTCCGCAAGCAGCAGGCAGCACAAGCGAATGCGGCTCTATCCAGCAAATTCCAAGCTGAACGCAGCTTCCAGTCAACACCATCAGGGAGGGCACAGCAATGAAAAGCAAGGAAAGTTACTGCTACCTCATCGAATATGCCGACGTGCGCTTCCACAAGGAATTTTTGGATGAAGTGGTTCCTCGGGGATACAAAAAGACATGGTGCCCCATTTATAAGCGAGAGCTGTTGGGGATGTTCGGGCATGAGGTTGATCCCGATCAATATGCCAACAGCAGCTATTACCTGGGCCATCTACCCGAGCAAAATATCCTGCTCCTCAAAATGCGCCATTTGGGTATAAAGCGGATTTGGCGAGTAAGCGCGACGGTCTAATAAACAACGAAAGGGACGGCCTTCAAACCGTCCTTTTCACGTAGCGCATCGCCATGTCGTCCAGCTTGGCCTGAAGCTTTTCATGTCGAGAAATGCGCGATTGCATGTCACCGAGTTCAAGTTGCTCGGCTTGTGCATGTCCCCCATACATCAACCCGCGAAATGCTGTCAGCTTTTGCAGCGCTTCCAGGTAGCGACGACGCAACAGCTTCATTCTGTGGACGTGCTTCAATGTCAGCTTTGGGGGCTTGTTGGGTATGGTCACTACACGTCCATTTTTGTGATCGACAGACAAGCTCGGCTTCTTACGGACTTTCAGCCTGTTGAATTTCACGTCGTAGGACAGATCGGCAGACAGTGGTGTTTGGATGATTTCATAAAGACGCATGTTGATACCCTCGGCTTAAGGGTATTTATAATCGCACATAGTGGAACGTGATGCCTTAGATCATGCTACTGCGACTATTGATCCGAACACTCGGTCATTGGGCGAAATCCCAATAGCATCAGAAATATCGAATTTCGAAAATAAGTCACCCTTCTCAAAGAAGCTGATGCGCCATTTCGGATTGTTTGTAACTTTGATTATTTCTTCAAAATAAGGAAGGTCAACCTTCGACATTGAGTGCCCTAGAACGACAACTTCATTGACGTATTGAAGGCTTCGAAAGTAAGTGTGGTTTAAATCTATGATGTTTGATGTTGGTTTGAATGTTTTTTTAAAGTAGCTATCTATGATTTCGTTGCCCTCCGTAACCCGCGTGTCCTGTTCTTCCAAATCGGCGTGCGAGTTTAAGGGGAGGGGTGCCCAGTCATGACCTAGAATAACGCTCCCTTTCACCGATCGCTGTCCATGTATGTGTAAAACCTGCTCATCAGGTATGCCGTAAGTCGTTTGGAGCGTTTCTGTGTAATTAAACGTCAAATATCGACCATCTTTTGGCAGCGGTAGCTTGGGAATGGAAAGCGACTGGGGGCTTGGCATAACCAACGTCGCAAGCCAGTTCTCGAAATTTAGATACAATTTCGATGAAAGTGCCGAAACAATCCGGTTAACTTCAAATTGGTAGTCATGGTGATAAGCGTCGCTCCATTCATCCACAGCGTAAGAAACTAAAAATTTTCCAGCATCATCGGCCATAGTGTCAGTGTCTAAATCTGCTAGCCGCGCTTCAAAAGCACACCATAGATCATCGTCAGCTCCGAGGTATCTATCAACTATTTCGAATATTTCTGGAGCCATACATTTCAAATACACCCCAAAGTGTTTGTACGATGTGGGGATGCCGTGGTAAAGGTCGAGGCCATTTCCTACTACGTATAATTTATTCATTGCGCCTTGCTATTCAAATTTTGCGGATCACCTTGCGTGATTTTTCATTATATTTCGTTTGGCAGATTTAATTCAGTTCTTGCGTCAAGCGCGGCAATCTCCTCGCGCCTCCGCAATAATGTTTCGTGCCATTCCTCCGCGTCACGATCTTTAAAGAAGTTTGCATCGGGGGCAAGCCTTGCAACAGCTTCCTCCACTTCATCAAGCTTAACGCGAAAGAACTCCTTCCTGAGATTCGCCATGTTAACTCTGCGATCAGAAAATTCCCTATGCAAAGCGCTTTCAAGTGCCGGCGCATCATCCGAATAAATCATAGCGTGGGTATCAAAGGTAAAGGGAACGCTCGCATCACCTAATTCGCGAACTCGATCATCCGGATCAAGGCGACGAGTAAGGCCAATTTTTACAATGTCTTCCCCAAACGATCCAATATTTGAAATAATGTAAACATAACCAGACTTAGTCATTTCAGCCATAGACCGAGCCCTCTCGCTTGCCATGCGGGCATCCGCAAGCAGGGCCTCTAGTTCGGCGATTCTTTTCTGGTCTACGCCTGTTTCTGACCGCGCCTGTTCTAGCAGTGACAGGTATTCTCTTTCTTTTTCTTCTGCCGCAGCAGCTTCTTCAAGCAACCTCTTTTCCTCACGCTCGGCCCTTAACTTTTCAGCTCTTTCTTCTTTTTCTGCTTTTAGTCGTTCGCGATATTCGTGGGTTAAATAAAGCTCCTGAAGCTTAAGTTCGACATAGCTTTCATCAATTTCCAGCCCGACCGGCTCATTAGCTTTGTTTATTCTCTCCGCAGCGCTCAAAATACGCTTTTCAATTGTTGCGACATTATCTCCGCGAACACTTTCTATAGCGGAATCGCACTCAAGATTAAATGCGCGCATGCTTAAATCAGACTGCCGCTTTACCAAAGTTCTCCCCTTGGATTGACTATCTCCAACATACCACTCAAACGCACATGTACTCGGCAAGTTGGCCGCCTCTAACTTTTGCCTTTCTCTTATAGCCAATATTTCTTTCTTAAATGATTCGCTATCATTAAACTTAAATTTTGGCTCATAGAATCCCTGATTAATCTGTCTAACGTTCCAGCTATAAGCGGCAACCTCATCAATAAGCCTTCCTAGCAATTGCCGTTTCTCAGAATATGTACTGCGAACAGCATCAATGCTGCTGCGTATCTCGCTCTCTTCATTAGAGAGTCTGGCCACTTCAGCCTCTATCGAATTAAGCGGGGCAATACGATCTTTCAGCAATTTTAATTCAGAAGAAATAGCGTCTACCTGCCGATTGCTAGCGCTCAGCATTTCTCTGGTCTTAAATAAGATGACGCCTAAGGTAATTGCAATTAGCGCAGCGGATAGGGCGGCGAGGAGCGTTAATTCCATTTTGCGATATCCGTCATTTTGAGACTTCATAGAAACGGATGCTATGAAGTAATGGTAACATATCATTTTTGAATCACCACGCAAGCAACGACATGAATAAGGGTATGGGCGTGGCCGTTGGCAAATGTGATGTAATTCCAAAACCATAACCAAGCGCGGATTTCCGCCGTTTTCAAAGCCCGATATCGAGGAGACCGCCGCAAAAGGTGATGTGACACTACCCATAGGATGAAAACATAACATTATGGGTGTTCGTCATGTCGCAAGCCAAAGTCCTGTCCGAAGCCGAGATGAAGCGCGTCCTGGCTGTGGTCGCCCAGCACGGCGTTCTTTCCACCCGTAATCGCCTTGCTGTGTTGCTGTCGCACTGGGCGGGCATGCGGGCCGGTGAAATCGCGGCCTTGAAAATTATGGATGTCGTTAATGAAGGCGGTGCGGTTCGTGATCGCATCCACCTGTCCGCGTCACAGACCAAGGGCAACCGTGGCCGCACGGTGTTCATCAACAGCAAGCTCCAGCGCGAGATCGCTCGTTACCTTGAACAACGTGAATGGACGGACGAACGCAAGGCGCTGATCCGTAGCCAAAAGGGCGGACACTTCACACCGACCACGATGGTGATGCTGTTCCGCCGGATTTACGATGAAGCGGGTTTGACAGACGCTCGCTCACACAGCGGGCGACGGTCGTATTTGACCACGCTGGCGAACAAGGGGGTTTCGGTATTCGTGCTTCAACAACTGGCGGGACACCGTAGCATCCAAACCACCCAGCGTTACGTCACGGTCAATGAAGAGATGATGGTGAAGGCGGCTGAGCTGGCCTAGGGGTGTCAAATGATTTGACACCCCCTCGCAGATATCACGTCCCAGCCTTCTTGGGCTTCGGAGCATGCGAACGGACTTCCTTTGCAGTCCGCACATCACCTTCCCCATAAGCTTTGCTGACTACGAAATTGCCGTCACCATCCACCTCAGCGAGAAGCAGGTACATTCCTGCCGTCAAAGCTGGAGCGTCGGGGGATAGTTTTCCAGTGGCGACGGGCGAGAGTTCACGAAGCGCAGCGATGCCACCGGCTTTGGCCGTTTCATTATGCTCGTTGATCACATCCTGCGTGGCGGCCTTGGTGATTTTTGCAATTCCACAAATGGGCTGCTTCTTAAGCTCTCCGTTTGCCTTGCGGTCATAACCCTCTTTGGGCTCAATCCCAAACTCGATGACTTCGGCGGCCTTCTCAGTTGGAACGTCATTCTGACGAAGCCATTTAAGAACCAAACTGTAATTTCGGTTGTTCGCACTCTTCTTACGACTTGCCTGTGGGTGGCCAAATGCCAATCGAATAACCTGCTGCTCCAATTCCTGATTATCTCCCAGATCCTGAAACTTGTCCTGGAAGTGTTCAACGAAAGCCTGACGTTTTGGCTCAACGTGTTTAAGCAAGCGGTATGCACGCCCAATAAGCTCATACCGGCCACGGTGGACAGAAAGCGTATTAGCTTTGTTTTGCTTCTGAAGGTTCGAGACTTCGCTTTCAAACGAAATGGCGTCTGCGGTTAGCGCCTCTATCTCAGTGTCCAGTTGGTCAAAAAAACTGTGGTCTTCAATACTGTCGTTCAACATCACCTCCCCTGATAGGTTCATTCCAGGACGTCAATCGTAGAGGTTTTTGTACCAATTTAGCATGTCGATTTTTAGACTTTGGCTAAGGATTGTATGGGCAAAGTACGCCTCAGTGACAAGCAAGCCCATCATGTCCGCCCCGCGTCGCGATGCGCCCCAATCCCAACATTTCCAAAAATGGGTTGCGGCCTGGTTATCCGCCTTCGGATCACCTGTGCGAGCAAATCTATGAATTGCATTAATGAAGTCTTGTCTGTTGGCGCCAATGCCGTGGTCTCGTTCCCTGATTGATGTTCCCCAAGATGAGAATAAGCCGCCAGCATATTGCTTGTGAGCGCGTTCAAGCCAGGGGTCTTCAGTCCAGTAGGCGAAAAATGGAAACTCGGATACGAAGGTTCCGTCATCTTTACGTGTCCACCTCGTTCCCCATGGCAAGGTTTTATCGAGGTCTTTTACCTCCTTCACATCGCGAGCTGTCGTTTTTTTAAATCGCCCACTCAGATACGAACGAGGCTTGTAGTTGTAGCCGATCCTGCTTGCGACTTCTTGGAAACGGCCCTCGTCAAATTCAAATTCATACTGGGCATCCAGGCCATTCCAATATATGCGCTCAATCCAAACGAAAAATTCCTGAACATCGGCCTCATCTCCTTGGCGCGAGAAACGTAGAAGATCTTTCAGCAGCTCGACGTTAGTCGTGGCAATGGCCGTTGTTTCATGGACGTAATTTAAAATCCCTTTGATCGGGTCCGTGCGTTTTTGAACGGAAGGCCCCAGTCTATCCCAATCGTGGACTAACTCTTTGACGTTGTGGCGAGAAGCCCATGCGCTTGTTTCATCTTCCAGTCGTTTCAATAGCTGGATCAAATTGGTGAGGGATGTGATGAGCTTCAATTCAGGCCTCTTTGTGTTCGCTCTGAATGCTGCCAATTGCTTTGCTGGGTCGCCGGTAATTCCGATGAGAGCCTCCATATCTTGGATATATGGAGCGTTGTGTGTGGCGATTACGAAACCAGATGGAAACTGGATTTCTTGGACACTGTCCCAGTAATCATCATTTTCCAAATCCGATGATAGGGCGTCACCCTGGCGTAAATTTTTGGAAACCAGTTCCCTAGCTTGGGCGCTATTCCAAAGACCTGCGGCTTTGAGCACTCGAGCCCTGGCAACCAAAGTGTTGTCTGGCAATAACTCAATGCCATAGGTTGTTTCTAATGCTTGAAGTGAAGTGCTCCCTCCATTGATTTTTCGTCGAACGACCTCGACCAAAAAATTTCCGGTCCCCATTGCTGGGTCTAGGTAAGTCAAGCTTGGATCGAGCCAATCGGAAGCGGGGAGTTGATCAAGCACCTCGTTGACCAACTCAGGTGGTGTAAACACCTCGCCGTACTTTTTTTCTCTCGAATTGTCGCCGTCTGTCATGGGGCCGATGGCACCGTCTATGGTTGCTAAAGAAATTTCTCTGACATTCGTCGGCTCGAACTTTCGGCATGCCTGCCTGTGCAAAAGCACGCCATATCGCTTTTTTAATAGTCTACGCTTTTCACATACAGCAGGATGGGCTGCTGGATATTCAAGCCAATACTTTCTATCAATGGTGTGGGGCCTTATCCGTTTAACGCCTTTACCGCCTTCGGAGCTTGAAATTTTTTGAGCATCCCCCCATTGCTTAAAGAACAATGGAACATTCTGGTTATCGCACAAGTCTTTAATTCGCCGAACCCAGGGCTCTTCCATTATGCGAGCCCCCTTTCCGCTTTCCCCGCCCAAGATTACCCAGTCAATCTCCGATAGTTCAAAATCACCAAGGTCTTCGATCAATGGCTCAATTGATACAAACTTAGTTTTTGCTGGGCACTTGCGGAGTTCTTCAAGGTAGGCCAGTGAATGTTTATCGCCAACACTTACCCCCATCCAAACATTGCTCGGCCAGATGACTTTGTGCCCTTCCGTTCCTAGCCGTTCAGCTCGCTTTGTCAGGCACAAAAATAAATTTTCAGGATGCTTTGAAAAAGCAATATGGCACTGGCTTATCCAGTCCAAATCTACTTTCTCGTGCCACATGTCGGACATAGAATTAACAAAATATATTTTATTATTTCCTTTTATGCTCTGAAGCACTTCAGGGTGAAATTTAACTTCACCGGTCCATGAAATGGCGCCATTCTTATTTTGCACAACCCCAGTATAATGTTGTCCAGGTTTACCCATTGTAGTCAGGCGGTAAGCCCATCGCTCTGCATAGCAGTTTTTGCAAACTGTGCTTACCCGGGAGCATCCAGCAAACGGGTTTAGGACCTCATCAGACCATTCGATTTGAGTTGCCACACACTCCCCCTCAACATGTGTCTTAAATACAGTAAAATAGGGGGCGTGTTAGCGGAAGTAGATAAGCTTCAATCGTCCCTATACCAGTCAACAGTGCTTTCCTGGGCATAGTGTTTTCCAGCATCTTCACGTCGCCATCCCCTTGCTCTCTGCTGCCAAGGCAGCAGGGGAACTGGCCCACCATCCATCGACGGACACGATCTTGGCGCACATGGTTTGGGTTTTAACCCTTTTTGGCGTCTGGTCCATTCCGCTTCCGGTCTGGGGCGTTTATGGCAAACACCGCCGCCAGCTTTTCGTAATGGTGCTTCACGCTGTCCTGGCCGTAATGGCGCTTCAACATCTCGATGTCCGCGTGCCCCATCGACTTGGCGATAACCCACGGATCAACGCCAGCGGCAAGGTTGATGGTCGCAAAGGTATGCCGTAGCGAATACGGCTCATATTTGATCCCGCACACGTCCTTGGTCAGGCCGCATTCGTCCAGCAGGTGACAGAATTGGCGATTGAAGCTTTTCACATAGGTGCCGTCAGGATTGCACAGGATGTAGTCGTCCGCGCCGATGAATTTGTTGTCGGGGTCATCCCGCCATTGGTTCAGGATGACAAAGAGACGGGTGGGCACGGCGACGGCACGATAGCTTTCTTTGCCATTTTTGCGCTTCGACGTCCTGATGTTCAGGTAAAATTCTATGGTTTGCTCATTGCCACTGGCATTGTTGCGATGAACGAAGTCGTGGGTTAAATCCCGCCACTTCAGAGGCCGAGTTTCCTCCCCAGGACGGATGCCGGTCATCAGCAGGATGTTCATAAACACCTTGAAGACCTTGCGCTGGAAACGAATTGTCGGGCTCATAGCCACAGCTCGTTTGCCCGGCGCACTTATCGATGCATCGTTGATACGGTCATCCACGCAGCCCAACAAAATATCAAGATGATCGCTTCGCGGATCAAACGCGGTGCGGGTGCTCTCTTCCTTCGGCGGCGATACGATTGGTGGGATCTGATCCTGGCTTATCCAATTGCGTAGCCGGGCATACTCGAAGACTTTCTTAAGCGGGATGTCCTCGTTGCGGATTGTGTTGGCCGACGGCTCACGTATCCAGCTCTTCGGCACATTCTTAACGACAGTTTTCCCGTTCAAGGTGATTTTGAATTGCTTCAAGCGGGAGCCTGGGCCGGTAAGCCAATAGCCATTGCGCCACTTGCGATACTGGTGGACGTCATATTCTGAGATTTCCCAAATTTTCTTGAGAAGCACCCCGTCGAAATAGGGCGTGAGATATCGCTCGATGGTCACGGTGTAGTCCGCATGCGCGTTCTTGGAACGGGTGGTTTCCTTGAAATCAGCAAGCCATGCCTTGGCGGCAACGCCAAAGCTGACACTGTCCAAGACACCACCGGCCCGCCTGATCCCGCGATGTTCCCAATAGATGTCCCTGGCTCGCGCTTCAGCTTCAGCGAGATTGGCGGAGCCCGTGCTTTTCAAGCGCCACTTGCTGTCACCAGCCAGTCGGAACCGTGCAAAGTAGTTGTCCGAGCGCACCAGCCCGTGCTGGAGCGTAATTTTGCCGCCCGGCTCAGGATCGGCTTGCTTGATCGTGCGCGACATGGACACAGCTTCCCAGGTTTTGGCGCGAAAAACAGCGATTTGTGCGGGCTAACACATTGCTGTGATTGCGGAAAATTGGCTAACACGAAGCTAACACAACCCTGCACGCGGATGCAGTCAACCTGGAAATTTTAGATTTTGCCATCCCGCATATGGTGTCTTCTTCGCGAGAAATGCGCCAATTGGCATGCAAAAATGACTGCTAACAAGCGCTAACAGGCGCCTTTAGTCGTGCTTGCCGACCGCTGGCATCTGCTAACGCATTGAAATCATTGGGAAAAGATGGCTGGGGCGCCAGGATTCGAACCTGGGAATGCCGGTACCAAAAACCGGTGCCTTACCGCTTGGCGACGCCCCACCAGCGCGGGCCGGCACCATAGCCCGACCCGCGACGAGTTTCAACGCCCCAGCAAGGGGGCGGGAGCCACCCACCAGGCGGGATGGGCGGCGGCCACCCGGGCGGCGGCGGCGCGGGCCTGGGCTTCCCCGGCGTAGAGGCCGAAACAGGTGGCGCCCGAGCCCGACATGCGGGGCAGCAGGCAGTCGGCGGTGGCGGCGATGGCGGCCAGCACCTCGCCCACCACCGGCTCGATCAGAATGGCCGGGGGCGTCAGGTCGTTGCGCCGCACCGCCAGGGCCTCGGCCAGCGCCTGGGCGTCGGAAGGCGCGGCGGTCAGGGGGTCGGCCTCGGAGAAGGGGCCGGTGCGCGCCTTGAACACCGGCGGCGTGTGCAGCGGCACCATGGGATTGACCAGCAGCAGCCAGGCGGGCGGCAAGGCGGGCGCGGGCTCCAGCACCTCGCCCACCCCCATCATGCGCATGGGCCGGCCGGCCAGGCAGACCGGCACGTCGGCCCCGATGGAGAGCGCGACCTTGGTCAGCGCCTCGGGGGCCAACGAGACGTTCCACAGGCGCATCAGGCCTTTCAGCGCGGCCGCCGCGTCGGCCGAACCGCCACCGATGCCGGCGGCCACCGGCAGACGCTTGGTGAGACGGATGGCGGCGCCCTTGTCCACGCCGGCGGCGGCGGCCAGCAGGCGGGCGGCCTTGATGACGATGTTCTCGCCTTCGGGGATCTGGTCGGCGGTGGGGCCGGCAACCTCGAGCCGAAGAGTGTCGGCGGGGGCGAAGTCCAGGGTGTCGCCCACCCCGGCGAAGGCCACCAGCGAATCCAGCAGGTGATAGCCGTCGTCGCGCTTGCCGACCACGTGAAGGGTCAGGTTGATCTTGGCCGGGGCCTCGACCGAGAAGCTGGTCATGGTCGTCCTGTCGTCTATTTCTTCGGAGTGGCGGGCAGCCGCCCGGTGGAGATCTTGGCCTTCAGGGGCTCGATCTGCTCGGGCTCGGGGTCGAGGCCCATGGCCCGCTGCCACTGGAAGCGGGCCTCGGTGTCGCGGCCCACCTGCCAGAAGGCGTCGCCCAGATGCTCGTTGATGGTGGGGTCCTCGGGCTTCAGCTCGGAGGCGCGCTCCAGATGCTTCACCGCCGCCTGGAACTCGCCCATGCGGTACAGCGCCCAGCCCAGCGAATCGACGATGGCGCCGTCATTGGGGCGCAGCTCCACGGCGCGTTCGATCAGCTTGCGGCCCTTTTCCACGTTGATGCCCTGGTCCACCCAGGTATAGCCCAGGTAGTTCAGCACGTCGGGCTGGTCGGGATTGAGCCGCAGCGCCTCGAGCATGTCGGGCTCGGCCTTGGACCATTGCTTGGCCCGCTCATAGGCGATGCCGCGAGCGTAGAACAGCGACCAGTTGCGCGCCTCCCGGCTCCCGCCGGCCCGGGCCAGGGCGCCGCCATAGGCCTCGGCCGCCTCGCCGAAGCGCTTCTGGCGGCGCAGGATGTCGCCCAGGGTCACCAGCGCCTCGTAGGATTCGGGCCACTGGGCCGCCAGGGCCTTCAATTCGGTGATGGCGGCGTCGGTCTGCTTCAGCTCGTCCAGATTAACCGCCAGCTTGAGCCGCGCGAAGGTCCCCGGCTGGCTGGAACGGTTGATGGAGCGGTAAATGGCGTTGGCCTCCTCCAGCCGCCCCTGCGCCCCCATGGAATCGGCCAGCAGCAATTGGGCCAGGGGGAAATCGGGCCTGAGGCTAAGCGCCAGGCGCGAGAACACCAGCGACAGCTCCTGGGCGTTGCCCTGGCGCACCAGCGAGGCGGTGTCGAACAGCGCCTCGGCCAGGCCGTCGGCGGCGGTTTCCACCACGCGGGGCGGATTGGGGCCCGCCGCCAGCTGGCGGCTGCCGTCCAGCAGCGAACGGTCCCCGTGCTCGGCGTGATAGCGCTCGTACAGCGCCTTGGCCTCGTCGACGCGTCCCGCCCGCTGGTACCAGATGCCCGCCGCCTCGACGGTGCGCACGCTGGTCTGGTTGAGCAGCGCCGCCTTGAAATGGGTCTCTGCCTGATCCGGCCGCCCGGCCAGGTCGCCCATCAATCCGGCATGGTATTCCCAGATGGGAGCGAAGCCGGCGGTGTCGGCCCTGGGCGCCAGGGTGGCGAGGCCATCGTCGAAGCGGCCCTGTCCGGCGCGGCTCCAGGCGGTGAGCAGCGGCCCGAGAAAGCCGTTGATGCCCTTGGCCGGAAGCGCCGCGAAGCGCTTTTCCGCCAGATCGAAATGTCCGGCGCGGGCGTCCTGCACCCCCATCACCAGGATGGGCAGGGGGGAATCGTCGTCGATGACCAGCAGGCGCTGGGCGATGGCCCCGGCCTCGTCCAGGCGTCCCTCGGCCAGCAGCAGGGCGAAGCTGCGCTGCTGGATGTCGATGTTGTCGGGGTCGCGCCGGGCGGCGGCGCTGTAATACTCGGCGGCAGCGCGGGTGTCGCCGCGCGCATGGGCGTAACGCCCGGCGAGATAGGCCCCCAGGCCCGTCTCGTTGCCCGCAATATCCGCCTTGCCGTTGCCGGAGGCATCGGGCCGCGGGGCACAGGCCGCCAGACCGGCCCCGACCACCGCCGCCATCACCACAATCCCGAACCGCTTCACGCCCAACACCTTAGGTCAAAAGGAAACCGGGGCGTCCGCTTCGAACAGACGCCCCGGATACTCTTACATGTTGGGATAGTTCGGTCCACCGCCACCTTCGGGAACCACCCAATTGATATTCTGGGTGGGGTCCTTGATGTCGCAGGTCTTGCAGTGCAGGCAGTTCTGCGCGTTGATCTGCAGGCGCGGATTCGAGCCGTCGTCGTTTCGGACGATCTCGTAGACGCCGGCCGGGCAGTAGCGCTGCTCGGGGGCGTCGTAATGCTCGAGATTGATGGCGACGGGCACCGCCGCGTCACGCAGCTTCAGGTGGGCCGGCTGGTTCTCCTCGTGGTTGGTCGAGGAAATGAACACCGAGCTGAGCTTGTCGAAGCTGACCACCCCGTCGGGCTTGGGATAGTTGATCTTCGGGCATTCCGACGCCTTCTTCAGCGCCAGGTGGTCGGGCTGGTGGTGCAGCGTCCAGGGCATCTTGCCCTTGAACACATAGGTCTCCAGCGCCGAATAGGCGATGCCGCCCCACAGGCCCCAGTGGAAGCTGGGACGGATGTTCCTGACCTCGTGCAGTTCCTTCCACAGCCAGGACTGTTTCAGGTGCTCGGGGTAGGCCGCCACCTCGTTGGAGCCACCCTCGTGGCCCAGGGCCTCGGCGACGGCTTCAGCCGCCACCATGGCCGACTTCATGGCGGTGTGGGTGCCCTTGATCTTCGGCACGTTGAGGAAGCCGGCCGTGTCGCCCACCAGCACGCCGCCCGGGAAGGTCAGCTTGGGGATGGACTGGAAGCCGCCTTCCGACAGCGCGCGCGCGCCATAGGACACCCGGCGGCCGCCCTCGAAGATGGGACGGATGGCCGGATGGGTCTTGAAGCGCTGGAACTCGTCGAAGGGCGACAGATGCGGGTTGGCGTAGTCCAGGCCGACCACGAAGCCCACCGCCACCTGGTTGTTCTCCAGGTGATAGAGGAACGAGCCGCCATAGGTCTGGGTATCCAAGGGCCAGCCGACGGTATGGATGATGGTGCCGGCCTTGTGCTTGGCCGGATCGATCTCCCACAGCTCCTTGATGCCGATGCCGTAGGTCTGGTCCTCGCAATCACGGCGTAGGTCGAAGCGCTCGAACAGCGTCTTGGTCAGCGAACCGCGGCAGCCTTCGGCGAAGATGGTCTGGCGCGCCCACAGCTCGACGCCCGGCGTGTGGTTGTGGGTGGGCTGGCCGTCCTTGCCGATGCCCATATCGCCGGTGGCGACGCCCTTGACCGAGCCGTCCTCGTTGTAAAGCACCTCGGCGGCGGCGAAGCCGGCGAAGATCTCCACGCCCAACGCCTCGGCTTGGGCGCCCAGCCAGCGGGTGAAGTTGCCCAAGCTCACGATGTAATTACCGTGATTGTTCATCTGCGGCGGCGTCATCAGGCGGATGGCCTTGGACTCCGTCAGGAACATGAAGCGGTCGTCGGAGGCCGGAGTCAGCAACGGGGCGTCGCGCTCCTTCCAGTCCGGGAACAGTTCGGCCAGCGAGCGGGTCTCGATCACCGCGCCGGACAGGATGTGGGCGCCGATCTCCGAGCCCTTCTCCAGAACGCAGACATTGAGGTCGGCGTTGATCTGCTTCAGCCGGATGGCCGCCGTCAGGCCCGAAGGCCCGCCGCCCACCACCACGACGTCGAATTCCATGGATTCACGTTCCATAAGACCTGCAACTCCCCTTGCGTCACCCGTTCCACCGTCGACGCCCGATTCGGACCTGGGTGCCTCTATAGCACAGCGGGTGCGATAGATTCGATTCCTTATGGGGGGTTATAAGGAAAGAATGTGTCTCAAATATTTCCCCGCGCTCCGCCGGGGCTGCTAAAATCGCCGCCATGACCGCACATTGCGCCGATCTTCACCCCTACGACATCCTGCGCTGGTACCTGGAGGCCGGCGTGGACGAGACCATGGGCGAGGAGCCGGTGGACCGCTACGCCGCCACCCGCCGGGCGGCGGAAAGCCGCGCCGCCGCCCAGCCGGCCGCGCCGCCGCCACAGGCCCGGCAAGGCCACGCGCCCCGGCCCGAACCCGTCGCCCACCTGCCCGCCGCCGGCCCGTCCTCCGCCTCGCCCCTGCCCGGCACCGCCGCCCATCTGGCCGCCGAATGCCGCGACCTGCAGGCGCTGCGCCACGCCATGGAAGGGTTCGAGGGGCTGCCGCTGAAGCAGGCGGCCAGTTCCACCGTGTTCGGCGACGGCAACCCGGAAGCCGCCGTGATGTGCATCGGCGAGGCCCCCGGCCAGGAAGAGGACCGGCGCGGCCTGCCCTTCGTCGGCGCCAGCGGCAAGCTGCTCGACCGCATGCTGGCCTCCATCGGGCTGGACCGCACCACCTGCTACATCACCAACGTGGTGCCCTGGCGCCCGCCGGCCAACCGCAAGCCCACCCCCGACGAGGTGGCGGTCTGCATGCCCTTCCTCACCCGCCATATCGAGCTGGTCGACCCCCAGGTGCTGATCCTGCTGGGCGGCGCGGCAGCCTCGGCGGTGCTGGCCAAGGCCGACGGCATCAACCGCCTGCGCGGCCGCTGGTTCGAGTTCAACTCGCCGGGCCTGCCACGCCCCGTTCCGGCGCTGGCCACCTTCCACCCCGCCTACCTGCTGCGCACGCCCGAGGCCAAGCGCGACGCCTGGCGCGACCTGTTGATGATCCGGCACAGGATGGATGCGGCGCGGCATTGAGCGCCGGATCCGTATCCTAGACGATCTTCGTTCGAAGATAATCCACCCACTGCGTGGCCCTCAGCGGCCAGGCGTAGTTCTTGCGGGTGAAGGCCGCCTGCTCCTCGCGACGCTTGCGCGCCGCGTCGGGATTGCGCCGGCACTCCTCGATGGTTTTCGCCGCCATCGCCGCCCATTCGCCCGGCAGGGCGAACCGGTTGGAGGGAAGGGGAAGAAGGTGGCCGTACCCGGCCGTCGTCTCTGGAATGGCGCCGTAAACGGTGGACAGGATAAGCCCGCCCGCCGCCATGACTTCCATCGCGGCAATGCACGATGTTTCCGCCCAGATGCAGGGATAGGCCATGCCGGCCGCGGACGCGATGGCGCCGGCCAGCTCGCTCTGTCCCACGACGCCCTTGTATTCCACGCCGGGAAGCGCCCGGGCCAATTCGTAGAGCGAGTCGTAACAATCGACGACCGTGGTCTTCCGATAAACGTTCATGCCGGAATATACGTGCAGGGTGACATCGGGAACGGCCCGACGCAGCGAAGGAAACCCGATCAGCAGGGTTTCCAGTCCACGGAAGGGTGTGCTGGTATAGACCAGGACCGGCGCCTCGCCGGTGTCGAACCAGGCGGGCGCAAGCGGCATGGCGGCAAGCGACGGCGGAACGGCGTTGCCGATGACCTTGATCCGGTCGCGCGGCAGTCCGAAGGCGGCGACATACCGGTCGGCCTGCCATTGCGAAACCATCACGTATCCCGACCAGGCGCTCCGCTCCGGGCCCATCTTCAGTTTCTGGACATCGGGCTCGTTGGGCGCATGGTGCGCCCACAGCACCAGGGGAACGCGGACGCCGGAACGCCGCAAATCCTCGGCCAGCGCCCCCAGAAGCACGACCACCACGTCGAAGCCGTTCATGCGCTCGGGCGACATGCCGCGCAGGGGAACGAAATCCACGTTCCGCGACCGGATCGGGGCCGGAACATCGTTGGCCACGGTGACCTCGATACCCTGAGCGGCCAGTTCGGCGGTGAGGTAGGCGACCGCGGATTGCGTCCCTCCCAACGGCTCGTTGTAGGGCGTATCCGCATCATAGGCCCAGCCGATGGCGTCGTAGAATAGTACCCTCATTGTGCCTCCAACCCGCCCGCAACCACGCTGAAGCGGCCCTGCTTCCCGCCGGTCTTTGCCGGAAAAAAAGCCCCTCCCGCCCGTTTCGGCCGAAGATAGCCCAGCCCGCCCCCGCCAGAAAGGGGAAACACCCCGCCAATCAGGGAGTTGCGCGCCTCCCATACCGCCCTATATAACGCCGGTGGGCCAGAATTGGTGCGGCCCGGCAATTGATGGATTCAACCCGGATGGGGATTCCGGGGCGGCTGCTGAAGCTTCAGGGCCGCCGGGATCTGCCGAACTTAGATGAGGACAGTCATGAGCAAGGTTATCGGCATCGACCTGGGCACCACGAATTCGTGCGTCGCCGTGATGGAAGGCAAGAGCGCCAAGGTCATCGAGAACGCCGAAGGCATGCGGACCACCCCGTCCATGACCGCGTTCACCGAATCGGGCGAGCGTCTGGTCGGACAGCCGGCCAAGCGCCAGGCGGTGACCAATCCCACCAACACCCTGTTCGCCATCAAGCGCCTGATCGGGCGGCGCTTCGACGATCCGATCACCAAGAAGGACATGAACCTGGTCCCCTACCACATCGTGGCGGGCGACAACGGCGACGCCTGGGTGGAATCCCGCGACGCCAAGTACAGCCCCAGCCAGGTGTCGGCCTTCATCCTGCAGAAGATGAAGGAAACCGCCGAGGGCTATCTGGGCGAGAAGGTCACCCAGGCGGTGATCACCGTCCCGGCCTATTTCAACGACGCCCAGCGTCAGGCCACCAAGGACGCCGGCCGTATCGCCGGCCTGGAAGTGCTGCGCATCATCAACGAGCCGACCGCGGCCGCCCTGGCCTACGGCCTGGAGAAGAAGGGCGCCGGCACCATCGCCGTGTATGACCTGGGCGGCGGCACCTTCGACGTGTCCGTGCTGGAGATCGGCGACGGCGTGTTCGAGGTGAAGTCCACCAACGGCGACACCTTCCTGGGCGGCGAGGACTTCGACGCCCGCATCATCGACTATCTGGCCGACGAGTTCAAAAAGGAGCAGGGCATCGACCTGCGCAAGGACCGTCTGGCCTTGCAGCGCCTGAAGGAAGCCTCGGAAAAGGCCAAGATCGAGCTGTCGTCGTCCATGCAGACCGAGGTGAACCTGCCGTTCATCACCGCCGACGCCTCGGGGCCGAAGCACCTCAACATCAAGCTGACCCGCTCCAAGCTGGAAGCCCTGGTCGAGGATCTGGTGGCCCGCACCATCGAGCCCTGCAAGGCGGCCTTGAAGGACGCCGGCGTCAAGGCCAGCGAGATCGACGAGGTGATCCTGGTCGGCGGCATGACCCGCATGCCCAAGATCCAGGAAGTGGTGAAGGAATTCTTCGGCCGCGAGCCCCACAAGGGCGTCAACCCCGATGAAGTGGTCGCCATCGGCGCCGCCATCCAGGGCGGCGTGCTGAAGGGCGAGGTCAAGGACGTCCTGCTGCTCGACGTCACGCCGCTCTCGCTCGGCATCGAGACCCTGGGCGGCGTGTTCACCCGCCTGATCGACCGCAACACCACCATCCCGACCCGCAAGTCCCAGGTGTTCTCCACCGCCGAGGACAACCAGACCGCCGTGACCATCCGGGTCTTCCAGGGCGAGCGCGAGATGGCCGCCGACAACAAGATCCTCGGCCAGTTCGATCTGGTGGGCATCCCGCCGGCCCCGCGCGGCGTGCCCCAGGTGGAGGTGACCTTCGACATCGACGCCAACGGCCTGGTCAACGTCTCGGCCAAGGACAAGGCCACCGGCAAGGAACAGCAGATCCGCATCCAGGCCTCGGGCGGCCTGTCGGATTCCGACATCGAGAAGATGGTCAAGGAAGCCGAGGCCCACGCCGCCGACGACAAGAAGCGCAAGGAGCTGATCGAGGCCAGGAATCATGCCGACGGCCTGATCCACACCACCGAGAAGAGCCTGAAGGAATTCGGTGACAAGGCCGGCGCCGAGCTCACCGGCGCCATCGAGAAGGACATCGCCGCTCTCAAGTCCGTCATGGAAGGCGACGACGTCGAGGCCATCAAGGCCAAGACCGAGACCCTGATGCAGACCTCCATGAAGCTGGGCGAAGCCATGTACAAGGCCCAGGAAGCGGCCGGCGGCGCCGATGCCGGTGCGGCCGGTGCCGGCGCCCAGGGCGGCGGCTCGGCTTCCGGCGACGACAAGGTGGTCGACGCCGACTTCGAGGAAGTCGACGGCGACAAGAAGGGCAAGTAACAGCCCCTGTTTGTTGATCCAGGGACCGGCGGCGGGTGATCCGCCGCCGGCCTCATGTGGGATGCTAGACGCATGAGCAAGCAGGATTATTACGAGCTGTTGGGCGTCGAGAAGGGCGCTTCCGGGGACGATATCAAGAAGGCCTACCGCAAGCTGGCCATGCAGTTCCACCCGGACCGCAATCCCGGCAACGCCGATGCCGAGCAGAAGTTCAAGGAAATCAACGAAGCCTACGACGTCCTGAAGGACGAGCAGAAGCGCGCCGCCTACGACCGCTTCGGCCATGCCGCCTTCGAACAGGGCGGCGGTGGCGGCGGTTTCGGCGGCGGCGGTTTCGGCGGCTTCGGCGGCGGCGGCTTCTCCGACATCTTCGACGAGATGTTCGGCGAGTTCATGGGCGGCGGACGGCGCGGCCAGGCCTCGGGCCGCGGCGCCGATCTGCGCTACAACATGGACATCAGCCTGGAAGACGCCTTCGCCGGCAAGTCGGCCACCATCAAGGTGCCGTCCAGCGCCCCTTGCGAGGATTGCAAGGGCACCGGCGGCAAGGACGGTGCTGCGCCGGTCACCTGCACGGGCTGCAACGGCCACGGCAAGGTGCGCCAGCAGCAGGGCTTCTTCACCATCGAACGCACCTGCCCCACCTGCCAGGGCATGGGCAAGATCATCAAGGACCCCTGCCGGTCCTGCGGCGGCTCGGGCCGCACCCGCAAGGAAAAGACCCTGTCGGTCAACATCCCGGCCGGCGTCGAGGACGGAACCCGCATCCGCCTGGCCGGCGAGGGCGAGGCCGGCATGCGCGGCGCGCCTTCGGGCGACCTCTACATCTTCCTGTCCATCGCGGCGCACCGCATCTTCCAGCGCGACGGCGCCAACATCTTCTGCCGCGTGCCCATCCCCATGACCACGGCGGCGCTGGGCGGCACCATCGAGGTGCCCACCATCGACGGCTCCAAGGCCAAGGTCACCATCCCCGAGGGCACCCAGTCCGGCAACCAGTTCCGCCTGAAGAACAAGGGCATGAGCGTCCTGCGCTCTCCCGCCCGGGGCGACATGTTCATCCAGGCGGTGGTGGAGACCCCCGTCAACCTGACCAAGCGCCAGAAGGAACTCCTGACCGAGTTCAACGCCGCCGGCGAAGGCGAAAAGGCCAAGAATTCCCCGGAAAGCCAGGGCTTCTTCGCCAAGGTCAAGGAACTCTGGGAAGATCTGAAGGAAGGCTGACGGCCCGTTTCGGTCCGCCATCCGGCATGGAAAAATGAAGGGGAGCCTCGGCCCCCCTTCTTCTTGTCCGCTTACAGGCTGTCGCCGAAATCCTTGCGGAACTTGGCGACCAGCTTGGCCTGCCAGCCGCTGGTGGCTTCCAGTTTGCCGAAGAAGAAGCGCAGCATGCTCGGCTCTTCCACGAACTTCAGGCCGCCCACCAGATCGCGGTTCTGGTGCAGCCAGGCGATACGGTCCACCGCATACTTCAACTGGGACAGGGTGAAGACGCGGCGCGGCACGGCGAGACGCAGCAATTCCATGTTGGAATAGACCTCGCTGCCGTCCTCGTTGCGCTGTTCCGAGATGGAGCCGCGCTCCATGCCGCGCACGCCGCTGACCAGATACAGCGCCGAGGCCAGGGCGCCGGCCGGGTACTCGGTCTGGGGCACGTGCGGCAGGAAGGCCATGGCGTCCAGGTGACAGCCCAGGCCGCCGGCCGGGGTGATCACCGGCACGCCCTGGCGGGCCAGGTCGTTGACCATGTATTCGATGAATTGCGGTCCCTGGGAGATCATGTCCTCGTCCATGGTCTCTTCCAGGCCGACGGTCAGTGCCTCGATCTCGCGGATGGACATGCCGCCATAGGTCAGGAAGCCCTCGTACAGGGTGACCAGTTCGCGCATCTTCATGAAGGCCTCGCGGCTGTTGGTGCAGATGCCGCCGCCGCGCGCGCAGCCCAGCTTGCGGGCCGAGAAGTAGATGATGTCGGTCAGGCCGGCGATGGCCTTGGTGATGTCGCGCACCGACATGTCCCGGCATTCGGCCTCGCGGTCCTTGATGAAGTGCAGGTTGTCGGCCAGCAGGCTGGCGTCGAACACCAGCAGGATGCCGTTCTTGCGGCACACCCGGCTGACCTCGCGCAGGTTGGCCAGTGAATGGGGCTGGCCGCCGATCAGGTTGGTGCCGGTCTCGATCCGCACATAGGCGATCTTGGCCGCGCCATGGGTGCTGATCAGATTCTGCAGCTTGGCCACGTCCATGTCGCCCTTGAAGGGACACTGGCTGGTAACCCGCAGGCCCTCGTCGATGATGATCTCCTCGACGCTGCCGCCGTTGAGCACGATATGGGCCTTGCTGGTGGTGAAATGATAGTTCATGGGCACGATGCTGCCCGGCGTCACGAACACCCGCGAGATGATGTTCTCGGCGGCGCGGCCCTGATGGACCGGCAGGAAGTATTCCATCTGGAAGATGTCGTGGATCTTGTTTTCCAGCTTGGTGAAGGTCTCGGACCCGGCGTAGCTGTCGTCGGCCTCCATCATGGCCGCCTGCTGCTTGTCGCTCATGGCGTTGACGCCGCTGTCGGTCAGCATGTCGAGGAAGATGTCGCGGTTCTTCAGAAGGAAGGTGTTGTTGCCCGCCTCGCGAATCGCTTCCAGGCGACGCTCGATGGGCGCGAGGCTCAGTTTCTGGACGATGCGGACCTTGTGCATTTCAAGGGGAACGGCCTCCCCGGAATGAAACTTGACCTTGGCCATCGGATGCCCTCCTGCGTTTTATTGTAATTTCAATGCATGAAATTCACCCCAGGATGCTAACTTGCCCGCTTATCCGTGTAAATCATATCCATGTATCCATGAACTATTGCCGCCCACCACAGCCCTGAGTCTCTTCCGCGACGGGCCGCCGCATCCGGACGGTGTGTCAGCATCCCTGACCACCGGCCGGGACGGCATCGGGGGTGTTCGACACCGTCCTTAAGTCCGCCTTCCCGGGGAGCGTCGTCCGACGCCGCTCCACCCCATCCGTTGCCCCTCCGCCCCTTGTGTGTCATCTTCGCCCGGTTCGGGAGAAGCACCGTGCGGCATCGCCCTCGTGGGGAAAACATTATCCGGTTCGACAGTGTCGGCCTGCGTTACGGCCTCGGTCCCGAGGTGTTGCAGGACGTCACCTTCAAGCTGCCGGCCGGATCCTTTCACTTCCTGACCGGGCCATCGGGCGCGGGCAAATCCTCGTTGCTGCGCCTGATGTATCTGGGGCTGCGGCCGACGCGCGGCCGGGTGGTGCTGTTCGACCGCGACATCGCGGCGACCAAGCGCTACGAGCTGCCGGCGCTCCGGCGCCGCATCGGGGTGGTGTTCCAGGATTTCCGCCTGCTCGACCACATGACGGCGCTCGACAACGTGGCGCTGCCGCTGCGCGTCCGGGGCGTCAAGGAATCCGAGATCAGGCGCCATGTGCCCGAGCTGTTGTCCTGGGTGGGTCTGGCCGACCATCTGGGGGCCAAGCCCTCGACGCTGTCGGGCGGGCAGAAGCAGCGCGTCGCCATCGCGCGCGCCGTGATCGGGCGGCCCGATCTGCTGCTGGCCGACGAGCCCACCGGCAACGTGGACGACCACATCGCCATGCGGCTGATGTACCTGTTCGAGGAGCTGAACAAGCTGGGCACCACCATCGTGGTGGCCACCCACAACGAGCTGCTGGTGCAGCGCTTCGCCCATCTGCCCCGCCTGCATATCGAGCACGGCATGGTCACCACCTTGCAGCATGAGCCGCCGGTGGACGATCTGGAGGCGGAGTGATGCTGTTTAGGCGCCGTCATTCCGATCTGCCCCTGGCCGGCGACGCCACCTCGCGCTTCCTGCCCTGGCTGGTGGCGCTGATGGTGTTCCTGTCGTCCATGGCGGTGGCGGGCGCCTTCGTCATCGGCGCGGTGATCGAGCGCTGGGACCGCGACGTGTCGGGAACGCTGACCGTGCAGGTGCTGCCGGCCGGCGGCGAGCACGGCGAGGCGGTGACCGAGGAACGGGTCCACGCCGCCATCGACGTGATGCGCAAGGTGCCGGGCGTGCTGGCGGTCAAGGCCTTCGACAAGAAGCGCACCCTGGCGCTGCTCGAACCCTGGCTGGGCAGCACCGAGATGGTCCAGGACATGCCGCTGCCCCGCCTGATCGACGTCACCATCGACCCGGAATCCCGCCTGGACCTCGCCGAGGTGTCGCTGCGCCTGTCGCGCGCCGTGCCCGGCGCCTCGCTGGACGACCACCGGGTCTGGCTGTCGCGCCTCATCAACCTGTCGCGCACCATGCAATGGCTGGCCGTGGTGGTGGTCCTGCTGATCGGCATGGTGACCTCGGCCACGGTGGTCTACGCCACCCGCACCGGCATGGCGGTGCATCACGGCATCATCGAGGTCCTGCACCTGATCGGCGCCCATGACGATTACATCGCGCGGCAATTCGCCGACCGCGCCTTCGCGCTCGGCATCGCCGGGGGGCTGATGGGCCTGGGTCTCGCCGTGCCGGCATTGACGGCCATCGGCTGGGCGGCGAGGCGGCTGGAGGGCGGCTTCCTGCCCAGCCTGTCGCTGCCGGTGCTGGGCTATGTGGCTATCGGCCTGCTGCCGCTGCTGGCCGCGGCCCTGGCCATGCTGACGGCGCGTCTCACCGTCCACGGCACCCTGGCCAAGCTGCCATGAGCCGGGCCAGTCTGCGCCGTCTGGCCATCGCCGCCATGGTGGCGGCGGGCGCCCTGCTTGGCGGCTGGGGCGGCGGGCTGGTGTGGTTCGCCGCCGACCTTGCCACCCGGGTCGAGGATGGCTCGACCCCCACCGACGCGGTGGTGGTGCTGACCGGAGGGGCCGACCGGCTGGACGCCGGGCTGGAATTGCTCGCATCCGGCATGGGCCGCAAGCTGCTCGTCTCGGGCGTGCATCGGGGCGTCGACCTGCCCGAGCTGCTGCGCAAGGCGCATGTGGCGCCGGCCCAGGCCCATTGCTGCATCGCGCTGGGCCACGCCGCCGACGACACGGTGGGCAACGCAGCCGAAACCGCCGCCTGGATGCAGGGCGAGGGCTTCGTCTCGCTCAGGCTGGTGACGGCGGCCTATCACATGCGCCGTGCCCTGCTGGAATTCCGCCGCGCCATGCCCGAAGCCGCCATCATCGCCCATCCGGTCTTTCCCGACGCCTTCAAGCGGAACCAGTGGTGGCGCTGGCCCGGCACCGCCCATCTGCTGGCGGTGGAATACACCAAGTACCTGGCGGCACTGGTCCGGCCGCTGTTCATTCCCAAGAAATCCGAGAGGAAGCCGTGACGCTTGTTCGCTCCGCCCTGTTCATCGTCTTCACCTGGGTCTGGACCCTGGTCCTGTCCATCCTCTACCTGCCGCTACTGGTCCTGCCGCGCAAGGCCATGCTGCCGGCGGTGAAGCTGTGGCTGAACGGCATGCTCGGCGCGCTGCGCGTCCTGGCCGGATTGTCCTGGGAATTGCGCAGGGCCGAGAACCTGCCTTCGGGTCCCTTCATCGTCGCCTCCAAGCACCAGTCGGCCTTCGAGACCTTCGTCTTCCATCTGCTGCTGGGCGATCCCGCCTACATCCTCAAGCGCGAGCTGTTGTGGATACCTTTCTTCGGCTGGTACCTGGGCAAGACGGGGGTGATCGCCATCGACCGCTCGGCGGGCACCAAGGCGCTGAAGGCCATGGTCAAGGGCGCCGAGGAGGCCGCCGCCCTGGGCCGCCCGGTGATCATCTTCCCCGAAGGCACCCGCGCCGCCCCGGGCGCCAAGCTGCCCTACCATACGGGCGTCGCCATGCTGTACGGCGCGCTGAAGGTGCCGGTCGTGCCTATCGCCTTGAATTCAGGGCTTTTCTGGCGTCGGCGCGGTTTCGCCAAGAAGCCCGGCACCCTGACGCTGGAAGCCCTTCCCCCCATCGCGCCCGGCATGGACCGCAAGGCCTTCATGGCCGAGCTGGAGAACCGTATCGAAACCGCAACGGACCGGCTGGTGGCCGAGGCCCGCGAGCGTCAGCCCGGCTTGTAGCCGCCTATGCCCGGCGGGTGGGCAAGTCCCGCCCGCTGTGGATAAGCCTGTGGATCGGGCTGGGGATCGAATCCATCCCCAGTCCGACCCCTGGAATTCCGGGGATAAGTCGAATCGCCCTTGAACATCAAGGCGCTGCTCCCACATAACCCTGTTGAAACAAAAAAAGAACACATCCATTGATTCTCCACCCCCGCGAGTCCTAGACTTGGGCGGAAACGCCCTGCTCGAAGAGGGGCGATTAGGCAGAGAGAGCGGGTCGATGACGCAGGTAGCCCCCATTTCCCAGCAGATCTGGGACATGAAGTATCGCTTGAAATCCGCCGACGGCACGGCGCTGGACGGCGCCATCGAGGACACCTGGCGCCGGGTGGCGCGCTCGCTGGCCGCCGCCGAGACCGATTCCGCCCTGTGGGAGCAGCGCTTCTTCGAGGCCATGGAGGACTTCAAGGTCCTGCCCGCCGGGCGCATCATCTCGGGCGCCGGTACCGACCGCCGGGTGACGCTGTTCAACTGCTTCGTCATGGGCGACATCCCCGACGACATGGCCGGCATCTTCGAGCACCTGAAGGAAGCCGCGCTGACCATGCAGCAGGGCGGCGGCATCGGCTACGACTTCTCGACGCTGCGTCCCAAGGGCGCCCCGGTCAAGGGCGTGGGGGCCGACGCCTCGGGGCCGCTGTCCTTCATGGACGTGTGGGACGCCATGTGCCGCACCATCATGAGCGCCGGCTCGCGCCGCGGGGCCATGATGGCCACCATGCGCTGCGACCACCCCGACATCGAGGCCTTCATCGACGCCAAGCGCGAGGCCGGTCGACTGCGCATGTTCAACCTGTCGGTGCTGGTCACCGATCCCTTCATGCAGGCGGTGAAGGAAGACAGCTCGTGGGAGCTGACCTTCAAGGGCGTCACCTACAAGAGCCTGCCGGCGCGCGAGCTGTGGAACAAGATCATGCGCGCCACCTATTCCTACGCCGAGCCGGGCGTGATCTTCATCGACCGCATCAACCGGCTGAACAACCTGTCCTATTGCGAGGACATCCACGCCACCAATCCCTGCGGCGAGCAGCCGCTGCCCGCCTATGGCGTCTGCCTCTTGGGCTCGCTCAACCTGGCCCGGCTGGTGGACAGGCCGTTCGAGGACGGCGCGGCCCTGGACCTCGCCCGGCTGGACTCCCTGGTGCGCGTCGCGGTGCGCATGATGGACAACGTCATCGACGTGTCCAACTTCCCGCTGGAGCAGCACCGCCACGAGGCCCTGTCCAAGCGCCGCATCGGGCTCGGCATCACCGGACTGGCCGACGCCCTGATCCTGTGCGGGGCGCGTTATGGCGGCGCCCAGGCTATCCGGCTGACCGAGACCTGGATGGCGGCCATCCGCCGCTCGGCCTATCTCGCCTCCACCGAACTGGCCAAGGAGAAGGGCGCCTTCCCGCTGTACGACGCGGACAAGTATCTGGCGGGCGAGACCATCCAGTCGCTGGATTCCGACGTGATCGCGGCCATCCGCGAGAACGGCATCCGCAACGCCCTGCTCACCTCCATCGCGCCCACGGGGACCATCTCGCTGTTCGCCGACAACGTGTCGTCGGGGCTCGAGCCGGTCTTCGCCTTCAGCTACACCAGGGGAGTGCTGCAAAAGGACGGCACCCGCAAGGAAGAGGAGGTCAGCGACTACGCCTACCGCCTGTTCCGCCGCTTGCGGGGCGAGAATGCGCCGCTGCCGTCCTATTTCGTCGACGCCATGAGCCTGACGCCCGGCGACCACGTGGTGATGCAGGCGGCCATCCAGAAATACGTCGATTCCTCCATCTCCAAGACCATCAACGTGCCCGAAGACATCTCCTTCGAGGCGTTCAAGGACGTCTATGCCCAGGCCTACGACCTGGGCTGCAAGGGCTGCACCACCTACCGGCCCAACGACGTCACCGGCTCGGTGCTCGAGGCGCCCAAAAAGGAGGCCAAACCCGAGGAAAACCCGGCCGAGCCCGAACTGCCGCTGGAAAAGACCCGGGTCCGCCACTCCGACCCCTACGAGGCGGGGGGCGTGGTCCATCTGACCCAGCCGCTGGACCGGCCCGAGGCCCTGCCCGGCTCCACCTTCAAGGTGCGCTGGCCCGATTCCGACCACGCCATGTACATCACCGTCAACGACGTGATCCAGGACGGACGGCGGCGGCCCTTCGAGGTGTTCATCAATTCCAAGAACATGGAGCACTTCGCCTGGACGGTGGCGCTCACCCGCATGATCTCGGCGGTGTTCCGCCGCGGCGGCGACGTTTCCTTCGTGGTCGAGGAGCTGAAGGCGGTGTTCGACCCCAGAGGCGGCCAATGGGTGGGCGGGCGCTACGTGCCCTCGCTGCTGGCCGCCATCGGCGAAGTGATCGAGCGCCACATGATCGCCATCGGCTTCCTGCCCGATCCCAAGGCGGCCCGCGAACCCGTCGAGGCCCGCGAGGAAAAGAAGGTGGTCAACCTGGGCGATTCCCGCCTGCGCCACTGCCCCAAGTGCAACCAGCCCGCCTTGCTGCGCTCGGAAGGCTGCGACACCTGCACGTCGTGCGGCTATTCCAAATGCGGTTGACGTAATTGGACGCCACCGCCCAGCGCCTGGATAAGTGGCTGTTTTTCTGCCGTTTTTTCAAGTCGCGGGCGCTGGCTGCAAACGTGGTTGAGAGCGGTGGCGTGCGTCTCAACGGCCAATCCGTCGCCAAGCCCGCCCACGCGGTCAAGCCCGGCGACCGGCTCAGTTTTCCCGCCGGCCCCTATACCCGCACCGTCGAGGTGGTGGCCCCGGGCACACGGCGCGGCCCGGCGCCAGAGGCCCAGGGACTCTATCGCGACCTGGGCAAGGAGCGGACACCGGAGGAATAGCGGGGCTTGACCCACTGCTCTCCGGTTTGATTCGAGCCGACAGACGTGGAGTCATGAGACACGGATGTCACGGATGCGGTGCTTCGCACCCCTCACGGATAAACACGGAAATGCTCTCGTTTCCGGCCACCTCCCCGACCCTGCCCCAGAATGACCAGATGAAACCCGCATTGGCTCCGCCATTCGGGACACGCTTCTACCAGCCGCCATACACCGTCTCCTACCCGAACAGCGCCTTGGACGCCGCCGCCGGACCGGCCCCGGCCTTGACCTTGTCGCCCAGCACGCTTTCCAGGGCGGTGAGGCAGGCCATGACGTGCCTGGGGGTGGCGCTTTGGCCCATCAGGCCGATGCGCCAGACCTTGCCTGCCAGGGCGCCCAGGCCGGCGCCGATTTCCAGGCCGAAGCGGGCCAGCAGTTGGGAACGGATTGCGGCTTCGTCCACGCAGTCGGGAACGGTGATGGCGTTGAGCTGGGGCAGGCGGGATTTCTCCGCCACCAGCAGGCCGAGGCCCATGGCCCCCAGCCCGGCCTTCAGCGCCTGGTGCATGGCGCGGTGGCGGGCCCAGGACGCTTCCAGCCCCTCCTCGTGCAGCATGACCAGGGATTCGTGCAGGCCGTACAGCGCGTTGACCGGCGCGGTGTGGTGGTAGGTGCGCTTGGCGCCGCCGCCCCAATAGGCGGTGAGCAGGGAGAGATCGAGGAACCAGCTCTGCACCTTGGTCTTGCGGGCCTTCAGCGTCTCGACGGCGCGGGGCGAAAAGGTCACCGGCGACAGGCCGGGCGGAGCGGACAGGCATTTCTGGCTGCCGGAATAGACGGCGTCGGCCCCCCACTGATCCACCAGCACCGGAATGCCGCCCAGCGAGGTGACGGCATCGACGATGGCCAGCGCCCCATGGGCATGGGCCAGGGCGCACAGGGAGGCCGCGTCGGATTCAACGCCGGTCGAGGTCTCGGCATGGACGAAGGCCAGGGCCTTGGCACCCGGATTGGCCTTCAAGGCCGCCTCCACCTTGGCCGCATCGACGGGAGTGCCCCAGGCATCCTCGACCAATACGGCCTTGGCACCGCAGCGCTCCACATTCTCCTTCATGCGGCCGCCGAACACGCCGTTGACACAGACCACCACGGTATCGCCCGGCTCGATCAGATTGACGAAGCAAGCCTCCATGCCGGCCGAGCCGGGACCGGAGACGGCGAAGGTCATCTCGTTCGCGGTGCGGAACGCCGCCTGCAGCAGGCCCTTCAGCTCGTCCATCATGCCGACGAAGGCGGGGTCGAGATGGCCGATGGTGGGGCGCGCCTGGGCGGCCAGCACCCGGGGATGGACGTCCGAGGGGCCGGGCCCCATCAGGATGCGCAGCGGCGGCTGGAACGGGGCGACGGGCAGGTTGCTCATGATGGCGGGGCTCCGGAACCGGGGGGAGTGAGGGGAAGGGGCGGCAGGCTCAGCAGCTTGACCTGCCCGGCGGAAAGAACGCCGTCCTGCAGGGTCAGCGCCAGGGTCAGCGTCGGGCGGCCCTGGGGATCGGGCCGGGCCAGGATGGCCAGCAGCATCTCGGCCCCCGAGGCCATGCCCGGCTCCATCAGTTTGGCCTCGGTCAGGCGCTTGATGATCTCGTTCCAGCCGCGGATGCGGGCCGTGGTGGCGATCAGCGGCTGCAGCGCCGGATCGAAGGCGAAGGTGCCGTCGCCCTCGATGCTCAACGCCCCCCATTCCACCGCCAGCTTGTCCAGCTCCACATTGCCGCCGGCATTGCTCCAGGCGGACAGGGCGGAGAGCGGCGGCTCCTCGGGGATGGTGCCCATGATGCGGCCCTCCACCTGCACCGTCTCCAGCCGGCGATGAAACGGCAGCTCGGCCGGCAGGGGCATGTCGATGGCCCGCCCTTCCAGGGTGAAGCGGGCCGAGGGCTTCTCGTGGCCGGGATCGGGCGGGTTGAGCCACTCATAGGATATGGCCAGACGCTCGGCGGCCAGCGGCGCCATTCCCGGCTGTTCCAGCACGGGCCGCCCCGCCTCGAAGGAGAAGGCGTGCAGATCGCCGTCGCCGTCCACCCGCAGGCGCACACTGGCCCCGCTGGCGGTGACGATGCCCCGCCAGGCGTCGCTTAAGGACAGATGATGGCTGGAGCCCAGCTCCAGGCTGGGACTCAGCGGGTCGAGGCCGGGCACGATCAGCCGCACCCGGTCGCTGCGCCATTCCAGTCCGGCGGGGGTGGCCAGCGTGACTGAACCGAGGTCGAGCCCGATGCGGCCGGGAAAGCCGAAGGCGGCGGGCGGCGCGAAGTCCAGACGCCAGCCGTCGGCGCGCCGTAGCGCGGCGAACTCCTCGATCCCCTTGCGCAACTGCCCCGCCACGTGGAACCAATAGGCAGTGTAGGCGCCGGCCCCAATCAGGACCAGGGCGACGGCGATCAGACCAGCAAGACGCAGACGGACAGGCATGGGAAGCGGCACTCCACAACCGGACACCACCTCTAACCCGATGGCGGGCTGGAGGCAAGGCACCGACCTGTGGGTGTTCGCCTATGGCTCGCTGATGTGGAATCCCGATTTCGACCACGACGAGGCCCGCACCGCCACCCTGTGGGGCTACCACCGCGCCATGTGCATCCTGTCGTACCAGTGGCGCGGCACGCCCGAACGCCCCGGCCTGGTCATGGGTCTGGACCGGGGCGGGTCGTGCCGGGGCCGCGCCTTCCGCGTCGCCGCGCCCCAGGTGCCGGGCGTAATGGAACAGGTCTACCGCCGCGAAATGCCCACCGGGGTCTACACGCCCCGCTTCCTGCCCGCCCGCCTCGACGACGGGCGCCGGGTCGAGGTCTGGGCCTTCGTCGCCCGGCCCGGCCACCCGCAATACCTGGGGGACGCCCGCCCCCAGGACCAGGCCGCCCTGATCCGCCAGGGCCACGGCCAGGCGGGACCCTGCCGCGACTACCTCGCCAACACCATCGCCCAGCTGGCCTCCCTGGGCCTGGGCGGCGAAAGCCTGAAGCGGCTGCTGGCGCTGGTGGATCAGGACTAGGATTTATGTGGGCTCCGCCCACACCCGCAAAGGGCCAGAGGCCCTTTGAACCCCTTCCTTAAATGCCCTGATTTAGCCGCAATCGGGACAAAACTCCGCCCGAATGGGCAGCGATGATCGCCTCCATCGCAACCGCTCCTTCGAGAGACATCCCAAATGATCCGCAAAGCCGTTCTGCCTGTCGCCGGCATGGGCACCCGCGTTCTGCCCGCCACCAAGGTGCTGCCCAAGGAATTGCTGCCGGTGGTGGACAAGCCGTTGATCCAGTACGCCGTCGAGGAAGCCGCCGAGGCGGGCATCACCGAGATCATCCTGGTCACCGCCAAGGGTAAGGAGATGCTGGCCGACCATTTCGACCGCAACGCCGAGATGGAGCGTTCGCTGGAGGCCAAGGGCAAGACCGAACTGCTGGAGATCGCACGCAGCACCTGCCCCAAGGGCGTGACCATCACCACTGTGCGCCAGCCGGCGCCCCTGGGCCTGGGCCACGCGGTGCTGTGCGCGCGGCCCGTAGTGGGCGACGAACCCTTCGCCGTGCTGCTGCCCGACGACTTGATCCTGGGTCGCCCCGGCTGCCTGAAGCAGTTGGTGGACGTGTGGACCGAGACCAGGGGCCATGTGATCGCCGTCGAGAATGTGCCCGCCGACCAGGTGGACCGCTACGGCATCCTGGACGTCATCGAGGAGAAGGGCCGCCTGGCCCGCGCCCGCGGCCTGGTGGAAAAGCCCAAGCCGTCGGAAGCCCCCTCGACCCTGTCGGTGATCGGCCGCTATGTCCTCGATGCCCGCGTGTTCGACGCGCTTGAACGGCGCGAGCGGGGCGCCGGCGGCGAGATCCAGCTGACCGACGCCATCGCCCGGACGCTCGACCGTGTGCCGCTGCACGGCGCCCGCTTTGTCGGCACCCGCTACGACTGCGGCAACAAGGCCGGCTATGTGGCGGCGATCATCGACGCCGCCCTGGCCCATCCGGAAACTGCCGCCGCCGTGCTTGCCCATCTCGAGGCTTTGACCGGGCGCCGGGTCGCCTGATTATCAATAAGTGAAAAACATATGCAGTAAGCCACAAACAGGTGGCTTACTGCAATGGTATACAACTTGTTTGAATTGCAATTCCTCGCGGCTGACGGCAACCTTGGACTGTATTTAGCCACCGCATGAGGTTTGCCATGCTTGGTCGAGTCGCACTCTTTCGTCTATCGGCTGCTTTTTTCTTCCTGGTCGCCGCTTTTCCCGCCTTCGCCGAGCCCCTGGCCTGCAAGGGCCAGGGCGGGGTCAAGGAGCTGCCCTACGAATCGGCGGTGCCGTCCGGCTGGGACCACGACCGCTTCGGCACCTTGCCGCGGAGCCTGATGTTCTCGTACGGCGCCTTCACCGCCTCGTTCGAGACCGCCGCCGAGTACAAGGCCGGCTCGCCCTTCACCGGCATTCCCAAATGGGTGTCCTACGAGATGCGGGCGCTGATGGGCGGCGACGGCAAGGCCATCCACCCCCAGGGCGCCAAGCGCCCGGTGAAGTGGTACGAGCTGGAGGAGACCGCCTTCCTGTGGAAGGACCAGGGCCTGAAGCCCGGCATCGACACCTCGTACCGGGGATTCGCCGCCCTGTGGAACCGCGGCCACATGGCGGCGCGCAACCACGCCAACCGCATTTCCTGGCAGGAGGGCTGCAACACCCACACCTTCATCAACGCCCTGCCCCAGTTCGCCGACATGAACCAGGGCGACTGGCTGGCGCTGGAGAATTACGCCATCGCCGCCGCCAACAAGTTCGGGCGTGTGTGGACCATCGCCGGGCCGGTGTTCGAGCCCGAGCGCGAGATCGACACCATCGGCAAGGAGGGCACCGTGCCGGTGGCCATCCCCCACGCCTTGTTCAAGATTCTGGTGATCGAGAGGAAGGGCAAGGTCGAGGCCCGCGCCTTCCTGTTCCAACAGGCCGACGAGGAAGAGCGGGGCCGCTACCGCAAATGCGCCGGCACGCCCCAATCGAAATACGACCTGGCGGCCTATTCCACCTCCATCTCGGCATTGGAGAAGGCGACGGGGCTATCCTTCCTCGCCCATCTGCCCGACGCCGTCCGCAAGGCGGCGGACGCAGTCTCGGCCACCGAACCCTGGCCCATCGAGGCGAAATTCTGGGCCGACCGCTGCGGCGGCGACGACGACGACGACGACGTGTAGCCCCCCCATCCCTGATCCCCTCTTTACTGCGCTGCAAAAGGCGGCTTGGATAGGGGGATGGATTCGGGCGGAACGGACATCATCTGGAACCAGTTCATTCTGGCGGCGGCGCTGACCCGCACCGCCCGCCGGGTGCTGGAGGGGCGGAGCAAGGACGCGGACGACAACGCCCGCTTCTCCTATGCCGACACCCATGCCGGCGGCGGATTCCTGCCCAGGCCGGACACCATGGCCGCCCTGCTGGCACAGCGGGAGCGGTTCAAATCGCGGGACTGGTTCGACGCGCTGGGCGCGGGCGAGACCCATCCGGGCTCGTGGGTGCTGGCGTCGCGGCTGATCGACCGGCTGGACGGGCTGGATTTCGAGGCCGACGTCAACGATATCGACGTGGCCGTCATCGAAGGAGCCAAGGCCAACCGCGAGAGCGGCTGGGTACGGTTCTGGAGCCATGACTGGTTCTCGTTCCTGCGCCACCGCTTCATCCTGGAGCCCCGGCCCGACTTCGTCTTCATCGACCCACCGCCCGACGATCCGCGCGGCCCCGGCTACGCCATGGACGCCGCCATCCTGCTCGATACCCTGGACACGCCCTACATGGTGGCCTATCCGGTGGACGCGCCCGGCGGCGCCCGGCCCCAGACCGTCATCGACCAGATCGGCCGCTCGGGCCTGGAATTGCGCGGAAAGGGCCTGGAACGCGGCGTGCTGCTGGGCGGCGGGGCGGAGACGGTGGTGCTCGACATCCTGGCCGATCTGCGGCTGCTGGCCGAGATCCTGGGCGGCGAGTTCTCGGTGCGGCTGCCCAGCCCGCCCGCCGACGATTACTGCATCTGAGACCAAAGGGGCGTACCCATGAGCGACGCGGCAAGCATCGGTGATCTGGCCCGGCGGGCCTGGTGGCGGCTGCCCGGTTTCGCCTTCGGCTTTCTGGACGGCGGCTCGGGCGAGGAAGGCGGCCTGCGCCGCAACCGGGAACGGCTGGAAGCGGTGATCCTGGCCCCCAGGACCTGCAGCGGCGTCAAACCCGAGACCAAAGCCAGCCTGTTCGGCCGCGAATACGCCCAGCCCTTCGGTGCCGCGCCGGTGGGCATGGGCAACCTCTTGTGGCCGGGCGCCGATCTGATGGTGGCGCGCCAGGCCGCCCGGCTGGGCTTTCCCGTGGTGGCGTCGACCGTCGCCACCACGCCGCTCGAGGACATCGCCGAGGCGGCCGGCGGCAACGCCTGGTTCCAGCTCTACGTCTCGCGCGAGGAGCGCATCAACCGCGACCTGCTGGCGCGGGCCTGGGCGGCGGGCATCCGCGAACTGGTGGTCACCGTGGACGTGCCGGTGGCCGGCGACCGCCGCCGCGACCTGCGCAACCGCTTCATTTTGCCGTTCAAGCCGGGGCCGCGCTTCGTCCTCCAGGTGGCCCTGGCGCCGTTCTGGACCTTGCAGACCCTGAAATCCGGCTCGCCCGGCTTTCCCAATCTCGCCCGCTATGTGGGCGAGGTGGACGGTAAGACCCTGGCCGGCTTCATCCAGTCGCAGATCAAGGACGACCTCACCTGGGACGACGTCCGCTGCTTGCGCGACCTGTGGCAGGGCAAGATGCTGATCAAGGGCGTGATGACCGCCGCCGACGCCCGCACCGCGCTCGACATCGGCGCCGACGGACTCTGGGTCTCCAACCACGGCGGCCGCCAACTGGATGCCGCCCCGGCCGCCATCGATTCCCTGGCCGCCATCCGCGCCGCGCTCGGCGACGAAGCGGTGGTGGTGATGGACGGCGGCATCCGCTCGGGCGAGGACGTGGTCCGCGCCGGGGCCATGGGCGCCGATTTCGTGTTCTGCGGCCGGGCCTTCTATTACGGCGCGGCGGCCGCGGGCGAAGCGGGCGCGGCGCGGGCCGCCGACCTGCTGGCCGCCGACCTGCGGCGCACCCTGATCCAGATCGGCTGCCCGTCGTGGATGACGCTGGATGACGGGTGGCTGTGGAAATAGACCGGGCTGCCGCCCGAACCCGCCCGGAGGCACAGCCTCCGGACCTCCAGGATTCTTGAAATCAAGGGAGGGTTTGGGAGGTTTCCTCCCAAATGGGGCTCGGGGCAATCGCCCCGATGGCTACCCCATCATGCGGTCCGCCCCCAGCACCGTGTCGGACAGCAGGGGGAAGCGGGCAGCGTCGTGCATCTGATAGTGCCACCACTCGTTGGCATAGAAGTCCCAGCCGGCGGCGTTCATCAGGCCCAGCAGCAGCAGGCGGTTGCGCTGCGCCTCGACACTCACCCCGGTCACCGCGTGGTGGGACAGCGGCGTGAAGGCGTCGAAGGCGGTGCCCATATCCAGAGGCTGGCCGGTGGCGGCATCCAGCAGGTCCAGGTCCACCGCCACGCCGCGCGAATGGGTCGAGCCCCGGCGGGGATCGGCGAGGAATTCGGGATCGGGCGTGTGGGCCCACAGGGCCCATTGCGCCTCGGACGGCCGGAAGGCGTCGAGGATGCGCAAGGTCACGCCCAGCGGCCGGGCCAGATCGGCGGCCCTTTTCAGCAGCGGAGCGGCTTGGACGTGCAGCCAGCAGCCGGCGGCGGGCGCATAGACCGGCTTTCCCGTGAAATTGCCGGGCGTGGCGTAAGCCAGCAGAATCTCGACGCCGAAGTCTTCGGTGGTGACGGGGACCAGGGGATGCATCTTCATGCTTTCAATCATGTCCGGTGGCGGGTAATACCATGTTTCGAAGCCTTCGAAACATGGGTAGGCCCAAGGGGCCGCGCGGCTTATGCCGCGGGAGCCAAGGGTGCTCGCGCCCGCCCGGCGCCTGAGGGCGACGGTGATCGGAACGATCACCGAAACAGGATTGAAGTATAGCGGCCCCATGATCGTTCTCGCCATGGACAGTTCCACCTCCGCCTGCTCCGCCGCCCTGTGGTCGGAGGGACGCGTACTGGCGCGCCGCCTGTCGCCCATGGCGCGCGGCCAGAGTGAGGCGCTGATGCCCATGGTCGCCGAAGTGATGGGCGAGGCGGGCCTCACCTTCGCCGATCTCGGCCTGCTGGCGGTGACGGTGGGGCCGGGCGCCTTCACCGGCCTGCGCATCGGCCTGGCGGCGGCGCGCGGCTTGGCCCTGGCCTCGGGAAAACCACTGGCCGGCGTGGCCACCCCGCTGGCGGTGGCCGCCGGCATTGCCGGGCAGGAGCGGCAAGGGCGCAATCTGCTGGTCGCCATCGAATCGCGGCGCGACGAGAAGTGGATGCAGCTGTTCGACGCCGAGCTGAACCCGCTGTCGGACATCCGGGCCCTACTGCCCGCCCAGGCGGTCGAGTTGGCGACCGGCCCGGTGGTGGTGGCCGGCGATGCCGCCGCCCTGATCCTGCCCCACCTGCCCGAGGGCGTGGCGGCCGGCGCCATCGGCTATCCCGATGCCGCACTGGTGGCGGCCCTGGCGGCGCGCCAGTGGGAGCGGGGTGAATCGCTGCCGCCCGAGCCCCTTTACCTGCGCGACGCCGACGTCACCATGCCGGGAAAACCGGAACCGTGATCGAGCTGATCCCCGCCGGGCTGGTCCACGCCGAGCTGCTGGCCGGCATGCACCGCGTTTGCTTTGCCGAACCGTGGAGCGCCAATTCCATGGCCGAGGTGCTGGCCCTGGCCGGGTCCGAGGGCCTGATCGCCGTGGACGGCCAATCGCTCAGTCCAGCCGCCCAGCCGCCGGGACCGGCCGGGCTGGTGCTGTGGCGGCGCATCTTCGACGAGGCCGAGATCCTGACTATCGCCGTCCTGCCCCCCTGGCGCCGCGCCGGCCTGGGGGCGCGGCTGCTGGGGGCCGCCATGCAATCGGCCGCCCGGGGAGGCGCATCGACCATGTTTCTGGAAGCCGCCGCCGACAATCTCCCCGCCCTGGCCCTGTACGAATCCAATGGATTCACCCGAGTTGGCCTGCGTAAGGGCTATTACGGAGGAGTAGATGCGGTCACCATGAGTTGCCGCCTGGACCAGACATCAGTCGAGGCCTGATACGCGCCAGTATCCACACGCTTCTATGGGGCTTATTTCTTGCAAACGACAAGGCGATGGATTCCCGCCGGTCCTTCACCGGGCTCGGGCGTCATCGAAAGAATTTCGTGCCCCAGTTCGGCAAGAGAACGCGGGACATTTCCCAACGGTTCCGCACCTTTCAACCGCACCTCGACCATCTCTCCGCAGGCCATGCGCTCTACCAGCAACTTGGTTTTCACGAATGTCATCGGACAGACTTCGTTGGTGATGTCAAGGCTGTAGTTTGGCTTCTCAGTCATGCGAATTGTGTCACTTTCATTTGTCGTAATGGTTATTGCCAGGTTTGTACGAAGGATTTATATAAGGCCCCACTGAATGAAATTGGAGGGCTGCTCTCAATGTCGGAGCGTTCGAACAGCGGCGACCTGCTGGGCCTGACCACGGAAATCGTGGCCGCACATGTCGCCAACAATAGCGTGGCGGTGGCCGATCTTCCCCACCTGATTCAGGAAGTTTATCGCACCCTGGCTTCGGTCGGCAGCGCCCCCGCGGTGCCCGAACGGCCCCAGCCCGCCGTGAACGTGAAGAAGTCGGTCACCCCCGACTACATCATCTGTCTCGAGGACGGCAAGAAGCTGAAGATGCTGAAGCGCCACCTCAAGACCGCCTACAACATGAGCCCCGAGGAATACCGGGATCGCTGGGGTCTGCCCGCCGATTACCCCATGGTGGCTCCCAATTACGCGCAGCACCGCTCGAGCCTGGCCAAGAAGATCGGCCTGGGCACCAAGCCGCGCAAGCGCAAGCGGACCACCTAAAGGCCTGAGCCTTCTCGACAAAGTGGGGAGTTCCGGGCATCATCCCGGAATCCCGGCCCGACGGGGTGCCTTTCGGCGCCCCGTTCGTCGCTGGCCCCGTCGACAACCGGATCGCGGCAATGGTTTCACGCATCGAGCAACGCTGCATCGACAAGGGCATGAAGATGACCGACCAACGTCGGGTCATCGCGCGCGTCTTGTCCGAGTCCTCCGACCACCCCGATGTGGAAGAGGTGTATCGCCGTTCCACGGCAATCGATCCCCACATCTCCATCGCCACCGTCTACCGCACGGTGCGGCTGTTCGAAGAGGCGGACATCCTCGAACGCCATGATTTCGGCGATGGCCGCGCCCGTTACGAGGAAGCCGCCGGCGACCACCACGACCACCTGATCGACATGCAGTCGGGCAAGGTGATCGAGTTCAGCAGCACCGAGATCGAGGCCCTGCAGCGCGAGATCGCGCGGCGCTACGGCTATCGCCTGGTGGGGCACCGCCTTGAACTTTATGGAGTTCCGTTGACTTCCGGTGACAAACCGGAAGACAAATAGGCTTTGCGGTCGAACCAGCGCCGCGAGGACGGAACCAGAGGAATCATGCAATCCGTGTCCGAGACACGCGAGGTCGCCGACGGGCTTGAGGTCCGGCTCGCCGAAAGCGCAGCCGAAGTGGCCGCCGCCCAGGCTTTGCGCTATCGCGTCTTCTATGAGGAAATGGGTGCCAAGCCGTCGGACGCCATGCGCGACCGCCTTGCCGATTTCGACGATTTCGATTCCGTGTGCGACCACCTGCTGGTCATCGACCGGGCACGGGGCAAGGGCGCGGCCGGCGTGGTCGGCACCTACCGCCTGATGCAGCGAAGCGCGGGCGAGGCCTTCGGGCGCTTCTACACCGCCGGCGAGTACGACATCGCCAATATCCTGGCCAATGGCGGCCGCTTCATGGAACTGGGGCGGTCCTGCGTCGATGCCGGCTACCGCAACGGCGCCACCATGAAGAAGCTGTGGGACGGCATCGCCGTCTATGTCTTCGAGAACGACGTGGAGCTGATGTTCGGCTGCGCCAGCCTGCCCGGCACCGACGTCCAGGCCCTGGCCGGCCACCTGTCCTATCTCTACCACCACCATCTGGCGCCGGAGACCCTGCGCCCGAGGGCCCTGCCCCATCTGCACGTGGACATGAACCTGCTGCCCAAGGAGGCGCTGGTGCCCCGCCGGGCCATGGCCGAGCTGCCGCCGCTGGTCAAGGGCTACCTGCGGCTCGGCGGCTTCGTCGGCGACGGCGCGGTGATCGACCACCAGTTCAACACCACCGATGTCTGCGTCATGGTCAAGACCGAGCTGGTCACCGCCAAGTATCGGGCCCATTACGACCGCACTATTCCAGGATGGTCCGAGGAATGATCTCCGTCCCCGTGGCTATCTTGCGTTTCCTCGGCTTCGTGCTGTGGACCCTGGCCCTGCTCCCGCCCTTCCTGGTGCTGCGCCTGGTCTCGAAGCCCCGCATGCCCGCCTATACCCGCGTCTACTGGCGGGGCGTCATGGCCATCATCGGCTATGAGGTGGTGGTGCGCGGTCAGCCGGTGGAGGATGGCTCGCCGGTGCTCTATGTCGCCAACCATGCCTCCTATCTCGACATCATCGTGCTGGGCAGCCTGCTGCACGGCTATTTCGTCGCCAAGAGCGAGGTGGCGGGCTGGGCCGGCTTCGGCTTCCTGGCGCGCATCTCGCGCACCGTGTTCATCGAGCGCAGCCGCGGCGCCACGGCGCGGGAAAGAAACGGCCTGCTCACCCGCTTCGACATGGGCGAATCGCTGATCCTGTTCGCCGAGGGCACCTCCAACGACGGCAACCAGGTGATGCCGTTCAAGAGCTCGTTCTTCTCGGTGGCCGAGGGCGAGGTGCGGGGAGCCGACGGCATGCCGCGCCCCGTGGCGGTACAGCCGGTGTCGGTGGCCTATACCAGGCTGGACGGCCTGCCCATCACCCGGGCGCTTCGCCCCCATCTCGCCTGGTACGGCGACATGACGCTGGCTCCCCACCTGATTGGGGCGCTGGGCATGGGCCGCATCACCGTCGAGGTGGAATTCCACCCGCCGGTCACCGTCGCCCAGTTCGGCTCGCGCAAGGGGCTGTCGGCCCATTGCCACACGGTGATCAGCAACGGGCTGACCCGCATGCTGGCCGGACGGCCGGCGGCGAATTCTTGACTCGGGCGGCCCCGCTCCTTAACCATGAGATTCCCGGACGCGTAAGACATTGGCCAAGCGACTTTTCGTCAAAACCTACGGCTGCCAGATGAACGTCTATGACTCCGCCCGCATGGCGGATGTCCTGGCGCCGCTGGGTTATGGCCCGGCCGAGGAGGCCGAGGGCGCCGACATGGTGATCCTCAACACCTGCCACATCCGCGAGAAGGCCGCCGAGAAGGTGTTCTCCGAGCTGGGCCGCTTGCGCAAGCTCAAGACCGCCAAGGCCGAGGCCGGGGAAAAGATGATCCTGGCGGTGGCCGGCTGCGTCGCCCAGGCCGAGGGCGAGGAGATCCTGCGCCGCGCTCCCTTCGTCGACATCGTGCTGGGGCCGCAGACCTATCACCGCCTGCCCGAGATGGTGGCCCAGGCGTCGCGGGCCGGCGGCGCCGTACTCGACACCGAATTCCCGGTCGAGCCCAAGTTCGACTTCCTGCCCGAACCCCATGCCGAGGGCACCAGCGCCTTCCTGTCGGTGCAGGAGGGTTGCGACAAGTTCTGCACCTTCTGCGTGGTGCCCTATACCCGCGGCGCCGAGTATTCGCGCCCGGCCGCCGCCGTGCTGGCCGAGGCGGCCAAGCTGGCCAAGGACGGCGTGCGCGAGATCACGCTGCTGGGGCAGAACGTCAACGGCTGGCACGGCGGCGACGGCTGGACGCTGGGCCGCCTGATCCGCGAACTGGCCGAGGTTTCGGGCGTCGAGCGCATCCGCTACACCACGTCGCATCCCCGCGACATGGACGACGAGCTGATCCGGGCCCATGCGGAACTCCCCCAGCTGATGCCCTTCCTGCACCTGCCGGTGCAGTCGGGCTCGGACCGCATTCTCGCCGCCATGAACAGGGGCCACGACCGCGCCACCTATCTGCGGCTGGTGGACAAGCTGAAGACGGCCTGCCCCGACCTGGCCCTGTCGTCGGACTTCATCGTCGGCTTCCCCGGCGAAAGCGATGCCGATTTCGAGGACTCCATGTCGCTGGTGCGCGAGGTGGGCTTCGTCCAGACCTATTCCTTCAAGTACTCGTCGCGCCCCGGCACCCCGGCCGCCGCCATGGAGCGGCAGATCCCGGAAAAGGTGAAGGAAGAGCGTCTGGCCGCCCTGCAGGCCCTGCTGCTGGAGCAGACCGCCCGCTTCAACCAGGCCTGCGTCGGGCGCGAGATGCGCGTCCTGCTCGACCGGCCCGGCCGCTACGAGGGCCAGCTGCTGGGCCGCTCGCCCTATATGCAGCCGGTCCACGTCAAGGCCGCCGCCCATCTGATCGGCACCGTGGCGCCGGTGCGCATCGTCAAGGTGCATCCCAACAGCCTGGAGGCGGTGCCGGCATGAATCCTGGCGACGCATCCCTGGTTCGCGAATTTCCCGACAACGCCCTGGCCCAGGTGCTGTTCGGCCCCCATAACGCCAATCTCGACCGCATCGAAGGCCATCTGGGCGTCGGCCTGGACGTGCGCGGCAATACGGTGACCATCTCGGGCACTCCGGATGCCGCCGCCGAGGCGGCCCGCGTCCTGGACAGCCTCTACGCCGCGGCCAAGCGCCAGGGACACCTGGAGACCGCCGACGTGGATTCGGCGGTACGCATGGCCCACCATGAAGGCCCGGCCGGCGACGTGGTCATCCGCACCCGTAAGCGCCACATCGCGGCGCGCACCCCCACCCAGGCCGAATACATCCGGGCCTTGGGCGAGGCGCCGCTGACCTTCGGCTTAGGCCCCGCCGGCACCGGCAAGACCTATCTGGCGGTGGCCAAGGCGGTCTCCATGATGGTGGCGGGCGAGGTGGACCGCATCATCTTGTCGCGTCCGGCCGTCGAGGCGGGCGAGCGCCTAGGCTTCCTGCCCGGCGACCTCAAGGACAAGGTGGACCCGTATCTGCGTCCGCTCTACGACGCGCTCTACGACATGCTGCCCGGCGACCAGGTGGCCAAGAAGCTGCTGGCCGGCGAGATCGAGGTGGCGCCGCTGGCCTTCATGCGCGGCCGCACCCTGGCCAATTCCTTCATCATCCTGGACGAGGCCCAGAACACCACCTCCATGCAGATGCGCATGTTCCTGACCCGCATGGGCGAGCATTCGCGCATGGTGGTGACCGGCGACGTCAGCCAGACCGACCTGCCGCCCGGCGTGCGCTCGGGCCTCTTGGACGCCATCCACATCCTGGACGGCATGGAGGGCGTGCGCTTCGTGCGCTTCACCGATCGTGACGTGGTGCGCCACGATCTGGTGACCCGCATCGTGCGGGCCTATGACAGAGCTGATCGTGAAGCCAAGGGGGCCGACCGCGAAGCCAAGGCCAAGGGCAGGGACAAATGACCGTCACCATCGAAATCGCCGTCGATATTCCCTGCGCCAGCTGGACCGAGGCCATGCCCGATGCCGAGGCCCGCTGCGGCCGCCTCGCCGCCACCGCGCTGGGCGCCGTCGACCTGCCCGACGGCGTGGTCGAGCTGTCCATCGTGCTGGCCGACGACGAGACGGTGCAAGGCCTCAACCGCGACTGGCGGGGCAAGGACCAGCCCACCAACGTGCTGTCCTTCGCCTCGCTCGACGACGAGGACGCCCCAATCGTCCCCGGCGCGCCGCTGCTGCTGGGCGACGTGATCCTGGCCTTCGAGACCTGCGCCGCCGAGGCGCGCGACCAGGGCAAGGATCTGGCCGATCATTTCAGTCATCTAGTTGTCCATGGCGTCCTGCATCTGTTGGGCTATGATCACATGGACGAGGACGAGGCCGCCGAGATGGAGGCGCTGGAGACCACCTTGCTGGCGGCGCTCGGCATTCCCGACCCCTATGGAGAGCAATAAAGGTTCATGAACGACCCTGGCAGTAGCCCGCCCCGTGAGAACGGGGCAAACCACAAGAAGTCCGGCGACGACTCGCTGTTCGGCGCCATGCGCGGCTGGCTGCGGGGCCACCGCCGCCCCAAGGGGGCCGAGACCGTCCGCGACGCGCTGGAAGAGCTGATCGAGGATCGCGACAGCGCCGAAATCCCCATCGACGAGCACGAGCGCCAGTTGCTCGGCAACATCCTGCACCTGAGGGACGTCACCGCCTACGACGTCATGGTGCCCCGCGCCGACATCGTGGCGGTGGAGGCCAAGACCACCCTGGAGGGGCTGATCGCGCTGTTCATCGGCTGCGGCCATTCCCGCCTGCCGGTCTATCGCCGCTCGCTCGACGACGTCATCGGCATGGTCCACATCAAGGACCTGCTGGAGGTGATGGGCCAGGGCAAGCCATTCAACCTGCCGCGTCTGGCGCGGCGCGTCCAGTTCGTGGCGCCCTCCATGCGGGTCACCGACCTGCTTTTGGAGATGCGGCTCAAGCGCTCGCACCTGGCTCTGGTGGTGGACGAATACGGCGGCATCGACGGATTGGTCACCATCGAGGATCTGGTGGAGCAGATCGTCGGCGAGATCGAGGACGAGCACGACCAGGACGAAGAGCCGGAACTGGTCGTCCGCGACGACGGCGCCGTCGAGGCCGACGGCCGCACCGCCATCGCCGAGTTCGAGGACCGCATGGGCGCCGTGCTGACCGACGAGGAGCGGGACGAGGTGGAGACCCTGGGCGGGCTGGTGTCCTTCGTCGCCGGGCGGGTGCCGTCCCGGGGCGAGCTGATCACCCATTCCGCCGGGCTGGAATTCGAGGTCCTGGACGCCGACCCCCGCCGGGTGAAGCGGGTGCGGGTCCGCCGGGTGGCCACTCCGGAACCGGCGGTCACGGAATGACGATGGAACACCTGAAGGATCGCTTCTGCGCGCTTTCCGGCTGGCGGCGACGGTTGACGCTGATGGGGCTCGGCGCCGTGGCGGCGCTGGCGCTGCCGCCCACCCTGGTGCTGCCGGCCCTGTTCCTGGCCTTTCCCCCCGTGGTCTGGAGCCTGGAGGCCGCCACCACCAGACGCGCCGCCTTCGGCTCCGGCTTCTGGTGGTTCACCGGCTGGTTCGCGGTGGGCCTGTACTGGATTTCCATCGCCCTGCTCACCGACGCCGCCAAATTCGGCTGGATGATCCCCTTCGCCGTGTTCGGGCTGTCCTCGGTGCTGGCCACTTTCTTCGGCCTCGCCACCCTGGGCGTCCATCTGTGCCGCCTGAAAAGGGTGGCCCGCATTCCCGCCCTGGCCGTGGCCTTCACCCTGGCCGAGTGGGCGCGGTCCTGGGTCATGACCGGGCTGCCCTGGAACCCCATGGGCTCGGTCTGGGACATCAGCTTAGGCGTGCTGCAGTTCGGGGCCTTCGGCGGCATCTGGGGCCTCTCCCTGCTCACCTATCTGATGGCGCTGGCCCCCGCCCTGCTTGCCGGTCCCGGATACCGCCGCGCCGTGGCCGCCGTCACGCTGGGCCTGCCCGCCCTGCTGTGGGCCGGCGGCACGGCACGCCTGGCGCTCAATCCGCAGGAGCTGGTGCCCGGCATCCAGCTGCGCATCGTCCAAGCCGCCGTGGCCCAAGCCAACAAGTGGAAGGACGACCAGCGGGAAGCCAATCTGCGCGAGCACGTGGCACTCACCCGCGGCCCCGGCTTCGAGAAGGTCACCACGGTGATCTGGCCCGAGACCGCCGTGTCCTTCTTCCTCGATCTCGACCGCCTGCACCGCCAGATGGCGGCGGCGGCGGCGCCCAGCGGTGGATTGCTGCTGACCGGCGCGCCGCGCATCACGCCCAAGGGCGTCGAGCCGTTCCAGATCTGGAACTCGCTGATGGCGGTGACCCCCGAGGCCGGCATCGCCGCCATCTACGACAAGGTCCATCTGGTGCCCTTCGGCGAGTACGTGCCGCTCAGGGGCATCCTGCCCATCGCCAAGATCACCCATGGCGGCACCGATTTCTCGGCCGGGCCCGGGCCCGTCAGCCTGGACCTGCCCGGCCTGCCGGCGGCGGCTCCGCTGATCTGCTACGAGGCCATCTTCCCCAACACCGTGGTCGCCCGCCACCAGCCCCGGCCGGGCTGGATTCTCAACGTCACCAATGACGGCTGGTTCGGCATCTCGTCGGGACCGCACCAGCATCTGGCCGCGTCGCGCATGCGTTCCATCGAGGAAGGCCTGCCCCAGGCCCGCGCCGCCAATACCGGCATTTCGGCGGTGATCGACCCGGCCGGCCGCCTGGTCGGCAGCCTGCCGCTCGGGGAAAAGGGCATTCTCGACGCGCCCCTGCCGCAGGCCCTGGCTCCCACCCTGTACAGCCGATTGGGCGACATCATCCCCGGCATCCTTCTCGTTCTGACCGCGCTGGCGGGATTTTTGTTGCGACGGTTGAACTAGAAGCAGATCATACATACATAGGGCATATGTCTATAGAGATGGGCGGCACGGCCTTACCGTGTTGTCTGTATACAATCATGCCCTTATGGTGCAATTACAACTGAGAGTACTGAGGGCGCGGCATCCAACGACCTATTAGGAAGCAACCATGGCCAACAGCAATCATAAATCCGCTTCTCCCCACCGTGGTTCATCCCGGGGCCGCCTTCCCTCGGGCCAGCCCAACCCGGTCGACATCCATGTGGGGGGACGGGTCCGTCTGCGCCGCACCCTGATGGGGATGAGCCAGGAGAAGTTGGGCGAATCCATCGGCCTGACCTTCCAGCAGGTGCAGAAGTACGAGCGCGGCGCCAACCGCATCGGGGCAAGCCGGCTGTTCGACCTGTCCCGCGTGCTCGACGTGCCGGTGTCGTTCTTCTTCGACGACATGGCCGAGACGGTCCAGGACCAGAGCCCGGTGGCGGTCGCCCGCGGGGTGTCCGGCCTGAGCGAGGAGCCCGCCAGCTTCGAGGCCGACCCCATGACCAAGCGCGAGACGCTGGAACTGGTCCGCGCCTATTACAGCATCACCGATCCCCAGGTTCGCCGCCGGGTCTACGACCTGGCCAAGGCCTTGGCGGCGGTCGGCGAGGTGAAGAAATAACCCTTTGAAATTCCGGATTTTGGCCCCGGGGCGATTCGTCTTGACGAGTCGCCCCTTCGCCTGTCAGAAGAACCCCCCGGAGCGGTGTGACCGCTCCCGTGGAGATTTTGACCGCTTGCCGCCACGCTGATTTCGGCTAAGTGGGTGCATCACGATGGCGTTCATCCGCGTGTTGATGCCCCAGGTCCCAATTTTTGTTGGATCTAGGAGGGTAAGCCCCGTGTCCAAGAAGAACTTCCTGTTTACCAGTGAATCCGTGTCCGAAGGCCACCCCGACAAGGTCGCCGACCGGATTTCCGACGCCGTCGTCGATGCGTTCCTGGGCGCCGACCCCTTCGCCCGCGTGGCGGTGGAGACCTTGGTGACCACCAACCTGATCGTCATGGCCGGCGAAGTGCGCGGCCCGGCTTCGGTCAACGCCGCCCTGATGGACGAGCTGGCCCGCCACGCGGTCAAGGACATCGGCTACGAGCAGGAAGGCTTCCACTGGAAGAACGCCGAGATCATCAACCGCGTCCACTCGCAGTCAGCCGACATCGCCCAGGGCGTCGACGCCGGCACCGACAAGGACGAGGGTGCGGGCGACCAGGGCATCATGTTCGGCTATGCCTGCAATGAGACCCCGGTGCTGATGCCGGCCCCCATCTACTACTCCCACGAGATCCTGAAGAGCCTGGCCGAGGCCCGCCATTCCGGCGCCGCCCCCCAGCTGCTGCCCGACTCGAAGAGCCAGGTCACCCTGGAATACCGTGACGGCAAGCCGGTCCGCGCCACCTCGGTGGTGGTCTCGCACCAGCACGTGGACGGCCTGTCCCAGGCCGACATCAAGGAAATCGTCCGTCCCCACGTCAAGAACGTGCTGCCCGAAGGCTGGATGCCCGCCGACGACCAGTTCTACGTCAACCCGACCGGCCGCTTCGTCATCGGCGGCCCGGACGGCGACACCGGCCTCACCGGCCGCAAGATCATCGTCGACACCTATGGCGGCGCGGCTCCCCATGGCGGCGGCGCCTTCTCGGGCAAGGATCCGACCAAGGTCGACCGCTCGGCCGCCTATGCCGCCCGCTATCTGGCCAAGAACGTGGTCGCCTCGGGCCTGGCCGACAAGTGCGTGATCCAGCTGTCCTATGCCATCGGCGTCTCCAAGCCGCTGTCGGTCTACGTGGACACTTCGGGCACCTGCAAGGTGGACGAGGACAAGCTGGCCATCGTGCTGCAGCAGCTGGTGGATCTGTCGCCCCGCGGCATCCGCACCCATCTGGGTCTCAACAAGCCCATCTACGCCCGCACCGCGGCCTACGGCCATTTCGGCCGCAGCCCGGACGCCGACGGCGGCTTCTCGTGGGAGAAGACCGACCTGGTGGAGCAGCTCAAGAAGGCCTTCTAAGCCTTCCATGAGCCGGGATACCGAAAAAGAGAACGCGGCCGCCGAGCGGCCGCGTTTTTTCGGTCGGCGCCAGGGCAAGGCCCTGCGCCGCAACGCCCTTGGCTTGATCGACGACCTGCTGCCGCGCCTCAGCCTGGCCACCCCTGAGCCGGGCGAGCGCGTCGAGCCCGCTCTGCTGTTTCCCGGCGCCATGCGCTCGGTGTGGCTGGAGGTGGGATTCGGCGGCGGCGAGCACGTGGCCGATCAGGCCGAAGCCAACCCAGACGTGGGACTCATCGGCTGCGAAGTCTTCAGGAACGGCATCGCCAGCCTGCTGGGCCATGTCCAGGCCCGCGGCCTGGGCAATGTCCGCATCTTCCCCGAGGACGTCCGGCTGCTGCTGCCCGCCTTGCCCGATGCCTCTCTGGGGCGCGTCTTCGTGCTGTTCCCCGATCCCTGGCCCAAGACCCGCCACGCCGACCGGCGCTTCATCGGCCCGGAGACCCTGGACGTGCTGGCCCGGATTCTGGAAGACGGCGGCGAACTGCGCGTCGCCAGCGACGATCCCGTCTACGTGGCCTGGGCCGCCCGCCACCTGGACGCCCACCCCGCCTTCGAGAAGATCCTGGCCACCGCCGACCGCGCCCTGGTGCCGGCCGACTGGCCCGCCACCCGCTACGAACAGAAATGCATCACCGGACGGGCCCCGGTATTCTTCCTCTATCGTCGGCGTGCACGACAGGCCCCTTAGGCGATTCCAACCGTGTCATCTTCCGGTCATATGTGTTATTGAGGCGCCAAAGTCGCAACTGTCCAGGGGTTCCCCCATGTTTTTCCGCATGTTCCGTGCCTTGATGCCCAAGGAAGAGGAATTCGTCGGGCTGTTCGCCCAGCATGCGGAAAAGATCCATTCGGCCGCCAAGGCCCTGGAAGCCATGATGGGGGACGGCGCCGACATCGGCCTGCATTTCAAGCAGATCTGCGCCTTCGAGGGCGAGGCCGACCTCATCACCCGCGAGACCCTGCAGGCCCTGCACCGCTCGTTCATCACCCCCTTCGACCGTGACCAGATCCACCGCCTGATCACCACCATGGACGACGCGGTCGACACCATCGAGGAAGTGGCCCAGCGCGTCGACCTCTACGGCGTCACCGAGTTCACCCCCGACATGCGGGCGCTGGCCACCGGCATCACCGAATGCGCCCATCTGCTGACCAAGGCCATTCCGCTGATGCGCGAAGTCACCCGCAACGCGGCGGCCATCAACGAGCTGTGCGACGCCATCGGCCGCCAGGAAAGCGCCGCCGACAAGCGCCAGCACGAGGGTCTGCGCGCCCTGTTCGCCACCGAGAAGGACCCGGTCAAGCTGATCACCCGCAAGGAGATCTATCAGCGGCTGGAAAAGGTCTCCGACCGCTTCGACGACGTGGCCAACGTCATCGAGACGGTGGTGATCGAACAGGTCTAGGCCCAGCCGATGGAATCCGTCGCCTTTCCCATCATCGTCGCCCTGGTCATCACGGCCCTGGTGTTCGACTTCCTGAACGGGCTGCACGACGCGGCCAATTCCATCGCCACGGTGGTCTCGACCCGCGTGCTCTCGCCCAAATACGCGGTGGCCTGGGCGGCGTTCTTCAACACCATCGCCCTGGTGTTCTTCACCACCAGCGTCGCCAAGACCATCGGCACCGGCATCGTCGAGCCCGGACTGGTGGACACCCATGTGATCTTCGGCGCCCTGATGGGGGCCATCGCCTGGAACGTCATCACCTGGGGCTTAGGCATTCCCTCGTCCAGCTCCCACGCCCTGATCGGCGGTATCGCCGGCGCCGGCATCGCCAAGGGCGGCCTGGCCGCCCTGGTCCCCGCCGGCTTCATGAAGACCGGCTCGGCCATCGTGCTGTCGCCGCTGATCGGCCTGGTGCTGGCCATGACCCTGATCCTGATCGTGTCATGGCTGTGCCGGCGCACCGCGCCCTTCGTGGTCGACCGCCGGTTCCGCATCCTGCAGTTCTTCTCGGCCGCCATGTATTCGCTGGGCCACGGCGGCAACGACGCCCAGAAGACCATGGGCATCATCACCGCCCTGCTGTTCAGCCAGGGCATGCTGGGCGGCGAGTTCCACGTCCCCATCTGGGTGGCGGTGACCTGTCAGATCGCCATGGGCCTGGGCACGCTGTTCGGCGGCTGGCGCATCGTCAAGACCATGGGCTCGCGCATCACCGACATGAAGCAGATCGACGGCTTCTGCGCCAACGCCGCCGGTGCCGCCACCCTGTTCGGCGCCACCTGGCTGGGCATCCCGGTGTCGACCACCCACACCATTACCGGAGCCATCATCGGCGTCGGCTCGGCCCGCAAGGTGTCGGGGGTGCGCTGGCACATCGCCGGCAACATCGTGGTCGCCTGGGTGATCACCATTCCCGCCGCCGGCTCGGTCGCTGCCCTGTTCTACTGGCTGTCCACCAAGTTCTGGTAGGCCGTCTTTTCCGGCCCCTCAAGCGCCGGACGGCCCCTTGGGCCTAGCCAAGCCCCAAGGCTTGGCCTTATTCCGGATCGGCGCCCACGAAGGACGAATCGTCCTTCTTGGTGCGCTCTCGCAGCGCCGCCCGGCCGAGAATACGGAAATGGGCCAGTTCGGCGATGTTGGTGGCGTGGTCGCCGATGCGCTCGAAATTCTTGGCGATGAACATCAGGTGCGAGCACGGCGTGATGTTGCGCGGATCTTCCATCATGTAGGTGAGGATCTCGCGGAACAGCGAGGCGTAGACGTCGTCGATCTCCTGGTCGCGATCGCGCGCCGCCACGGCGCGGGCGGCGTCGTGGCCGAGATGGGCGTCCATCACCTCCTTGACCAGGGCCAGCGCCAGGCGGCCCAAGCGCAGCAGCGAGCGCATGGGCTCCACCGGCGGCAAACGGTTCAGGACCAGCGAACGCTTGGCGGCGTTGGCGGCCAGATCGGCGATGCGCTCGATCTCGCCGGCGATCTTCAAGGCCGCCACCACGGTGCGCAGATCGTCGGCGACGGGGGCGCGCAAGGCCAGCACGCGCACGGTCTGCTCGTTGACGAAGGCCTCGACGGCGTCCACCTGGGCGTCGCCCTCCATGACGCGGGTGGCCAGTTCGCTGTCGCGCCGCTCCAGCGCGTCCAGCGCCGAGGCCAGCTGCGCCTCGGCCAGTCCCCCCATGCGGGCCAGGGAATCGTCCAGCCGGGCCAGTTCGGAATCGTAGGATTTGACGATATGCGGTTCGCCGATGGTGGTCATGTGCGGTAACTCCTCTTTCATACTGAGCCCCTCAAGCGCCGGGCGCGCGCCTCCGCGCGCTTGGCTCCCGCGGCATAAGCCGCGCGGCCCTTTGGGCCTAGCCAAGTCCCGATGGACTTGGCGTCAGCCGAAGCGGCCGGTGATATAGCCCTGGGTCAGCGCATTGGCGGGCGCCGTGAAGATCTGTTCGGTGGCGCCCACCTCGACGATCTCGCCCAGGTGGAAGAAGGCGGTTTTCTGCGACACGCGGGCCGCCTGCTGCATGGAATGGGTGACGATGACGATGGTGAAGGCGTCCCGCAGCTCGTCGATCAGCTCCTCGATGCGCGCCGTGGCGATGGGGTCCAGCGCCGAACAGGGCTCGTCCATCAGAATCACCTCGGGCGCCACCGCGATGGCCCGCGCGATGCACAGGCGCTGCTGCTGGCCGCCCGACAGGCCGGTGCCCTGGCTGGCCAGCACGTCCTTGACCTCTTTCCACAATCCGGCCCGCTCGAGGCTGGAACGGACCAGAGTGTCCATCTCGTCGCCCTCGGCCGCCAGCCCGTGCAGGCGCGGGCCGAAGGCCACGTTGTCGTAGATGGACTTAGGAAAAGGATTGGGCCGCTGGAACACCATGCCGACCCGGGCGCGCAGCAGCACCGGATCCATGCCGGCCTCGCCGTAGATCTCCTCGCCGTCCAAGGTGGCCCGGCCCGTGACCCGGGCGATGGGGATGGTGTCGTTCATGCGGTTGAGGCAGCGCAGGAAGGTGGACTTGCCGCAGCCCGACGGACCGATCAGGGCGGTGACCTCGCCCTCGGCGATATCCAGGTCGACGTCCTTGAGCGCAGGCTTGCCGCCGTAATGGACGCCAAGCGCCCTTGCCGTCATCTTGGGCTGGACCGCTTGTTCCGTCATGTCGTCCTTCCACTGATCCGCTGGGCTTATACCGCCGGACCGGGCGAGAAAAACGTGAAGGATTTGTTTCAGTCTTGACCCCCGACGCCCGCTCGCCATCTATGGCGAACCCACCCTATTTCCGCCGGAGAGACCATGACCGAGGACACCGACCAGCGCCACCGCGAGAAAATGGCCAAGAAGAAGGCGTCCCGGGACAAGCTGATGGCCAAGAAGACCGGGGCGCGGGGCGTGATGATCGTCCATACCGGGGCCGGCAAGGGCAAGTCCACCGCCGCCTTCGGCATGGCCATACGCTGCGTCGGCCACGGCATGAAGGTGGGCATCATCCAGTTCATCAAGGGCGCCTGGGACACCGCCGAGCGCCGGGTGATGGAGGGCTTCGGCGACCTGGTCACCTTCCGCGCCATGGGCGAGGGCTTCACCTGGGAGACCCAGGACCGCGCCCGCGACATGGCCGCCGCCGCCCGGGCCTGGGAGTTGGCCGCCGCCATGCTGGCCGATCCCGAATACAAGATGGTCATCCTGGACGAGATCAACGTGGCGCTGCGCTACGAATACCTGGACCTGGAGACGGTGCTGGCCGCCATCCGCGCCCGGCCCGAGGGCCAGCACGCGGTGCTGACGGGCCGCAACGCCCTGCCGCCCTTGATCGAGGCCGCCGATCTGGTCACCGAGATGACCATGGTGAAGCACCCCTTCCGCGACGGCGTCAAGGCCCAGGCGGGAGTTGAATTTTAGTGCCCATTTGACAGGCAGTCAGGCCCGCATGCCCAATCCGCATCCGAAGGGGCTGGCGGGGGCCGGGCTCCGGCCCCTATAATCGGCCCTTCGACATCCTGCGGTGACGGCACCCGACCATGAGCAAGATCAAAGGCCAGCGCGCCATCATCAACCGCCAGGCGGTCATCGCCCGCCTCGACGCGCTGGTGGAAGAGGACCTGCCCAAGAACAAGCGGCGCATGCGGGCGCTGGAGATCTTCAAGCAGGTGCTGGCCTCGGGCCGCGCCGAGGTGCGCTCCCGCTTCGACGTCCACGGCGACGGTACGGCCACGGTGCGCGAGAACTGCTTCCTGATCGACCAGCTGGTCCGTCTGGTCCACGACTACGCCTGCGACCGCGAATTTCCCCAAGGCGTGCGCACGGCGGGCGAGACCATGAGCCTGGTGGCGGTCGGCGGCTATGGGCGCGGTGAGCTCTCGCCCCATTCCGACATCGACCTGTTGTTCCTGCTGCCTTACAAGCGCATGCCCTATCACGAGCAGGTGGTGGAGTTCATCCTCTACATGCTGTGGGACATGGGCCTGAAAGTGGGTCACTCCACCCGCTCGGCCGAGGATTGCGTGAGGAACGCCAAGGCCGACCTCACCATCCGCACCGCTTTGCTGGAAATGCGCTGGCTGTGGGGCGACCGGGCGCTGTTCGACGACCTGTGGGCCCGCTACTCGGCCGAGGTGATGAACGGCACCGCCGAGGCCTTCGTGGAATCCAAGCTGGCCGAGCGCGATTCGCGCCATTCCACCATGGGCGATTCCCGCTACGTGCTGGAACCCAACGTCAAGGAGGGCAAGGGTGGCCTGCGCGACCTGCACACCCTCTATTGGATCGCCAAATACGTCTACCGCGTCGAGGACGTCTCGGAACTGGCCGACAAGGGCATCATCTCGCGCCCGGCGGCGCGGCGCTTCGCCAAGGCCCAGGCCTTCCTGTGGGCGGTGCGCTGCCACCTGCACTACCTGACCGACCGGCCCGAGGACAGGCTCACCTTCGACGTCCAGCCCGAGATCGCCGTGCGCATGCATTACGCCGACCGCGCCTGTTCCAGGGGCGTCGAGCGCTTCATGAAGCACTACTTCCTGATCGCCAAGGACGTGGGCGACCTGACCCGGCTGTTCTGCGCGCTGACCGAGGAAACCTTCAAGAGCAAGCCCCGGCGCCTTCAGCTGGGCCGCCTGTTCTCGCGCCGCACCACCGTGGCCGGCTTCCATCTGGAGGGCGGGCGCCTCGACGTCGGCACCCCCGACCAGTTCGAGAAGGACCCGGCGGCCATGATCCGCCTGTTCCACACCGCGCTCGAGCAGGACGTGGACATCCACCCCCACGCCCTGGACATGGTCCATCGCAACCTGAAGCGCATCGATGTGGCCTTGCGCGTCGATCCCACGGCCAACCGGCTGTTCGTCGAGATGCTGACCAGCCGCAAGAACCCGGAAGTGGCGCTGCGACACATGAACGAATCCGGCGTCTTGGGCCGCTTCATTCCCGATTTCGGCCGCGTCGTCGCCCAGATGCAGTACGACATGTACCACGTCTACACTGTGGACGAGCACACGGTGCAGGCGCTGGGCGTGCTGCACGCGCTGGAACGCGGCGACCTCAAGGCCGAGGCCCCCACCTCGTCCGAGGTGATCCATCAGGTGGTGTCGCGCCGCGCCCTGTTCGTCGCGGTGTTCTGCCACGACATCGCCAAGGGCAGGGGCGGCGACCATTCCACCCTGGGCGCCGAGGTGGTGCTGAAGCTGGGCCCGCGCCTAGGGCTCACCGACGAGGAAACGGAATCCGCCGCCTGGCTGGTGCGCGAGCACCTGTCCATGAGCCGCATCGCCTTCAAGCGCGACATCGACGACCCCAAGACCATTTCCGACTTCGTCGCCCTGGTCCAGTCGCCCGAGCGCCTGCGCCTGCTGCTCTGCCTCACCGTCGCCGACATCCGCGCCGTGGGGCCCACCGTGTGGAACGCCTGGAAGGCCGGCCTGCTGCGCGAGCTTTATTCCCGCGCCATGGAGGTGATGACCGGCGGCCTTTCTGGCACGGCGCGCGCCGCCCGGGTCAAGGCGGCCCAGGACGCGCTGCGCTCCGAGCTGTTCAAGCTGGCCTGGCCACCCGAGGAGATCGAGGCCCATATCGCGCGCGGCTATTCCACCTATTGGACCACCTTCGACACCCCCATCCATCTGCGCCACGCCCGGCTGGTGCGGGAAGCCGAGGCGGTCAAGGCGCCGCTCACCGTCGAACCCCGGGTGGACAGCCACCGCGCCGTCACCGAGATCGTCGTCTATACCGGCGACCATCCCGGCCTGTTCTCGCAGATCGCCGGCGCCATGGCGGTGTCGGGGGCCAACATCGTCGACGCCAAGATCATCACCCTGGCCAACGGCATGGCGCTGGACACCTTCTGCATCCAGGATTCCGACGGCGGCGCCTTCGACAGCCCGGCCAAGCTGGCCAAGCTGGCCACCTGCGTCGAGCAGGTGCTGTCGGGCCGCACCCGCCTCGACCGCGAGCTGGCGGCCCGGAAAGGCAAGCTGCCCAGCCGCGCCCACGTCTTCAAGGTGCCGCCCCGCGTGCTGGTGGACAATAAGCCGTCGCGGTCCCACACCGTGGTCGAGGTCAACGGCCGCGACCGGCCGGGCCTGCTCTACGACATCACCAACGCCATGACCAATGTGGGGCTGCAGATCTCGTCAGCCCACATCTCCACCTATGGCGAGCGGGTGGTGGACGTGTTCTACGTCAAGGACGTGTTCGGCCATAAGATCGAACATGGCCGCAAGCTCGACCAGATCAAGGCGGCCCTGCTGGCCGCCCTGGAAGACCCGGCGGCGAAGACCGAGGCCAAGGCGGCGGGCGGAACCAAGGCGGCGGAATGACCGCCGCCTTGTATTTCTCCTGCCCTCAAGCGCCGGGCGCCCCACCTCCGTGGGGCTTGGCTCCCGCGGCATAAGCCGCGCGGCCCCTTGGGCCTAACCCGGTCTCATGACGAGACCGGGTCTCCACTTCAATCGGGCTCCATCATCCCGGTCTCGGCGGCGAAGGCCAGGTCCTTCTCCTCGTCGGCGCCGTGCTGGGCGCTGCGCACCACCAGGCTCATGGCGATGGCGGCGATGACGCCGGGAACGGCGAAGGCCATGAAGTTCTGCATCAAGGGCAGCTTCCAGGCCAGCAGCGTGCCGCCCAGGACGGGGCCCAGGATGGCGCCGCTGCGCCCCACGCCCGACGCCCAGCCGATGCCGGTGGAGCGGATGGCCATGGGATAGAACTGCGCCACATAGGCGTAGAGCAGGATCTGGGTGCCGATGGTGGTGGCCCCGGCCACCGCCACCAGGACGTAGAGCACCGCGGTCGGGCTCTTCACCCCCAGCAGGCTGATGGAGATGGCGGCGATCACGAAGAACGCCACCAGGACGCGCTTCAGGTTCATGCGGTCGGCGATATGCCCGCCGCCCACCGCCCCGAAGATGGCGCCGAAATTCAGCACCAGCAGGAAGCTCAAGCTCGACCCCAAGCCATAGCCGGCGGTGGTCATCAGCTTGGGCAGCCAGGAGCCCAGCGCGTAGACCATCAAGAGGCACATGAAGAAGGCGATCCAGAACATCACCGTGCTCACCCCCCGTCCACCGGCGAACAGGGCGGGCAGCGAGGCCTGATTGGTGGCGCCGGTGGGAAACGAGATCTCGTCGCCGGGCTGCGGCTTGTAGGAGGGCTCCAGGCGGGCCAGCTTGTCGGCGGCCTCCGCCGTGCGGCCGGCCTTGATCAGAAAGCCGATGGATTCGGGCAGCAGGAGCAGGATCACCGGCAGCAGCAGCAGCGGAACCGCCGCCACGAAGAACACCGCCGACCAGCCGTAGACGGGGATCAGCGTCATCCCCAGCCCGGCCGACAGCATGCCACCCACCGAATAGCCGGAGAACATCACCGCCACCAGGGTGCTGCGCAGCCGCTTGGGCGCGTATTCGGTCATCAGCGCCACGGCGTTGGGCATGACGCCGCCGATGCCCAATCCCGCGATGAAGCGGCAGATTGCGAATTCGGTGGTGTCGCGGACGAAGCCGTTCAGCACGGTGAACAGGCTGAACAGCACGACGCAGACGGCGATGACCGGCTTGCGGCCGAAGCGGTCGGAGAGCGAGCCGAAGGTCAGCGCCCCGAACATCATGCCGAACAGGGCATAGGAGCCCAGCGTCCCGGCCTGGATGGGGTCCAGCTGCCATTCCTTCATCAGGACCGGCAGGACCACGCCGTAGATCACCAGATCGTAGCCGTCGAAGATAATGATCAGCGCGGTCCAGAACAGGACGTTCCAGTGGAACTTCCCGAACTTCGCCTCGTCGATCAGCTTGTGTGCATTGACCAATGCCATAAAAAACGTTCCTCCACGCAAAACGAATCAAGACACGAACGCCAGCCCGGCGGCGAAGTCGCCGACAGGGGTGTCATGTCCAACCGATTGCTTTGTCTGATTATTTTTGGGTCACCGACCGTCGTGGGCCGGGCCTTGGGGCCACCTTAGACGAAAGGATGGGCCTTTGTGAAGCGGGTTAAACCCCCGCCAGCTCCCGCACCGTCGCCCACACTACGTCCGGGGTGATCTCGGCGACGCAGGGGAAGGAATCCTGAGGCGTGGCCCGCTTGGGACAGCGCCACAGGCAGTGGTAGCACTCCATGGGCGCGTTGAGGAACCGGGCCCTGGCCGGGCGGATTTCCTCGGGGTAGGGCACGAAACAGCCGAAATGGCCGCCGCCGGCCAGCAGCACGGTGGGCGCGCCCACGCCGATGGCCAGATGGCCGGGGCCTGAATCGTTGCCCACCACGCAGGCCGCGTGCTTCATGACGTCCACCGTCTGGCCCAATTTGAGCGCGCCGATGGCGTCGATCAGGCCGGGATGGGCCAGTTCGGCCAGAGCGGGCTTGGCATGGGCCTCCTGCGGGCCGCCGACGAACACCACCCGCAGCCCCGCTTCCAGGGCTCGTTTCGTAACGTTAATGAAATTCTCCAGCGGCCAGCGCCGCCCCGGCTCGTTGGAGCCGATGAACATCACCACGTAAGGCGCGCCGGGGGGAAGCGCCGGCTCACGCTCCGGCCAGGGAATGGTGGGCGGCTCAGGCTTCATGCGGGTGCCGGAAAGCGCCTGCAGGAAGGTGAAATGGCGCAAGCCCTCGTGGGTGGGATAGGGGCCGGTGTCGATCACCCTGGTGGCGCGGCCCAAATACCAGGCGTATTCCGCCTTGGTGCGCTCGGTGATGAAGGGGGTGCAGACGATGCGCTCAGGTGCCCGGCTGGCCCAGACCAGGGTGTCGGCGGTCAGCGTCTTGCGCATGAACATGTCGCACAGCGCGGTGTGGAAGCCCTGGCGGCGGATCCACAGCGCGATCTTCAGGCGGTAGAGCCACTTCTTCTCGAAGGCGTGCTCGTCGATGGTCACCACCCGGAAACCGGCGAACACCTCGTCAATGACCGCCTTCCACGAATGGCAGCCCAGCACGGTGATCTCGGATTTGGGCAGCCCCAGGATGTCGGGGTAATGCTCGAGCGCGGCGCGGAACATCACCATGTCGCCGATGCCGTCCATGCGCACCACCACCGCGCCCTTGCGGGTCTTCGGGCTGGGCCACAGGGCGACGATGGCGTCGATGGGACGGAACATCCACCAGCGCCGGCGCATGCCGCGCGGAAACAAAGTCGACAGCAGGCCCATGGATCAGAACACGCCCCGCGCCACCGAATCGCGGACGAAGGCCAGCACCTGATCGGTGTCGATGGCGTTGACGCACTTGTACATGCCGTCTTCCAGCGGGAACTTGCAGCGCCCCAGGCAGCCCTGGCATTCCATGGGGATGTAGACGAACTGCACGTTGTCGGGCACCACCCGCTCGTCATAGGGCACGCCGGCCCCCACATAGGCGGCGCTGGCCAGACACAAGGTGGGCGCGCCCAACAGCACGGCCAAATGCAGGCCGGCGGTATCGACGCCGATCACCAGCTTGGACCCCAACAGGATGGAGGCCAGCCTCTCGAAGCCCGAGGTTTCCATCCTGACGTTGGGCTGGGTCAGCAGCGCCATGTAATCGGGATTCTTGTCGAAATCGTTCTTGTGCCCGGCCACCAGCACCTGCCAGTTGGAGGGCACCAGATCGGCCAGCTGCCGCCAGGTCTCGGCCGGCAGCATGCGCTGCTTCACGCCCGAGAAGGGCAGCAGCACGATGGTGGGAGCGGGCAGCGCCTCGGCATTGGGCAGCTGGCTGTCTTCCAGCAGGGCCAGGACCGGCGGCTGGCGGTCGTCCAGCACCTCGTCGGCGAAGCGCGACCAGCGGACGATCTTGTCCTGGCGCACGGGGCCGGAATCGAACAGCAGGTCGAAGACCTTCTCGCTCTCCTCCAGGCGCTGGTGGAAGTTGCGCTTGAAGGGCGGCGGCACCATGCCCGCCGTCTCGGCCGGATCGGCGGTGATGATCAGCGCCTCGTCCTGGTCGTGCTCGCGCACGTAGTCCAGCGAGACGATCAGCCGGTAATGCTGGGTAAACAGGTCGGTGAAGGTACTCCAGCGGTACTCGACTTCGTCTAAGCGGCGGAAATCCACCTTGCGCAGCTTCAGCGTGCGGGGAAACAGGAAGGACATGCCGGCGGCGTCCGAGCGGCACAGCAGGGTGACGCTCTCGTCCAGCTTGGCCAGGCGCATGAAGCGGGGCAGCACGGCGGACAGGAACACCATTTCGGCCGGCCCGCGCGAGCTGACCAGCAGCACGCCTTCGGCCCGCTTCCGGCGCTTTTTCCACCGGAGCAGGAGTCTCAAGACCGGATCAAGCAGGGCGGCAATCTTCATGAACCTCCCTCCACCATTCTGGCAATGTCCGCCAAAATCGCGTCGGAGTCGAGAGCCGCCACGCAGGGAAACATGGAATTGACGGCGGGAAAGCGGCAATCGCCCAGGCAACCGGCGCATTCCATGGGCTGGAACAACACCTTCAGGTTGCCGGGCATGACCTCATCGGCATAGGGCACGATCTCGCCGACGAAGCCGGCCGAGGCCAGGCACAGGGTGGGAACCCCCAGCGCGGCGGCCAGATGCATGCAGGCGGTGTCCACCGAAACCACCAGCCTGGCGCCGCGCATGATGCCGGCCAACTCGGAGAACGGCGCCGGCTCGAACGAGACGTTGGGAAGCTCCAGCAGCGGGCGGTAATCGGGGTTCTTGTCCAGATCACTGGGATGGCCGGCGATGCGCATGCTCCAGCCGGTGGGCAGGGCGGCGGCGATGCGGGCGTAAAGCTCGGGCGGGCTCTGCTTTTCTTTGACCGCCGAGAACGGCTGGGCGATCAGGGTGGGGCCGGGCAGCGCGACGGGGGCCGGCATGCGCTCGGGCGGCAGCTCGACGCGGGGCGGCGGCTGCTCGACACCGGTCAGTTCGCAAGCGAAACGGGACCAGCGCACCACCTTGTCCTGCAGCGCCGCCCCCGAATCGACGATGTGGCCCCAGCGCTTTTCATTGGCGTCGAGCCGGGCCTGGTACTTGGCCCAGGGCCGGGCGCGCATGGCGGCGGTCTCGGGCGATTCGCAGGCGAAGGCCAGGGCCTCGTCCAGATCGGGATGGCGCTTGTAGTCGGTGGAGACCACCAGGCGGTAATGGGTGCGATAAAGGTCGTCGAAGACCTCCCCGCGATAGGCCGCATCCTTGCCCAGCCGGCCGAAATCCACCTTGATCACCCGGATCTCGGGCGGAAGGAGGAAGGCCATCTTGGCCCCGTCGGCGCGCAGCAGCACGCTCACCGTCTCGCCCGGCCGCGCCAGGCATGAGAAACGGGCCACGACCAGGGCGAACAGCACGGTGTCGCCCAGGCCGCCCGCCGACAGCAGCAGCACGCCCGAGGCGGCGCCCGGCCGGGGCGGCCGGGGCCTTACGCGGCGGAGCGCGTCACGGACCAGACGGCCGAGCTTCAAGGCGACGCCTCCTCAATACGGAGCGTAGGACTTTTCCTCGATCAGCGCCGAGCCCAGCAGGTCGTTGACCTTGCGCTTGGAGGCCGCCCGCTCGTCGTTGGTGAAATAGACGGCGCGGGCCAGTTCGACGAATTTCGGCCCGAAATCCTTGGCGCGCTCGCAATCGCGGATGTCGTCCTCGATCACCCACAGCTTCTCGTTGATGGCCTTGAGCTCGGCCGACAACGCCGCCAGACCGGCATGCCTGGGGAATTCCCGCTCGCGCACCGCCACCAGTTCGTCCAGCTCCTTGGTGACGTTGGCGATCTTGGCGGCGTCGGTCAGACGCTCGGCCTTGATCTCGAGAATGGTGATCTTGTCGATGATCTCGCCCCAGGACTGGGGCACCAGAACGGACATGGCAAACCTTCAGCTAGCCGGAAACCGAGCCGGTCTTAGCAGATTTGCCGGATCAGCGCATCTCGATCCTGACCAGGCCGGGAAGATCGGCGTAATCCACCAGGATGCGCTTGACCCGATCCTGCCACAGCGTCGCGAAGCGGGCATGGTCCTCCGGGTCGCGGCTGCCGGCCAGCACACGCTGCAGGCGTTCGCGCATCTCGGGGTCGGCAGGCACCAGTTCGGGGTGGTAGCTGGCCACCGCCGTCTGGCCGTCGTCCAGACGGCGCAGCGCCAGTTCGGCGCCGATATTGGCGGAAAAGCGCTGCAGGTCATTGCGCCCGAAGCGGCCGGCGATGCCTTTGAATCCACCCGGGCCGGCGGCGCCGGTGATCAGGCCGGCCACTCCGGCCATCACGCCGGTAACGCCTTCGTCCTGGGCGTCGTCCATCAGCACCTGGACGGCGCCGCGCTCGGGCATGCCGTCGGGCCACAGGGCGCGCAACGCCCGGATGGTCATCAGCCAGGCGCCGGCCACGGTGGGGCAGGAATGACCGGCCAGACGCACCGCGTCCTCGTAGCGATAGGTGATCATTCCGTCAGTGGGCGCGCCCAGAAAGGCGGCCAGGGGGTCCTTCAGGGTGATGGCGGGGGCGTCGGCGAAAAAGGCGGGGAACGGCATGGCGATTTCCTGGGCGGCGGGGCTGGGTCGGCGGGGGCTTCGCACTGTGCCCGCCGCGGGGGGCCGCTTTCCTTGAGTTTGGTCAGGTGAAAAATATGTCTCTTATGTAAACGCGTTCACACTTCTCTCATGATTTCCCGGCTATGGTTGATGTTACGTCAGTCCGTCCGCCACCCGGAGCTTATCGGCCGATACCATGATCATGGTCACCCGTCCCGCCCTGTTCGCCCTTTCCCTGCTGATGCTTGCCGCCCAACCGCTGGGCGCCGAGGAGATCGGCAGCGTCTCGACGGTGTTCAAGGCCCTGGGGCCCAACGACAAGATCGTGGTCGAAGCCTTCGACGACCCCAGGGTGGCCGGCGTCACCTGCTATCTGTCGCGGGCCAAGACCGGCGGAATCAAAGGCGGCGTCGGGCTGGCCGAGGACACCTCGGACGCCGCCATCGCCTGCCGCCAGGTGGGACCGATCCGCATCGAGGGCACCCTGAAGGACGGCGAGACGGTGTTCAAGAAGGACACCTCGCTGCTGTTCAAGACCCTGCAGGTGGTGCGCTTCCACGATCGCAAGCGCGATGTGCTGGTCTATCTGGTCTACAGCGACAAGATCATCGACGGCTCGCCCAAGAATTCGGTGTCGGCGGTGGCCATCGAGAAGAACTGGAAGCCGTGATGAGCGATTCCCTGCCCGCCGACCAGAAGCTGCTGCTCGACGACATCCTGACCCGGCTGCGCAAGGTGGAGAGCTCTCCCGACCTGCTGCGCTTCATGGCCGAGATGCTGCGCACCTTGCTGCGGCGCCAGGGCGACGCCCAGTTCCTGGCGGTGATCCAGGACGCCTTCGCCGCCGGGCTGCCCGGACTGGCCTTCGCCGAGCAGAGGGAGCTGGCGGCCGAGGTGATCCAGGTGGTGATCACCAAGCGGCCCGAGATCGCGCTGGCCTGGCAGAAGATCCACGGCATCCCCCCGCGGCAGGCCCCGGCCGCCGCGCCCGCCCCCGCCCCGGTGCCGCTGCGCCGCGCCGCCGACCTGCCCATGGAGATGCCGCCGCCCCTGCCCCAGGGCGCCGACGAATACGCCTTCACCCATGCCGAATCCTTCGTCGCCGCCCAGCTGGGCGACGCGCTGGAGAAGCGCCTGGCCCTGATGCGGGTGCCGCTGCCGGCCATTCCCTCGGCGGCATGGTGCCTGGACCAGCCGTTCTTCCTGTTCGTGCCGGGCTTCGCCAGCATCGCCCGGGCCTTCCTCACGGGGCCCATCCTGCGCCGCTGCCGCGACGGGCTGGAAAAGCGGGTGCTGGCGCGCGTCGACCACGACGTGCTGACCCGGCCCGACCGCCAGGCCGCCTTCTGGGAAGAGTCGCGCGAACTGGTGCTGAAGGTGGTGGACGAGACGCTCACCAAGCTGGCCACCCACCACAAGGCGGCCGAGGCCAAGCAGGCGGCCATCGCGCGCACCGGCAACGAAGGCAACGAAGGCTTCAAGGTGGTCGAGATGCCGGTCACCCGGCCGCGCACCTACAACCTGCTCGGCGTCGAGTTCGCGCTGGGCAAGGTCACCACCACCAAGCGGGTCAAGGTCAAGGTGCCGCCGCCCTACAAGCTGGAACCCGCCGAGATCGAGGCCATGGACCTGATCGGCGAGTTCCGCAACGGCGCCGCCCAGGCCGGGCTGAACCTGCCCGACGCCGCCGATTTCCAGTTCCTGCGCACCCTGCTGAACTTCAACACCCGCCTGTTCGCCCAGACCCGAGACGAGCTGATCGGCCTGGCGGCGCACGAGGACACCACCAGCGGCTTCCTGACCGAACGCCTGAAGGCCGCCGACAAATCCTTCACCAACTTCCTCACCGACACGCTGGTGATGATGATGTTCACCCGCTGCGGCGACACCAGCTTCCGCCTGACCCAGTTCCACGCCGTCTGCGTCGGTTCGGCCCGCGACAAGAGCGCCATGGTGGCCAAGCGGCCCTTCATTCCCGCCGAACTGGCGCGGCGCCCCCGCGAACTGGCGGTGCAACTGCGCGAGGCGCTGCGCCGCCGCCTGCACATGGACGCCGTGCTGGGATCGGTGGAGCGCCTGCTCGACTGCTACAAGGTGATGGGCCGCAACCTGTTCGGCCCCGAACTGGACGAGGCCCGGGCGGTGATCTCCGCCTTTCCCATGGTCTTCGCCGCCGATCCCGAGGCCGCCACCTACACCGCCATCGCCAAGCTGGTGCTGGCCACCATCACCGGCGAGCAGGCCGACCGCTCCATCTGCCTGATGCGGGTGGGCCAGGCCTATGACCGCATCGGCCGCAAGGCGACGGCCACGGCCTGATCAAATAAGATAAAATTGTCGGGAATTTGAAAACTATACTATAGGCGCAGGTCTCGGCTTCGCGAAACCCGCTGCTTATACTTTAGATGAGGGGCTATCCTGCGTTCGTGGTGAACAGGGAGGCTGTCATGCTCGTCGTCGATCTGGGACTCAGCCGTCAAGCCAACTACGCTCCGCTGACCGTCAACGGTCCCGACTACCTGATGGAGCTGGGCCGCTTCATCGCCCGGACCATCGCCGATGTCGAGGTCCACGCCCATCTCGACCCGGCCATGGTCACCGACATGGTCTTCCCCAGCCAATGCCTCGACGATTCCGAGGACGCGGCCGAGCATTGCTGAACCCGCGCTCAGCGTTGCGGCAGGCGGACCAGGGTCAGCCAATAATCCTCGATCTGCCTGACGGCATTGAGAAAGTCCTCGATTTCCACCGGCTTGACGATATAGCCGGACGCCCCGCGCTGATACGACGCCAGGACGTCGCGCTCCACCTCCGACGTGGTCAGCACCACGACGGGAATGGAGGCGATCTCCATGTCGCTCTTGATGGCCGACAGAAACTCGCGGCCATCCATGCGCGGCATGTTGAGGTCGAGCAGGATCAGGTCCGGGCGGGGTGAACCCTGGGACCAGCGGCCCCGGTGGTGGAGGTAGTCCAACGCGTCCAGGCCATCGGTGGCATGCCTGAGATCGACCAGGAACCGCGCTTCCTTGAAGGCGGCCGAGGTCAGATGGGCATCGGCCATGACATCCTCCACCAGAAGGATGACGCAACTCTGTCTGTTGATGGCGCTCACACTACTGTCTCCTGCCCCAGCTTGATGGCCAGCGTAATCCCGCCCATGTCGCTTTCCTCGATCCAGGCGCCGCCGCCCGTGGACTCGGCGATGCGGCGGATGATGGAAAGCCCGATACCGGTGGAACGTCCATCCTGCGACGTGTCGAGCCTTTCGAAGACCCTGAAGACGCGGTCGCGGAATTCCTCGGCGATGCCCGTCCCATTATCGGCGACGCGCAGTTCGACGCCGGATTCGTCATGGGTGGCGCTGACCACGATCCGTGGGGGCGTCTGCGGCCGGGCGTAGCGCAATCCATTTTCAAAGGCGATGTGAAACAGTTCTTCCAGCCGGCGGCGATCCAGGATGATCGGGGGAAGGGGTTCGATCTCGATATGGCCTTGGGTCCTGGTGATCTCCGGCATCAGCGCCATCCTGACGCTGTGCGCCACCTCCTCGGTGTTCTGCGCCTGCAGTTTCCCCAGGGCCTCTCCCGCCGCGAGATACAGTTCGATGTCGTGGAGCAGGCCGCGAAGGCGCAGGGCTTCCTGCTGAATGAAGTCCAGGGACACCAGCGCTTCGGATTCGTTTCCCTCCGACAGCTGGGCGTTCAGGCGCTGGGAGAAGGTATAGAGGCGCCGGAGCTCGGGGCTGCCTTCCTCGGGCAGGCGGATGTCCAGCCTGCCGTCGGCCAGCCTTGCGGCGCCGGCTTCCAGATGGCGGAGCGGGGCAAGACCGGTCCGCAGCACCAGCCAGATTCCCAGAAAGTTCAAGATGACGGCCATCAGCAGAATGACCATGTGGGTGCCGACCCTTACCCAGGCACGATAGGCGAAGTCCTGGGCGGTGACCTCCAGCGCCAGGGTGCCGTAGCGTCGCCCTCCGACCATGACCTGCGTGTCGCCACCGAGATTCTCGAAGTGCAGCAGGGTGCTGAACCACCGGGGCGCGGCATGGGCACGCTCGCGGTCCTGGCTCGCCAACGTCACGCCCGTCAGGTCGGTGAAGGTCACCCGAAAGATGCGGGGGCGCTTGACATAGCGGTCCAGGGTCTGCTGCAAGGTGGCGTAATCGCCGATCACCACCACTTCGGCGATGGCGGCGGGAAGGGTTTCCAGTTCGCTCTCCAGCTCCTCGGCGAGGTCGGCGTATGAGCTTCTCGCCTCGTCCCTGGCCGAGACCAGAACCATGGTCAGCCCGGCGATTCCCAAGGCAATGGCCGCTGTGCCCAACAGCCGCGCCAGGAAAGGGAGCTGATCCCAAAGGCGAAGAAACCGGGTCATGACGGCCTATTTGATGTCCTTCACCAGGGTGTGCCGGTAGAACTCGGAATAATTCGAGTACTCGGCGGGAGAGGAGGGGGCGAAGCCAAAGGGCGGGCTTTGGCCAAGCAGATGGGCGCCGTCTTCCAGCAGCCTGCGGCCTTCCGGCTCGTCGGCCATGGCGGCGAGAACCCGGCGGATCGCCTCGGCGGTCTCGGCGGGAACGCGGGGATGCACGGCCACCGGAATATTGAGGAACGGCTTGGATTCCCACAGGACCCGGTACTGAACATTCTCGCGGGTGGCGAATGCCCGCATGATCTGGCTGTTGACGCCGGCCGCCATCACCTTTCCGGCCTTCAGCTGGGCCATGATGCCTTCCTGGTTGCCGCCGAAAACCGGTTCGACCCGAATTCCTTCGCGCAGCAGATGGTCCATGGGCACCGCATAGCCGACGAAGGCCACCTGTGACGGGAAACCAACCTCATGGCCCGCCAGGGCGTCCAGACGATCCACCGGCGAATTGGCCAAGGTGACGATCTGCCCGGTGATGGCCGCCGTCCGCGGCTTCAGGATGACCCGATAGCCGGCGGCGGCCATGGACGGCTGGAAGATGGTGTTGGAATAGACGACGTCATACTCGCCGGCTTCCGTGGCCGCATTGGATTCGGGCGCGGTTCTCGCCACCTTCAGGACCAGCATGATTCCGGACCGGCGGGCGACGTAGTCGAGAATCGGATTCCAGTACTGGGCCGTCAGGACGGCGCTGCGCTGGGACAGCACTCCGAACGAGTAGATCTGGGTTTGCGCCAGGGCGGGGCGCGCCGGCAGGAGGCCAAGCCCCAGCCCGACGCACCAGACGAAAGTGAATACGGCGCCGGCCAGGCTCTGGCGAAAACGGGTGGCTCGCCGCCCCTGCATGGTCCAAGACCCTCCTTGATGCCGGCCGGTGCTGGCGTGCAAGGCCATGCCCCCCCTGGCCCCGGGTGCATGTGATCCATTGGGTTCAGATGTAAATCCCGCCGCACCCACATACCTATGGATGGTGGTATATCATGCTATATGACGAAATCCCAGAAGTATGGCCCCCTTGGCGGCCCATATCCCGGCCGGACCGGGGAAACATGGCGGTCAAGAAACGCAAAACCGCCGCCCCCGGCATGCGGGGGCGGCGGCGGAAGCGGTCCTGGACTACTTCTTCTTCGGCTTGGCCGCAACGGCGCGGTCGATGGATTCCTGAATGATCTGGGCGGCGCGCTCCGGCCCGCCCCAGCCCTTCAGCTGAACCCACTTGCCCACTTCCAGGTCCTTGTAGTGGACGAAGAAGTGCTCGATCTGCTGCACCAGGATCTTGGGCAGATCCTCGTAGCTGGTGACGCCGTCATAGAACGGATGCAGCTTGGAATGGGGCACGGCCAGGATCTTCTCGTCCATGCCGGCCTCGTCTTCCATCAGCAGCACGCCGATGGGACGCGAACGCATCACCGAGCCCACCGCCACCGGAATGCGGCCCACCACCATGACGTCCACCGGGTCGCCGTCGGCCGACAGGGTGTGGGGCACGAAGCCGTAATTCACCGGATAGTACATGGCGGTGTTGAGGAAGCGGTCCACGTACATGGCTCCCGATTCCTTGCAGATCTCGTACTTGACGGGATCACCGCGCAGCGGGATCTCGATGACGACGTTGACGTCGCGGGGCGGGTTCTTGCCGATTGGGATCTTCTTGAGGTCCATTTGTGCTTTGTTTCCCTTAAGGAGAGGAAAGGGCTGTCTCGGGCGCCACGTGGGCGTAGCCGAGGTCCCGGGCCACGGCGGCGTGGGTGACGCTGCCCTGGTAAACGTTGAGACCCGCGCGGAAATGCGGGTCAGAGGAAAGCGCCTGGACCAGACCCTTGTCGGCCAGGGCCAGGACGAATGGCAGCGTGGCGTTGTTCAACGCGAAGGCCGAGGTGCGCGCCACCGCGCCCGGCATGTTGGTGACGCAGTAATGTACCACACCTTCGTCGAGATAAGTGGGCGCGGCATGGGTGGTGGGGCGCGACGTGGCGATGCAGCCGCCCTGGTCGATGGCCACGTCCACCACCACCGAGCCGGGACGCATGGCGGCCACCAGCTCGCGGCCGACCAGGCGCGGCGCGGAAGCGCCCGGCACCAGCACGGCGCCGATCAGCAAATCGGCCTCCAGCACGTGGTGCTCGATATTGTCCATGGTGGCGTAGGCGGTCTCCACCGTGTTCAAGAGCAGCTCGTCGATCTGGGCCAGACGGGAAAGCGAGCGGTCGAGAACCACCACGCGGGCCCCCAGGCCCACCGCCATGCGCGTGGCGTTGGAGCCCACCACGCCGCCGCCCAGCACCACCACCTTGGCCGGGGCCACGCCGGGCACGCCGCCCAGCAGCACGCCCGATCCGCCCTGCTCCTTCTCCAGGCAATGGGCGCCCACCTGGATGGACATGCGCCCCGCCACCTCGGACATGGGGGCGAGCAGCGGCAGACGGCCGCCCGCATCGGTCACCGTCTCGTAGGCGATGGCCGAGACGCCCGACTCCACCAGCGCCCGGGTCTGGGCCGGATCGGGAGCCAGATGAAGATAGGTGAAGAGAATCTGCCCCGAGCGCAGCAGGGGGAATTCCACCGCCTGCGGCTCCTTGACCTTGACCACCAGCTCGGCGAAGCCGAACACGTCGGCGGGCGTGGCGGCGATCTCGGCTCCGGCGGCGCGATAGGCGGCGTCGGAGCAGCCGATGCCGGCCCCGGCCTGGGTCTCCACCGTCACCTTGTGGCCGTGATGGACAAGCTCACGCACCGAGCCGGGCGTCAGCCCCACCCGGTATTCGTGACTCTTGATCTCCTTGGGAACGCCGATGCGCATTCCGCCCCCAACACTTGGAACCGTTCCTAAAACCTGACAATGAGGCCTCGGCCGTCCACTTTCAACCGGGCTTGGACGCAACCCGGCCCTGCTGCTTCATCAACCAGGGCAGAATCAGCAAAGCGGGCAGGGTCACCACCGTAGTCATCAGGAAGAAGTCCACCCAGCCGAACATGTCGGCCAGCTTGCCGCTGGCCGAGGCGAACAGGGTGCGGCCCACGGCGGTGAGCGACGACAGCAGGGCGTATTGGGTGGCGGTATAGGCCTGATTGCACAGACCCGAAATATAGGCGACCAGCGCCGAACCGGCCATGCCGGCGGTGAGGTTCTCGGCCGCCACGCAGACCGCCAGGGCCCAGATGTTATGCCCGGCCAGTGCCTGGACCACATAGAACAGGTTGCCCAGCGATTGAGCCACGCCGAAGATCAGCAGGGCGCGCATGATGCCGAGGCGCGCCACCAGGGCGCCGCCGATCACCGTGCCCGCCACGGTGGCGCCGAAGCCGAAGATCTTGCTGACCCAGGCGATCTCGTCCAGCGCGAAGCCCATCTCGATGTAGAGCGTGTTGGCCATGGCCCCGGCCATGGCCTCGCCCATCTTGTAGCCGATGACGAACAACAGCACCGCCCACCAGGCGGGCCGCGCCATGAAATCGGCGAAGGGACAGACCACCGCGCCGTAGAGCCACGCCGCCACCTTGGCCGGCCCGCCCTTCAGGTGCGGGCGGGCCTCCAGGTATTCCGCCGCCCGCCGTTCGCGCTCGGCGGTGGCGGCCGAGACCTTGATCTCCGGCTCGTGGCCGAACAGGAACACCAGCATTCCGACGCCCAGCAGCGCCGCCATGGTGGCGTAGGCCGCGAACCAGCCCCATTGGGACGCCACCAGCAAGGCGCCGGCGCCCGCCGCCAGCATGGCCAGGCGATAGCCCGCCTGCACCGCGCCGGCCCCCGGGCCCTGCTGCTCGTCGGACAGGATCTCGACGCGGTAGGCGTCGATGACGATGTCCTGGCTGGCCGACAGAAACGCCACGATCACCGCGAAACTGGCGGTCAGCCAGATTTCCTTGACCGGATCGGTGGAGCCCAGCGCCAGAATGAAGATGATCAGCAGCGCCTGGATCACCAGCCCCCAGGAGCGCCGCCGCCCCAGCCAATTGGTCAGAACGGGAAGCGGCAGCCGGTCGATCAGCGGCGACCACAGGAATTTCAGCGCATAGGGCGTGCCCACCAGGGCGAAGATGCCGATGGCGGTGCGCGAGATGCCCTCGCCCTTCAGCCAGGCCGACAGCGTCGAGAAGGTGAGCAGAAGCGGCAGCCCGCTGGAAAAACCCAGCAGCAGCACCATCACCACCCGCTTCTCGCCATAGGCCTTGAATCCGGAAAGCCAGGAACGGCTCATGCTCGGATCATTCTGTCGGGATGGGGCATCAGGGACCGCAAGATGTTGACTCCCCTGCATTCTACCCTTGACCTTCCCCCCGATAAAGCCCTCATCCTGCCGGGACGGAGGTTCCATGAGCGGACATCATCACCACCACCATGATCATGATCACGGCCATGCCCACGCCCCGGCCCGGCACGACCGCGCCTTCGCCGTGGGCATCGCGCTGAACCTGGGCTTCGTCGGGCTGGAGGCCTGGTGGGGGGTGGCGGCCAATTCCCTGGCCCTGCTGGCCGATGCCGGCCACAACCTGTCCGACGTGCTGGCCCTGGTGCTGGCCTGGGCGGCCAGCATCCTGGAACGCCGCGCCGCCAGCCATCGGCGCACCTACGGCCTGGGACGGGCCACCATCTGGGCCTCGCTGATCAACGCCCTGGCCCTGCTGGTGGCGGTGGGGGGAATCGGCTGGGAGGCGCTGGGCCGCTTCAGCCATCCCCAGAGCGTGGAGGGCGGCGTGGTCATGGCGGTGGCGACGCTGGGCATCATCATCAACACCGGCACGGCCCTGATGTTCATGAAGGGCGCCGCCGGCGACCTCAATGTCCGGGGCGCCTTCCTGCACATGGCCGGCGACGCCGCCGTGTCGGCGGCGGTGGTGGTGGCCGCCCTGCTGATCGGGCTGACCGGCTGGTGGTGGCTGGACCCCGCCATCAGCTTAGGGATCGCCGTGATCATCGCCTGGAGCAGCTTGTCGCTCCTGAAGGAATCGGTGAATCTCAGCCTGGACGCGGTGCCAGCCGCCATCGACCTCGACGCGGTCGAACGCTTCCTGGCCGGCCGGGAGGGCGTCGGCGGGTTGCACGACCTGCATGTCTGGCCGCTGTCCACCAGCCGGGCGGCGCTGACCGTCCATCTGGTGATGGAACGGATGCCCGACAGCGATGAATTTCTTCACCATTTGGCCGAGGAGCTGGAGCATCGCTTCGGCATCGGCCATGCCACAATCCAACTGGAGCGCGGCGACGGCGGTCGGGACTGCCGGCTTGCCGCCGCGCACGGACCCTGAGTCTTCCCGCCCCGGCCCGAAGGGTGTAGGTTGGCGCACAATTCCTTAACTCTCGCGCTTTCACCAGGGCTTTCATGACCGACACCGACAAGACCAAGGCCGCGTCCTCCATGTGGGGTGGGCGGTTCGCCGGCGGCCCCGCCGCCATCATGCAGCGAATCAACGCCTCCATCGATTTCGACAAGCGGCTCTATGCCCAGGATATCCGGGGTTCCAAGGCCCATTGCCGCATGCTGGTCAAGCAGCAGATCCTGACCGAGGCCGACGGCCTGCTGATCCTCGAAGGGCTGGACAAGGTGCTGGCCGAGATCGAGGCGGGCAACTTCCCCTTTGCCCAAGCGCTGGAAGACATCCATATGAACGTGGAATCCCGCTTGGCCGAGCTGATCGGCGAGGCGGCCGGGCGGCTGCACACGGCGCGGTCCAGGAACGACCAGGTGGCCACCGATTTCCGCCTGTGGGTCAGGGACGCCATGGACGGCATGGACGGCGCGCTTCACGCGCTGCTGGCCGCCCTGCTCGACCGCGCCGAGGAGCACGCCGCCACGGTGATGCCCGGCTTCACCCATCTGCAGACCGCCCAGCCGGTGACCTTCGGTCACCACATGATGGCCTATGTGGAGATGATCTCGCGGGACCGGTCGCGGCTGGCCGACGCCAGGAAGCGCCTCAACGAATGCCCGCTGGGCTCGGCCGCCCTGGCCGGCACCTCGTTTCCCATCGACCGCGAGGCCACGGCGGCGGACCTGGGCTTCGCCCGGCCCATGCGCAATTCGCTGGACGGCGTGTCGGACCGTGATTTCGCCTTGGAATTCATGTCGGCCAGCGCCATATGCGCCGTGCACATGTCGCGACTGGCCGAGGAGCTGGTGATCTGGACCTCGGCCCAGTTCCGTTTCGTCACCCTGTCGGACGCCTTCACCACCGGCTCGTCCATCATGCCGCAAAAGCGCAACCCCGACGCCGCCGAGTTGATCCGCGCCAAGACCGGCCGGGTGATCGGCGATTTGAATGCGCTGCTGATCGTCATGAAGGGCCTGCCGCTGGCCTATTCCAAGGACATGCAGGACGACAAGGAGCCGGTGTTCGAGGTGGCCGACACCATGGAGCTGGCCATCGCCGCCATGACCGGCATGGTCCGGGACATGAAGGTCAACGTCGAGACCCTGCGCGCCGCCGCCGGGGCGGGCTTCACCACCGCCACCGACATTGCCGACTGGTGCGTGCGCGCGCTGAAGATGCCGTTCCGCCGCGCCCACCACGTGGCGGGATCGCTGGTCAAGCTGGCCGAGGGCAAGAATTGCGGCCTGGAAGACCTTTCGCTCGCCGAGATGCGGGAAGTCGAGCCCGGCATCACCGAGGAGGCCCGCGCCGTGCTGTCGGTGGAGTCCTCGGTCAACAGCCGCACCAGCCTGGGCGGCACCGCGCCGGCCCGGGTGCGCGAAGCGGTCGCGGCGGCCCGCAACCGCCTGAAGGAGGACGTCAAATGACGATGCGCTCCATCCTGGTCGTCACCCTGGTCGTCGCCCTGGCCGCCTGCGGCCGCAAGAGCATGCCCGAGCGGCCCGACGAGGCGGTCTATCCCCGCGACTACCCCTATACGCCCATGCCGGCGGAGTCGAAGAAGAAGACCCCCGATCCGACCACCAACTCCGCCTACTGACCGGCCTTCAGGAACACCGATGAACCACTTCCATTACTCCAACGGCGAGCTGTTCGCCGAGGACGTCGCCATCGCCCGCATCGCCCGCGAGGCCGGCACGCCGTTCTATTGCTATTCCACCAAGACCCTGGAGCGGCACTACACCGTGTTCGCCGAGGCGCTTTCCGCTGCCGGGCTGGACGCGACCATCTGCTTCGCCCTCAAGTCCAATCCCAACGTGGCGGTGGTCCGCACCTTCGCCCAATTGGGGGCAGGCGCCGACGTGGTCAGCGAGGGCGAGCTGCGCCAGGCCCTGGCTGCCGGCGTGCCGCCGGCCCGCATCGTGTTCTCGGGCGTGGGCAAGACCCGGCACGAACTGGAATTCGCCGTGGCCAAGGGCATCTTCCAGATCAACGTGGAATCCGAGCCCGAGCTGGAGATGCTGTCCGAGATCGCCGCCGCCCGCGGCCAGGTGATGCCCATCGCCATCCGGGTCAATCCGGACGTGGACGCCGGCACCCACGCCAAGATCACCACCGGCAAGAAGGAAAACAAGTTCGGCATCGAATGGACCCGGGCCCGCGAGGTCTATGCCCGCGCCCGCGCGTTGCCGGGCGTCGAGCCGGTGGCCGTCGCCTGCCATATCGGCTCGCAGCTGACCGAGCTTGCCCCCTTCCGCGAAGCCTTCCTGAGGGTGCGCGACCTGGTGGCCATGCTCAGGGCCGACGGCATCGACATCCGCCGCCTGGACCTGGGCGGCGGCCTGGGCGTGCCCTATGACGACGAGACCCCGCCCGAGCCCGCCGCCTACGCGCAGGTGATCAAGGAAACCCTGGGCGATCTCGGCTGCCGCTTCGTCTTCGAGCCCGGCCGCCTGCTGGTGGGCAATGCCGGCATCATGGTGTCCTCCATCATCCGGGTGAAGGAGGGCAGCACGCGGACCTTCCTGATTGTCGACGCCGCCATGAACGACCTGGCGCGACCCTCGCTCTACGACGCCTACCACTCCATCTTCCCGGTGGCCGAGCCCAAGGCCGACGCCGTCCTGGCCGAGGCGGACGTGGTCGGCCCGGTGTGCGAGACCGGCGACACCTTCGCGCGTCAACGCCGCCTGCCCCCCATGCGGGCCGGCGACCTGCTGGCCTTCGGCACCGCCGGAGCCTACGGCGCCGCCATGTCATCCACCTACAACACGCGGCCGCTGATTCCGGAAGTGCTGGTCAAGGGGACCGAATACGCGGTGATCCGCGCCCGGCCCAGCTATGAGGACATGCGCTCCCTGGAAAGCCTGCCCGGATGGCTGGCGGAGGAATGAGTGACTGGGCTGCCCTCCCTTATTTTTGAAGAAATGGAGGGCTCGGGAGGCTTTGCCTCCCGGTTGGGGTTCGGGGCAAAAGCCCCGATGAAAGCCTGACATGCCCCCCCTGTCCCGCAAGCTGCGTCTGGCCCGCCTCGCGCTGCTGTGGGAAAGGGCGTGGCCGCCGGTGGCGGCGGCGCTCGCCCTGCTGGCCCTGTTCCTGGCGCTCGCCCTGTTCGACGCCGCCCCGCTGCTGCCCTTCTGGCTGCATGCCGCCCTCGCCCCCGCCTTCGCGCTCGCCATCCTTGTCCTGCTTTGGAAGGCCTGGCGGGTGGAGCGGCCCTCTCGGCAAGAGGCGGCGCGGCGGCTGGAGCGGGATTCCGGCGTCGCCCACCGGCCGCTGGCCGCGCTTTCCGACCATCTGGCCATCGGCGACGAAGCCCTGTGGCAGGCCCACCGCGCCCGCATGGAGCAGGCGGCCCGGGACTTGCGCCCCGGCTGGCCCGACCCGGTGCTGCCGCCCAAGGACCCGTTCGGCCTGCGCTTCGCCGCCCTGCTGCTGCTGATCGTCGCCGCCGCCGGAGGACGCTCCGACCCGGCCGGCCGGCTGGCCCGCGCCGTCGATCCCTACACCCTCCGCCCGGCGCTGGACTCCGACACGCTGGAGGTGTGGATCGTGCCGCCGGCCTATACCGGCCTGGGCCAGAGTCTGCTGAAGCCGGGCCAGGGCGGGATCGCCGTGCCGGCCGGAAGCCTGGCCCGCGCCGTGACCTCGTGGCGGGGCTGGGGCGGGTCCGCCCTGTCAGCGGGCGGCGCGGCGGTGCCATTCGCCGAGGACGGCCGCGCCGAACTGGCCGTGACGGAAGGACCCAGCCTGGACGTCCGCCTCGGCCTGCGCCTCGCCGCCTCGTGGCCCGTGACCATCCGCCCCGACACCCCGCCCGAGGTGACGCTGGTCCAGCCGCCCAAGGACGACGAGCGCGGCCGCCTGACCCTGGAACTGGAGGCAAGCGACGATTACGGCCTGAGCCGGGCCTGGGTGGAGGTGGAACCCGTGGACGAGGCGGCCGAACCGCTGCGCCTGGATCTGGTGCTGCCGGGCGAGCGGGTGCGTCAGGCCCGGCTGCGCTTGCGCGCCGATCTGGCCGACCATGACTGGGCCGGACGCAAGGTGCGCCTGACGCTGAAGGCCGAGGACGGTGCCGGCCAGGTGGGCGCCGCCCCTCCCTTCGAAACCGTCCTGCCCGAGCGCAATTTCCGCCACCCCCTGGCCCGCGCCCTGGTGGAATGGCGCCGCCAATTGAGCGATACCCCCCGCCTGGGGCCCGAGATCGCCGAGGAGCTGCGTCAGATCCTGGACGAGCCCCAGGCCTTCGGCGGCGACCGGCGGGTGTTCCTGGCGCTTTCCGTCACCCGTCACATGCTGATGCGCCCCGAATTCGAGCGGGACCGCATGCGCTCGCTGCTGTGGTACGCCGCCACCCGCATCGAGGACGGCGGCCTACCCGCCGCCGAGAAAAGCCTGGAGGACGCGCGCGCCCGTCTGGAACGCGCCCTGGCCGACAAGGCCGACGCGGCCGAACTGTCCCGGCTGGTCCAGGAACTGGAAGCCGCGCTGGAGCAGTGGATGAACGCCCTGGCCGAGCTGGGCCTGGACGAATCCCCGCCGCCGTCCGAGCCGGGCTCCCAGGCCGTCGACCTCTCCGACATGCTGGACCAGTTGCGCGGGCTGGCCGAGACCGGCGACCGCGAGGAACTGCGCCGCCGCCTGGAGCAGATGTCGCGGCTGATGGCCGAGATGGGGTCTGGAGCGCGCGGGCAGAAGGGCGATCCGGCCGCCGCCGAGGCCCTGCGCCGCCTGAAGGAGCTGACCGCCCGCCAGCAGGAGCTGCTGGACAAGAGCTTCCGCAAGGCTCCGCCGCCCGAGGAGCACGACGAGGACGCCCCCCGGCCGAAGCCGTCCGCCACCGACCGGGCCGAAGGACGCAAGGCCGCCCAGGAGCAAAAGGCGCTGCGTCAGTCCCTGGACCAGCTGGCCAAGTCCCTGCCCCAGCCCCCCGATTTCCTTTCCGATGCGGAACGATCCATGCGTGGCGCCCAATCCAGCCTGGACGACGGAGAATGGGGCGACGCCGCCGAGCAGCAGGCCGAGGCGGTCAAGCGCCTGCGAGACGGCGCGCGCCAGATGATCGAGCGCATGGAGGCGGCACGGGGCAAGGGCTCGCCCGCTTTGCTGCCCAGGGACCCCTTCGGCCGTATGCAGAACGGCTCGACCTTCGCCGATGACGGCCGGACCAAGGTGCCGGGCCGCTCCGACACCATGCGGGCGCGGGAAATCCTGCAGGAATTGCGGCGGCGTTCGGGGGATTTCCACCGGCCGGAGCCGGAACGGGACTATATTAGGCGGCTGCTGAAGCCGTTCTGACCACCTGCGGGCAGGATGCCCGCAAACTGGAGGCGACTACTTCGCCTCGACGGGCTTGGTCTCGGCGGGCGGGGCGGCGGGAGCCGCCGGGGCCGCATCCGCCGCCGGAGCGGGCGGAGCCACCGGAACGGGCGCCGGAGCGGGCGTGGCCGGAACCGGCGGCGGCGCCGTGGCCGGCTTGGCCTCGGCGGAATCCACGAAGACCACCACCACCTCGACGGCGTTGGGATCGGGCCGTTCCAGCATGATCTTGAAGCTGACCGTCCCCTGGGAGGCCAGTTCGGTGACCGGCGGCTGGGACAGCTTTTCCTGGACCGCCTGCTTGTTGCGGTCCATCAGCACCAGCTTCATGGTCGGCACCGGCCGCGAGCGGTCGGTGACGTTGGCGATGATGCCGCGCACCACCAGCACGTCGGTGTCGTTGTGGACGAAGCGTTCCGGCGTGCCGGCCTTGCGCAGTTCCAGCCCGGCGCCGGGCTTTTCCCGCCGCAAACCCGCCTGGCCCAGCAATTCCCCGGCCTCGGGCACCGCCTCGACCAACTGGTCCTGGAAGTAATAGCCGGCACCGCCCAATCCCCCCAGAATCAGGAGAACCAGCAGCACCCACAGCATGCCCGTGCCCTTCTTGCCCTCGCTGGCCGAGGTGGAGAACAGCTCGGGGACCGGCTGCGGCTCCTCGTCCAGCAAGTCGATGTCGCCGGCCTGCTCCATGCCTTCATCGGGCGGCAGGCGGTTGGCGAAGGTGGGAACCGGCGGAGCATCCAGGTTGAAATCGTCATCGGACGAGGCCGAGGCGCGAGGCGCGTCGAACACCGTGTCGTCCTTGACCGGATTGAAGCCCGACACCTTGGAAAAGTCCGGCATCGCCGGCTCGGGCGGCGCGAAGGACGGCCCCGCCAGATCCAGGTCGGTGTCGTCATCCATGGACAGCGGCGTCTGGAACCACTTGTGGGCGCACTTGGCGCACTTCAGCTTGCGTCCGGAGGTTCCGAGCGCACTGTCGGGGATGGAGAAGTTGGTCGCGCAGGCGGGGCAGGTGATCAGCATGGTCTGCAAGCACCGGAAAAGATTTATTTCTTATAGGCCGGAGCAGGGACCAACACAAGCGGCTACAAGCAACTCCGGCCCTTCGGGCCTGGGCGGGCTACAGACGGATCAGCCCGTCCGGATTGGCCAGCAATCCGGCGAAGGTGGCGGCGTTGACGGGGCGCGAGAACAGGAAACCCTGCATCACCGGACAGCCGCGCGCCGCCAGGAAGGCGGCCTGCTCGCGGGTCTCCACGCCCTCGGCGATGACGGAAAAGCCCAGATTGCCGGCCAGCGCGATGATCGAGGCGATGATGGCGCCGTCCTTGGCGTTGCCCGGCAGTTCGGTGACGAAGGCGCGGTCGATCTTCAGCGTCGAGACGGGAAACAGCTTGAGATAGGCCAGCGAGGAATAGCCGGTGCCGAAATCGTCCAGCGACACCCGGACCCCCAGCGTGGTCAGCTGGCCCAGGATCTCGATGGCGCGGTCCACGTCGCTGGCCATCATGGTCTCGGTGATTTCCAGCTCCAGCATCTGGGGCGGCAGGCCGGATTCGGCCAGCGCCGCCTTGACCTTGTCCTTCAGGCGTCCGTCGTGGAACTGGGCCGGCGACAGGTTGACGCTGATCGAGGGCAGCATCAGCCCCTGGGCCCGCCATTCCGCCACCTGGCGGCAGGCGGCGCCCAGCACCCAGTCGTCGATGGCGCCGATCAGGCCGGCCCGCTCGGCGACGGGAATGAACAGGCCGGGCGACACGTCGGCCCGCACGGGATGGCGCCAGCGGATCAGGGCCTCGGCCCCGACGATGGCGCCGGACAGGGCGTCGATCTTGGGCTGGAACACCAGACGGAACTGATCCTCGCCCAAAGCCAGGCGCAGGTCGTTTTCCAGACTGACCCGCTCGGCCACCTGGCGGTCCATTTCCATATCGAAACAGCTATAGGGCAGGCCGCCGCGCTTGGCGTGGTACATGGCGGCGTCGGCCCGCGACAGCAGGCTTTCGGCGCCGTCGGCGTCGTCGGGAAAAAGCGCGATGCCGATGGAGGTGCCGGCGAACAGCTGCAGCCCGTCGATGTCGAAGGGCTCGGCGAAGGCGTAGAGCACCTTGCCGGCGCAGGACTGGGCCGCCGAATGGTCGCCAACGCTGGGCAGCAGCATGACGAACTCGTCGCCGCCCAGCCGGCCGATGACGTCACTGGCCCGCACGCAGGCCTTGAGGCGGCGTGCCACTTGGCGCAGCAGCTCGTCGCCCACCGCGTGGCCATAGCTGTCGTTGATGTCCTTGAAACGGTTGACGTCGAGATAAAGCATGGCCAGGCGCTCGCCGGTCTGCTCGGCCCGCACGATGGCCTCGCCCAGCGCCTCCATCACCGTGTGGCGGTTGGGCAGGCGGGTCAGGGCGTCGTGGCTGGCATGAAAGCGGATGCGCTGCTCGTCGCGGCGCTTGCGGGTGATGTCGCGCAGCAGCAGCACGAAGCGCCCATCGTCGCCCTTGGCGTCCTCTCCCTGGTCCACCGCGGTTAGCGCCAGGGCGGCGGGGAAGGGCTCGGAGTCCTTGCGCCGCGTCCAGGTCTCGCCCGACCATTGGCCGCTGGCGGCGGCCAGACGCCACATCTCCTCGATCTCGCGGTTGCCGATCATCTCGACGGCCAGCAGGTCGCAGGGCTGGCCCATGACCTCGGCGGCGGTCCAGCCGGTCATGGGCTCGAAGGAATCGTTGACCGCCAGGATGCGCCGCTCGCGGTCGGTGACCACGATAGCCTCACCCACCGTCTCGAACACCGTGGCGGCGAGACGCAGCGAATCCTCGGCCTTCTTGCGTGCCGTGATGTCCTGGACGGTGCCTTCGTAGCACACCAGCCGGCCGCGCCCGTCATAGACGGCCCGCGCGTTCTCGGCGATCCAGATGATGCCGCCGTCATGGGTCCACACCCGCGCCTCGAAATTGCGCACCACCGAATCGCGGGCCAGGATTTCGCGGAAGCGTTCGCGGTCGGACGGATCGACGTAGAGGGAGCGGGCGATATCGGTCAGGCCGGCGATCAGCTCAGCCGGGTCCTTGTAGCCGTAGATCCGCGCCAGCGCCGGGTTGGCGTCGAGATAACGCCCGTCCGGCGTGGTGCGGTAGATGCCCTCGACCGCGTTCTCGAACAAGGAGCGATAGCCGCCGAGGTCATCGTCACTGCGGGCAAAGGCTACGACGTCGCCGCTCATCACATTCGAACCCATTTGGATCAATTCCAATTGGACAGTGCCACTGACGGATTATGCACTGCAACAGAATCCGGTGATCACCCTACTTTTGTCTCTCGATGCTGGATTTTGAGCCCGGCTGCCTCTAAGAAAGTGGGTCTGTTTTCGAAAGGACCAGGGCATGAGGATCGGAATCGTCGGATGCGCCGGGCGCATGGGCCGGATGCTGATGGAGGCGGTGCTGGCCGCCGAGGGTTGCCGGCTTTCCGGCGGCACCGAACGGGCCGGAACCGAGTTCATGGGTCGTGACTTAGGCGTTCTGCTGGGCCGTGAATCCGTGGGCGCCTCGGTGAGTTCCGACCCGGCGGCCCTGTTCGCCGCCTCGGACGCCGTCATCGACTTCACCGCGCCGGCCGCCACCCTGGCCCACGCCGCCCTGGCCGCCGAATTGGGCAAGGTGCTGGTGGTGGGCACCACCGGCCTTTCCAAGGACGACGAGGCCCGGCTGGCCGAGGCCGCCAAGCGCGCCCCCATCGTCTACGCCCCCAATTTCAGCGTCGGCGTCAATCTGCTGATGGCGCTGACCGAGCGCGCCGCTTCCATCCTGGGCGAGGATTACGACATCGAAATCGTCGAGATGCACCACCGCCACAAGGTGGACGCGCCCTCGGGCACGGCGCTGGGCCTGGGCCGCTCCGCCGCGCTCGGCCGCCAAAAGGCGCTGGATTCCGTGTGGTGCAAGAGCCGCGACGGCCATACCGGGGCGCGGCCCAAGGGCGAGATCGGTTTCGCCACCTTGCGCGGCGGCGACGTGGTGGGCGACCACACCGTGATGTTCGCCGCGGAAGGGGAAAGGGTCGAACTGACCCACAAGGCGTCGTCCCGCGCCGTGTTCGCCAAGGGCGCGGTGCGCGCCGCCCGCTGGGCCGCCGATTGCCGGCCGGGGCTTTATTCCATGCGCGACGTTCTGGGGCTGTGAGAATGAGCGACGAGCAAAAGGCCCCCCAAGCGCCGGTCGGACGCCGCTACAAGGAGTGGGAGCACACCTCGGCCGAGGAAGTGGCGTTCTCGCGCAAGGTGTTCTACGGCATGATGACCTTGCTGGCGATTCTGCTGGGGGCGCTGGTCTACGGGGCGCTAAGATAGGCCTGTCGTCCTGGTGTCGTGGCGCTGTCGCGGGGTCCGCCCCATGCTGGCGCCACCTTTCCCGAGGGTCCGAAGCATGACCGATACCGCCGAAACCATCCGTGAGCTGCGTCTGCAACGCGCCTGGTCCCAGGAGCAACTGGCCGAGATCGCGGGTATCAGCGCCCGCACCGTCCAGCGGCTCGAACAGGGCCAGGCCGCCGCGCTGGAAACGCTGAAGGCCCTGGCGGCGGCCTTCGACATGCCGATCGATCGCCTTCGGGGAGGCTCCGCCCCCCTCGCCAAGGATGATTCCATGATGACTGAAACCGCTGTGCCGTCGCCCGCCCCCCGTGACCCCCAAAGGACGTTCCGCCGTCATCTTCTGGTGTTCGCGGCCGTGATGAGCGGGCTGGCCGCCATCAACCTCTTCCACAACCCGGATCATCTGTGGGTGATCTATCCGGCGCTGGGCTGGGGCGTTCCCCTGGCCATCAAGGCCCTGTCCCTACGCCACACGCCGCCGGCCGCCGGCTGAAAGCAAAACCCCCGCCGATGAGGCGGGGGTTTCTTGTTTCGTCAGACGCTGGTGTCGACGTTGTTGCCGCCGCTCTTGGGGCCGCCCTTGGCGACGCCCACCAAGGCGGGGCGCAGCAAGCGGTCGTGCAGCGTGTAGCCCGCCTGCATCACCAGCACCACGGTGCCTTCGATCTGGCTGGGGTCTTCCATCTCCATCATGGCCTGATGCAGGTTGGGGTCAAACTTCTCGCCCTGGGCCGCCACCGGCTTGATGCCGTAGCGCTCGAAGGTGGCCAGCAATTCCCGTTCGGTCATCTCGACGCCGGTGGTCAGCGCCGCCAGGGATTCGTTGCCGTCCCGCGCCGCCGCCGGCACCGAATCCAGCGCCCGGCGCAGGTTGTCGGCCACCGACAGCACGTCCTTGGCGATGTTGGAGACGGCGTACTTGCCGCGATCCTCGGCCTGCTGCTCCAGGCGGCGGCGCGTGTTCTCGGTCTCGGCCTTGGCGTAGAGCACGTCGTTCTTCAGCTTGGCGATTTCCGCCTCCAGCTGGGCGATGCGGTCGGATTCGGCGGCCGGCGGCGCGGCGGATTCGGCGGCCGGGCCCGGTTCGGCGCTTTCGGCGGCGGGCATCTGCTCGGCGGTCTGATCCTGGGTCATATCAAGGCTCTCTCGACAGGTTGAAGTTGCAATCAGGTGGGTTGCCCGATCAGGCGGCCGATCACACGCGCGGTGTAATCGACCATGGGAATGATGCGGGCGTAGTTGATGCGTTGCGGGCCGATCACCCCGATGGCGCCGACGATGCGCTCGCGCGAATCGCGGTAGGGCGCCACCACCATGGAACAGCCGGTGACGCCGAACAAATCGCTTTCGGCGCCGATGAAGATCTGCACCCCGTCGGCGACCCGGGTCAGGTCCACCAGGCGCAGGAACTGCTCGGAGGTTTCCAGCGCCTCGAACAGCGAGCGGATGCGCTCCAAATCCTCGACGGCGGTGACGTCTTCCAGCAGATGGGACTGGCCGCGCACGATCAGCGCCGACTGGCTTTCGCCGCCCGCCCAGGTGGCCAGCCCGGCCTCGATCACCCGCTTGGTGAGCGAATCGAGCAGGGTGCGCTGGTGTTCGAGCTCTGCGGTGATCTCGTCCCTGACCTCGTCCAGCGAGCGCCCCGCCAGCCGGGCGTTCAGGTAATTGCCGGCCTCGACCAGGGTGGACATCTCGACGCCGTCGGGCAGGTCGAGGATGCGGTTCTCCACCATGCCGTCCTCGGTGACCAGGACCACCAGGGCGCGGTTGCGGCCCAGCCAGACGAATTCCACGTGTTTCAGCGTGCGCTGGATCTTGGGCGCCACCACCACGCCGGCGCAGCGGCTCAATCCCGACAGCGCGCCCAGGGCCTCGCCCAGCACCTGCTCCATGGAGCGGCCCGCCGCCTTGCACTGGGCGTCGATGGCCGAGCGCTCGGATTCGGCCATGCGGCCCACTTCCAAGAGGCCGTTGACGAACAGGCGCATGCCCGCCTGGGTGGGCAGCCGCCCGGCCGAGGTATGGGGCGCGTAAAGGAGGCCGAAATCTTCCAGATCGGCCATGACGTTGCGGATGGTGGCCGGCGACAGGCCGAGGGTGAGGCGGCGCGACAGGGTGCGCGAGCCGATGGGCTCGCCGGTTTCCACATAGGATTCCACGATCTGGCGGAAGATTTCCCGCGATCTGTCGTTCAGCTCGGTAATGACGGGGCCCTTGGTCCGTACCATTGCCTTCTCCGGTGCGGCGAAAATCTAGTGGCGCCTTGCCCCCTCGTCAATGTCGGGGGGTCGAGATTGTGGACGACACCCACCATATGGAGGTAGCTTGCCGCCTCTTTGCCTTCCTTCGAGGATTCAGACCCGTCATGAGACCGTCCGGCCGCGCCCCCGACCAGCTTCGCACCGTCATCCTGGAAACCGGCGTGTCGCGCCATGCCGAGGGCTCGTGCATCGCCAAGTTCGGCGACACCCATGTGCTGTGCACCGCCTCGGTGGAAGAGAAGGTTCCGCCCTTCCTGCGCAACACCGGCAAGGGCTGGGTCACCGCCGAATACGGCATGCTGCCGCGCTCGACCCATACCCGCACCGACCGCGAGGCGGCCAAGGGCAAGCAATCGGGGCGTACCCACGAGATTCAGCGCCTGATCGGCCGCTCGTTGCGCTCGGTCACCGATCTCGCCGCCATGGGCGAGCGCCAGATCAAGATCGATTGCGACGTGCTGCAGGCCGACGGCGGCACGCGGACCGCATCGATCACCGGCGCCTTCGTCGCCCTGCACCTGGCCTTCCAGCGCCTGGTGCGCCTGGAGCTGTTGAAGGAGGTGCCGCTCACCGACCACGTGGCCGCCATCTCCTGCGGCATCTACGAAGGCACCGCCGTCCTCGACCTGGACTACCCCGAGGATTCCAACGCCCAGGCCGACGCCAATTTCGTCATGACCGGCACCGGCGGCATCGTCGAGATCCAGGGCACCGCCGAGGAACGCCCCTTCTCGCGCGCCCAGTTCCTTGCACTCACCGACCTGGCCGAAGCCGGCATCCGCCAGCTGGTCCAGGCGCAGAAGAAGGCCCTCGGATTGGCATGACCCGCAAGTTCCCCTCTCGGCGTTTCGACGGAGGCCGGCTGGTCATCGCCAGCCACAATGCCGGCAAGGTCCGCGAGATCGGCGAGCTTCTCGCCCCCTACGGCACCCAGGTCGTCTCGGCCGGCACCTTGGGGCTGGCCGAGCCCGACGAGACCGGCGACACCTTCGTCGCCAATGCCGAGCTCAAGGCCCGCGCCGCCGCCTCTGCTTCCGGCCTTCCCTCGCTGGCCGACGATTCGGGGCTGGCGGTGGACGCCCTGGCCGGGGCGCCCGGCATCTATTCCGCCCGCTGGGCCGGCGAGAAGAAGGATTTCGCCTTCGCCATGGCCAAGGTCCAGTCGGCGCTGGGCGAGGAGAAGGACCGCACCGCCCGCTTCGTCTGCGCCCTGGCGCTGGCCTGGCCCGACGGCCATTGCGAGACCTTCGAGGGCGTGGTGGAAGGCGACATCGTCTGGCCGCCTAAGGGCGAGAACGGCTTCGGCTACGACCCCATCTTCCTGCCCAAGGGCGGCGCGCTCACCTTCGGCGAGATGGATGCGGCGGCCAAGCACGCCATCAGCCACCGCGCCGACGCCTTCGCCAAGCTGGTGGCGGCGTGTTTCGGAGCGGAGCATTAATTGGGCTATCGCCCAAACCCATCCGGGGTGATACCCCGGACCCCTTTTGATTATATCAATGGGGTTTGGGGCCCAAGGCCCCAAGCGGGTATGGGCGGCAGCCCATGATCTCGTCCTCCCCCGGCTTCGGCATCTACATCCACTGGCCGTTCTGCCTGTCCAAGTGCCCCTATTGCGACTTCAACAGCCATGCCGCCCAAAGCATGGATCAGGCGCGCTGGCGGGCCGCCCTGCTGGCCGAGCTGGATCATTTCGCCAGTGAAACCGCGGGCCGCACCCCCACCAGCATCTTCTTCGGCGGCGGTACGCCCTCGCTGATGGCCCCCGAGACGGTGGGCGCCCTGGTGGCGATGGTGAAAAGCCGCTGGGCTTGCGCCCCCGATCTGGAAGTGACGCTGGAGGCCAACCCCACCAGCGTCGAGGCCGACCGCTTCCGCGCCTTTCACGATGCCGGCATCAACCGTCTGTCGCTGGGCATCCAGGCGCTCGACGCGGAATCGCTGGCCTTTCTCGGACGCAGGCATTCGGCGGACGAGGCGCTGGCGGCGCTGAAACTGGCCCAGGCCATCTTTCCCCGCGTCTCCTTCGACCTGATCTATACGCGGCCCGGCCAGACCGAGGCCGGGTGGCGGGCCGAACTGGCCCGCGCCCTGGATCTGGCCGGCGAGCATCTGTCCTTGTACCAGCTGACCGTCGAGGACGGCACCATGTTCGCCCCCGCCCAAGCCCGCGGCGATTTCGTCCTGCCCGACGAGGACGAGGCGACGGCTCAGTTCGAGGCCACCCAGGAGCTGTGCGAGGCCGCCGGGCTTCCCGCCTACGAAATCTCCAACCACGCCCGCCCCGGGGCCGAGTGCCGCCACAACCTCACCTACTGGACGGGGGGCGAGTGGCTGGGCGTCGGTCCCGGCGCCCATGGCCGCTTTGGCGGCGAGGCGCTGGCCCAGGCGCGCTCACCCGGCACCTGGCTGGCCCAGGTGGAGCAAAACGGCCACGCCACCGAGACCCGCTATCCCCTCGACCCGGCCGAACGTCTGTCGGAACTGGCGCTGATGGGATTACGGCTGCGCAACGGCCTGGGCCCCGCCTTGCTGGCCGAGTTGCGCCCCGCCTTTGATCCCGCCGGCCTCGCCCGCATGATCGAGGGCGGCTTCCTGGTGGAGGACGCGCACGGCCTGCGCACCACCGACAAGGGACGGCTGGTGCTCAACGCCGTGCTGGGCGAGCTGCTCGCCTGAGCTACTGGAACGCGCTGGGCGCCGCACCCACTTCCCGGGCACCCGTCGGGGCGATTTCCTTGACGGTCAGGCCACGTTCGGCCACGCCGCTGGCGCCTAAGCGGAAGATACCGTCCACGCCGGCGAAGCCGTTGGGGTTCTGCAGCACGGCCGAGCCGTAATCGCCCATGCCGTTGCGGGCCAGGGCGGCGGCGAGCGCGGTGGAATCATAGGCGATGCCGGCCAGCCCGCTTAAGCGGGGCGGCAGGGCGCCGAACGCCTTGGCGTAGCGCTGCTCGAAGGCCATATGGCCGGCGGCGGGCGGGGCGGGATACCAGCCGCCGACCAAAGCCGGTTCCTGGGTCAGCTTGGGATCGTCCCACAGCAGGGTGCCCAGCAGGCGCGGCACCTCGGCGCCGCCCTCGCTCATGAAATAGGATAGTAGCGAAGCAATGTTCCTGAGCCGCACGCCCTCGTCGGGCACCAGCACGGCGTCGTAGGCCGAGCCGGGGACGCCCTTGGACGTCACGCCCTTGCGCGCAGCGAAGCGCTTGACCACCTGGGTGAAGTCGGTGGCGGCGGGATCGTAATAATCCACGGCCACCAGCTCGAGGCCTTGGGCGGCGGCGGCCTCCTTGGCGGCATCAGCCACGGCGCGGCCGTAATCGTCAGAGCGGGCCAGCACGCCGATGCGCCGCATTCCCTGTTCATGGGCATGGGCCAGGACGCGGGCCACCTGCGGGCCGGGCAGGAAGCCCAGGGCATAGACGCCGCTTCCCGCCACCGAACGGTCGGTGGTGTAGGCCAGCAGCGGCACGACCTGATCACGCGCCACCGGCGCCGCCGCCTTGACCTCGAAGCTGAACACCGGGCCCAGCACGATGGTGGCGCCCTGGGCCATGGCCGCGCTCGCGGCGGCGGCGGCGCCTTCGGCGGTGCCCTTGGTGTCGAGCGGAATCAGGCTGAACTTGGCATCGGCGATCTCGAACAGCGCCAGCTGCGCGGCGTTGGACAGGGCCTGGCCGATGGCGGCCTGCGGCCCCGACAGCGGCAGCAGCAGGGCGGCGCGCACCTCGCCCTGATGGAGGGTCCGGGCGGGGGCCGGCATGGAGGGAGGGACGGCTTGCGGCAGGCTGGCCACCTGCGGCTCGGCCGAAGCCGGAGCGGGAACGGAAGCGGGCGCGTCCTTGGCCGCCGGAGCCGTCTTGGCGGCGGCGGGCGGCGGGACGGGAGCCGGAGCGGACTGCGCCTGGGGAGCGGGCTTGGTTCCGCCGAGCCAAGGTGGTAACTCTGACGCCTGTTGACAGCCCGAAACCATCAGCATGGCGGCAAGCAATGGCAGGAACGGGGCGGGGCGCCGGAAAAAGCCCAAATGGCGCAAGACAAGCCTCCTCGGACGACGGCCCCGGAGCCTTGGAGCCCGGCGGCGACACTGAGGCGAAAGGTAGACCCTGGGCACGCGGAAGTAAACCAAGCGCCGGCCTCTATCTGGTCGCCACCCCCATCGGCAATCTGGGCGACATCACGCTGAGGGCCCTCGAGGTGCTGGGCCACGCCGATCTGGTGGCCTGCGAGGATACCCGCGTCACCGGCAAGCTGATGCAGCTGCTGGGCCTGAAAGCCCCGCTCACCCCCTATCACGACCACAACGCCGACAAGGCGCGGCCCGCGCTGCTCGCCCGCCTCGGCAGGGGCGAGGTGGTCGCGCTGGTGTCCGACGCCGGCACCCCCATGGTCTCGGACCCGGGATTCAAGCTGGTTCGGGATTGCATCGAATCGGGTATCTCCGTCACCGCCCTGCCCGGCGCCTCGGCGGTTCTGACGGCTTTACAACTATCAGGCATTGCTTCCGAGCGATTCCTCTTCGCCGGCTTCCTGCCGTCCAAGGGGGCGGCGCGCCGCGCCGCGCTGCAGGAGCTGGCCCAGGTCCCCGCCACCTTGGTGTTTTACGAATCCCCCCACCGGACGGGGGAGTCCCTGGCCGACATGGTCACCGTGCTGGGCGACCGGATGGGGGCGGTGACCCGCGAGCTGACCAAGCTGCACGAGGAGGTGGTCCGGGGCAGCCTGTCCGAACTGGCCGGTCGCTATGGCGATTCGCCGCCGCGCGGCGAAGTGGCCATCGTCGTCTCGGGACCCCAGGCGGGGGGACCGGCCACGCCGGCCGACATGGAGGGCCGTTTGCGCGCTGAAGTGGAAAAAGGCCTTTCCATCAAAGATGCCAGCGCCCTGGTGGCGGCCGAAACCGGCCATCCGAGGCGCGATGTCTACGCCACGGCGCTGCGACTGTTCCGAGGGGGCAACGAGGAATGAATTCCGCACCCCGTTCGCGCTCCCATCAGGCGGCGCAACGGCGCGGCCGGATGGCGGAGCGGATTGCCGCCCTGTTTTTGCGCCTCAAGGGTTATGCAATCCTGGCCCAAGGGCTGAAATCCGGCCGGGGATCGGGGGCGGGCGAGGTGGATCTGGTGGCCCGGCGCGGCGATCTGGTGGCCTTCGTCGAGGTCAAGAACCGCCCCAGCCTAAACCAAGCTATTGAATCTCTTACATCTTTTCAGAGACAGCGGATCGAGCGCTCCGCGGCCGCCTTCCTGGCCCGACGGCCCGAGCTGGCCCGCTGCGGCGTGCGCTTCGACATGGTGCTGGTCGCCCCCTGGCGCCTGCCCCGCCATATCCCCGACGCTTGGAGAATTGATTAGCGACTCGCGCCCGCCGTACACTGGGGGCCGAAATCCTCTGCCGTTCATCAAGGAGAGTCCCCTTGCGCCCGCTGCTCAATGCCCTGCTGATCGCCGCCATGGGCGGAATGCTGTCCGGCTGCGCCGCCACCGTGGTGGGGGCCGGCGCCTCGGCCGGCGTGGCCGCCGCCGAGGAGCGCGGCCTGGACGGCGCCGTCGATGACCTGAAAATCAGGACGGAAATCAATCACTTATGGTTCCAGAAGGATGTGGAGATGTACCGCAAGGTCACTCTCAACATCTCGGAAGGCCGGGTGATGCTGACCGGTCTGGTCGCCACCGAGCAGGCCCGCGCCGACGCGGTGCGCCTGTGCTGGCAGGTGGGCGGTGTCAAGGAGGTCCTGAACGAGATCAAGGTGGTGGCCGCCGGCGAATCCGGCTGGGACCAGGCCAACGATTTGTGGATCCAGAACAAGCTGAAGGCCCGGCTGCTCACCGACGGCGACGTGAAGAACATCAACTACATCGTCGATGTCACCGATTCCGTGGTCTACCTGCTGGGCATCGCCCAGAGCAGCGCCGAGCTGGACCGGGTGATCGCCCATGCCCGCGACGTCAGCGGGGTGAAGCGGGTGATCAGCCATGTGCGCCTGAAGACCGATCCCAAGCGGAACGGCGGCTGATGAGCGAGGCCGCCGCCCGGGTGCGCGAACGCCTGACGGCCCTGGGCCGGCTGGAGGATCGCGACCTGGACCCGGCGGAACCCGCGCTGCTGCTGGCCGCCCTGGGCCAGGCGCGGCGGGGAGCCCTTCTGGACATCGCCCCCTATCTGGCCCTGCTCGACGAGATGGCCGCCCAATTGCGGACCGAGGCGGAAGATTGCCCCGACGCCGAGGCCCTGGCCCTTCGCCTGTTCCAGCTGTTGGGACGCCGCCATCGCTTCCAGGGCGACGAGCGCGACGACGACGATCTGGGCGATCTGGACCTGCTGACCGTGATGGATCGCCGCCGCGGCGGCAACGACGCGCTGGGCCTGCTGGCCCTGGCGGTGACCCGGCGGGCCGGGATGGTGGCCGAGGGGCTGGCCTTTCCCGCCCATTTCCTGCTGCGCTTAGGGCTCGCCGACGGCAGCCGGGTGATCGTCGATCCCCTGGGCGGCGGCCAGCCGCTGTCCGCGCCCGATCTTCGCGCCATGCTGAAGGCGGCCGCCGGCCTGGACGCCGAGCTGGAACCGGCCCATTACGCCGCCATGAGCAACCGCGACCTGCTGCTCAGGCTGGGCAACGCCGCCAAGCTGCGGCTGCTTCGCCTGGGCTACGTGGATCGCGCCCTGGCCATGGTGGAATCCCTGCTGCTGGTGGCCCCCGACGCCTGCCTGTTGTGGCGCGAGGCCGGGCTGATGCACATGCGGCTCGACCACGCCGCCCAGGCCGTCGCGGCGCTCGAGCAATTCCTGGCCCGCACCTCCAGCGCCCAGGCCAAGGCCCGCACCCTGGCGCTGCTGGCCGAGCTGAGACGCCGCCTGACCTGAACAAGAAGGACCCCGTCATGAGCCTTGCCGTCGCCATCCAGATGGATCCCATCGAGTCCATCGACATCGATGCCGATTCCACCTTCGTCCTGGCGCTGGAGGCCGAGAAGCGGGGCCATGTCCTGTACCATTACCTGCCGCGCGACCTGGCGCTGAGAAACGGCAAGATCCTGGCCCGCGTGCGGCCCCTGACGGTGCGCCGGGTCAAGGGCGACCATTTCAGCCTGGGCGAGGCCAGGACCATGGACCTGGCGGAGATGGACGTGGTGCTGATGCGCCAGGACCCGCCCTTCGACATGGCCTACATCACCGCCACCCACCTGTTGGACCACATCCATCCCCGCACCCTGGTGGTCAACGACCCCACCCATGTGCGCAACGCCCCGGAAAAGCTGCTGGTCACCCATTTCGGCGATCTGATGCCGCCCACCCTGATCACCTCGGACCGCGAGCAGATCCTGGATTTCAGGGACGAGCACAAAGACATCATCGTCAAGCCACTGTTCGGCAACGGCGGCGCGGGCGTTTTCCACCTGCTGCCCGGCGACGAGAACCTCAATTCCCTGCTGGAGATGTTCACCCAGCTCTACCGCGAGCCGGTGATGGTCCAGCGCTATCTGCCCGAGGTGCGCCAGGGCGACAAGCGCATCATTCTGGTGGACGGCGTGGCGGTGGGCGCGGTGAACCGCGTGCCGGCCGAGGGCGAGGCCCGCTCCAACCTGCATGTGGGCGGCACCGCCAAACCCACCACGCTGACGGCCCGTGAACAGGAGATCTGCGCCGCCATCGGCCCGACGCTCAAGGAACGCGGCCTGATTTTCGTGGGCATCGACGTCATCGGCGACTACCTGACCGAGATCAACGTCACCTCGCCCACCGGCATCCAGCAGATCGATCGGTTCGATGGCGTGTGCATCGAGGGCCTGATCTGGGACGCCATCGAAGCTCGCAGGGCGTCTTCATAAACTGTTATAACCTTCAGATATTTCATAAATTCCCCCATCCGCGATCAACGGATGCAGTTGCGCGAGCCATTGTCGCGCCACTGCGACTGCGTTTGTGGTTGAGAAAATCGGGTCCCCCGGACCTCTCAACTGCGTTTGCGGTTGAGAGGTCCGGGGGACGATTTGACCAGCGACCGGCCCAGGATTTGAGCGGAGACGTCCGCACCTTGATTAACGGATGTTTTTCCTATTTTCTTGCCTCGCCTTCCTTCGCCTCGACGCTGTCGACGCAGAATGGCGAATCAGGCGATTGGAAAAGGCCAACAGGCGGCAACAACCGAATGGCGACCACGCCATTCTCGCCGCCAATGGGAAGCCGGCCGGATTAACGGGCCTCCAGGCCGCAGGTTTTCCTTCCGGAAACCATATCGGCCATGGCCGGACGGCCGCAGCCGGCGGGCGATCCCCTCGGGCCGGCGGTGTTCCGACCCCGTCCCGCCCCTGCCGGAACCATCTTGCGTCACGGCCTGAACGAATGCCCCCTTCTCTCAGTTCCCCATCGCCGCCACCCCGTCCGGCCGGCGGCGGATTCCACCCGTCCGCCGGCCGGACGGGGATCGTTCCAGGCATCGGTCCCTGGCTCGAACTTGCCAGCGAAACGATTCCCCGCAGGCGGATTGGCCCCTGGTCCCGTCCATCGGAGCGATACATCTTGAGGTTGCAGCTTCGGCGGCGGCCGGTTTGGCCTCCGGACAAGCTGCCGATTGCCCATTACCCCGGCTTATGGCATTCGGATGGTCCGTATCTCCCGCAACAGGGACACCGTCCGGGGCCGCGCCATGAAGATCGAAGGCAATACCGTCGTCACCTTGCGCCTGAAGGTGGCCAACCTGGATGGCGAGACCGTCGATTCTCCGGCCGAGCCCATCAGCTATCTGCACGGCGGGCACGGCGGACTGTTTCCCAGGCTGGAAGCAGCCCTGGACGGCAAGACGGCCGGGGATGCCGTCGACATAACCCTGGAGCCCAAAGACGGGTTCGGGGCCCGTGACGCCGGGCTGGTCATGACCGTGCCGCTGGACCACGTCGAGCAGCCCCCCAAGGTGGGCGAGACGCTGGAGCGGGAATATCGGGGAACCTCGCTCCAATACCGCGTGGTCGCGGTGGACGACCGCAACGTCGAGCTGGACGCCAACCACCCGCTGGCCGGCATGACGCTGGTGTTTTCCGCCACGGTGACGGAGGTGCGGGCGGCCACCCCCGAGGAGGCCGCGGCGGAAGTCGCCGCCCTGAACCAGGCCGCCTGGGACTGGAAGGCGCGGGAAAGAGCCCTGCTCCAGGCCAGGGACGAGGCGAAGGACGAGGCCGAAGCCGCCATTGTCGCCGAGGCCGAGGCGGCGGGACTGGTCGAGACCACCTATGTGCCCCAGCTGGGGACCCAGTTCCGTTTCGTCTTCCGCTCGCAGACCCACAAGCTGTGCTGGCTGGCGCCCCTGTTCCTGTTGCCCGCAGTGGCGGCTTGGGCGGGCTATCGCGGCTGGGAGAAGACCTGCGCCGCCCTGCTCGTGCTGTGGCTCGCCTGGACCTTCCTTGCTCCGGCCGCCATCGGTAAGGCGATTAAGCTGTGGGGCTATCGGTTCCTGTTCTTCGACTTCTCGCCCAACCTCACCCCCAGCCGGCTGGAAAGCGGCATCGCCAACGGCGGCACAGCCCTTTCGGTTTTGGCGGTCGTGGTCTTTACCCTGGTCGCCTTGTTCAAGATCGAGCATCTGTCCGACCTGTTCACCATTATCGGCGTCGACTTGGCCTTGCTCTTCGCGATCGGCGTGCTGATGATGATCCTGTTGCCGTTCATGGTGATCATCCTCACCGCGTTCCGGGTCCGGCCGGTCGTCGACAAGCAACCCGCCGGCCAGCCGGCGCCGTAAGCCCGTGAACGGGCATGGCAGCCATTGCATACAACAGGTATGATCCCCGCGCCGAATAGGGGAACCGCCTTTCCATGACCACCCGCACCGCTACCGTCGCCTTTTCCGGCATCGACTGCCTCGACATCGACGTTCAGGTGCAGGTGGCGGCGGGCATGCCGGCCTTCACCCTGGTGGGGCTGCCCGACAAGGCGGTGGGGGAAAGCCGCGAACGGGTCCGCGCCGCCTTCAACGCCATCGGCCTGGCGCTTCCCCCTAAGCGCATCACCGTCAATCTGGCGCCCGCCGATCTGTTGAAGGAAGGCAGCCATTTTGACCTGCCCATCGCGCTGGGCCTGCTGGGCGCCATGGGGGTGATTCCCGCCGACGAGATCATGGGCTATGTCGCCCTGGGCGAACTGGGCCTGGACGGTTCCATCGCTCCGGTGGCGGGCGTGCTGCCCGCCGCCATCGCCGCCAATGCCAGCGACAGAGGTCTGATCTGCCCCCAGTCCCAGGGCTCGGAAGCCGCCTGGGCGGGCGAGGTGGAGGTGCTGGCCGCTCCCTCCCTGCTGGGGCTGATCAATCATTTCAAGGGCAGCCAGATTCTCGCCCGCCCCACCCCGCGCCGCATGGACGAAGACGGGGCCTATCTGGATCTGAAGGACATCAAGGGCCAGGAAACGGCCAAGCGCGCCCTGGAAGTGGCCGCCGCCGGCGCCCACAATCTGCTGATGATGGGCCCGCCCGGTTCGGGCAAGTCCATGCTGGCCGCCCGTCTGCCCGGCCTGCTGCCGCCCTTGGAGCCCGCCGAGGCGCTGGAGGTCAGCATGATCCACTCGGTGGCGGGGCAGCTGGCCGAAGGCCGCCTGCTCACCCGGCGGCCCTTCCGCGACCCCCATCATTCCGCCTCCGTACCCTCCCTGGTGGGCGGCGGATTGCGGGCGCGGCCGGGCGAAGTGTCGCTGGCCCATAACGGCGTCCTGTTCCTCGACGAGCTGCCGGAATTCCAGAGGGGTGCGCTCGAAGCACTGCGCCAGCCCCTGGAATCGGGCCGCGCCGTGGTGGCTCGCGCCAACGCCCACGTCACCTATCCCGCCCGCATCCAGCTGGTGGCGGCCATGAATCCCTGCCGCTGCGGTCATCTGGGCGACCCGGCGCTCGCCTGCTCCAAGGCGCCCAAATGCGGCCAGGACTACCAGTCCAAGATTTCCGGCCCGCTGTTCGACCGCATCGACCTGCATGTGGAGGTGCCCGCCGTCAGCCCCGCCGATCTGTCCCTGCCGCCGCCCGCCGAAGGTTCGGCGCAAGTTGCGGCGCGGGTGGCGGCCGCCCGCGCCCTGCAGCTGGACCGCTACCGGGGTGCCGCCATCCGCACCAATGCCGAAGCCGACGGGGAATTGCTGATGAAGGTGGCCTCGCCCGACGAGGCCGGGCGCCGCCTGCTCACCGAGGCGGCCGAGCGCATGCGCCTGTCGGCGCGCGGCTGGCACCGGGTGCTGCGCGTCGCACGCACGCTGGCCGACCTCCAGGGGGCCGAGGCGGTCGGGCGCCTGCAGGTGGCCGAGGCGCTCTCATACCGAAGACTGATGCCGGGCCGCGCCGGTTGAGTCCTATCGCCCTATGACGTCTGTGGGCATTGCGCCTTTTGCGTGCCCGGCCCCATGCTCGGACAGCCGGTGAGAAATGGGGTCAATACCCGATGAATGTCTCCGCACCGATTAAGGGCTGTGGATCGGCCACGGATAAGCGGCGTTGCCATGACATGGCGATGATCGTTACCGACGTGATCTTGACCCTGGCCCGCGAAAAGGCCCAGGACGGCAAGGTCGGACTGCACGACCTCGAACGCATCTCGGCGCTGATCAGCGGCGGCAGCATGGTGCTGGACGCCGCCTATATCCGTCAGGAAGAGGCCTGCCGCAAGGTCCACCAGATGCCCAAGGGCAATGTGGGGGCGCGTTCCAACCCCTTCCACCGCCTGATGGTACGTCCCTTCGAGCATCTGCTGGCCGGCGACGGCATGGTGTTGCAGCGCGGCTACCTGCCCCATTACTTCGAATTTTTAGAGCACGCCCTGGAAAAGCGCTTCGAGGCCTTCGAGCGCCATTGCCGCACCATCATCCAGGCGCTGATGGTCATCCACGGCAACAATCTGACCTGGGACCAGTTCTACGCCGACAGCCGCACCGTCAAGACCCTGCAGGGCGCGCTGAAATTGCTGCGCGTCTACATGGACGGGCCGGAAGGCCAGCGGGTCTGGCACGCCTGCATGATGCGCCCCATGGGCGATTTGCCCCAACCGGCGGTCGGCCAGGTCAACCACATCCGCCAGGTCCTGCTGGAAACCGCCCGCGGGCTGGAAGCGGCAGAATAGGCGGATCGTTTCGGTCCGGTTGCCGTTCCTGAAAACGGTTCCGACAATTTTTAGACACGGATGGACGCGGATGCCGCTTCGCGGCCACGGATAAGCGCGGATAAAAGGAATCTCCCATTCATCCGTGAGCGGCGCGGCAGCACCGCATCCGCGTCTATCCGTGTCTGATGACTCGGCCTACGCCCCGGTCTTGGGCAGCATGTGACCGAGCTTGCGGCCGCCGAAGATGTGGATATGCAGGTGGGGCACTTCCTGGTGGCCGTTCTCGCCGATATTGCTCAGCATGCGCCAGCCGTCGGCAGTAACGCCGGCCATCTCGGCCACCTTGCCCACGGCGCGCACCAGACCGGCGATCTCGGCATCCGAGGCCCGCGCCGAGAAATCGTTCATGGAGACATAGGCGCCCTTGGGAATCACCAGGATATGGACGGGGGCCTGGGGATTGATGTCGTGGAAGGCCAGGGTGTGCTCGTCCTCGTGCACCTTCTTGCAGGGGATTTCCCCCCGAAGAATACGGGCGAAGATGTTGTTGGAATCGTAGGCCATCTCTCTCTCCCGTGCAGGAATCGTCACTTCTTGGCGCGCGACTTCTTCTCGTCGATGCCCGACGTGCCGGTGCGCCGGGCCAGTTCGGCCCACACCTTGGCCGGCTCGACGCCGCAATCGGCCCACAGCACCAGCAGGTGATACAGCGTGTCGGCGCTTTCGCCCACCAGCTGCTCCTTGCCCTCGGACAGGGCGGCGACCACGGTCTCCACCGCTTCCTCGCCGAACTTCTGGGCGATCTTGCCACGCCCGCGGGCGAACAGCTTGGCGGTATAGGACTTGTCGGGATCGGTGCCCTTGCGGCTGGCGATCACCGTGTACAGTTCCTCGAGAATCTTGCTGTCCTGGGCCAACGCACCCTCTCTTTAAACTTGATCCAGACCGTCATCTTTCCCCAACGCCCCTGCCTAACAGATGGCGGCGGGACTGTCACCCCCCTCAAGGGCACCCCCCTCAGGGGCGGACGGGAATTCCGGCGGCGCGCATGTGCGCCTTGGCCTGGGCGATGGTATAGGTCCCGAAATGGAAGATGGAGGCGGCCAGCACGGCGGTGGCGTGGCCGTCGCGGATGCCTTCCACCAGATGGTCGAGATTGCCCACGCCGCCCGAGGCGATCACCGGCACGGTGACGGCGTCGGCCACGGCGCGGGTGAGCGGAATGTTGAAGCCCTGCTTGGTGCCGTCGCGGTCCATGGAGGTCAGCAGAATCTCGCCCGCCCCGTATTCGGTCATGCGCCTTGCCCATTCCACCGCATCGATGCCGGTGGGATTGCGGCCGCCATGGGTGAAGATCTCGAACTTGCCGGGCCCGGTCTGCTTGGCGTCGATGGCCACCACGATGCACTGGCTGCCGAACTTCTCGGCCGCCTCGCGCACGAATTCCGGGCGATGCACGGCGGCCGTGTTGATGGAGACCTTGTCGGCCCCGGCCAGCAGCAGCTTGCGGATGTCGTCGTTGACCCGCACGCCCCCGCCCACGGTCAGCGGCATGAAACATTGCTCCGCCGTGCGGCGCACCACGTCGTAGATGGTGTCGCGGTTCTCGTGGCTGGCGGTGATGTCGAGGAAGGTCAGCTCGTCGGCGCCGGCCTTGTCATAAAGCTTGGCCTGCTCCACCGGATCGCCAGCGTCAATCAGATCGACGAAGTTGACCCCCTTGACCACGCGCCCGTCCTTGACGTCCAGGCAGGGGATGATGCGCATCTTGAGCATGGGCTCAGGCCTTCAGGAGCGCGATGGCCTGGGCCACGTCGATGCGCCCGTCATAGATGGCGCGGCCCGAGATGACGCCTTCCAGCTTGGGGTACGCCTTCAGCGCCTTGAGGTCGTCGAGGCTCGACACGCCGCCCGAGGCAATCACCGGAATGGAGATGGCATCGGCCAGCGCCGCCGTGGCCGCCACATTGGGGCCGGCCAGCACGCCGTCGCGATCGATGTCGGTGTAAATCAGGGCGGCGACGCCGCAATCCTCGAACTTGCGGGCCAGTTCCAGCACGGTGAGGTCCGAGGTCTCGGCCCAGCCTTCCACCGCCACCTTGCCGCCCTTGGCGTCGATGCCCACCGCCACCCGGCCGGGAAAGCGCTTGCACGCCTCCTTGACCAAAGACGGGTTCTTCAGCGCCACGGTGCCGAGGATCACCCGGCGGATGCCGCGCGCCAGCCAATCCTCGATGGTGGCCATCTCGCGGATGCCGCCGCCCAGTTGGACCGGGACCGTAACGGATTTGAGGATGCTGTCCACCGCGGCGCCATTGACCGGCTTGCCGGCGAAGGCGCCGTTGAGGTCGACCACGTGAATCCACTCGGCGCCGGCGGCGGCGAAGTCGCGGGCCTGGGCGCCGGGATCGGTGTTGAACACCGTGGATTCCTCCATCAGGCCCAGTTTGAGCCGAACGCAGGCGCCGTCCTTGAGGTCGATGGCGGGAAACAGGAACATCTTAAGGAGTCCACGTCAGGAAGTTGGAAATCACCTTGAGCCCCGTGATCTGGGACTTCTCGGGATGGAACTGGGTGCCGACCATGTTGTCGCGGCCCACCACGGCGGTGACCGGGCCGCCATACTCCACATGGGCGAGGCAATGGGCGGGATTGGCCGGCACGAACTTGTAGGAATGGACGAAATAGGCGTGGGCCTCGGAATCCAGCCCGGCCAGCAGCGGATGGGACAGCCCGTCCGGCACCAGCTGGTTCCAGCCCATGTGCGGGACCTTGAGCCCCTGGTCCTCGACGCCCAGCGGCACCACCTCGCCGGCCACCCAGCCCAGCCCGGCATGCATGCCGTGCTCGCGGCCGATGGAGGCCATCAGCTGCATGCCGACGCAGATGCCGAAGAACGGCACGCCGCGCGCCAGCACCCGCTCGGTCAGGGTCTCGGCCATGCCGGGCAGATCCATCAGGCCGGCGCGGCAATCGGCGAAGGCGCCGACGCCGGGCAGCACGATGCGCGTCGCGCGCTCCACCACCTTAGGGTCGTTGGTGACCGCCACGCTGAGGTCCAGACTGGCCTCGGCCACCACCCGCTCAAAGGCCTTGGCGGCCGAGCGCAGGTTGCCCGAGCCGTAATCGATAATGGCGACGACACCGCTCACAGCGATCCCCCGAGGGTGCCCTTGGTCGAGGGCACGGCATCGGCCTTGCGCGGGTCGATCTCGGTGGCGGCGCGCAAGGCCCGCGCCAGGGCCTTGAAGCAGCTTTCCACAATGTGGTGGTCGTTGTCGCCGTACAGGCTTTCCACGTGCAGGGTCGCACCCGCCGCCTGAGCGAAGGCCTGGAACCACTCCTTGAACAGCTCGGTGTCCATGGTGCCCAGCTTGTCGCGGCCGAACGTCACCTTCCAGATCAGGTAGGGGCGGTTGGACAGGTCGAGCGCCACGCGGGTCAGGGCCTCGTCCATGGGGACATAGGCCGAGCCGTAGCGGGCGATGCCCTTGCGGTCGCCCAGCGCCTGGTTCACCGCCTGGCCGATGGCAATGCCCACGTCCTCGGTGGTGTGGTGGGCGTCGATGTGCAGATCGCCCTTGGCCTCCACCTCGAGGTCCATCAGCGAATGCCGGGACAATTGCTCCAGCATGTGGTCGAGGAAACCCACCCCGGTCTTGACGGCGTACTTGCCGCTGCCGTCCAGATCGACGGCGACCTTGATGCTGGTCTCGGTGGTATTGCGCGTGATGGCAGCCTTGCGCATGGGGCCCTCCATAATCTGCCCCGTTTAGTATCAGGAATACGCGCCCTATGCCAGTCCGAGCCCCAATTTTCTCGGGCATGGCTGCCAGCCTTTGCTATGATGCCCGCCCCTTTTCCCTTCGGGTCCATTGCAATGTCCGAATCCCCCCTTCCCTCCTGGCACGGCACCACCATTGTGTGCGTGCGCAAAGCGGGCCGCGTGGTCATCGCCGGCGACGGCCAGGTCAGCCTGGGCGCCACGGTGATCAAGGGCAACGCCCGCAAGGTGCGCAAGGTGGGTGGCGACACCATCCTGGTGGGTTTCGCCGGCGCCACCGCCGACGCCTTCACCCTGCTGGAGCGCCTGGAAGCCAAGCTGGAGAAGCATCCCGGCCAGCTGACCCGGGCCTGCGTCGAGCTGGCCAAGGATTGGCGCACCGACCGCTACCTGCGCCGCCTGGAAGCCATGATGGCGGTGGCCGACAAGGACGTCTCGCTGGTGCTGACCGGCCAGGGCGACGTGCTGGAGCCCGAGGACGGCATCATCGGCATCGGCTCGGGCGGCAATTATGCCCTGGCCGCGGCACGGGCCCTGATCGACGTGGATGGATTGGACGCCGAGGCCATTGCCCGCAAGGCCATGAGCATCGCCGCCGGGATCTGCGTCTACACCAACGGCAACATGATCGTGGAAAGCCTGTAATGAGCGCCGCCGCCTTCTCCCCCCGCGAAATCGTTTCGGAACTGGACCGGTTCATCGTCGGCCAGAACGACGCCAAGCGCGCCGTGGCCATCGCGCTCAGAAACCGCTGGCGCCGCCAGCAATTGTCGGAAAGCCTGCGCGAGGAGGTTCTGCCCAAGAACATCCTGATGATCGGCCCCACCGGGGTGGGCAAGACCGAAATCGCCCGGCGTCTGGCGCGCCTGGCCCAGGCCCCCTTCCTGAAGGTGGAGGCCACCAAGTTCACCGAGGTGGGCTATGTGGGCCGCGATGTGGAGCAGATCGTCCGCGATCTGGTCGAGGTCGCCATCCTGATGACGCGCGAACGCCTGCGCAAACAGGTCACCGCCAAGGCCGAGATCGCCGCCGAGGAACGGCTGCTCGACGCCCTGGTGGGCGAGACCGCCGGCGCCGACACCCGCCAGAAGTTCCGCAAGATGCTGCGTGAAGGAGCCCTGGATTCCAAGGAGGTGGAGATCCAGGTGGCCGATACCGGGGCGGGCGGCATGCCGGCCTTCGACATTCCCGGCATGCCGGGCTCGCAGGTGGGCATGATCAACCTGTCGGACATGCTGGGCAAGGCGTTCGGCGGTGGCCGCACCCGGCCGCGCAAGCTGCCGGTCAAGGAGGCGCTGGACGTCCTGACCAAGGAGGAATCCGACAATCTGCTCGACCAGGACAAGGTGGTGAAGGAGGCCATCTGGTCGGTGGAGAATCACGGCATCGTCTTCATCGACGAGATCGACAAGATCTGCGCCCGCTCAAGCGAGCACCACGTGGGCGGCGATGTCAGCCGCGAAGGTGTGCAGCGCGACCTGCTGCCGCTGATCGAGGGCACCACGGTGGCCACCAAGCACGGTTCGGTGAAGACCGACCACGTGCTGTTCATCGCCTCGGGCGCCTTCCATCTGGCCAAGCCCTCGGACCTTTTGCCCGAACTGCAGGGCCGCCTGCCCATCCGCGTCGAGCTGAAGGCTTTGTCCCGCGACGACCTGATGCGCATCCTCATCGAGCCTGAGGCCAGCCTCTTGAAGCAGTACGAGGCCCTGCTGGCCACCGAGGAGGTGAATTTGAGCTTCGAGCCCGGCTCGGTCGAGGCCATCGCCGACCTGGCCGCCGAGATCAATGCCAGCGTCGAGAACATCGGGGCGCGCCGCCTGCAGACCGTCATGGAGCGGCTGCTGGAGGAGATCAGCTTCACCGCCCCCGACCAGCCCCCCGGCACCAGCATCAGTATCACCGCCGAGATGGTGCGCGAGCGGGTGGGCGCCCTGGCCAAGAAGGCCGATCTGGCTAAGTTCATCCTGTAGGATTTTTCCCTCAGTGATGCCGCAGGTGGCGATACTGCGCCACCTGTTCCGGCGTCAGCGCCTCGGCCATGGCCAGATGGGTCCGCAGATGGACCCAGCGCAAACGGCCCTGAAGGGCGGCGATCTCGGCCACCAGGGTTTCGGCCCCTGCCCCGTCGGCGGCGAAGGCGGAATCCAGGCGGCTTTCCCGCTCCACCACCTCCCGGCCGAGAGGAATGGCCTCGGCCTTCATGGCCGCCACCAGCCCGACGGCGGTTTGGCGCTGCACCTCGCTCAGACCCAGGGAATCGGCATGCTCCAGCACATGCAGGGGTCCCGGCTTGCCGTTCATCTCGGCGGGCATGGACAGGCCCATGCCGCGCCCGGCCAGCAATCCCTCCATCTGCTGCGGCGCGAGGCCGCTGGGCCGGTCGGCGGCGCAAACCGGCAGGGCGATCAGGACAAGGACGGCGGCAAGGACGCTCTTCATGGAAACCTCCCGGAACGGCATGTCTCAACCATAGGCAAGACACGGTCCTTCTCTTATGATCCCGATCATAACTTGGAGGATGGCATGGAAGATTGGGGCAAGGTGCTGGGCGGCATCGGCGGCACCACCCGCGACCTGGACGCGGGCGAGACGCTTTTCCGGCGCGGCGACGAGGCCCGCGCCGTGTTTCACGTGGAGCAGGGCCGCCTGCGCATGACGCGCTTCGGCCCCGACGGGTCGGCGGTGACCCTGCACCTGGCCCGCGCCGGCTCGCTGTTTGCCGAGGCCGCCCTGTTCGCCTCCCATTACCATTGCGACGCCGTGGCCGAGACCGCCGCCCGCGTGCGTATCTATCCCAAAGCGGCCTTGCTGCTGTTCCTGCGCGCCCATCCCGATCTCAACCTGGCCTTCTCGGCCTATCTCGCCCGCGAGGTGCAAAGGCTGCGCGGCCGCCAGGAGGTGATGCGCCTGCCGGGAGCAAAGGACCGAGTGGTGGCCTGGCTGACCCAATTGGGCGCCGCCGAGGATTCCGTCGCCCTCGACCGCCCCATTTCCGTCGCCGCCCAGGAAATCGGCCTGACCCACGAGGCGCTTTACCGCACCCTGGCCGCCCTGGTGGCCGAGGGAAGGCTGGAGCGTCCGGATAAAAGGGTGTTTCGGCTGAAATGATCGGGCTGCCGCCCAGACCTCCAGATTCCTGAAACAAAGGGTGGGTTCGGAAGGTTCTCCTCCCGATGGGGACCGGGGCAAAGCCCCGCTTTATTCCCCCAACACCTTCAGCAACCGCACCACCGTTTCCTCCGGCAGGTCGCGGATGGTCTGGCCCAGGCGGTTGGCCAGTTCGGTGTGGACGGGCGACAGGCCCGAGGTGTCCAGCGTCACCTTGGGATGGGACAGCTCGGCCAGGGCCTTCAGCTCCTCGGCCTCGTCCCAGATGCAGCCGAGATAGCCGCAGATCTGCATCACCAGGCCGGGAGCGGGGCGGCCGCGATGGCCGTGCTCCAGCGCCGAGAGATAGGCGGCCGAGATGTGCAGGTCGGCGGCCATCTTGCGCAGCTGGATACCCTTGGCGTCGCGCAATGCACGGACACGGGCGCCGAACGGAGTCATGAAGATTCCTTTCCGGCCCTCGCCGGGCGCGAACTCCGTTCGCTTGGCCGCGGCCTCAATGGCCGCCGGAGCCGAAATCCGGCCTCATCGTCCGTCTTTCGTCTCATGCCCGTTGCCTGCGGATCAGGACATAAAGCGCCCCGTCGCCGCCGTGGCGGGGCTGGGCGTAGGAGAAGCCCAGGATGCGTTCGCGCAATGGGCTCTGGTTCAGCCAGCGCGGCACCTGGGCGCGCAGGATGCCGTGGCCCTGCGATCCCTTGCCGGTCACCACCAGGACGCAGCGCCGCTGCTGAACCCAGCAGCGTTGGATGAAAGTCAGCAGCTGGGCATGGGCCGCGTCCTGGGTCAGGCCGTGCAGGTCGATATCGGCCTCGATCTCCATCTCGCCCTTCTTCAGGCGCTCGGCGGAGCGGCGGTCCAGGCCGGGAGAGCTGCCGTGGCGCAGCTCGCCATGCCCGTGACGGGGCGGCGCGGGGGGATGGGCCGAGGGCCGGACCGGCGGTTTGCCGGGGGGGGGGGGAGGCGAGGCCACCGGTTCCGGCCCGGTCTCGGCGCCGGGCGGCGGCTCGGTGGGGACGGAACGGCCGGGAAGCGGCTTGGCGTCGGCCACCACCGCCTTCCACACGCGGATCTCGTCGGCGCTGACCGCCCGGCGGCGAGGCTGGCGCGGCTCGACCAGACGTGTCCGGCTCATGATCTGGGCACGACCTCGTCGCGGGGCGGGTCCTCGTCGGTGACGGAGGCCCAGCGGTCGCCGGGCTTGGGGCTCGGCGGAGCCAGCGCGATGTCGGGCTCGACGGCAACGGCGGAAGCGGGCTGGATGGCGTCGGCCAGGGGGGCGGTCTCCACCACCATGGCCGGGGCCGGTTCGGGAGTCGGTTCAAAAGCCGCTTCCGGCTCGGGCGTCGGCGCCGCCGGCTGGGCGGGCGGCGCGGTCATGCGCGGGCCGGCGGGAACCGGAGCGTTGGCCATGGGAGCCTGGGTCTGGGTCTCGCCCTCGCCGAGATTGCGGCGGATGAACTTGCGCCAGTCGCCCTTGGGCGCCAGGCAGGGCGCCTCGTTGACGCCCTTGACCACCAGGGCGATGCCGCCCAGCTGCCACAGGGTGACGAATTGCTGGTAATTGCCCATCAGATAGGCCAGGGCGCGAGTCTTCAAGCGCCACGCCACGTAGTACTTGTTGCCGTAAAGATGGGCCAGCACACACAGCGTCATGGCGACGATGCCGGTGGCGACGCCGGTGGCCAGCAGGATCACCAGGGCCAGGGTGGATTCGATGGTCAGCGGCAGCAGGTGATCCCAGTGCTGATGCACCGGCGAGCCCTGGAAGTCCAGCAGGCGGGGATCGGTGTAGACCTGGACCTGGCCACCGCGGATGGCGACGCACAGCTGCTCGTGCAGCAGCTCCTCCTCGCGCCCCTTGCGTTCGCGCCACTCGGCCAGCAACCGGCTCATCGCCGCGATCCTCTCCACGGTGAGATCATGATGTCAGGGCGAAGGATGGAGAAGAGGGACCCGGAAGGCAACCCCTACCTCTCGGCCGCCTGCGCCAGACGGGGAGACCGGGCCCTGGGCAGGAACACCACCAGGCGGCCGGGGCTCTTCATCTTGCCGGCGATCTGGAAGGCGGTTTCGCCCGCTCCCCAGAAGACGTCGCCGCGCACCGGGCCCTTGATGGCGGCGCCGGTATCCTGGGCCATCATCATGCGCCGCAGCGGCCGGCCCGCCGGATCGACGCTGTCCAGCCAGACCGGCGCGCCCAGCGGTACGAAGCGGGGGTCGACGGCCAGCGAGCGCTCGGGCGTCAGGGCCACGCCCTCGGTGCCCATGGGCCCGTCGGTGGCAGGATTGGGGCCGTAGAAGATATAGCGAGGATTGCGGGCCAGCAGGGCGCGGCCTTCCTCGGGATTGGCTTTCAGCCAGGCGCGGATGGCGGGCATGGAGGTGTCGGCGCCCAGCTTGCCCTCGTCCTTCAGCACCTTGCCGATGCCGATGAATTTATGGCCGTTGCTGCCCGCCACGCCCAGGCGGATCACCGTGCCGTCGTCCAGGCGCACCCGGCCCGAACCCTGGATATGCATGATGGCCAGATCCACCGGATCGTCGGTCCAGGCCAGCACCGGGGCCTTGCCGGCCAGGGCGCCCCGTTCGATCTCGGCGCGGGTGTGATAGGGCACCAGCCGCCCGTTCTCCATCCGGCCGATCGCCTGCTCTTCCGGCCCGGATTTGGTGACGACCAGATCATTGGGCTTGCCGTGGATGGGGTGGACATAAGCGCCCTTACGATGGCGCGAGCCCCTGATCTCCGGCTCGAAATAGCCGGTGAACAGGCCGTCGGCCCGGCCGTCATTGGTAACCTGCCAGGGGGTGAACCACGTCTCGAACATGGCGCGCGCGCCGTCATGGTCGCCCGCCGCCACCCGGGCGGCGGCGGCGCAGGGGGAATACCAGTCGGCGGCGGTGCCGCCCACGCCCTCGAAGCCGATGGACTTGTCCACCGGCAGCTTGGTGATGCGGTTGCACGACTTCTGCAGGGCGGGCAGCACGCGGGCGATGTCGTCGGCGGACCAGCCGGCCAGCCGGTCAAAGGCAATGGGCTGCAGCACCATGCGATCCGGGCCGGGCAGCGGCGGCCTGGGAGCCGGCTCCGGCGTGGCGCAGCCGGCCAGGGACGCGGCCAGCAGCAGGGCGGCGGCCCTTGTCCTCATGGCTCGGGGGTATGGGTGGCGGCCAGCGCCCAGTTGGGATCGGCGGAGCGGGTGTCGCGGCGGAAGGTCCACAGGTCGACCACGTCGATGACCCGCTCGGGATTGCCTTCCACCACCTCGCCCTTGGCGTCGCGCAGCGCGTTGACCTGCTCGCTGACGAAGCGGATGGTCACCGCGGCGAAGCGGCCGTCCATGCCCGCTTCCACCAGCTCGGCCGAGCGGATGCCCACCAGTTCGGTCTGCAGCGTCTCGCCATGCTGGCGCCTTGCCTCGATGGCATCGCTGAAATGGCGGTACACGTCGGGGGCCAGCAGCGGCTGCAGCGTCGCCTTGTCGCCATGGGCGAAGGCGATGACGATCATCTCGAACGCCGCCTTGGCCCCGCCTAGGAACACGTCCAGGTCGAAGCCGCGATCGGCGGCGCGGATGGCGGCCAGACCCTGGCCCAGGGGCGTTTCGGCCGGCGGCTCGAAGGCCGAGCGGCGGACGCTTTGCAGATCCACCACGTTATCGGCGGCGGAATCCGGCGGCGTCCACTGTTCGGGCGGACGCTCGGCGCCGGTGCGCTTGCCCAGCACGCTGCGCAGGCGCAGCACCAGGAAGGCGGCGACCATGGCGAAAAAAACGATGTCGAGAAGGTGATAGCCGTCGTTCATCAGGCCGGTCCAGGGTAGAGTGCAAGTCCAGTCAAAGACATAAGGCGGGTTGGGAGAAAGAGCAAGCATGGCATGGGCTTTCCTGGTCGGCGCGCTGACCTTGCCGGTGGCCGAGATCATGGTCTGGATCCACGTGGCCGATTCCATCGGCGGACTGGCCACCGTGGCGCTGACCGTGCTGGCCATCCTGGCCGGCTCGGTCCTGCTGCGGCATGGCGGCCTGGGCATGGCGCTGGAGGTCCGCGCCCGCATGGAACGCGGCGAGCCGCCGGGACCGGCGGTGTTCGACGGGCTGTGCATCGCGCTGGCCGGATTCCTGCTGCTGCTGCCCGGCTTCATCTCCGACGGGCTGGCGCTGCTGCTGATGTTCAGGCCGGTGCGCGTCCTGCTGCTGCGCGCGGTGGCGTCCCGCGTGGTGGTGGCGAACCAGGGACCGGCCCCCCAGTCCGGGCCCACCGTCATCGACGGCGAATACGAGATCATTCCGCCGGAATCCGGCCCGCCCCCGTCCCCGGATCACAAGCGGCTTGAGCCGTAAAGGTGTCCGTGCTACGCCCCTTGCCAGCCCTTTGAACGATTTTCCATCGGAGAGCACCATGACCGACGCCCAGACGCCGTCCGAGGATCTGCCCCAGCTGCAGGTCAACATGCAGTACATCAAGGACCTGTCCTTCGAAATCCCCGGCGCCCCCCACTCGTTCATCGAGATGCAGGGCAAGAACCCCGAGATTCCGATCCACGTGGACGTCAACGTCGCCAATGTGGGCGCCAACGCCTACGAAGTGGTGCTGCACCTCAAGGTCGAGGCCCTGCTGGAAGGCAAGGCGCTGTTCATCCTGGAACTGGCCTATGCCGGCGTGTTCACCCTCAACCTGCCGGAAGACCAGATTCATCCGGTGCTGCTGATCGAGTGCCCGCGTCTGCTGTTCCCGTTCGCCCGCAACATCGTGGCCGACATGACCCGTGATGGCGGCCTGCCGCCGCTGCTGCTGCAGCCCCTGGATTTCGTCCAGCTCTACCGCGCCCGCGTGGAGGAGATGAACGCCCAGCAGGCCGCCGGTCAGGCCTGAGAAAGCCTACTGGGCTATCGCCCAGACCCATCCGGGGCCAATGCCCCGGACCCCATTTTATTCATGAATGGGGTTTGGGGCCCTGGGCCCCAAGCGGGTGCGGGCGGCAGCTCGCCTATGGGTCGACTATTCCCTGAGCCACACGGCGTTCTTGAGCTTGCCCACGAACGCCGTGTGCGCCGCGGTTTCCTCCTCGGTCGGGGCATGGGGCCGGGGCGCGCGGAACTCGCGCTTGGCCTGAACGGTCGACGCGGCGGCGGCGGAATTGCCGCCATTGCCCTTGCCGCCCCCCAGCTCGAGGCCCGGCTGGCGGCCGCCGATCAGCTGCAGATAGACCTCGGCCAGCAATTCCGAATCCAGCAGCGCGCCGTGCTTGGTGCGGTGCGTGTTGTCGATCTCGAAGCGGCGGCACAGCGCATCCAGATTGGCCTGGGCGCCGGGGAACTTCTTGCGCGCCATCAGCACGGTGTCGATGGAGCGGCTCATGGGCAGCGGCGGAAAGCCCAGCCGCGCCATCTCGGCATTAAGGAACCGCATGTCGAATTCGGCGTTGTGGATCACCAGCGGCGCGTCGCCGATGAATTCCAGGAAGTCGGCGACGATCTCGGCGAACAGCGGCTTGTCCGACAGGAACTCGGCGGACAGGCCGTGGACCTTGAACGCCTCCTCCGGCATGTCGCGCTCGGGATTGCAGTAGCGATGGAAGACGTTGCCGGTGGGCAGGTGGTTGAACAGCTCGACGCAGCCGATTTCCACCAGCCGGTGACCGGACAGCGGGTCGAAGCCGGTGGTTTCCGTATCGAGCACGATCTCGCGCATGGATTCTCGCCTTTCGCCAGTAACCATCGGGCTATCGCCCGAACCCATCTGGGGCTTATGCCCCAGACCCCCTTTTGATTCATGAATGGGGTTTGGGGCCCAAGGCCCCAAGCGGGTCGGGGCGGCAGCCCCGCATTCTCTGAACCAAAGCCTTCAGCCGCTTCCACGCCGGGCCTTTGCCCAGACCGGTGGGAATCACCACGTCGGCCCGGCGGCGTTTTTGCCCGTCGGGCATCTGCTTGGCAAGCACCGCGTCGAGGCGGGCCCGCGTCATGCCGGGCCGGGCCAGCACGCGGGCGGCCTGGAGGAAGGCCGGGGCGCTGACCACCGCCACCAGGTCGCAGCGCCTCTCGCCACGGGTCTCGAACAGCAGGGGGATGTCGAGCACCACCAGCCGGGTGCCATGGCGGCGGTGCCGGGCCAGGAAGTCGCGCTCGGCGGCGCGCACCAGGGGATGGACGATGGCCTCCAGCCTCTTCAGGGCCGCATCGTCGCCGAACACCCTTGCGCCCAGCGCCGCCCGGTTCACCGCGCCGTCGGCGCCGACCACGCCGGGAAAGGCGGCGTCCACCGCCGCCACCGCCTTGCCGCCGGGGCCGAACAGCCCGTGGACGGTGGCGTCGGCGTCGTGCACCGGCACGCCCAGGCGGCGCAGCATGGCGGCCGCCGTGCTTTTGCCCATGCCGATGGAACCGGTGAGACCCAGGATTTTCATGACGACAGGACGAAGCTCCGCAATTCCTCGGTGACCTCGGGCCGCCGGCCGAACCAGGCGGCAAAGCCGGGCACCGCCTGATGCAGCAGCATGCCCAGCCCGTCCACCACTTGATTGCCCCGCGCCCGGGCGCGGGCCAGCAGGTCGGTTTCCAGCGGCACATAGACGATATCGTTGACCAGGGCCGTTTGGGGAAGGGCCGAAAGGTCCAGATCCAAGTTCGACTGACCGGTCATCCCCAGCGTGGTGGTGTTGACCAGCAGGGCGCAGTTTTCCAGCATGTCGGCCCGTTCGGCCCACTCCACCACCCGCACCGGCCCGCCCAGATCGGCGGCCAGCGCCTCGGCCCGTTCCCGCGAGCGGTTGGCAAGGCGGATCTCCGGCACCCCGGCATCGGCCAGCGCCGCCACCACGGCCCGCGCCGCGCCGCCGGCGCCGATCACCGCCGCCGGACCCGAGGACGGCACCCAGCCGGGGCAACCCTGGCGCAGATTCTGGAAGAAGCCGTAGGAATCGGTGTTGCGCCCCTCCAGCGCCCCGTCCTCGCCGACCACCAGGGTGTTGACCGCGCCGATACGCGCCGCCAGGGGGTCGAGGCGATCGACCAGCCGCATCACCGCTTCCTTGTGGGGCACGGTGACGTTGGCGCCGGCGAAGCCCATGCGGGGCAGGGCGCAAATCACGCTTTCCAGGTTTTCGGGGGCCACCGCCAGCGGCAGGTAGGCGCCGTCGATGCCAAGCTTCTCCAGCCAGAAGCCGTGCAGGCGGGGCGAGCGGGAATGGGAGACCGGCCAGCCCAGCACCCCGGCCAGTCTGGCCTTGCCCGATACGATCATGGAACCAGCTCTCCGTTCTCGCGCAGGAAATCCATCAGGGCCAGCAGCGGCAGGCCGAGGATGGTGAAGAAGTCACCCTCCACCGTCAGGAACAGCTGGGCCCCCAGGCCTTCCAGCTGATAGGCCCCCACCGAGGACAGCACCGCGTCGCCCGCCTGTTCCAGATAGCGGTCGAGGAAGGCTTCGCTGAAATTGCGCATGGTGAGCTTGGCGGATTCGGTGTGATGCCACACCCGTCTTCCGTCCCTCACCACCACCACGGCGCTGGTCAGGCGATGAGTCTTGTGGCGCAGTGACAGCAGCTGGTCGCGCGCCGCTTTCGCGTCCGTGGGCTTGTCGAACCATACGCCATCGCAGTCGAGCATCTGGTCGGCGCCGATCACCAATGCGCCGGGATGACGCGAAGACACCCGCACCGCCTTCAGCTCGGCCAGTACCTCGGCCACCCGGGCGGGGTTGCGCGTCTCGGCGGCCAGCGAATCCTTGACCGCCTGCTCGTCCACCGCCGCCACCTCGACGGTGAATTCTATCCCTGAATCCGCCAGCATGCGGGCACGGGCGGAGCTGCCCGAAGCCAGGACGATCATGACGGCGCGCTCTCCGCCTTGATACCGTTCCTGACGCCGCTCTTTTCCAGATGGCGCTCGTAGAGCTGGATGATGGCGGCCGAGGCTTCCTCGATGGAGCGCCGGGTCACGTCCACCACCGGCCAGCCCAGGCGCGAGAAGATGCGGCGCGCCTGCTGTACCTCTTCCTTGACCTTCTCGAACTGGGCGTAATCGGCTTCCTCTTCCTGGTTGAGCAGGCGCAGCCGGGCGCGGCGGATGTCCGAAAGGCTCTTGGGGTCCTTGGTCAGGCCCACCACCAGCGGCTTCTTGGCCCGCTCGAGCTCGGGCGGAAGCGGCACGCCGGGCACCAGGGGATAATTGGCGCATTTGAGGCCGCGATTGGCCAGATACATGCAGGTCGGCGTCTTGGACGAGCGCGACACCCCCACCAGCACGATGTCGGCCTGGTCCACCAGCTCGATCAGCTGGCCGTCGTCATGGGACAGCGTGAACTGCATGGCGTCGATACGGCGGAAATACTCGGCATCCAGCTGGTACTGGCGGCCGGGCAGGGCGGTGACCTCCACGTCGAGGAAGGCCGACAGCCCCGCCATCACCGGGTCGAGCAGCGAGATGCAGGGAATGCCGCGATGGCGGCAGGCCTCTTCCAGCAAGCCGCGCACCGCGCCGTCCACCAGGGTGAAGAACACCAGGCCGGGCTTGTCCTCGATGCCGGCGATGACCCGCTCCACCTGGCCCTGGGTGCGGACCAGCCACCAATTGTGCTGGATGGGCTGCACGCCCTCGAACTGGACGAGGCAGGCGCGCACCACCGAGGTGACCGTCTCGCCGGTGGCGTCGGAAACGAGATGAAGGTGAAAGCTCCGCATGGCTGTGGATAACCCGCAAGTCCGTGGATAAGAGGGGGTCCCGGCGGGAGGCGGAAAAACGCTCCCCGCTCGCCCCGATTCCATGGAGGCACATCCCCCCATGTCCAAAACCGTTCCGCACTTCCCGACAATAGCGTGAATTGCATTCCGCCACACCCGATTTCCCCATTTTCCCCACCGGGCGAAGACGTGGAAAAACAACGTGGTGGCTCTGTTGCGGCGCACTCGTCCACAGGCGGCGCGCGACTTGAGAAAAATCGGGGCAAGTCTGTGGATGGCTTAGGCAAAAGGTCCAATCCCCGTTTTCCACAGGCATCAACAAGCCACAGCAACCTTTTCTCTAAACCTTAAAATCTGATAGAGAGAGCCATCCCCAGCCTGCGAGGAAATATCCGTGTCCAGCTCGTCCAAGCCTTTCCTCCGCGCCCTCGCCGGCGAGACCCTCACTCCCCCGCCGTTCTGGCTGATGCGCCAGGCCGGACGCTATTTGCCGGAATACCGCGCCACCCGCGCCGAGGCCGGAAGCTTCCTCGACCTGTGCTACAATTCCGACCTCGCCTGCGAAGTCACCTTGCAGCCCTTGCGGCGCTACGGCTTCGACGCCGCCATCCTGTTCTCCGACATCCTGGTGGTTCCCGACGGGTTGCGTCAGCAGGTTGCCTTCAAGGAAGGCGAAGGTCCGGTGTTGACGCCCATTCGCTCGGCAGAGGATCTGAACGCCCTCGACCTCTCGGGCCTGCACGACCATCTCGCGCCGGTCTATGAAACGGTGAAGAAGCTGTCGGCCGCCATCCCCAAGACCACCGCCCTGATCGGCTTCGCCGGCGCACCGTGGACGGTGGCCACCTACATGATCGAGGGCAGCGGCTCCAAAGACTTCTCCAAGGCCAAGGGCATGATGTTCGGCCAGCCGGAGCTGTTCGCCCGCCTGATGGCGCTGCTGGTCCAGGCCACCGGTGATTACCTCATCCGCCAGATCGACAACGGTGCCGAAGCCATCCAGATTTTCGACACCTGGGCCGGGGCCCTGCCCGAGGACATGTTCGAAAAGTGGGTGATCGGGCCGACCCGCGCCCTGGTGGAGCGTATCCGCGCCGAGCGGCCGGGCATCCCCGTGATCGGCTTTCCGCGCGGTGCAGGTTATCTCTACAAGCGCTACGTGGCCGAGACCAAGGTCAGCGGCGTCTCGATCGATCCTTCGGTACCGCTGGACTGGGCGGCGGCCGAACTGCAGACCAAATGCACGGTCCAGGGCAATCTCGATCCCATTCTGCTGGTGGCGGGCGGCGAGGCGCTGGACGCCGGCATCGACCGGGTGCTCAAAGCCCTGGCCAAGGGACCGTTCATCTTCAACCTGGGCCACGGCATCACGCCGCCCACCCCGCCGGACAACGTGGCGCGGCTGGCCGAACGGGTGAAGGGCTGGAAGGGCTGAGATCATGAGCATGGCCGCGGGAAGAAAAACGGCCGTCGTTCTGTTCAACCTGGGCGGACCGGATTCGCCCGAGGCGGTGAAGCCGTTCCTGTTCAACCTGTTCTTTGATCCGGCCATCATCGGAGCGCCGGGTCCCATCCGCTGGCTGTTGGCCAAGTACATCTCGGCCAAGCGGGCGCCGGTGGCACGCGGCATCTACCAGATCCTGGGCGGCCGTTCACCCCTGGTGCCCGAGACCGAGGCGCAGGGCCGCGCCCTCGAACACGTGCTGGGCCACGGCTTCAAGTGCTTCATCGCCATGCGCTACTGGCATCCCTTCACCTATGAGGCGGTTTCCGCCATCAAGGAATGGGGCGCCGACGAAGTGGTGCTGCTGCCGCTTTATCCCCAGTTCTCGACCACCACCACCGGGTCGTCGCTCAAGGAATGGCGCAAACAGGCGGAAAAACAGGGCCTCGTCGCGCCCACCCGCATGGTCTGCTGCTATCCCACCGAACCCGGGCTGGTGGAGGCCATGGCCGATCTGGCCAGGACCGGCCACGCCGAGGCGGCTGGCGCCGGCAAGCCCCGTATCCTGTTCTCCGCCCATGGCCTGCCCAAATCGGTGATCGACAAGGGCGATCCCTATCAGGCTCAGGTGGAGCTGACCGCGGCCGCCGTGGCGCGGGCCACCGGCATCGAGGATCTGGACTGGTCCATCTGCTATCAAAGCCGGGTGGGTCCCATGGAATGGATCGGCCCCAGCACCGAGGCCGAACTGGAACGCGCGGCAAAGGACGGCGTGCCGGTAGTGATCGTGCCGGTGGCCTTCGTCTCCGAGCATTCCGAGACCCTGGTGGAACTGGACATCGAATATCGCCACAAGGCCGACCAGCTGGGCATCCCTTCTTACGTGCGGGTGCCGGCGCTGGGCTGCCATCCCGCCTTCATCCGGGGACTGGCCGACGTGATTCACCGGCCGCAGGCGTTCAACGGCCAGGCCTGCAAACTGTTGCAACGGAGCTGTCCGGCATGCTGAGCGGATCGGCCTATCTGTGGATCAAGGCGGTGCATGTCATCGCCATCATCTCGTGGATGGCGGGATTGCTCTATCTGCCGCGCCTGTTCGTCTACCACACCGGCGTCAAGCCGCGTTCCGAGGCGTCGGAAACCTTCAAGATCATGGAACGCCGGCTGATCAAGGCGATCATGACGCCGGCCATGGTGCTGGCCTGGACCCTGGGTCTGGTCATGGCGGTGGACGCGGGCCTGTTTTCCCAGGGCTGGTTTCACCTCAAGCTGGCCTGCGTGGTCGGCATGACCGTCGCCCACTTTTTCCTGGCCCGCTGCAAGGACGGCTTCGCCCAGGACCGCAACACAAGGTCCGAGAAGTTCTACCGCGTCATCAACGAAGTCCCCACCCTGCTGATGATCGTCATCGTCATCGTGGTGATCGTGAAGCCGTTCTGAAAGGTTTTGACAGCGTCGCCGGCTTTGGCTAATGCTCTAGCGAAATCCCAGGGCGGCCAACACGCCCGTTTCCCACCATCCTCCTTTTCGCGCCGGATCATCTGTATCCGTCCCTGATCGGCAGCCGGTCCGCTCTCGTCCGGACCCGTCCCACCTTAAGTCCGATCGATCGCGCGAAATATCCATTCAACGGATTTTTCCCATGCATTTGCAGGACCTGAAGAAGAAGAGCCCGGCCGAACTCCTGGCCTTTGCCGAAGAGCTGGAAGTGGAAAACGCCAGCACGCTTCGTAAGCAGGACATGATGTTCGCCATCCTGAAGCAGCTGGCCGACAACGACACGCCCATCTACGGTGACGGCGTGCTGGAGATCCTGCAGGACGGTTTCGGCTTCTTGCGCAGCCCCGAGGCCAACTATCTTCCCGGCCCCGACGACATCTATGTCAGCCCCAGCCAGGTGCGCCGCTTCGGCCTTCGCACCGGCGACACGGTGGACGGCCAGATCAGAGCGCCCAAGGACGGCGAGCGCTATTTCGCCCTGCTCAAGGTCAACAACATCAATTTCGAGGACCCGGAAAAGGTCCGCCACCGCATCAACTTCGACAACCTCACCCCGCTTTATCCCGACGAGAAGCTGAAGCTGGAGATCGAGGATCCCACCCGCAAAGATCTCACCACCCGGGTGATCGATCTGGTGGCCCCCATCGGCAAGGGCCAGCGCGCTCTGATCGTCGCGCCGCCGCGCACCGGCAAGACCGTGATGCTGCAGAACATGGCGCACGCCATTTCGCTCAATCACCCCGAGGTCTACCTGATCGTGCTGCTCATCGACGAGCGGCCCGAGGAAGTGACCGACATGGCCCGTTCGGTGAAGGGCGAGGTCATCTCGTCCACCTTCGACGAGCCGGCGTCGCGCCACGTCCAGGTCACCGAGATGGTGCTGGAGAAGGCCAAGCGTCTGGTCGAGCACAAGCGCGACGTGGTGATCCTGCTCGATTCCATCACCCGCCTGGCGCGCGCCTACAACACCGTGGTTCCCAGTTCGGGCAAGGTGCTGACCGGCGGCGTCGACGCCAACGCCCTACAGCGTCCCAAGCGCTTCTTCGGCGCGGCCCGCAATATCGAGGAAGGCGGCTCGCTGTCCATCATCGCCACCGCCCTGATCGACACCGGCTCGCGCATGGACGAGGTGATTTTCGAAGAGTTCAAGGGTACCGGTAACTCGGAAATCATCCTGGACCGCAAGCTGTCGGACAAGCGCACCTTCCCGGCCATCGACATCACCAAGTCGGGCACCCGCAAGGAAGAGCTGCTGGTCGACAAGGGCATCCTGTCCAAGATGTGGGTTCTGCGCCGCATCCTGATGCCCATGGGTGTGGTCGACGCTATGGAATTCCTGGTGGACAAGCTCAAGCACTCGAAGAACAACGGCGATTTCTTCGAAGCGATGAATTCGTAGTTTCGAGTGTTCGCCTGAACGAGAAACGCCGGTCGAAAGACCGGCGTTTTTTCTTTGGCTCAGTGATGGCTGGACGTCCGACGCCGATGATGGCGCCGATGGCTTTGGCTCAACAGGTCGTCCGAGGGGCCGTCGTCGTCGGAACGCCGGCGCCACAGATGGATGCCGCCGGCCAGCAGCATGGGCGGTACCACCACGATGGCGATACGGCCCAGCATGTTGAAGAACGAGGTGCGGTCGGTGTCGATGACCACCTGGTTCTTGCATTCATAGCGCTGCTTGAAGGTGCCCGAGCAGTCGCGCAGCCGTTCCTTGACGGTGTCGGAGGAATGGTTCTCCACCGTGCCTTGGGGAAGGTTGGCGAACTGGTCCCAGCCCGCCCAGGCCATCCAGGCCAGACTGACCACCGTCACCATCACATTGCCGATCTTGGACACGCCTTCCCTCCAACTCCGGGTGAAACCCGAACCCGGAGACTACTATCCTTTCGGAAGGGGCTTCACGGCAAGAGGAGAGTGGAGCCCGTGGTCTTGCGCCCTTCCAGATCGCGATGGGCCTGGGGCGCCTCCATCAGGGGGTAAGTCTGGTTGACCTCCACCTTGACCACACCCTTTTGCACCACCTCGAACAACTCGTTGGCCGAGTCCACCAGATCGGAACGCTTGGCGGTGTAGGCCATCAGCGAGGGCCGGGTCAGGAACAGCGAGCCCTTGGCGGCCAGCAGGCCGGTGTCCAGGGGCTCGACCTTGCCCGAGCTTTGGCCGAACGACACCATCATGCCCAGCGGACGCAGGCAATCCAGCGACTTCAGGAAAGTGTCCTTGCCCACCGAATCGTAGACCACCGGCACGCCCTCGCCGTTGGTGATCTCGCGCACGCGGGCGACGAAATCCTCGGACTTGTAGAGAATGGGATGGTCGCAGCCATGCGTCCTGGCCAGCTCCGCCTTTTCCTCCGACCCCACCGTGCCGATCACCGTGGCGCCCAGGTGCCGGGCCCATTGGCAGACCAGCAGGCCGACACCGCCGGCGGCGGCGTGAATCAGGATGGTGTCGCCCTTCTGCACGGGGTAGGTCCGGCGCAGCAGATACTGGGCGGTCATGCCCTGGAGCATCATGGCGGCGGCCTTGCGGTCGTCGATGTCGTCGGGCAGCTTCACCAGCCGGTCGGCGGGCATCAGGCGCACCTCGGCATAGGCTCCCAGCGGCGGATTGGCGTAGGCCACCCGGTCGCCGGGCTTGAACTCCGTCACGCCGTCGCCCACCGCCTCGATGATGCCGGCACCTTCCAGACCGGGCGTGAAGGGCAGCGGCGCAGGATAGAGCCCGGTGCGGTGATAGACGTCGATGAAGTTGAGCCCCACGGCGGTGTGGCGCAGCAGCACCTGGCCGGCGGCGGGGGCTGCGACCTCGACCTCTTCCCAGACCATGACCTCGGGGCCGCCGGGCTGGTGGATTCGGATGGCGTAAGTCTTCATTTCACCGGGACTCCCTCGTGACGCAGCAGGAATTCCTTGGTCTCGATGCCGTCGATGCCGGAATAGCCGCCCATGGCGCCATTGGCGGCCAGCACCCGATGGCAGGGAATGATCACCGGAATGGGATTGCGGCCGCAGGCGCCGCCCAGGGCCCGGGCCGCCGTTCCCAACTCCTCGGCCAGTTCGCCGTAGCTCTTGGTCTGGCCGAAGGGGATCCTGGCCAGGGCCGCCCAGACCTTCTGCTGGAACGCCGTGCCGTGGGGGGCCAGCGGCAGGTCGAAGGTGGTGCGCTTGCCGTCGAAATATTCCTCCAGCTGGTCGCGGGCCTTGAGCAGAAGGGGGGTCTCGTCGTTTTCGGGCAGAAATCCCCAATCCACGGCGACGATGGCGCCGTCGGCCTCGAACAGGGCCAACGGCCCGATGGGGGAATTGAAGGCAAGCTGCGGCATGGCGGCGATCACTTTTCGCTGAGCAGGGCGGCCAGTCGTTGGGGATCGGTGACCGGCGCCTTGCAGGTGGAGCCCCGGCAAATATAGGCCGCCGCCTTGCCCTCTGCCAGCGACTTGCCATGGGCGGGATGGCCTATGGCCAGGGATGCGCCGTCCTCGACCCTGAGCAGCGAGACGGCGGGCAGCGGGTGGGCGGCGAAGGCGCCGAGCAGGGCAAGGCTGCCAGGATCGTCCAGGGGCCCGACGATCACCACCTGCAGCGGCTCGGCCAGGATGGAAAAGGCCTCGAGCAGGGAGGTCATGTGGGGGATCTGTTCGGGGATGGCGGCGGCGAAGGAATCGATCACCGCGTTCGCGCGCTCGCGCCAGGCTTCGTCGCCGGTGGCCAGCCACAGCCGGGCCAGGGCCTCGGCCATCATGCCGTTGCCGCTGGGCACCGCCGAATCGAAGGTGGGCTTGGTGCGGATCACCACGTCGGTGGCGTCCCCGGCGGAATGGAAATAGCCGCCGCCCGTCTCGTCCCAATGATGGGCGTGAACCTGTCCGGCCCAGGCCTTGGCGCGGTCCAGGTAGTCGGGCCGGGCGGTGATCTCGTGCAGCGCCAGCGCCGCCAGCATCAACCAGGCGTAATCGTCGAGCACGGCGGCGGTTTCGGCCCGGCCCTGGCACAGGGAATGGGCGGGGCGTCCGTCGGGCCGGGTCATCTTCTCGATGATGATCCCGAAGGCATGCTCGGCCGCGGCCAGCCAGTCGGGGCGGTCGAAGGCCAGCGCCGCCTCGGCCAGAGCCGCGATCATCATGGCGTTCCAGTCGGCCAGCACCTTGCCGTCGCGGCCCGGCCAAACCCGCTTGTCGCGCTCGGCCAGCAAGGCCGCCTTGGCCGCCGCCAGTCCTGAATCGTCGCCGCCGCCCCTGGGGTGGTTGCGATGCAGGATGTTGCGCCCCTCCCAATTGCCGTGGGGCTGCACGCCGTACAATTTGCAGAATTCCGAAGCGGTCTCCAGGTCCAGCAGGGCCGAGATCTCTTCCGAGGTCCAGGTGTAGAACAGCCCTTCCTCGCCCTCGCTGTCTGCGTCGAGTGCGGCGGCGAAGGCGCCGCCCTCGGCGGTCATGTCGCGCAACAGCCAGCCCACCGTCTCGAAGATGCGGGCGCGGTAAAGGGGCGAGCCGGTATGCTTCCACACCTTGGTCAGCAGCGACAAAAGCTGGGCGTTGTCGTAGAGCATCTTCTCGAAATGGGGCACCAGCCAGATGTCGTCGGTGGAATAGCGCATGAAGCCGCCGCCCAGGTGGTCGTAGATGCCGCCCTGGCAGATATGGTCCAGCGTCACCGTCACCGCGTCCTTGAGGCTGGAATTGCCGGTCCGCAAGTACGAGTGCCACAGGAAGCGGAACAGGCCGGGCTGGGGAAACTTGGGCGCGCCCACCGTGCCGCCGTCCTCGAAATCGATCAGCCGCAGGCATTGGGTGGCGGCCAGATCCACCACCTCCATGTCGAGGCCCATGGGTCCGGGCGAGCGGGCCATCTGTTCCAGCGCACCCCGGATGCGCTCCACATTGTGGCCGATCTTTTCCGGGTCCTTGTGGAAGGTGTGGGCGATGCCCTCCAGCACGTCGGGGAAGGCGGCGCGGCCATAGCGCGGCGTGGCGGGGAAATAAGTGCCGCCCCAGAACGGCTCGGCGTCGGGGGTGAGGAACATGGTCAGCGGCCAGCCGCCGTGCTGGCCCATCAGCGCCAGCGCGTTCTGGTACAGCGCATCCAGATCGGGGCGTTCCTCGCGGTCGACCTTGATGTTGACGAACAGGTGGTTCATCAGCCCGGCGATGCCTTCGTCCTCGAAGCTTTCATGGGCCATGACATGGCACCAGTGGCAGGCGGAATAGCCCACCGAAAGGAGGATCGGCTTGTTGGCGGCCTTGGCCTCGGCCAGGGCGTCCGCTCCCCAGGCCCACCAGTGGACGGGGTTATGGGCGTGCTGCAGCAGATAGGGGCTGGTCTCGGCGGCCAGTCGGTTGAAAGACATTCCTTGATCCTTGAACGGCGGGACATTGCGTCCGGGAGGGCTAATGCTTAGTTTGGGAGGAGGTGGGCCGAGCGCAAGACGAGGATGACATGAAGATCACCGTGGATGTGGACTGTACGCCGGAAGAGGCGCGGACCTTTCTGGGCCTGCCCGACGTCAAGCCCATGCAGGAAGCGCTGATGAAGCAGATTCAGGACCAGATGGCCGCCAGCCTGCACGCCATGGAGCCCGAGACCATGCTGAAGGTCTGGCTGCCCGCCGGCGTCCAGGGCATGGAGCAGCTGCAGAAGATGTTCTGGTCGCAGTTCGCTTCCGGCGGACGGCAACCCAAGGAGAAGTGAAAGTGAGCCGTCTGCCCAGCGATCCGCCCGACTTTTTCCGGGTCCACGTCTTCATCTGCACCAACCGCCGCCCCGACGACAACAAGCGCGGCTCGTGCGCTCAGAAGGGGTCCGAGGATTTGCGCGAGCACATGAAGAATGCGCAGAAGAAGCTCGGCCTCAAGGACGTGCGCATCAATTCCGCCGGCTGCCTCGACCGCTGCGGCCAGGGGCCGGTGATGGTGATCTATCCCGAGGGCATCTGGTACAGCTTCCACACCATCGCCGACATCGACGAGATCCTGGACACCCATGTGGTCAAGGGCGGCCGGGTCGAGCGTCTGATGCTCGCCGCCCAGCCCTGACGGCATCCCCATGTCCGACACCATCTATGCCCTTGCCAGCGCCTCGGGCCGCGCCGGCGTGGCGGTGTGGCGACTGTCGGGCGAGAGGGCGGGCGAGGCCCTTCGCGCCCTGACCGGCAAGGATCTGCCCGAACCCCGCAAGGCTTCGCGCGCCCGCATCCGTGACGCAAGCGGCGAGGCGATCGACGACGGGCTGGTCCTGTGGTTCGCCGCGCCGTCTTCCTTCACCGGCGAGGACGTGGCCGAGTTGCATCTGCATGGCGGCCGGGCGGTGGCGGCGGCGCTGACCCGGCGGCTGGGCGAATTGGGCCTGCGTCCCGCCGAGCCGGGCGAGTTTTCCCGCCGCGCCTTCCTCAACGGCAAGCTCGATCTCACCCGCGCCGAGGCCATCGCCGATCTGGTCGATGCCGAGACGGCGGCGCAGCAGCGCCAGGCCCTGCGCCAGCTGGACGGTGGACTGGCCGGGCTGGTGGAGGAGTGGCGGGCGGGCCTGATCCGCGCCATGGCCCATCTGGAAGCGGTGATCGACTTCGCCGACGAGGACATCCCCGACACGTTGGCAGAGCAATCGGTGGCCGAGGTCCGCGCCCTTAAGGCCGAGATGGCGGGCCATCTGGACGAGCGCCGCAGCGGCGAGCGGCTTCGGGACGGCATCCATATCGCCATCCTGGGTGCGCCCAATGCCGGCAAGTCCAGTCTGCTGAACCGCCTTGCCGGGCGGGAAGCCGCCATCGTCTCGGCCCAGGCCGGCACCACGCGGGACGTGATCGAGGTGCATCTGGACCTGGACGGCTGGCCGGTGATCGTCGCCGACACCGCCGGCTTGCGGGAGTCCACCTGCGAGATCGAGAGCGAAGGCGTACGCCGGGCGGCAGCCCGGGCGGCAGGCGCCGATCTCAAGCTCTGCGTCTTCGACGGGTCGCTCCATCCCGATCTGGACGCGGCGACCTTGGAAATGATAGACGACGCCACCCTGGTGGTGCTCAACAAGCGCGACCTGATGGCGGGCGAGGTTCCGGCCGTCATCAATGGCCGCCCGGTCCTGGCCCTGTCGGCCAAGCGGGGCGAGGGGGTGGACCAACTGGTCGCCGCCCTGGCCGAGACGGTGGAACACCGCTTCGCCGTGGGCGCCGCCCCGGTGCTGACCCGCGAGCGTCACCGTGTGGCGGTGGCCGAGGCGGTGGACTCACTGGCTCGGTTCGACCCGGCGATGGGTATCGAGATGGCCGCTGAGGATTTGCGACTGGCGGCGCGCTCACTGGGCCGTATCACCGGACGGGTCGATGTGGACGAGATTTTGGACGTCATCTTCCACGAGTTCTGCATTGGAAAGTGACTCCCCCTAGATATGGTGTGTTTCACGTGAAACAAACAAGCTCTTGCGATGTGGTGGTAATCGGGGCGGGCCATGCCGGGTGCGAGGCCGCCGCCGCCGCCGCGCGCTTCGGCGCACGCACCGTGCTGCTCACCCAGCGGCTCGAGACCATCGGCGAGATGAGCTGCAACCCGGCCATCGGCGGTCTGGCCAAGGGTCAGCTGGTGCGCGAGATCGACGCCCTGGACGGGCTGATGGGCCGCGCCATCGACCGCGCCGGCATCCAGTTCCGCATCCTCAACCGCAGCAAGGGACCGGCGGTGCAGGGACCCCGCGCCCAGGCCGACCGCAAGCTCTATCGCCTCGCCATGCGCGCCCTGCTGGACGAGACCGCCAACCTGTCGCTGCTGGAGGGCTCGGCCGAGGATCTGGTGGTGGAAGGGGGAAGGGTAAGCGGTGTGGTCCTGGCCGACGGCTCGACCCTTGTCTGCGGCGCCGTGGTGATCACCACCGGCACCTTTCTGCGCGGCCTGATCCATCTGGGCGAGAAGACCTGGGCCGCTGGAAGGGTGGGGGACGCGCCGTCGCTGGGCCTGTCGCTGGCGCTGGAGCGGGCGGGTCTGCCGCTGGGCCGTCTCAAGACCGGCACCCCGGCCCGCCTGGACGGCCGCACCATCGATTGGGAGTCCCTCGACCGCCAGGAGGGCGACGACCCGCCGGTGCCGTTCTCGTATCTGACGGACCGCATCACCACGCCGCAGGTGGCCTGCGGCATCACCGCCACCACGCCCGAAACCCACGCCATCATCCGCGCCAACCTGGAACGCGCCCCCATGTATTCCGGCCAGATCCAGAGCACCGGCCCGCGCTATTGCCCCAGCATCGAGGACAAGGTGGTACGCTTCGCCGACCGCGAGCGGCACCAGATCTTCCTCGAGCCCGAGGGTCTGGACGACGACACCGTCTATCCCAACGGCATCTCCACCTCGCTGCCCGAGGACGTGCAGCTGGCCATGATCGCCACCATTCCCGGCCTGGAGAAGTGCCGGGTGATCCGTCCCGGCTATGCCATCGAATACGATTTCGTCGATCCCCGGGCCCTGCACCGCTCGCTGGAGACCCGCGCGGTGGAAGGCCTGTTCCTGGCCGGACAGATCAATGGCACCACCGGCTACGAGGAGGCGGGGGGCCAGGGCCTGCTGGCCGGGCTCAACGCGGCGCGCAAATTGGGGGGGACGGCGCCCCTGGTTCTCGACCGGGCCGACGCCTATCTGGGCGTGATGGTCGACGATCTGGTCAGCCTGGGAACATCCGAGCCCTATCGCATGTTCACCTCGCGGGCCGAGTACCGGCTGCTGCTGCGGGCCGACAACGCCGATCTGCGCCTGACGCCCAAGGGCCGCGAGGCGGGATGTGTGGGGTCGGAGCGCTGGGCTTCCTTCGTGGTCAAGGCCGCCGGGCTGGAGCGGGGCAGGGCGCTGCTGCGCAGCCTGAAGGCCTCGCCCGACATGCTGCGCAAGCAGGGGCTGGAGATCAACCGCGACGGGGTGGTGCGCTCGGCCTGGGACCTGCTGGCCTATCCCGATCTTGACCTCGTCCGTCTCGCCCAGGTGTGGCCCGAGCTGGGCAGCCTGCCCGCCGGCGTGGCCGAACAGCTGGAGATCGAGGGCAAGTACGCCAGCTATCTCGACCGGCAGGAGGCCGACATCCGCGCCTATCGCCGCGAGGAGGGGCTGGCCCTGCCGGATGATCTGGATTACGACGCCATCGGCTCGCTGTCCAACGAGGTGCGGCAAAAATTCAAGGCGGCGCGGCCCGAGACCTTGGCGGCGGCGGCCCGCATTCCCGGCATCACGCCGGCGGCGGTGACGGCGCTGTTGGGCTTTGTGAAAAGAGCCTCCTAGATTTTGTGTTTCACGTGAAACAGAACACTGCATGGGGAATCGGATTGTGGGTCCGGAAGAGTTCCTAACGAAATCTGGTGTTTCACGTGAAACACTCGAGCGCCTGAAGCTCTATGCCGAGCTGCTGGTCAAATGGCAGGCCCGCATCAATCTGGTGGGACCCGACACCTTGGCCGATCTGTGGTCGCGGCACTTCCTCGATTCGGCTCAAGCCTTTGCCCTGATCAAGCCGGGGGCCAGGCGGCTGGTGGATCTGGGAAGCGGCGCCGGCTTTCCCGGTCTGGTGCTGGCGGTGATGGGAGCCCCCGACGTGCATCTGGTGGAGAGCGACGGGCGCAAATGCGCCTTCCTGCGCGAGGTGGCCCGAATCACCGAAACCCCGGTCACCGTGGTCAACAAGCGCATCGAGCAGATGGCACCGCTTTCCGCCGACGTGGTGACCGCCCGCGCCCTGGCGCCGCTCGACCGGCTGCTGGGCTGGGCCTTTCCCCACCTGGCCCCGGGGGGCGAATGTCTCTTCCTGAAGGGTAGGGGGGCGGAAGACGAATTGACCGCAAGTGCGAAAGAATGGAATATCACGGCGAGCCGGGTGCCATCGCTCACCGATCCCGGCGGTCTTGTCCTTCATCTGCGTGAGGTATCCCGTGGCCGAGCCCAGCCGTAGCAGCGCCCGCGTCATCGCCGTCGCCAACCAGAAGGGCGGAGTGGGCAAGACCACCACCGCCATCAATCTGGCGACCGCCATGGCGGCGACCAAGAAGACGGTGCTGATCATCGATCTCGACCCCCAGGGCAACGCCAGCACCGGGCTGGGCATCGACCGTTCGGCCCGCGACGTCAATTCCTATCACGTGATGCTGGGCGAGGCGGCCCTGGCCGACGCGGTGATCGCTACCTCCATTCCCGGCCTATCCGTGGTGCCGTCGGGCGTCGACCTGTCGGGCGCCGAGATCGAGCTGGTGGAGTTCGAGCGCCGCGAGCACCGTCTCAAGGAATCCCTGGCCGGGTCGCTCGCCGCCTACGACTACGTGCTGATCGACTGCCCGCCGTCCCTGAACCTGCTGACGCTGAACGCCCTGGTGGCGGCCAATGCGGTGATGGTGCCCCTGCAGTGCGAGTTCTTCGCCCTGGAAGGCGTCAGCCATCTGATCAAGACCATCGAGCGGGTGCGCCAGGCCTTCAATCCCGGCCTGGAATTGCAGGGCATCATCCTCACCATGTTCGACAAGCGCAACAACCTGTCCGACCAGGTGGCCGCCGACGTGCGCGAGTATTTCGGCGACAAGGTCTACAAGACGGTGATTCCGCGCAACGTCCGGGTGTCCGAGGCGCCCAGCCACGGCAAGCCGGTGCTGCTTTACGACATGAAGTGCTTAGGCTCCGAGGCCTATATCAATCTGGCTTCGGAAGTGTTGAAGCGCGAACGGGAATTGTTGAGGGCATAACTCCGACGCGCCGGAGGCGGGGAGGCAAGGCCAAAGGCCGCCGCGGCTTAGGCCGCCGCGGCTTAGGCCGCGAAAGCCAAGCGAAGCGCCCGGCGATTGAGGGCTGACCAAGAGGGTTTAAAGTGGCTGACGAAAAGAAGAAGGGCCTGGGGCGCGGCCTGTCCGCCCTGTTGGGTGATCACGCGGCCTCGGCCATCGCGGCGGTGACCAGCGCCGCTGCCGCGGGGCCGGAGGGGCAGGCGGCCATCAAGGGCTTGCGGACCATGCCGCTGGAGCATCTCCAGCCGGGCAAGTTCCAGCCGCGCCGCACCTTCGACGAGGACCGCATCGCCGACCTGGTGGAATCGGTGCGCGAGAAGGGCATTCTCCAGCCGCTGCTGGTGCGTCCCCTGCCGGGCAATCCGGCGCGCTTCGAGATCATCGCCGGCGAACGCCGCTGGCGGGCGGCCCAAGGCGCCAAGCTGCACGAGGTTCCGGTCATCGTCCGCGAGCTCTCGGACCGCGAGGCCCTGGAAGTGGCACTGGTCGAGAACCTGCAGCGCCAGGACCTGTCGCCTTTGGAAGAGGCCGACGGCTACCGCCGCCTGATGGACGAGTTCTCCCACACCCAGGAGGAGCTGGCCAAGGCGGTGGGCAAGTCGCGCTCGCACGTGGCCAACATGATCCGCCTGCTGGCGTTGCCCGATCCGGTCAAGATCATGCTGGAGAGGGGCGAGCTGACGGCGGGCCACGCCCGTGCCCTGCTGACGGCGGCCGACCCGCTGCGGCTGGCGCGTGACGTGGTGGGGCGCGCGCTCAACGTGCGCCAGACGGAAAAGCTGGTCAACGACGAGGGCAAGGCCAAGCCCACCAATGGCGGCCGCCCCGCCGGCGGCGGAAAGGATCCCGACATCGCGGCGCTGGAACGCGACCTGACCTCGCAGCTGGGCTGCAAGGTGGCGATCCGTTCGCTGGGCAAGGGTGGCGAGCTGACCATCTCCTACGGCTCGCTGGAACAGCTCGACGATCTCCTGGCCCGCCTGTCACGCAATCCCGACCGGTCGGTCGAGGATCTGGACGCGGTCTGATCCTCCTGAATCTCGGCTCTATGAAGACGCCGCCCGCCTTTGTAGTATGGGCGGGCGGCGCGGAAGAATCCGGGGGAGGCGAGGATGGCGACGGAACAACAAAACGATTCCCTTGACGCGTTGCTGGCCAATCTGCCGGACGACGTCGTCGAATCCTTCACCGCCGACCAGCGGGCCGCCCTGTGGAACGCCGCCAAGCCCATCAGCTGGCGCAAGCATCCCATCAACATCCGCATCACCTTTCCCTTTTTCGGCGGCCGCCACTTCGTCACCATCGTCGGTGGCTACGAGCGCCGCTCCATCGACCGCATCGACCGCGACCGCCACATGCACCCGCTGCGCACCGCCGGCAACGTTCTGTTCATGCTCGGCGTGGGCGGGGCCTTCTACCTGGCCGCCGTCATCGGCATCTTCATGTTCTCCAACCTGATCGAGTTTTAAATGACCACGTGTCCCTGCGGCTCCGGCCAGACCTTTGCATCCTGCTGCGAACCCTTCATCGCCGGCAAGGCCCTGCCGCCTACGCCCGAGGCGCTGATGCGCTCGCGCTATTCCGCCTTCACGGTGGCGGCCATCGACTACCTGCACGACACCCTGGCGCCCGACGAGCGCGGCGACTTCCATCGCGCCGAGACCGAGAAGTGGGCCAAGTCGTCCCAGTGGCTGGGCCTGACCATCCACGGCGCCACGGGCGGCGGGGAGGGAGACGACGAGGGAACGGTGGATTTCACCGCCCGTTTCCGCATGGACGGCAAGAACGAGGCCCATCGCGAGCTCTCCACCTTCCGGCGCGAGGACGGCCGCTGGTACTACGTGGCCGGCCGCATCGGCGGCGCCCCGGTGGAGCAGCGCCGCGTGACGGTCAAGGCGGGCCGCAACGATCCCTGCCCCTGCGGTTCGGGCAAGAAATTCAAGAAGTGCTGCGGCGCCTGATCGCCGCCGCTTGAGTTCGCCACAACGCGAATGACGCGAAGGGGCCGCGGTTTTCCGCGGCCCTTTTTGTCGCCCCATCCGGAACGAGCCGCTGTCCCTGGTCCGCGGACATCAACTGTGCTTCACTGGAATCGGTCGAAGGAGGCGCGCATGCAGTTCCATCAAGATGGATTTCACCCCGGCGATCCCCGCTTCGCCGATCCCCAGGATAGGGTGGTGCCGCCGCCCATCAAGCGCCCCTTGCCCGCCGAGGTGGACGTGATGATCGTCGGCTGCGGCCCCGCCGGGCTCAATCTGGCGGCCCAGCTGTCGAAATTCCCCGAGATCAGGACCTGCATCGCCGATCTGAAGGATGACCGGCTGCTGGTGGGCCAGGCCGACGGCATGGCGTGCCGTACGCTGGAGATGTTCCAGGCCTACGGCTTCGCCGACCAGGTCATCCAGGAAGCCTATGGCGTCAACGAGGTCACCTTCTGGAAGCCCAATCCCGATGCGCCCGCCGGGATCATGCGCAACGACCGTATCCAGGATGTGGAGGACGACCTGTCGGAAATGCCGCACGTGATCATCAATCAGGCGCGCATCCACGACCTGTTCCTCGATGTCATGCGCCAGGGCCCGGCGAAGATCGAGCCCTTCTACTCGCGCAAGCTGGTGGGGCTGGAGGTGGACCGGAACGCGGCGGACCATCCGGTGACCCTGACCTTCGAGCGGGCGGTGACCCATTCCCAGACCTCCAAGACCCTGGAAACCGTCCGGGCCCGCTATGTGGTGGGCTGCGACGGCGCGCGCAGCACGGTGCGCCAGGCCATCGGCCGCGAGCTGGTGGGCGACGCGCTCAACCAGGCCTGGGGCGTGATGGACGTGCTGGTGGTCACCGACTTCCCCGACATCCGCCTCAAGGCGGTGATCCATTCCGCCAACGAAGGCAACATGCTGATCATCCCGCGCGAAGGCGGGTACATGGTGCGGCTCTATATCGAGCTGGACAAGTTGCAGGAAAACCAGCGTATCTCCCGCGATAGTGTTACTGCCGACTACCTGATCGCCGCGGCCCGCAGGATCATGCGGCCCTACGCCATCGACGTGAAGGAAGTGGCCTGGTGGAGCGTCTACGAGATCGGCCAGCGCCTGACCACCGCCTTCGACGATTCCGAGCCCGGCCGGGCGCCTCGCGTCTTCCTGGCCGGCGATGCCTGCCACACCCACAGCCCCAAGGCGGGGCAGGGGCTCAACACTTCGGTCAACGACACCTGGAACCTGGGCTGGAAGCTGGCCCACGTGCTGAAGGGGCGGGCCGATGCCGACCTTTTGCTCAGCTATTCGGCCGAGCGCCAGGACATTGCCAAACAGCTCATCGACTTCGACCGGGAACTGGCCCGGATGTTCAGCGCCAAGCCCAAATCGGCCGATAATCCCGACGGAATCGACCCCGCCGAATTTCAGCGCTACTTCACCCAGTTCGGTCGTTTCACAGCCGGAACGGCCACCCATTACAAGCCTTCAGCCCTGGTGGGCGACGGCGCGCACCAGCATCTGGCCAGGGGCCAGATCCTCGGCATGCGCTTCCACTCGGCTCCCGTCATCCGGCTGGCCGATGCCAAGCCCATGCAATTGGGCCATTGCATCGAGGCCGACGGCCGCTGGCGCGTCTTCGCCTTCGCCGGCCGGGCTGAACCCATGGGACCCGATTGCGGTATCCGCGCCCTGTGCGAGTACCTGGCGGGTGATTCCACCTCGCCCTTGCGCCGCCATACGCCTGAAGGCGCCGACCCGGATTCCGTCATCGACCTGCGGGCGGTGTTCCAGACGCCCCATCGCCACATGCGGCTTGAACGCCTTCACCCCTTGCTGGTTCCGGCCAAGGGCCGCCATGGCCTGAAAGATTACGAGAAGGTGTTCTGCCCTGATTTCAAGAGCGGCCGGGACATCTACGACATGCGGGGAATCGACCGGGACAAGGGTTGCGTGATCGTGGTGCGTCCTGACCAGTATGTGGCGCAGGTCCTGCCCCTGGCCGATCATGACGGGCTGGCTCGGTTCTTCGCCGGCGTGCTGAGGGCCCGCTAGGTTCCCACGTATACGAAGGGCGCCCAGAAGAACGGATGGGTCGGCACGAAGGGCCTGGATCCCGGAACCGTCTGGCCGCGCAGGGATCGGCGCGCGGCCTCCAGTGCCGCCAGGGGCCGGTCGCCTTGGGCGATGCGGCCGAAGGTGACGGTGATCAGCTCCTGGGCGGACAGGCTTTCCACGCTCCAATGGCTGACCACCAGCCCATGGGCGCCGGCGAACATGAATGCCCGGGTCAATCCGGCGAAGCCCTCGCCGGTTCCCGCCCGGCCCGGCTCGCCGGCGGTGTTGCAGGCCGACAGCACCACCAGATCGCTGTTCAGTTTCAGCTCCTCGATGACCTCGCGCATGGTGAGCAGGCCGTCCTCGCCGTTGAGGTCGCCGACCATGGTGAGCGCCAGGGCGGGCTGAGGCGGCGGCGCGGTGTCGTCGCCACCCAGGGACAGGAACTCGCCCGACAGCAGGCCGTGGGTGGCGAAGTGCAGATAGCGGGTCTTGTCCAATTTGGCCCGCTTGACGGCGTATTCATTGGCCTCGGCGCGCAGGTAAAGCCGGCTGTCGCCGCCCAGGGCCTTGGCCACGGCGCGGGCTTCGTCGGCGGTTTCGGGCAGGCGCGGCAGCGCCGCCTTGTCGCCCGTGGCCGGGAATACGGGATCGGCGAAGGAGACCAGGCCGGTGGCCGCACTTTGCGACGGGGCGTAGAGCCGTTCGGACGCCAGGGCGGCCAGACTGGGCAGGTAGGCGAAGCGGTAGCGGTTGGCCAGCCAGGGAAGAGTGGCGTATTCCGCCAAAAAGGGGCCGGCGGCACGGGCGGCCTGGAACGTCTTCTTTTCCGCCTCGCCCCAGTTGGTTACCAGTACTTCGAAGGGAAGCGTCTGGAGCGAATGGTCGGCGACGACGAAGACTTGCGTCGCCCCGGACAGCAGCGGCTCCAGCGGCGCCACCAGGTGCCGGTACAGGCCGTGCGACAAGGCGGGGTCGAAGGCGGCGAACGCCTCCCTGGTTCCCTCGGATGCCGTTTCGATAGAGGAACGGAGTGCCAGGACCGAAGCGTCCACCTCCTTCCGGCCTACCGGAGCGGTGACCATGCGAAAGGCGTCGCGGGTCACGGCGAATACCAGGGTGACGTCGGGCAGGGTGGCGGTGGACAGCAGGGTCTCGCCCGGCCGCAGCAGACGCTGCTGCAGATCATCGACGGTTACCGGGCGCGGTTGGACCAGCTCCATGAAGCGGGGAAAGTCCCGCCACATCTCGTCCTCCGCCGTCCTGGCCGCCGCCATGGCGGTCTGGAGTTCGGCGGCGACCGACCGGGGAATGTCGCCTTCACCCCCATCCAGACCGCCGAGCGCATCGCTTTCGCGCAATTGCGCCAGACGTTTTCGGGCCTGTTCCAGCCGCTCCTTTCTGTCGAGGAAGCGCGGCTCGGAGGAAAATCGCCGGATGTCGGCCTGGCGCATCAGGTCGGTGAAGATGCGGCTTTGCGCCTGGCTGGCGACCGCCAGGGCCTGGCGGTCGTGGCCAGCTGCCGGATTGATGGCGTGCAGACCGGCCAGCACGCCCAGGACATCGGCATAAAGTCCCGAGAACCGGTCGGTCAGGCCCAGGCGTGATCCTTCGTCCAGGGCGCGGGCACCCGAAAAAATCCGCTCCAGCCGGGTGATCGCGGCCAGGTAATGGGGCAGGGCCTGTTCCGGCTGGTTGCGGCGCTTGAAGAACTGGGCGGCCCGCCGGTCGGCATTGGCGGCCTGAAGATCGGAGCCCGAGGAGCGGGCGGCGGCGGCGCGCCGGTGAAGCATCGCTGCCGGCTCGAATTGCTGCTGCCGCTCACGCAGATCGGCAAGGTCCTGGGCGATGGAAGGGAAGAAATCGCTGGTGGGGCCGAACACGCGCTCGGCGTCGGACAGGGCGGTGGCGAGAAGGGGCTCGGCCTCCTCCAGGCGTTCCAGCCTCAGGGCCAGGGACCCGGCAAGGGCGCGGGCGACGATGGTCAGCATCCCCTGGGCACCGGACAGCCGCTCCCGGATGGCCAGGGCGCGGCGGGCCTGATCATAGGCTTCGGCGGTCTTTCCCTCCTCGGACAGCACCCGGGCCAGCATGAAGGCCGCCCCCGCCCGGGGCCCCTCCAGATTGGGATCGGACCCGGCGGCGGCCAGAACCTGCTCGATCCGGTCTTTGGCGCCCTGTCGGTCACCCACCAGACGCGACAGATCGGCCAGTTGCAGCCTGGCGCGCAAGCCGTGGCGGGTGGCGCCATCCTCATCGCCGGTCAACGGTACCCGGTCCAGGATCTCGCGGGCCTCGGCGAAGCGGCCCATGCGGCGAAGCAGGGTGCCGTTGTCGGCGCGGATTCGCATGACGGGTGCGCCACCGTCGCCCAGCCGCCGCGCCAGATCGTCCCCGGCCCGGCGCAGCAGGGATTCGGCTTCCTCGGCGCGGCCGCGCGCCGCCAGGGCGTTGGCCATGATCGACAATGCGATGGGACCGGCCCGGCGTTCGATCATGGAATTGGGCGGCAGGGTTTCCAGCACCTGCCGGGCCGTGTCGAAGGCGCGTTCGAACTCGCCCTGGGCAATGGCCTGGCGGGCGTCCTGCAAGGAATCCTTCGGTCGCGGCTGGGCGCCGGCCGGCGAGATGGCCAGCAGCAGCACGGCGCAAAGTGCCAGGGCCGCATGCCTTATCCGCCGGACTATCTGTGGGGGAACGGTTGAATCATTGGAAAGGATGGTCCCGACCACGTTCTGTCGATCCTTCCGCTTTGTCGTCCTGGGGCAAGTGTCCAATCTCCGGGAAATCTTGTCGAGGGGAATTGGCCGGCCCCGCGGTCGCAGCACCGTTCATGTCATTCCGCCTTTCGGCAGGGCGGGAATAGGTTTACTTTTGTATGGATCTCGGGCGGGGAGATGCGGGATGAAAGCTGTCAAATCCGGCACTCTATCTGGCGATCTATGGGGCGGCACCGCGGCCATGCTGGTGGCCTTGCCCTCGGCCATCGCCTTCGGCGTCACCATCTTTTCGGCGCTGGGCAGCCAGTTCGGCGCCCAGGGCGCCGTGGCCGGCATCCTGGGCACCGTGGCGCTGGGCCTGCTGGCGCCGCTGTTCGGCGGCACCAACCGGCTGATCAGCGCGCCCTGCGCGCCGGCGGCGGCCGTGCTGTCGGCTTTCGCCATCGATCACGTGGCGCGGGGCGGCAGCCCCGAACTGGGCCTTCTGCTGCTGGCCCTGATGGGGCTGATGGCCGGCGGCCTGCAGCTGCTGATGGGCGCGCTCAAGCTCGGCCGCCTGATCAAGTACATGCCCTATCCGGTGGTCAGCGGCTATCTGTCGGGCGTCGGCATGATCATCATCGGTAGCCAGCTGCCGCGTTTTCTCGGCACGCCCAAGGGCGTCAAGTTCGCCGAGGCGCTGGTTTCGCCCGCGCTGTGGCGCTGGCAGGGCATGCTGGTGGGCGCCGCCACCATCGTCGTGATGCTGGCCGCGCCCAAGGTGACCAGGAAGGTTCCCGCCCCGGTGCTGGGTCTGCTGGCCGGCATCTTCACCTATCTCGGGCTTGGGCTGTTCGACCCCGCCCTGATGACGCTGGACGGCAACGCCTTCGTGGTCGGCGCCCTGGGCGGCGAGGGCGGCAGCCTGGTAGACAGCTTTGCCGCCCGCTGGTCGGCCCTGGGGCAGCTGGGGTTCGCCGCCCTGCGCGAGCTGCTGATTCCAGCGCTGACCCTGGCGGTGCTGCTGTCCATCGACACGCTCAAGACCTGCGTGGTGCTCGACGCCCTGACCCGCACCCGCCACGATTCCAACCGGGAACTGATGGGCCAGGGCCTGGGCAATCTGGCGGCTGGCCTGGCTGGCGGCGTTCCCGGCGCCGGCACCATGGGCGCCACCCTGGTCAACATGTCCAGCGGCGCCCAGACCAAGCTGTCGGGGCTGGTCGAAGGCGTTTCCGCCCTGATCGCCTTCGCGCTGCTGGCTAATCTGATCTCGTGGGTGCCGGTGGCCTCGCTGTCGGGCATCCTGCTGGTCATCGGATTGCGCATGATCGACCGGCACAGCCTGAATTTCCTCAAATCGCGCGACACCGTCATGGATTTCGTGGTGATCGCCGCGGTGGTGGCTTGCGCCCTGTCCGTCAGCCTGATCGTCGCCTCGGGGATCGGCGTGGTGCTGGCCGTCCTCCTGTTCATCCGCGAGCAGGTCCACGGCTCGGTGGTCCGCTGCATCGCCACCGGCGACCAGTCCTTCTCCAAGCGGGTCCGCACCCAGGACGAGATGGACATCCTGGCCGAGCGCGGCGGCCAGACGGCCGTTGCCGAATTGCAGGGCAGCCTGTTCTTCGGCACCACCAGCCAGCTGTTCCATGCCCTGGAGAACGACCTCAAGATCCGCAAATACCTGATCCTGGACATGCGCCGGGTCCAGTCGGTGGATATCACCGCCGCCCACATGCTCGACCAGATCAAGGACATCCTGGCCGAGCGCCAGGGTGTGCTGATCTTCAGCCAGATGCCTAAGCACCTGCCCAGCGGCAAGGACATGGAGAAATACTTCGACCAGACCGGGGTGGTGCGCTCGGGCCAGCCGGTCCGCATCTTCGGCGAGGCCGACGAGGCCCTGGAATGGGTCGAGGACCGCATCCTCGCCGAGGCGGAACTGGCCTCCAACGAGGAGACCTTGCTGGAACTGGCCGAGATCGAGCTGTTCAAGGCCCGCAAGCGCGAAACCCTGGACGAGCTTGAGAAAAGCATGGAAGTCCGGGTGATCTCCGCCGGCGAGAAGATCTTCTCCATCGGCGACCAGGGCGACGAGCTGTTCCTGATTCGCAAGGGCATCGTGCGCATCATGCTGCCCCTGCCCAGCGGCCATACCAGGCATATCGCCACCTTCGGCCGGGGCGCCTTTTTCGGCGAGATGGCCTTCCTCGACGGCGAATCCCGCTCGGCCGACGCCATGGCCTTCACCGAGGCCCATCTCTACGTGCTGTCGCGCCAGGCCTTCGACCTGTTCGCCGAGAACCACAAGAAGGTGGGCATGAACATGATGGAGAGGCTGGCGAGCATCCTGGCTAGCCGCCTGCGCTACACCAACGCCGAGCTGCGCGCCCTGGAAGGGTAGGGGCTTGATTCAGCCGACCGGCCAGCGCAGCGGCCGTCCGGCGAAGAACTCCTCCAGATTGGCGATGGCGTCCATACCCATGCGGTCGCGGGTCTCCACCGTGGAGGTGCCGATATGGGGCAGCAGGGTGGCGTTGGGCAGGTCCAGGTAGCGGCGGTCGAAGGCGGGCTCGCCGGCGAAGACGTCCAGCCCGGCCGCCGCCAGCCGGCCCGAACGCAGCGCCGCGATCAGATCGTCGTCCACCACCTGATCGCCGCGGGCGGTGTTGATCAGCACCGCGCCCTCGGGCAGCCAGGACAGGCTTTGGGCGTTGATCTGGCCCAGGGTCTCGGGCGTGCTGGGGGTATGGAGCGAGACAATGCGGCTGGCCCGAAACAGGCTTTCCAGGCTGGAGTGAAACTCCGCCCCGTCTTCCAGTTCGGGGGAAAGGCGGCGGCGCTGGTGATAGGCGATACGCATTCCGAAGGCGCGCGCCCGCTGGGCCACGGCGCGGCCGATCCGCCCCATGCCCACCAGCCCGAGAACCTTGCCGCCGGGGTCCATGCCGAGATTGTTCCAGGCGTTCCAGGCCCCCCACTGGCCCGAACGCAGGATCGCCTGATGCTCGTGGGCGCGCCGGCAGGCCGAAAGCAGCAGCAGCAGGGCCAGATCGGCGGTGGCCGCGGTGGTGGCGTCCGGGGCATAGCCGACGGCGATGCCGCGCGCCTGGGCCGCCGCCAGATCGATGTGGTTGGTTCCCACCGAAACCGTGGAAATGACGCGCAGGCTGCCGGGAAGGCGGGACATTGTCCCGGCATCCAGACGTTCGGTCAGGCAGATCAGCAGGGCGTCGGCGCGGTGGCGGCTTGCCCGCTCCACCAGTTCGCCGGCGCTCCACAGGGTGTCGGCGGGATTGAGCTCGGCCTCGAACAGCGTCCGGGCCCGCTCTTCCACGGCGGGCGGCAGGCGGCGGGTGACGAGAAGACGCGGTCTGTCCGTAGCGAGGCTCATCTGACACGTCCCATTCCAGGGGGTGACCCGAAAACACGAAAGGCCGCGGTTTCCCGCGGCCTTGTTCGTGGTCCGATTGGAGCGGGCGAAGGGATTCGAACCCTCGACCCCAACCTTGGCAAGGTTGTGCTCTACCCCTGAGCTACGCCCGCTCAATTCGGCGTCTTCGCTGCCGTTTCCAGCGGCGAGGCCCGGATAATACGAAAAGAATTGGCCGACGCAAGCACTTTTTCGCAGGCTTTTTTCCAGGGCGACAAATGGCGGGGTTTGGACTTGCCACAAGGGCGGCAACGGTCCATCTATTGCGGGTCGAACCCGCCAGCTTGAGGGACCGCATAACCATGGATCTGATGTTCAATTCCGGTGCAAAGGGAGCCCCCGGCGGCACCCAATCCGTGCCGGGCGAACTGATCAAGGACGCCACCACCGCCACCTTCGTGGCCGACGTCATCGAGATGTCCCAGAAGGTGCCGGTTATCGTCGATTTCTGGGCGACGTGGTGCGGCCCGTGCAAGACCTTGGGCCCCGCCCTGGAAAAGGTGGTGCGCGAAGCCAGGGGCGCGGTGCGCATGGTCAAGGTGGACGTGGACAAGAACCAGGACCTGGCGGCGCAGCTGCGCATCCAGTCGGTTCCCACCGTCTACGCCTTCAAGGGCGGCCGCCCGGTGGACGCCTTCACCGGCGCCCAGCCCGAAAGCCAGCTGAAGGAATTCGTCAAGCGCCTGATCGCCGGTGGCAATGCCGGTCCGACCATCGACGACTACATCGCCGAGGCCAAGCAGGTCCTGGAAGACGGCGACCCCCAGACGGCGGCCGGCATCTTCAACCAGATCCTGCAGGAAGCCCCCGACAACGCCTCGGCCATGGCCGGGCTGCTGCGCTGCCTGATGGCGGTGGGCCAGAGCGCCCAGGCGGAATCCATGCTGGCCCGTCTGGCGCCCGAAATGCTCCGCAACCCCGAGATCGCCGCGGTGGCCACCGCGCTGGAACTGGCCAAGAGCGCCGGGGGCGTGGGCGAGGCAGCCGAGCTGCGCCGCCGCCTGGCTTCCGACCCCGACGACCATCAGGCACGCTATGACCTGGCGCTGGCCTATTACGCCGCCGGCGAGGGCGAGGCGGCGGTGGACGAGCTGCTGGACCTGTTCAAGCGCAACCGCACCTGGAACGAGGACGCGGCGCGCAAGCAGCTGGTCAAGCTGTTCGAGGCCTTCGGTCCCACCCATCCGCTGACCGTCGCCGGGCGCAAGCGGCTGTCCACCCTGCTGTTCTCGTAATTCCGCCATGCAGGCCGACCGCCCCTTGCGCATCGACGACCTGCCCCGCGACCTGCCGGTCTTCGCGGTGTCGGGCGCCATCCTGCTGCCCAAGGGCAGCGCGCCGTTCATGGTGTTCGAGCCCCGCTATCTGGCCATGGTCGACGACGCGCTGGGACTGGGCCGGCTGTTCGCCCTGGTTCAGCCGCGCGACGACAAGGACAAGGGCGGCACGGTGCCCGGCCTCTACGACACCGGCTGCCTGGCGCGCATCACCGCCTTCGGCGAGACCGGCGACGGCCGCTACCTGATCACCGCCGCCGGCATCTGCCGTTTCCGTTTGGCCGGCGAGGTGGAGGGCCGCGCCGGCTATCGCCGGGTGCGGACCGACTACATCCCCTATTCCGCCGACCTGGACGGCAGCGATTCCGGTCCGGTGGACCGGCGCGGCCTGCTTTCCATCGTGCGCGCCTATCTGGGGGGGCTTGGCATGTCGGCCGACATTGCCCAATTGGAAAAGGCCGACGACGCCGATCTCACCGTCCGTCTGGCCATGGCCTGCCCCTTCGCGCCCGTGGAGAAGCAGGCCCTGCTTGAGGCGGCCAGCCATGCCGAGCGCTGCCGCCTGATGATCACCTTGATCCAAAGGGAGCTGCTGAACGAAAGCGGCGGCTCTTCGATACATTAGGAGCGTTGTTCATGCCCGAGCGTGTTTCGGCCTTCGACACGAAGCTGCTGGAGATCCTGGTGGCTCCCGGCACCCATGCACCGCTGCGCTATGACGCGGCCGCCCAGGAGCTGATCGACGACAAGGGCGGACTGGCCTATCCCATCCGCGACGGCATTCCGATCATGCTGGTGGACGAAGCCCGCGCCATCGAGGGAGACGCACGATGAATATCCCCGCCGAACGCCCCTGGCCCGAGGAACTCAAGGTCGACAAGGCGGCGCGCACCCTGAAAGTCGCCTTCTCCGACGGCAAGACCTTCGTGCTGCCGGCCGAGCTGCTGCGGGTGGAAAGCCCGTCCGCCGAGGTCCAGGGCCATTCCCCCGACCAGAAGCAGCTGGTCTCGGGCCGCATGCATGTGGGCATCATCGGCGTCGAGCCGGTGGGCAATTACGCCGTCAAGCTGGTGTTCGACGACCTGCACGACAGCGGCATCTATTCGTGGGACTACCTCTACGCGCTGGGCGCCAACCAGGACGCCATCTGGGCCGATTACCTGGCCGAGTTGGAAGCCCTTGGCCTGTCGCGCGACCCGGCGCTGTCCAAGGCGCCGCCGCCCAAGGCTCACGGTTGCGGCGGGGGCGGGGGCTCCAAGTCGGGTGGGTGCGGCTGCGGCTGAAACCACTCCCATGTCCAAGACGACGCGGGCCACCCAGGCGCTGGACAAGGCGGGTATCGCCTACGAGGTCCGCCTCTACGACTACGACGGCAACGCCGACAAAGTGGGCATGCAGGCGGCCGAGGCGCTGGGCGCCGATCCCGCCATGGTGCTGAAAACCCTGATGGTGCTGGCCGACGGCAAGCCGGCCTGCGTCGTGGTGCCCTCGGATCGCGAGGTCTCCATGAAGAAGCTGGCCGCCGCCCTGGGGGCCAAGTCCGCCCAGATGATGAAGCCCGCCGACGCCGAGCGCGCCACCGGCTACGTGGTGGGCGGCATCTCGCCCTTCGGCCAGAAGAAGACCGCCCCCACCGTGATGGAGGAGGCCGCCCTCGCCCATCCCAAGGTGTTCATCAATGGCGGCGGAAGGGGCGTGCAGGTCCACCTGTCGCCTGGGGACGCGTTGCGCGCCCTTGGGGCCAAGTCGGCGGCGGTGGTGGCTTAGCATCGCCGCTATTTGGGGCTTTCGCCCCAAACCCCAATCGGGAGAAATCTCCCGAACCCTCTCTCGTTTCAAAAAACTGGAGGTCCGGAGGCTGTGTCTCCGGGCGGGTACGGGCGGCAGCCCGGTCTAAAGGGCTTCGCCCTTCATCAGCCGGGGCAGGTCGCCCACCAGGCCCATGGCGTGGCGCATGAAGAAGCGCTTGGTGTGGCCCAGCTGGTGAACACCGGCCAGACCCAGGCGGCGCAGATGCTTCAAGGGCTCGATATCGTTGGAGAACAGGCGGTCCAGCCCGTCGGTGAGGCCCAGCATCAGCATGGTGTCGAAGCGCCGCCAGCGCTGGTAGCGCTCCAGCCCGTCCGGCCCGCCGGGATCGAGGCCGAGACGCATGGCGTCGGCGATGACCTCGGCCAGGGCGGCCACGTCGCGGATGCCCATGTTCATGCCCTGGCCGGCGATGGGGTGCATGCCGTGGGCGGCGTCGCCGATCAGGGCCAGGCGGTGGTCGATCATCCTCTCGGCGAATTGCAGGGTGAGGGGATGGTGGAAGCGCGCTCCTTCCACCGTCACTTCGCCCAGGAAGCCGCCGACTTTGGCCGCCAGCTCGGCGCGGAAGGCCCCGTCGTCCTGGCCGCAGATGGCGGCGGCGACGTCGTTGGCTTCAGTCCACACGATGCCGCTGCGGTTTCCCGCCAGCGGCAGGATGGCGAAGGGCCCGGCGGGCAGGAAGCGCTCGTGGGCGATGCCGTGGTGGGGACGCTCGTGGGCCATGATGCAGACGATGCCGCTTTCATGGTAGTCGCGCCGCCTCACCTTGATGCCCGCCTGATTTCTGAGCACGGAGCCGCGTCCGTCGGCGGCCACCGCCAGGGCGGCGTGAATGACGCGACCGTCCTCCAGCTCGGCCTCGACCCGGTGGGCCAGGCGCTCCAGGCGCTTCAGCCGGGCCGGGGCCAGCAGGTGGACCGAGGGCGCGCGGGCGAGCGCGCCCAGCAATTCGCGGCGGATGGCCGGATTGGGGACGATCCAGCCCAGGGGATCGTCGCCGATATCTTGGTGGTCGTAATGCAGGTAAAGGGGCGAGCCGTCGTCGGTGACGCGGATTTCCAGGATCTCGCCCGCCTCGTCCTTCATGCCGTCCCAGGCGCCGGCGGCAGCGATCACCTTGCGCGCAGTATAGGCGATGGCGATGGCCCGGGCGTCGGTGCCGGGCCGGGCGAGGATTGCCGGAGGAGCCGCCTCGACTACCGCCACGCGGATGCCGGCCTTGCCCAGGGCGCAGGCCAGCAGGGCGCCGACCGGGCCGCCGCCGTTGATCAGGACATCGACGCGCAAGGGAGAAGAGCTGCTCATGAGAATTGTTCTGCCACCCCTGGCTGGCGGGTGCAAGCGGGGCAATGGATTAGGCAATCGCCGAGGAAACAGGCAAATGGGGGGAAAAGCGCCCAAGATTCGAGCGGATAATCCAAGGGGGCCCGGTCCAACGCCTTGGCGAAGCGGTATTTTTCACCAATTTCAAATGAACCGGCGATTTCGGCATGCCGCTTGAATGGGAAGGGGAAGCGGAACATTCGCAAGAAGGCTTGCGACCGATCAACCGTGATTCGTTTTTCCGGCCCGCCAGGTCATCGGCGGAATCCGCACCGGAACGACGGATCCTCAGGAATTGCATGGGGACCCTAAGATGAAGCTGATCATGGCCATCATCAAGCCCTTCAAGCTCGACGAAGTTCGCGAAGCCCTGACGCCGCTGGGCGTCCAGGGCCTGACCGTGAGCGAGGTCAAGGGCTTCGGCCGCCAGAAGGGCCAAACCGAAATCTATCGTGGCGCCGAATACGTGGTGAACTTCCTGCCCAAGGTGAAGATCGAGGTCGCCGTCAACGACGACCTGGTGGATCGCGTGGTGGAAGCCATCCAGACCGCCGCCCGCACCGGCAAGATCGGCGACGGCAAGGTGTTCGTCACCGAGATCCAGCAGGCCTATCGCATCCGTACCGGCGAAAGCAACGCGGAAGCGCTTTGATATTTCCATATCGCGGTGCAAGCCCTCGAAGCCCGGAAGGCCCAATCCTTCCGGGCTTTTGTTTTGCCCGTCGGCGGGGATCAAATGCCTGGAATTGAAGCATTTCCCGCACAATATTAATAAAGCACAATTTTTCACCACGCCCTGATTTGGCTGCCCAAAACTTCATCATGCATGCGCCCCTTCATGGACCACCAAGGTCGTGTCGGGGACAAAATCGCGGAATTCCGGGCTTTTCCCGCACTTGGCACGGTTCTTGTTACTGAAAGGGCAGCCGATCGAGCCCGAGGATCATCGAAGGCCGATCAAACCGTTCACTTGCTGAGCCGCTTCGGGGGTAACCATGAGCAATCGTTTGAAGTCCGTCCTGTTAGGCGTAGGCCCCGCGCTCGGCCTGACGCTTCTCGCCTCCGTGGCGGGCGCCGAGGAAGCCGCCGCTCCCGCCGCCGCCGCGGTGGCCGCCGCTCCGACCGCGGTCGATACCGGCAACACCGCCTGGATGCTCACCTCCACCGCCCTGGTGTTGCTGATGACCATCCCCGGCCTGGCGCTGTTCTACGCCGGCATGGTGCGCAAGAAGAACCTGCTCGGCACCATGATGCAGAGCTTCGCCATCACCTGCGTCGTGACCCTGCTGTGGGTGATCGTCGGCTACTCGCTGGCCTTCACCGGCGAAAGCCCCTTCATCGGCGGCCTGGACCGCTTCCTGCTGAACGGCCTCGAGAAGGGCTCGCTGGCGTTGCCCAACGCCATTCCCGAATCGGTCTTCATGATGTTCCAGATGACCTTCGCCATCATCACCCCGGCCCTGATCACCGGCGCCTTCGCCGACCGCATGAAGTTCTCCTCCATGCTGGTGTTCATGACCCTGTGGCTGCTGATCGTCTATGCCCCCATCGCCCACTGGGTGTGGATGATGGACGAGAAGGGCACCGCCACCGGCTTCCTGGGCGCCATGGGCGTGCTGGACTTCGCCGGCGGCACCGTGGTCCACATCAACGCGGGCATCGCCGGTCTGGTCGCCTGCTTGGTCATCGGCCCGCGCAAGGGCTACGGCACCGACAACATGGCTCCCCATAACCTGTCGCTGTCCATCATCGGCGCCGCCCTGCTGTGGGTGGGCTGGTTCGGCTTCAACGCCGGTTCCGCCGTGGCCGCCGACGGCCGTGCGGGCATGGCCATGGCCGTGACCCAGGTGGGTGCCGCCGCCGCCGCCGTGTCGTGGATGTTCGCCGAGTGGCTGCTGCGCAAGAAGCCGTCCGCTCTGGGCATCATCTCGGGCGCCGTGGCCGGTCTGGTCGCCATCACGCCTGCCGCCGGCTTCGTGGACGTCAAGGGCGCCCTGGTCATCGGCTTGGTCGCCGGTGTGGTCTGCTACTGGGGCGCCACCGGCCTCAAGCATGCGCTCAAGTACGACGACTCGCTGGACGCCTTCGGCGTGCATGGCATCGGCGGCATCACCGGCGCCATCCTGACCGGCGTCTTCGCGGTCGAGAAGATCGGCGGCACCGCCGGCCTGCTGGAAGGCAATGCCGGCCAGGTGATGACCCAGGTCTACGGCGTGCTGATCACCGGCGTCTACACCGCCGTGGTGTCGTTCATCCTGCTCAAGGCCATCGACATGGTCATGGGCCTGCGCGTCACCGCCGAGGAAGAGCGTGAAGGCCTGGACATCGCGCTGCACGGCGAGACCGTCCACTAGGATCCTCCGGCCTCGACCCGTCGCCGCGGGAGAGAGGTTGAGGCAGGGCGCCGGGGCAACCCGGCGCCCTTTCCCGTTATATGTCCAACCGTTTTCTCCCTCCCCCGGCTTTGCTGGGGGAGGGTCGGGGAGGGGGGGCCCCCCCCCCTCCCGGCCTCCCCCCGGCAAGCCGAGGGGAGGAGAAAATGGCTGCTCGGCTGGGTCTGCGCCCTTTCCCTTTGGGCCGGAGGATAAATTGAGGTAATGAATGTTCCACCAACGTTTGCCTGAGCCCGTACCGGACCCATGACCATCGCGCCCAATCTCGACGCCCGCCTCGACGGCCTGCCCGACTATCCCTTCGCCCGGCTGGCCAAGCTGCTGGGCGCGCCGGCCAGGCCCGATTCCATCGTCATGTCCATCGGCGAGCCCCAGCACAAGCCGCCCGCCATGGTGGCCGAGGCGCTGGCCGCCAACGCAGGCCTGTGGGGCAAGTATCCGCCGGCCAACGGCCCGGCCGAGCTGCGCCGGGCGGTGGTCGACTGGGCCGGGCGGCGCTATGGCCTGCCCCAGGGGCTGATCGACCCGGAAAAGGCCGTCCTGCCGGTGGCCGGTACCCGTGAGGCCCTCTACCTGATCGCCCAGACGGTGTGCGGCGACCGGGGCGGGGAGCGGCCGCTGGTGCTGCTGCCCAACCCCTTCTATCAGGTCTATGCCGGCGCGGCGGTGATGGCCGGGGCCCATCCGGTCTTCGTGCCCGGCGCCAACGGTCCCGCCAGCCAGCCCGATTATTCCACCCTGCCGCCCGATCTGCTCGACCGCACGGCGCTGGCCTATCTGTGCAGCCCGGCCAACCCCCAGGGCATGGTGGCCGACGCCGCCCTCTTGGAGCGCCAGGTGCTGACGGCGCGCAAGCACGGCTTCGTGCTGGCCGCCGACGAGTGCTATTCCGAGATCTGGGACAAGGCGCCGCCGCCCGGCGTGCTGGCCACCTGCGCCGCCCTGGGCGAGGGACTGGCCAATGTCGTCATGTTCAATTCGCTGTCGAAACGGTCCAGCGTACCGGGCCTGCGCTCCGGCGTGGTGATGGGCGACGAGACGGTGATTCACGCCTTCGCCCGCCTGCGCTCCTATGGCGGCGCGGCCACGCCGCTGCCCATCGCGGCGGCCGCCACCGCCCTGTGGCAGGACGAGGCGCATGTGACCGAAAGCAACGACCTCTACCGCGCCAAGCTGGACGCGGCCGAGCGCATCTTAAGCGGCCGTTTCGGCTTCTACCGCCCGGCCGGCGGCTTCTTCCTGTGGCTGGACGTGGGCGACGGCGAGGCGGCGGCGGTCAAGCTGTGGCGCGAGGGCAATATCCGGGTGCTGCCCGGTGCCTATCTCGCCGCCGAGGATTCCGAGGAGGGCAATCCGGGCAGCCGCTTCATCCGCGTCGCCCTGGTCCACGACCTCGCCACCACCCAAAGTGCGCTGACCCGCCTGGCCGAGATTCTGGGAGGATAAGGGGAAGATGGCGGCTCCATCGCGCAAGACCATGCCGTCGGGCGGGTTCCTGCCGCGGGGAACCGTGGACTTCCTGCGCCGCCGCCTGACCCAGTTGGGCGGCCTCGCCCTGCTGGCCTTGGGCGTGGCCGGGCTGGCTGCCCTGGGCACCGCCGATTCCCATGACCCCAGTTTCGACACCGCCGCCAGCGGGCCGGTGATCAACGCGCTGGGCCGTCCCGGCGCCTGGTTCGCCGACTTCCTGTTCCAGGCGGTGGGCTGGGGCGGCGCCGTGCTGGCGCTGACCTGGGCGGTGTGGGGATTGCTGGTGCTGGTGCGGGTCCGGCTGCCCGGGCACTGGCTGGTGCGCCTGATGATCCTGCCGCCGGCCATGGTGCTGTGGGGCTTGGCCCTGGCGGCGCTGCCCCTGCCCGCGTTGCCGTCGCTGCCCGCCGGGCCCGGCGGCGCGCTGGGGTTGCTGCTGGTCAAGGGCCTGGGCCTGCTGCTGCCTCCCGAATTTGCCTGGATCGCCGGTCCCGCCGCCTTGCTGGTCGCCCTGGGGGCGACGGTGTTCGTGCTGGGCCTGACCGGGGCCGAATGGGCCGGGTTGGGGCGCCGGTCGCTGGACATGGCCAGCGCCGCTGGCCAGGCGGCGTCCCATCTGCGCAGCCATCCCTTCGCCGAGCCCGAACCCGGCATCCGCCGGGTGGACCCGGTCTTGCGCCCGGTGCCGGCCCGCGCCGAACCGGCCTTCTCGCCGCCGCCGCCGGACGAAGAGGACGACGACGATCCCTTCGTGCCGCCGCCCCTGGACGAGGCCGCCGACGAGCCGGCGCGTCCGGCCGGCTCGCTGGTCCAGCCCAAGCGTCCGCCGGTGACGCCGGGCAAGCGCGAGCGCGCCGCCCGCCAGGGCACCCTGGATCTCGGCGCGCCGCCGCCCGGTTCGGGCTACCAGCTGCCGCCGCTGACCTTGCTGGCGCCCGCCCCCGACCAGGGACAGGCCCGCATCAACCAGGATGGACTGGCCCAGAACGCCCGCCTGCTGGAAGAGGTGCTGTCGGATTTCGGCGTCAACGGCAAGGTGGTGAAGGTCCGCCCCGGCCCGGTGGTGACGCTCTACGAGCTGGAGCCGGCGCCCGGCACCAAGACCAGCCGGGTGATCGGCCTGGCCGACGACATCGCGCGCTCCATGAGCGCCCTTTCGGTGCGCATCGCCACCGTGCCCGGGCGTAGCGTCATCGGCATCGAGCTGCCCAATCAGAAGCGGGAAACCGTATTCTTGCGCGAATTGCTGGCCGCCGAGCAGTTCGAGAAGGCCTCGGCCAAGCTGACCCTGGTGCTGGGCAAGGATATCGGCGGCGCGCCGGTGATGGTCGACCTCGCCCGCATGCCCCACCTCTTGATCGCCGGCACCACCGGCTCGGGCAAGTCGGTGGCCATCAACACCATGATCCTGTCGCTGCTCTACCGCCTGACGCCGGAAGAGTGCCGCATCATCATGATCGACCCCAAGATGCTGGAACTCTCCGTCTATGACGGCATTCCCCACCTGCTGGCCCCGGTGGTGACCGAGCCGGGCAAGGCGGTGGTGGCGCTGAAATGGGCGGTGCGCGAGATGGAAGACCGCTACCGCGCCATGAGCCAGCTGGGCGTGCGCAATATCGCCGGCTACAACCACCGTCTGGCCGAGGCCCGCGACCGGGGCGAGGTGCTGACCCGCACGGTGCAGACCGGCTTCGACCCCGAGACCGGCAAGCCGCTCTACGAGGAGCAGACCCTGGCGCTCGAGCCGCTGCCCTTCATCGTGGTCATCGTCGACGAGATGGCCGACCTGATGCTGGTGGCGGGCAAGGACATCGAGGCGGCGGTGCAGCGTCTGGCCCAGATGGCGCGCGCCGCCGGCATCCACATCCTGATGGCCACCCAGCGTCCCTCGGTGGACGTCATCACCGGCACCATCAAGGCCAATTTCCCCACCCGCATCTCCTTCCAGGTGACCAGCAAGATCGACAGCCGCACCATCCTGGGCGAGCAGGGCGCCGAGCAGCTGCTGGGCCAGGGCGACATGCTCTATATGGCGTCGGGCGGCCGCGTCACCCGCGTGCATGGCCCCTTCGTCTCCGACGACGAGGTGGAGAAGGTGGTCGAGCACCTGCGGGCCCAGGGCGAGCCCTCCTATGTGGAGGCGGTCACCGAGGAGGAGCAGGGCGAATTCGGCATGGGCGGGGCCGAGGGCGGCGGCGGTTCGGGCGACGATCTCTACGACCAGGCGGTGGCCCTGGTCTGCCGCGAGAACAAGGCGTCGACGTCCTTCGTGCAGCGGCACCTGCAGATCGGCTACAACCGCGCCGCCCGCCTGATCGAGCGCATGGAATCCGAAGGCGTGGTGGGCAAGCCCAACCACGTGGGCAAGCGCGAGGTGCTGGCGCGGACCGGGGTCGATTACTAAAGGCCTTATTTCCTCCATAATCCCGGGGTCTATGTGGCGTTTTACGAGCAATGGAATGGATGGCGATGAGACGGATTCTTCTTCTGGCCCTGGCGGCGCTTTTCGCAACGGCGGCCCAGGCCGCCTCGCCGGCGCGCACGCCTCTCACCCCCCAGGACAAGGCCGACATCGCCCGCGCCGAGGACTATCTCAACGGCGTCACCACGCTGAAGGCCCGCTTCCTTCAGGTCTCGCCCAACGGAAGCTCCGTCGAGGGCGACGCCTATCTGTCGCGGCCGGGCAAGCTGCGGCTGCAATACGATCCGCCCAGCCCGCTGCTGGTGGTGGCCGACGGCAGCTTCCTGATCGTCCATGACAGCCAGCTGGGCGAGCCCAGCTACATTCCCCTGGGCTCCACCCCGGCCGGCATCCTGGTGCGCCCCGGCGTCAAGCTGGACGGCGGCGACGTGACGGTGACCCGGGTGGTCCGCCAGCCCGGCGTGGTGCGCATCTCGGTGGTGGAAGCCGAGGACCCGGCGGCGGGCGAGATCACCCTGGTGTTCTCCGACAAGCCCTTCCTTCTGCGCCAATGGCAGATCAAGGACGCCCAGCATCAGGTGACCACCGTCTCGCTGTATCAGGCGCAGAGCGGATTGTCCCTGGATTCCAAGCTGTTCGAGTTCAAGAACCCCAAGTTCACCGCGCCCACCCTCAACACCGGCAATTGAGCCATGCGCTAAACGCATGACGCCCATGCGTCTAGCGCGCCTGTGAAGGGAAGAACGGCACCCCAGATTCCAAGGAGCACGGCCGCGACTGCAATGGTCCGGCCCTGCGGGGTTGGTTTCCCCTGCCACCCCGCGCTCCACACGGAGCAATAGGGCGCCCGGTTACCCCCCTGACCGGGCGCCCTTTTCGTTTATATACTGTCCCTCAATCGCCGGGCGGGTTTCTCGCGAAACCCTTGGCTCTCGCGGCATAAGCCGCGGCGGCCTTTGGCCTTGCCTCCTCGCCTTGGGGCTCGTCGGAGTTCCTCCTGTTCCAAGCAAGCCGGAGTCTGCCGTAATTGCGTCTCGTCACCTGGAACATCAATTCGATCCGCCTTCGTATCGACCTGCTACGGCAGGTGACGTCGGTGATGAACCCCGACATCGTCTGCCTGCAGGAGATCAAGGTCGACGACCCGCTGTTTCCCTTGGACGAGTGCCGCGCCATGGGATTTCCCCACGTCGCCTTCCACGGCATGAAGGGCTATAACGGCGTCGCCATCCTGTCGCGCCTGCCCATCGCCGAATCCCGGCCGCTGTCGCGCTGCGGCCGCGACGACCGCCGCCACCTGATGGCGCGCCTGGAAAACGGGGTGGAGGTGCATTGCCTCTACATTCCGGCCGGCGGTGACATCCCCGATCCCGATCTCAACGACAAGTTCGCCCACAAGCTGGACTTCGTGCGCGAGGTCACCGACTGGGCGGCGGCCACCTTCACGCCGGACTCCCGCGCCATCCTGGCCGGCGACTTCAACATCGCGCCCCTGGAAAGCGACGTGTGGTCGCACAAGCAGCTGCTCAAGGTGGTCAGCCACACCCCGGTGGAAGTAGAGCTGCTCAACGCCTTCCAGGCCTCGGTGCCCTTCGTCGACGCGGTGCGCCACTTCGTGCCGCCCACAGAAAAGCTGTTCACCTGGTGGAGCTATCGCTCCCCCGACTGGCAGAAGAACGACCGGGGACGGCGCCTCGACCATGTCTGGGTGACGCCCGCCCTGGCTCCGATGCTCCGCTCGACCCTGGTGGCGCGTGAGGCCCGCGCCTGGACCCAGCCGTCCGATCACGTGCCGGTGATGGTGGATTTCGACCTGTAGGTGAAAGCGGGGCTTCGCCCCGGCCCCAATCGGGAGGCATGCCTCCCGAACCCTCCTTTTCTTCAATAAGACTGGAGGTCTGGAGGCCTTGCCTCCGGGCGGGTTTGGGCGGCAGCCCAACTGGCTTCAGGCTTTTTCTTCCAGCCGGTAGCCGCCGTTCTCGCTGACCAGCACGCCGCCGCCCAGCTTGCGGCGCAGCTTGTAGATGTGGGTTTCCAGGGTGTGGGTGTCGATGCCGGCCCCATAGCCCCAGACCTCGTCCAGCAGGGTATCGCGGCCCACCACCTGGCCTTCGGCGCGGTGGAGCCGGGCTAAGATGGCGGTTTCTTTGGCGGTCAGGCGGACCATGGCGCCGCCGGCGCCGTCCAGTACCGAGCGGCCTTCGTCGAACCGCCAGCGGCCGATGGTGATTCCGGCCGGACGGGACAGCAATTCGCGGATGCGGGCCGCCAGGATGGGCAGGCGCAGCGGCTTGGGCACCACCGCCTCGATGCCGCAACAGCGCGCGGTGGCGGCGGCGCCCAGCAGCAGCAGGGGCAGCGCGATTCCGGCCTCGCGCAGCTGCAGGCAGAGCGCCGGACCGTCCAGGGCCTCGTCGATGACGGCAAGGTGATGGTTCGGGGCCTGTTCCAATACCTCTGCGACGACGGCGACCTCGGTCACCGACCAGCCGGCGACCTGGCGCAGATGGCCGGCGACGCCCTGGCTCAAGGGGGCGTCGGCGATGGCGAGGAGAATGCGGGGTTCTGGAATCATGACCGGCCCTTGCGACACTCCCCCTATATCACACCCCTTTGTGTCATGGCGATGGCTGGGCGATGGCCGGACCATGGCGGAACCGGGCGCAGCGAGACGGATTGGCTTTTCCATTTCAAAGGCTGTATGGTTCCGGCCGGCCGAAAAACAAAGCCCGTTCATGACCCGAAGCCTCGATACCACACCCAAGCCGGAACTTGCGGCTCCCCCCTCGCTCATCGCCGTGGATCGCGCCATCGCCGAGCTGCGCCGTGGCGGGCTGGTGCTGGTGGAGCATGCGGACGGGGCGGCGCTGATGATGGCGGCCGAGGCGGTGTCGGACGAAAGCCTGGCCCTGCTGGCCGCGGCCGGCGGTTCGGGCGTCCTGCTGGCCCTGACCGGGCGGCGCGCCGGCGTGCTCGGCCTGGGCGATACCGAGGCCGGGGTGTTCCGGGTGGTCGCCGCGAACGGTTTCGACACTCAAACGATTGCCTGGCTGGCCGATCCCGGCGCCCGCTCGCTGCCCATGCCGGCCTTTTCCGGCCTGGATGCGCGCCGTGCCGGCGGCCTGGACGAGGCCTGCGTCGCCCTGGCCAAGCTGGCCCGGCTGCTGCCGGCGGCGGTCCTGGCCCTGGCTGCGGATGTTCCGGCCCGGGCGGTGCGGGTGGCGGCGGCCGAGATCACCGGATATCAGGAAAACGCGGCGCGTTCGCTGCGCCAGGTGAGCCAGGCCCGCGTGCCGCTGGAAAATGCCGAGAACGCCCGCATCGTCGCCTTCCGTCCCTCCGACGGCGGCATCGAACACCTGGCCATCGTCATCGGCGATCCCGATCCCGACCAGCCGGTGCTGACCCGGCTGCATTCCGAATGCTTCACCGGCGATCTGCTGGGGTCCTTGCGCTGCGATTGCGGCGACCAGCTGCGAGGCGCCATCGCCGAGATCGCCCAGACCGGCAGCGGCGTGCTGCTCTATCTCGCCCAGGAAGGGCGCGGCATCGGGCTGGTCAACAAGCTGCGGGCCTATCAGTTGCAGGATGACGGCTTCGATACCCTGGACGCCAATCTCCAGCTGGGATTCGACGACGACGAGCGCATCTACCTGCCGGCCGCCCAGATGCTGCTTCTGTTGGGCATCGGAAGGGTGCGGCTGCTCACCAACAATCCCATGAAGGTGGACGCCCTGGCCCGTCACGGCGTCGAGGTCATCGAGCGGGTGCCGCACGTCTTCCCCTCCAACGATCACAACCAGGGCTATCTGCGCACCAAGGCGACGCGCAGCGGCCATCTGTTCTGATCGTCATCCCGGCAGGAATTGCCGTCCGGTTTTTGCCCCATGGCGGCTTCTGCCCGGTTGGGTCTGGCAAAAACGTAATATTATCAACACGATAAAACTGGCATCACAGTTGCAAAGATGATGGCGTCTTTCCTCCGAGGTGCGCCATGTCGCTGTCCGCCGTGTCTTCCTTCCAGTCGTCCAGCCTGATGGCGGATACGCTGGTGCCGACTCTGCCCTCCGAGAACGCGGTGACGGCGGCGGAAGCGGCCAAGGCCAGGGCCAATCCGGACGCCAAGCAGCTGACCATGTTCGCCGAAGGCGACGACGAGGCGTCGTTCTGGGACTTCCTCGACGTCATCAACCCGCTGCAGCACATTCCCATCGTCAACAACCTCTATCGCGAAGCCACCGGCGACAAGATCGGCGTCGCCGCCCGTCTGGTGGGCGGCACCCTGTTCGGCGGGCCGCTGGGTCTGATCGCCTCGGCCGCCAATTGCATTTTGGAAGAATCCACCGGCCACGACGCCGGCGGCCATGTGATCGCCCTGTTCCGCGACGAGGATCCGACGAGCACGGGGACCGGCACCGCCCTGGCAGCCGCGGAGGAGAAGGCGCCGGCGCCGGAGGCCCAGGCCGCCCGCCTCGAGGCTTCCATGCCGCAGCAGAGCCAGGTTCTGGCCGCCGCCGCCGAACCCAAGATCACCGAACCCAAAGCTGCGGATTCCAAGGCCGACGATGCCGCCAAGGCCCAGCCGCTACTTATGCCCGATCTGGTGGGCGGGGATGCCCAGCCGACCGCCGCCGCTGCCGCCATCAAGCCGGTGGCCGCCGCTGCGACCGCCGTTCCGGTCCAGACCGCCACCGAGCAGGTGGCCTCTGCCGCCAACCGTCCCATGCCGCTGGGGCGCGAATCCCGCCTGATGCCCATTCCCGGCCGCACAACGCCCCTGGCCACCCAGAGCCCGCCCGCCATCGGCACCACGGTCTCGAGCACCGGCTATCGCGCCAACGCTCCCATCGCCGGCCAGCGTCCGAGTGCCCAGCGCACCACTTCGGCCGCCATGGCGCAGCAGATGGTGGCGGCCCAGGCGGATTCCTCCGTCCAGGGTGGCGCCGTCGGCGGACAATCGGGGGACTGGTTCTCCGCCTCCATGATGCAGGCCATGGACAAGTACGAGAAGTCGTCGCGGCTGGGCCGCCCGGCCCAGAACACCATTACGGAACAGTAACGGCTACCCCCGATGGCCGAAGATGGCCGAGCCCACCCGCACATGGGTGGCGCCCTCGGCAATGGCCGTCTCGAAATCGCCGCTCATTCCCATGCTGACCACCCCCAGACCGTGGCGGGCCGCCAGGCCGGCCAGCAGGTGGAAATGGGGGGCGGGATCTTGATCGGCCGGCGGGATGCACATCAGCCCGGCGAGGGGGAGGCGGAATTCATCGCGGCAGATGGCCACCATGGCATCGACCTGATCCGGGTCAATGCCGGCCTTCTGCGGCTCGCGACCGGTGTTGACCTGAATCAGCACAAGGGGCCGTCTGCCGCTCCGCTCCATCTCGTCGGCCACGGCGCGGGCCAGCTTGGGGCGGTCGATGGTCTCGATGACGTCGAACAGGGCGACGGCGTCCCGGACCTTGTTGGTCTGCAAGGGGCCGATCAGGTGCAGCTCGAGGTCGGGATGGTTCTGGCGCAAATCGGGGAACTTGGCCTTGGCCTCCTGCACCCGGTTCTCGCCGAATACCTTCTGCCCGGCGGCCAGGGCTTCGCGTATCGCTTCGGTCGGGTAGGTCTTGCTGACCGCCACCAGGGTGACAGCCCGCCCCTGTGCGGCGGCGGCGATGCGAGACTGGACGGCATGAAGACCGGCGGTGATGGCGGACAAGGCGGCGGGAACTCCGATAGAATGCGGCCATGACCGTAGCAAACCGCCGCAATCGACTCAACACGGCCTCCCGCATCCCGCGCGGTTGGCTGGTGCTGGTCACCGACGAGCAGCGCCTGCCCGACCCGCGTGCCGCCATGGCGCGGCTGCCGCCCGGCGCCGGAATCATCCTGCGTCATTACGCAAGCGAAAGACGCCAATCCCTGTCGAGGGAAGTGGCGGCGCTGGCGCGGCGGCGGCGTCTGGTGCTGCTGGTGGCCGGCGATTGGCGTCTAGCGGCGGAACTGGGGGCGTCCGGCCTCCATCTGCCCGAGGGAATGGCTCGCCACGGAATGTTGGCCGGGGCGCTGGGATGGGTCCGGCGGCGCGGACGTCTGCTGCTGGTGGCCTGCCATGGGCCCATGGCCCTGGGGCGGGCCAGGGATCTCGGCGCCGACGGGGTCCTGCTGTCGCCGGTCTATCCCACCGCCAGCCATCCCGGCGCGGCCACCATCGGGCCGGTCCGCTTCGGCCTGTGGGCGCAACGTTCGCCAATTCCGGTGATCGCCTTGGGCGGCATGACCCGTCGCCGCCTGCGGCACCTGCCGGGGGCGGCGGGCATGGCGGCCATCGGTGGGCTTGTGGGCTGAGGTTCATGTTGGGCTATCGCCTAAACCCATCCGGGGGCTATGTCCCGGACCCCTTTTATATTCAAATCAAAGAGAGGTCTGGAGGCATCGCCTCCAGCCGGGGGCGGGGCGGGAGCCCCGATATCAACGGGTGGCGAGCGCCTCGGCGATGGCGGCGGCCACCGGGCGCCAGTCGCCCACACCAGGCTGGCGGAACAGCCGGGCGGTGGGGTACCAGGGCGAATCCGCCCGCTCGTCCAGCCAGCGCCATTCGGGGTAGGCCGAGGCCATCAGCCACAGGGGACAACCCAGCCCTCCGGCCAGATGGGCGGTCGAGGTATCCGACGACACCACCAGATCGCAGGCCTTCATCAGGGCGGCGGTGCCGAGGAAGGCGCCGGCGGCGTCGCAATCCTTGGGCAGCGGATTGAGCGGAAACGGCGCCAGCTCGACCCGTTCGTCGCCGCCATGGACGCTGAAGAAATCCACCCGGTCGGCCACTGTCGCCAGCGGCCCCAGATGGTCCAGCGGCACCGAACGGAAGTGATCGAGATCATAATCCGGATTGCCCTGCCAGTTGATGGCCACCGCCAGCTTTCCGGGACGGCGGATGCGGTGCCGCCAATCCGCAATGGCCTCTTCGGGGGCATGGAGATAGGGAACCCGACCGGCGCCAAACGGTTCGGTCGGCCATAGCAGAAGCGGCAGGCTGGCGATGCCGACCTTGTGGTCGTGGCCGGGTTCGGGCGTGCCCAGGACGTGATAGTCCAGGCGGGGGTGGCTGACGAAGCAGACGCGCAGCATGGCGCCCAGGCGGGCGGGCAGGGACAGGACAATGCGGGCGCCGCGCTCCAGCAGGGGCAGGACGAAGCGGATATACTGGAATGTATCGCCTGCGTACTGATCCTGGTCGACCAGAATCACCTGCCCTTCGAGGCGGTCGGGCAGGTGGGCGAAGGGACGGTCGTGGCGCGATTCGTAATCTGCCCAGCCGATGGCGTAATCTTCCTGGCGCAACGCCGCGAAGCCGCGGTTGAAGCGGGCCCTGGTGTTGTCCGGAGCCAGTTCGACCGCCCGGTCGAGGGCCGCGCGGGCGGCGGCGACCTCGCCCTTCAGCAGGTGGGCGTTGCCGCGATTGATCCATCCTCCCACATGGTCGGGATGGGCGGCGATCACTTGGGCGCACAGGTCGAGAGCCTCATCGGGCTCGCCGGCCAGATGCAAGGCGGAAGCCAGGGTAGCGGTGACATCGGGATGGCCGGGGACGAGATCCAGGGTCTGGCGTAGCTCTGCTACTGCATCCTGGTAGCGGCGGGTGGCCTGCAACACCTCGCCCAGAGTAAGCCGAAACGAAAGATCGGTCGGCACGGCGGCGATGGCGCGCCGGATGGCGGCTTCCGCCTCCCCGAGATCGGCGACAGATTTTCCCGCCAGCAGAGCGCGGGCCAGATTGGCGTGGGCGGCGGGATTGGAGCCGTCGGTGGCGATGGCGTGGCGGATATGCCGGGCGGCTTCGTCCGGTTGCCCGAGCTGGAGCCGGGCGCATCCCAGGAGATGCCACAGTCTGGCGTTGCCGGGCTGGGCGGCAAGCAGTTTTTCGGCAAGGTCCCCGGCCTCGGCCGGCCGACCCTGGCCCATGAACAGCACGGCCTGGTCGAAACTGCTGGTGGGGTCGTTCATCACGGGCTCACAAAAAGAAGAGGGCGGCCGAAGCCGCCCTCCCCCATAACAAGGTGTCGACGTCCTATTAGAAGGACAGCGACAGACCGGTCATGGCAGTCCAACCGGAGTTGGAGTACTGCTTGTTCTGGTTGGCAGTGATGCCAGCAACGCCGTCGCGCTGGTCCTTGTACTCGATGTAACCGATCGAGGCGAGGACGTCCACGCCCGGGCCGAGGTTGTACTTGCCCGAAGCCTGGTAGGCGTCGATGGTGTCGTCCTTGCCATTGCGCAGGGTGGTGTTGGTCAGACCAATGACCGACGAATGGAAGTAGGCGAACGACACGGCATACGGGCCGGAGGCGTACTGCAGACCCACGTCGTAGGCCACGCCGCCGAAGTCCAGCTCGCCGCCCTTGCCGGCGGTGCCGATCTGCGAGGTGCCGGACAGAGCAGCGGCGCTGTTGCCACCGTTGCGACGGTCGTCAGAGGCGCGCTGCACCGAACCACCCAGGGTGAAGCCGGCATACGACAGCTGAGCGCCGTAGGTCTGCTGGGTGTAGGCGTTCTCAGCCTTGTTGCCAACGGCCTTCAGGTCGACCCACACGTAGCCGGCCGAAGCCTTCACGCCCACCGGGCCGAAGGTGTTGGCGTACAGAGCACCACCGCCCCAAGCTTCGAGACGGTCGTTGCCGTTGCCACGGCCGTGCTGGCCGAGGCCAGTGGCGCCGTTGCGGACGGCGTTCGGGATGTACGAAGCGCCCAGGGTCAAACCGTAGAAGGACGGAGCAACGTAGGTCAGCTTCTCGGCCTTGTCGTCGGCGATCGCCTGAGTGGTGTTCGACGACGCGGTGTAGCCAACGCGCTGGTTCATGCCCATCACGCCAGACGGCTTGGTGATGGCCCAGTTGCCCAGCATCACGCCGCCCGAGGTGAAGTTGCCGGCGGCGTCCGGAGCCTGCACGTGCAGCAGGGCGGTGCCATTGTTGTGCATGCCGGCCAGGACCTTACCGAAGCCACCCTCGACCCAGGCGTAGCTGTTGTCGATGACGTCGGTGACGGTGTCGGAGTGACCGCCAGCGATCAGGTCAAAGCGCACGCCGACCTTCAGGCCGTTGTCCAGAGCGGTCGAACCGTCGAAGGTGATCAGGTTGAAGCCCTTGACGTCGGCATTGCTGCGCCAGGAAGCGGCACCGAAACCGGCCTGCTCCTGGAAGTCCTGGTCCTGCCAAGCGCCGACGACCCACCACTTGGAGAAGCCGGACATGTTCAGCTTGATCTTCTCAGCGGCGGAGGCGGCGCCGGCGCTCATCATGCCGGCGGCGACCAGCGCGGTGCTGGCGAAAAGAATCTTCTTCATGGTATCTCCTCTCTTTGGCCTTGCGATGTCGACCCCCAATGGCCGTACCCGCTATCCAAATGAACGAACGGTCGCCATCACGCCATGGTCGGCCGCCGCAGTCAAGCAAGGTGGGGTGTGTCCTGTATCGAAAACTCCGCACTGTGGCATCGTTGCAACACAGGCCTAAGTGGGAGCGTTCCGGCCGTTACCGCTTGCAGGGGGGCCGCCTCTCGTAGCATTGTTGCCTGTCGCGACGGCGGGTCCCTGCCGTCGGAGGCATTTCGCGTGCCAACAGGCCGCGCGCTGGCGCGGCGGGGTGAAGACGGTGATGACGAGGAAGATTTCGGTGGGCGGAAAGATTTTGACGGGTGCCGTGGCGCTGCTCGGCGCGACTCTTGTCCTGTCGGCCTGCGACAAGACCCAGGCGGTTTTTCCCGATAAGGACAAGGGCGATTCGGCGCCGCGCATGTCCAATGAGAAGCGCGAGACCATCTTCGGGCCGGAAGGCCTGTTCGGCAAGAGCAAGCCCGAGGGCGAGGGCGCGGGCATCGGCGTCAACGCCTTCCTTTGGCGGGCGTCGCTCGACACCGTGTCGTTCATGCCGATCACCACGGCGGATGCCTTCGGCGGCACCATCATCACCGACTGGTACCAGCTGCCCGAGACGCCGAGCGAGCGCTATAAGGTCAACGTCTTCATCCTCGACCGGACGCTGCGCGCCGATGGCGTCAAGGTGTCGCTGTTCAAGCAGGTGCGCGACGGGTCGGGCAGCTGGGTCGATGTGCGCGTCGATCCCAAGATGGTCGTCGACCTGGAGAACTCGATCCTGACCCGGGCCAGGCAGCTGAGGGTCGTGTCGAGCGAACCGACGCAATAAGCAAGAGATGCGGGCGGCCCTCGAGCGCCGCCCGATCCTTAATCTTCCCAACCAAGAGCAATGGACAAGCCCATGTCGCGCCCGGAAGGCATCAGCGGCGACCGCTACAACGTCAAGGAAACCGAAGCCCGCTGGCAGAAGGCCTGGGAGGAGAAGCGCTGCTTCGAGGCTGAGATTGCGCCGGGCAAGCCTAAATATTACGTGCTGGAGATGTTCCCCTATCCGTCGGGGCGCATCCACATGGGCCATGTGCGCAACTACACCCTGGGCGACGTGGTGGCGCGTTACAAGCGGGCCCGGGGTTTCAACGTGCTGCACCCCATGGGCTGGGACGCCTTCGGCCTGCCGGCCGAGAACGCCGCCATCTCGAACAACGTCCATCCCGCCAAGTGGACGCGGGAAAACATCGCCGCCATGCGCGAGCAGCTGAAGTCCATGGGCCTGTCCTACGACTGGCGCCGCGAGGTGGCCACCTGCGAGCCCGAATACTACCGCCATGAACAGAAGATGTTCCTGGACTTCCTCAAGGCCGGCCTGGTCTACCGCAAGGAATCCTGGGTCAACTGGGATCCGGTGGAGAACACCGTGCTGGCCAACGAGCAGGTGATCGACGGGCGCGGCTGGCGTTCGGGCGCCCTGGTGGAAAAGCGCCTGCTGTCCCAGTGGTTCCTGAAGATCACCCATTACGCCCAGGATCTGCTCGATAGCCTGACGACGCTGGAGCGCTGGCCCGAGCGGGTGCGCCTGATGCAGGAGAACTGGATCGGCCGCTCCGAGGGCGCCCGGCTGATGTTCGACCTGGCCGGTCGTTCCGATCGACTGGAGATCTTCACCACCCGTCCCGACACCCTGTTCGGCGCCAAGTTCGTCGCCATCGCCGCCAACCATCCCCTGGCGGCCGAGCTGGCGGCGGGCAATCCGGCGCTGGCGGACTTCGTGGCCGAATGCAACCGCATGGGCACTTCGGAAGCGGCCATCGAGACCGCCGAGAAGAAGGGCTTCGACACCGGCCTCAAGGCCGTGCATCCCTTCGATTCCAGCTGGACGCTGCCCATCTACGTGGCCAATTTCGTGCTGATGGATTACGGCTCGGGCGCCATCTTCGGCTGTCCCGCCCACGACCAGCGTGACCTGGACTTCGCCAACAAGTACGGCCTGGGCTGGACCCAGGTGGTTGAGCCCGCCTCGGAGAAGGAGGCGGTTCTCGCCGCCATCGCCAAGGGCGAGGCCTATACCGGCGACGGCAAGGCCATCAATTCGAAGTTCCTGGACGGCTTGGCCGTGGACGAGGCCAAGGCCGAGGCCATCCGCCGCATCGAGGAAATGGGACGCGGCGAGCGCACCATCAATTACCGCCTCAGGGATTGGGGCGTGTCGCGCCAGCGCTATTGGGGCTGCCCCATTCCGGTGATCCATTGCGAGGCCTGCGGCACCGTGCCGGTTCCGGCCGAGCAGCTGCCCGTGGTGCTGCCCGAGGACGTCAGCTTCGACAAGCCGGGCAATCCGCTCGACCACCATTCCACCTGGAAGAACGTGGACTGCCCCTGCTGCGGCAAGCCGGCGCGGCGCGAGACCGACACCTTCGACACCTTCTTCGAATCCAGCTGGTATTTCGCCCGTTACACCTCGCCTGACCGCGCGGACGTGGCCTTCGACCGGGAAGCGGCCGATTACTGGATGAGCGTCGACCAGTATATCGGCGGCATCGAGCATGCGGTGCTGCACCTGCTCTATTCCCGCTTCTTCACCCGCGCGCTCAAGGATTGCGGCTATCTCGGCGTCAAGGAGCCCTTCGCCGGCCTGCTGACCCAGGGCATGATCTGCCACGAGACCTACAAGTCCGAGGACGGCGCCTGGCTGTTCCCCACCGAGGTGGTTCCCGGTGCCGACGGCAAGCTGGTCCATGCCGAGACCGGGGCGCCGGTGACCGGCGGCCGTTCCGAGAAGATGAGCAAGTCCAAGAAGAACGTGGTGGACCCGGCCGGCATCATCGACGGCTACGGCGCCGACACGGCGCGGCTGTTCATGCTGTCGGACAGCCCGCCCGAACGTGACCTGGACTGGACCGAGGCCGGCGTCGACGGCGCCTGGCGCTACGTCAACCGACTGTGGCGCATGGTGGCGTCGGCCGAGCTGCCGCCGGTGGGCGCGCCCATGCCGGAGCTGTCGGGCGAGGTGGCCAAGATCCGCCGTCTGCTGCACAAGACCATCGCCCAGGTGGGCGATGATCTCGAACGCTTCCACTTCAACAAGGCCGTTGCCCGCATCCGCGAGATGACCAACGGCCTCGGAGAACTAACGGGGGGCGAGCTGCCCGCCGGCGATGCCGGGGCCGCCTGGGTGCTGCGCGAGGGTCTGGAGGCCACCGCCCGCCTGATCGGCCCCATGATGCCTCACTTGGCCGAGGAGATGTGGCAGGCTCTGAATGGTTCCGGCCTGCTGGCCGAGGCGGCCTGGCCGGTGGCCGATCCCGCCCTGCTGGTGGAGGACAGCGTCACCGTCGCGATTCAGGTCAACGGCAAGCTGCGCGCCACCATCGAGTTGCCCAAGGATGCCGACGCCGCCCTGGCGGAGCAGACGGCCCTTGCGCAACCCCAGGTGATTTCGGCAATGTCGGGGAAGCCCGCGCGCAAGGTCGTGGTCGTGCCCAATCGGATCGTCAATGTGGTGGTCTAGAGCGCTTCTTCTGTTCGCTGTTCTGGCGCTGGGCCCGACGGGCTGCGGCTTCAAGCCCATGTACGGCACGCCGTCGGGTGCCGCCGCCGGCGTGGACGTGGATCTGGCCGCCATCCGCATCGAGCCCATCAAGGACCGCGTCGGCCAGCAGTTGCGCAACGCCCTGGTGCAACGCCTGTCGCCGCGCGGCGAGGCGGCGGATTACACCTACACGCTGACGGTCAGACTGACCGAATCGGTGAGCAATCTCGGCTTCCGCAAGGATACCTTCGCCACCGTCGCCAATCTCACCATGTCGGCCCAGGTTCAGCTGACCAAGGAAGCATCGACGATTCTCGGCGATTCGGTCAGCACCACCGTCTATTTCGACCATCTGGGGCCGCGTTATGCCAGCGTCGCCACCGAGCGCGACGCGGAAGAGCGGGCGCTTACCCAATTGGCCGACGATATCCGCAATCGTATCGCGGTGGCCATCCAGCGCTATCAGGCCAATCCCAATGCGGAGCGCTACAAACGGCGCACCATTTTCCGGGACTCCCAGGACGAGGTCCGCTGATGAAGCTCGCGGGATCGCGGGCCGAGGCGTTCCTCAAGGCGCCGGATCCTGCCATGCGCGCCGTGCTGGTCTTCGGTCCCGACCTTGGCCTGGTGCGTGAGAGGGTGCAGCGGCTGATCCGTTCGGTGGTTCCCGACGTTTCCGATCCCTTCCGGGTGGCCGAACTCAGCCCCGCCGCGCTCAAGGAGGTTCCCTCCCGTCTGGCCGACGAGGCCGCGGCCATGGCGCTGGGCGGCGGACGGCGTGCCGTGGTGCTGCGTGACGCCGGCGACGCCCAGACGGGGGCGGTGTCCTCCTTCCTGGCGCGGCCCATGGGCGACGCCCTGGTGGTGATCGAAGGCGGCGAGCTGGGGCCGCGCTCCTCGCTTCGCAAGCTGTTCGAAGGCGCCGACAATGCCGCCGCCCTGGCCTGCTACGGCGATGAGGGCGGTTCACTGGCCGGGGTGATCCAGGAGGAATTGAAGGCAGCCGGGCTGATGGCCGAACCCGACGCCATGGCGTATCTCACCGAGCATCTGGGCGGCGACCGCCGCCTGACCCGGGCCGAGCTGGGCAAGCTGGCGCTGTATATGGGCGGACCCGGCCGGGTGGGCCTGGAGGACGCCATCGCCTGCGTTGGCGATACCGCCGCGCTCGGCCTCGACGACCTGGCGCTGGCCACCGCCGACGGCGACCACGCCGGGGCGCAGCGGGTGCTCGACCGCCTGCTGCGCGAGGGCAACCAGCCAGTGGGCATGCTGCGCTCGGTGGCGCGGCACTTCCAGCGGCTGCACCTGGCCGCCGGACTGATGAACCAGGGCAAGTCCACCGACCAGGCCATGGCGGCCTTGAAGCCGCCGGTGATCTTCAAGGCCGCCGACCGCTTCAAGCGCCAGCTGTCGCGCTGGCCCGCCGACCGTCTGGGCAAGGCACTCGACCTGCTGACCGAGGCCGAGGTGGATTGCAAGACCACCGGCATGCCGGCCGCCGAGATCACCTCGCGCGCCCTGATGATGATTGCCCGAGCGGCGGCGAGGCGATGATTCGAATCCTCGGCATAAACGCCGCCATCTTAGTGGTGGGGCTGATCATCGCCGAGTTGATCTTCGGCAGCTGGCTGTTCGGCCCCAGCTGGGGAACCATGAACATCCCCCGCGACATCCACCGGGTCTTTGATGTCAGCGGCCTCTACAATGGGCCCAAGGAGGCGGTCTATTCCCGCGACCGCTGGGGGTTGCGGGGCCAATATGCCAATCCCGGGGCCATCGACATCCTGACCATCGGCGGTTCGACCACCGACCAGCGCTTCATCGGCGATGGTGAGACCTGGCAGGACTATCTGGCGCATGACCTGGGCGGCAAGGTGGTGGTCAACGCCGGCATCGACGGCCAGTCCACCTTTGGCCATCTGCGGGCCTTCGATCGCTGGCTATCGCAGATTCCCGGCCTGAAGCCCCGCTATGTGCTCGCCTATATCGGCGTCAACGACGCCCATCTGGAGGGCCAGCAGCAATGGGACGACATGGCGTCGCCCTCACTGCGTCGTCGGGTGGAACGCTACATCACCAACCATTCCGCCCTGGTTCAGGTGGTGACGACCATCCAGGGGACGTTGAAGGCCCGCAAAGCCCACGTGGTGCATGGCGGTAGCGAGTACGCGCGCGGACCCTGGATAGCCGGCACGCCGCCCGATCCGGACAAGGTGGTCGATGCGGCCCTGCTCGGCGCCTACGAGCAGCGGGTCGAGGCCCTGATCGCGCGGATCAGGGCCATGGGCGCCGAGGCGGTCATCGTCACCCAGAGCCGCTCCGACTACCGGGTGACAGAGGCGGGCAAACCCCTGGGCCGGGGAACATCGCCGGATTCCTTGAATTTCGGTTCGTGGGCCATGCAGACCGCCTTCAACCGCCGGGCCATGGCGGCCTGCGCCAGGGCCGGCGCCGTCTGCCTCGACCTGGGCGGCGGGCTGACCTTCGAGGACGGCGATTTCTACGATTGGGTTCACACCACGCCGGCGGGAAATCGCCGTATCGCCGCATGGCTTGCCCCGCGTCTGAGGGCGGTCCTGCAATAGAGCGCTGAATTCGAACACTATTCGATTTCACCTGCGTCTTGTAGAAACCAGGAAAGCCCCCCATTCTTCTCTTTCAGAAGGCAGGCGCAGACTCTGCCGGTATAAGGGGGGTGGGCCATGGAGATCTCCGCTTATCTGGACCGGCGCATCGCCGAATTGTCCGAAACCCTGGCCAAGGCGGGGGCCGAGCGCCTGATCCGCGCCTATGCCGGCGGCTTTCCCCTGGCCGACCTGGCCGAGGCCGAGCCGGAGATGGTCTATGGCGCGGCGCTCGGCCTGTTCGCCTTCATGCGCGAACGCAAGCCGGGCACGCCCGCCATCCGGGTGTTCGATCCCGACCTCGACCGTCACGGCTGGGTGTCCAGCCATTCGGTGGTGGAGATCGTCAACGACGATATGCCGTTCCTGGTGGATTCGGTGGCCATGGAGCTGGCCCGGCGCGGCATCAAGGTACATCTGCTGGTCCACCCGGTGGTGCGGGCCGACCGTGACGGGGCCGGCGGTCTGGTCCGGGTGACGGTCAACGGCGACGGCGCGCTGCAGGAATCGCTAATGCATGTGGAGATCGACCGCCAGCCGGCGCCGGTCCAGGCGGACCTGGCCGCCTCGCTGGCCGACGTGCTGGAACAGGTCCGCCAGGCGGTGGCCGACTGGCGCCGCATGCTGGACACCCTGTGGGCGGGGGTGACGGAATTCGAGGCGACTTCGGCCAAGGTGCCGGCCGACGAGAAGCAGGAGGCGCTGGCCTTCCTGGAATGGCTGGCCGACAACCATTTCACCTTCCTGGGCTATCGCCGCTTCGACCTTTCCAAGGGGGTGGCCGCCGATCCGGCCAGTGGGCTGGGCATCCTGTCCGACCCGCAAGCCCATGTGTTCGACGAGACGCTGACCCTGGCCGACATGCCGGCCGAGCTGCGGGCCTTCGTGCAGCGGCCCGACCCCCTGATGGTCACCAAATCGGCCCGCCACGCGGTGATCCACCGTCCGGTGCGCATGGACATCATCGGGCTGAAGCAATTCGACGCCAAGGGCAGGGTGGTGGGGCTGCACGCCTTTCTCGGCCTGTTCACCTCGGCCGCCTATAACGACCGCCCGGCCCAGATTCCGCTGCTGCGCCACAAGATCGCCCGGGTCGAGGCCCGGGCCGGCTTCAACAGGTCCGGCCACGACGCCAAGGCGCTGACCAATATCCTAGAGACCTATCCCAGGGACGAGCTGTTCCAGGTGTCCGAGGACGCGCTGTTCGAGACCAGCATCGGCATCCTGCACCTGCAGGACCGCCAGCGGGTGGCGGTGTTCCTCAGGAACGACGAGTTCCAGCGCTTTGTCTCCTGCCTGGTGTTCGTGCCGCGCGACCGCTACGACACGCCGCTGCGCTTGAGCATCACCGCCATGCTGGAAGAGGCGGTGGGCGGCACGCTGGACGCCTTCTACACCCAGGTGGCCGACCTGCCGCTCGCCCGGCTGCATTTCATCATCCGCACCACCCCCGGCCATCTGCCCAAGGTGGATGCCCAGGCGCTGGAGGTCCGCATCGCCGACGCGGCGCGCACCTGGCACGAGCATCTACAGGACGCCCTGATCCAGACCCATGGCGAGGCCGGCGGGCTGGCGCTGTCGCGGCGCTGGGGCCGGGGCTTCCCTGCCTCCTACCGCGAAAGCCACAGCGCGCTGGCGGCGGTGGGCGACGTGGGCCGCATCCAGGCGGCGTCGGGCGGCGACATCGTGCTCAATCTCTACCGCCCGGTGGAGGCCGAGCCGCACCAGGGCCGCCTCAAGCTGTACCGTTCGGGTCAGCCGGTGCCCCTGTCGGGCATCCTGCCCATGCTGGAAGCCATGGGGCTGATCGTCATCGCCGAGATGCCCCACGAGATCGTCCCGGAATCCGGTCCCGACGGGACGGTGTGGATACACGATTTCGAGGTGGAAAGCGCCGATGGTGGGCCGCTGGACGTGGCCGAGCGGCGCGACTTGTTCCACGACGCCCTGGCGGCGGTGTGGCGCGGCGATTTCGAAAGCGACGGTTTCAACCGGCTGGTGCTGTCGGCCGGCCTGTCGTGGCGCGAGATCATGGTACTGCGCGCCTACACCAAGTATCTGCGCCAGGCCGGCATCACCTACAGCCAGGCCTATATCGAGCAGGCCCTGGCCGGCAACGCCGACATGACCGCCGCCCTGGTCCAGCTGTTTCTCGCCGGCTTCGACCCTAAGGGAGATCCGGGCAAGGCGCTGGCGGCCGAGGCTATTCTGCTGGCCGGACTGGACAAGGTGGTCAGCGCCGACGACGACCGTATCCTGCGCCGCTTCCTCAACCTGATCCGTTCCACCTTGCGAACGAATTACTTCCAGGCCGATGCGGCCGGCCGGCCCAAGGCCTATCTGTCCTTCAAGCTGGATTCCCGGGCGGTGGACGAGTTGCCGGCGCCGCGGCCCATGGTCGAGGTGTTCGTCTATTCGCCCCGGGTCGAGGCCATCCACTTGAGGGGCGGCAAGGTGGCGCGCGGCGGCATCCGCTGGTCCGACCGCCGCGAGGATTTCCGCACCGAGATCCTGGGCCTGATGAAGGCCCAGATGGTCAAGAACGCGGTGATCGTGCCGGTGGGCGCCAAGGGCGGCTTCGTGGTCAAGAAGCCCCCGGCGACGGGCGGGCGCGAGGCTTATCTGGCCGAGGGCATCGAGTGCTACAAGACCCTGATGCGGGGTCTTCTGGACCTTACCGACAACCTGACCCCGGAAGGGGTGAAGCCGCCCAGGGACGTGGTGCGCAAGGACGGCGACGACCCCTATCTGGTGGTGGCCGCCGACAAGGGCACCGCCACCTTCTCCGACATCGCCAATTCGGTTTCCCTGGATTACGGCCACTGGCTGGGCGACGCCTTCGCCTCGGGCGGGTCCCAGGGCTACGACCACAAGAAGATGGGCATCACCGCCAAGGGCGCCTGGGTGGCGGTGGAGCGCCACTTCCGCGAAATGGGACTCGACACCCGGACCCAGGACTTCACCATGATCGGGGTGGGCGACATGTCGGGCGACGTGTTCGGCAACGGGTTGCTGCGCTCGCCCCATGCCGGGCTGGTGGCGGCCTTCAACCATGCCCACATCTTTCTCGATCCCAATCCCGACCGGGAAAGGACCTTCGCCGAGCGCGAGCGGCTGTTCAACGCCGTCAAGGCCTGGCCCGATTACGACACCACGCTGATTTCCGAAGGCGGCGGCATCTGGCCCCGGACGGCCAAGACCATCCCCATCTCTCCCCAGGCTAAGGAACGTTTCGGTATCGAAGCCGATACCCTGACCCCCACCGAACTGATCCGTGCCCTGCTGAAGGCCCCCGTCGACCTGCTGTTCCTGGGCGGTATCGGCACTTATGTGAAGGCGGCAAGCGAGAGCAACGCCGACGCCGGCGACCGCGCCAACGATTCCCTTCGCGTCAACGGCTCCGAGATCGGGGCCAAGGTGGTGGGCGAGGGCGCCAATCTGGGCTTCACCCAGCTGGGCCGTATCGAATACGCGCAAGAAGGAGCCGGCGGCGAAGGCGGGCGCATCGACACCGACGCCATCGACAATTCCGCCGGGGTGGATTGCTCGGACCACGAGGTCAACATCAAGATTCTGGTCAACGATCTGGTGTCGGCCGGCGACCTTACCCCGAAGCAGCGCGACAAGCTGCTGGCCGAGATGACCGAGGAAGTGGGCGCCCTGGTGCTGCGCGACAATTACCTTCAGACCCAGGCGCTTTCCATGCTGCAGGCCCAGGGGCCCGAACTGCTGGACGCCGAGGCGCGCTTCATGCGCCTTCTGGAAAAGGGCGGTCGTCTCGACCGGGGCATCGAGTTCCTGCCCACCGACGAGACGCTGACCGAGCGCGCCGCCAGGAAGCAGGGCTTTACCCGCCCCGAACTGGCGGTGCTGCTGGCCTATGGCAAGATCTGGCTCTACGACCACATCCTGGCCTCGGAGCTGCCCGACGACCCGTTCATGGCCATCGACCTCACCAACTATTTCCCCACCCAGCTCCGGGATCGTTTCGGCCACGACATCCAGCGCCACCGGCTGCGGCGCGAGATCATCGCCACGGTGGTGACCAATTCCATCGTCAACCGGGTGGGCGGGGCCTTCGTCTCGGAACTGATGGAGACCACCGGCCATCCTCCCGCCCAGGTGGCCCGGGCCTATATCGTGGCCCGCGACGCCTTCCGCATGCGCGAGGTCTGGCGGGCCATCGAGGAACTGGACGGCAAGGTCCCGGCCTCGGCCCAGACCGCCATGCAGATCGAGGCCAACCGGCTGGTGGAACGCGCCACCCTATGGGTGCTGCGCTCCATGCCGTCGCCCTTCGCGCTGGGGGCGGGCATCGCCGAACTGTCGCCCGGGGTCCGTGCGCTGGAAGGCGCGGTGCCGGCCATCCTGCCGCCCGACGCGGCGGCGGCCGTGCTGGCCCGCATCGAGTATTTCGTCGGCCAGGGCGTGCCCCACGATCTGGCCCAGCGGGTGGGCAACCTGATCGTGCTGGCTTCGGCCGCCGACATCCTGCGCATCGCCACCCGCCAGAACCTCACCATTGAGACGGCGGGGCGGCTGTATTTCGCGGTGGGGGCGCGGTTCTCGCTGGGCTGGCTCAGGGCCTCGGCCGAGAAACTGTCGGGGCGCGGCCACTGGCTGAAGCTGGCGGCGGCGGCGGCCATCGAGGACCTCTACGGCCACCAGCGCGACATCACCAGCGTGGTGGCGGCCTCCTATCCCGACCTCGAGCCCGACGCGGCGGTGCAGGCCTGGCTGGAGGCCAACCGGGCGGCGGTGGAACGGGCCGAGACCCTGCTGGCCGAGCTGAAGGCGGCCTCCCACATCGACCTGCCCATGATCATGGTGGCCAACCGGCAATTGCGGACCCTGACCGAGTCGGGTGTTGCGGCGCCGGGCGGGAACGGCTAAGGGAAAGGCATCAACGACATGAGGGCCGCGTCATGAAGTTTGCCGCCTTTCTCGATCAGCAGATCGCCGAGCATGCCGAGACGCTGGCCGTCACCGGCCAGGCGGTGCGCGAACCCTTCCAGCGCCTGGTCCAGGCCTGCGTCGACAGCCTGGCGGCGGGGGGCAAGATCCTGTTCTTCGGCAATGGCGGCTCGGCGGCCGACGCCCAGCATCTGGCGACCGAGTTGGTGGTCCGCTACCGCTACAACCGCAAGGCCCTGGCTGCCTTGGCGCTGACCACCGATACCTCGCTGTTGACCGCCTGCGCCAACGACTTCTCGTTCGAGGAAATCTTTTCGCGCCAGATCGAGGCGCTGGGCCGGCCCGGCGACGTGGCCATCGGCATCACCACCTCGGGCAACAGCCCGAACGTGCTGACCGCGCTCGCGGTAGCCCGCGACATGGGCCTGGTGGCGGCCGGCTTCTCGGGCCGCGATGGCGGCAAGATGGTGGGGCTGGCCGATCCGCTGCTGATTGTGCCCTCCAACGTCACCGCCCGCATTCAGGAAATGCACATCCTGATCGGCCATGCGCTGTGCGATCAAGTGGAAGCCGTCTCGGCTCCGGCCTGAGCGGTTTGCCTCCAAGGTCCTCGCTGTGCTAGAAGTCCGGCGTATTCGACCGAGTGGGCGATATTCGGGCATGAGCAAATCACAAGTTGGCATCGACGGCGGCTCCCACGCGCGCGCGGTGGAGATGGGGTCGGACCGGTCGTTCGGGCTGGTCTTCGCCGCCGTCTTCGCCATCGTTGCCCTGCTGCCGCTCAAGGACGGCGGCGAAGTCCGGCTGTGGGCCGGCGCTGTGGCCGGTGCCTTTCTGCTGGTGGCCCTGGTATACCCCAAGGCATTGAAGCCGCTTAACAAGCTGTGGTTCCTGATCGGTATGGCGCTACATCACGTGGTGACTCCGCTGGTGATGGGGCTGCTGTTCTTTCTCACCGTCACGCCCATCGCCCTGATCATGCGGGCAGTCGGCAAGGACCCGCTGCATCTGGCCCGTGACGACAAGGCCGCCAGCTATTGGATCAATCGTACCCCGCCGGGCCCGGCGCCCGACAGCATGCGGCGCCAGTTCTAGGAGATCGAGAGTTGAGCTTCCTCATCGAGCTTTGGCAATTCCTGCGCGAGCGCAAGAAGTTCTGGCTGCTGCCCATCCTGATCATGATGGTGGTGTTCGGCGGCCTGATCGTCCTGTCGCAGGGTTCGGCGGTGGCGCCTTTCATCTACACCCTGTTCTAGCGAGGGCGGATTTGCGCATCCTCGGCCTCTCCGCCCTGTACCACGACAGCGCCGCCGCCCTGATCGAGGATGGCCGCATCGTCGCCTGCGCCCAGGAAGAGCGCTTCACCCGCAAGAAGCACGACGCCGCCTTTCCCGAGAATGCCGTCGCCTATTGCCTGGCCGAGGCCGGGATCGGTCTCAACGACCTGGACAACGTGGTGTTCTACGACAAACCGTTCCTCAAATTCGAGCGGCTGCTGGAAACCTATGTGGCCTTCGCCCCCAAGGGCTTTTCGTCGTTCAAGACCGCCATTCCGGTGTGGCTGAAGGAAAAGCTGTTCCAAAAGGATCTGCTGGCCAAGGAATTCAAGCGCTTCGCGCCCGATTTCGACTGGATGAATAAGCTGCTGTTCGCCGAGCACCATCTCAGTCACGCGGCCAGCGCCTTCTTTCCCTCCCCCTTCGAGGACGCGGCGGTGCTGACCATGGACGGGGTGGGCGAGTGGACGACCACCTCGCTGGCCATGGGTTCGGGCAACAAGCTCGAGATTCACAAGGAGCTGCACTTCCCCCATTCCCTGGGGCTGCTCTATTCCGCCTTCACCTACTACACCGGCTTCAAGGTCAATTCCGGCGAATACAAGCTGATGGGCCTGGCGCCCTATGGTGAACCGAAATACACCAGGCTGATCCTCGACACTCTGGTCGATCTCAAGGAAGACGGCTCCTTCCGCCTGGACCAGTCGTATTTCGACTACTGCACCGGGCTCACCATGACCAACGGGCGTTTCGCCGCGCTGTTCGGCCAGCCGGTGCGCAAGGCGGACAAGGACCCGCTGACCCAATTCCACATGGACATCGCCGCCTCCATCCAGGAGGTGACCGAGATCATCGTCTCCAAGCTGTGCCGCGGCATCAAGAAGGAGACGGGTGCGAGGAACCTGTGCCTGGCCGGCGGCGTGGCGCTCAACTGCGTCTCCAACGGCAAGATCCTGCGCGAAGGCATCTTCGACAATATCTGGATTCAGCCGGCGGCCGGCGACGCCGGCGGGGCGCTGGGTGCGGCTTTGGCCGGCTATCACATCTTCAAGGGCCAGCCTCGCACCGTCACACCCGGCAAGGATGCCATGAAGGGCTCCTATCTCGGCCCCGTCTTCGAACAGGCCGATATCGAGGCGCGCCTCGCCGCCGCCGGCGCCAGGTTCGAGGTGATGGGCGAGGATCAGGTGATCGAGGCGACCGCTCAGGCCCTGGCCGAGGAAAAGGCGGTGGGCTGGATGCAGGGCCGCATGGAATTCGGCCCGCGCGCGCTGGGCGGCCGCTCCATTCTGGGCGATCCCCGTTCGCCCTCCATGCAGAAGACGCTGAATCTCAAGGTCAAGTACCGCGAAAGCTTCCGCCCCTTCGCCCCCAGCGTGCTGCGGGAGGACGTGGCCCAGTGGTTCGACCTGGACGGCGATTCGCCCTATATGCTGCTGGTCGCCCCGGTGGCGGAAAAACACCGCCGCGCCATGACCGCGGACGAGGAGAAGCTGTTCGGCATCGACAAGCTGAACGTGCCGCGCTCAGGGATTCCGGCGGTGACCCACGTGGATTACTCGGCCCGCGTCCAGACCATCCACGCCGACACCAATCCGCGCTACCACGCGCTGATCTCGGCCTTCAAGGCGCGGACAGGCTGCCCCGTGGTGGTCAACACCAGCTTCAACGTGCGCGGCGAGCCCATCGTCTGCACCCCCGAGGATGCTTTCCGCTGCTTCATGGGCAGCGAGATCGAGGTGCTGGTGGTGGGCAATTGCTTCCTCAGGAAGGAAGAGCAGGATCCGGCGCTCAAGCTGGATTACAAGAACGCCTTCGAACTGGATTAGACCCTTTGGGGGAGGGTGGCGATGAGGCTGTGGCGGACTCTGCGGCATCTGCGCCCTGCTCAGGTGGCTCACCGCCTGTGGTACCGGGCGCGCTTGGCGTATTTCCGCACGGCTCTGGCCTCGGGCCGCTTGGGCAAGGAGACGGCCGCTCCGGTTCTTGCGCCACCGTTCGCCCCGGGGCATGAGGCCAACGGGCGGCTGATCCTGACCGGCCGGATCAGGCTGGTGGGCCTGGAAGGCCCGGCCGATGGCTGGGCCGCGCCCGGCCTGCCCCTGTTGTGGCGCTTCACCCTGCATTACTTCGAATGGCTGGCCGATCTGCGTGCCCTGGGGGAAGAGGGCCGCCCGCCCGCCCGCGCCCTGGTCGCCCAATGGCTGGCGCGCTTCGAGCGCTTCGACCCGGTGGCCTGGCATCCCTATCCCCTGTCGCTGCGGCTGGTGTCGTGGCTGGCCCATGCCCAATTCCTGTGCCAGGGGGCCGATACGGCATTCGTCGAAGCCTTTCACCGCTCGCTGCATCGCCAGGCCCGGCACCTGGAGCGGGTGTGGGAGCGCGACGTGGGCGGCAATCACCTGATCAAGAACCTCAAGGCTGCCATTACCGCTGCCTTGTGCCTGCCCGGTCATGAGGGAACCTTGGCCGGAGCGCTGAGGGTGCTGGAGGGCGAGATCGGGCGGCAGATTCTTTCCGACGGCTGCCATTACGAGCGCTCGCCCAGCTACCATTACCAGGTATTGGGCGATCTGGAGGATCTGGCCGCGCTGTTCGAGGCGCCGCCCGCCTTCCTCGCCGAGGCCATCGGGCGCATGCGCCCGGCGGCGGCCTTCTTCGTCATGGCGCCCGGCATGCTGGCCCAGTTCAACGACGGGACCGCCGACGGTCCGGCGGACGTGCCCGAGGGGGCGGTGCCTGCAGCGCTCCCCCAGGCGGGGTATTGGCGGCTGGAGGCCGGAACGGCCCGGCTGATGGTGGATTGCGGTCCCTGCTGCCCCGACGATCTGCCGGCCCACGCCCATGCCGACACCTTGTCGTTCGAATTCTTCGACGGCGGCCATCCGCTGGTGGTCAATTGCGGCACCTATGCCTATCAGGATGCGGCGTGGCGCAATCGTTTCCGGGGCACCGCCTTCCACTCCACCTTGAGCGTGGATGACGGCGACAGCGCCGAGGTCTATGGTGGCTTTCGCCTCGGCCGCCGGCCGGGGCGTTTCGCCGTGACGTGTGGAGAAGGCCGGTTCTCAGGGGAATTCGATGGCTGGAGCCGTCTGGGCTTGACCCATCGCCGCACCCTGGCCCTGGAGGAGGGACGGCTGGAGGGAACCGACGAGGTGTTTTCGGCGCGTCCCGGGGCCGCCCACACTCTGACGGCGCGGTTCCACCTGCATCCGTCGGTGACGGCGCGGCCGGACGGCGACGGGATCGTGGCGTCCACGGCGGGCGGCGCGGTCTGGCGCTTCGCCGCACCCGGCCTGGCGGTGTCCCTGACCGAGTCCCGCTATTCCCCCCGCTTCCATGAGATGGAGCTCACCCGCTGCATCCGGGTGGACGTCCCGCTGACAGGGGAGAAGGCGGTTCTGGCGTGGCGGTTCTACCGCCCGTAATCGTCTTCGATGCGGACGATGTCGTCCTCGCCCACATATTCGCCCGACTGCACCTCGATCAGGCGCAGCGGTACCTTGCCGGGGTTTTCCAGGCGGTGGTTGGTGCCGGCGGGAATGAAGGTGGATTCGTTCTCGCGCAGCACGAAGGTGTTGTCGCCGCAGGTGACCAGGGCGGTTCCGCGCACCACCACCCAATGCTCGGAGCGGTGCCAGTGCTTTTGCAGCGACAGCTTGGCGCCCGGGTCCACGTGGATGTGCTTGACCTTGAAGCGCTCGCCCTGCTCGACGGTCTGGTACCAGCCCCAGGGGCGCCAGCCGCGGGTGCCCTGGGTGGCTTCGGGGCGGCCCTCGCGCTTCAGGGCCTCGACCACCGCCTTGACCTCCTGGTCGCGGGCCTTGTCGGCCACCAGCACGGCGTCGTCGGTGGCGATTACCACCAGATCCTTGACGCCCACCGCCGCGACCAGCCGGCCTTGGCTGCGCAGGTAGCAGCCCGAGCTTTCCAGGGCCAGGACGTCGCCCTGGATGGCGTTGCCGTCGAGATCGCGGCCCGATTCCTGCCACAGCGCCGACCACGAGCCGATGTCGGACCAGCCCATCTCCACCGGCACCACCGCCACCTTGTCCGACTTTTCCATCACCGCGTAGTCGATGGACTGGCCGGCGATGGCGGCGAAGGCCTTGTCGTCCAGGCGGAAGAAGAACAGGTCCGAGCGGCCCTGGTCGATGGCGGCCTTGCACGATTCGGCCATGCCGGGGGCGTGGCGGGACAATTCGTCGAGGAACAGGCGCACCGGCAGTAGGAAAATACCGCTGTTCCAGGTGTAATCACCCGAGGCGACATAGGTTTCGGCGGTGGCCAGATCGGGCTTCTCGACGAAGCGCTCCACCTCGAAGCCGCCGTCCAGCGCCTTGCCGCGCTTGATGTAGCCGTAGCCGGTGTTGGGATTGGTGGGCTGGATGCCGAAGGTGACCAGACGCCCCGCCTCGGCCAGCGGAATCGCGGATTCCAGGGCTTTGTGAAAGGCGGGCACGTCGCCGATCAGATGGTCGGACGGCATCAGCAGCATCAGGCCGTCGGGATCGCTGTCTGTCAGGATCAGGGCGGCCACCGCCGCGGCCGGGGCGGTGTTGCGTCCCACCGGCTCGATGACCACGGCGCGGGGTTCCAGCCCAACCTCGCGCAGCTGCTCGGCGACGACGAAGCGGTGTTCCACATTGCACACCACCACCGGCGGCACGCCCAGGCGAAGCGCTGTATCCTGCAGCAAGGTCCGCTCTCCGGTCAGCTTCAGCAGCTGCTTGGGCATCAATTCCCGCGACAGCGGCCACAGCCGGGTGCCGGCGCCACCGGACAGGATGACGGGAATGAGGGTGGTCATCGCTTAATTCTCCTTGTTCCGCCACCAATGTGCGGTGGCGGCCAGTCCTTCGTCCAGAGTTTCGGGCGGCACCCAGCCCACGGCCTCGGCCAGGGCCGAACCATCCACTTCCAGTGAGGCGGTCAGGCGCTGGATGGCCGCGCCCCTGCCCAGCAGACCGGCGCCCAGGCGCATCAACCCGATGGGCACCGGCAGCAGCCGGGCCGGACGGCCCAGTGCCCTGGCCAGTCCCCGCACCAGCCCGGCGGTGCTTGGCGCCTCGGCGTCGCACAGGGTGAAGACGCGGCATTGGCCGGAAGCCGGCGGCTGGTCGAGGACGGCGCGGATGGCATCGACCAGGTTGCCCAGGCCGATCAGCGAGCGCCGGTTGGCGGTGCAGCAGCCCAGCGGCAGCGGCAGGCCGCGATCGACCAGGCCGATCAGCGAGCGGAAATTGCCCTTCACTCCGGGGCCGTAGACCAGGGGCGGGCGCAGAACCGTCACCGCCAGCCCGGTACGGGCGGCGATGTCGGCCAGTCCCCGCTCGGCCTCCAGCTTGGAGATGCCGTAAGGGTCCACCGGGGCGGCGTTCAGGGGGCCGAAGAGCGTGCCGGTGGTTTCCTCGCCATTGGCCTTGATGGAGCTGAGGAACACCAGATGACCGATGCCCGCGCCTGCCGCCTGCTCGGCCAGCCGCAGGGTTCCCGCCACATTGGCGGCTCGGAACTCGGCCAGGGGATCGTGGGAGGTGTCGTGCATCACATGGACGCGGGCGGCCAGATGCACCACCGCCTGCATTCCCTGAAGGGCGGCATTCCAGTCGCCATCCGCGGCCAGCCGCCCGGCTGGTCGCGGCAGGACGCGGTGGGGCAGATGGGGCTGGCCGCGTACCGCGCCGGCGACCGCGTGGCCCAGTTCGACCAGCCGGCGGCACAGGGGCTGGCCGACAAAGCCGTTGGCGCCGGTAACCAGGATGGTCATCGCAGGATTCCTCCCGCCCAGCGGGTCATCTGCGCCAGCATCGCGCCGACCACCAGCACGGCGGCGACCACCGCCGGGACGGCATGACCGAGGGCGGCCAGCAGGGCGGCGCCGACCAGCAGGACATTACCGCCCAGGATCAGCAGCGATACCCGGGCGTGGCTTTGGCCGCCGCGCACGGCGCGCTGGTAGAAATGGCGGCGGTGGGCCTGCCAGATGCGCTCGCCGTCCCCGAGGCGCCACAGCAGGGTGATGGTGGCGTCGGCCAGGTAATAGGCGGGTAGAATCAGGGCGGCGGCCAAGTGCCCGGCAACCGCCAGCTGCACCAGCAGCCCACCCAGCAGGAAACCCAGGGGGATGGAGCCGGAATCACCCAGGAAGATACGGGCCGGGTGCCAGTTCCACACCAGAAAGCCCAGGGCGGCGGCGGCGATGATCAGGGCGGGTGGCAGCAGCCCGCCCAGGCCGATCACGGCGGCGATGGCCGCCAGGCCCAGGCCGATGGCGGCGCTCTCCACGCCGGTGATGCCGTCGATGCCGTCCATGAAATTGTAGAGATTGACGAACCACAGCCAGCCCAGGCCGATCAGCAGGCGGTCCGCCCACAGGGGCAGCAGGCCCTGGAAGGCCAGGGCCTCGGCGCCGAGGCCGATCAGGCTGGCGGCGATGACGGCGGCCTGGGCCAGGAAGCGGGGGAGCGGCGCCAGTCCCTTGCGGTCGTCCACCCAGGAGATGGCCATCAGCACCAGGGCACCGGCCGCCAGGGCGGTGGGCTGGCCGGGGACGGCGAAGGCGGCCAGGATCAACGCCGCCACGGTGACCGGCGTGACCGCCAGCCCGCCGCCCCGGGGCGTGGGCAGGCTGTGGCTGGAGCGCTCGTTGGGATGGTCGAGGATCTGCCGGTGGCGCAGCCAGACCAGCACGGCGCGGGTGGCTCCCAGACTGGCGGCGAAGGTCGCCAAAGCCGCCCAAAGGGAAGCCTGCCCGATCTCCGTCAGCGTCTGGACCGCCACCGCTAGTCCTCCAGGCCGATCCGGCGGCCGTCCCGCAGGCTCTCCAGTACGGCAATAGTGGCTAGGCTGGTCTCGACCAGTTCGGCCTCGTCGGCGGGGGCCGGGCCGCCATTGGCCACGGCGCGGACGAAGGCGTCCAGCTCGGCGCGATGGCCCTTGTCCTGGCCCATGGACTTTTCCGTCCGGGTGCGGCCGCCCTGGGTAATGGCCAGCGTCAGGAAATTGTCGATCACCGCCACCGTTCCGCCTGCGAAACACTCGAAGCGTTCCTTGCTGTGGGCGGTATCGCCCTGGGCGGTGTAGACGATGGTGGCCAAGGAGCCGTCCTTGAAGGCGAGGGTGACGGACAGGTCGTTACAGCCGCCATGGGTCACGGCGGCGCTTTCCGCCTGGACCGTGGCGATGGGTGAACCGGCCAGGACGCGGGCGAGGTCGATGAAGTGGCAAAGCTCGCCCAGAATGCGTCCGCCCCCTTCCTCGGCGGCATTGACCCAGCTTTCCGCCGGCAAGGCGCCGGCATTGACCCGCAGCATCAGCACCTTGGGGCCGGGATGGCGGGCCAGATGGGCGCGGGCCTTGAGGGTCAGCGGCGCGAAGCGGCGGTTGAAGCCGATTGTGAAGAAGCCGGGCGAGCCTTGCCGGGCGGTGATCACCCGGTTGAGCTGATCCCGGTCCAGCGCCAGGGGCTTTTCCACCAGAACCGACTTGCCGGTCGCCAGAACCCGGGCGGTCATCTCGGCGTGGTTGCCGTGACGGGTGGCCACCAGCACCGCGTTGATGGAAGGGTCGTTCAGCACCAGATCCACGTCGGTGGTGGCGTTGGCGAAGCCGAAGGTCTGCTGGCCATGCTCGGCGGTCTGGCCGCGCTGGGTGCATAGCGTCCGCAGCTCCACGTTGGGCAGGCGCGCCAGCTCGGGCAGCAGGACGGTGCGGGCGAAATTGCCGGCGCCAATCACCCCCATGGTGCAGCGTCCGGCTGCGGCCTTGGTCGCCGGGAAGACCTTGGATTCGGCTCTGGCCTGTCCTTCGCCATAGTTGAGAACCACGCCCAGATGGGGCTCGGAGCCGCCGGTGACCAGACGGTAGGCGTCTTCCGCGTCGTCGAAGGCGAAACGATGGGTGATCAGCGCCCCCACGTCCAGGCGGCGGGGGAGCGACCGGCTCATCAGGCGGACGCATTCGCGCAGGTTCTCGGCCTCGGTCCAGCGCACCCAGCCCACCGGATACTTGACGCCGCGGGATTCGAAATCCTCGTCGTAGCGTCCGGGGCCGTAGGAGCGCGACACGGACAGCGTCAGCTCTTTCTTCATATAGGCGGCATAGTCGAATTCGGTACCGGTCTTGCCCACCAGGACGACCTTGGCGCGGTCGCGGGCCAGTTCGGCGGCCAGGGCCAGGGGTTCCGACGACTCGGTCGCCGCGGCGATCAGCACCGAGTCGCAGCCGACGCCGCCGGTCAGCGCCGCCACCGCCTCGCTCAGGCCGTGCTCGCCCAGCACCCAGGTCAGTTCGGCCCCCATGGCCTTGGCCAGGGCCAGTCGTTCCGGGTTGACATCGAGCGCGATGACCCGGGCGCCCTGCAGCGCCAGCAATTGCACCGCCAGCTGTCCCACCAGTCCGACGCCCAGCACCGCCACCACGTCGCCCAATTGCGCGCCCAGCGAGCGCATGCCGGCCATGGCGATGGCGCCCACCGTGCCGAAGGCGGCCTCCTCGTCGGTGACGTCGTCGGGGACGGCGGCCACCAGATTGCGTGGCACCACGTTCAGCTCGGCGTGATTGGCCAGCCCGGCTCCGGCCATGGCCACCCGCTGGCCGGCGGCGAAGGCGCCCTCCAGCCCGGCGCCGACGGCCGAGATGGTGCCGGCGGCGGAATAGCCCAGCGGCAGGGGCTCGTCCAGGCGGGCCATCACCGCCTTGAAGGTGGAGATCAGCCCGTCGCGCCGTGCCTTGTCCAGCACCTTGCGTACCAGGTCGGGGCGGGCCGAGGCCTTGGCGGCCAGGCTTTTGCGGGCGAAGTCGATGACCATGCGCTCGGTACCGGCGCTGATCAGCGAGGCCCGGGTGGCGACCAGGACATGACCGGCCCGGACCCTGGGGTCGGGGACCTGCTTCAGGGAGAGCTTGCCGCTGCGGGTGCTTTGGATGACTTGCTTCATAACGGACCTTATAGCAGATCGGACGGAAGGACGCGCCCGGTCTTGAACAGATGGCGAAGCACCTGGGCTACCTGACGGGCATCGCCCAAAGCATCATGGGATTGCTGGTCGGTCGCCAGACCGAAGGTGGCGGCCATCTCGCAGCTGTAGATGTGGGCCTGGGCGCCGGCGGCGGCCATCAGCAGCGGCGCCAGGTCGCGGCAGCGCCGGTCGAAGGGAAAGTCGGTGCCGTTGAGGTCGCAATTCTCGCGCAATACGTCCTCGTCGGCACCGTTGGAGGCCAGCCGGGCGCCGGTGGCAAAATCGGCCAGCTGGCCGAGGGCCTCGGGAAAGTCCATTCCGTGGCGATCCACCTGATCCTGGGTGACGCCGGTCAGATCGGTGAAATAGGCGCTTAAGCGCGGATTGATGCGGGGCTTGACCAGCAGGGACAATTCGGCGCCGTCGTCGAGGCGGACGGCTCCGATCTGCACTACTTCGCGGTGTTCGCCGGGTCCCGACCATCGACGCTCGCGCGCTCCGGTCCAGGTGGTGTATTCCAGATCGTAGACAACGATACCCGTCACCCTAGCCACCCTGGCCCTTGAGGTCGGTCCTGAGGTACTGAAGCGGGTAGGGGATGTCAAGCAAAGGCCTAGCCTAGGCTGATCCCGGCGCGATATATACGGACCAACTTCCTTTTCCGGAAACCAAGCTCCATGTGCGGTCTGGCCGCCATCTTCGCCTATCAGCCCGAGGCTGCGCCGGTTCAAGGCGACGAACTGACCCGAATCCGCGACGCCATGCGGCTGCGTGGCCCCGACGGCGCCGCTAGCTGGGTCTCGCCCGGCGGCCGGGTCGGCCTGGCCCATCGGCGTCTGGCCATCATCGATCTGTCGCCGGCCGGGGCCCAGCCCATGGCCAGCGCCGACGGGCGGCTCGCCCTGGTGTTCAACGGCGAGATCTACAATTACCGCGCCTTGCGGGCAGAGCTGGAGAGCCTGGGGGCGGTGTTCCGCTCCCACACCGATACCGAGGTGATCCTGGAGGGCTGGCGGCATTGGGGCAAGGCCGTGCTGCCCCGCCTGCGCGGCATGTTCGCCCTGGCGCTGTGGGACCATGAGGCCCGGGGCATGCTGCTGGCCCGCGATTCCTTCGGCATCAAGCCCCTTTATGTCTCCGATCAGGGTGGCTGCCTGCGGGCGGCGTCCCAGGTCAAGGCGCTGCTGGCCGGCGGCGCCATCGAAACCGCACCCGATCCCGCCGGCCATGCCGGCTTCTTTCTGTGGGGCCATGTGCCCGAGCCCCATACCCTGTACCGTTCCATCCGCCCCCTGCCCGCCGGGTCCTGGCTGTGGCAGGACGAGGCGGGGCGACGTGACGAAGGCCGCTTCTTTGACCTGGGCCAGGAATTGGCGGCGGCGGGCGAGAGAAATTTCGATATCGATATGTTGCACGCGGCCCTGGCCGGCAGCGTCAAGGCCCACCTGGAAGCGGACGTGCCGGTGGGGCTGTTCCTATCGGGTGGGCTGGATTCCACCACCCTGGCGGCCCTGGTGCGCGAGGCGAGCGAGGGGCCGGTGAACTCCATCACCCTGGGATTCGCCGAATTCGAGGGCAAGCCCCAGGACGAAGTTCCCCTGGCCGAGCGGGTGGCCGCCCATTACCGCCTGGATCATACCACCAGCCGGGTGACCGCCGCCGATTTTGCCCAGGCGCGCGGCCAATTGCTGGCCGACATGGACCAGCCCAGCGTCGACGGGGTCAACACCTGGTTCGTGGCCCGCGCCGCCGCCCGTTCGGGATTGAAGGTGGCGCTATCGGGCCTGGGTGGCGACGAATTGTTCGGCGGCTATGATTCCTTTTCCCAGATTCCCCGTCTGGTCGGGGCGCTTGGTCCCCTGCGGCCCTTGCGTGGCCTGGGGAAGGTTTTGCGCATGGGCCTCAGTCCGTGGATCGGCTGCTTTGCCTCGCCCAAGACGGCGGGGCTGCTGGAATGGGGCACCAGCTTCGGCGATGCCTATCTGCTGCGCCGCGCCCTGTTCATGCCCTGGGAGTTGCCTGGGGTGATGGACCCCGACATGGCGCGGGACGGCTGGAAGGCGCTGGCGGCCCCAGCCCGTCTCGAGGCGGCCGCCGGCGGAATATCGTCGCCGAGGCTGCGGGTTTCGGCCCTGGAGACCGGGTTCTACATGCGCAATCAGCTGCTGCGCGACAGCGACTGGGCCGGCATGGCCCATTCCCTGGAAATCCGCGTGCCCCTGGTGGATGTGGATCTGCTGCGCGCCGTGCTGCCCCTGGCGCGCGGCGCTCGCCCGCCGGGCAAGCAGGACATGGCGGCTTGCGCCCGTCCGGCCCTACCGCCCGAATTGCTGAACCGGCCCAAGACCGGTTTCTTCGTTCCCGTGGCGCAATGGCTGGGGGCGTCCAGCCTGCGCGGCTGGGCGCGGCAGGTTCATGGGGCGTTTCAGGCATGATCAGTCTGGCCCCCACCACCATGGACCAACCGGCCTGGGAAGCGGCCTTGGGCGGCTTTGCCGGGGCCAACCTGCTGCAAAGCTGGGCCTATGGCGCCGCCAAGGTGGACGAGGGCGGCTGGCAGGTGGAGCGGCTGGAGTACCGCGAGGCCGGTCTTCTGGTGGGAATGGTGCAGGTGATGATCCGCCATCTGCCCCTGGGTCTGGGTGGCCTCGCCTGGATCAATCGCGGCCCGCTTCTAGCTCCGGGCCGGGATTCCGCTCCGGCTTTCGCCGCCCTGCGCCGGCATTACGGCGCCCGGGGGTTCTATCTGCGGGTCGCCCCGGCCGTGGCCGATCAGGCGCCACCGCCGGGATTTCGCCCGGCGTCACGGTTGGGCTGGGCGTCCGCCCTGCTGGACCTGCGCCCTGATGAGGCGGTGCTGCGCAAGGGCCTGAGCGGCAAGTGGCGCAACACCCTGAACAAGGCCGAGCGGGAAGGCCCGGCGGTCGATGACGCCGAGGACGATCTTGGCGATTTCCTCGTCGGCTACGGCCGTTTCCTGGCGGAGCGCCGGGTGCCGACCACGGTGACCCCCGCCCTTCTGGCCGCCCTGAATGAGCGCAGCCTGGAGCATCTGCGTCCGCTGGCCTATGTGGCCCGTGTCGGGGACGAGGTGGTGGGCGGCGTGCTGATGGCCCGCTACGCCAAGGGCGCCGAATACCTGGCGGGCTATGGCACCGAGGCCGGGCGGCGCCTGGGCGCCGGCCAACTGCTGCTGTGGCGGGCCCTGGTGGACGTGAAGCGGCGGGGTGCTGAATTCCTGGATCTGGGAGGCCTGGACCCCGAACGTACGCCGGCGGGGATTCGGGATTTCAAGGAAGGAGTGTGCGGAATTCCCTATCGACTGGCCGAAGAGGTTGATTGCCTCGGGATCAATCCCCTGGCCCGGCTGGTCCGCTACAAAGTGGGCCGCACCCTGGCCCTGGCCGACGGAGCGCCATCATGAGCCTGCGCACTTTGGCCGCTCCCCTGGCCCTGGCCGCCTGGCGTGCCACTGGCCCCCTGCGCGCCAATCCGCCGGGCGCGGTACGGATCCTGATTCTGCACGACGTGCCCGAGGCGCAGTTCGCCGCCCTGGCGGATCTCATTGCCGTACTGCAACGAAGTGCCGGCTTGATCACCCCCGGCCAGGCCGAGGCCCGCCTGGCTGGGGGGGCACCCGCGGACGGCAAGGCCCCGGTTCTGCTGAGCTTCGACGATGGCTTTCGGTCCAACTTCCGGCTGACCCGGGAGATCCTGGACCCGCTGGGGGTCAAGGCGCTGTTCTTCGTCTGCCCTGCATTGGTGGACATGGCGCCGGAAGACCGCCGGGCGGCCATCGGCGCCAACATCTTTCGCGGCAGACGGGGGGCGGACGGCCTGGACCTGATGGATTGGGAGCAGCTCAAGGGATTGGCTGCGTCGGGCCATGAAATCGGCTGTCATTCCGCCCGGCACGTTTCCCTGGTCGGACTCGAGGCCGGGGAGCTGGAGGACGAGGTCGGAATCGCCAAGACCCGCATGGCGGCTGTCTTGGGGCAGACCTCGCCCTGGTTCGCCTTTCCTTTCGGCGATGTGGCCAATATCGATAGGACTGCTCTCGGAATCATCGGCCGCCACTTTCCCTTATGCCGGTCGGGCGTGCGGGGTTTGGCCCATGCCGGCAGCCATCCCCTGGCCCTGCCGGCGGAATCCGTCGATCTTGGCGCTCCGCCCGCATTGCGCCTGCTGGCGGCGGAAGGCGGGATGGCCCCCCTCTACCGAGGCCGCCTGCGCCGCCTGGAAGAGATGGCGTCATGATCACCGGCGCCCCGCTGCCCGGCTGGATGGATCTGGCGGCGCTGCTGGGTGTCGCGACAGATGGCGACGTGGCGGCCGCGCCCTGGACCTTGCCCGCCGACAAGGCGGTATGGTTTTCGCGCTCCGCCCACGGCCTGGCCGCCATCGTCGCCTCCTGGCGCCGCCGGCACGGTCGTCCGCCCCGGCTCTGGGTGCCCGACTATTTCTGCAACGCCAGCCTTGACCCGGTGCGACGGGACGGCATTTCCCCGATTTTCTACCCCGTGGGCCTCGATCTGGAGCCCGATTGGCAGGAATGCCGCCATCTGGCCCTGGCTGAGGCGCCCGATCTGGTCCTGGCGGTGCATTATTTCGGCCTGCCCGCCGCCATGGGTGCGGCCCTTGAATTCTGTCGCCAGGCGGGTGCCCTGCTGATCGAGGATTGCGCCCATGTGCTGGCGCCCATGGACGGTGTGGGTCAGACCGGCGACTTCGTGCTGTGGAGCCCGCACAAGCACTTGGCGGTGCCCCAGGGTGGTCTGGTGGTGTGCCGCGCGCCCGACGAGGCCCTCGCTGCGCCGCCGGGCTCTTCGCCCTCATTGCGCGGCTGGCTGGCCAAGCGGCTGATTCAGAAGGTGGCGCCCGGCTGGCTGCTGCCGCCGGCCACCCGCCAGGGACCCCAGCGCTTCGAGGATGATCCGCCCGAGGGCCACCTGCCCGACACGCCCACCCTGGCTCCTCGGGCCCTTGCCCTGCTGGCCGCGGTCCGCCCGTCCCTGCCCCGGGTGGTGGCCCGGCGGCGGCGCAACGCCCTGGCCCTGCTGGAGGTCCTGAACCGGGTCGCCGGTTGGGAGCCGCTGTTCGACCCGGGATCCGCCACCCCTTACCGGCTGGTCATGCGGTGCGGGTCGCCGGACGTCGCCTCCCAGCGCTTCGAGGTCTATCGCGGCCGGGGTATTCCCGTGGAAAGCTGGCCCGACCTAGCTCCCGAAGTGAAGGCCGCCCCCGCCAGCCATGCCCGCGCCCTGGCCCTGCGAGCCCATCTGCTGTGCTTTCCGGTGCATCAGGGCATCGAAACGGCGGAACTGATCCACCGGGCGGGCTGATATTCGCTTTCAGTTTGGAAGGCGGGGTAGAATGTCGGTGGCGGCCCGTTCCACATCGGCGGGAAAGTCGATTTCGACCCAGGGCAGGCCGGTGATGTCCGATGCGGTCTGGCGGCCGGTTCCAGCCAGGACCAGATCGCGAATGACCTCCTCATATGGCTCATCCAGGCGTCCGGCGGCCACGTATTCGGCAGCTCGCTTCGCCAAGCGTCCGGCCATGGTGGCGGAAAAACGGAAGAAGCCGACCGATTCACCGACGGTGTCGTGGCGTACGGGATCAACCTTCTTTCGAAACTCCACCGGTTTACCATTGTCGAGCAGTAATTTGACCGGCTCGTCGCCCGGCTCGAAATCTCGGTCCAGCAGGAACCGGATGTCGTCGCCAGGTTCGAGCAACGGTCGGACCATATCGGGGTGACACAAGACGTCGGCGTCCATCACCAGCACGTCGCCGCCGGCGGTCAGGGCCGGCCCCAGACGATGCAGGGTGACGACACTGCCCCGTTCAAAATCGGGATTGGAAATAGTTCGGATTCCGGGGTGTCCAGCCAAGGCTTGCTCGATAATTCCGGCGTGAAAACCGGTGGCGATTACCACCTCGTTCACGCCGAAACCTTGCAGCATGGCAAGATGGCGTTTCAGCAAGGTCTTGCCACCGAAGGACAGCATGATCTTGGGCTGGTCGCCCAGGGGGCTTCCCAGCCGCAGGCCGCGGCCGGCGGCAAGGATGACGGCTCTCAGCATTTGATTTTCTCCCGCTTCATTGTCCCGAGTACTTCGGCCACCATGGCGACGGCCCGCTCCATATCGGCGATATCAAGGTCGCCGATACAGCCCATTCGAAAGGTTTCGCCCTGGGTCAGCTTGCCCGGATAAATCACCACCTGACGCTTTTCGAGCAGGTGATAGAAGGTGGAAAAACAAAAATCCGGGGCGGAGGGCATGTGAAAAGAGACGATGATGGGCGATTGCAGCGATAGCGGCAGCAGCGGCTCGAATCCCAATCGCGTCATCGCCTCGACCAGCCGGTCCCGGTTTCGGCTATAGCGGAGCAGCCGGGCGGCGGGACCGCCTTCGGCCTCCAGGGTAATCAGGGCCTGATCCAATGCGGCGATCACATGGGTTGGAGGGGTGAAACGCCACTGCCCGGTCTTGGTAAAACCCGTCCACTGGTCGTGCAAATCCAGGGACAGGCTGGGGCAATTGCCCGCGGCTGCCGACAGGGTCGCCTTGTCGGCCAGCACGAAGGCCAGGCCGGGGACACCTTCCAGGCATTTATTGGCCGAGCCCACCACCGCTTCTGCCGGTAGGGTGCTGAGGTCCAGGGGCAGGGCGCCAAAGGCGCTGATGGCATCGACGATCAGCTTTTTCCCACGGGCGGCGGCGACATGGGCGATATCGTCGAGGGGATTGAGGATTCCCGATGTGGTCTCGCACCACACTACCGACACATGGGTCATGTGGGGCGAGGCCGCCAGGGCGTCATCCAGCGCCTTGGCCGAGACCGGTTCGGTTTCGGGGAATTCCATGACCTGATGAGGGCGGCCAAGCCGGCGGCAGATTTCAGCCATTCGCCGGCCATAGACGCCGTTGGCCAAGATCAGGAGCATATCTGTGGGGCGCAGCAAGGTGCCCAAGGTCGCTTCCACCGCGAAGGTGCCGCTGCCTTGAATAGGGACGCAGACATGGCTGTCGCCGGCCCCCGCCAAGGCTTCCAGCCGGGAACGGATGCTGCCGGTCAGGGCCAGGAAGCTTTCCTCCCGCGAGCCGTAATCGGTCAACATGGCCGCCCGAGTCGCCGACGCCACCGACAGTGGCCCCGGCGTCAACAGTAGCCGGCGAGGAAGCGGCGCGCTGCTCATTTCAGGAATTCCCGGCGGTAACGCTCGGTGTATTCCATGAACAGGGCATTGCCTTCGGGAGTGTCGGCTTCGGCCCGGCGGATGTCGCCCCATTCCTCGCGGGGGAATTTGACATAGAGCGGGAAGGTGCGATGCAGTCCCGACAGCTCGACTTTGCTCATCTGCGGCATATCAAGGGTGGGGCCGACCCGGTAATCGCCGGCGATTTCGTCCTCTCTGATCAGGCCCTCCAATTCGCAGACCTCGCGCAGCTTGCTGCCCTTGTAGGGGCTGAAATAGCCCACGATCACCCCATCGGGGGCAATCTTGCGGTCCAACTCGATGGTTTCGAAGATCATTTCGCGGGTCTCGCCGGGAAACCCGATGACATTGTTGGCCGAAATCCGCAGCTTGGTCTCGCGTAGCACGTCGAAGGCTCGCAAAATGGTGTCGTCGCTGATCAGGCGGCCGAGCACGTTCTTGCGCAGGTCATAATTACCGCTTTCTACCCCGACGCTGACGCTTTCGCAGCCGATGCCGACCAGCAGGTCGATCTTTTCGCGGGTTACCGATTCGGGACGGACTTCCACCCAGAACGGCAGATTGACCTTCTCGCGATACAACTGGACGAAGCGTTCAATCCGCTTCAAAGGGGTGGTTAGGAAGCTTTCCGCCACTAAGTAGCAATAGGCCAGTTGGTAGCGTTCCTTCTTCTCGACCATCTCGTCGATCAGGCGATCGATATTCTTTTCGCGGTAATATTTATCCGAGTAGAGCTCATTGTATCCGGAATTGATGCAGTAGGTGCAGGAATAGGGGCAACCCCGGTTCATCTCGAACGCCCCAGTGACCGAAACCCGGCCACCCATGGGCTTCCAGAAGCGGCGACGGTCATAGACTTCCCAATCCTGCGGCGGCAGGCTCGTCAGGTCCACCGGGGGACGGACGGCATTCTTGTAGACCTTACCGTTCTGCTTGACCCAGAGGTTGAGTACGTCCGAATGATCCTGGCCGTCACGCAGGCGCTGGCACAGTTCAACCAGGGCCTCCTCACCCTCGCCGACGCACACCATGTCCACCGCCGGGTGGCGGATGCACATCTCGGGAGCGAATGTGGGAAAGGGACCGCCGGCTACGGTGGGAATTCCCCGCCCGGCGACAGCCTCCAGCAATCTTGCGCCCAGTTCCCAGGTCACCTCGATACAGGACAGGCCGATCAGATCGGGCTTGTACTCTTCGACCACCCGGACAAAGTCCTCGACTACGTCCACATCGGCGGGAGCGACCCCAAAATCCTCGAGTCGGGTGGGGCGGACCTGCAAGGCCCGGGCGCGGGCCTCGTCGCCGGTGATGTCGGCGGTGCGATAGAAAGTGGTGTCGAACAGACGGATACCGAATCCAGCCTCTTTGACACAACCGGCCAGGACGCCGATTCCTGCCGTGATCAACGTATCAAGCATAGTGTTGCTGTTGATCAACAGTACCCGAAATTCCTTCATGGTCGGCTCCTTTGCCACGGGGCGCCGAGCAGTCCGGCAATCCAGTCGTAGCCTTGCTGAATGTCTGAGGTGACCCGATCAACGGGGTATTCAAAGATGATGGCCGGGTAAGGGGCCTGGCCGAGAACCGTGTCCAGGAGCGCCGGGATATCGAACCAGCCATCTTTTGCTTGATTGTCGGGATGCAGGGGGCGCCTTTCGCGCAGGCCGGACCGTCCGTGCCACAGATGCATGGAGCGGATGCGGGAAGCCAGGATGGCGGCATCCTTGAGCGGATCACGACAGCGTCGTGCGGCGCCGATCCATAGGTGTCCCACATCCAGGCAGATTCCCAGTTCCGGCAGGTCTGCCAGCGCCTCCATAAAGCCCTCTGCGGAGTGAAAACCATCGCTGTAGGCGGCGAATTCCACATCCACCATCACACCATGCGAGCGAGCCGCGGCGGCGATGCGTTTGCAGGCTGCATGAGCCAGACGCCGAGCCTCGATCGGATCGGTGGTATCCGTTTCGCCGAAGGTGAGATGGCAAACCGCATAATCGGCGTTCAGCCGACTAGCCCAGGCCAAGCCGTGTTCTAGCAATCGGAACGAGTGCTCCCGGCGCTCCCCGTCGGCATGCAGAAAATACCAATGGGTATGGCACTGAGGCGCCCAGTGAGGGCGGAATACCGGAAGGTGGACACTGAGACCCGTCCGGCCTTCTTCCGCCATGGTCGCGCACAGGGATGGGATGTGCTCCACCATGGCCGGGTTCAGGTCGAGAATCTCGAACCGCCCCAATCCACGGTGAATGAGATTGGCGGGAGGGTGGTAGGGATGGTCGTGAACGACTGGAACCTGTTGCGGCACCGGCGGATCTTCGACTGAAGATGAGACCTGCAGCTGTCCGACAGCCATTTCCAAGGGCCAGCGGCCGTTGGCAAGGGGGCAGGAAACTCCTTGGGAAAAGCGCCGCCTTTGGGACAAGGGGTGTCTGTTCCGCGGCGGAACTTAAGAGATCGGACGCCGTCTTACTGTGACGACGGTCAAGCGGGCTGCAACCAGATGGCGGTATCGTGGAAAACCCCGCCGCCCCCAGGCATGCCAGGATCGGCGCTGGTCAGATGGTTGATACCCAGACCTCCGGAGAAGTCGGCATTGGGCCAGAGCCCTTCCACGACCACCACTCCGGGCCGCAGGCCGTCAAACGGTCGTAGCGTCGCCAGCACCTCGCCCCTGGCATTGCCAAGGCGTACCAGCATTCCTTCCTCCAGGCCCAACTGTTGGCAATCCTTGGGGTGGACGAGGGCGGTGGGGCGGCCCTCGGCGGCGCGGCCGGCGGGTGTTTCGGTGAAAGTGGTATTCAGAAAACTGCGGGCAGGTGGGGTTACCAGCCGAAAAGGATGGTCCGCATCGGCGGCCTCGATCACCGTACAATGGTCAGGAAAGGTGGGCAATTTGGTATGATCGGCCCCCAAGGCTGCCCAATCGGGGCTGAAGTGGAAGCGACCATCCTTGTGCCCGAATCCGGTGGCGAAATGAGCAGTGGGGAAATCCAGGGCACAATCATGACCACCCGCTGCCAGAACCTCATCTGCCCCGGGCCAGCCCGAACGCCGTAATGTGGTGTCCACCAGTTCCCAAGCCGTCATGTGAAAGCCGGGATGGTCGGCTTCCAAAAGCTCTGCCAAGGCACAAATTACCTCATGGTTGGAGCGGGATTGGCCATGGGGCTCGATTAAGGCTCGTGCGACCCCTAGATAGGTATGGCCTCCGCCGCGATAAAGGTCGTCGTGCTCCAGGAAGGTGGTTGCGGGCAGAACGATGTCGGCGAAACGCGCCGTCTCGGTCATGAACTGTTCGTGCACGCACAAAAACAGGTCGTCGCGTGCCAAGCCGCGCCGGACCAGATTACTGTCGGGAGCAACCACCGCCGGGTTAGTGTTCTGTACCAGCATGGCGGCTACCGGTGGACCATCGCCCAGGTCGCCGCGGTCACCGGTGAGAATGGGGCCGATGCGGGTCTGGTCCAACATCCGCACCGAGGCCTTCCGGCAGTCGGTTCCCTCGATCACGGTTGTATCCAGGTGATAAATGGCGGCATTGGAATAAAGCGCGCCGCCGCCAAGATGGCGCCAGGCCCCGGTCATGGCGGGCAGGCAGGACGCGGCATGCATGGCTGCCGCTCCATTCCGGCTGCGGGTGAAGCCGTAGCCCAGACGCAGGAAACTGCGCGGTGTGGTTCCATAAAGCCGGGCGAAGGATTCGATCTCGCAGGCGGGGATTCCGGTAATGGCTTCCGCCCAATGGGGAGAGCGGGATGCCAGATGTGCCTCGAGCTCCCGAGAGAAATCGGTGTGGGTGGCCATGTAGTCCCGATCGGCGTGGCCATCGCGCAGCAGGACGTGCATCACCGCCGTTGCCAGGGCGCCATCGGTTCCCGGGCGGGGCATCAGGTGAATATCGGCAGCCTCTGCGGTAGGCGTGCGGTAACAATCCACCACCACCAGGGGCGCTTGCCTGGCTCTGCGGGCCCGGTTAGCCCAGGATATGGCGTTGATCTGGGTATGGACGGCATTGCTGCCCCACAGGATCACTAGATCGGCTTCGGCCATTTCGCGGGGGTCGAGGCCGTGCTTCACCCCGGCGCCGGCCAGCCACCCCATATCCGCAAGGTAGTTGCATATGGTGGTTTTCTCGCCGGAATAGCCAAGCACATGGCGTAGGCGGTTGATGCCGTCGCGCTGAACCAGCCCCATGGTGCCGGCATAGTAGTAGGGCCAGACGGATTCCTCTCCAAATTGAGCGGCGGCCGAAGAGAAGGCATCGGCAACCGAGTGTAGGGCATCATCCCAGCTTATGGGTTCGAACCGTCCTTCGCCCTTGGCTCCGATCCGACGCAATGGCGTGGTCAGGCGGTCAGGATGATGCACCCGCTGGGCATAACGTGCCACCTTGGCGCAGATCACTCCATCGGTATAGGTGTTGCGGGCCGAGCCCCGAACACGGCCGATTGTGCGGGGGTCCAGGCGTTCCACGTCCAGTGCGCAGGTGCTGGGGCAATCGTGGGGGCAGACGGAAGGGAGGAATTCAGTCATGGGGCCGACCATGCCTTGGTGCAACTGGGCAAGCGCTGAGAGCCTGGGCAGGCAAGAGCGCAGGGGCCTTGACGACGATCAAGTGTCGGGAATGCCCAGGGTGCCGAAGTCGAAGTTCCGATTGGATCATAGGTCTTATCTTGGCCGGACGTGTTCCGGGCACCCAAGCCGGAGCGCTGCTGGAAAGGCAGTCAGGGGGGCTGCCCCTCTGGGCCACATGGACAAACCGATCCGTGGCAAGGGCGCGGCCTGTGTAAATCTTGACCAATGAAAATGTTTATGCTACAGGGAGCGCCTCGCCGGGCGTGGATTCCGCTCCGCCCGCTCCCATGCGATCGGGTCGTCACCCCAACATGACCGAAATCGATTTTCTGGCGCCTTTGCATAAGGCCACGACCCGAGACTACGTGCAGCGTGTGGTCGAATACGACAAGGCTGAGTGCGCCGCTGTCGCCAAGCAATGGGGCTACGATTACTGGGATGGTGACCGCCGCTTCGGCTATGGCGGCATGCGTTACGACGGTCGTTGGCGCCCAGTGGCCGAGGCGATGGTCGCCCATTACGGGCTGAAGGCGGGAATGCGGGTGTTGGACATCGGCTGTGGCAAGGCCTTCCTGCTCCATGAACTGACTCAGGTGGTACCCGGCATCGAAGTGGTGGGCCTCGACATTTCGGTCTATGCCATCGAACACGCCAAGGAAGAGGTCCGCCCCTTCCTAGTGCAGGGTGATTGTAGCTGCCGCCTGCCCTGGCCGGACCGCCACTTCGACTTCGTATTGTCCATTAATACGTTCCACAACCTGATCAACTTCCAGTTGATGGCAGCATTGAAGGAAATGGTGCGGGTGGCCCGTGGTCCCAAGTGGCTGTGTGTGGAAAGCTGGCGAAATGAACGCGAAAAGGCCAATTTACTTTACTGGCAGCTGACCTGCCACAGCTTCTACACGCCCGAGGAATGGCGGTGGTTCTACGATCTGGCCGGTTATGATGGTGATCACGGTTTCATCTATTTCGAATGACGGAGATGATGTCAGATGTCGAAGAAGGATAAGGTCCTCCTGGTACTGCCCAACAGCCGCTGGCATGAGCGCCGGCCGTGGCGGATCGCCAATAACGCCGCCTTCGTCCTTACGGCCATTCTGAAACATGATTTTGACTTCGAGATTCTCGACGCCAACGGCGAAGATCTCGAAATGGATCAGGTGCGCGACCGCATCCGCGCCATCTCTCCCGACGCGGTCCTGGTCTCGGCGGTTTCATTGGAATACAGCCGCCAGACCCATACCACCTTCGCCCTGGCGCGCGAGGCCAAGCCCGGAGTGCTGACGGTGGTCGGCGGCCCCTATGCTTCGCTAATGCCCAAGCGGGTGATGCAGGATCCCAACATCACCTATTGCTTCCTGGGCCATGCCGAACACCGCCTGGACGACTTCATGAAGCTGGCCCTGGCGGGTGACGAGGAAGGCATCCGCAAGACCGAGGGCATCGCCTATCGCGACGAGGGTACGGTCCGCGTCGTCCCGCCGCCCTGCAACGTGGTCCAGATCAAGAAGAAGTATGGACTCGATCTTACCCATCCCGATTACAGCGCCTTCGATCTGACCCCCTATCTGGATCAGGAGCATATCGACTTCATGGCCAACGGGCCGGGTAAGACGTTCATGCTGATGTCGTCGCGCGGTTGCCCCCATAACTGTTCATTCTGCGCGAACAAGATTACCCAGGGACGCGGCATCGCCTATTACGACCCTCACCGGATTCTTGAGGACATCGACTATCTGATCGCCCGCTACGACATCAATCACCTGATCTTCATCGATGATTTGTTCCTCTATGACCGTGAAAGGGTGGAAATCATCATTCGCGGCATCGGCGAGCGGCGAAAAAATAACCCGAAGCTGACTTGGCACCACGCCAACGTCTCGGCTTGGCACCTCGATCCGCCGCTGCTGGCGCTGATGCGCGAGACTGGCTGTTCGAAGATCATCATTTCGATCGAGTCGGGATCGCCGCGGGTGCTGAAGGAACTGATCCGCAAGCCCTTCAAGCTCGATATCGTTCCCAAAGTGGTCAAGATGTGTCGCGACGCCGGCATGGATATCGGTGCCAACTTTGTCCTCGGCATGCCGGGTGAGACCTGGGAGGAGATCCGCCAGACCTTCCGCTTCGCCGAGGAAATGGATATCGATCTTTGTCATTTCCATATCGCCACGCCGCAGCCCGGCACCGATCTCTATCACATGGCCAATGACCAGGGCCTGCTGCCGCCGGACTTCTCATTCACGGACGAGCGCTTCTTCGGCTATGGAGAGGGCTTCATCGCCACCGACGAGTTCACCCCGACGGAACTCAAGGTCCTGCGTGCCTATGAGTGGGACCGCATCAACTTCAAGACGCCGGAGAAGTGTGCCAAGGTGGCCGAGATGTACATGCTGTCGCCGGCCGGGCTGGAGGAGCATCGCCGCCAGACCCGCCGCAAGCTGGGCCTGCATCATAACGAGGATGAAACCGGCCGGAACCGCATCCGCGCCTAAGGTGGCCCCGTGATCGTCAGGATTGATCTGCGGGTGACTGACGATCACGGGCACCACGAGTTGCCGGCGGCGGTGGACGCGGTTCTGCGTCACGGCCGCTTGGCGCTCGGGCCCGGGGCGGCCCGCTTCGAATCCCTGTTGGCCGAATGCATCGGCCGCACCCTGGCGGTCAGCATCAAGTCCGGCACCGACGCCCTGGTGCCGGTGCTCGCCGTCATCGGCGAGGATCTACACGCCGCACACCGACAGTCTTGATCTGGGTTGCCAGGCCCCCAACAGCCAGGAGATGCAGATGGGCAATTCGAAGACTCTATGGCTGCGGGAATGTAGTGCATTGCCCGACGACCGTTGTATGTTCGGCCCGCCGCCCTTGGACCTGCGGCGTCACGAGTGCATTCGCGCACGAGCGCGGCGGGTGATTGGGTTTCCTGGAGGAGCCCGCCGGGAAATTATGGATACAATCAAGGATTCCAGATCATGAGTACGACCGAGGTGCGATGCCTGCTGTGTGGCACCGGCGCTGTCGTGGCGCGCGCCGTGCCGCTGCCGATCATCGACGTGTCGATTGCGGTCTCGATTGTCCACGCCGATTGGCGATTGGGCGTCTGCCAGGCCTGCGGCGCCAGCCACCGCCTTCTCAGCGCAACCGAGGCGGCGCGGATCGACGGCAGCTTCAAGAGCGCCGACTACATCGACCGTCGCCAGGTGCCGCAGACCGTTCACGTCAAGGACCGGCCGGCACCGACGGCGCGGCACGTCCTGCAAGCCGAACTGCTGATGGCGCGGATGGCGCCGCATTCCCGGCTGCTGGATTTCGGCTGCCACGACGGTGCTCTTCTCGGCTGCCTGGCTGAACGCCGCGGTGACATGGATCTGGTCGGCTACGACGTCGGCGACCGCCCACCGGCCAGCTATCCGGCGGGCGTGGCGTGGATTGGCGGAGCACGCGATGCAATTCCCGGCCGCTTCGACGCCATCGTTCTGTCCTATTCGCTGCAATACGTGCGTGATCTGGGCGCCCTTGGCGCCTTCTTGCGCGAGCGGCTGCTGCCGGGCGGTTTCGTCCTCATCCAGGTTCCCGACGTGGCGCGCAAGCCGGCGGTGCTGCTATTAGGCAATCAACACCATTTCTTCACCACGCAGGGAATGGCGGCCGTGCTCCATCACATCGGCTTCGCCTATGAACCGCTGGAGCGAGACTGGGCCGCTCGCGACGCCCTCGGTTTCGCCACGCCTGCCGCCGAACCTGGGTCGGCGCTGGCTTCCGGTCCGGTATGCGACGCGGTGTTTGCGGCCCTCGATGAGATCGTCGCCACCGGCGAGGGGCTGGCCAAACTGGCCGGAGGCGGCCGTTACGGCGTGCTGGGGACCACAGTCGAGGCCGCCCTGGCCGGCGACATCCTAGGAGCCGACGCCGCCTATTTCGTCGACGAGAATCCCGGTAAGGCCGGGCAGACGTTCTTTGGGCGTGCTATTATTCACCCGCGGGAGCTGACGGCGGCGGATACGGTCATCCTTCCGTACGGCAAGGCCGGTGATGCCATCGGGCGACGGCTCGCAAGCGAATACAAGGGCAGATTCCTTGTCGTTTGACACCATCGGGCGGCCGCGCCTCGGCGATGGCAGCGGTGGCGAACTGTTCCAGGGCCTCCTCGCCGAGACTTCCTCGATGGCCATCCGCGGCGGCTGATGGTCTCCGGCCACCAGCCTGACATGCCACCGGTCTGCGGATCGCCGGAGGTTGGCTCTGTCGCGGCGGCGGGCTGGATGGATCATCGCGGTCAGGCCATAGCTGGGCCATGAGAGTCTTGACTAATCCCGACCCGCGCAGTATCCAGACCTTGTCCGGAGAACCCGATTGGTTTCCGGCGGGGGAACGCGCTCCCCCTTCCGTGTTCGACGGAGATACCGCTGTGGCGGTGGCGTAATCAGGCCGGTTCACAGCCGTGCCGAACAGCCTCCAATGCCCGTGCCGCACCAGATTTTCACCAAATATGAGCGTCTGCCCGCCGCCCCACCGGTCGCGGCCCTCCCCAGCCGCCTCGCCTAGCTTGAAAGAGGTCTACGCAATGGTTCCTGTGGATCCCCACATGGTAGGCAATGTCAGCCGTTCCGGTCGCTTCCGGCAGATGCTGGCCCAGCCGTCCGCGTCGTTCCTGATGGAAGCCCATAACGGCCTGTCGGCGCGTATCGTCGAACAGGCCGGCTTTGAAGGTATCTGGGCTTCGGGACTGTCCATCGCCACCTCGCTGGGCCTGCGCGACTGCAACGAGGCCTCGTGGACCCAGGTCCTCGATATCGTCGAATACATGGCCGATGCCACATCGATCCCCATCGTGGTTGACGGTGATACCGGTTACGGCAATTTCAATAATGCCCGCATGCTGGTGCGCAAGCTGTGCCAGCGGCATGTGGCCGCGGTGTGCCTGGAAGACAAAATCTTCCCCAAGACCAATTCTTTCATCGGCGAAGAGCAGGAACTGGCCGACGTCGCCGAGTTCTGCGGCAAGATCGCGGCGTGCAAGGACAGCCAGAGCGATCCCAATTTCAGCGTCATCGCCCGTGTCGAGGCCCTGATCGCCGGCAAGGGCGTCAACGAGGCCCTCGACCGGGCCCATGCCTATGCCGAAGCTGGCGCCGACGCCATTCTTATCCACTCGAAGAAGGCCGATCCGGCGGAGATTCTTGAATTCGCCGATCGCTGGCACCACCAGCGTCCTCTGGTGGTAGTGCCCACCATGTATTACAGAACGCCGACCGAGGTGTTCGAGAAGGCCGGCGTGTCGCTGGTCATCTGGGCCAATCACAATATGCGGGCGGCCATCGTCGCCATGCGCGAGACCTGCCGCCATATCGCCACCACCCGCAGCCTGGTCGGCATCGAAGAGAAGTTGCCGACCGTCAAGGATGTGTTCAATCTGATGAATTACGACGAGTTGTTCGAGGCCGAGCGCCGTTACCTGCCGGGGGGCGAACCCGACGACGAACCGGCCGCCGGGCCGCGAAGCTGAGGGAAACGGAATTTTTGGCCTCTATCCCGAAACCAATGATAGTGACCCGATCATGAGTACCAGCGATTTGAATCTGTGGATCATCGGACCGCCGTGTTCGGGCAAGACGACACTGGCGCGGCTGGTGGTGGAGCATTTGCGGGTCCAAGGCCGGGCCGCCATGCTGGTGGACGGCGACGAGGTTCGAGATCTTTTCGACGCCAAGCTGGGTTATGACCGGGTGTCGCGTTCTCGCCAGACCATGCGGGTATTGTCTTTGACCCGCTGGATTCAGCGCCAGGGGGTGATTCCCGTGGTGGCGCTGATCCATCCCTTCGAGGCCGATCGGGTGTTCTGCCGGGCCGAACTCGGCGGCTATGCCGAGGTTTACCTGCGCTGCGACATCAAGGAGCGCATTAACCGCGACGGCAAGAAGCTTTACCTGCCGGCCATCCGGGGCGAGAAGCGCAACGTGGTCGGGGTCGACATTCCCTTCGAGGACCCCGAGCATGCCGAGCTTATCCTCGACAGCGATATTCTCGATCCTGGGCAACTGCTGACCGAGCTGGCGGCCAGGCTGTTGTCGCCCCGGAACTGAAGCAGCCGGTTCAGCTTGCGGTTGCGCCTGTGCCGAACGCATTCCGTCTGGTTCGGCGCGGCATTGGCCCGCGCCCGGCCGCCCTCTTCCCGCTCATTGGCCCAGGTCAGACGCTGATAGCCCTTGCCGCATGCAGGACCGTTCAATCAAGCCGCCGGCGAGCAAAATTTCCCCCTTTTCTGCCAAGGGGGATCGGTCCCTCTCACGGTGGTGATCCGGTTGACAAAATGACGAGCGATGACCTAATGTTCGCGCCGTGAACAAGCTTGGTGCGGAAAGAGCCTGTCGGGGCATGCCTCCCAACGAACAGCAGATCATTCTTGACCTTCTCAGCGAAGTCCATCGGGACAGCCGGGCGACCCAACGTGAGATCGCGACCAATCTGGGAATCGCCCTTGGCCTGGCCAACGGCTACCTGAAGCGTTGCGTCAAGAAGGGCCTGATCAAGGTTTCACAGGCGCCGCCCAACCGCTATCTCTATTATCTCACGCCTGCGGGCTTTTCCGAGAAGGCCCGCCTGACCGGCGACTATCTGGCGCAGTCCTTCGACTTCTTCCGCAATGCCCGCAGCCAGTGCCGTCAGGTCCTAGATGACGCCGCCCAGCGGGGCTGGCGGCGCGTCGCCCTGGTCGGCGCGTCCGAACTGGCCGAGATCATGGCCCTTTGCGCCACCGGTACCAATATCGAACTGGTCGGAGTGATCGACCCGGTGGCCCAGGGCGACCCGCTGCTGGCCGGTTTGCCGGTGTTGCCGTCCCTGGCCGCCGCCAATCGGGTGGATGGAATTGTCATCACCGCGCTGCAGGGGGCCCAGGCGGTCTACGATTCCTATGCGGCGGAACTGGGGCATCAGCGTCTGGCGGCTCCGGCGCTTCTGGGGCTGTCCACGCCCGAAAACGGGGGACGGTGATGGAATCGTGGTTCGTGGTGCATACCCACGCCAATGCTGAGAAAACCGCCGCCAGCCATCTGCAGCGGCAGCATTTCGACATCTACCTGCCGCAATATTCCAAGCGCCGCAGCCATGCCCGCAAGGTGGAGTGGGTGAAGGCGCCGCTGTTTCCCCGCTATCTGTTTCTACGCATGGACCCGGAACTGACGCCATGGTTCAGCATCCGCTCGACCGTCGGAGTGCATTCCCTGGTCTGTCGCGGCGGAATGCCGGTGCCGCTGGGGCAGATGGTTATCGATGAAATCCGCGGCCGCGAGGACGACAGCGGGCTGGTTAGCCTGGGCGAAGCGGCACCCTTCGCCTCGGGTCAGCGCCTGGAGATTGTCGAGGGGCCGCTGGCCGAGCAGTTAGGGCTGTTTCAGGGGCTCGACGACATGAACAGGGTGGTCCTGCTGCTGGATCTGCTTGGCCGGCAGGTCCGGGTGCGGGTGCCGCTGGAGGCCGTGCGCGCCGGGTCGTGACCGGCGGTATGGCACGGACGAATCCGTCGAATCAGCCCGGTGGAAGGTTTTCACCCGGACTGCGGTAGCTTGCCTGGGATATGGCTTTAACAGAGATCGCACGTGCATATCGAATCCACCGCCCTTTCCGACGTGCTGATCCTCGAGCCTCGCCGGTTCCACGATGAACGCGGCACATTTTTCGACGCCCTGAACCCGGAGATCTGCGCCGCCGTGGGCATGGCCAACGCCTTCGTGCAGCACAGCCACTCGATCTCGCGCAAGGGCACGGTGCGCGGCCTGCACATCCAGCTCCCCCGGACTCAGGGCAAGCTGGTGCGGGTGGTGGGCGGTTCCGTCTTTGACGTGGTGGCCGATGTGCGCCCGCAATCTCCCACCTTCGGCCGCCATATTCACGTGGTGCTGTCCGCCGGGAACCGTCGCATGCTGTGGATCGGCCGTGGTCTCGCCCACGGCTTCATGGCGCTGGAAGACAACAGCGAGATGATTTATGCCCTGGACGACGTCTACGATCCTGGCGGGCAATGGACTATCCGCTGGAATGACCCGGATCTGGCCATTGCTTGGCCGGATCTGGAGCCGAATTTGTCGCCCAAGGACGAAGCCGGTCTGACCCTGGCGGCGTTCAGGGCTGCTGCCATCGACGGCCGTCCGGCCGGCACCGGGGACCTATCTGGAAGGACCAACGCTAAGTGACCCAATGCCGCATTTGCAATGCGCCTATCAAGGCCTTCATGACCTTTGGCCGCATGCCCATCGCCAACGGCTTCCTGACCCCGGATCAGTTCGCCCAGGAGCACTTCTTCGAGCTGGCGCCCGCCTTCTGCCCCGAGTGCGGCATGCTGCAGATCGTCGAGCAGCCGGCCCCCGAGATGATGTTCCACGAGAACTACGCCTTCTTCTCGGGGACCTCGCGCTACATGCAGCTGCATTTCCAGCGTATGGCCGAGCAGGTGATGGCGACGATCCTGGCGGGCCGCTCCGACCCCTTCGTGGTCGAGCTCGGCAGCAATGACGGCATCATGCTCAGGAACTTTGCCGCCAAGGGCATCCGCCATCTGGGCTGCGAGCCGTCCGAGAACGTGGCCGCGGCGGCGCGCGCCCAGGGAGTCAACACCCTGTGCGCCTTCTTCGGGCGCGACACCGCCTTGAAGATCCGGGCCGAGCACGGCCCCGCCGACGTGATCCAGGCCGCCAATGTCATGTGCCATATTCCCGACCTGCATGGCGTGGCCAAGGGCGTGGAGGCACTGCTCAAGCCCGACGGCGTGCTGATCTTCGAAGATCCCTATCTGGGTGACGTCATCGAAAAGACGTCCTACGACCAGATCTACGACGAACACGTCTTCGTCTTCTCGGCCATCTCGGTCAAGAACGCCTTCGCCCGCCACGGCCTGGATCTGGTCAACGTGGAGCCCCAGGTCACCCATGGCGGCTCCATGCGCTATACCCTGGCCCCGGTGGGCTCACGCCCCGTGGCCCCCGCGGTCGAGGCCCTGCTGGCCAAGGAAGCGGCGCAAGGCTTGGACAAGGCCGCCACCTACGAACGGTTCCGCGCCAACTGCGAGACCTCCAAGCGCGAACTGGTCGCCCTGCTGACCCGTCTCAAGGACGAAGGCAAGCGGGTGGTCGGCTACGGCGCCACGTCGAAGAGCACCACCGTTCTCAATTATACCGGGATCGGTCCCGACCTGATCGAGTTCATCTCCGACACCACGCCCATCAAGCAGGGCAAGCTGACGCCCGGCATGCACATCCCGGTGAAGCCCTACGGGGACTTTACCGCCCGCTATCCCGACTACGCCTTGCTGTTCGCCTGGAACCACAAGGCGGAGATCCTGGAGAAGGAAGACGCCTTCAAGGCGGCCGGGGGGCAGTGGATCGTCTATGTCCCCTCCGTCGGAGTGGTGGCGTGATCCTGTTCTCCAATCCCGGTGCCCAGGTCCAGGCGCATCGGGCCGAAATCGATCAGGCCATCGCCCGTGTTCTCGATAGCGGCTGGTACGTGCTGGGTCGGGAGGTGGATGCCTTCGAGCGGGAATTCGCCGAATATCTGGGGACGACCCATGCTGTGGGCGTCAATTCCGGCACCGACGCCCTGGCTCTGGCCCTCCGCGCCTTGGGGATCGGTCCCGGCGATCAGGTGGCCGCGCCGTCCCATACGGCGGTGGCCACCATCGCCGCCATCGAGATGGCCGGTGCCGAGCCCCTGCTGATCGACATCGATCCGGTCCACTACACCATGGATCCCGTGGCGCTGGAGGCGGCCGTCACGCCCCGGACCAGGGCCGTTGTGGCCGTGCATCTCTATGGTCAGGCCGCCGACATGGATGCCATTCTCGGCATCGCCCGGCGCCACGGCCTCAAGGTCGTCGAGGATTGCGCCCAGGCCACCGGGGGCCGTTACAAGGGCCGGCGGGTGGGCACCTTGGGCGATGTGGGCTGCTTCAGCTTCTACCCCACCAAGAATCTGGGTGCGGTCGGTGACGGCGGCGCGGTGGTGACCGGCTCGGACGCCTTGGCTCAGAGCCTGCGATCCTTGCGCGAATACGGCTGGCGCGGCGACCGGGTCAGCCATGTGGCCGGCGTCAATTCCCGCCTGGACGAGATTCAGGCCGCCATCCTGCGGGCCAAACTGCCTTATCTGGACGCCGATAACGACCGCCGCCGGGCCATTGCCGACCGGTATGGAGCGGCCTTGGAAGGCCTGCTGGCGAGGCCGGCTCAGCGCCCTGACTGCCACCATGTTTTTCATCTCTACGTGGTGCGGACACCCGGCCGGGACGCCCGGATAGCGGCTTTGCGAGACGAGCAGGTGGGGGCCGCCGTCCACTATCTCCTCGCCGCGCATCAGCAGCCGGCCTATCTTTCGCGTCTGGCGGGCGCCGACAGGCTGCTGGAGACCGAGCGGGCGGTGTCCGAGATCATGACCTTGCCCATCTATCCCGAACTAAGCGATGCCCAGGTGGATACGGTCATCGATGCGGTCAGGAAGACCGCCCGTGTCTGAATTCTTCATCTGGGAAGGCGTCTACGACCACTACGACGATGTGGAAAAGAGCGGCGGCGGCTTCGATACGGATTTCTGGCGGGACCGCAACCGGGCCAGGATCGTTGCCGAGCTGGACACTCTCCGCAACTCCGGCCAACTCCCCGAAAGCGCCAAGTGCCGCGATTACGTGCTGCCCGTGGTCATCGCCATGGCGGCGGCGGGCCGCGAGCGTTTTCGAATCCTGGATTTCGGCGGCGGGCTGGGGAACGGCTTCGTTCCCGCGCTGTGCGACGTGGTGTCTCCCGAGCGCCTTGACTACGTCATCGTCGACAATGACCGTCTGTGCGATGCCGGGCGCTATCTGTTTCCCGAGGCCCCTGCTCCGATATTCCGGCCCGACCTGCCACCTGATCAGGAAAGGTTCGACCTGCTCCATCTCGGCAGCGTCCTGCCCTATATCAGCGATTGGCGGGGTTTGCTGACCCGTTTGTGCGGGTACCGGCCACGCCATGTGCTGCTTTCCGATCTGCTGGCCGGCGATTTCCCCGCCTTCGCCACGGCCCAGAACTGTTTCGGCGACAAGATTCCCCACTGGTTTCTCAATCTGGGCGATGTCATCGGCCAGGTTGAATCCCAGGGCTTCCGGCTGATCTTCAAGGCGCCGTTCGTCGGTACCTTCCTGGGCAAGCAGGGCCCGCTGCCCATGGACAATTTCCCGCCCGAGTACCGTCTGCAGCACGCCTGCCATCTGTTGTTCGAAAAGCTATGACCCTCTGGCAGGACAGGACCGTTCTCGTTACCGGCGCCGGCGGATATATCGGATCGGCTCTGGCCGCCGCGCTGGTCTCGGCCGGAGCCCAGGTCATCCGCCTGAGCCGTCGGGAACTGGCCCCCATGAGGGGCGCCCGGGACGTGATCGGCGACCCCCGCCGGACGGAGACCTGGAGCGGATCCGTGGTCGAGGCGGAGACCGTCTTTCATCTGGCGGGCGAGACCAGCACCTATGCCGCCCTGGCCGATCCGCCGGCCAGCCTGGAGGCGAATGTGCTGCCGCTGGCCCATCTGGCCCAGGCCTTTCGCAAGGCCGGCCGGGTTCCCGTGGTGGTGGCCGCCAGCAGTTGCACCGTTTTTGGAATCCAGGACCGTCTTCCCGTTTCCGACGGCGCTTCCGTTCATCCCCTTTCCCACTACGATGCCCATAAGCTGATGGCCGAGATGCAACTGGCCCAGGACCAGCGCGAGGGGTTCGTCAAGGGCTGCGCGTTACGCCTTGCCAATGTTTATGGCCTGGGACCGACGGGCCAGGGTGCGGTTGATCGCGGCATTCTGGACCGCATGGTGCGCAAGGCCCTGGCCGGCGAGCCCATCACTCTGTACGGCGACGGAGCGCCCTTGCGCGACTATGTCCACCTGGACGACGTGGTGGCGGCGTTCATGGCCGCCGCCCTTTCCCCGGCCTGCTGGACCGGCCAGCCCATGATGGTCGCCAGTGGTCGAGGCTACAGCCTGGCTGAGGCCTTTGGCTTGGCGGCCCGCCGGGTGTCGCTGGCCGTGGGCCGCGAGCCGGTACCGCTGGTCTCGGTCCCCTGGCCGGCTTCGGCCCATGCCATCGAGTTTCGAGATTTCGTGGGATCGCCGGATCGCCTGCGGACTCTCGCCGGCTGGGGCGCCGCCACGGAGCTGGTGGATGGCATCGACCGGACGATCCAGGCGCTGACGAGGATGCAATGAGCGGACCTATTTCGACGTCCACCCTTCATGTTTCCAGGACCCAGGTGATCAGCGATGATTCCGGCGTCCTGATGGTGGCGGAAGGCGGACGCCACGTTCCCTTCCCCATCAGGCGGACCTTTGTGGTGGCCGGTGTGGCGCCCGGTGTGAAGCGTGGCCATCATGCCCACAGGGAATGCCATCAATTGCTGATCTGTCTCGGTGGACGGATATCGGTGTCGGTTTCCGATGGTGGGGCCCCGCGGATCTTTACGCTGGAGCGGCTCGGCGACTGTCTGCATATTCCGCCTGGTCTCTGGGCGGAGCAGGTTTACGAGGAACCGGGGACGATCCTGATGGTTCTTTGCGACCAGCCCTATGACGAAGGCGATTACCTTCGCGAATTCGACCAGTTTCTGGCTTGGCGCGCAGCCTTGCCCAAGGAGGCGTGAGACGCATGAAGATCGTGGTTGCCGGCGCGCTGGGCCATATCGGCTCGGGCCTCATTCGAGGCCTTTCCAGCCATTTTCCCGGTCTTGACGTGGTCATGATCGATAATCTCTCCACCCAGCGCTATGCCTCGCTGTTCGACTTGCCGGCTTCGGGACGGTACCGCTTTGTCGAAGGCGACGTCACCACCATGGACCTGGCGCCGCTGATCACTGGCGCCGACGCAGTGGTGCAACTGGCGGCCATGACCGATGCGGCGGGCAGTTTCGACCGCAAGGACGAATTGGAAATCAACAATTTCCACGCCACCAAGACCATCGCCGAAGCCTGCCTGAAGGCGGGCGTGCCCCTGGTTCACCCCTCCTCCACCAGTGTTTATGGCACCCAGAACGAGGTGGTGGACGAAGATTGCGGCCCTGACGAGTTGGCGCCGCAAAGTCCCTATGCCGACTGCAAGCTGAAGGAAGAGGCGCTGCTGGCCGAGATGGGCAAGAGCGGCCTCAAATTCATCACCTGCCGTTTCGGCACCATCTTCGGCACCTCGCCCGGCATGCGCTTTCATACCGCGGTCAACAAGTTCTGCTGGCAGGCGGTCATGGGGCAGAAGCTGACCGTCTGGTCCACCGCCTATGATCAGAAGCGCCCCTATCTCGATCTCGCCGACTGCATCCGGGCCGTGTCCCACATCATCGGCAAGGGTCTGTTCGACGGGCGAATCCACAACGTGCTGACCGCCAATTGCACGGTGCGCCAGATCGTCGACGCCATTCGGGTGCATGTGCCCGACTTGGAGGTGGGATTCGTCGACGCCCGCATCATGAACCAGCTCAGCTACGAGGTGGCCAACCGGCGGTTCCGCGACACCGGTTTCGAGTTCAAGGGGTCGGTGGAAAGGGGAATTGAGGACACGGTCCGCCGGCTTGCCGGGGCCGGGGGGCGCACCCTTTCATGAAACCCCTGCCCGACCGGCCTCTGGTCAGCATCGTCATCGACACCTATTACCGCCCGGCCATGTTGCGCCGCGCGGTAGAGGCGGTGCGCAACCAGACCTATGATAATCTGGACATCATCCTGGTGGATAATGGCTCGACCCCGGAGACCAAGACGGTCCTGGCGGAACTCGAGGCCGCCGATCCCCGCATCCAGCTGGTTCGCTTCGCCGAGAATCAATTCAGTTGGGACGATCCCCATGTGACCATTCGCCATTGCTATAACGCCGGTCTGGCGGCGGCCAAAGGCGACCTGATCTTCCATCAGGCCGATGACGACTGGCTGGCCCCCGATTTCTTCGAGCGGATGGTGGCGCTGTTCCGAGAAAATCCCGCCTGCACCACGGCCATCGGCCTTTCCGTGGGCGTGCGTCCCGACGGCAGCGAAACCTCTGCGGCGGCCCTCAACCAGCGCCCTCGTTTCATGCCGGGACACGAGATGGCCTTGGCGGTGATCGATGGCAAGCCGGTATTCGGCAGCCCCGGCTTCTGCTTCGTCATGCGGCGTGACGTCCTGGAAGCGGCGGGTGGGTTCCACGAGAGCTTTGAGCAGCATCTTCTGTATGGCGTCGTTGCTTTTGGCGTTACCGGCTATGATTCCGGCGCCTTCATGTATTGGGGCTATCACGAGGGCCAACTGAACAAGGCCTTGCGTAAGCGAGGCTGGGTTTCTCTGGCCTACAGCCGCAGCCTGCTGGAGGGCTTTGGTCTAGAGCGGCGTTGGGCCGATGCCTTCGGCGCTGCTGCAGCGCGAAAGGTTACGGTGTTCATCGAAACGAAAGCCGTGAGAACTGCGGCCGACGTGTTTGCGGGCAACTTCGCTGAATTACGCCCAGCCTCAGCTTGGCGCGCTATGAGAGACAGCGCTCGTTATCTCGGCTTCTGGAAGGCTCTGCCCGGTAAGTTGTGGGCGGAAAAGCGTTTGTTCGCGGCAAATTTGGTGAGGTTCGCCGGCTTGAAGCCGATGTTGGACCGTCTGCGTGGACGAGGAGTTTAAGGCGCCTATGAAGACGGAAAACCCAAAGGGCGGTTGGCGTGTTCTGGTGACGGGTGGGGCCGGTTTCATTGGCTCGGCCCTGGTGGGTCAACTGCTGGGCACAGGCCATTTGGTTGTCACCTTCGACAAGCTGACCTATGCCGGCCATCTGGCCAATCTCGACGGCTGGCTGGATCACCCCAACCATTCCTTCGTGCAGGGCGACATTGCCGAGCGGGCACAGGTCGAGGCGGTGGTCGAGCAGTTCCAGCCCACCGTCATCATGCATCTGGCGGCGGAATCCCACGTGGACCGGTCCATCGCCAGTGCCGGCGAGTTCGTGCGGACCAACGTTCTTGGGACCTTCACCATGTTGGAGGTGGCGGCCGCCTATCGGGTCCGGCTCGACGGCGATGCGCGGGAGACGTTCCGCTTCCTGCATGTGTCCACCGACGAGGTGTTCGGCAGCCTTGAGCCCGGCGAATCGTTTGACGAGAATTCCCGCTATCAGCCCAGTTCGCCCTATTCCGCCACTAAGGCGGCGTCGGATCATCTGGCGCGGGCCTGGAGCCACACCTACGGCCTGCCCGTGCTGGTGTCCAACTGCTCCAACAATTACGGCCCGCGGCAGTTTCCCGAAAAGCTCATTCCGCTGATGATCCTCAATGCGATCGAGGGCAAGCCGCTGCCTGTCTACGGTGACGGCTGCCAGGTTCGCGACTGGCTTCATGTGGAGGACCACGCGCGTGCGCTGGCGACCATCGTCGAGCGCGGCCGTCCCGGCGAGGTGTACTGTGTCGGCGGAGAATCGGAGCGCACCAACATGGAGGTCGTGCAGACGCTTTGCGACCGTCTCGACGCTCTCCGCCCCCGTATCGGGGGCCGCTCCCACGCCGAGTTGATCCGCCATGTCACCGACCGGCCGGGTCATGATCGCCGCTATGCCATGAATATCGCCCGAATTCGCGCGGAACTGGAATGGAGCCCGCGGGAAACCTTCGAGAGCGGCCTGGCCAAGACCGTCGAATGGTATCTGGCCAATGGGGATTGGTGCGCCAAGGTGGTGGAAGACGCCGCCGCCCGCCTGCCCCGCGCCCTGGCCCGCAAGACCGATGGCACCTTGTTCGAACGAAAGGCCTCCGCGTGACCCGTCTTCCCACCAAAGGCATTGTTCTCGCCGGCGGCACCGGTACCCGGCTGCATCCGCTGACCCTGGTGACCAACAAGCATCTGCTGCCGGTTTTCGACAAGCCGATGATCTATTATCCGCTCACCACCCTGATGCTGGGCGGCATTCGCGACATCTTGATCATCTCCACGCCGGAGGACCTGCCGCGCTTCGAGCGTCTGCTGGGCGATGGTCGCCGCTGGGGCATCAGCCTCAGCTATGCCGAACAGCCCAAGCCGGCCGGTCTGCCCCAGGCTTTCCTCATCGGCGAGGACTTCATCGATGGGGCGCGCGTCGGCCTGATGCTGGGCGACAATATCTTCTACGGCCACGGGCTGCCTCCGCTGGTCCAGCAGGCGGCCGAGGGGCGCGGGGCGACGGTGTTCGCCCATACGGTGCGTGATCCCGAGCGTTTCGGCGTGGTGACTTTCGATGCCGCCGGAACCGCCATCTCCATCGAGGAGAAGCCCAAGGCGCCCAAATCCAACTGGGCGGTAACTGGGCTTTATTTCTACGACGCGGATGTCTGTCAGGTGGCCGCCACGTTGAAGCCGTCGGCCCGCGGCGAACTGGAGATCAGCCATCTCAACAGCGTCTACCTGGAGCGGGGCGGGCTTTCGGTGGAGTTGCTGGGTCGCGGCATCAGCTGGCTCGACGTGGGCACGCCCGAGGCGCTGGCCACCGCCAGCCAGTTCGTCCACACCATCCAAAGCCTGCAGGGCACCGGCGTCGCCTGTCCCGAAGAGGTCGCCTATCGCATGGGCTTCATCGATCGTGACGCCCTGGCCGACCTGATCCGGCCCGTCGCCACGTCGCAGTATGGGCGCTATCTTCAGGGCCTTCTTGATCATGTGGGTGCCCCTTGAACGGTCTTTCCCGCATCATTTCCCTGCTTGACGTTCAGGCGCGGCGGCAATTCGCCTTGCTGGCCGTCATGACCCTGATCGGCGCCTTATTCGAAGCCATGGGCGTCGGGCTTGTCTTTCCGTTTATCAAGATCATCACCGATCCCAACTGGATATACGGATTTAGCTGGATGGCGACCCTGACCGAGTGGCTGGGGCCGCTGGAGCATCGGGATGTCATGCTGGCAGCGGGATTGGGGCTGATTGTCCTGTTTGTGGTGAAGAACGCCTACCTGATGTGCTTCTACCTTGTTCAATATACCATCAGCTTTGGCAATGTGGCGCGTTACAGCACCCGATTGCTGGCCCACTATATGGCGTCGCCCTATTCCATGCATTTGGAGCGTAATTCGGCGGAGATGATCCGCAATGTTCGCGTACTGCCGCAGGACCTGTTCAACGCCTTGATCGCCGTGCTGAGCCTGAGCACCGAGACCTTGGTAGTGTGTATCATCGGAGGGGCCTTGCTGGTCATCGAGCCTTTGGCCACGCTTACCGCCGCCGCGCTGCTGATCGGGATGACGGGGATTTTCTATGCCGTTGCTGGCCGGCTGTTGCACGGATGGAGCGCAGAACGGATGCGGAGCAGCATGGCTGTGGAACTGGCGGCGCAAGAGGCGCTGAACGGCGTCAAGGACAGTCGGGTTCTCGGGCGCGAGGCTTTCTTCGTCAACCGCTTTGCCCGCCAAAGCGAGCAGGTTGTCCGGCTGCAGCGCTCGATCCAGGCGGTTTCGCAGGTTCCGCGTCTTTCGGTGGAAGTGTCCATGATGATCGGGATGATCGTCCTGATCTTGATCATGGCATGGCGTGAGGGCGGATCGGTGGACCTTCTGCCCAAGCTGGGAGTGTTCGCCGCGGCGGCATTCCGGCTGATGCCCTCGGTCAACCGCATGACCCTGGCCCTCACCGAGTTCAAGGTCAGCAGCGCTCCTCTTGAAGCCTTGATCCATGACATGCTCGACAGTCCGACCCAGGTGGTTTCCGGTTATCCCGCCGCTCGCCCAGAGCTTCGTTCGGCGCTGGAACTGAAGAAAGTCAGTTTCCGATACCCCGATGCCGCCGAGGCTGCCGTCACCGATGTGGACCTGCGGATCGAAAAGGGAGACACCATCGGTCTGGTGGGGCCGTCCGGCGCTGGGAAAAGCACTCTTGTCGATATCATCTTGGGATTGCTGATACCGTCGGACGGTAAGATCTTGCTGGACGGTAGGGAGATCAAAACCGGAGGTGGCTGGCACGGGGCGGTGGGCTATGTACCGCAAAGCATCTTCATCACCGACGATACGGTACGCCGCAATGTCGCCTTCGGCATGGCCGACGACGAAATTGACGAGCAAGCCGTGCGCCGCGCACTGGCCCAGGCCCGATTGGATGAGTTCATCGAGGAACTGCCGGAAGGACTGGACACCAGACTGGCCGAGGACGGAATCCGCCTGTCCGGTGGTCAGCGCCAGCGGATCGGCATTGCCCGAGCCCTGTACCATGATCCCGATCTGCTGGTGCTTGACGAGGCGACGTCCGCGCTCGATCCCATCACCGAGCGCGAAATCAGCGCCGCTGTTGAAGCCTTGCATCGGAGCAAAACTGTCATCATCATCGCCCACCGGCTCAGTACGGTCCGCCACTGCGACCGCCTGCTGATGATCAATCGTGGCCGTATCGCAGACAGCGGAACTTTCGACGAGCTTCATGCCAGGAACGCCGATTTTCAGAAACTGGTCGCGGCCTTGGCGCTGACCACCTCGACCCCATAGGAAATGCTCAACGTGACGAACGCCTCTCCCTCACTTCACTGTATCGTCACCGGTGGTGCCGGTTTCATCGGCAGCCATCTCATCGATCGTCTGCTGGCAGATGGGCACCGGGTCTCGGTCATCGATAATTTCGCCAATGGGCGAGAGGAAAATCTGGCTGATGCCCTGGCATCGGCGCCGGACAGGCTCGTGATCCACCGTGCCGACGTGGCGGATGCCGACCTTATCAGGCCGCTGTTCGTCGGGGCGGACCGCGTCTTCCACCTGGCCGCCATGGCCGATATCGTGCCGTCGATCCAAAATCCCATGCTTTACCATCGAGCCAACGTGGATGGCACCATCGCGGTGCTGGAGGCGGCCCGCGCCGCCGGGGTCAAGCGTTTCGTCTATGCCGCCTCGTCGTCGTGCTACGGCATTCCCGAGACCTACCCCACCCCGGAAACGGCGCCGCCCTCGCCCATGTACCCTTATGCCTTGACCAAGTGGGTGGGCGAGCAGTACGTGATGCATTGGGCTAAAACCTACGACCTGCCGGCGGTGTCGCTGCGGCTGTTCAACGTCTACGGCCCGCGTCATCGCACCGCGGGAACCTATGGTGCCATGTTCGGGGTCTTCCTGGCCCAGAGGCTGGCAGGCAAGGCCTATACCGTGGTGGGCGACGGCAGCCAGACCAGGGACTTCACGTTCGTGGCCGACGTGGCGGACGCCTTCGTTACCGCGGCAAACTCGGATGTCGGCGGCGAGATCTTTAATGTGGGCTCCGATGGAACCTACAGTGTCAATCGTATCATCGAGATTCTCGGCGGCGACAAGCTGCATATCCCCAAGCGGCCGGGTGAGCCCGATTGCACCTGGGCCGACATCGCCAAGATCAAGCGGACACTGGGCTGGAAGCCTAAGGTTCCCCTGGAGGAAGGGGTCAGAATCCTGTTGCAGCATATCGACGGCTGGCGGGATGCCCCGGTGTGGACGCCCGAGACCATCGGTGAAGCCACCCGCGATTGGTTCAAGTATCTGGGCAAAGACGCCAACGGCTGACAGTTAGAGATTATCGCACATGAGCAACGACACTTCTTCCCTGCCGCTTTCGGCCCGTGACAAGGTCCAGTCCGTCGAGTCCCTGGCGGCGCGTGCGGTCGAGGCGCGTGCCGCGGGTAAGACCGTGGTCCTTTGCCACGGTGTCTTCGATCTGGTCCATCTGGGACATGTCCGCCATGTGGAGGCGGCGCGGCGCGAAGGCGATATGCTGTTCGTCACCCTGACCGCGGACCGATTCGTCAATAAGGGTCCGGGCCGCCCCATCTTCTCGGAGAATATGCGTGCGGAGATGCTGGCCGCACTGGGCTGTGTCGATGGCGTCGGAGTCAATCATGCCTCCAGCGCTGAGGCGGTTCTGGAGGCCATCAAGCCTGACATCTACGTCAAGGGCAGTGACTACGAGAATCCCGAGGAAGATATCACCGGCAAGATCAACTCGGAGCGCGAAGCGGTCGAGCGCCACGGCGGCCGGATCGTTTTCACCAAGGACATCACCTTCAGTTCGTCCTCGCTGATCAACCGCTATCTCGACGTCTACGACCCCCCCCTGCGCGACTGCCTTAACTCGCTTCGTGAGCGGAATGCCCTTGAGGACATTCTCGACCTGATCGAGAAGGTTAAGGACATGAAGGTCCTGCTGGTGGGCGACACCATCATGGACGAGTACCAGTTCGTGACGCCGCAGGGTAAGGCGCAGAAGGAAAATATCATCGCGACCCTGTTTCAGGGGCGAGAAGAGTATGCGGGTGGTGTGATCGCCGCCGCCAACCATGTGGCGAGCTTCTGCCGCGAGGTGGAGGTCATCACCGGCCTGGGCGAGGCCTCCGACGAGGAGGCGTTCATCAAGTCCAGTCTGCGCGAAAACGTCCGCTTGACCTCGGTCGCCATGGTCGGGCGTCCGACCACGCGCAAGACCCGCTTCGTCGAATCCAATTACGTGCGCAAGTTGTTCGAAGTTTACTTCATGGACGACGTGCCGCTGGCGAATATGGAGGCCATGCAGCTGAACAGGCTCATTGCCGACCGCGCCCCGGAATTCGATGTGGTCATCGTCACCGATTTCGGCCATGGCCTCGTCGGACCGTCCACCATCGACGCATTGGTCAAGCATTCCCGCTTTCTGGCCGTCAATGCGCAGACCAACAGCGGCAATTTCGGCTTCAATATGATCACGAAGTATCCGAAGGCCGATTATGTTTGTATCGACGCCCCGGAGGCCCGGCTGGCGGTCGGTGACAAGTTCTCCGATATTCGCGACGTGGTGGGCACCATGTTGCCCAAGCGGATCGAATGCCCCCGCATGATCGTCACTCACGGCGGGCACGGTTGCTATACCTATGACTGCGCCACCGAGATGCACCGCATCCCCGCCTTCACCAAGCAGGTGGTGGACACGGTGGGCGCCGGCGACGCGTTTCTGGCGGTGACCAGTCCGCTGGTGGCGGCGGGTGGTTCCATGGAGCATGTGGGCTTTATCGGCAACGCCGCCGGGGCCATGAAGGTGGGCATCGTCGGCCATCGCAAATCGGTGGAAAAAGTGCCGCTGGTGAAGTTCGTCACCGCCCTGTTGAAGTGATCTTCGAGGAAGACCCAAGAATGACTCAGACCTGGAACGTGTTGGTGACCGGCGGAGCCGGCTATGTGGGTAGCGCCCTGGTGCCCAAGCTGTTGGCCGAGGGTCACAAGGTCACTGTCCTCGACCTGTATCTCTATGGCGAGGATCTGTTCGCCGATCTGCGCGGTCCCAATCTGCGCGAGGTCAAGGGCGACATCCGCGACATCAAGGTGGTCGAGGACGCCTTGAAGGGGTGCGACTGCGTCATTCATCTGGCGTGCATCTCCAACGACCCGTCCTATGATCTTGATCCTAATCTGGGCCGCAGCATCAACTACGACGCCTTCCGGCCTATGGTGCGGGCCGCCAAGGCGGAGGGCGTCAAGCGGTTCATCTACGCTTCGTCGTCCTCGGTCTACGGCGTCAAGGACGAGCCGGAGGTCACCGAGGACCTGCCGCTCGAGCCCCTGACCGACTACTCCAAGTTCAAGGCCCTGTGCGAGCAGGAGCTGGAGGCCGAGCGCCAGCCGGGATTTACCGTCTGCACCATCCGCCCCTCGACGGTGTGCGGCTATGCCAAGCGCCAGCGCCTGGACGTGGTGGTCAACATCTTCACCAATCAGGCGGTCAATAACGGGAAGATCCGCGTCACCGGCGGTCCGCAGAAGCGCCCGAACATCCATATCGACGACATGGTGCGCTGCTATCTGCACCTGCTGCAGCAGCCGGCCGAGAAGATCGACGGCAAGATCTGGAATGCCGGCGACACCAACTTTCCCATCTCCGAACTGGCGGAAATCGTCCGCAAGGTGGTGGGACAGGTGGAGATCGAGACCCTGCCGACCAACGATCCGCGCTCCTATCACGTGTCGGGCAAGAAAATTCGGGACGATATCGGCTTCGAGCTAAAATACACCATCGAGGACGCGGTGCGCGGCCTAGTCGAGGCCATGAAGACCGGAAAGCTGGTCGATCCGCTGAACAACCCGATGTACTTCAACATCAAGCGCATGCAGCAGGTGAGCCTGAAATAGGGGCCGCCCGGTGCTGATCGGCATCGATTTCGACAATACCCTGGCCGGCTACGACCACGTCTTCGTGGCCGCCGCCGGAGGGCGCGGCTGGCTGCCGGCAGGGTTCGAAGGCGGCAAGCGCGCGGTCCGCGATGCGGTCCGGGGCTTGGCGGATGGCGAGCTCAAGTGGATGGAGTTGCAGGGCGAGGTCTACGGCCCGCGCATGCCCCAGGCCGAGCTGATCGAGGGCGCCGACCGCTTCCTGCATCGCTGTCGGGCCGGGGGTGTTCCCGTGGTGGTGGTCAGCCACAAGACCGAATTCGGCCATTTCGATCCCACCCGGACCCGGCTGCACGATGCCGCCCGTGCCTGGATGACGGCCAAGGGCTTCTTCGAGCCTGGGGGCTTCGCCGTGGCCGATGCCTTCTTCGAACCGACCCGCGCGGGCAAGATCGCCCGTATCAAGGCTCTGGGCTGCGACGTCTTCATCGACGATCTGGAGGAAGTGCTCCTGGACCCCGGCTTTCCCTCCGCCTGCCGCCGCCTGCACTTGGCCGGGGCGGCTGCCGGCCTTGGCCATGGGCCGTTTGCCAGTTATCCCGGCTGGGCCGAAATTCATGACGCCGTCTTCCCTCCCAGCTGAGGACACCGCCGCGCTGGCGGCCCTGGTGGCGCGCCTCACCGGGCTTGCGGTGTCCGCTCTGGTGCGCGGCGGTCAGGGCGGCAATAACCGGCTGTACCGTGCCGAGACGCCGGATGGTCCCCTGGCGGTGAAATGCTATTTCCGCCATCCGGGCGATACGCGTGACCGTCTGGCCGCCGAATTCGCGGCTCTCCGCTATCTGGGGGAGCACGGTGTCTCAAACGTGCCGAGGGCCCTGGTCGCTGATCCGCAGGCGGGTGTGGCTGTCTACAGCTGGATCGATGGCGGGCCGCCGCTGACCCGCCAGCCAGGCGACATGGCGCTATTGGCGGGTTTTGTCGCCATCTTGCGGAATCTGTCGTCGCGACCGGACGCAAGGGCTCTGCCTCTGGCTTCCGAGGCCTGCCTGTCCGCGGCGGAACTGACGGCCCAGGTGGAGAGGCGTCTGGTGCGCCTGAACAGCGCTGCCGGTGCCGCCGATTCCCGGGTGGCGTCCTTTCTGGACCAGCAGCTTGGTCCGGCCGTTGCGTCGGCGGTCTCGGCGGCACGCGGCGAGTATGACCGGCTCGGCTGGGATTTCGACGCCGATCTGGCCGCCGAGCGGCGGAGCCTCAGTCCGTCCGACTTCGGGACCCATAACGCGCTGCGTCGCGCGGACGGCAGTCTGGTGTTTCTGGATTTCGAGTATTTCGGCTGGGACGACCCGGTCAAGCTGGCGGCCGACACTATCCTCCATCCCGCCATGGTACTGGACGGGGCCGAGCGTTCGGAGATCAGGGCCGCCTTCATCGCCCTTTATGGCGCCGACGAAGGCTTCGCGGACCGCCTGCAAGCATTGTTGCCGCTTTATGCCCTGCGCTGGGCACTGATCGTCCTCAATCCTTTCCTGCCTGAGCGCTGGGCCAGACTTTCCTTCGCCACAGGCGCCGAGCGCGACAAGGTGTTGCGGGCGCAGCTGGCCAAGGCCCGGCGCTTTGTCGCCATGGCGGTCGACGGCTTGGACATTGACGACGAAGCAGCGTTCAGACTATGAACCCTCTTTACTTTTGCGGAGCCCAACCATGACTCATGCGGTCCCAGTGCCGGCCCTTGACGAGCGTTCAAGGCATTTGCGTCGGCTGGTGATCCAGGCGCTGGATGGCGGCGGCCGCGGCCATCTCGGCTCGTCCATGTCTTTGATCGAGATCGTGCGGGTTCTCTACGATGACGTGATGAGCCACCGCCCGGCCGAACCGCGTTGGGAGGGCCGGGATCGCTTTATCCTGTCCAAGGGTCACGGTTGCCTGGCGCTTTACGCCATCCTGGCGGACAAAGGTTATTTCCCTGAGGTCGAGCTGGTGCGCTTTTGCCGTGCCGGCACCTATCTGGGTGGCCACCCGGAGGCCGGCAAGGTCCCCGGTGTCGAGGCATCGACCGGTGCGCTGGGCCATGGCCTGTCCATCGGTGTGGGCATGGCGCTCGGCTTGCGGATCAAGAAATCGGCCGCCCGGGTGTTCGTCGCCATGGGCGACGGCGAGATCAACGAGGGTTCGGTGTGGGAGGCGGCCATGGCTGCCGGTAAGCACGGCCTCGCCAATCTCACCGCCCTTGTGGACTTCAACAAGATCCAGTCCTACGGCTTCGTTTCCGAGGTCCAGCCGCTGGAGCCGCTGGCCGACAAGTGGCGGGCTTTCGGGTTTGCCACCCAGGAGGTCGATGGCCACGATCTTGCGGCTTTGCGCCGGGCTCTGGGGACCCCGGATCCCGAGGGGCGGCCCAGGGCGCTGATCTGTCATACAGTCAAGGGCCGCGGAGTGCCGTTTGCCGAGAATGATCCGGCATGGCATCACAAATCCAAGATTCCGGCGCCGCAGATCGCCGAAATGTATGCCGCGCTGGAGACGATCTGATGCGCAAGACATCCCTGGACATGGTTCATGAGTTGGCCCGCCGTGACGCGCGGGTGGTGTTCGTGGGCTCCGACCTTGGCGTCGGTACCCTCGGCGCCATGAAGAAGGAGATGCCCGAGCGTTTCTTCATGGAAGGCGTGGCCGAGCAGAACATCATCGGCATGGCCGCCGGCATGGCCATGGAGGGGTTCATCCCCTACGTCAACACCATCGCCACCTTCCTCACCCGCCGCTGCTTCGAGCAGGTGGCGGTGGATCTGTGCCTCCACAAACTGCCCGCGCGGCTGATCGCCAGCGGTGGCGGTATGGTCTACGCCCCTCTGGGGCCGACGCACCTCGCGGTCGAGGACATGGCCATCATGCGGGCCTTGCCCAATATGACGGTGGTGGCGGTCAGCGATGCCGACGAGATGGTCCGGCTGATGGAACAGAGCCTCGACTGGCCGGACCCCATGTATATCCGTCTGGGCAAGGGCGGCGATCAGGTCATTTCGCGCTCTGACGACGACTTCCGCATCGGCAAAGCCATTGTGCGGCGATCCGGCGGCGAGGTTCTGCTGGTGTCTACCGGCATCGCCACCACCCAGGCTCTGGCCGCGGCCGAATCCCTGGCGGCCCAGGGCATTCCGTGCCGGGTGCTGCACATGCATACCATCAAGCCGCTGGATACCGAGACCCTGCGGGCCCAGATGGAGGGCGTGCGGCTTGTCGTCACGGTAGAGGAGCACTCCGTCGTCGGCGGTCTGGGAAGCGCCGTGCTGGAAGCGCTGGCTGACTTCGACATGGCCCGCCCGCCCCGTGTCCGCCGCCTGGGCATCCCCGACGCCTTCGTCAAGGACTACGGTTCGCAAGAGCATCTGCTGGCCAGTTTTGGTCTGGACGCCGAGGGCATTGTGCGCACCGTGAAGACCGGGCTGGAGGGCTTGTAATGGCGCAAAATCCTGGAAATATCTGGATCGCCGGCCTGTCTTCGGCGGGAAAATCGACCCTGGCCCGCCTTTTGGTCAATCGCCTGGAGGAGCGCGGTTATCCGTGCATGCTGCTGGACGGCGACGAGGTGCGGTCGGTTTTTCCCGAACGGCTCGGATACGACCCGGAGAGCCGTCGCCGCCAGACCGGGCGGGTAATGGCTCTGGCCAAGCTGATCGCCCGTCAGGGCATCTTGCCCATCGTGGCGATCATCCATCCCTTCGAGGAGGACCGGCGCCGCTGCCGCGAAGAGCTCGAGAACTACGTCGAGGTCTATCTGCGCTGTCCGATCGAAGAATGCCGTCGCCGCGATACCAAGAGCGTTTATGCCGAAGGTGCCGACGCCCATAACGTCGTCGGCGTCGACATTCCCTATGAAACCCCCACCAATCCGACCGTGGTCTTCGACAGCGGGACGCATTCGCCTGGGGAAATGTTGGAAGAGCTGTGGGAAGTCGTGCAGGAACGCATCCTTCCCCGCTATCCTTTGCGTATCGTCAAAACAGGGGTCTAGTCATGTGCGGAATCTTTGGTGGAGTTGGGGTGACCGTCGACGAGGCCAAGGCCTGTCTCGGCAACATCCGGCGCGGCAATGACGGCATCAAGGTCAGCCAGTATGGCGATGTGGTGCTGGGGAGCCGTCGCCATCTGGTCAAGGAATCCCACAAGGCCGGCGTGGTGGCCGGTGAATCGGATCAACCCTATGAATCGGCCGATGGCCGCGTCCGTCTGGTCTTCAACGGCGAAATCTTCAACTTCGCCGAGCTGAAGAAGACCATGTCGGCTGAAGGTGTCGGCTTCGACACCGACGGTGATACCGAGGTATGGCTGCGCCGCTACGAGGCCATGGGACCGGCTTTCGTCGACGATAACCTGACCTATGATTCCATGTTCGCGGTGGCCGTTCACGACGAGAACCGCAACCAGTTGCTGATCTCCCGCGACTGGCCGGGCCGGGTGCCGCTGTTCTATTTCCATGACCGCGAGCGCCGCATCTTCGTGTTTTCCAGCGAGCTCAAGGGGATGAAGCCGCTGGGCTGGATGAACCTGGACCTGCCGGTGGAACTGGTGCCTGGTCATCGCGCCATCCTTGACCTCGACACCTTCGAGCTGAAGATCGAGCAATATTACAAGCCGACGCCGCGCAAGAGCACCGCCGAGCTGTTGAATGTCGGCCTGGAGCTGCACCGCCGGCTGAAGCGTTCGGCCGCCAACCGCACCATGGGCGATGTGCCGATCTGCACCATGCTGTCGGGCGGCATCGACAGCCTGATGACGTCCTATTACGTCTTTTCCAGCATCGACTTCGAGCGTGTCAGCTACAAGCCGGTCTCCTACGTCTTCGCCATCGACAACTACGTGTCCGAGGACGTCCGCCGCGCCCGCATCGCCGCCGAGGGCTTCAAGGCCATCGGCCTCACGCTGAAGGAGGTGCGGGCTCCGGGCGCCCAGGTGGTCGAGGATCTGCCCGACATCATCGAAACCTTCGAGATGCGCAAGATCAAGGCGCTGTCGGTCTATCCGCTGCCCATCTACTACTACCTGGCGCCCGTCATGCACCAGGACGGCTTCAAGGTGACCATTGGCGGGCACGGTGTTGACGAGCTTCTGGGCGCCTACGACGCCTGGAAGGAGCTGAAGGCCACCCATGACGTGCAGGTGCGGGTGCAAAGCCGCCTGATGTTCATGAATGCCATCTACGAAAATATGATGCGTCGCGCCTCGATCATTTTCATGAATCGCGGTCCCATCGAAGCGCGCTTCCCCTTCCTGGAAACCCAGGTGGCGGAGTACACCCTGGGCATCGATCCCAAATGGCTGGGGCTGACCCCCAAGAATGCCGAACTGATGCTGGAACTGGTCAACGAGCGCGTGCCGGCCCATGGCGGCTGGACGGATCAGCTCCGTGACACCTGCGCCTACATCACCCGCTATCTCGATAACGGCGGCCATCCCGAGGACGTTTCGCCGGAAACCGCCTACGAGATGGAGAAGCTGTTCTGGAAGTTCCCGCTAATCGTCGCCGGCATGCACGCCGCGGCCGAGTCGTGGCTGCCGGTGCACACATTGTTCAATCCCAAGCTGCGCGGTCAGCATGGTGCCGGCCTGACGTCGCTGGAATCCATGATTACCGAGCGGTATCGTGATCTCGGTAGCAATGATGCCGAAATCTTCAAGTCCATGGTTGACCGCGCCTTTAACCTGAATCCGGCAGCATAATCCCATGCGGGCCCTGTCATCTCCCTATGGTGGGACGTTGGTTGACCGCCTGGTGCCCCCCGACGAGTTTTCCGCTCGCCTGGGACGGGTTGTGGCGCACGTGGCGCTCAGCCACGACGCGCTCATTAACCTGTGCAACATTGCTGTGGGGTGTTACAGCCCGCTAACCGGATTCATGACCGAGGCCGAGTTGAACGGCGTGCTGGGACAGTCCCGTCTGCCCGGCGGGCCAGCCTGGACCATTCCGATTCTTCTCCATGTGGGAGCGGATTCCGTCAAGGATGTGGCCCCGGGGGGCCACATTGCCCTGGTGACCGCCGAAAACAAGCCCTTGGCGGTCATGGAGGTAAGCTCTGTCTTTACCCCAGATGCCAACGCCTATTGCCGATCGACCTTCGCCACCACCGACGCCGAGCATCCGGGTGTCGCTGGCTTCCGACTCAAGCCGAAGGTCTGTCTTGGCGGTCCGGTCTTCGTGGACGGTGCGGCTCTGCCACGCTTCCTGCACCAGCGCTTTCCGGCGGAAACTCGGGACATGCTGGCTGCGGCGGGCGTGCGTACCGCCACCGCCTTCTCCACACGCAACATCTCCCATATCGGCCACGAATATCTGCACACTATCGCCCTGGAAACGACCGACATCCTGGGTATCAATGTTATCACCGGGGCGCAGGTGAAGGGTAGTTTCGTGCCCGAGATCGTTTTCGATGCCTACGAGCACATGATCGCCACGTATTTTCCTGAGAACCGGGCCTTTCTGGCCAATATGCGGCTGCCGCCCATCTATGCCGGCCCGCGCGAGGCGTTCTTACAGGCGACAGTGGCGCAAAATCAGGGGTTTACCCACTTCATTGTCGGACGAGACCATGCCGGTATCGGCAGTTACTACCCGCGATATGGTTCACAGCAGATCTTCGAGGAAATTACCGACCTCGACATTCGCATCATGGCGATCTCCGAACCGCGCTGGTGCAAGGTCTGCGGCAAGATCACCACGGAACGGAGTTGCCGCCACTCTGGCCGCGACATCCGCCTGCTCAACGGTCGCGACGTTCGCCGTTTCCTGTTGGAAAAGCGCTTCGGTGAACTGGACGGCATCATCCGTACCGAGTTGCGTGACCATCTGGTCAAGCTAGTCGAAGCCCACAGGGCGGGAGCGACGCTGGCCGAACCGCGCCAGGTTTTTTATGAGTGAGAGAAAAAACATGAAGACGACGCTGTCTACCCTTTCCTTGTGCCTTGCTCTCTTGGCGCCCGGCGCAGCGGGCGCGGCGGATGAGATCCGCCTTGGCGGATCGACCACGTTGCTGCCGTCGGTCTCCACCTGCGCCTCGGACTTCATGGAGAAGTACAAGACCTGGGATAAGGCCGATCCGAGCTTGGCCAAAAAGGACATCGTCATTTTCGTCAGTGGCGGTGGATCGGGATTCGGCGTCCAGGCCGTCGTCAACGGCACGGTTGATGTCGGCTTGGTGTCGCGTGAATTGAAGGCTGAGGAAAAGAAGGCGCTGGGCGAGTTTCAAGCTTTGCGCGTGGGGACCGATGCCGTCGCGTTCGCCGCGAACAAGGACAATCCGCTGCTCAAGGCCGGACGGAACCAGTTGAGCCGCGCCGATGTCGCAGCCATTCTATCCGGTGAGAAAGCCACCTACGCGGAAATCGCCGCGGGCTTGCCGGCCACCGAGGTGGTGTTGCTGGTGCGTGATGCCGGCGCTGGTTCCGCCGAAATCATCCAGCGGGCGGTCATGGGCGACAAGGCCATCTCCGCGAAGGCGCTGCAGATGCCCTCTCAGGGCAATCTGGCCAAGAAGCTCGAGCGCAGCCCGGCGGCCATGGGCTATATTTCGGTCGGGCTGGCTCAGGGCGATGCCGAGATCGGCCTGTTCGCCTACGAGGGGGTTCCCCCCACCGTAGAGGCCATCAACAACGGCAGTTATACCCTGGCTCGCCCGATGCTGCTGGTGAGCCGCGCGGCCCCCACGGCCAATGTCCGCCGATTCCTCGATTACCTGATGACCGATTGCCAGAAAGTGGTGACGGCCAATGGGTTTATCGGCGCGGCGCGGTAAACCAAGGTGGGCCGGTATCGTGATGCGATCGCCGGGGCGTCAGCTATGGCGGCGCTGGTGTTGTGTGGCGGCACCATTTTGTTCGCGGCCAGCTACGTCTTGTTGGAATCCGCTCCGGTGATCGCGACGACCGGCTTAGGGCGGCTTCTGTTCCTTGACCGCTGGCAGCCTAGCGGTATCACGCCCAGTTTTGGTCTGATCCACGCCTGGGTATCGACCGTGGCGGTGACTGCCCTGGCCATGGCCCTGGCAGTTCCCGTCGGCCTGATCATCGGCTTGTTCCTGTCCGAGGTGGCGCAGCCGCCGGTCAGAGCGGTGGTACGGCCCTGTCTCGACCTGCTGGCCGGCATTCCGTCGGTGGTTTACGGCTTTTTCGGCTATGTCGCCCTGTTGCCATGGTTGGAGCAGTCTTTCGGCATGGCGACGGGCGAGTCCATGCTGGCTGCCGGGCTGGTGTTGGCGGTGATGATTCTTCCCTATGTGGGCGGGACCTCGGCCGAGGCATTCCAGAACGTCCCCTTCGATCTGCGCGAGGCGGCGCTGGCCCATGGAACCACCCGGTTTCATGTGATTCGTCGCGTGGTGATTCCCGCGGCCGCCACCGGACTATTTACGGCCGTGGCCCTGGGGTTGGCCCGAGCCCTGGGCGAGACCCTGGCGGTGCTGATGCTCTCGGGCAACGCGACCACCATCCCCTTGTCGCCATTCGATCGGGGGCAACCCCTGACCGCGCTGATCGCTACTGAATTGGGAGAGGCCGGAGCGGGGGGCGCAAAATATCAGGCGCTGTTTGCGGCCGGGGCCCTGCTGATGGTTATGTCCGTGGCGGTCAATTCTGGAATCTGGGCGTTGAAACACCGGATGACCCGTCATGCCGCGTCATAGGGTGGCCGACCAGCTGTTTACCGTTTCAGCCTGGGTCATCGGTCTGACCGGTGCGGCCTTGCCGGCGGCGATCATCGCCATGTTGGTGGTCAAGGGCTGGGGCGTCATCAGCATTGCTTTTCTGACCACCGGTCCGGCGGGTTTGCCCCTGGGCAGCAGCGGCGGCATCCTTCCCGCCATGGTGGGGTCGCTGGCACTTCTGGCGGTCGGCTCCCTGGTGGCGGTGCCGTTGGGTATCGCGGGTGCCGTCTATCTTGTGGAATTCGGCCGCAATCCCAGGCTGTTGGCCGTGGTGCGGTTCCTAGCGGAATGCTTTGCTGGCATACCGGCCATTCTTTGGGGGCTGTTCGGCTATTCGTTTCTGGTGGTTCTGCTGGCGCTCAAGGTGTCGCTGCTGGCCGGAGGCCTAACCCTGGGGCTGATGATGTTCCCTATCGTCCTGATTGGTGCTGACGAGGCGCTGCGCGCCGTACACTGGCAGTACCGGGAAGCCGCCTTGGCATTGGGCGTGACCCGTTCCTACGTCACTCGCCGGGTAACGCTGGCCAAGGCATGGCCGGGCATTGTCTCCGCGTCGGTTTTGGCTGCGGGCCATGCCTTCGGTTCGGCGGCGCCGGTTCTCTATACGGCAAGCACAGTCTTCACCCGTGGAACCCCCACACTGGATGCTCCGGTGATGACCTTGGCCACTCATCTTTATTACCTCAGCGGCGAAGGCGTGTCCTTTGATCACGCCTTCGGTACCGCCCTGGTGCTGGTCGTCGTGTTGTTGGCGGTCAATATCGGCGCCATGCTGCTCAAGCGTCTGTTGAGGGCGGCATGACCAAGGACATAATGCGGGCGGACGACCAGCCACTCCGGTCGGATTTGGTGCCGCCGTCGCGTCCGCCAGCCTCCGACGGAACCATCATCGAGGTCGCCGGCATGGTGGCTAGCTATCATGGCAAGCAGGTGCTGCACGACGTCTTCGCCCATTTTCCAGAGCGGACGGTCACCGCCATCATGGGGCCGTCGGGTTGTGGCAAGAGCACACTGCTGCGCACGCTGAATCGCACCTTCGAGCTTCACCCCGGCGCCGTCATTCATTCCGGTACGGTGGCTCTGCGGGGGACCGACATCTACGCTCCCGGATGCGATCCCATGGAGATTCGCCGGCGGGTCGGCATCGTGCATCAACGCCCGGTCCTGTTTCCCATGTCGATCATCGAGAATGTGCTGTTCGGCCCCAGGTATCACGGCGGTATTCCCGGCACCGGCATGCGGGCCTTCGCCGAGGGGTTGCTGGCCAAGGTGGGGCTGCTGGAAGAGGTGCGCGATCGTCTTGACGATCCGGCTTCGCGCCTGTCGGGCGGTCAGCAGCAGCGTCTGTGCATCGCCCGCAGTCTGGCCAATGCGCCGGAAGTCCTGCTGATGGACGAGCCCTGTTCGACCATCGATCCCATTGCCACGGGACGGATCGAACAGCTGATCGGCGATCTGGCCGGTGAATACACCATCATCGTCGTCACCCATAACACGCAGCAGGCCAAGCGCATTTCCCGGCAGACCATTTTCATGTTCGATGGCCGCGTCGTCGAGGCGGGGCCCACCGACCATCTTTTCGCCCACCCGACCACCGAGCTGGCGAAGGTCTTCGTCTCCGGCGCCATTGGATGATCGCTCCATGATGTTCCCTGCCACCGACAGGACCCGGATACGGTTCGGCCTGGGTGCCCTCGACCAGCTGGGTCTGGCGGTCGACGAAGTGGCGGAGACCGCCGGTGCCGGTCGCATTCTGGTGCTGTCCGGCCGCCGGGGAAGCCACAAGCCGTGGCTGGCAAAGGTGGATGCCGCCATGGCGGGGCGCCGTTGCCTGAACGTGGAAAACACCGTGGCTAATCCGACCCCGGAGTCCATCGCACCGATTCTGGAGGTTGCGCGGGACTGGCGCGCCGAAATGATCGTCGCCGTCGGTGGTGGCAGCACCCTCGATACGGCCAAGGTGGTTGCGGCGCTTGTCAATGCCGGCTGCTCGGTGGAGCAGGCCCTGGTCCAGGGGCGCACCTGTCCTGCCTTGCCGGTGGTCGCGGTCCCCACCACCGGCGGCACCGGGTCGGAAGTCACGCCCTATGCCACGGTGTGGGAGCCTGCCACAAGGTTGAAGCATTCGTTCGCCGATACCGACCTTTATCCGGCGGCTGCGGTGGTTGACCCCGACACCCTGCTTTCGGCCCCGGCCTCAGCACTGGCGGTGGGGGGGTTGGACGCCCTGTGCCACGCCATGGAGGGCGCTTGGTCGGTCAATTCCACGGATGAATCCAGCGACCAGGGTGTCGCCGCCGCCGGTCTTCTGGCCACCAATCTGCTACCTCTGGTTGCCGAGCCGGCCAATCCGGTCTTCCGCGAGGCGGTGATGAGAGCGGCCACACTGGCCGGGTTGTGCATCGCTACGGGGCAGACGACGGTCTCCCACGCCGTGTCCTATCCCCTGACCTTGCTGTACGACCTGCTGCACGGCCACGCCTGCGCCCTTACCCTGGGCGCGCTGACCCGTTTCAACGCTCGGACGTCTGAATCCGACTGCAACGATCCCCGCGGTTCCGCCAGGGTTCGGGCGATCATCGCCCGGCTGGTGTCGGCGCTGGGCGCCGAGACGGCAGAGGATGCCGACAGGGTCATAACCGGCATGATCAGGGGCCTTGGCCTGCCGACCTATGACCAATGCTCTGTCGATCCTGTCATTCTTTCCACCGAGGCGGTGCGATACGCTCGCTTCCGCAACAATCCTCGGGCCATGTCACCGGCCCAGGTGAGTGATTTGCTGTCCCGATTGGTCGTCCCCGACCAAAGAAAGGAGAATGCTAAATGACGATCACCATTAACCGCTACAAGCTGATGCATTGGCTTAACGCGCGCAAGGTCACGCCGATCATGGCGGCCGAGCGGGCGGGCCTGACCACCGCCGACATCGATCGCTTGCTGACGGGAACGGGTGGCCTCGAGTCAGACGCCGCACAACGGCTGGCTGGTGCTCTGCATGTGCCGGAAGGTTACCTCAGTGGCGACGACAGCTTGCCGGCGGTCATTTACGCATCGCGCAAGGACGTGGAAGCGACCTGCCGCCCGGTGGACCGCGACGGGATCCATTTCTATAATTACTACACGCTGCCGTCCCCCAAGGGCCTGATCTGCCCGGTAATTCTCGACATCCTGTGCCCGGCCGACAAGCTGCCCAAGCAGAACAACGGCCATCTCGAACCGGCCATTACCGTCAATATCGGGCCGGGCGACATCAATGGCCGCTGGGATGGCCGCTACGACGAGGGGCTGAACAACGATACGTGGCAGGTGATGCACCACAATCGCGGCGCCGAGTCCTGGGTGCTGGGAGATTCCTACGTGGAGCCGTCGTTCTGCCCGCACACCTACTCCCTGGCGGGAACGCAGCCGGCGCAGATCCTGTCTTATACCATCAAGACCAGCCTCGAGGCGTTCCTGGCCCAAAGCAACGCCTGGTCGGACCATGCCTTCAAGGAAATGCTCGGCTCCTATGAGGGTAAGTCGTTCCCTGGGCGCACCTTGCTGACCCATATGGATCGCCGGGGCTTCGACGCCGCGAGCCTGTCCAAGGCCAGCGGCATCGGGCTGAATGCGCTGACCGCCTTCCTGGACGGTGACGAGGACGCCATCGCCATCCCCGAACTGAAGCGGCTGGGCGGCACGCTGGGCTGTGATTGGCGGCTGCTGCTGGCCCCTGTTCACGCCAACGACTCCGTCGGCAAGACCTGGGCGTCCATCGAGGATTCGGTGGCTTCCATCCGTCCCTACAAGAGCTACACCGTCGCGTCCCTGGCCATGGGCGCCCGGGTGCCCGACATGATCGGCCTGTTCATGAAGGTCGCCAAGCCGGAGGATCAGGCCGAACTGGATCTGGTTGAACCCAGCGCCACCCATTATCTGGTATCGGGCGGGGCCATGACCTTGCGCTGGATGGCCGAGGACGGATCGGTGCAAAGCCGCTCCCTGGAGTATCGTGACGCCCTGTGGATCGGTCCCTATGTCCGCCACTCCTTCGCCGGCCAGGGTTCGCTGGTCAAGATGGGCAATGGTGAGGGCGTGAGCTATCTCAACCAGTTCGAACTGTCGAACACCTTCGAACTAGCCGATACCCTGAAGCGCGGCCGCCACGATCTGGCCGACTGGGGCTATGACGCTGGAGCCGAGAAATGATGCAGTCCCTGCTGATCGGAGGACGGTGGCTGGAGGGTGACCGGGTTTCGGACATCCGCAGCCCCTGGGATGCCAAGGTGGCCGGCACCATCGCCCGTGCCACCGCCGCCCAGGCCATTGAAGCCGCTGCCCTGGCCCAGGCTTACCGTTCGCCCCTGACGGCGTTCGAGCGGGCGGGTATCCTGGCCCGCACTGCCGATCGGGTCGAGGCGGAAGCCGCCGATTTCGCCCGTTCCATCGTTGCCGAATCGGGTCTGGCCTTGAAAGAGGCTGGCCGCGAGGTGGCGCGTGCAGTCACTCAACTGCGGGTCTGCGCCGAGGAAGCCAAGCGAATCACCGGCGAGAGCATGGAAACCGACGTCACGTCGAGCAACGGGCCCAATATCGCCTTCACCCTGCGCGAACCCGTCGGTCTGGTTTGCGCCATCACTCCCTTCAACCGGCCGCTGAATCAGGTGGTGGTGAAGTTGGGCCCGGCCATTGCCGCCAATTGCAGCGTTATCTTGAAACCGTCCGAAAAGACACCGCTGACCGCCCTGCGTTTCGTCCGCACTCTGATCGAGTGTGGATTGCCGCCGGAAATGGTCTCGGTGGTCACCGGTGATCCCGCCGAAATCGGCGATGCCCTGGTCACCTGTCCCCATGTGGATATGGTGACATTCACCGGCAGCGGTGCTGTCGGCGAACATATCGCCCGTAAGGCCGGGATGATCCGCACCGCCTTCGAACTGGGGGATTCCGGCGCGTTGATGGTGATGGAGGATGCCGACCTGGCGGCAGCGGTGAAGGTTGCGGCCCCCGGGGCCTTCGCCACGTCGGGCCAGTCGTGCCGCGGCATCAAGCGTCTGCTGGTGCACGAGGCCGTGGCCGATGCCTTCGCTGCCGCCCTGGCCGCCGAGGCCGGGCGCATGAAGGTCGGGGACCCCTGGGATCCCCAGACCGACATGGGTACCGTGATCAACGAGGGCGCCGCCCTGGAAATCGAGCGGCGTGTCGCCGATGCGGTGAGCGGCGGCGCCAAGGTGGCCTATGGTCACCGTCGTGAAGGTGCCCAGTACTGGCCCACGGTGATCGACCACGTGGATCATACCGCGCCATTGGTTCAGGCGGAGACCTTCGGTCCTTGCGCGCCCATCATCCGGGTTCGTGATTTCGAGCACGCCCTGGAACTGGCCAACGCCACGCCCTATGGCTTGCAGACCGGACTGTTCACCCGCGACATCGGTCGTGCGATGACCGCCATTCGGAGCCTGCGCACGGGGGCAGTGATCATCAATGGCGGCCCGCAATTCGAGGCTCCGAATATCCCCTTCGGCGGCGTCAAGAAAAGCGGTCTCGGTCGCGAGGGCGTCAAATACGCCATACAGGAGATGACCATCGTGAAAACGGTTGTGCTGCCATGAGCGCCTTCAAGATCGTCTATACCGACCCCATGTGGGCGGTCGGCGCCGATGGCGAGATCGATCCGGGCTCCGCTGCGCTCGAGCGTGCGGTTTATGGTTCCGAGGCCGAGTTGGTCCTTGGCCGCTACGAGGCCGGGGCCTTCGTCAAGGAAGGCCCGGCCTTCCTTGATCTGGTCCGCGGCGCGGATGCCCTTGTCATCTATCGCGCCCAGATCACGCCCGAGGTGGTGGCCGCCATCAAGCCGAGTTGCAAGGTGGTGGCGCGCCAGGGTGTCGGCTTCGACAACCTCAATGCACCGTTGCTGGCCGCCAACGGTATCTATGGGCTGAATGTTCCCGATTACTGCGTGGATGAGGTCACGACCCACACCCTGTCCCTGGTGCTGGCCCTGGAGCGTCAGTTGTGCCTGCAGAATCAGCGCCTGAAAGGCGGCACCTGGAATATTTTCGACGGCGGCTATCCCCGGCGGACCAATGATCTGACTGCCGGCATCATCGGCTTCGGCCGCATCGGGCGGGCCAGCGCGCGCAAGCTGCAGGCGTTTTATGGGCGGGTCCTGGCCTACGATCCTTACGTCCATAACGACCTGATGCGCGGCTACGGCGTCACCAAGTGCGATCGCCTGGAAGACCTGCTGGGCCAAAGCGATGTGGTGGTCATCCATGCCCTGCTCGACGACGGCAGCAAGTTCATGATCAACCGCGAAAGCATCGCCTCGATCCGACAGGGAGCCCTGCTGGTCAATACGGCGCGCGGCAATCTTGTGCAGCCCGAGGCCGTCCTGGATTCCTTGCGCGAGGGACGGCTGGGCGGCTATGGCTCGGACGTGTTCACGCCCGAGGATCCCAACGAGCATCCCATCAACCGCCAGATCCTGGGCTTCGACAACGTGGTGGTGACGTCCCACCGGGCCTTTTTGTCTGATACCGCCGAGCGCAGCCAGCGCACCCGGGTCGCCGAGGAAATCCGACGCGTGCTGAGGGACGGCCAGCCGCCGCTGTTCGGCCGTCTGGCCTAGCACTACTTTGGTAGCTTAGGCTTCCCGCTCCGCAGGATGGATGATTCTGGGATGGTCCGCTCTCGAAGCGATCGGATAAGATCGCTGCTCTTTGCGAGGGGGAGAGGAGCGTTAACCACCTATGGGCACTGCTGTTGGGGCGTGGCCTCATCATGGCGCAGGGGCGACAGAAGTTGGAAAAGGAACAACCCGGCATTCTGGCCGACGAGGCGTCGGGCTGGAGCGAGTGCATCCGCACGTTGCTCCGCGATCTGCGCGAGGAATGGCAGAGGTTGGACGAGCGGATCACTGCCTCCGACACCGAAGTTCATCTTCTTGGCCCGTACCGACGAGGCGTTCCGTCGGCCGACCTCGGTGCCCGGCATCTGCGCCATCAACGCGATGGCACTGGCGGCGCGTTTGCCCGTGGCCGGGATATGACCGCTTGGCTCGGGCCGGTGTCGCGCCAGATGACCACAGGCGGCAAACCTAGACGGCTCGGCATCAGCAAGCGCGGCAATCGCCACCTGCGCAGAAATCTGATCCACCGGATAGCCACATGTATTTTGAAGTTTGTTAAAAATATCGACTTTGTACTGATGGGAAATCAGTGCATTGATTTAGGGTGCGGGGTGTGCCATGAAAAGTAAACCATCAATTATGTGTAGATTTAAATTCTTCATCGGCCATCTTTTTGTCAAGGTACTGCACAGATGTCTGTGTATTGCTCAGAAGCAAGAGCGCAATGTAAAAGCAATTAATAAATATATGGCTGACCTCGAGTCAAATCCGCTGGAGAGATCATTCGATATTTATGATCCCGACTATGATGCCCGTCTGTGGAGAGGGTACCGGAAGGTTATTCTGGAGTTTAGTCCAGAACAGCATGAAACTACATTTCGCGCACATTTCATGCGGAATGAGTTGATCACTCTGATTGCTGAAGATCCCTCCATAAAGACCGTCATCAACGTCGGATCCGGATATGGGTGGCTAGAAAGCGAAGTGGCAGCGGCTTGCCCCGCTGTCAACGTGGTCGGCCTCGACCGTCGCCAGTCAGAGTCAAACGCCAAGGAATTTAATTCTTCAGAGAGAAGCAATCTTTCTTATGTTGATGTGGATGACATCTTCAAGAATATTGAGGAAAATCCTGATCTATACAATGGCGCTGTAATTGTATTTGTGAATGTTCTCCATATTTTTCTACCCATGTTTATGGATAAGCTATTCAAGGCGCTGGGGGATGCAAAGATCGGATATGTGGCGCTGTGGGAGCCTTGTGGTTTCAGCCGCAGGACAGGTAAGTTCTATGAATTTACGGATGAAGAGAAGCCGGCAACCTATTATTATGGCTCGGATAATGATTATGTTCTAATTCATAATTATCCGAATATTCTGCGCAGAGGTGGGCTCAAGGTAATCAAGAGCCGTGTTGCTCCGCAAGCAACGGAGCTTCTGCAACAGCATCATGTCGCTTATTTCCTGGGCAAGCGCGGCATTTAGCAATCGGGCCCTCGGGGAACCCGACGCTGATCGCCGGGCCACCGTGAGCCGGGGGAGACGCGCGTCAATGAGTTTATGGCCCAATGGCCTAACCCCAGTGAATCAGGGCGGCGCCGCAGCAGACTGCGAAGGCGGCGGCCACGCGGCGCCGTCCAAACGGCTCGCCAAGCGCCAGCGCACCGATGGCAGCCGCCAGGATGACGCTGGTTTCGCGCAGGGCCGCCACATGGGCCATGGCCTGTGACTGCATGGCCCAGATGACGATGCCGTAGGCGACCAGGGACACGACACCACCGCCTAGTCCGGTGATCAAGGCACGGCGGGGGAAGGCCTGGGCCAGGGCCTTGCGCCGCAGCCACAAGGTGGCCGACATGAGCGGCACCGCTTCAAGGATATGCAGCCACAGGACATACGAAATGGCGTTCGTGGTACGTCGCACCCCTAGCCCATCAATGACCGAATAGGCGGCGATTCCCACCGCAGTGGCCAGGGCCAGGGCCAGGGCGCGAGTCTCGCCGGCGGTGGCGTTGCGTCCCAGCAGCGGCGTCACGGCGGTTCCGACGATGGCCGCTGAAATCAACGCCACGCCGGCCACTTCCGCGGACGAGCCGGCTTCGCCTGCCACCAGCCAGGCGCCAAGCGCCACCAGGGCCGGGGCGCTGCCCCGGGCCACGGGATAGACCAGGCTGAGGTCGCCGTTGTGATAGGCAAGAACCAGGGTGCTGCAATAGATGACGTGCACCACCAGCGATACCGCCAGGAAGGGGAGGCAGGCCGCATCGGGGAGGGGGACGAACAGGGCTGCCGGCAAGGCCGCCAGACCCGCCCCGACGCAAACCAGCGCCTGCATGGCGAGTTTGTCGTGGCTGACCTTGATCAGGGTATTCCATGAAGCGTGCAGAAGCGCAGCAAGTAGGACTAGCCCGAAGGTCCATGAATCCATCATCGAAAGTCGTCTCCTGAATTTCAGCGTATAATCGGGGTGCGGCATGACGACGGCAATATCAATTCACCCATGACGTCAGGGGATCTCTTTGATGACGCATACGAAGCCTGGGGACCGCCTCGAAGCGGTGCTGGTTGATGTTCTTTCGCTGCTTCTTAAGGGGATCGTCTTGTTGGCGAGCCCGTTCGTTACCATTCGGATTGGCCTGATCGGCCATCGCTCGCTGGGTCGCCTGGTCGGGGCGATGGAGTATTACATCAGAACACGTGATCGCGGCATGTATGACCCGCGCGAGTATCACATCCTGGTTTCCGGGACTAATCCGGTGAATCGGCAAGTGCTCACCATGATCCGCCGCCGGTTGCCGGTGGTCTGCAGTGACCTGCTGTGGGTCTGGCTGAAGCGTATCCAGGAAAAGGGGCCGGTGCCGACCGAACCCACCCGCGCCGGTCCCCCCGCCCGGCTGCCTCTTTGGCTCAATCTCAGTCACACCGGCTTCATGGTGGAATGGGAGACTTGGCAGGCCGTTTCTGGCAGGCACGTCCTGATGCCGGAGGAGGAGCGTCGTGGCCGCGAGATCCTGCGTATCCTCGGTATCCCCGAGGGGGCGCGTTGGGTTTGCATGCATGCTCGTGATCTGGCCCATACCGATAATCCCGACTTTATCCGTCACATCGAGAATCCCTTGGCGCTTAACGATTTCAGAGACTGCGACATCCAGAACTATCTGGTCGCCGCCGACTGGCTGACATCGCAAGGTATCTGGGTGGTGCGCATGGGAGCCCAGGTCGTGGGGCCGCTTGTCACGGATAATCCGATGATTATCGACTACGCGTCGCGTTTCCGGCGGCACCTGCCGGATGCCGAATTCGCGGATGTATATCTGGCAGGGCGGAGCAAGTTCTTCCTGGGCTGTACCGCTGCGGTATTCTTCTATGCTAAGATCTTTGATGTGCCCATTTGTAATGTGGATATGGTGCCTTTGGCCGAGCCCGGCCGTCAGGCCGACGATATCTTTATTTTAAAGAAATATTGGCACCGCCACGAAGAACGGTTCATGCGCTGGCAGGAAATGGTCGACCGGGGCTGGGATTGGCATCGGGCCGGCATCGATCACTTCGCCAAACTGAAGGCAGAAGGAATCGATATCGTCAATAACTCTCCCGAAGAAGTCCTTGGAGCGGTGATGGAAATGAATGCCCGCATCGACGGAAGTTGGAAGGGCGAAGCTGACGATGCGGCGCTGCAGGCCGCCTTTCGGGGGCTATTCCCACACAACCATCCCATGACCGGCTTTCCAGGCTATGTCGGCGCGGATTTTTGCCGTCGCAACAGGGAGCTCCTTCCGGCGCTGGCGGGGGGGGAAAAGGGTTGAATTTTTTTGACCGTTCATGCTATGAACCGGCCTCGGCAAGCCGCACCGATCAGGCCGAATCATTGCCTTACGTCCCGCTGTCGTCTCGACCGGCACCTTTCGCAGCAAGAACCGGCATCAGTTCATGAGCACTGTTTACAGCAATCTGAAATTCCTGGGGTATCAGTCTCATATCGAGGCCGTTCGCCGCAGGGAGGTGGTGGCCCCGGTCCATATTCGGATCAAGCCGGTCAACCACTGCAACCATAACTGCTGGTACTGCGCCTATCGCGTCGACAATCTGCAACTTGGCAACGATATCGATCTGCGCGATCGCATTCCCGAAGCCAAGCTGATGGAAATCGCCGGCGACATCGTTGAGATGGGTGTCAAGGCGGTTACCTTCTCCGGCGGGGGCGAGCCCCTCATCTACAAGGCACTGCCCGAGGTGGTCGAGCGTTTGGCGACCGGCGGCGTGCGGGTTGCCGCGCTGACCAACGGATCCAATCTGGCTGGGCGGATGGCGGAGGCTTTCGCCACGCATGGTACTTGGCTCCGGGTGTCCCTGGATGGCTGGGATGATGCCAGCTACTCAAAGTCCAGGGGAGTGCCGGAGGGTGCGTTCACCCGGCTGCTCGACAACATGCGCCGCTTTGTCGCTCTTGGGTCGCCCTGTCTGCTGGGGACCAGCTTCATCGTTGGTAAGGATAACGCCGCCCATCTCTACGACGTCTGTTCCATGCTGAAGGATGTCGGGGTCAACCACGTAAAAGTCGCTGCGGCTGTCGTGTCCAATGATGGGGCTGAAAACAACCGCTACCACGCGGACATTTCAGCAACGGTCTCGGCCCAGTTGGAGCGGGCCAAAATGCTTGGCGATGACCGCTTCCAGGTGGTGAACCATTACCACGAGACAGACGAACGTTTTGAGAAGGGATACGATACTTGTCCGTTCCTGACGTTCCTGACAGTCATTGGTGCAGATAGCTGCGTTTACACTTGCCAGGACAAAGCCTATACCGAAAGCGGCATGTTGGGGTCGATTAAGGATCGTTCCTTCAAGGACTTCTGGTTCTCGGACGAGAACCGCGAGCGGATGTTCGCGCTCAACCCATCGGTCCATTGCAACCATCATTGTGTCGCTCATCTCAAGAACCTGGCATTGCTCGACTACATAAATCTGGCAGATGACCACCGAAACTTTGTCTGAGGGAGTTGGTATGAGCAAGGGGCTGTACGTGTCCGAAGAGTTGGAGCGTCATATCGACGAGCTTTTTGATTCTACCATCGTCGAAATGGGGCCACGCTTTTCCAGCAATATCGTGGAAGACCCCAAGCGCCTCGGCTTTGTCCTCGCCAGATACAAATTCTGCTCCAAGATGTTGGCCGGCAAGGAGCGTGTTCTGGAGATCGGATGCGGCGAAGGGTTCGCCTTGCCTGTGGTTGCCGATACCGTTGGTCATGTTACGGCCATCGACATGGAGCCGCGACTGATCGAAGGTTGCCGCCGCCGCCTCCGCTTTCTGAAAAACGTGGACTTTCTGACGGTGGACTTTGCGTCATCCTATGTGGCCGAGCAGAAGTTTGACGCAGCCTATTCCATGGACGTTTTCGAGCATGTCCGGCCGGAATTGGAAAGCGTCTATCTGGATAATTTGGTCAACAATCTCAAGGATGACGGCGTGGCGATCATCGGTGTGCCGAACATCACCGCTGAAAAGTACGCATCCGAATCGTCGCGTATGGGCCATATCAACCTTAAGGACAGCGGGGCTCTTGTGGCTACAATGTCTCGCTATTTTGAAAATGTATTTTTGTTCGGTATGAACGACGAGACACTGCATACCGGCTATTCTCCCATGGCGCATTATCTTATTGTTTTGTGCGCAGGAAAGAAAGCCAGAGCCATCCGCTGAACTACGTCCAAGGCCACCGTTGTTCCGCAGCCGTCCCCGGCTACGTACACGCGCCCCTAAACACGGTATGGGTTGCCTGGATATTCCAGCCTATGTGCCGAATATTAGCCCAATGAAAACGAGAAGACCAATCTACCTTACGGATAACTAATCTGCCAAAATTTCCGTACTCTGGAAGAGTGGCGATGGTTCCACGGCTTGGCGGGCCATGACGGCGATTTCGGCATTGTCGCGTTCGAGTGATCGCCCTGGGGAGAAAGTATGTCTATCACCGTTCCATTCCTCGACCTGCGTGTCGCCGATCAGGCCGAGCGTCAGGACCTGCTGGCCGCCGTCGATACGGTACTCCAGCATGGCCGTATCGTCCTTGGTCCCGAGGTGGCTCAATTTGAAGCCAGGCTGGCCTCGCGCATCGGTCGCGGCCATGCGGTCGGGGTCAATTCCGGCACCGACGCGCTGGTGCTGGCTATTCGCGCCATGGGATATGCTTCCGGCGATGAAATCATCACCACGCCCCTGTCGTTCATCGCTACGGCCAACGCGATTGCCATCAATGGCTTGGAGCCGGTGTTCGCTGATATCGGCGAGGATCTCTGTCTCGACCCGTCCAGCATCGAAGCACTGATTACTCCGCGCACCCGCGCCATCATTCCCGTGCACTGGGCTGGTCGGGCATGCGACATGGATGCCATCATGGCTATTGCCAATCGCCACGGGCTGGACGTTATCGAGGATTGCGCCCAGGCCTTCGGTGCCACCTTCCGGGGGCGCTCTGTCGGTACCTTTGGGCGAGTCGGCTGCTTCAGCATGAATTGCATGAAGACCCTGGCCTCCCTGGGCGAGGCTGGTGCTGTCCTTACCGATGACGAGAATGTGGCCAAGCATCTGCGCGCTCTGCGCTACAACGGACTTGGCGAAGCCGGCACCTGCATCCAGGTCAGCCATAACGGCCGCCTCGATACCGTCCAGGCGGCTATGCTGATGGTCCGTCTGGACCGCATTGACTCGGTCTTGGCCCGCCGCAACGCTGTCGCATCGTTTTACGACCGTGCGCTGGCAGGCATCGTCGGGACGCCACCGCGCGACGAATTGCGTGCCGATGCATTCTACACCTACACCATTCTGACGCCCCGTCGCGACGAACTGCAGGCGTTTCTTGCCGAGCGGGGTATTGAAAGCCGGGTTCAGCATCTGCCCCTGATGCCCGAACAGCCGGCCCATGCCCACCGCAAGGCGGCCTTCCCCAATGCTCGCCGTATGCTGTCCCTGTCGTTGTGCATTCCGGCCAGCGAAAAGGTCGACGATCAACAGATGCATTACGTCGCCGCCACGATCGGTGAGTTTTTCGGCAGGCGGCCGAATGCGGTCTAGGGCTGAAGTGCCGGTGGGGCGTGTCGGCTTGCCGCGGCGTGGGCCGAAATGACGCGGAAACTCGCATATCTGTTGCGCCGGCTCCTCCAGCCGCTTCTGTCGGGGCTGGTGCTGCTGCTGATTGCGGTGTCCAGGCCGTTCTTCCGCCTTCATGTGTTCGAAGTGACCTCCAAGGCCCTCGGACACCTCATCATCCATATCGACTTCCACCTGCGGTGCAAGAGTCTCGGGAAGTACGACAAAAAGGACGTCTTTGTCTTTTTCTGTGGTCCACCCGCCAACAACTACCTGGCGTCGCTGCTTGGGCGTCACGTCAACCTGATTACCAATCACACCGCCAACCGGTTGTTCAATCTGACGTCGGCGGCCATCCGGCGCGCAGGCGTCTACGACACTCAGATCGAGCGGGCGGGCTGGCATGCCTATCCCGAATATTCCCAGGGGCGCCACCATGTCCGCCTCGACCGATCCGAATTGGAGCGGGGAAAGGAGATGCTGGCCCGTCACGGCATTGGCCCTGACGACTGGTTCGTCACCATCCACGCGCGCGACCGTGGTTTTCACCATGCGGTCCAGCCGAACCGGGACAACACTTATCACGACTATCGCAACAGCGACATCAACAGATTTAACAAAGTCATAGACCATATTCTGGAACTTGGCGGACACGTTATCAGGATGGGCGTACATGTGGAAGTCGAGCTAGACTACAAGCATGAGCGGGTTATTGACATGACGAAGTATCATGATGATTTTCTAGATCTTTATCTCTCATCGTGTTGTCGCTTTATGCTGCCCGGAAATTCCGGAATTTACTATCTACCCCACCTGTTTGACGTCCCATACGGCGTGCATAACATGAGCCCATTCGGCGGTTTTCCCATGAAGAGCGACGGGCTGTATATTCCGAAACTTCTGCGCAGGAAGGGCGAGGAGGCGAACGTCTCCTTTCGGGAGTTGCGGGAGATGGGGCTGATTAGCGGCAGCCGGCTGGTCCGCGGGGAACGGGGTCTTTACGTCTCGGAGACCTACGTGACCGCGGGCTTGGAATGGGTGGAGAACAGTGAGGATGAGCTTCTCGACCTGTGCCTGGATGTCCTGGACAGTATCGAGGGCCGCGGGATGCCGGCTGGTGCGCGCGAGGCACAGGAACTGTTCTCCAGAACGTATCTGGGCGATGATCCCTATATTGAGTACGCCGCTCCGTTGGCTCCGCGTTTCGCCCTGAAATATGCCGATCTGATGTGATCCGCGTGGATATGGGCGGCACGAGGAGATTGTCGAACATGATTCCGGGTGAATTGGCCACATACCAAGCCTACGGACTGAACGACATCGGTTCCGACAGCCGGGCATCCCGCGATTCTTCGGCGGGGCCCCAATGACCAATTCCTCGGCCTGGCCGCGCCTATCCGAATTGCCCGCGGTGCGCATGGTGTGTTTCGGCACCGGCAACGGCAGCGGCAGCAAGCTGTTCCAGGGGTTTCTCGACGGCCATCCCCAGGTCCTGATGATCCCCGGCTATCAGTTGATGTATCTCTATCCCCACTGGCATCAGTGGCGCAGCGATCTGGGCGAGAATTGGAGCTGGTCTGCGGCGGTGGATCTGCTTTGCTTGAAGCATGCGGCTCTTTTGGACTCGCGGCGGATCCCCGCGTCGGATGGCCTCACCACCCTCGGACCCAACCAGGATCAGTTCATCCAGATCGACGAGGCACTGTTCCGCCGCTATCTGCTGCATCTGCTCGATGGCAGGCCCATGGAGCCAGGGATCTTCCTGGTGGCGGTCCACTGGGCCTATGCCTTTGCCCGCGGCGAGGATCTGAGCAAAAAGCGGGTTCTAGTCTACCATCTCCATGTGCACGAATACATCGCCATGCTGGCGGCGGATTTCCCCGACATGCTGAGTCTGGTCCTGGTGCGCGACCCTCGGTCCAACCTCACGGGAAGGTTCTGGAGCACGGTCAGGCTTGACCAGGAACGCTTGGATGCCACCGACGGCGTGGTCTATATGCGCCGGTTCTTTTTGTGCAACGTCTGGAACTACATGGTGGATAGTCTGGAACGCCTGCGCGGCCTGGACCTAGCCACGGTGCGGGCGATCCGTCATGAGGACATGGTTTTCGATCTCGACCGTCTGATGTGGTCCACCGCCCAATTTCTGGGGATCGAAGATGATCCCGTTCTGCGGACCTGCACGTTCGGCGGGCTGCTGTGGTGGGGCGACAAGATCTACGGCAAGAGGCTGTCCAACAAGCCCAACGCCAGCGTCGCTTCCACCCAGTGGATCGACAAGATCGATTCGGTCGACCGTGCCGTGCTGGACGGCGTCTTTCAGGGCTATATCGCGAAATATGGCTATGTTCCGGTTGCCGACCCTGAAACCGTCCGCGACCGCTGGCGCTTCATGGTCGCTGCGTTCAAGCCCATGAGTTATGAGCGTGAGGTGCTGCGCAAGTATCTGACAGCGGCGACATGGTCCGGTTTCCTGCGCTCCGCCTGGGATGAGGGCGTGGGGCGGCGCGAACTGATCGACTATGGCTTCAACGCTTATTACCGTCACAAGTGGTACAACCAGGGCCTCGAACTGCATCGTCGGCGATGGTACAAGCGCTTTGTCTTGGCGGCCCAGCGACTTGCTCGGCGCCATTGGGTGCTGCGGCCGCTGTTGCCGGCGGCAGCGGTGGTGTATGTTGCGGTCAACCTCCTGCGCTACGTGGGGTCGGTCTGCGCGATGCCGGTCCTGATCATCCGCCGGGCATTGATCGCCATTACCTTTTTCAGGCAGAATCTGGAGGGTACGGCGATCCTCCCCGACAACGTCATGGCCGATTTTCAGCGAATTGAAGCACCGGAAAAGGCCATTTGATGAAGATCGGTATTCGCCGATGACGTGAAGTTTTAAAAGGCCGGAATTTCGTCCATCAGGCTATTTCGCCCTCCGACGACATCCGCGGAACCCATTCACCGTCTGCTGGAAATACCACATGAAATCGAACGTGTTTTGCGACCAGTTGAAGCAATTGGGGTACGATTTTTTCACCGGGGTGCCCGATTCGACCATGAAGGGGACGTTCCAGATTCTGGAAGCCGATCCCGACGTGGACTATGTGGTCTCGGTCAATGAGTCGCTGGCCTGCGGCATCGCCTTCGGGGCGGCCATGGCCGGTCGCAAGGTCTGCATGCTGATGCAGAACTCGGGTTTCGGCGAAGCCATCAATGCCCTGGCCTCGCTGTCCATGCTGTATGCCTCGCCGACCCTGATCGTTGTGGGGTGGCGTGGCCACGACGGCAAGGATGCCATCGAGCACCTGATCATGGGGCGCACGACCTTGCAGCTTATGGATACGCTCGGCCTGCCCTATGTGGTGGCCGAAGCCGAGACTTTCGCCGAAGACGTCGCCCGCGCCGCCGGCCTGGCGGCTGATCGGCCGGCGGCGTTGATCATTCGTCCGGGGATGATGAAGTGATGATGACCAGAGCCCAGGCCGTCGCGGCCGTCGCCGAAGCCTTCGCCGATCACGCCGTCATCGGCGCCAACGGCATGATATCGCGCGAATTGTTCACCGCTCATGAGACGCCGCTCAACTTCTACATGGTCGGGTCCATGGGTCTGGCCGGGGCCATCGGCCTGGGCGTCGCCGAAGGGCGCCCCGAGGCCAAGGTGCTGGTGCTGGACGGTGACGGTAATGTGCTGATGCATATGGGGCTGCTGGCCATGGTTGGCGAGCGCCGTCCGGCGAACTTCACCCATGTCGTCCTCGACAACGAAGTCTACGGCTCCACAGGCGACCAGCGTTCCATCAGTGATCGTGTCGACCTTGCGGCTATGGCCGCCGCCGCCGGCTATGCCACCGTGCTGAGGGCCGGGGACCGGGAGGGTCTGGATCGCGCCGTCGCCACCCTGTGTGGCGGCGCGCCCCGGCCGGCATTCCTGCTGGTCAAGGTGACCAAGGACGAGACCCATGGTATCGGGCGGGTGACGCTGACGCCGGAACAGATGTTCGAGCGGTTGCGGATCAATTTGGCAAGTACCTTCGACAACGTTCGGTGACAAGGAGCTTTCCGTGTCGTCGTAGCCGACTCGCCCCAACGAAAAGTGAGTCCTATGCCCGCCGTGATCTATAATACCGAGGATGTCGCGCTGGTCGGGCACGACATCCTCGAGACCTTGAAAGCCGAGGCGGTGAACGCCCCGCTGCGCCGCTCGCGTCTGTGCCTGCATCGCACGCCGGAGGACCCGCTGCATGAGATGGTCATCGCCTTTTGCCGTGACAGCTTCGTCCGGCCTCACCGCCACCTGACCAAGACCGAATCATTCCATGTGATCGAGGGCCGTATCCTGGTGGTGCTATTTGACGATGAAGGTCGTGTGACCCATCGCATTCCCATGGAACCGCCGGGCGGGGACAGTGCGTTTCTCTACCGGGTTGCGGCGCCCATCTGGCACATGTTGGTCCCGGAGACGGAATTCGCGGTGATCCACGAAGTCACCAATGGTCCCTTCCGCGCCGAGGATGGTGACTTCGCACCCTGGTCGCCCGATGATCCCGGCGCCTTTCAAGCTTATCGGGCTTCCCTGTTCTGACGGATGAGTCCAATGCCACCGCTTAAGAAGATTCTGGTTACCGGGGCCGATGGCTTCATCGGCTCGCATCTGACCGAAGAACTGGTGCGGCGCGGCTATGACGTGCGCGCCTTCGCCCTTTATAATTCCTTCGGGTCCTGGGGCTGGCTGGATGCCGCGGAACCGGCGGTCAGGAATTCGCTCGACGTCTTCCTGGGCGATATCCGCGATCCCCACGGGGTGCGCAAAGCCATGGAGGGCTGCGACGCAGTCTTGCATCTGGCGGCGCTGATCGCCATTCCCTATTCCTATCACTCGCCCGCCACCTATGTGGAAACCAACGTCACCGGGACGCTGAACGTGGTTCAGGCGGCACGCGATCTGGGGGTTTCCCGGGTGGTGTGCACCTCCACCAGCGAGGTCTACGGCACCGCCCGCTACGTGCCCATCGACGAGGACCATCCGCTGCAGGGGCAATCCCCCTATTCGGCCACCAAGATCGGCGCCGACCAGATGGCGTTGTCCTATCACCGCTCTTTCGCCACGCCGGTCACGGTGCTGCGGCCGTTCAACACTTACGGACCCCGCCAGTCGGCCCGGGCCGTCATCCCCACCATCATCACCCAGATCGCGGCCGGAGCCCGGACGCTCAAATTGGGGGCCCTGCATCCCACCCGCGATTTCTCCCATGTGGCCGATACGGCCGCGGGTTTCATCGCCATGCTGGATGCCCCGGAAGCGGTACTGGGCGAGGTGATCAATATCGGCTCGGGCTTCGAGATTTCCATCGGCGACACCGCCCGGCTGATCGCCGAGGTTATGGGCGCCCAGGTGGACATCACCTGCGACGACCAGCGCCTGCGGCCGGAAAAGAGCGAGGTGGAGCGCCTGTTCGCCGGTACGGACAAGGCGGCCCGCCTGCTGGGCTGGCAGCCGGCCCATGGCGGACTGGAAGGCTTTCGCCGCGGACTGGCCGAAACCGTGCGCTGGTTCTCCGATCCGGCCAATCTGGCCCGCTATCGCGCCGACCGTTACACCATCTGAGCATCGGGGGATTTTCCGTGATTCCACTTTGCGTTCCCAATCTGACGGGCAACGAGGCCCGCTATCTTCAGGAATGCGTGGATAGCACCTTCGTGTCTTCGGTCGGCCCCTTCGTCGATCGGCTGGAGGATATGGTGGCCGTCGCCGCCGGGTCGCAGGTGCGTGCCGTGGCCACCTCGGCCGGGACCACCGGCCTGCACGCCGCCCTGACCGCCGTGGGCGTGGAGCGGGACGATCTGGTGATCATGCCGGCCTTCACTTTCGTGGCCAGCGCCAATGCCGTTGCCCATTGCGGCGCCACGCCGTGGCTGCTGGACGTGACGGCGGAAAGCTGGACCCTGGATCCCGCCCTGCTTCAACGGGTGCTGGAGGTCGAGACGGTACGAGACGGCGATGTCCTGCGCCACCGGGCCAGCGGCCGGCGGGTGGCGGCGGTGCTGCCGGTGCATGTGCTCGGCTGCCCCGCCGACATGGACGCCATCGTTTCCGTCGCCCGGGCCCATGGCCTCAAGGTGGTGGCCGATGCCGCCGCCGCCCTGGGCTGTCGCTATCGTGGCCGCCGTATTGCCCAGTTGGGCGCCGATCTCTCGGTGGTGTCGTTCAACGGCAACAAGACGGTGACCGCCGGCGGTGGCGGCGCGGTCATCGGCACCGATCCCGACCTGCTGGCTCTGGTGCGCCATCTGACCACCACGGCGCGGGTCAGTCCCGACTACCTGCATGACCGGGTGGGCTTCAACTATCGCATGACCAATCTGCAGGCGGCGGTGGGCTGTGCCCAACTGGAGCGGTTGGACGAATTCGTCGCCGCCAAGCGCCGCATCCGCGCCGCCTATGACGCCGCCTTCGCCGGTCGGCCGGACGTCGGCCCCTTTCCCCAGCCCCAATGGGCGGAGAGCGAATGCTGGTTCTCCGGCTTCGTGCTGGAGCGGGCGGAATCCATGGCCGCCTTGCGGGCCGGGCTGCGCGACCGGGGAATTGACGCCCGTCCGTTCTGGCGGCCCATGCATCTGCAGCCGGCTTTCGCCGAGGCATTGCGCACGTCCATGACGGTGACGGAATCCGTATGGGACCGCATCGTCACCCTGCCTTGCTCCACGGCCCTGACCGAGGCGGAGCTGGAATCGGTGGTGGCTGCGGTGGAAGAGGTGCTGGGATGAAGCGGATCTGTGTCGTTACCGGGACACGGGCCGAATACGGACCGTTGTTCTGGGTGTTGAAGGAAATCGATGCCCATCCCGATCTTGAGTTGCAGCTGGTGGTCACCGGCATGCACCTGTCTCCCGAATACGGTTCTACCTGGAAAGTCATCGAGGCCGATGGCTTTGCCATCGCCGCCAAGGTGGAGATGCTGCTGTCGGGGGATACCGGCACGGCCATCGCCAAGTCCATGGGCCTTGGCACCATCGGCTTCGCCGACGCCTTCGAGCGCCTGAGACCCGACATCGTGGTGGTCTGGGGCGACCGCTTCGAGCTGATGGCGGCGGTTCAGGCCGCCGTGGTGGCGCGGATTCCCATCGCCCATATCGGCGGCGGCGACGTGACCGAGGGCGCCTTCGACGACGCCATTCGCCATGCCATCACCAAGATGGCCCATCTGCATTTTCCCATCATCGCCGATTCCGCGCGTCGCCTGCGGCAAATGGGGGAGGCCCCCGGGCGGATTCACCTGGCCGGCAACGCCAGCCTCGACCATCTGCGGCGTACAGTCTTTCTGGAGCGGGTCGAGGTGGAGGCGCGGCTGAATTTCAGCCTGCGGCCCCGCAATGTGCTGGTGACCTATCACCCGGTGACGCTGGACCCGGAGGAGGGGCGGCGTGGCTGGACCGAAATGCTGGCCGCCCTGGAATCTTTGGGGGAGGAGGTGGGAATCATCATGACGGCCCCCAATGCCGATAACGACAGCCGCGAATTGATGGTGGCGCTGGAGGCCTTTGTTGGGGCGCATCCTAACGCCATCCTTCGGACCTCCCTGGGCTCGCAGCTCTATATGAGCACCGCCCGGCTGTGCGATGCGGTGGTGGGCAATTCGTCGAGCGGCCTGCTAGAAATCCCGTCGCTGGGTGTCGTCACCGTCAATATCGGGACCCGCCAGAACGGTCGGCCGCGCGCTGCTTCGGTGATCGACTGCGCGCCCGATAGCGCCGCCATCCGGGCCGCCATGGACCGGGCCATGGCCATGGATTGCGGGGACGTGACCAATCCCTATGGCGACGGCCGCTCGGCGCAGCGTATTGTTCGGGTGCTGGCCGGAATCGAGGATTTCCCCGCGTTGCTGCACAAGGGGTTCATCGACCTTGCCGGAGACGGCGGGGCGGGAGTAACGCCGTGATTCAGTCCTTCACCATCGGTAACCGCCGGGTCGGCCCAGGCTGCCCCTGTTTCGTGATCGCCGAGGCGGGCGTCAATCACAACGGTGATCTGGCCCTGGCTCACCGGCTGGTGGACATGGCGGCGCAGGCGGGCGCCGACGCGGTGAAGTTCCAGACCTTCACGGCGGAGAAAGTGGTGTCGGCCCAGGCGCCCAAGGCCGCCTACCAGAAGGCCAGCACCGGCGGCGAGCAAAGCCAGCTGGACATGGTCCGCGGATTTCAGCTGGCTCCCGAGGCGTTCGCCGAACTGTCTGCCCACTGCGCCCAGGCCGGAATATTGTTCATGTCGACGCCTTTCGACCTGGACAGCGTCGATGTGCTTGACCGGCTCGACGTTCCCGCCTTCAAGCTGCCATCGGGGGAAATCACCAACCCCCTGCTGTTGCGCCGGGTGGCCGCCACCGGGCGGCCGGTGATCCTGTCCACCGGCATGGGCGCCCTGGTGGAGGTGGCGGCGGCGGTCGACATCCTGGAGCGGGCCGGTTGCCGCGACCTGATGCTGCTTCACTGCACCTCGGCCTATCCGGCCCCGGTGGAAAGCGCCAATCTGCGGGCCATGGCCACCCTGGCGGCGGCCTTCCGCCGGCCGGTGGGCTATTCCGACCATACCGAGGGGTTCGAGGCGGCCATCGCCGCCGTGGCGCTTGGCGCCTGCTGCATCGAGAAGCATTTCACCCTGGACCGCTCGCTGCCGGGTCCCGATCATCTGGCCTCGGTGTCGCCCGCCGATCTGGGCGCCCTGGTGGCCGTCATCCGTCGGGTCGAGAAGGGTCTGGGCGACGGCTGCAAGCGTCCGGTGGCCGCCGAGGAGGATACCCGCGCCGTGGCTCGCCGCAGCCTGTTCGCCGCCCGCGCCCTGGAGGCGGGGGCCGTGATGGCCGAGGATGATCTGATCGCCCTGCGTCCCGGCGGCGGCATTTCCCCCATGCAGGTGGACATGGTGGTGGGGCGGCGACTGACCCGCGCCGTGGCGGAAGGGACTCTTCTGGCTTGGAGCGATTTGGCATGAGCGCTGTTCTTTCTGGCACGGGCCCCGGCCTGACCCTGTCCATCGCCGATCTGCCGCTGTGGCAGGGCGTGCGGAAGGAGCCGGGCGTACAACGCCGTTTTCCCTTTCGCCTGGGCTTCACCGGACCGGGACCGATTCGCCAGACCACCGAGGCCGAGGTGGTTGCCGAGGTATTGAAATCCTATGCCGGGGATGACTACGCCTTTCTGACCAAGCCGCCGGGCGCCAGCGCCTGGGCCGACAGCCTGGGCGATTCCAAGGTGGCGGCAGTCATGGAAAATTGGACCGGCCGGGCGCCGCGCACCATCCTCGAAGTGGGGGCGGGCAGCACCTATGTGGGTGAAAAGCTGCTGGCCCGCTTCGGCGAGGGGCCGACCTACACCATAGTCGATCCGGCGGTGCGCGAGGATGGCGGACGGATTGAGGTGGTTCGCGACTATTTCCCCGCTCCGGCCCTCCAGGGGCGTCGGTTCGACCTCATCATCGGCTTCAACTGCCTGGAGCACGTTCCCGATCCCGTCGCCGTCCTGGCGGCGGCGCGGCGTCACCTGGCACCGGGTGGCCTGGTGTTGATGACCTATCCCGATACCGAGCAGAACCTGAATGAGGGCGATATCAACGCCCTGATGCACGAGCATCTCAGCTATTTCACCGAGCGATCTTCACGCTGGGCGGCGCAGGCGGCGGGATTGGCGGTCCAGGGGCTGGAGCGCCGCGCCGGAGCCTTCGTGGCCGTGCTGGAGCATCCGCCGGAGCCGCTGGCCCATCCCGGGGACCTGTGGGAGGAGGACCTGCTGCGCCACGCTGCCGGGATGCTGGATTCGCTGCTGCTGCGAACCGGCGGCGAGATTTCCGCCCGTCTTCAGGCGGGGGAGACGGTGGCCTTTCACGGTGCCACCAACGGCCTCAACAGCTTTCTCGCCCTGACTGGGCTGGGAGATCATCCGGCCATTCGGGTCTTCGACGGTGACGACAGCAAGGTGGGTCAGTTCCTTCCCGCCTGTCCCACGCCGATCCTCGGCTCCGGCGACCCGTCCTATCCCGCCCACGATGCCATCTATGTCTCGGCGGTGACGTTCCTGCCGGCCATCCGCCGTTTCGCCCAGCAGGTTCACGGCCTGCCGGCCGAACGGCTGCTGCCTCTGGTGGGCTGAGCTATGGCCCGGACACTGAACGTAATTACCGGTGGTTTTCCGCTCGGCGTTATTCCCCCGGTGGATCTGCACATGCACACCACCTGGACCGATGGCTCCGCCCCGGTGGCGGAGATGCATGCCCGCGCCGTGGCCGAGGGACTGAAGACCATCTTGTTCAGCGAGCACGCCCGCAAGAGCAGCGTCGACTGGTTCCCTCGCTTCGCCGCCGAGGTGCGGGCCATATCTGATCAGCGTTGCCGCGCCCTGGTGGGAGTGGAGTGCAAGATCGAAGATTTCGGCGGGGCCGTCGATACGGTGCCGGCTATTCTGGCCGAATGCGATCTGGTGATGGCCAGCGTCCACCGCTTTCCAGGCGAAAGCGGCATCACCACCGGCACCACCGGCAATTACAGCCCGGAGCAGGCGGTCGATATCGAGTTCCGGCTTTCCCTGGCGGCCATGGACAATCCGGCGGTGGACATCCTCGGCCATCCCTTCGGTATGAGTATCGCCCGCTTCAAGACATCACCGCCGTGGGAGCTGTTTCAGGCCCTGGTGGACAAGGCGGCGGCCACCGGGGTGGCGTTCGAGGTCAATGCCCGTTACCACCCCGACCCTTGGGCGCTGATCGAAGCTTGCCGTAAGGCGGGAGCGCCCCTATCCCTGGGATCCAACGCCCATACTCCCGACGAAGTGGGGCTGATCGGCCGCTTGTTGCAAAGGGAAGTCCAGTGAAAAACATCCGTGTATTGGTGACCGGCGGCGGCAGCGGAGTCGGCCAGGGTATCATCAAGGCCCTGCGAATTTCGGGACTGCCGGTGACGGTGGTGTCGGGTGACATCGCCCCTCTTAATGCCGGTCTTTTTCTGGCGGACGAGGCCACTCTGATTCCACGGGTGGAAGACGCCGACGCGCTGGAGTGCTTCGTCGCCCTATTATCGCAGGGCGGTTTCCACATGGTGATGATCGGCTCGGAATTCGATCTGGCGTTCTTCGCGCGTCACCGCGACACCATCGAGGCGCGCACAGGCTGCAAGGTGATGGCCTCACCGTTGTCCACTGTGGAAATGGCCAACGATAAGTGGCTGACCACCGAGTTCCTGCGAGCCAACGGGTTGCCCCACGCCGCCGCCTGCTTGCCTGCCCATGTGGACGAGGCGGCCGCCTGGGCGGTGACTAATGGCTATCCGGTGGTTCTGAAAAGCCGGACCGGCACGTCGAGCCGCAATGTTCACATCGTCAAGGACGAGGCCGACCTGCGCCGCCTGTTTTCCCAGGTGCCTAACCTGATGCTGCAGGCCTTTGCCGGAAGCGAGGGCGACGGTCTGGCCCATGAATACACCTGCGCGGTGTTCCGGGCCGCCGACGGCAGTCTGCTCGGCCCCCTGACCGCCCGGCGAACCTTGCGCGGCGGTTCGTCCTGGGTCGTCGAGGTGGGTGACTACCACTGGCTCCATCCCATGCTGCTGGCCATCGGGGAGCGGGTCCCCAGCCTGGGGTCGCTCAACGTGCAACTCCGGGATGGTCCCGATGGTCCCATCCCCTTCGAGCTGAACGCGCGTTTTTCCGGGACCACGGCGGTGCGGGCCCATTTCGGCTTCAACGAGCCGGCCTTCGCGCTGCGCAGCTACCTGCTGGGGGAAACCCTGGCACCGCCCAGGATCGGGTCCGGCCTGGCCCTGCGCTATCTGGAGGAGGTCTTCCTCGACGGCGTCGCCGCCACCGATCTCGATCATGCCCTGCCCCGGGGGGTGGTTCGCGATTGGGCATGATCGGAGTCACCGGCGCGTCGGGACTGATCGGGCGCCATCTGCTTGCGCTGCTGGCCAGAAACGGCCATGCGGTGACTGCCACTTCGCGTTGCCGCCCGGAAGCAGACGTGGCGTGGTATCCGTCGGAATTGGCCGAGTGGCGTCATCCCGACCAGTTGGACGGGCTGTTCGCCCATGCGGATGCCGTGGTCCATCTGGGGGCGGCCTTGCCGGGGGCCGATGCCGCAGCCCTGATGGATGTCAACCTCCGTGCCACCCTGGTCCTCGGCCAGTGGGCCGCGTCGCGGGATAAGCCCCTGATCTTCCTGTCCAGCGGTTCCGTTTATGGCGAAACCACGGAGCCGGTGGATGAGGACGCCCCCATGAGCGTCCGGCCGCTGGGTGGGCTCTATGGTCTGAGCAAGCAACTGGCCGAACAGGCCCTCGCTCATCTTGCCGCCCAGGGCTTGCTGCGCACCGTTATCCGCCCGACGGCCGTCTATGGCTGGGGCATGCCCGGCGGCAAACTGGTGGCGGACTTCCTGGCCCGGGCCCGCGCCGGAGATGTTCTGGAAGTCGCGCCTCCCGCCGCCGACAGCGTCAATCTGGTCCATGCCTTTGATGTGGCGAGGGCGGTGGCCGCGGTCCTGGAGGCGCCGTCGTCGGGAGTCTTCAATGTGGCCGGTCCGGGCCAGGTGTCCGTGGGCGATCTGGCCCGCGCCTGTGTGCGGGTCGCCGGATCGGGGAGTGTGCGGGAATTGGAGGGCGAGGCCGGGCGGCCACCTGTCGACCGATTCCGACTGAAGGGCTCGCGTGCGGCTGCCGCTTTGGGTTACACACCTCGGGTCGGGCTCGAGGAGGGCCTGGGCCTCATGTTGCATCAAGCCTGCCTGCCCGAGGGGGGGCTCCCATGAAACGCTGGCAAGACACGCTGGTTTCTCCCACGACGCCGGTCTTCGACGCGATCAAGGCGCTGGACCTCGGCGCCATGCAGATCGTGCTGGTGGTCGACGGGCAATCCCGTCTGCTCGGCACCATCACCGACGGGGATATTCGCCGGGGCCTTCTGCGTGGACTCCCGCTGGATTCTCCTTCCAGCGAGGTCATGAACCCCCGGTTCCACCATGGTCGGGTGGAAGACGAGGCCAGCGTGCTGCTGGCCACCATGCGCCGCCTGCAAATCTCCCAGATGCCGTTGCTCGATGGCGACGGCCGGGTGGTCGGCCTGAAGACGCTGGAGCAGATGCTGGCTCTGGACGGCCGCGACAACTGGGTGGTGCTGATGGCGGGCGGCGAGGGCCGCCGTCTGCGTCCGCTGACTCAGGATGTTCCCAAGCCGTTGCTGCCCGTGGGACCGCGCCCCATCCTGGAGACTATTCTCAAGAACTTCATCGAGGCGGGCTTCAGGAACTTCTTCATCTCGGTGAATTACCGGGCCGAACAGGTCGAAAGCCATTTTGGCGACGGTTCGGCCCTCGGGGTTTCCATCCGTTACCTTCGCGAGGATCGGCAGTTGGGGACCGCCGGGGCTCTGGGCCTGTTGCCCGGCACGCCCTCGGAGCCGCTGATCGTCATGAATGGCGATATCTTGACCACCGTTGACTTCAAGCAGTTGCTGGCCTTCCACCGGGAACACCGGGTGGCAGCCACCATGGCCGTGCGGGAATACCATTTCGAGGTACCCTATGGGGTCGTCGAGGTGGAGGGGACCCGTCTCAAGGGCATTGAGGAAAAGCCGGTGGTGCGTAATTTCGTCAATGCCGGTATCTATGTCCTCAATCCAGAGGTGCTGGATCTGGTCAAGCCCGGACAGCCGCACAATATGCCGCAAATCTATCAGACCCTGATGGATGGCGGTCGGGACTGCGCCGTGTTTCCCATACGGGAATACTGGCTCGATATCGGCCGATTGGACGATTTCGATCGGGCCAACCTGGATTTCCACGATGTGTTCCGTTGAGGAATGCGCCGGATGTGGACGGGATAGGCCCGAGTTCGCCCCCCAGAGCCGTCTGGCGACGGAACAAGCCCCTCCGTCGTGTCGTTGCTGACAAGGTCACGTCATGAACATTCTTCTTCTTACCACTCCGATTCGCGTCCGGCCGACGAATTTCCCGCCCATTGGCGCGTTGTCCCTGTTGAAGGCAGCCCGCAAGAACGGGTTTCCCTCCGCCCAGTTCTACCATATCGACGGCAATCGCCCGGATTACGGCGCGGTGCTGGAGCACTTGGAAAAAGTGCGGCCGGATGTGGTGGGGATCAGCGCGGTTGTCTCCACCGCCTACGCCTATGCCAAACGCCTGTGCGGCGACATCAAGCGCCTGTTTCCCGACACCCTGGTGGTGGTCGGCGGCAACCTGGCGGCGTCGGCGGAAATCCTTCTGCGGAAGGCGGGGGCGGATCTGTGCTGTATCGGCGAGGGCGAGCGGGTCTTCGTGAACGTGCTGCGTCGCGCCGAGACCACGCGTCGTCCGGCCGACTTCCTCGACATTCCCGGTCTCGCCCTGCTCGACGGCGATGGCCGGTTGCGGACGACCGGCTTCGAAGCCCCGCTCAGCCGTGACGAGATCTACGACTATGACATCGCCGATCTGGTGGCGGCCTGCGATGACGTCGAGACCTATATCAATCCTCTGTTCATCGACGGTGAGTGCCAGTCATCGGAATTCAAGTTCGACCAGATGGCATGGCAGCCGCACCGTCGCGACAAAAAGCTGGCCATCATTCCCGGAGCCAAGGGATGTGTCGCCCGTTGCACCTTCTGTCATCGTTTCGACAAGGGGATCCGTTATATTCCCATCGACCGCATCATGCACCAGATCGAGACCCTGGTGCGCGACCACGATGTGGGCTTCATTTCGTTCGGCGACGAGAATTTCGGCACCGACAAGCGTTGGCTGACCGAATTGTGCGCCCGGCTGAAGCCGCTGGACCTGCTGTGGCGGGTGGGTGGCATGCGGGTCAACTGCGTGTCCCCCGAAATCATCGCCATGATGCAAGACGCCGGTTGCCGCTTCATCGCCTATGGGATGGAAACCGGCAGCCCGCGCATGCTGGAGGTGATGGAGAAGAAAACCACCATCGAGGACAACCGCAACGCCATCCGCTGGACCATCGAGGCGGGAATCCAGGCCCCCATCCAGATCGTCCTCGGCATGCCCGGCGAGACTCCCGAGACGGTGCGGGAGACCATCGAGTTCTGCAAATACGGCCAGACCCTTCGACCGGAACAGAACCCCAACGATCTCTCCATCAACTACGCCCAGGCCCTTCCCGGGACCCCCCTGTACGAATTCGCGCGTTCGTGCGGCCATATCCCTCTCGATCTCGATGGAGAGGAGAGATATCTCCTCTCCATTTCCGATCACGATGCCCACGACGAGGTGACCACACTCAATCTGACGGATTTTCCGTCGCTGATCTGTCAAAGCTGGCGGCCGCGGATGACGGTGGAGGTCAATTACGCCTATGTCGTCAAGTTCGGGCTGGGGCACTACCACAAGGTGCTGCTGAACGACGCCAATTATTTCAGGAAAAAGCGGAATGACGACGGCTATTTCGCCAACCCCAAGCGTCTGGTCGATACGTCCATGACGGTGGATTCCATGCATGGTTCCCGCGACGCCATGGAAGTGGATGATCAGAACGCCCTTCCCTCATTGTGGGCGTTGTTACGGCAGGGCAATCTCGGCTTGGCGATGATCTGCTATCCGATTCTGTTCCATCGTTTGCGTCGTCTGATCCCCCTGATGGTCTTGGCTAAAAACGCCAGGCGTGTGGGGGTTGGTTGCGCCGGGCGGCAGATTGCCGAAACCCTGCGGTGGTTGTTGCGCAGGAACTGGCGGGGCGGTCATTTCACCTACAAATCCCTCCGCAGGATCGTCAGGGAAGACATCGGTTCGATTTCCAGCGATCAGGATGAAATGGAAGTTCTTCGCCGGGGCCGGTGAAGGCCTGGAGGGGTGAGAGTGTATATGACTGGTTGTCGCGAGGTGTCCTGGTGAGCGTCCTAGAGATTTGGTTCGAACGCATGGGCGTTGGACACCTTCTGTTTGGATTGTTGCGATACGGAGTCCGTGACAAGGTGTTCATCTCGCCGGAGTGGAGTTCTTCAGCCGAAGAACTGGCGCGGATGATCGAGCGGCTGACCGGTCTGTCTGTGGCGCGTGCCCAGCGTTCGGTGCAATTCGCGGGCCCGGTCCAGGAAGGGCAGGCGTTGGTCTACAGTCAGGAACGCGGGCTGCTGGAGATTTCGGCGGCCTTCGCCGAGTCCTGCCCGACATCGCCCACATGGTGCCAGACGAAGGACTTCCGCCGGATCCTGGGGGCGTATTTCATCACCTTCAACCGACACGCCGTTGCTTTTGTCTCCGGCGTTGCCGCCAGTCTGGAAGGGCGCGCCGGGGTAAAGGCCATTTGCCACGTCGCCTTTCCCGTCGTCGGACGATTCACGGCGAGCCAGATGAACAAGCGGGCATCACCGGATTTCCGGGTGCGTGCCCTTCCGGCGCTTTCGGGCATGATCGAGTGCCTGCGTTTTCTCCCGGGCCATCCCCGCCACTGGCTCCGTCTCTTGGCCGGCCACCGCAACGAGACCTGTGCCGTGGACCCGCGTGCCCGCGAAAACGGTATCATTCTGGAGCAGGCCTCCTGGCCCAGTATCAACAGTCATCCCGATGGCGGCCACTTGTACTGGGAGCCGACCAGCGGGCTGGCTCCGGCCCAGGTTGTGCTGTATTGCGACCGTTCCGACGCAGTGGCCGATGAGCCACTGCGGCGCAAGGTGGCCGACAAGGGGTGGGGGTGGATCGATGGCGCCAGCATCCTTGCCCATCTTACCGATCCAAAGCGGGCCATCGCCGAGGCGTTCGGCCGGGCGAGCGGCCTGTTGCCACGCCGACCGGACGTGGTGGGCTGGATGCATTGGGTGTTGGCCGTATCGAACGGGGTGGCCTTCCGGGCCTATGGCGATCTCATGCGCCGCCACAATGTTGCGGCCATTCACCACTACGCTGATTTCGGCCCCGAGGCCGTGACCCTGCGTCTGGCCGCCAATCAGGCCAATGCCATCGTGGTCTGGGGATTGTGGTCCGTATTGCCGTTTCTGATCGCCCGGCACTTCTGGGCCAGCGCCGATCTGATCCCCGCCTGGGGTCCCTATGACCGGGATTACTTTCCCGCGGCGGGGACCAATTTTAAGGCGATCGTCGAGGTGGGGCCGGTAGGCTCGGATAGTGTCGCCGTTGGTGATGCAGCCAGGGCGGATACCTTGCGCGCCCGTCTGTCGCCGACAACACGCTTTGTCATCGCCGGGTTCGATACCTCTCATCACCCGCTGGCCTATAACTCCGAAGATCACGTGCTGCGCTTCATCGAAGCGGCGGTCGACATGGTCGAGCGGCACGAAGACTGGGCTCTGATAATCAAGCCGAAGAAGTCGCAGCCCGGTCGATACGGAGCCGCCCTTGGCAGGCGTCTGGATGCGCTGGTGGATCAAGGGCGCTGCTTGATCACGGAGCCGAAAGAAAAGGTGGGAGTGGTCGGTCTCGCCGCCGACCTGGTCATCGGCTATCCCATCAATACCGCAGCGGTTCTTGCAAGCCTCCGCGGCCGTCCCTTGGTCCAGTTGGACTTGACCGGACTGGTGCATTGCCCATTGCGAGAGTCCGGTATCGCCGCCGGTCTCGTCCACACGACGGTCGAATCTTTTTGCCAGGCGGTCGAACGAGTGGCCGCCGGTGATTCCAGTATCGGCGATGTGGGCGTGTGGCGCTCCTGGATCGATGGGTTTTGTGACGGCATGGGGCCGGCGCGGGCGGGCAAACTGATCGGTGACTATATGCGCCTGAGGGCCGAGCACGGCCACGACAAGGCCCTGGACCTGGCCGTCGAGCGTTATGCCGAGGCGGAAGGTGAAAGTCGGGTCCGGCGGCCGAACGCGGCTACCGGCGGCCTGTGGGACGTGGAGTGGAAGCACTATCGGCAGACGGCAGTGGAGAGACATTGATGTCCGCGACCGGATCTGGCCGTATCCTTGCCCTGATCTGTGCCCGTGGCGGCTCTAAGGGGTTGCCCGGCAAGAATATCCGGCAACTGGCAGGGCGTCCCGTTATCGCCTGGTCGGTGGAGGCTGCGATGGGAGCCTCCCTGGTCGATCGCGTGGTGGTCAGCACCGACGATCCCGCCATCGCCGAGGCCGCGCGGGCCGCTGGAGCCGAAGTACCGTTCCTGCGGCCGGTGGAACTGGCGTCGGACACGGCCGATATTTACGACGCGATCTTCCACGCCCTCGATAACTTGGAGGAAGAGCCCAGCCACGTGGTTCTGCTGCAGGCCACCTCGCCGCTGCGCATCGCCGCCGATATCGACGGCTGTATCCGCCTTTGCCTGGAGCGCGCCGCTCCGGCGGCGGCTACCTTGTGCGAGCCGGGCAAGAATCCCTACTGGATGTTTCTCATGGATTCCGACGGCACCACCCGGCCGCTGATACCTCGAGACGATGAGGGTCGTCGCCGTCAGGACCTTCCCGAGGCCTGGGCACCCAACGGCGCCGTCTACGTCGCCGAGACCGGCTGGCTGCGGCGCGAGCGGAATTTCTGGAAAGCGGGCGTTACCTTGGGCTATGTCATGCCCACGGAGCGTTCGGTCGATATCGATAGTCTTCTGGATTTTCGTCTGGCCGAATTGCTGATGAGCGATCGCCTGGAGGCGAAAACCGACTAAACAGGACGGTTTCACCATGTACGATATTCGGTTCTTCCGCGCGTCCAAAGAGATCAAGGACGACATCGTCGATGACGACGGATTCTCGCTATGAGCCGGGCCGTCGCCATCATTCCCGCCCGGGGCGGCTCCAAGGGCATCCTGCGCAAGAACCTGCGCGAGGTGGGCGGCGCGCCGCTGGTGGTCCACACCATCCGCCAAGCCTTGGCGTCAAGCTCGGTTGACCGAGTCTATGTCAGCACGGATGACGCGGAAATCCGCGACGTGTCCGAGGCCGCCGGCGCCCACGTCATCCACCGGCCCGAGGACATTTCCGGCGACACGGTCAGTTCCGAAGCGGTGATCCACCACGCCTTGCCGGTGATGCGCGCGGCCGGGGAATTCGATCTGGTGGTCTTCTTGCAGGCCACCGCGCCGCTGCGGGCCAAGGGCGATATCGATGGCGCGGTAGCGACCCTGAACCGCGAGGAGGCTGATTCCCTGCTGTCGGTGTCGCGCTCCCATCGCTTTCTCTGGCGCCAGGGAGCCCAGGGTCCCGAAGCCATCAACTACGACCCCGCCCACCGCCCGCGTCGCCAGGACCTGGAAGCCCAGTTCGTGGAGAACGGCTCCATCTACGTGTTCAAGCCCTGGGTGCTGGAGCGGTTCGATAACCGCCTGGGCGGGCGTATCGCCCTTTACGAAATGACCGCCAGCGCCGCTTTCGACATCGACGACGAAATCGACCTGGTGGTCATCGATCTCTTGATGACCCGCCGCTTTGGATGAGCCGATCCACATGATCATCGACAAGAACATCGCCAAATATCTGGTCTTCTCCGAGGACACGCTGAAGAACGCGTTGGTGAAGATCAACGAGAACAAGGAGAGGGTGGTCTTCGCCGTGGACGAGACCGGGCGTCTCGAAGGCGTGCTGACCGATGGCGACGTCCGGCGCTGGCTGGTGGCCGCCGATCCGGTGGATCTCGGTATCGCGGTGGCCAATGTTGCCAATGGCGACTTCCTTTCCGCCCGCCTGGGCGCCGACCGCCATGCCATTGAATCCATGCTGGATTCCAGGATCGCCTTCGTGCCCCTGGTCGATGATTACGGTCATCTGGTGGGTGTGGCCCGCGCCCGGCGGCCGGTTCTGGACCTCGGCGGCTTCCGGCTCGAGGAATCGTCGTCCGCCTTCATCATCGCCGAGATCGGCAACAACCACCAGGGCAGCCTGGACATGGCGATCCGCCTCATCGACGAGGCGGCCGGGGCCGGGGCCCATTGCGCCAAGTTCCAGATGCGCGACCTTGCCAGCCTCTACGCCAATGCCGGCGACCATACCGACGCGTCCGAGGATCTGGGCTCGCAGTACACCCTGGACCTGCTGTCGCGCTTTTCGCTGAAGCCCGAGGAACTGTTCAAGGCCTTCGACCATTGCAAGGCCAAGGGGCTGATTCCCCTGTGCACGCCATGGGATCTGGCCAGCGTCGAGGCGTTGGAGCGCTATGGCATCGCCGCCTATAAGGCGGCATCGGCCGATCTCACCAACCACCAGCTCCTGGCCGCCATCGCCGATACCGGGCGGCCGCTGCTGCTGTCGACCGGCATGTCGGTGGAAGCCGAGATCATCGAGGCGGTGGAGGTACTGCGTCAGCACGGCGCCCAGTACGTGTTGCTCCATTGCAACTCCACCTATCCGGCGCCATTCAAGGACATCAACCTGGCCTATATGGATCGGCTCAAGTCCATCGGCGAATGCCTGGTGGGCTATTCCGGCCATGAACGCGGTTATGCGGTGGTGCTGGCGGCCGTGGCCCGTGGCGCCAAGGTGGTGGAGAAGCATTTCACCCTGGACAAGTCCCTGGAAGGCAACGACCACAAGGTCAGCCTGCTGCCCGAGGAATTCCGCGCCATGGTCGATGCAATCGGCCAGGTGGAGGAATCCATGGGTACGGCCGAGGCGCGCGGCCTGACCCAGGGCGAGATGATGAATCGCGAGACCCTGGCCAAGAGCCTGATCATCAATTGCGACATCGCCGCGGGGGCGGAAATTCGGGACGATATGCTGGTGGTGCGCAGCCCCGGCAAGGGATTGCAGCCCAACCAGCGTTCCAGGCTGGTGGGGCGCAAGGCCAAGCGGGCCATGAAGGCCGGCGACTTTTTCTTCGCCAGCGACATCTCGGATTCCGACGCCAGGCCGCGTCCCTTCAAGTTCCGCCGTCCCTGGGGGTTGCCGGTGCGCTATCACGACTACCGCACCCTGCTGCCCATGACCGACATGCCGCTGATCGAGTTCCATCTCAGCTATGTGGACATGGATCTGGATCTTGCTCCCTTCTTCGACCAGCCCCTGGACGTGGATTTCGTCATCCACTCGCCGGAGCTGTTCGCCGGCGACCATGTGCTGGACCTGTGCTCGGAGGATGAAGCCTACCGCGCCCAATCCATCGCCAACCTGCAGCGGGTGATCGACCTGACCCGGCGCCTGAAGCAGTGGTTCCCACGCACCAAGCGGCCGCAGATCGTCACCAATGTCGGCGGCTTTTCCATGGATGCGCACCTGTCGGCGGATCAGGTCGCGCATTTGCACACCCTGCTGGACGACAGTCTGGCCCGTCTCGACATGGACGGCGTGGAAATCATCCCCCAGACCATGCCGCCCTATCCCTGGCATTTCGGCGGCCAGCGCTATCACAACCTGTTCGTGAGCGCCGCCGACATCGTCGGTTTCTGCAAGCGCCACGACATGCGCATCTGCCTGGACGTGTCGCATTCCAAGCTGGCCTGTACTCATCTGAAGACCACCTTCAGCGGCTTCATGGAAGAGGTCGGCCCTTATGTGGCCCACCTGCATCTGGCCGACGCCAAGGGGGTGGACGGCGAGGGCATCCAGATCGGCACCGGCGACATCGACTTCGCCGCCATGGCCCGCCAGCTGGACCGTCTGGCGCCCCAGGCCAGCTTCATTCCGGAAATCTGGCAGGGTCACAAGAACGACGGCGAAGGTTTCTGGGTGGCCCTGGACCGGCTGGAGGAGTGGTTCTGAGGCCATGGCCCTGAGGCTCGTCCCTGCCCTAGCCGCATCCGGCCTGGAAGACGGCGAGTCCTGGGTTGCGGTTTCCCCGGAGGGCGAGGAATCGGACGCCCCCGGGCGCCGCGAGGTGGGGGGCGAGTTGGAAGCGGCCTTCGTTGCCGCCATCCCCGACCTGCTGGCCCTGTGCCGGACCTTGGGCGCCGATCCGTCGGCGGTTCTGGCCCATACACCGTCGGCGGCCGCCAATGTCTCGGACCTGGGCCTGATGATGGCCTGGAGCCGATTGGCTGAGGCCTGGGCAAGCGAGGGACGCAAAACCGTCCTCGTCTGTGCCGATCCCTGGCTCTACCGTCATTTGTCCGCATTGCCAGGCGTCGTCGCCGCTCCGCCGCCGCCCCTGACCGGTCGGCTTTCCCGTCTGCGGGGCTTCGCCGCCCGGCTCCGCTATGGCCTGCGGGCCGCCGGGCGGTGTTTAAGGCTACCTGCACTGCCAAGGCAAGGTGGCTCCTGGCTGCTGTCCTATGGCAATCCCCAATCGGGTCCCGATGGCACCGACGCCTATTTCGGCTCCCTGATGCGGGAACGGACGGACTTATGCAGGGTGCTGCATGTGGATTGCCCGCCGGACGAGGCGAGGCGTCTGAACGGGGACGGCCGCAGCTTCAGCCTGCATGGATGGGGTTCGGCGATCTTCGCCGTCACCCGGCTGCCGTTTGCGCGCTGGCGGCCGCGCGCCGAGATGATGAATGGTCCCTGGGGCTGGTTGGTGCGCAGGGCGGCGGCACACGAAGCCGCCACTGCCCAGGGGGCCGCCATCGCCTGGCAGATTCATTGCCAGCGGCGTTGGCTCGAAGCGGTGAGGCCTCTCGCCGTGGCTTGGCCCTGGGAAAATCATGGCTGGGAACGTGATCTGGCGCGGGCGGCGCGGCGGCTGGGAGTGGCCAGTGCCGGCTATCAGCATTCCTCGGTCGGGCGGTTCGAGCTAAATCATCATGTGGATGCCAATCCCGACGGGCTTGGGAGCCTGCCCGATCTGGTGCTGTGTACCGGTTCCCTGACCCGCGAAGGCCTGACCCGCTGGGGACTGCCGGAGGGGCGCAGCCGGGTGGCCGGGGCATTGCGCTTCACCCCTTCGCCCGGACCGCGCTGGGATGGGGAGGCGCCGGTGTTCGTCGCCCTGCCCGGCGATGTGTCCATGGCCGCCAGGATGGTTGGCGCGGTGGCACGCGTGGCGCGCCGATTGGGGCGAAGAATCCTGATCCGCCCCCACCCCATCTATGACGTCCCGGTTTCCGAGGATGAATGGGTGACGCGGGCTACCACGGGCCTGGCGGGGCAACCGGCGGTCTCGGCGGTGGTCTATGCAGCGACGACCGTGGGGCTGGAGTCGGTGCTTTTTGGCCTGCCCACCATTCGCTTCATCGCCGCTGGTTGCATCGCCCACGATATTCTGCCAAACACCGTTAACGTCCCCGCCGCCGACGAGGCCGGATTGGCGGCCGCAATCGAAGCCGCCGCGCCGCCGCCCGCCATCGCGCGCGAGCAAGTTTTTGCCCCCGTGGATCATGACGTGTGGCGCCAAGCGCTACCCTAGCCCCAAGGCCGCCCCATGAGCGTACCCCGTTTCGCCCCACCGTCCCCCCGCCCCGAAGTCGCCGATTCAGGCCTGACCCGTCCCGACTGGGTCGGCAACAATCCGCGTGATCCGGGCAAATTGTGGCTCGACAAGAACGAGAACACCGATCCGGCGATGATCGATCTGGTGCGCTCGGTCATCGCCTCGGTGCCCGCCGATGCCGGCTTCACCTATCCCGATCTGGGTCCTGTCTACCGCAAACTGGCCCCCATGCTGGGTGTGCCGCCCCAGTGCCTACTGCTGACCCCGGGTTCGGACGGGGCGATCCGGGCGGTGTTCGAGGCCTATATCGCGCCCGGCGACCGGGTACTGCACACGGTTCCCACCTTCGCCATGTACGGTGTCTATTCCCGCATGTACGGCGCCGAGGTCACCGGGCTGGAGTACCGCCCTTCCAATGACGGGCCGGTGCTGCACGCCGACGACGTCATCGCCGCCATCCGCGAATCCCGGCCGAAGCTGGTCGGACTGCCCAATCCCGACAGCCCTACCGGCACGGTGTTCTCCCTGGCGGACCTGCGCCGCATCATCGAGGCGGCGGGCGATGTGGGGGCGCTAATTCTTATCGACGAAGCCTATTACCCCTTCCACGCCGAGACGGTGCTGCCCTGGGTCATGGACTATCCCCATCTGGTGGTCTGCCGCTCCACCGGCAAGGCCTGGGGCATGGCCGGCGTCCGCGTGGGCTATGCGGCGGCGCATCCCGACGTGGCGGTGATGCTTCACAAGGTCCGTGCCATGTACGAGGTCGGCGCCCTGTCGGCCTCGGTGTTCGAGCGCATGCTCGACCATGAAGACGCCATGCGGGCTTCGGTGGCGCGGATCAGCGCCGGCAAGGCCCACTTCCTGGCCGCCATGGACCAACTGGGCTTCCGGACGCTTAAGGGCCAAGGCAATTTCCTGCATGTGGCTTTCGGGGCCCGGGCCGAGGCGATTCACGCCGCCCTGGCGCCCATCGTTTATTATCGCAAGGATTTTGCGGAGCCCTGCCTCAAGGGTTTCTCGCGCTTTTCCTCCACCACGGTGGAGCTGTTCAACCCGGTGATCGAAACCATCCGGGGCGTCGTCAAGGGAGAGGGATACTCATGAAGACGGTCAAGGTAGCGCTGATCGGCTGCGGCCGCGTCGCCGGGCATCACCTGCGCTCCATCGCCAAGGTCGAGGGCGGCGAGATCGTGGCCGTGTGCGATCTGGTGGAGGACAAGGCCAAGGCCTATGGCGCCGAATACGGCATTCCCTTCTTCACCAATTACCACACCATGCTCCAATCCATGCCCGAGATCGATGTGGTGGCCATCATCACGCCGTCGGGCATGCATTTCGAGCATGGCATGGACGTGCTGACCCGCTACGGCAAGCACATCATCATGGAAAAGCCCACCTTCATGCGGCCCGAGCAGCTGCACGTGGCCTATGACGAGGCGGCGAAGAAGGGTGTGAAGATCTTCCCGGTGTTCCAGAATCGCCACAACAAGGCCGTCCGCAAGGTCAAGGAGGCGCTGTCCAACGGCGAGCTGGGCGATATCCGCATCATGAACGTACGACTGCGCTGGTGCCGGCCGCAGCGCTATTACGATCTGTCGCCCTGGCGCGGAACCTTCAGCCATGACGGCGGCGCCATCTCCAACCAGGGCATCCACCACGTGGACCTGCTGCGCTTCCTGGGTGGCGAGGTGGACAAGGTCAGCGCCACCATGCGCACGCTCGGCGCCGATATCGAGGTGGAGGATACCGTGGTCTCCACCTTCACCTATCCCGGCAAGGCGGTGGGATCGCTGGAAGTCACCACGGCGGCAAGGCCCGACGATTTCGAGGCCTCGGTGTCCATCGTCGGCTCGAACGGCCTGGCTCAGCTGGGCGGCTGGGCGGTGAACGAGCTGCAGGTCTTCACCCCCGACCCCTCGGCCTGCGCCACCTATTCGGAAAAAATTCCCGATGCCTACGGCTTTGGCCACACCACGGTTTACGCCAATCTGGTGGCCGATCTGAACGGCGTGCGGCCCTTCGACGTGACGCGTGAGGATTGCCTGGCTTCGCTCAAGCTGTGGCACTCGTTCTATCGCTCGGACGAGGCCAATGGCGCCTGGACCAGCGTGGATTCAGAAGAACAGTCGCCGCGCCTGGGCCGCGCCAACGACGCCGTTTCCAACCTCTACCGCACGCCCGCGCCCTGAGATGAGCAAGCTGCGGGTCGGAATCGCCGGGTATGGCGTCGTGGGCAAGCGCCGCCGCCAGTTCATCGACCAGCGCGACGACATGGTCACCGTCGCCGTCTGCGACCGCACCTTCGAAGGTGAGGGGGTGATGGCCGATGGCCTGCGCCATTACACCAACGCCCAGCGCCTTATCGAGGCCGAGCAACTGGATGCCCTGTTTGTCTGCCTCACCAACGATGTGGCCGCCGATGTGACCTGTGCCGGGCTGGACAAGGGGCTGCACGTCTTCTGCGAGAAGCCTCCCGGGCGCGACGTGGCCGATATCGAGCGGGTGATCGCCTGCGAGGCCCGCCACCCGGGGCTGAAGCTTAAATACGGCTTCAACCACCGCTATCACGATTCGGTGCGCGACGCGCTGGCGCTGATGGCATCGGGCGAGCTGGGCCGCGTGATCAACATGCGCGGCGTCTACGGCAAGAGCCAGTTCATCTCCTACGGCGCCCACTCCGACTGGCGAACCCAGCGCGCCGTGGCGGGCGGCGGCATTTTGCTGGACCAGGGTATCCACATGGTGGACCTGATGCGCCTGTTCGGCGGCGAGTTCGACGAGGTCAAGGCCATCGTCACCAACGATTTCTGGAAGCACGACATCGAAGACAACGCCTATGCCCTGATGCGCTCGCGCAGCGGTGTGGTCGCCATGCTTCATTCCACCGCCACACAGTGGCGGCATCGCTTTAATCTGGAGATCACTCTGGAGAAGGGCGCCCTGATCCTGTCGGGCATCCTGTCGGGTTCCAAGAGCTATGGCGCCGAGACCCTGAGCGTGGTGTGGGCCGACGACGAGGACAATGGCGACCCCAAGGAACAGACCACCCGCTACAACCGCGACCCCAGCTGGGCCGACGAGATCGCCGAATTCGCCGATGCCGTCTTGAGGGGCGGCGCCATCGCCGCCGGGTCATCCAACGATGCCCTGGAGACCATGCGGCTGGTCTATCGAATTTATTGCGCCGATCCCGAGTGGAAGTCCCGCTGGGGCTTAAGCGACGAGAATTGAGGAGAGAGTCCCCATGACCCGCATTATCGGCCTTATCCCGGCCCGCATGGCCGCCAGCCGCTTTCCCGGCAAGCCGCTGTTTCCTATTTTCGGCCGTCCCATGATCGAGCATGTCTTCGAGCGCGCCAAGCTGTTCGGCCGCTGGGACGCCCTAGCCATCTGCACCTGCGACGAGGAGATCAGGGCGTTCGGCGAGTCCAAGGGCTATCCGGTGATCATGACCTCGGACAAGCACACCCGCGCGCTCGACCGGGTGGCCGAGGCGGCCACCAAGTGCGGCGTCCCGGTGGAGGACGGCGACATCGTGCTGAACGTCCAGGGCGACGAGCCCATGATGCACCCCGACATGATCGCCGCCACCATCAAGCCGCTGGAGGAGCGGGCCGAGGTACGCGGCACCATGCTGGCCATGGACATCGTCGACGAGGCCCAGTTCCGCAATCCCGACGCGCTGAAGATCATCCACGACCTCAACGGCCGGGTTCTTTACACCTCGCGCCAGCCCATCCCCCATTGCAAGACCTTCGGCCCCGAGCTGGAGGCCAAGCGTATCTACGGCATCTTCGGCTTCAAGTGGGACTTCCTGAAGCTGTTCACCGAACTGCCCCCTAGCCCGCTGGAGATCAAGGAGGCGTGCGATTCCAACCGCCTCTACGATTACGGCCATCACCAGCACATCGCGCCCTATCCCTTCCGCCCCAGCTTCTCGGTGGACAGCCCCCACGACATCGGCATCGTCGAGGCGGCCATGAAGGGTGACCCGCTGTGGGGGAAGTACTAGCGCCATGACGCCCCTGGCCGGCAAGCTTGCCCTGGTCACCGGCGGCACCCGCGGCATCGGGGCCGCCATCGCCGCTCGCCTGCTGGCCGATGGCGCCCAGGTGATCGTCACCGGTACCCTTCCCGGCGGCGAAGGGCCGGCGGGCAGCCGCTATCTGGCGGCGGATTTCGCCGATTCCGAGGCTACCGCCGCCTTCGCGGCGGAGGCGGCGGGGCTGGGCGTCGACATCCTGGTCAACAACGCCGGCATCAACAAGGTCAGCCCCTTCGCCGAGATCGACCCCGCTGACTTTGCCCGCATCCAGCAGGTCAACGTCACCGCGCCCTTCCTGCTGGCCCGCGCCGTGGTGCCGGGCATGCAGGCCAGGGGCTGGGGCCGCATCGTCACCATCAGCTCCATCTGGGGCCGCATCTCGCGGGCCGGCCGCGGCGCCTATTCCGCCAGCAAGTTCGCCGTGGACGGACTGACCGCCGCCCTGGCCGCCGAGGTGGCCCAGTTCGGTGTCCTGGCCAATTGCGTGGCGCCCGGCTTCATCGACACCGAGTTGACCCGCCAGGTGCTGGGCAAGGACGGCATCAAGGAGTTGACCGCCCAGGTTCCCGCCCGCCGCCTGGGCCGCCCCGAGGAGATCGCCGCCTTCGTCGCCTGGCTGGCCGGGCCCGAGAACACCTATATCAGCGGCCAGAACCTAGTCATCGATGGAGGCTTCACCCGTGTCTGAGGCCATGACCATCGCGTCCCACAAGGGGCCGTACCACGTCCAGTTCGACGAGCAGGGCCTGGAGCGTCTGAACGCCGCCGTGCCCGCCGACGCCCATTTCATCATCGATGCCCGCGTGGCCGAGTTGTACCGCGAGCGCATGGGCGCCATCCTGGCGCATCGCTCGGTCCTGCTGATCGAGGCGGTCGAACCCAACAAGTCGCTGGAATGCTTTCCCGCCTACGTCCAGCATCTGGTGGACAGGGGTCTACGCCGCGATCACCTGCTGATCGCCATCGGCGGCGGCATCATCCAGGACATCACCTGCTTCCTGGCCGCCACCATGCTGCGTGGCGTGAAGTGGCGGTTCTATCCCACCACCCTGCTGGCCCAGTGCGATTCCTGCATCGGCTCCAAATCCAGCATCAATTGCGGCGACGCCAAGAATATCCTGGGCACCTTCACGCCGCCCAACGAGGTGGTCATCGCCACCACCTTCCTCGACACCTTGGACCCGCGCGAGGTGCGCTCCGGCGTGGGCGAGATGCTGAAGGTCCACGCCATCAGCGGACCAAAGGACTTCACCGCCCTGGCCGGGCGCTACGGCCGGCTGTTCACCGAGCGGGACGCCATGATCGCCACCATCCACCGGGCGCTGGAGATCAAGAAGGGCTATATCGAGATCGACGAGTTCGACACCGGCCCGCGCCTGGTGTTCAACCTGGGTCATTCCTTCGGCCACGCCATCGAAGCGGCCACCGATTTCGCCGTGCCCCACGGCATCGCCGTCAGCATGGGAATGGACATGGCCAACTGGACCAGCTGGCATTTAGGGATCGGCACCGAAGCCCATTTCCGGGCCGCCCATTCGGTTCTGGCCAAGAACTACGCCGGCTATCAGGCGACGCCCGTGCCGCTGGACCGCTTCATGGCCGCGCTGGCCAAGGACAAGAAGAATACCGGATCGGGCAGCGTCACCCTGATCCTGCCCGACAAGGACGGCAAGGTGTTCCGGGGCGTCCATGCCGCCGACGACAATTTCCGGGCCATCTGCGCCCGCTATTTCACGGAAGGCCGGACATGACCGACACCACGACCCGCGTGGCGGTGGCGTCCCGCTCGTTCTCGAAGCACCCGGTGCTGCGCGCCGAGCTGCTGGCCCGCTATGAGCGCGTCACCTTCAACGACGCGGGCGTCTCGCTGTCCGGTGAGGCGCTGGTGGAGTTCCTGTCGGGCCACGACAAGGCGATCACCGCCCTGGAAACCCTGTCGGCCGAGGTGCTGGAACGCCTGTCCGACTTGAAGGTGGTGGGCAAGTACGGCGTCGGCCTCGATATGATCGATCTGGCCGTCATGAGCCGGCTGGGCAAACGGCTGGGCTGGACCGGTGGCGTCAACCGGCGCTCGGTCTCCGAACTGGTGATCGCCTTCATGATCGCCCTGCTGCGTCACATCCCCCAGGGCAACGCCCTGATTCGCGATGGCGGCTGGCGTCAGCTGATGGGCCGCCAGCTGAGCGATCGGGTGGTGGGCATCGTCGGCTGCGGCCATATCGGCAAGGATCTGGCGCGGCTGCTGAAGGCCTTCGGCTGCCGGGTGCTGGCCCACGACATCAAGGACTTTCCCGAGTTCTACGCCGAGACGGGGGTGGAGCCGCACGGGCTGGAACCCCTGCTGGCCGAGGCCGACATCGTCACCTTGCACCTGCCGCTGGACGCTTCGACCCGCGATATGCTATCGGCAGAGCGTCTGGCCCTGATGCGGCCCGGCGCCATCCTAATCAACGCGGCACGCGGCGGCCTGGTGGACGAGACGGCGCTGCGCGGCATGCTGGAGGATGGAAGGCTGGCCGGGGCGGCGTTCGACGTGTTCGCCATCGAACCGCCCGAGGACCGCGCTCTGATCGGCCTGCCCAACTTCCTGTGCACGCCCCATGTGGGCGGCTCGGCCGAGGAGGCGGTGCTGGCCATGGGCCGCGCCGCCATCGCCGGACTGGACGATTTCCGCGACCCGCTGGACTACAAGGGGCAGGGATGAGCGCGTTTTCCATGGTGAAGTTGGCCCTGCGCGGTCTGGGGCTGGACACCACCCGGCTGTATCAGTCGCTGTCGGGGGCCAGCATCGACGCCGCCATCCGCCAGCAGGGGCTGGCCCCCATGGTCGAGCGCCTGCGCCGGGCGTTGCCCGACGTGTCGGACCAGTACACCGACGGCTTCGACCGGGGCGAGTACGAGCGTTACTGGGAACGCAAGATGCGCGGCCTGCACGCCTTCCAGGTCCAGTGCATCTTGGACGCGCTGGCGGCGGTGGGCGGCAAGGACATGGTGCTGGCCGACATCGGCGATTCGTCTGGCAACCACGCCCTTTACCTGAAGGACGTGGCTTCCCCCGGCCTGGTGGACAAGGTGATCAGCGTCAACCTGGACCCGGTGGCGGTGGAGAAAGTCCGCGCCAAGGGCGGCGAGGCGTTGCTGTGCCGGGCCGAGGAAATGGACCTGGAGGGCATCCGCCCCGACCTGTTCATGTCGTTCGAGATGGTGGAGCACCTGACCGATCCGGTGCGCTTCATGCACGGGCTGGCGACCCGCGGCACCGCCCGGCACCTGCTGTTTACCGTGCCGCTGCAACGGCACAGCCGCTTCGGCGGCATCGAGGTGCGGGCGGGGCTGGACCGCCTGCCGGATCGCCTGACTCCGGAAATGGTCCATATTTTCGAATTCTCGCCTGAGGACTGGCGCCTGCTGGCCTATCTGGCCGGGTACAAGACGGTATGGACCCGCCTTTACCGGCAATATCCGGCGCGCGGCCCGCTGCGCCTGACTGAACCGTTGTGGCGCAAGGTGGATTACGAGGGTTTTGCCGCCTTCTTCTGCGAGCGGGACTTGTCGCTGGCGTCGCGTTATACCGGCTGGTAGGCGCAGCGTATCGCTCCTTCCCCCTGGAATGTGATGCCCCCCGTTTCCCATATGCAGTACACTCCCGGCCCCATCTGGCCGGGTCCTGAACAGAGAGCCGCATGAGCAAGTTCGTCTGCAACCACCCCTGGACCCACTTCGAGGTCAACAATCCCAACGGCGACGTGACCATGTGCTGCGACAACGGCACGGTGTTGGGCAACCTGGCGGACGGCACCATCGAGGAGATCTGGAACGGGGAAGGTTTCCAGAAGATGCGCCGCGAGATGCGCGACCGGGGCGCCCTGGCGCTTTGCCCGCATACCTGCCCGGTGATCTATGGCGGCAAGGGTTACCAGCGGATGGACTGGCTCGCCGACATGGAGGAAGGCGGTCCCGCCAAGGCCAATGCCGAATTGAACGAGCGGGAATTCGAGGCCGGCCTGCTGAAGCTGGAATCGCTGCCCCGCTGGATGCGCTTCGCCTATTCCTTCGCCTGCAATCTCGACTGCTACCACTGTTTCCAGCGCGAGGACGCCACTCAGAACCAGAAGCTGCCGGAACGCTTCCTAGAAGAGGTCCGGCGGATGGCCAAGGTGTTTCAGGTGGTTTTCCCCTTCGGCGGCGAACCGTTCCTGTTCAAGCCGGTGCTGGATTTCGTCGAGAACGCCGATATCGACCAGGGCTGCCGCTATTTCTTCGTCACCAACGCCACCTTGCTGACCGACCGCATCTTCGACGTGCTGTCACAGCGCCGGCTGGGGCTTCTGGCGGTTTCCCTGGACGCCGCCGATGCCGAGGCGTTCGAGCTTCTGCGCAAGCGCGGCCGCACCGCCGATTGGAACGGCGTCATGGCCAACCTGAAGCGTCTCCAGGAGCTGAAGCGCCGCCGGGACTTCGTCTTCACCGTCAGCATGACCGTCAACAGCGTCAATTGCGGGCAGATCGAGAAGTTCATCGACCTCGGCCTGTCGCTGGATGCCGAACCCCTGATCGGCCTGGTGGCCAATCCCTATCAGACCTATTCCTTCCAGAAGCAGTATCTTCACTTCACCCGCGAGCAGTTCGACCTGATGTTCGGACAGATCGAACGCAGCCTACCCAAGGTGCGCGAGCGCGGCTTCGCCGAGGCGGAAAGCTTCCTGCTGCAACTGGACGCTTGCCTGAAGGAACATCAGGCCGGTGACAATTCCCTCGGCCAGTTCGTCGCCGCCAGCGCGGCACGCTCCGCCTTCCACATGCTGCCCGAGATGATGCAGCAGCCCCTGCGCGACGTGGTGCAGAAGGTGCGCGGACAGCGGCTGGCCAAGTTCCGCAAGGGCTGAGCCCCCGTTGACCCGACCGGAATCCTTGCCGGAACCGCTGGCCCAGGAGGACGAGGGGCGCCTGATCCTAGGGCCCGCCCCCGACGATTTCGATCCGGGCCGCGATGTCGCCCTGGGACCGTGGTGCTTCGCCGGAGTCGAGGAACGCCACCCCGGCTGGGACGACCTTCCCTTCGCCGACCCCTTCCCCACCCCCGACGACTGGACCGGCGCCGACCGCGACGCCAAACGGCTGGCCAACGCCCTGCTGCCGGTATGGGCCGGGCGCCTCAACACCCGGCACGGACGGAATTACAGCCTGGGATTCTGGCGGGTGCTGCTGATGAAGTGGCTGACCATCTGCATCCCGCCGCTATGGCAGCGCTACCGCCAGGTGGAGGAGGTCGCCCGCCTGTACCGCGACCGGGCGTTGACGGTGGTCGTCTGTGCCGACGTGGCGGAGCGGTGGCCGGTGAACGGCTGCGAAGGACTGACCGAGAGCTTCGCCGATCCCGCCTGGGACTTCCGGCTGACCTCGGCCATGGTGGCGCGGCTGGCGCCCCCGGCCTGGCGTCTGGAAACGGCCCCGGCCCCGGCCCTGGGACCCGCCCGGCCCCAGAGCGGAGCCGCTCCCGGCCGCTCCCTCATCCGCCGCGTGCTGGGACGTCTGCCGGTGGACAGCGTGCCCGGTGCCCCGATTTCCCACCGCCTTCTGCTGTCCGCCTGGGCCGCGCTGCTGCCCCGCCGGGCGGCCCGTCACCATTACGATCCCGCCGGCGGTCCGGTCTCGGCGGTATTCCCCGCCGCGTTCCTGGCGTTGCTGGACGACTTCCTGGGCCGGTTGCTGCCCCGGAGTTTCGCCGAGGACTTTCCCGCGCTGGAAGCACGGGCCCTGGCCCACCGCTATTTCCCCGGCCGGCTGTGCGTCGATGCCCTGGACACCGAGGAGGATCGCCGGCGGCTGACCCATGCCCTGGCCCACGAACGGGGCGAACGGCTGGTCAGCGTCCAGCATGGCGGCATCTACGGCACAGCGAAGGCCATGATGGTCGGCGCCGAGACGGAATATCCCTATGATGCCTTCCTGACCTGGGGCTGGACGGCGCAGGAAGACCTTGCCGGACGTTTCGTTCCCATACCCTCGCCCGCGCTGTCGCGGCTGGCGGGCCGCCGCGGCGAGGATGACGGACGGTTGTTGATGGTGGGGGGGGCCATGCTGGTGCACGGCACCCGGCTGGGCTGGCTGCCCAAGCCGACCCATTATCTGGAGTACCGCCGGATGAAGACGGCCTTCCTGGGGGGGCTCGATCCGACTCCGCTGGCCGCCGCCCATTACCGCCCCTATCGCCGCAAGCCAGAGGTGCTGAGGGACGAGGATCATCTCAGACAGCGGGGCTTTTCCCTGCCCCTGGTCGAGGGCGACCTGGATCCCGCCCTGCTGTCGTGCCGTCTGGCGGTCATCGACCATCCCATTACCTCCATGCTTGCCGTGATGGCCGCTAATGTGCCGACGGTATTGCTGTGGCAGGCCGAGGCCTGGCCGATGGCCCGTCAGGCGGAACCGTTTTTCGCCGAGTTGCGCCGCGTCGGCATCCTGCATCACGATCCGGCTGCCGCCGCCGCCCATGTCAACCGGGTGTGGGCGGACGTGCCGGTCTGGTGGAACGATCCGGATGTTCAGGCCGCGCGGCGGCGCTTTGCCGAGCGTTATGCCCTGACATCCCGATTTTGGTGGTGGAACTGGCTGAAGGTTCTGGCCCGGCTGTAGACGGAACTTGAACGGCGGGGGCACTTACGGGAATATCCGCAGCAACCGGGTGGAGATGTCCGGGGTGTGGTTCAGACGAGGTTCGGGTTTATGAAAGTGGTCATTCTGTGCGGCGGTTTCGGGACGCGCATCCGCGACGTGGCCGACGACATCCCCAAGCCGATGATTCCCATCGGCAATCTGCCCATCGTCTGGCACATCATGAAGAGCTACTCGGCGGCGGGCCACAAGGATTTCGTCCTGTGCCTGGGCTATAAGAGCCACGCCGTGAAGCAGTTTTTCCTGAACTACGACATCCACGGCGGTGACTTCACCATCGCGCTGGGCGCCGAAAAGCAGATCACCTATCACGGTGAAGTGCGCCACGACGACTGGAACGTCACCCTGGCCGAGACCGGGCTGAACGCCATGACCGGGGCGCGCATCAAGCGTATCAGGAAGTACCTGGGCGACGACGAGAACTTCCTGCTGACCTACGGCGACGGCGTTTCCGACGTGGATCTGGACGCCCTGCTGGCCTTCCACAAGTCCCACGGCAAGATCCTGACGGTGACCGGCGTCCATCCGCCGGGCCGCTTCGGCGAGATCGAGCACGAGGGTGGCCGGGTCCAGGGCTTCAACGAGAAGTCCCAGACCACGTCCGGCATGATCTCGGGCGGCTATTTCGTCTGCCGGCGCGAGATCTTCGACTATCTCGACGACCGCGAGGATCTGGTGTTCGAGGTCGGCCCGGTCCGCGCCCTGGTGGCGGCGGGCGAGATGATGGTCTTTGAACATCACGGCTTCTGGCAGTGCATGGACACCTATCGCGACTGGAGTCTGCTGCGCGATCTGTGGGATAGCGGTAAGGCGCCGTGGAAGTCGTGGGAATGAGTCCGATCCTTCTCACCGGCGGCTTCGGCTATCTGGGTGGGCGCATCGCGCGGCACCTGATCGCTCAGGGCAAGACGGTGCGCATCACCACCAGGCGGGGCCCGGAATCCTGGCCCGACTGGGCCAAGGATGCCGAGGTGGTGCGCCTTGCGCCGTCCGACGATACCGCTCTGCTGGCGGTCTGCCAGGGTGTATCCGCCCTGGTCCACCTGTCGGCCATGAACGAGGTGGACTGCACCACCGATCCGGTGGGCGCGCTGGAAGCCAACGGCGTCGATACGGTGCGGCTGCTGCAGGCGGCCCTGAAGGCTGGTGTCGGCCGCTTTCTCTATTTCTCCACCGCCCGGGTCTATGGCGAGCCGCTGATCGGGCGGATCGAGGAGAGTATGATCTGCCGGCCGGTGCATCCCTATGGCATCAGCCACAAGGTGGCCGAGGACTACATCCTGGCGGAAGCCGGCAAGGGCCGCATCCAGGCGGCCTGTCTGCGGCTGTCCAACGCCCTGGGGGCGCCCGCCGATCCGCTGATCAATCGCTGGACCCTGGTGGCCAACGATCTGTGCCGCCAGGTGGGCAGCAGCGGCAAGATGGTGCTGAAGAGCAGCGGCGTGGCGCTGCGCGACTTCATCCCCATGGCCGAGGTGGCCCGCGCCGTCCGGTTCCTGCTGGAGGTCGACGGGCCCAAGCTGGGCGATGGCATCTTCAACCTGGGTGTTGGGCATTCCTCCTCCATCCGCGATCTCGCCGACCTGATTCAGGCCCGCGCCGAGGCGGTGCTGGGCTTCCGGCCGGTGCTGGAGCGCCCGGATCCCAAGCCGGGCGAGGTGGCCGATCCCCTGGACTTCCGGGTGGACCGGCTGGCGGCGGCCGGATTCGCCGCGTCCCGTGACCTCGCATCCGAGATCGATCAAACCCTGATTTTGTGCCGCAAGGCCTTTGGCTGACGGAGTTCTTTGCCATGCGCGTCCTGGTTACCGGTCACAACGGCTATATCGGCCCGATCATGCTGCGGGTGCTGAGTGCGGCCGGGCATGATTGCGTCGGCCTCGACACCGACTATTTCGTCGGCTGCGAGTTCGACGAGGCCAAGGCGCCGTGTCCCGAGCTGAAGGTCGACATCCGCGACGTCGAGCCGAAGCATCTGGAAGGTTTCGACGCCATCGTCCATCTGGCCGCGCTCTCCAACGACCCCATGGGCGACATCAACGACGACTGGACCTACGACATCAACCTGCGGGCCACCATCAAGCTGGCCGAATACGCCAAGGCCGCCGGGGTGAAGCGCTTCGTCTACGCCTCGTCTTGCTCCATCTACGGGTCCTCGGGCTTTACCGGCTTCGTCGACGAGACGGCGCCCTTCGCGCCGCTGACCGCCTACGCCATCAGCAAGGTCAAGTGCGAGGAGGCCCTGGCCGCCCTGGCCGGTCCCGGCTTCTCGCCCACCTACATGCGCAACGCCACGGCGTTCGGCGCCAGCCCCCGGCTGCGCCTCGACATCGTCTTGAACAATCTGTGCGCCTGGGCGGTGACCACCGGCAAGATCAACATCATGAGCGACGGCAGCCCCTGGCGCCCGGTGGTCCATATCGAGGACATCAGCCGCGCCGTCGCCGCCGTGCTGGCCGCCCCCGTCGAGGTGGTGCACGACCAGGGCTTCAATGTCGGCCTGAACAGCGAGAATTATCAGGTGCGCGACATCGCCGGCTTCGTCAAGGCGGCGGTGCCCGAAGCCGAGGTCACCTATGCCGGCGGCAACAATCCCGATCCGCGCTCCTATCGGGTCAGCTTCGACAAATATGCCAAGGCCTTCCCCGACTTCCCCCTGAAGTGGACGGTGGCGGCCGGCGCCCGCGAGCTGGTGGACGCCTACCGCGCCCACGGCCTGACCCTGGACGAGTTTCAGGGACGCCGCTATATCCGCCTGAAGCAGATCAAGCACCTGATCGACACCGGCTCGGTGGACGACAGCCTGCGCTGGAAGAAGTAAGGCCGCTCAAAACAAGGAAGTGCTCATGTCGTCGAAGATTCACGGCCTCAACATCATCCCGCTGCGCAAAATTCCCGACGAGCGCGGCACGATCATGCACATGCTCCGCGCCGACGCGCCCCATTTCGACAAGTTCGGCGAGATCTACTTCGCCACCGCCTATCCGGGCGTGATCAAGGCGTGGCACCTGCACACCAAGCAGGCCCAGAATTATTGCTGCATCCAGGGCATGATCAAGCTGGTCTGCTACGACGACCGCGCCGACAGCCCGACCAAGGGCGTGCTGCAGGAAATCGTCATGGGCGACCTGAATTACGTTCTGGTTCAAATTCCGCCGCTGCTGATCAATGGCTGGAAGTGCATCGGGACCCAGACGGCGCTGCTGGCCAATTGCGCCGACATGCCCCATGACCCCACCGAGATGAAGCGCATCGATCCCTTCGATCCGGCCATTCCCTACGACTGGGCGCTGAAGCACGGCTGATGAGCCCACGCGTCTCCATCGTCATTCCCACTTACAACCAGGCGGACTTCCTGAAGGAATGCCTGGATTCGGTCCGCGCTCAAACCGTGGCCGACTGGGAATGCATCGTGGTGAACAATTTCTCGGCCGACCATACCCGTGATGTGGTTCTGGCCTATGGCGATCCCCGCATCCAGCTGATCGACTTTGCCAACCAGGGCGTCATCGCCGCATCGCGCAATGTCGGCATCCGGGCGGCCAGGGCCGAGTGGGTGGCGTTTCTCGATTCCGATGACCTGTGGGCGCCCAACAAGCTGGAACTGTGCCTGGCGGCGGTCACCGACGGCGTCGATCTGGTCTCCCACCCCGAGCATTTCCTGAAGGATGGGGCCATCGTCAACCGAACCCAAGCGGCCCCGGCCGAGCGCTGCCGTTTCGAGCGTCTGCTGCTGGACGGCAATTGCCTGTCGCCGTCGGCGGTGCTGGTGCGCCGGGCCTTGCTGGAGCGGGCGGGCGGCTTTTGCGAGGATCGCGAGGTCATTACCGCCGAGGACGCCGACCTGTGGCTGCGTCTGGCGGCCCTGGGGGCGCGTATGACCTGCATCCCGCAGCCCGTGGGCTACTACCGCCTTCACGGCGAGCAGAATTCAAAGGGTGTGGCGCGCCACATGGAGGCCTCGCTGACCGTGCTGGAGCGCCATCTCCCCGCCCTGCCCGGCAAGGGCGGCTGGCGGGGGCGGCGTGCCAGGGCGCGCATCGTCTATGGCGCGGCCCGGACGGAACAGAAATTGGGCCGCGGCCCGGCGGCATTGTCGCTGCTGGCCCGTTCAGCCCTGCTCTGGCCGTTTCAGATCCGTCTGCTGCCTGCGTTTTTGCTGTCGCTCCGGGCTCTGCCCGGCCCCCGCGCGTGAATTGGTTTTGACCGGCGCCCGCGATTGTTCCAGTATCGCGGCGCTTTTCAGCCCCCATCGGAGCCCCTGACCACCATGATCAAAGTCGGCGTTATCGGTTACGGTTACTGGGGGCCCAATCTCGTCCGCAACTTCGCGACCTCGGACCGCACCAAGATGGTCGCGGTGGCCGATTTGGAGCCCAAGCGTCTGGCGGTGGCCGAGCGCTCCTATCCCGGTATCCGCACGACCACCAACCCCGCCGACCTGTTCGCCGCCACCGACATCGACGCGGTGGCCATCTCGACGCCGGTGCAATACCATTTCGATCTGGCCCTGGCGGCGCTTCAGGCCGGCAAGCATGTGCTGGTGGAAAAGCCCATGGCGGCATCGGCGGCCGATTGTCGCCGCCTGATCGACGAGGCGGCCAAGCGCAACCTGACCTTGATGGTCGATCACACCTTCATCTATACCCCCGCCGTGCAGAAGATGCGCGACCTGGTCCAGACCGGCGAACTGGGCGATATCTATTATTACGACTCGGTGCGGGTCAATCTGGGCCTGTTCCAGCACGACGTGAACGTGCTGTGGGATCTGGCGGTCCATGACCTGTCCATCATCGAATACGTGCTGGGCAAGGTGCCGGTGGCGGTATCGGCCACGGGCATCAGCCATGTGCCGGGGGCGCCCGAGAACATCGCCTACCTGACGATGTTCTTCGAGGATTCGACCATCGCCCACATCAACGTCAACTGGCTGGCCCCGGTCAAAGTGCGTCAGACCCTGATCTCGGGCTCGAAGAAGATGGTGGTCTTCAACGAGCTGGAGCCGTCGGAGAAGATCAAGATCTACGACAAGGGCATCGTCCTGAACGACGACCAGGAGCAGATCAACAAGCTGATCGCCGGCTATCGCACCGGCGACATGCTGGCCCCGCAACTGGCCGGGACCGAGGCCCTGGCGGCCGAGGTCCGGCATTTCGCCGATTGCATCGAGACCGGTGCGACACCGCTGACCGATGGCGAGATGGGCTACAACGTGGTCAAGGTGCTGGAGGCCGCGTCCAAGTCGCTGGCCCAGCGCGGCGCCTCGGTGGCCGTGGAACGCTGAGTTTGGAGACGTACCAGATGATTCCCTTTCTCGACCTCAAGGCCCAGTACCGTCAGATCAAGGACGAGGTCGGTGCCGCCATCATGAAGGTAGTCGACAGCGGCGCCTATGTGGGCGCCGGTCCCGAGGGCAAGCCCTTCGAGGCGGAATTCGCCGCCTATTGCGGCGTGGCCGACGCCGCCGGCGTCAATTCGGGCACCACGGCGCTGCATCTGGCCCTGCTGGCCGCCGGCATCAAGCCGGGCGACGAGGTGATCACCGTCGGCGCCACCTTCGTGGCCACCACGGCGGCCATTCTCTATGCCAACGCCAAGCCGGTCTTCGTCGATGTGGACCCCGTCACCTGGACCATGGACCCGGCCAAGATCGAGGCGGCCATCACGCCGAAGACCAAGGCCATCCTGCCGGTCCATCTGCACGGTCTGATGGCCGACATGGACCCCATCATGGCCGTCGCCGCCAAGCACGGTCTCAAGGTCGTCGAGGATTGCGCCCAGGCCCATGGCGCCGAGTACAAGGGCCGCCGCGCCGGCTCCATCGGCCATGTGGGCTGCTTCAGCTTCTATCCCGGCAAGAATCTCGGCGCCTATGGCGAAGGCGGGGCCATCGTCTCCAACGATCCCGAGATCATGAAGACGGTGCGCATGCTGCGCGACTGGGGGCAGGCCAAGAAGTACGACCACGTGCTGAAGGGCTTCAACGCCCGCCTGGACGAGATCCAGGCCGCCGTGTTGCGCGTCAAGCTCAAGTACATCGAAGGCTGGACCGAGGGTCGCCGCGCCGTGGCCGCCCGCTATGAGGCCGGTCTGGCCGGTCTGGGCATCGGCATTCCCAAGCCGCCGGTCCATTGCCGCCACGTCTACCACGTCTATGCCATCCGCAGCGCCGACCGCGACGGGCTTCAGGCCAAGTTGCAGGAGGCGGGGGTATCCACCGGCATTCATTATCCGGTGCCGGTCCATCTTCAGACCGCCTATGCCGACCTGGGCTACAAGGCTGGCGATCTGCCGGTGACGGAACAGATTGCCAGCGAATGGCTGTCGCTGCCCATGTTCGCCGAGCTTGAAGCGGCTCAGGTGGACGCGGTGATCCGGGCGGTGAAGCAGGCTGGTGGGTAGGACCGGTGGATTCCGTCCTGCTGACCGGTGCCGATGACGGGGAGCTGACCGCTTTTCTCGACGGACTGGGAGGCTCGGGCGGCTTTCCGGTGCTTGCCTATCACTATCCCTTCTATCGCGACCTGTTGTCCGACTTGGGGGTAGGGGAACCGATGACCCTGGCCTTGCGCCGCCATGGACGTCTGGTGGCGGTGCTGCCCACGATCCTCAAGCGGGCGCCGGAAGGCTCCGTTCTGGCTTCCCTGCCGTTTTTCGGCCCCAATGGCGGCGTGATCTGTTCCGAGGCCGAGGCGGAAGCCGCGGTTCCCGCTCTCCTGGAGGCGGCGCGTCAGCGGCTTCTGGCCGAATCAAACCCTCTCGCCATGGTCGTCTATACTCCGCTGTTCGGGCGGGATGCGGCGCTGTATGCCCAGGCCTTGGGCCAGGGCGAGGTGGTCGAGCGCTTCACCCAGCTGACCGCATTGGACGGCCGGCCATGGTCCAAGGGGCTGCGCTACGACATCCGTCGGGCCGCCACCCTGGGGGTGACAGTCGAGGATGGCGTCGACGGCGACCGGTTGGCCGAGTTCTACGGGCTCTATCGCCAGAACTGCGCCGATGCCGGAATCCCGCAGAAGCCGTTCTCGGTGGTCGAAACCCTGGCCCGGTCCCCCGGGGAGGCCCGCTTTCTCTTCGCCTATCATGAGGGCCGCATGGTGGCGGGGCTTCTAAATCTCTGGGGGCCCCGGATCGTCAGCTATTACATGCCCTGCACCCTGGCCGATGCCCGCGCGCTGCAGCCTGGATCGCTGTTGATCGACCGTGCCGCCGCCGATGCCCGTGCCGCCGGACGGCAATGGTGGAATTGGGAGGGCTCGCCCAACCGCGATTGCGGCGTCTATCACTTCAAGCAACGCTGGAACAGCGAGGAGAGCCCCTTTCGCATCCATGTGGTCGCGCTGTGTCCGCTGGACCGGTTGGCCCGATTGGGCCGCGAGGGATTGGCGGCGGCATTTCCCTGGTTCTTCGTCTATCCTTTCGATCGCTTGCCTGGGTGAGGGAGGGAACCGTGGCCCCAGCCATCCCACTGCGTATCTTCGGTGCCGGCATGCGGGCCAGGGTGGTGGCCGACCTGCTCGGCTGGGAGTTCTCCGGGGTCTATCGCCTGGATGGCTATTACGACGATGGCCGACCGGCAGATGAGACCGGTCCGGGCGGCGCGCCGATCCTTGGGTCGGTCGAGGACGGATGCCGCGCCCTGGCCGGCAGCGATGTCCATGCCTTCATCGCCCTGGGAACCTACCGGTCGTGGCGGGCCTGCGAGGTGGTGGCGGAGCTGCGCCGCGCCGCCGTTCCCATCGCCCGTCTGGTCTCGCCCTCGGCCCATGTCTCGCCCACCGCCGTCATCGGTGACGGCGCCCTGGTGATGGGCGGTGTCTTCATCGGCGCCGAAGCGGTGATCGGTGACCTTTTCACCGCCCATGGCGGCGTCACCGTGGAACATCACGGCGTCATCGGCCATAACGTCCTGCTGGCGCCGGGCGTGTCACTTTGCGGTTGCGCCCGGATTGCCGACCATTGTTTTCTAGGGGCCGGCACCTCGGTCATCCCGGAAGTCCGGATCGGCGAGGGAACCATGACCGGGGCCGGCTCGGTGGTGGTCCGCGATCTTCCGGCCGGCGTGGTGGCGCTAGGTAATCCCTGCCGGCCGCTGCGGCCGGTCGGTCAGGGGGACGAAGTGCCGACACCGGACGTGGTGGCGCGGTTGCGGGCTATGCTTCCCCCCTCTTTTTCGGCAGGGTCATGAAACTCTCCATTGTCATTCCCGTCTATAACGAGGGCGAAGGCGTCCATGCCGCGTGCGAGGGCATCCGTTCGGCCATTCTGTCGGCCTTGCCCGACTGCGTCCTGGAAATGATCTTCGTCGACGACGGCAGTCGCGATGATTCCTTCGAGCACCTTCAGGCTTTGGCCGCGTGCCACGCCGATGTGCGCGTCATCAAGCTGTTGACCAATGTGGGCGCCCATATGGCGATCCGTGCCGGCATGGAAGCCGCCACCGGCGACTACGCCTGCTTTACCGCTTGCGACCTTCAGGACCCGCCCTCGGCCATTCCCGCCATGCTGGAGAAATGCGTCGGCAATGTTCAGGTGGTGTGGGCGGTGCGCAAGTCGCGGGCTGAAGGGGTGCTGACCCAGGCCTTCGCCAACATCTACCACGCCCTGGCCCATGCGGTGGTCAGCCGCAACCTGCCCCCCGGCGGTTCGAGCATGATGCTGGTGGGAGCCAAGGCGCTGCGGGCGCTTAAATCCAATCCCGAGCGCAACCTGACCATCGACGGCTTCTTTGCCACCGCAGGTTTTCGCATGGATACCCTGGCGGTGGAGCGGCAGGAACGCACGCGCGGCACCAGCAAATGGACGCTCGGCAAGAAGATCAAGCTGATCGTCGATGTCTTCACCGCCTATTCCTATGTCCCCATCCGCGCTATGTCGGCGATGGGGGTGGTGCTGGCCCTGCTGGGGCTCCTCTATGCCGCGGTGATCGCCCTCAGATACGTGTTCATGGGGGTTTCGGTTCCCGGTTGGACTTCCCTGATGGTCGTGATCCTGCTCGTCGGCGGGGTGCAGATCACCATGCTGGGCGTGCTGGGCGAATATGTCTGGCGCGGGCTGGACGAAGCCAGGCGCCGCCCGCGCTATATCGTCGATGAAAGCATCGGCTTCGATGCCGGCGATGGCGGGGCGAAGGACTAGGCCGGCATCTGATCCGTCCCACGCATGAAGGGGGGGCGCCCTCGCCCGGCGTCTCCATGTTGGCCTTGGCAAGCGCGAGACGTAGGCTTATGTAGGGGCTGCGCTTCGCGAAAGGCGATATGATGTCGAAAAGCAGGTTCGTCCAGTTTTCCAAGCCGCTGCTGGGGACGGAGGAGGCTCAGGCCGCCTACGATACCGTCATGTCGGGCTGGGTCACCCAGGGACCTCGCGTCGCCGGCTTCGAAAGCGAATTCGCGCAGGCGGTGGGCAGCACCCATTGCGTCGCCGTCTCCAATTGCACCACGGCCCTTCACCTGGCGCTTCAGGCGGCGGATGTGGGGCCGGGCGACGAAGTCGTCACCGTCAGCTATTCGTTCCTGGCTACGGCCAATGCGATCCGCTATCTGGGGGCCTGGCCGGTGTTCATCGACATCGAGCCCGGGACCTGGAACATGGATCCGGCGCGGATCGAAGGCGCGATTACCCCCAAGACCAAGGCCATTCTCTGTGTCCACCAGTTCGGCATGCCCTGCGACCTGACGGGCATCATGGCCGTGGCGGACCGTCACGGCCTTCCGGTGATCGAGGACGCGGCCTGCGCCATCGGCAGTGAAATCCGGATCGGCGAAAGCTGGGAGCGCATCGGCAGGCCCCGGGGGCTGGCCGCCTGTTTCTCGCTGCATCCCAGGAAGGTCCTGACCTCGGGCGACGGCGGCGTCATCACCACCAATGACGCGGAATTGGACCGCAAGGCCCGCATGTGGCGCCAGCATGCCATGAGCGTTTCCGATCTGGCCCGTTCCAGCTCATCCCAGGTGATCATCGAGACCTTCGACGAGGTGGGCTACAATTACCGCATGACCGACATCCAGGCGGCCGTGGCGCGCGAGCAATTGAAGCGCCTGGACGACATTGTCGAGGCCCGCCGGGCCCTGGGGCGCCGCTATCTCGAGTTGCTGGCCGACATTCCCGGCGTCGAATTGCCGGTCGAGCCGGCCTATGCCCGGACCACCTGGCAGACCTTCGGCGTCCTGCTGCCCAAGGGGGTCGACCGTACGGTGGTGATGCAGGGAATGCAGGATGCGGGAATTCAGACCCGCCGCTCCACCTTCTGCTGTCACCTGGAAAAGGCCCACGCCGCTTCGCCCTCCCGCTTCGCCCTGCCGGTCAGCGAGGAGGTCTACGCCCGCAATCTGGGGCTACCGCTCCATCCGCAACTCGGCCACGACGACCAGGACTACGTGGTTGCATCCCTGCGCGCCGTGCTGAAGGGCCACGCAGCATGACGCTCGGTATCGTCAGCCCGGTCCATGACCGGGACGGCAATCTGGCGGCCAAGTCCGATTTCACCGCTTCCGTCCGTGATGTTCGCTGATACCGGCCTTGCCCTGTCGCTGCTCCTGACCGGACCGCACGAGGCGCCAACCGCCTTGTGGGTGGCGGTCTATCTGGCTGCCGCTCTGCTCATCTCGCGGGGGTTGGGGCGGTCGGGCGTGGAAGGGGCCGCCTTCGGCCTGCTCACCCTGACCGCCGCCGCCGATCTGGCCTTGTTCCTGCTGCGGGGGGAGCGCGCCCCCATCGCCTGGCACCTGCCGCTGACCGCCGGCCTGGCGGTGCTCCTGACGGTGCTCCTGCCCCGCTGGGCGTTGCCCCGGCCCTTGCCGCGCGGCCGGCTGTCCCGGACCGACCTGCTGTTGATGATCCTGCTCGGCGGCGCCTTCTGGGTGCTTCGGATAATACAGGTCGAGCCCTCGACCGGTCTGTCGTCGCAGTTGGGCTGGGTGCCGCTTTATCTCGGCGAGTCCTTCTCCGCCGGCCTCTTCCTGTGGCCCGAGGACTTCCGGTTCGGCACCGGCGCGGTCGGCGGCCTGTTCTATTCAGTCGACATGGTGGGTGTGGCGGCCCTGGCCGGGGGGCTGGGCACCGGCCAGTTCTATCCGCCGTACCTCGCCACCTCGATTCTGGGAATCGGGCTGGCGGTGCTGCTGCCCCTGAGCGTCCTGCGCGGGCGTCCCGCGGCCCAACTCGTCTATCTGGCGTCCCTGGCGTTCCTGCTGGTGGCCGATTTCCAGGTTCAGGCCGGCATCGGCCGCCATTGGGGCGACACGGTCATGATTCTGGGCGGCAGCCTGATCCTGACCGGGCTCGCCGTCCGTCCCGCCGGGCGGCGCACCATCTTGACCGCCTGCTGCGCCGCCGCCTTTCTGGTTCTGGCCCGCCATTACGCCGCCCTGTTCGCCGCCTTGCTGATGATGGGGCTGGCCGGCGTGGCCTGGTCCCGATGGGGCTTGCGGCGCGCCTTGGGCTGGTGGCCGGCCTGGGTTGCCATCGGCGGGCTCCTGGGGCTGCTGGCGCTGCGGGAAATCTACTATATCCTGAACCCGACCGCCTTCTATCCGGGCGGCCGGCTGCTGTCCATGGGGGGGAGCGGCTGGACCTATCACCTGCGGGGCGCCCTCCACGACTGGGGCCTGATGACCGACAATCGCTGGACCCTGATCGGTCCCCGCACCCTGTGGCTGGCGGGTTTGCTGGGTCTGCTGATCGCGGACCGGGGGCGCTGCCTCGGGCGGCCGCGCCGGCTCTGGATCATGCTGGCGCCCATTGCGGTGATGCTGCTGCCCCTGTCCCTGGAGATTCTCACCAGCTATCGTACGTCCAGCGTCACCAACAAGCCCTATCTGCTGGCGGCGCTGTTCGGGGCCTTCTATCCGGCGTTCGCCGCGAGATGGCTGATCCCGGGCCGGTGGGGAGAACGGCTGATCGGTCGCGGGATCAAGGCCGCCGTTGCCGTGCTGGTTCTTTGGGGGCTGGCGGGACCGGCGGCCGGGTTCGGTCCGGGGCGGCTGCTGGCCTGGGCCCGGGGCTACTACAACGATCATGTGATCGATCGGGGCATTGCCGTGGCCCTGGCGGCGGAGGGCGTTTCCACCGCGCGCATGGCATCGCGCCCGCTCATGTATTTCTATTGCGAACCGGGGATGGGGCTGCGCAATTACATCGGCGGTTCGCTGCGCCAGGACTTGGATTTCTGGAACGCCGATATCCAGGACAGCCTGCGGGCGTCGCCCGACATGGCCGGGCTGCTGGCGCGATTGGATTGGCCCAATCTCTATCTCAGCTCTCGCCTGGATTACTCTGTCTACGTGGAGGGCGGTTCGGCCATTCCACCCGCCGAGTTCCGCGCCTTCGAGGACCAGCCCTGGGTCGAGCGGGTAATCCGCTTCAAGGACGCAAGGCTGATCATCGTCAAGCGGCCCTGAGGGCCCGGCCTATTTGGGCAGCTCCCAGTTCTCCACCTTGTCCTCCAGCAGTCCCTTCACGTCGGGGTGGCGGCGGGTGAACCAGTCGATATAGGTTTCCAGGCCCTGCTCGAAGCCGATTTTGGCCTCGAAGCCCAGCAGCGAGCGGGCCAGCGCGGTGTCGGCGTGCAGGGCCTTGACGTCGCCGGGACGGCCGGGGCCGTAGCTGGGGGCGATGTCGGGGCGCTGGCACAGCCGCGTGATGGATTCCGCCACCTCTTTCACCGTCACCATGCGGCCATAGGCGATGTTGATCTCGCGGCCGATCAGGGCGTCGCACTCGGCCGCCATGAACAGGCCGCGGGCGGTCTCGGTCACATAGGTGAAGTCGCGCCCGGCACTGCCGTCGCCGAAGATGGTGGGGGGCAGGCCGTTCAGCACCCGGATCAGGAAGCGGGGGATCACCTCGGCCCTCTGGCCCTTGTAATGCTCGCGCGGGCCATAGGAATTGAACGGGCGCACCACCACGGTGGGTAGGCCGTAGGTGCGGTGATAGGCCTTGGCGTACAGCTCGCCCGCCAGCTTGGCGGCACCATAGACGGTGACCGGCTCGCACACCGTTTTGTCCTCGTTCAGCAAGCTGTCGCGGCCATTGCCGTAAACCTCGGATGACGAGCAATAGACGAAGCGCGACACCTTGCGCTTTCTCGCCTCTTCCAGCAGATACAGGGTGCCGGTGGCGTTGACGTCGTGGTTCTCGACGGGCTGGCCCAGGGATTTGCGCACGCATTGCACCGCCAGATGGAAGACCCGGTCGCAGCCCTCCATGGCGGCGGCGACCGCCTCGCGGTCCAGGATGGTGCCGGTCACGACCCGCACGTTGCCTGCCCCGCCGGCTTCCGCCAGATTGTCGTGCTCGCCGGTGGAGAAGTCGTCCAGCACGGTGACCGCCTGGCCCTGGGAGACCAGCAGGTCCACCAGATGGCTGCCGATGAAGCCGGCCCCGCCGGTCACCAGAATCCTACCGCTCATGCTTTAAGCTCCTTCCACCGGCCGCACATCGGCCCAGGGAATCCATTCCAGCGGGTTGGCGGGCGAGACGTCGGCGCGCACGAACAGGCGCTCAACCTCGCCCAAGAACATCACATGGGTGCCCAGGCGGATCTCGCCCGTCACCTTGCAGTCGAAATGCACCGGCATCTGGTCGATCAGCGGGCTGGCGCCGCCTTCGGCCAGGGAGAGGCCGGCATGGCCCAGCTTGTCGCCGTCATCGACGATGGAGACGTTGCCGGAATAGCGGATGGCGTCGACCATGGCCTCGCTGATGAACGGCACGCCGCAGCCGAAGCGGCCCAAGCGGCGGATGTCGTCCAGGGACTGGCGCCGTGCATAGCGGTCGTTGATGGCGGCGTAGGACACGCAGGGCGCCACCACCAGGGGATGGCGGCTGACGATGGTGGTCGAGCCGCAGGGCATGACGTTGGCCTTGCCGTCGGCGGTCCAGCTGGTGATCATTCCCACCGAGGAGGGGAAGAAGCACGGCCAGCGGGCGCGGTCGTTGTCCACCTCCACCTGATCCTCGGGCAGCGGCGCCAGATCCTTGTAGGCCATGCCGTCGGCCTCGCCATCGGCCTCGAAGGCGGTGGTGCCGGCGCTGGGGAAGGCGTAGCGCGGCGTGTAGCCCTTGACGTAGCCCAGGCGCTTCAGAGCCTCGTCCGCGTCGCCGGTGGCGGCGGTCGTGGAGTCGAGCACGGGGGTGAACAGCGGCAGGGCGCGCCAGTGAATCTGGCTTTGGCCCCGGGCGATGTCCCGGCGCAACTGGATGGAGTTGATCTCCAGGAAGAAGATGCGGTGGCTGCCCACGTCGGCATAGGGGCGCGCATTGATGGCGACGCCCTCGAAGTCGCGGCCGGGCTTCACCAGCCGGCATTCATAGACCATGTGGGCGTCGGCGAAGACCGGGGCATCGTTGGTCCGCGCCGGGCGGGTGGCAAGGCCGCTGGCCCGGATGCGCTGGTCGGTATGCTCCTCCGGCCCCTCCAGAATGGCCTTCATGGCGGCGTCCAGCGCCGGGCCGGGGGGCAGGAACTGCACCGCGGCCGAGCCCGAGCGCTCCAGGGCGTCGATGAAGGTGCGGCGCACGTAATGGCGGCTGGACAGCGACTGGGTGCAGAAGCTGAGCGCCAGGGTATAGGGGAAGCGGTTGACCACCGAGGCCCCCACCACCTTCTCCATCAGCACCCTGTCGCCGTCCCGGGTGGTGACCAGCACCAGCGGACAGGGGAAGAACGACGGCCAGCGGGAATCGCCTTCCAGATCGGCCAGGCTTTCCGGCATGGAGCGGGTCAGGAAGCGGCCCGAAGGCGTGGGCGACCAGTGGGAATCGGCCGCAAGATCGCCATGGGGCCAGCGATAGGCGTAAGAGGAGATATCGGCCATCTTTTAGCGCTTGTCCGCCACTTCGCCCACCACCACCGCCGGAACGCCGGCGACGATGACGTTGGCGGGCACGTCCTTGGTGACCACGGCGCCCGCCGCCACCAGGGCGTTCTCGCCGATGGTGAGATTGGGCAGGATGGTGGCGCCCGAGCCGATGGAGGCGCGGCGCTTCACCACGGTCGGGCTGCAGGTCCAGTCGGCGGCGGTGGCCAGGGCGCCGTCGGGCGTGGTGGCGCGGGGATAGACGTCGTTGGTGAACATCACGCCATGGCCGACGAACACCTCGTCCTCGATGGTGACGCCCTCGCAGACGAAGCTGTGGGACGAGATCTTGCAGCGCGCTCCGATGGTGGCGCCACCCTGGATCTCGACAAAGGCGCCGATCTTGGTCTCGTCGCCGATGGAACAGCCGTAGAGGTTCACCAGATCGGGCTGGAAGATCCGCACGTCCTTGCCCAGCTTGACCGTTTCGGTGACCGGCATCGGCCCTCTCCCGTTGTTGTGTGGTGGCGCGGCCAGACACTACACGTCCGGGCGGTGCGGTTCAATGTGAGGAGGACCGCCGCCCTCGAATTCTGGCGTCCCGGGCGTCGCGATGCTAAAGACTGTCTGCCCGGTTAGGGCGTTGTGGAGTTCGATCGTCATGCCGCCCCTTACCCGCCATCCCATCTTCTATTCGCCGACCCATCCCGGCAGCGAGGAGCTTGACGCCAACCAGCAAGCGCTGGTGGACGACATCAATCGGCGGTTGGCTTCAGGCGCGCTGACCATGGAGCGGGTTCCCTGCCTCTGCGGTAGCGACGAGTTTGATATGGTCGCATCGCTGGATCGATACCGCATCGTCCAGGATACCGTTCTGTGCCGCAAATGCGGATTGATGCAGTCCCAGCCGCGGATGACGGAAGAAAGCCTGATCTGGTTCTATGGCAGCGATGCCTATCGCGAGCTGTATGGCGGCGCTAGGCAACTGCCGCATACCCCGGACAAATTCGAGAGGCAGGCGCGTTCGTGCGCTTCGCGGGGGGAGGCCATCGCGGCCCATCTGGACCTGAGCTCCATCAATGCGGTTGCCGAAGTGGGGTGTGGGGCCGGCTGGAACCTGTGGAGCTTCCATCAGGCCGGCAAGCGGGTGATCGGCTGTGATTACAGCCCCGCCCTGACCGAAGCGGGGCGGGCCGCCGGCATGGACATTCGCCAGGGGGTGGCGGAACGCGCCTTGGCCGGCGAGACGGCGGATCTGCTGCTCCTGTCTCACGTGGTGGAACATTTCCGCGATCCGATCGGCGAGGTTCGGCAGCTTCTCTCCCTGCTGTCACCGCGTTACGTCTACATCGAAGTTCCCGACGTAGACTCGTTCTGCCTGGGAACGCTGCAATCGGCCCACAATTACACCTTCTCCAAGGCGACACTGGTTACGGCCATGGCAAAGGCCGGTCTGGCCGTCATGGCCGAGATTCCCAGGGGGATTCATTTCGCGATTCTCTTCCGGGTGGAGGCGCCCTCGGCGCCGCTTCCTGATCTTGGCGGGGAATATGCCCGCGTGGCGGCGGTGATCCGGCGGTATGAACGGCGTGAACGTATCAAGGGTTGGCTGGAAGGACTGGGACTCCTTTCCGCGGCGCGTCGGATTGCCTCCTTGCTGCGCCGCTAATTCTCGACCGGCGCCCGGCCCGTTAAACGGGTGACATCGGTCCGGGAACCGCGTAAAGAACCTTCCGTCGAACCTGAAGGATGGAACCGTCATGTGCGGCATCGCTGGCGCCAGCGCAGCCGATCCGGCCACCCTGGCGTCTCTTCTCGCGCGCTTGGCCCATCGCGGCCCGGACGGCCAGGGACGCTGGACCGATCCGGAATGCGGCGTGGGGCTGGTTCACGCCCGGCTGGCGGTGATCGACTTGTCCGCCGCCGCCGCCCAGCCCATGGCATCGCCCTGCGGCCGTTGGGTGCTGGCCTATAACGGCGAGATCTACAACCACGCTCAACTTCGGGCGGAGTTGGAGGCCAAGGGCGAGCGCTTTTCCAGCGTCAGCGATACCGAGGTGCTGCTGCGCCTCCTGATGCGCGACGGGGTCGATTGTCTGGCGAAGTTGGTGGGCATGTTCGCCTTCGCCCTGTGGGACCGCCAGACGCGGCAATTGCTGCTGGCCCGCGACCGGGTGGGGATCAAGCCCCTGGTCTGGGCGGCGCTGCCCGACGGCGGGTTCGCCTTCGCCTCCGAGATTCACGCCCTGCGCGCCGTGCCGGGCATCGATCTGTCCCTGGATCGCGAGGCGCTGTCCGAATACCTCGCCTGTCTGTACGTTCCGGCGCCCCGCACCATCCATGCCGGTATCCGCAAGCTGGCGCCCGGTTCGTGGCTGGCCTGGAGCCCGGGCAAGGCGGTCGAGATCGGATCCTGGTGGCGGCCGGTCTATGGTGGCGGCCGGCGCCCCGGCATCGAAGCGGCGGTCGAGGAATTGCTGCCGGTGCTGCGCCGGGCGGTGAAGGATTGCCTGGTCTCGGACGTGCCGGTGGGCTGCTTCCTGTCGGGGGGCATCGATTCCTCGGTGGTGGCCGCCCTGATGGCCGAGGCCGCCGCCGAGCCGGTGCGTACCTTCACCATGACCTTCGACGAGGTCCATTACGATGAGCGGGACGCCGCCGCCCAAGTCGCCGCCCATGTGGGCAGCCGCCATGTGGAACTGCCCGCCTCGCCCGGTCTGGCCGACGGCCTGGACGCCATGATCGAGCGGTTCGGCGAGCCCTTCGGCAATCCCACCGCCCTGCTGGTCGGCGATCTGTCGCGCCTGGCCCGCCAGCACGTCACCGTCGCCCTGGTGGGCGATGGCGGCGACGAGGTGTTTGCCGGCTATCCCCGCTATCAGGGGGGCTTGCTGGCCGAGAAGGTGCGCCTGCTGCCCGGCGTTCTGCGCCGCAACCTGCTGGCGCCCCTGGCCCGTCTTATCCCCGAGCGCAGCGACGGCCGCCACGCCTGGCGCCGGGCCCGCGAATTTCTGGCCAGCGTCGGGCTGGACGGCGCAGAAACCTACGCCGCCTGGGTGGAGTATTTCTCGCCCGCCGAACGTAGGGAGCTATTGCGGCTCGCGATGACGCCCACCAGCCCCATCGCGGCGCGCTATGGCGATGTGGTGTCGCGGGACGCCCTGGACGCCATGCAGGAAACCGATCTGGCTACTTTCCTGCCTGGAAACTTGCTGGCCTATGGCGACGCCATGAGCATGGCCCACGCCCTGGAACTACGCTTGCCGCTGCTCGACCATCGGGTGATCGAGGCGGCGGGACGGCTGGATGCCGGCCTGCGCTTTGCCGAGGGCAAGAAGACCCTGCTGCGGGCCGTGGCCCGCAAGCTGCTGCCCGGCTCCGTCGTCGACCGGCCCAAGCTGGGCTTCAATCCACCGCTCGGCATGTGGCTGCAAGGTCCCTTGAAGGCTATGGTTGCCGAGCGCCTGACGCCTAAGCGGCTGGAGGAATTGGGTCTGGCACCGCCCGCGGTGGCGGCCCTGCTGGCCGAACAGGCGGGCGGGCGGCGTGATCATTCCCTGAAGATCTGGTCGCTGCTGGTGCTCGAGTCCTGGGAGCGTGCCGCGCGTATGAATTCAAAGCCCATGGCAGTGCCGGCATGACGATGCTCAAATTTTCCGATTGGCGCCGGGCTGCGGCCCGCCCCTGGGATGCATCCCACGGACTGGCTTTTGCCGCGTTGTTCGCGCCTGGCGTAGGCCTTTGGGCCCCCATGGGGCTGTCGCCGCTGTTCGCGCTGACCGCCCTGTTCGTGCTGGTCCATGGGTGGCGGGACAAGGTCTGGATGGCCTTTCCCCGTTCGCTGTCCGTCATTCTCGCTCTGATCTGCGGCTGGGCCGCCCTGACCTCGTTCTGGGCCGTTGATCCCGCCCGCTCGATGTTTTCCGCCGCCCAGCTGGGCCTGAACACCTTTGCCGGTGTGGTCCTGGTCGGCGCCGCCCGGCGGCTCGACAACCAGGGTATCCGCCGCGTCGGCGCCGCGATGCTGGCCGGAATCGTGCTGGGCATGGTTCTGTTTGTCGTCGGTCTGGTGAGTGGCCGCAGGATCGCGGCGCTTCTGGTGTCCCTGGAGAGCGGGGATTCCTATCCCTATCGTCTGGCGATTCAGGTGTTCAACCGGGGGGTCACCGTCACCGGTCTGATGGCGGTGCCCGTTTTGGCCATGCTGTGGGTCCAGGGGCGCCGGCGGGCGGCATCGGTGGCCGGATTGCTTGGGGTGGCCATGATGCTGGCGGCCAAGGCCCTGGCCACCAAGGTTCTGTTGGTCATCGATGTGTTGGCGCTGGTCGCGTTCCGCAGGCCGTCCCGGTCGATGGGGATCGGCCTGGGGGCGTTTCTCGCCTCGTTGGCAATCCTTGTCCCGTTGGGCACGTCCATGTTGCCGACGCCCCAGGTCAGCGCCGACTGGTCTTTCCTGCCATATTCGTCGCACCATCGCTTGACCATCTGGGGCTTCGTGACGGCCCGTATCCAGGAACGTCCCGTTCTGGGCTGGGGCATGGATTCCGCCCGCGCGATACCTGGCGGCGAAGATGACCAGATTGTATATTTCGAATATCCCCGGGGCAGCGGTAACCGTCTCCCTGTGACGGAGCAGAAGCTCCCCCTCCACCCCCATAACGCAGTGCTGCAATGGTGGCTGGAACTGGGGGGTGTTGGTGCCCTATTATTCGCCGTTCTGCTGGCGCGCCTGGGGCCGCTGGCCGTGGGGGCGGGCCGCTCGACGGCCTTGGCGGTCTGCGCGGGCGCCCTGGTGGTGGGGGTGACCGTCATTTCATCGGTCAGCTTCGGGTTTTGGCAAAGCTGGTGGCAATGCACCATGTGGCTTCTGGCGGCCTGGGCCACCGCCTTGGCACCCCTGTTGTCGCCCAGTCAAACGCGAGACGAGTAGGTCACATGAGTTTTCCCGATCAGAGCTTTCCCCATATCGGCGGCTTTCTCGACGCTTATGCGGCGCAGGTGACCCGGGCGTTGGCGACGGTCTCGCACGACGATCTGGCGGTGGCCGCCCGTCTTCTGACCGAGGCGCTGGCCGCCGACGCCCAGCTCTATGCCTGCGGCAATGGCGGGTCGGCGGCCATCTCCAACCATCTGGTCTGCGACCACACCAAGGGCGTCTGCACCGATACGGGCCTGAAACCCCGCGTCCATTCGCTGTCGGCGACGGTGGAAATGTTGACCGCCATCGCCAACGACATCGACTATGCCGAGGTGTTCTCGTACCAGCTGGGGCTGCTCGGCCGCAAAGGCGATGTGCTGATTACCATCAGTTCGTCGGGCAATTCGGAAAACGTGACGCGTGCTATCCTCAAGGCCCGCGAGATCGGCATGAAGTCCATCGCGCTCACCGGCTTCGAGGGCGGGCGGACGCGGGATCTGGCCGACGTGGCGCTGCACGTGGACGCCGACAATTACGGCGTGGTGGAGGATTGCCATCAGTCGCTGATGCATGTGCTGGCCCAGTATGTCCGCATGAGTCACATGCCGGGCGATCTGGTCGCCCTGCGCCGGTTCTGAAGGCTTCGCCATGGCTGCTCCCAAGGTTCTGTGCGTCGTCGGCGCCCGACCCAATTTCATGAAGATCGGGCCGGTCATCCTCGCGTTGAAGGAAGCCGGCTTGGCGGCGCCCCTGGTTCATACCGGCCAGCATTACGACGAGGCCATGAACGACCGGTTCTTCGCCGATCTGGGCCTGCCCCGGCCGGACGTGAACCTGGAAGTGGGCTCGGGCAGCCATGCCCAGCAGACCGCCGAGATCATGCGGCGCTTCGAGCCGGTGCTGGACGACATGGCGCCGCGGGCCCTGCTGGTGGTCGGCGACGTGAACTCCACCATCGCCTGCGCCCTGGTGGCGGCCAAGAAGGGCGTGACGGTGGTTCACGTGGAGGCGGGCCTGCGATCCTATGATCGCGCCATGCCGGAAGAGATCAACCGGGTGCTGACCGACCAGATTTCCGATCTGCTGTTCACCACCGAGCGCGACGCCCTGGCTAATCTGACCCGCGAGGGCATCGACCCGGCCCGCGTGCATTTCGTCGGGAACGTGATGATCGACACCCTGGTGATGAACCGGCCCCGCGCCGTGCCGGCCGCCACGACCCTGGAAGCGGCGGGAGCGGCCTTCCGGACGGGCTACGCCCTGGTGACCCTGCATCGTCCGTCCAACGTGGACGATCCGGTAGTCCTGACCCGCCTGCTCGATACTCTGGCCGAAATCGCCCCACGGACGCCGCTGGTTTTCCCCATTCATCCCCGCACCCGGGCCAGGATCGAGGCGGCGGGGCTGATGGACCGCCTGAGCAACGCCAATACGGTCCTGCTGTCGCCCGCCGGCTATCTGGAGATGCTGGGGCTGATGGCGGGGGCCCGTCTGGTGGTCACCGATTCCGGCGGCGTGCAGGAAGAAACCACCGCGCTGGGCGTACCCTGCATCACGGTGCGCGAGAATACCGAACGGCCAATCACGGTGACCGAGGGGACCAATACGGTGGTCGGCACCGATCCCGCCCTGCTGCTGGCCGCGTGGCGCGAGGTCCTGGACAGCGGCGGAAAGCGTGGCCGGATTCCGGAATTCTGGGACGGCAAGGCGGGCGAACGTATCGCCGCCGTCCTGGCGGAGCGCCTCTCCCCATAGGATCGAGCCGGACCCATGCAGATGCTGAACCTGACCGTTGCCCCGGCATTGCTGCTCTCAGCGCTCGGCCTCGGCACCTGGGCGTTGCCGGGCATGGGAGCCGGGGTAAGGGCCTGCGTTGGGATCGCCCTGGTTTCCATGGCCTTGATGGTGGGCCATTCCGTCGCCGGCTTGCCCCTGGCGCCGCTGGCCTGGGGCCTGTTCGGCCTGGGGCTCGGCGGATTGTGGCGGTGCCGGCCGGTCCCGGCCGATCTGCTTCATCCGCTGCTCGTGTTCACCGCCGCTTTTTCCATCCTCGTCCTGGTCCGTGGTGGCGTGAGCTACGTCCCCTGGGGCGATGACGAGTTCATCAACTGGCTGACGCCGGCCAAGCAGCTGTTCCTGGCGCGCTGGCAATTCGCGCCCCATATCCTTTTTTCCAATCCATCCTATCCGCCGGCCTGGCCGGCGCTGCTGAGCCTGCCTTCGGTCCTGGCGGGGCGGTTCAGCCAGGATATGGCCGGGCTGGTTCCCTTCGCGCTGCACGTGGCCTTTCTCGGCCTGGTGTTCGACATCGCCCGGTCCCGTCTGGACCGCCTGAGTTCCTGGGGTTTCGTCCTGTTCGCCCTTGCCGTGGAGATCAGCTGGCGGCTTTTGCCCCTGAACCTGTTGTCGGAGCAGCCCCAGGTCTATGCCGAAAGCGCGGTGTTCCTGCTGTTGCTGTGGACCGCCTGGGCCAAGGGGGAGGAGCGGCGGGGATTGTTGGCGGCCGCCGGTCTGATGGCGGCCCAGGGCTACCTGATCAAGGCGGCGGGGATCGTGGCGGTTCCCGCTCTTGCCCTGGCGGCGGCGTGGCCGCTGCTCTCCTGCTGGCGGGATTTGCGCCGCCGTCTGGCTCCCGCCGTCTTCGACATGATCCTCCTTGCCGCGCCGGTGGCGGCCGTCTACCTGATCTGGGCGCGTATGGCCCCTGGCAGCAGCTGCTCCACCAGCCTTGGCAGCTATCTGTCGGTGAAGGGGATTGCCGACCTTGCGGTCGACCGGGCCGGTCCCTTGTCCGAGTATGTCCGGGCGGTGGCCGCCTATTATGGCTCCTACAAGGTGCCGCTGAGTGTGGTCGCCCTGGCCGGGCTGGGCCTGGGGCTGGCGCGCGCCGCGTCGCGCGCCGCCATCCTCGCCGTGCTGGCCTATTTCGCCCTGTATCTCGGTGCGTTGTTCTGGAGCTACCAGACCTGCCCGGTGAACTTCAATTATTACCTGTCATCGCTGGAGCGCTATATCCTGGTGCCGCTCAGGGTGCTGCACGCCGTCGGCCTGATGGTGCTGGCCCTGGAACTGGCTCCGCGCCTGATCCGGCTTAGGGGCTACACCGCCCTGGCGGGCGCCGCGATCCTGCTCCTGGCGGGGTGGCAAGCGTGGCGGCTTTCCCACGATCTGGCCGAGATCGGGCTGCGTGACAACGGCCGGGCCTTCGCCGCCACCGGCGAGGCGATCGTGGCCACGGAGCCGGCCTTGCGGCGGGCGCTGGCCAACCGCCCGGACAAGGCCCGCGTGCTGCAGCTGGCGGAATTCGGCTATCCCTATCCCCATTATCCCACCCGCCACTACCTGCTCAATTCCGACGGCGCGACACTGCCCTTCGAGTATTGCCTGGCGACGGGGTACGGCGAGTCCATCCGGTTCGCCGGCCTGGACTGCCCGTTTCCCAACCTTGACCAGGCGCTGGCCCGGTCCGACATCCTTTGGGCGCTTTCGCTGACCCCCGCTCTGGCCGACGCGGTCAGACCCTTCCTCGCCCCCGCCTGTCCGGCCGATTTCAGCGGAACGGTCCTGGTGAGAGGCGGCAGCGGCCGCTTCGCCTGCCCTTCGCCCTGACGGCCTGCGCCGCTAGGGCGCCGGCTGGGCCGCCATGGCGGTGCGCATGGCATTGGCCATGATGGTGAGCGTTGGCGAGGCGGCGGGGCCGTCGGGAAACACCGTGGCGTCGCACAGATGGATGCCGGGCCGCAGGCAGCCGTCGGCGCCCAGGCCATGGGTGCCGTAGGGCAGGGTCCCGGCATAGTGGGAACTGGTCTTCTGGCGCAGCGGCGGCAGATTGGGGACCCGGAACCCTTTGAGGTGGAAGGCACGGCGCAGGGCCGGCCACAGGCCTTCGGGCAATCCCCCCGCCTGCCCCAGAGACAGGCGCAACGAGCCGTCGGCGGCCGATTGCATCCGCACCACCGAACCATGGTCCGAGTGCAGATAAAGCCGCCCGATCAGGACATGCCGGCGCAGTAATCGGCCGAACGGTGCGGCCAACGGCCAAAGGATGCCGGGGACCAGGGATTGCCACAGGTGATCCATGGCGGGATAGACCTGAACCGTGGCGGCCGGCAGGGCCGGGTCGGCGGGCGTCACCGTGATGCAGGCGTTGGTCAGGCCGAAATATCCCTCTCCCCTCTCCGAGGTTCCGCCATGGGCGAGGATCGGGAAGGTGAAGACGGGATTGTCCAGCAGGTCCAAATATTCCAGGCCCGGCAGCGAGCGCAGCAGAATCTGTCCCGTTCCCAGGCATCCGGCGGCGACCAGGATCAGGTCGAACGGTCCCGCTTCGCCCTCTTCCAGGGCCAGGGTCCGGGTGGCGAGGTCCATGGCCAGGACCCTGGCCGGCACGACCTTTGACACCACGCCGCCCGCCACCATGCGGTCGATGGTCCGGGCGGCGGAATACACGGAATCGCGGGGGCAACCGGCCATGCAACCACCCGTGTAGGTGCAGCGCCGCGCCTCTCCGGGCCGGGTCTCCAGCGCCATGGCCGGCAGATTGGGGGTTAGGGTCAGGCCGCCCCCACCGCCCTCGGTTCCGGCCAGGGTGGCCATCAGGTCGCGCACGGCGGGAATCGGGCGGATGGGGGGGCGGCTGGACCCGGCATCGGGGGAGCACACTCCCATCTCCTCGGCGGCCCGGTCGTAGAACGGAGCCAGTTCGGCGGCCTCAACGGGCCAGCGGCGCAGTTCAGCCGGACCGAACCGTGCCGTCACGCCGCCCCAATGACGGGTCAGGCCGCCGCGCTCGCGGCTCTCCCACAGGCGGCCCCAGCCGGAGACCTCGATCCCCGGGCACTTGACCCCGAAATGGGTCTTGGGCGGAGGAAAGGCCAGACCGTAGCGCCGACGTGTCAGTCGGGCGAGTCGCCGCTGATAGTCGAAATCCGGGTCGGCCGATGGTGGCGGAAAGGGGGGGAACTCGGGGGGCTCGCGACGCTCGAACAGCCAGACCTCGGCATCGGGAAAGCTGCGCTCGACGCCCAGCAAGGCGCCGGCCGCGGCCGCGCCGGAACCGATGACGGCAATGCGTGGCGATGGCCCGGCGCCCGGCGTCATCGGCCTAGCTTTTCCGTTGCTGGCGGATCAGTTCGGCGATGATGCCGAAACACAGGGACTGGCTGCCCAGGATGACCAGCCCTAAGACCAGATTGACGTTGCCGACCGGCTTGTCGGCCAGCCCCAGGAAGTAAAGCGCCAGTTCGACGAAAAACAGCGCCGTCCCGGCCAGCCCGAAGGCCAGTCCGAACCGCCCGAACACCCGCATGGGGGCATACATGGCCAGAATGATGAGAATCTGGCTGAGCGCGATGAAGGGATACTTCAGCGAGATGAACGACCGGCCGCTGGTCCTCGGCCGGAAGGACACGTCCACCTGGGAAAAGCGCATGCCCTTGAAATAGGCGTCCAGCAGGATCTGCTGGGCATAGTTGTAGTCGCCGGGAATGTGGAAGGTCCCAAGGTAATCGGCGCCCAGGGCGATGATGCCCGGCTGGCCGTCCGTCACCTTCTGTCCCGTCAGATAGCTCATCAGCCGGTTGAAGAACAGGTTGCCCAGCTTGCGGACCAGCGGCATGCGATAGCTGATGCGGCTGTGGCGATGGCCGTAGACCACATCGGAGCACCCATCCAGGATGGGGAGGATCAGGGGCGTGATATCCGCCGGGTCATGCTGCAGGTCGGCATCGAACTTGACCACCAGATCGGCGCCGCGGGCGATGGCCTCGGTGATGCCGGTCCGTACCGCGGCGCCTAGGCCCCGGTTGATGCGATGGGACACCAGGACATCCACTCCGGCGTCCCGGGCGGCGTCCGCCGTGCGGTCGGTGGAGCCGTCATCGACCACCAGGATGGCGAGGTCGCCGCCCAGATCCCTGATGCCGCTCTCGACGGTGCGCAGGGCGGTGATGGCCGCCGCGATGGAATGCTCTTCGTTGAAGGCGGGAACGATGACGAACAGCTTGAAGCCGGGCGTCCCGCTTTGGAGTGTCATGGCTTTCAGCTCTCCGGCGGCGCTTTGTAGAAATCGCGGATGGCGCGGACGATCCGGCGGGCCTCGACCTCGGGGTATTCCGGATAGGTCGGCAGCAGCAGCACGGATTTTGCCACCTGACGCGCCTGGGGGCAATCGCGGTGGAACGGGGCGAAGACCGGATAGTCGGCGCAATTGCCGATATGCTGAACCACCACGTCCAGTCCGGCGTTCAGCAGATATTCCTGCAAGGCCAGCCGGTCGGCGACCTGGATGGGAAAGGGCATGAAGATGTCGTCCGCCCCGGGCAGGGGTCGGGGCAATCCCACTTGGGGCAGATCGGCCAGACCGTCGCGGTAAAGCCGGGCCAGACGCAGCCGGTGGACCTGATCGGCGTCGGCGCGGCGCAATTGGTCGAGGGCCATGCGGGCCTGCATGGGGGTCAGGCGGCGCTGCCAATCCGGCGGCAGGTGGCTGCGAAGAAGGGGGTTGCGCTCGGTGGAGAACAGGGCGGCGCCCTTGCGCTCTCCCCGAATGGCCAGGCTTCGGAAAACGTGCCGGGTCAGCCAGGGAAATATCGCCCGCGACACCGCCAGGGCGATGATGGCGCAGTGGATGATCCGCTTGACCAGGAAGGAGGTGGCAAGGTCCGGCCAATCCGCCATATGAGCGCGGATCGAGGCGGCCAGGGCATCGTCGTCGGTGACAACAACGCCGCCATAGAAGCAGTTGATGTTCTTGGCCCGCCCCAGGCTGAACATGGCGGCGTGGCCCACGCCTCCGGCGGCGCGGCCCTGCCAGCGCCCACCAAAGGCCTGGGCGGCGTCTTCCAGCAGGGGAATGCCTGCGGCCTCGCAGACGGCGGCAAGACGCCCGAGATCGGCCATGATGCCGTGCAGGTGGGTGGACAGCACCGCCGCCACGCCATCGTCGATCAGGGCAGCCACCTGATCGGGATCGAGATTGCCGGTCCGGGGATCGACGTCGGCGAAGACCGGAACGCCGCGGGCGCACACCACCATGTTGACTACGTCGTAGATGGTGTAGGGCGACAGCACGACCTTGCGCCGCTCCGTGCGCGCCAGAAGCGCCTCGAGGATCAGAAACAGGCCCACCCGCGCCTGGGGCGTGGCGATGGCATGGCGCCGCCCGGTCAGCCGGGCGATCTCGGCCTCCAGCCGCGCCACGTCGTCGCCCTTGTGAATGGTCCCGCCTAGAATCTCCCCGGCGGCCTGAAGGAAGATGCGCGGCGTCCCGTAGAACTTGAAGCGTGGCCAAGCGCTCATGGGCCGTCCTTTCCGTCCGGCGCCCGTGCTTCGAACACGGCGATCTGGTTGAGGCCAAGCATGAAGCGAGCGTAATGGACGAGGCGCAATCCGGCGCTCCGGGCCGCCTGCTCGATCCGGGGCCGGTCGGGCAGGGCGGCGGCGCTCTGGTAGGTATCCGAGCCGAACACGCCCAATCGCGCCCCGATCCGGTGTAAGGCATTGGCCTGGGGCGTGGGCGAGGTCACCACGATGCGTCCCCCCTGGTTCAGCCGCTCGGCGAAGGAGGCGAACAATCCCTCCAGATCGGGGATATAGCCGATCACCGCCATGGCGATGATGGTATCAAATCCGGATATGTCCCCCAAGGTCTCCACCGCCTGGAACACATGGCCGGGATGGAGGCGCCGCGCCTCGGCCAGGGCTGCCGCATCGGCATCCAGGCCGACGAATTGCCCGGCCGGCACCAGATCGCAAAGCCGTCCCCGGCCGCATCCATAATCCAGAACCCGGCCACGCAAGAAGGGTCGGACGGTGCCGATCCGCATTCGGGCGAGCAGGGGGGACAACAGGCCGTTCACCGGGCGGCATCCTTCTTTCGCAGCAGGCAAAGAACCCACATCGACAACAAACGGGTGGCCAGCCTGTTCAGAAGGAACTCCAGCGCCATGGCGCCCCGGGCATAGAGGCCGACAAGACGTGGCGGGATGCGGAAATGCATGGAATTCAGCACGAAGAGATGGGCGACGTTACCGCCATATTCCGTCCGCTCCACCGTAAAGCGGTCTTGCAGCGTCGAGACCACCTGCTCGATGTCGATGGACTGCTCGTTGTCTTGAAAATAGCTGGGATCGAGCCGGTACCACAGCTTGCGCGCCCGGTCGAAGATGGATCCGACCTCGGGCTCCCATAACAGGAAATGCCCACCGGGCCTGAGGACCCTGGAAATCTCCGCCAGGGTCCGCTCCAGGTGCGGGTGGCTGTGGTGGAGGGATTCGGTGACCACCACGTCGAAGGTTTCTTCGGCGAAGGCCAGTTCCGCCATGGAACCGGTCACCACCAGCGATCCCGGAAAGCGGCGGCGAAAGATGCGGCACTGGGCGTCGGAAATATCCACACCCACCACGTCGCATCCCCGTTCCCGGAAGAACACGGAATTTTCGCCCCCGCCGCAGGCGACGTCGAGCACCCGCGCCCCAGAAAGGTCAATTCCGGCGAATATGCGGGAATACAGGCGATTGCGATAAGCCAGGGCCTGGGGGCTGGCAAAGTGGGAATCGTAGGTGTCGGCGATGGCGTTGTAGTAGGAGCGTTGCTCCTGCTCGGCGGCGCGGTCGTTCGTCGCTGGGTCCATGGCGTTCCCCCAAGGGTGCCGATGGCTGGGGCGAACCGTCGGAACGGCTCGCCCCGAAGCCCTCAGTGCCGGAAGTGGCGCATACCGGTGAAGACCATGGCCAGGCCCTTCTCGTCGGCCGCCGCGATCACCTCGGCGTCGCGCATGGAGCCACCCGGCTGGATCACCGCGGTCGCACCCGCCGCCGCCGCCGCCAGCAGACCGTCGGCGAAGGGGAAGAAGGCATCCGACGCCACCACCGAACCGATGGTCTGGGGCTCGGACAGGCCGGCGGCGGTGGCCGCCTCCTGGGCCTTCCAGGCGGCGATGCGCGACGAATCCACCCGGCTCATCTGCCCCGCCCCGATGCCCACGGTGGCGCCGTCCTTGACGTAGATGATGGCGTTGGACTTGACGTGCTTGCAGATGCGGAAGGCGGTGAGCAGGTCGGCCAGTTCGCGCTCGGTGGGCGCCCGCTTGGTCACCACCTTGAGATCGGCGGCCATGACGCGGCCGTTGTCCTTGGTCTGGAACAGATAGCCGCCGGCCACCGGGCGCAGCGTCATGCCGGGCTCGGAGGGGTCGGGCATGCCGCCGGTGACCAGCAGGCGCAGGTTCTTCTTGGCGGCGAAGACGGCGACGGCGTCGTCATCGGCCTCGGGCGCAATCACCACTTCGGTGAACAGCTTGGCGATCTCCTCGGCGGTGACCTTGTCCAGGCGGCGGTTCATGGCGACGATGCCGCCGAAGGCCGAGACCGGATCGCAGGCCAGCGCCCGCAGATAGGCGCTCTTGAGATCCGTGCCCACCGACACGCCGCAGGGATTGGCGTGCTTGATGATGGCGATGGCCGGCTGGTCGAACTCGGCGGCCAGCTCGAAGGCGGCGTCGGTGTCGTTCAGGTTGTTGTAGGAGAGTTCCTTGCCCTGCAGCTGACGCGCCGTGGCCACGCCGGCGCGGGACGAGCCGTTGGTGTAGAAGGCGGCGGCCTGGTGCGGGTTCTCGCCGTAACGCAGCGACTGCTTCAACTCGCCCGCCACCACCACGCGGCGCGGGAAGGTGTCGCCCAATTCACGCGCGAACCACTGGCTGATGGCGGCGTCGTAGGCGCCGGTCCGCGCATAGGCCGTGGCGGCCAGACGCTTCCTCAGGCCCAGGGTGGTGCCGCCCTTGTTGGCCTCCATCTCGGACTGCACCACGGCGTAATCCTCGACGTCCACCACCACGGTGACCGAGTCATGGTTCTTGGAGGCGGCGCGGATCATGGCGGGGCCGCCGATGTCGATGTTCTCGACGCAGGTCTCGTAATCGGCGCCCTTGGCCACCGTCTCCTCGAAGGGGTAGAGGTTAACCACCAGGAGGTCGATTTCCTTGATGCCGTGGGCCGCCATGGCCTTCTCGTGCTCGGCGTTGCCGCGGATGCCCAGCAGGCCGCCATGCACCTTGGGATGCAGGGTCTTGACCCGGCCGTCCAGCATCTCGGGGAAGCCGGTGAAGTCGGAGACGTCGATCACCGCCAGGCCGGCGTCGCGCATGGCCTTGGCGGTGCCGCCGGTGGACAGCAGTTCGACGCCCGACTTGGTCAGGAAACGGGCGAACTCGATCAGGCCGGTCTTGTCGGAAACCGAAAGCAGGGCGCGGCGGACGGGGCGGATATCGGACATGGCAGGCAGTTCTCCGGGGGCAGGTCAGTCTTGGGGGGCAAGAACGGGGGTGTTTGGGGTAACGGTATATTCCGGGACCACGTGGCACAGGGCGGCCAGGGCGCCGTCGGCGTCATGGTCGCGGCAAAGCCGGGCGAGGCCGTCGATGGCGGCGCCCAGTTCGACGGCATCGGCGGAGCGCGGCTCGGCCACCAGGATGCCGGGCATTTCCGTGCTGACGGTGGGCTCGGAGCCGTGGAACAGCTCTTCGAACAGCTTCTCGCCGGGGCGCAGCCCGGTAAAGGCGATCTTGACGTCAATGTCGGGGCGCAGCCCGGCCAGGCGGATCATCTGGCGGGCGAGATGGACGATCTTGACCGGCTCGCCCATGTCGAGGACGAAGATCTTGCCGCGATAGGCCGGATGACCGATGCCGAAGGCCGAGGCCTGCAGCACCAGTTCCACAGCTTCCCTGACCGTCATGAAATAGCGGGTCATGTCGGGGTGGGTCACGGTGAGCGGCCCGCCTTCGGCCAGCTGCTTCTGGAACAGCGGCACCACCGAGCCAGTGGAGCCCAGCACGTTGCCGAAGCGCACGGTGACGAAGCGGGTGCCGCCTTGCTCGCCTTCCGCCAGATCCAGGGCCTGGGCGTACATCTCGGCGACCCGCTTGGTGGCGCCCATCACATTGGTGGGATTGACCGCCTTGTCGGTGGAGATCTGCACCATCAGGGAAACGCCGTTGGCGCGGCAGGCATCGGCGACCTGACGGGTGCCGACGCAATTGGTCAGAATGCCCTCGTCGGGATTGTACTCGACCATGGGCACGTGCTTGAGCGCCGCGGCGTGGAACACCAGATCGGGGCGGTGGGCCGCCATCGCCCCGCTGACCCGCGCCGCGTCACGCACGTCGCCCAGCAGCGGGATCAGCTCCAGGCCGGGCTGGCGGGCGGTGATTTCCTGGTCGATGGCGTAGAGATTGAACTCGCAAGCCTCGAACAGCACCAGCGAGGCCGGGCCGAAATCGCTGATCTGGCGCACCAGTTCGCTGCCGATGGAGCCACCGGCGCCGGTGACCAGGACGCGGCGGCCCTTGATCATGGACTCCATGGCCGGGCGGTCCAGCACCGCCTGGGGCCGGCCCAGCAGATCCTCGACGGCGATGGGGCGCATGGTGACGCGCTCCTCCACCCCGTCCTTCAACTCCATCAGGCGCGGAATGCGGGCCAGGGTCATGCCCAGCCGGTCGGCCTCGTCCAGCAACGCCCGCACCTCGGCACCATCCAGACGGTGGTCGGTGATGACCAGGCGCTGCGGCGCCTGGCCCTTCTGGCGCAGCGACATAACCACATCGGCCATCTCGTCGGTGGAGCCCAGCACGTCGATGCCGTGGATGTGGCGGCCCACCCGCGCGCCACGCGAACTCAGCAGTCCGACCGCCCGGTATTCGGCGTCGGGGGAACGGGCGGCGCGCAGGAACAGCTCGGCCTCGTCGCCGGCGCCGACCAGCAGCACCGGGACGCGGGCATGGTCGCTTTCGGCGCGCTTGCGGCTCTGGCGATGGTCCTTGAACATCCGGTAGACGAAGCGTGGCCCGCCCAGCAGGGCCAGCAGCACGAACCAGTTGATCAGCAGCACCGAGCGCGGCAGGGACTGCAGCCGGGTGGTCAGGAACAGCAGGGCGAGAAAGACCAGGATGGTCAGCGTCGCGGCCCGCGTCAGGGCCATCAGATCGTTGACCGAGGCATAGCGCCAGACGCCGCGATAAAGCCGCTGGGACACGAAGATCGGGGCCGCGATCAAGGTGAACAGGGCCGTGGCCAGCCCCAGATCGAGGCGATCCCACCAGATCCAGGTGTCTTCGCCCAGGCGCAGATAGAGCGCCACCACGAAGGACAGCGCCGCCATCACCACATCGTGGGCGAACGCCAGATAGGCACGCGACAGCGGCGGCAGTCTCATGGATATCCATTCCCCGGAGGACCCGGCTGCTGCCGGGGTGCCGAATGCCTCTGATTAAGGGAGAGCGGCCGCAGGGTCAAGTCCGCGCAGCCTTAGGGCTCTGGACTTCACTTTCGGCTGCGGATATCTAGGTTCCTCGTTGCGGCAAGGACAGTACGATTCATGGCGATCGCCTCCTATTTGTCTGATTCCTGGGCTCTGCTTGGCCGGGTCTCCCCGCAACCCGGTGTCGTCGCCGCCTCGGTGGCAGCCATCGTCGTCGTCGCCCTGGCCGGGCGGTTGCTGCTGCCCCGGTCCGAGCCGGCGCTGGCCTTCGGCGCCGGCATGGGCGGGCTGATTCTGGTGGGGACCGCCTTTGGTGTCGCCGGGTTGGATTTGCGCCTTGGCCTGCTCGTGATCGCCGTGGCCGCTGCGGCCTGCCTGATCCGGGATCGCCGTGAACTGGGACAATGGGCCGGTGTCGGGTTGCCGGTCCTGGCGATGGCCTTGCCCCTGCTGCTGCTGCTGTCGGACCGCCGCGGCTCGGAATGGGATGAGTTCAGCCACTGGCTTCATGCCTTCCGCTATGTCCAGGTCAACCATGCGGTTCCGGGTGGTCCGGCCGTTCCGGTCATGGCGACCTGCTGCGCCGCCTACCCCTATGGCTGGCCCATGGTCGGCCTTGCCGCCATGACGCTGTCGGGCTTCTCGGAAGCGGTGCCCGCGTTGCTCAACGTGCTGCTGCTGGCGCTATTCGCCATGCTGCTGGCCGGGCTGGCGCGCGGCGAGCCGTCGGCCGGCCGGCTGGGACCGGCCGCCGCCGCGGTGGCCCTGCTGGCCGCCACCGTGGCGTCTCCCACCTTCGTGCACAAACTGGCCTTTTCCGCCTATGCCGACGTAGCGACCGCTTTCCTGGCAGCCGTTCTGGCCCTGCTGGGGGAGCGGGTGGCGGGCGATGGCGACCGGGTGTCCCGCCACCGGCTGGCCCTGGCCTTTGGGCTGGTGGGTGCGGCGCTGATGGGGGTCAAGCCGGGCAATGCCGCTCTGTTCGGCTGTATTCTGGGCGCCGCCGGCGTGCTTGCCCTGCGCCGGGACGGCTGGAAGGGCCTGTTCCTGCTCCAATGGGTGTTCATGGTCATTCCCCCGGCCCTGGTCTCGGGGCTGTGGCGATGGCATGTCGATCACCTTCTCGCCGGGCGCGAAATGGTGATTCAGCCCATGGACCGGTGGCACGTGGCCGAGATTCCCCAGATCCTGCTGGCCATGCTGGACGTGGCCGGCAACAAGGGCGGCTATTTCGGCCTCGCCCTGATCATGGTGGTGCTGGGGCTGCGCGGTTTCCTGCGCGACCGCGACCGTCTGGACCGCCTGTGCGTCATGGCCGGGCTGGCCTTCCTCGGCTACAACCTGTTCCTTCTGGTCACTTACGTGGTGGTGTTCGGCGATTACGAAGCCCTGCACGTCGCCTCGTACTGGCGCTACAACACCCATCTCGGCCTGGTGGTCATGCTGCCGGCGGCCATCCTGGTCGGCCGGGGACTGGCGCGGGTCGGGCATCTGGCCGCCGCGCGGATGGCGGCGCGGCTCGCCTTGGTTCTGGTTCTGGCGGGGCCGCTGCTTGCCGTCGGCCAGATCCGCTTCGATCATGACCGGACCAAGCCGTTCCTGCGCCAATCCCTGCATCAGGCCGGAGCCATGATGCCGGCGGGCGAGCATGCGGTGGTGATCGACCCCCAGGGCACCGGTCTCGCCGGAGTCATGGCGTCCTACGAGTGGAGCGGACGGGTGACGGTGGATTCCTTCATGTCCGCCTTCACGCGGAGTGAGGCGCCCCCATGGCTGGACGCGCAGCCCGCCCATTGGGCATTTGTCTATTCCGGGGCCGCCGCCCTGGGACTGGAGCCGGTCAATTCCGCCTTCCTGCTGCATCGTGAGGGAAGCACCTGGACGGTGATCGATCAGTTCCCCTTCCCTGGCGGCAAGAGCCCCGAGCGTTGGCCCTGATGGCGCGGTTCGGGTCGCGGGCGGCAATTTCCATTCTTTACGCGGGGATCTCCGCCCTGCTGACCCTGGTCTGGTGGCGGGGAATGGTTCCGTTCACCTTTCTCGGACCCGACGCGGGCAACATCGCGTCCTTCGCCGCCGCCTGGAGCCATCCCGGCCAATGGCATGGCGACATGGTCCTGGCCAATACCGAGAATTTCCGCTTCTACGCCATCCTCCACATTCCGCTGCTGATGGGGCTGGCCTCGCTGCTGGGGGATTTCGGCACCGCCTTCGTGGTGCTGTTGTGGCCGGTCATGTGGCTGCAGGCCGAGGGATACTGGCGCCTGGGCCGATTGCTGTTCGGGCAAGGTGGCGGGGCGCTGGCCCTGGGGCTGTTGTCGTTCGGCACGGTGCCGTTGACCATCGATTATTACGGCACCTATGTCGACGCCGAGCCACGCTTCCTGTTTCAGGCGATCCTGCCCTTCCTGCTGATCGGCCTGCTGGGCGCCGCCGATTCGCCGAAGGGCTGGTTCCGGCTGTTCGGCCTGCATGGGCTGTCCATGTATGTCCATCCGGTCAGTACGCCGTCCGTGGCCCTGGCCTCCTGGCTGACCCTGGCGCTGCGGGGGCCCGGGGGAGCGCCGGCGGCGGTCTGGGTGTGGAGGCTGGTGGCGGCGGGGGTTGTGTTCGTCGCCGTCATCGTGCCCTTCGGCATCAACTACCTGACCGGCCACCAGCATGGTGCCACGGCCGATTATGCCGAGGCCATCGCCCGCCAGCACCGGCTGTTCGGCACCATCTTCATGGATGGGCTGGTCTATGCCCAGACGATGCTTTCCCAATGGCGGGCCCGCTGGTTCGTTCCCGCCTGGGGGGTGTTAGGCGCCATGGCCGTCTGGGTTCTGGCCCCCCATCAGCGGCGGCGTCTTGTCCTGCTGACGGCCTGGATGGTCCTGGTGGTGGCGACCTCGCTGGGGGTGACCTTGCTGGAGCAGGCCATCGGGCGGCATTTCCAGCTTCTGCCGGTGGAGATCGATTCCATCCGCAACATGCGCTACGGCGTGCCGATCCTGATGGTCTTCGGGCTGTGGGGCGCGGTGGAGGCGGCGGGACGAATGCCGCGGCGGAGAGGAGGCCTGCTCATCGGGGCCGTGGCCTGTGTCTGGCTGGTGGTGAACAAGCCCGGCGGGCTGCCGGTACGGGCCGTCGCCGACTGCCTGGCGTCGGGGCGCCTGTCATGCCCGTCGGGGGAATGGCTCGATCGTCGGGCCATGCTGGCGGCCTTGCGGGACAAGGTCGCGCGGGGAACGCCGGTCCTGCCTTTCGTCGATCGCTATGAGGGCCTCGACGCTGTCCTGGCGGTGCGCTACGGGGCGTTGCTGCCGGTGGCCTTCTGCTTCAAGGATGGCGGCACCGCCCTGGGCTATGCCAATCACGGCGTGTTGGACCGCTGGCTGGAGCTGAGCGAGCGGTTGAACGAGGCCCACCGCTCCATGGACTGGCGGAGCCTCGTCGCGACCGCCGACGAACTGGGCGCCGGCATCATCGTTACCGATCTGGAGCCGCCGCCCCTGTCCGGCTGGGCGGTGATCCATGCCGGTGGCCGCTACCGGGTGCTGGCCCGTTCGGCCACATAGAGGCGATTGAGGCCATAGACGAAGCTGGTCTGGTGCAGATTGACGAAGCCGGCCCCGCCCAGGAGGTCGATCATCTCCGCCGGGTTCAGGCCGCCGGTTTCGCCCTCCTCCTCCTCGCGGTGCTTGTCCTCGGAATACCACCACAGCCGATGACCCAACTCGCCCAGGGTGCGGCCGATCATGGTCAGCACCACCCGGCCGCCGGGGCGCAGCACGCGGTGCGCCTCGGCCAGGGCGCCAGCCCGCTCGACGATGTGGTTCAGGCAGGCCACGAAGGTCACGGTGTCGAAGCTGGCGTCGGCGAAGGGGAGCCGGTCGGCCGACGGCACCAGGACGCAGCCGCCGCCCCAATCGACCACGTCGACGCCCACATTGCCCGGCGGGCCGCCGCCGCTTTCGTAGAGGCGCAGCAAGACGTTGTCGCCGGCCCCCACATCCAGGCACCGCCCGCGCATCTGGGGCAGAACGGCGGAAAAGCGCTCGCAGCGCAGCGAGGTCAGGCCCAGCTGCTCCGAGGCCAGGTCGGGCAGGACCACCATGCGCAACGGAGCCCCCAGCAGGTCGATCACCTGCTGTCCAAGCGGCTTGGGCCGCAGCAGCGCCCGGGCCGGCGGCAACGTTCCGGCCATTCCCTTGGCCGCTGGTTGGGTCCGCGTTTCCAAGATCGGTCTCCGCTGCTATAACATGGTCCCATGTGCGGGATCGTCGGCGTTTACCACTTCGAAGGACGGCCTGTCGAGGGATCCCGGGTTGCGGCCATGATCAGGGCGGTGGCCCATCGCGGCCCCGACGGCGACGGGATATGGACAGAGGGCTCCATGGCCCTTGGCCATTGCCGCCTGGCCATCCGCGGGCTTGGCACCGATGGAGCCCAGCCCATGGCCGATCCCGCCGGGCGGGCGGTGATCAGCTATAACGGCGAAATCTATAACGACGCTCCGCTGCGCCAGGCCATCCGGCGCGAGACCGGCTACGAATTCCGCACCGCCTGCGATACCGAAACCCTGCTGGCCGGGTGGCTGGCCTGGGGCGAGGAGCTGTTCGGCCGGCTGGACGGTATGTTCGCCGTGGCCATCTGGGACCGGCGGCGCAATACCCTGGCCCTGGCCCGCGACGGTGCCGGCATCAAGCCGCTTTATCGCCAATGCCATGCCGGAGGCTTTGCCTTCGCCAGCGAGATCAAGGGGTTGCTCCCCGCACTCGACGCGGTTCCGGCCTTCTCGCCGGCCGCCCTGAACCGCTTTTTCGCCCATGGCTACGCCGGGCCGGAGACCAGCCTGCTGGAGGGCGTCGAGCAGATTGCGCCCGGGACCGTCGAGGTCTGGGATGGCCGCGACTGGGTTGCCCGCCGCTTCTGGCAGCCGACCCGCCATTCCCAGATCCATCGCCTGGACGAGGCGGTTGCTGCCTTCACCGATCTCTGGCCGTCCACCGTGTCGGGCATGCTGGTCAGCGAAGTGCCTGTCGGCGTTCTGCAAAGCGGTGGCATCGACAGCTCGCTGATCACCGCGGTCACCGGCCACTCGGCGGATGTGCCGGCCTTTGTCGCCAGCTTCACCGAGGGCAGTCACGACGAGACGCCGATGGCGTCTCTGGTCGCCCGTCAGGTGGGGGCCGGGCTGACTCCCGTGCCGGTGGATGTGGATGAGGGGGCCGAGGCGACGTTTCGGGCCATGGTTCACCATCTGGATGGCCAGTTGTCGGATTCCAGCGCCTTCGCCCTTTACCGCCTGTGTGCCGAGATCCGCCGGCATGTGACGGTGGCGCTGTCAGGCGACGGTGCCGACGAATTCTTCGCCGGCTATCCCACCTATGGCGCCAGCCGCCTGGCGCGCTGGCTGCGCCCGGCGGTTCCCCGAGGCCTCGCCGCCCGGCTGGGAGCGTCCCTGGCCCATCTGGGCGGAGCCGACGAGCGGAGATTGCCGCCCGTGGCGGTGCTGTCGCGTTTCCTGCTGGGGCTTGCCGCGCCGGAGCCCCATTGCGAATGGCGCCGCCTGATTCCCGATGTCCAACTGGACGAGATTCGCGGCCCCGCCCTGGCCGGGGAAGCCGCCGCCGATCCGTCGGCGGGCTATGCGGCGGCCATGGGGGAGGATGGACCCATCATGGATCGCTGCCTGCTGGCCGATCAGCGCTACTACCTTCCTGCCGACATGCTGGTCAAGGTGGATCGCATGAGCATGGCTCACGGCCTGGAAATCCGGGTGCCCTTTCTGTCGACGGCGATCATGGATCTGGCGGGCCGCATGGACGCGGGAATTCTGTATTCCGGCCTGGGTCAGGGTAAGCGGCCGTTGCGCCGTGCCCTGGCGGGGATGGGGCTTCCGCCCGAGGTCACCGAGGGCCGCAAGAAGGGATTCAACCTGCCTATCGACCGCATGCTGCGCCAATCCCTGGCGCCCCTGTGCCGGACTCTGCTCGACGAGCGGGCCGAGAATCTGGCCCCCTGGCTGCGGCCGGATTCCGTTCGCCGCCTCTGGCGCCAGCACCGCGACAGGGAGCGCAGCCTGGGGTATGGTCTGTGGCCCATCCTGACGTTTGCGGCGTGGAAGGAAACGCTGTCCCATGTCCGTTGATCCCTCTCTTCCCGTATCTTCCTGGTCATCCCGGCTGAGTATCGTCATCCCGGCCTACAACGAGGAGGACGGCATCGTTCCCACCCTCCAGGGATTGCGCGAGGCTCTGCCCGACGCCGAAATCATCGTCGTCGATGATGGCAGCGCCGACCGGACCGGAGAGCGCGCCGCCACGGTGGCGGGAATCACGGTGCTGCGCCAGCCGTTCAACCGGGGCTACGGCGCGGCGCTCAAGGCCGGCATGCGCGCCGCCGGGCGCGACTACGTCGCGTGGTTTGACGCCGACAACGAGCACAAGGTGGAGAATCTGATCGCCATGGCGCGGCGTCTGGATTCCGAGCGGGTGGTGGCCGTCATCGGCCAGCGGCCGGCGGGCACCAGCCGGTTCCGCACCTTCGGCAAGGCCATTATCAGGGCTCTGGCCTGGTCCCTCGGCCTGGGGGCGGGGACCGACCTCAATTGCGGTCTGCGGGTCTTTCGCCGGGACGTCATCCTGCCCTACCTGTCGTTGCTGCCCAACCGCTACAGCGCCAGCATGACCTCGACCATGATCATGATTCAGCGCGACTACCCCGTCGCCTTCGAGCCGGTGACCACCCGGCCCCGCATCGGCACCAGCAAGGTGGTGCTGGGTGATGGGCTGCAGGCCCTGATCCTGGTCATGCGCATGATCATGCTGTTCGCGCCGCTCAGGGTATTCCTGCCCGTGGGCGCGTTACTGGCCGGCGTCGGCCTGGCCTATGGCCTGATTCTGGCCCTGGCGCACGGCCTGGGCTTTCCGTCCCTTTCCGTGGTCCTGGTCCTGGCGGGCCTGATCTTGGTGTTGCAGGGTTTCATCGCCGACCAGATCAGCTATATGCGCCTCAGCCAGCTGGAATCGGCCGGCCGCGACCGCGACGGGGCGTGACGGTCCGGCTCAGGGTGAAGCGCGGCTCGCCGCCTGCCGCCGGGTGACGTATCCGATCACCAGGGCCACGGGCAATGTCGCCAGCAGCCCCTTGGCCAGATTGGCGACGTACATGGCGAAATGCTGGTCGAAATCGATCAGCCAGGGAGTCAGCCCGAGGGCCAGGGCGGTCACGATCATGCCACCGCGCTTCCAGGCGGCGATGACGGCGGCCGACAGGCCGGCCAGGACCAGCCCGGCTGCCGCCATGCCCCATGCCCCGCCGCGCAAGGCCGGCTCGCCCAGCAAGGTGATGGAGGCGGAATGCCCCGGAATCTCCACCCCGCAGAATTCGCTGAACGCCCCGCCGTGGGACAGTGACGGCTTGTCGGGCCACAGGATCCGTGGAACCAGGGCCGAGACGAAGTAGAACGGCCCGGCCCGCCACTCCCCGCCGCCCGCCGCCGCGTCGCGCAGGGCGAAGTCCAGGCAGAACACCGTCTCGGATTGGCGGTAGACGATCTTGCCGGCCAGATTGGGAATGGCTCCACGCGGCAGCATCACGGCACCGGCTCCCGCTATCGGGGAAAGCAGCAGCATTGCGGCGATGGCGATCCGCATCCATCCGCGGGACCGGCAAAAGGCGGTCAACAGCAGTGCCACGGAAAAGAATACCAGGGACTTGATGTGGTAGGGGAACAGCAAGGCCGCTCCCGCCACCAGCCCGGCCGCGATCCAGGGCGCGCGCCGGATGGGCGCCTGACTCAGCAGCGCCATGCCGAACATCACTAGGGGCGGCAGAACGTCCGCCAGGGCCAAGGTGGAAAGCGTCTTCGCCACCTGAAAGGCCGCGCCGCCGCCGCAAACCAGGGCGAGGCCCCAGCCGAGGGCCGGTGACGGCTGGTCGGGTTCGGTGCGGTGCGGGATGATCCGGTCGAAGGCCATGGCAAGCAACAGGCCGATGCAGGCAAAGGCCAGGACCCAGGCCTCGGCCTGCGAGGCGGCGGCATAGGCGGCATAGTAGCCGAACTGTTCATGCAGAACCCGGGCGGGGACGCCCGGTGGAATGGGAAGCGGCCCGCCGAACGTCGATTCCACGTAAAAGGCGGGGACCAGGCTGTAGAACACCAGGGCCAGTAGAGGCAGCATGACGGCGGGCGAGACCAGCACAAGGGGAGGCCTGTTCCCGGCGTCCCGCCCTTGGGCCATGGCGGCAAGCGTCGCCGCACCGCCCACGGCGGCAAGGCCACGGGCCAGCCAGAAGCCGCCCGGTGGCAGGAGCGCCAGCCACAAGGGGCAAAGCGACAGCGGAACCAGCGTCGCGATTGCGGCCATGAGGGCGGGACCAGCGGGCGGCGATGCGGGCTTCATCCGCTAGCCTCTCGTGGGGGCCCTGGCTATGACCGCACCCGCCCGCCCGGTGACCTCGGTCATTCCCGCATCGGTAAGCAGCCGGATGACCTCCTTGTGCTTCTGCCGCTTTTCATAGCGCGGCGAATACCAGTCGAAGGTATCGAGTACCGTCCAGGCATAGCGCTGCTCCGGCGTCAGCACGCTGTCGTGGACCGGGCAGATGGGAATCATCACGTTCAGTGTCCGAAACACCGGAAGGCGGGCGAAAGCCGCCGTCAGGGGAAAGAACACCCGGACCAGGGCCCGCGAAAGCGCCAGGGTGGCCCCGGTGGGAAGATGGGGCGTGACAAGGCGCAGTGCGTATTTGATTCCCTGAAGCCAGGGCCAGAAATCTGCCTCGTAGAAATTATAGGCCAACCGCCCTCCCGGCTTGAGAAAGGCGGGCAGCCCGCTCATCAGTCGCTTTGGGTCGGGGGTGTGCTGGATCACGCCCATGCAGAACACCCCGTCGAAGATGCCGCGCCGTAACGGCAGGTCGAAAATCGACGCCTGAATGGGCTGGACCCGCCCGTCCCAGGCGGCGGTGGTCTCGCGGCAGGCGTTGACGGCGGAGGAAAGGTCGCAGGCGATCACCCGCGCGCCGGCCGAGGCCGCCACGTCGGAGAAGCGGCCCGCCCCGCATCCGGCGTCAAGGATCAGCTTGCCCTCCAGCCAGGCCGGGTCCCAGCCGCTGTCTCCGAAAAAACGCCCCGCCGACAATTGGTGGCCGCTGAGGCGGTCGATCTGCAAAGCTCGCCACTTATTCCACTGGAACCCGAAATTGCCGCAATAATCGGCCCCCGCCGGCGTGAAGCGCGGTACACCGCCCCGCACGGGGAATCGGGCGTCGCAGGCCGGGCAGGCCAGTTCCCCCTCAAGGATGTCGTCGCCTTCGCGTGCGGTGACGGACAGGGACAGCCCGACCTCGCCGGGGCAGGTGGGACAGATCAGGTGCTCGATCAGCCATTCCCTCATGGTCGCAGGCTTTCGTTCCGTTCAGGTGGGGAAAGAGTATGGTCCAGCCCGGCAGCGGCGCTGCCGTCCTTCATGGCGAGAAGTGTGAAGACTGCGGTCAGCCAGAAGGAAGACTGCCACCATCCCTGCCAGAATCCGAAGCTTCCCGCCGCCATGATGAAGGCGGCCATGGCCGCTGCCGCCATGTCTCCCCTTAGGGCGGCGGGCGGGCGCGCGACGCGCGACAGCAGCCAGACGAGAAAGACGCCGAACATTACCGCGCCGACCGCGCCAAGCTCGAGCCAGAGCTGAAGCACCGCACTGTGGGGGTGAAGGGGCAGCACGGGCTCGGTCAGTTCTGCGACCCTTACCCCCTCTACATAGCGGCGCACCACCACCTCCTGATCGCCTCCGGGAAAACCGCGCGAGGCATCCATGCCCCAGCCCAGGATGGGACGCTCGGCAATGCGCTGGGCGGTGAACCCCCAAATGGTGACCCGATGATGAGCCGATGGCGCCAGGAAGGTCCAATGCTGGAAGGTATGGCGGGGCGACGGCAGGTGAGAGGCTGCCAGTGGAATGGCCAGGGTGGCAGCCACCAGCAGGGCGCCGACCATGCCCGGCCCCCGGCGCGGTGCAAGCATGAGGGCCAGGGTGACCGCGATGCCCGCGCCGGTGGCGAGTTTGGCGGTGGAACTGTGGCCGAACATCACAAGGGTGATCATGGCGGCGATGGCCAGTCCCTGGACCGGGACGGTGAACCGGCGGCGCATCATGATGCGTATCGGCCAGATCAGCAGGGCCAGGATGACGATGCCCCGCTTGACCGGATGCGTCTCGGTCAGGCGGGTCGGCAGATCGGTCCAGTCTGTGAGCAACTGACCCGCCAACTGATCGGCCAGCAAGGGGGCGGCCACCAGCCCGAAGCCCGCCAGCAGGGCGATGCGGACCGGTCGAAGCGCGGTGGGGGCGAGCGCCAGCCCGGCGGCCAGGCTGGACAGTCCCGCCAGGAAAATTCCCAGGAGGCGCAGGGTGGCGGTGGCGGCCTGTTGCGGCATCTCGGCCCACAGGCTGCTGATGGCGGCCCATGACACCAGGGCGACGAGCAGGGCCAGGAGGGTGACGGGAAGGTGGCGCCACGCCCGGACGCGGATGACAAAGGGCAGAACCGCCGTGCCCAGAATGGCCAGTTCGACCGTGATGCCCAGGGGGGCGACGACGGCCAGGAACGGAAAGACGAAGGCCGCCGCGGCCAGCAGCCAGACCGCTATGGTTTCGGACGACAGGCCCGGCGGCGTCATGGCGCGCGCCGTCCCCACAACGCCGTCCACGAGCGGGCGAAGGTCACCATGCGGCGGAGGTGCTGTGCCGCCTTGTGGCGCCACACCGTCCGGCCGAAGGCTTGCGAGCAGCGGTCGAGAAGCCCGGATGCGTCGCATCCATGGGTCCGTGCCAGCCAGGTGGTCGTGGCGGGTTCCAGCAGAATTCGGCCGGCGAAATCGAAATGGCCGTGGGCCATGGCCAGGGCCGCCAATTGCAGGCGGCGCTCCATGGATTGGACGGAATCGGGCGAGCGGAAGAACAGGAAGTCGCCCTGGACCAACTGGCCGCGGGAATAGGGAATGGTCTGAGCGGCGGCCTGGGGGTGGGCCACATAGCCGTGGACCCGCCAGTGGTGGGGACGCATCAGGTCCATCAGGACGAAGTCGTGGCCCCGCAGGAATGCCTCCACGTCCCCGGCCAGGGGCTGTCCGTGACGGAAGGGCAGAAACGAAACCTCGGCCTTGACGGTCAGCAGATGCTCGAGGGCCCTGGGGGCGGCCTCGAGGATTTCCAGTTCCGCCCCTTCCACGTCAAGCTTGAGATAGGCGGGGTTCGTGACGTTCGCCTCGTCGAGCACGTCGTCCAGCACGCGGGTCTGAACCGCGACGGCATGATCGAGCTGGGAAAAATGCCGCTTGCCGAATGCGCCGGCGATGGCGGGGTCGTGGCGCAGCAGCGACGAGCTTGCCGGATCCTGGGGGACGTAGAGGGTTCGTTCGCCGGTGGTTCCCGCCAGGGCATGGGGCAGATGGCGCAGTGACCGCCAGGGGCCGCTTCCCTGGCCGGAAACGGCCCGGAAGGCGGCGGGCTCGGGTTCGAAGCCAATGGCATCCACGGCGCCGGCGATGGGTAGAAGGTCGGACTCGAATCCGCCCCGCGACCCCACGTCCAGGCAAGCGAGGGGATGCGCTGCGAGCAGTGGTCCCAGCCCCGCCTGTAACAGCAAACTCGGGGTCACGCCGTGCTTCCCGGTAAAATCTGAACGGTCCCGGTTCTATCGCGTTGGTACGCGGAAGTAAACCGAAAGCCTTTTCGCCCAGCTGTCAGCGGGCGGGGTGTTTTGGGTGAATTTCCAGGGCCGATGGGCTATATAGCCTCCATGTCGATGCCCGTATCCTCCGATACTGATCAGACCCTGGCCCAATTGGCGAAGGTTGCCGCCACCCCGCCCTGGACGTCGTCTCCGGCGGGCGGGCCGCGAGTCCTGTTCATTTCCCTTTACTGCTTCAAGTCGTTTCCGGTGCGCGGCTTCCACCAGTTGGCCCGCCAGTCGGGGATCGATTCACACGCGGTGTTCTTCAAGGACAATCTGACCAACCGCCATACCCCCATCACCGAAGACGAGATCGGCTATCTGAAGGCGCTGTTGCGCCGCATCGACCCCGACATGGTGGCCGTCAGCGTGTTGGCCCCCTATGTGCCGGCGGCGCGGCGCGTCATCGCGGCGGTGCGCGAGATCACCGATGCTCCGGTGGTGGCGGGCGGCAAGCACCCGACCATCTCGCCGGACGAGGCGCTTGGCTACGCCGACTACGTCTGCAAGGGCGAGGGCGAGCTGGTGGTGCTCGACCTCTTCGAGCGGCTGCGGGCCGGATCGCGGGATTTCTCGGGCATCCAGGGATTATGGCATCGGGATGCCGAAGGCCGGACGGTGGACATGGGCCAGCGCATGCTGATCCAGGACCTGGACCTCATTCCCTTCGAGGCCTATGGCGAGCCGCAGATGCACTTCATCGAATACGGTCGCCTCTACGAGAGCGACCCGGAGATGGAGGCTGAGGAAATCCTGGTCATGGCCGGGCGCGGCTGTGTCTACATGTGCAGCTACTGCGTCAATTCACTGCTGATTCCCATGAATCGCGGCAATGGACGTTTCGTGCGGCTGCGCAGTCCCGCCAACGTCATCGCCCAGGTCATGGACCGGATGGCCCGTCAGCCCAAGGCACGCTTTGCCAGTTTCAACGACGAGGTATTCGGAGTCTTCGACGACTGGACGCGGGAGTTCAGCGAAGCCTACCGTCAGGCTGGCGGGCCGCCGTTCAATTGCGAACTGGTTCCCAAGCTGATCAAGGAGAAGAACGTCCGCGCCCTGGTCGAGGCCGGGCTCTACGAGATGCATTTCGGCATCCAGTCCGGATCCGACGAGATTCGTACCGATGTGCTGAAGCGCCCGGGCAAGAACGTGGAATTGCTGGAAAAGGCCCGCATGCTGGCCGAATGCGGCGTCCAGGTGCAGTGCGACCTGATCCTGGGCAATCCCTTCGATACCGCCGAGGCCCAGGAAGAGAGCATCCGCCTGCTGGCCGCCATGCCCCAACCGCTCAAGCTCAATACGTATCTTATGCAGTATTTTCCGCATTATCCCCTGACCGAGCGGGCCCTGAAGGAAGGCCTGATCAGTGCCGCCGACCTGACCGAGGACAAGGTCGCGGACCGCACCCTCTATAACTGGATCTACAAGCCGGACGTCACCCACTTTGACCGCAAGACCATTCTGGAAAACTGCATCTACCTGATTCCTTGGAATACCGCCCTGGTCTGGTGGCTGGCCAAGCGGTCGTGCGAACGGAGCAATCCGGTCCTGGGGGCGATGGTCAACGGCCTGGCGGCCTGGCGCTATCAGCTGGATTTCTGCGCCAATCCCGCCCTGGTCTGGCTGCGGCGTCTGTGGCTGGTGGGGCGCATGGCGGCCACCGGCGATCTGGGTGGATTGCGGCGGCGGTTGGCGGCACGCCTGGCCCGCTCGACCTGAACGGCCGCCATGAAAGCCGTCAACCTGCTGGCCTCCCTGCGGCTATCGGTCACCACGGCCCTTCACACGGCCATCGGCCGCCTGCTGGGGCGCAGCCACGTCCCGCATCCGCGCACCTACATGTTCATCGAGCCGACCAGTCACTGCAACCTCGAGTGCAGCTTCTGCACCTATCGACTGGGGTTGCGGCCCCGGCGGGTAATGGAGATCGACCGGTTCCGTGATTACGTAACCCAGGCGCTGGCCATGGGTTTCGCCGACATCGTCCTGACGCCGATCAACGGCGACGTGTTCATGGACAAGTCCATCCTGGACAAGCTCCGCCTGCTCGACGCCGCCCTGGACGGGCAGGCCGGGTCCGAGGCGGGAATCCTGCTCTACACCAATCTCATCGGCGCCGACGCGGTCCAACTGGATGAGATATTGTCCATGCCGCGCCTGAAGCTGTTCGTGGTCAGCCTTTACGGCCATGACCTTCCGACGTTCGAGCGCATCACCGGACGCGGCGAAGTCCAGTTTCGCCGCCTGCTCGACAATCTGGCGACCTTGGAGGTCATCGTGCGGGCCCGGGGCGTCCTGCCCGGCCTTTCCTTGTGCATGCGCAGCGAGTGCGGCTATGGCCTGGACGCTTCATACGACGGGCCGCTGCACGTCCTTCTTCGCCGGCTGGCGTCGCTTGGGGTGCCGGTGGCGGTGCAGAACGATCTTGACGATTGGGGCGGGTTGGTGAGCGAGGCGGATCTCGGCGGCCTCGACATGCGGCTGATCCAGGGGCGCCTCGTACCCAAGAACGGGGCGTGCATCCAGCCCTTCTTCAACGTCCAGATCCTGGCGGACGGACGGGTCAACGCCTGCGCCTGCCGCGCCGTGCGCGACGATCTGATCATTGGCAATCTGAACCGCGACAGCCTGGCCACCATCCTGTCGGCCGACAACCGGGCCTATGCCGGGCTGATCGAACGGCAGCAGGCGGGGGATTTCCCCGAAAGCTGCCGGGGCTGCTCGTTCTATCGCAGCATCTATGACGGCCGCATCAGGGACGCCTCCAGGCTGGGCTGGATCAGCCTGGAGGAGTTTCGGCGCTTTATCGCCGCGCCGTCCAAGGCACCGTTTCCGCAGGGAAAGTCCGCCCCAGGCGGGTGAAATGCCCATTGTGCTGGGGCGTTCGATCCCCTACAAATCAGGGATTCGCGTCAGTCATCCCGAGTCCTCGGCCGGAGGAAGGTGCCCCGTTTTCTGGGGCAGGTGCGCCTGTGCCGTACAGTCAATGCGTTCGAAGGGTGTCTTTCCGTGCGGGTTCTGATCAATGCGCTGCACTCGAAATCAGGCGGCGGCTTCACCTATCTCAGCAACATCGTCCCGCTGCTGGCCAGAGATCCGCAACTGGAACTGCACCTCGTCCTGCATGCCAATCAATTGAACCAGTACGAGGGCTTGGCCGACTTTGCCCGCCTGCACATCTTCCGGTTCGGCGAGAGCATGTCGCGCACCTTCTTGTGGGAGCAATTCGTGCTGCCCCTGGTGGCCCGGATCGTAGAGGCCGACGTGGTCTATTCGCCGGCTAATTATGGCCCGCTCATGGCGCGCCACAGCATTCTGCTGGCCCGCAATTCCCTCTCGGTGGTCATGAAGGAAGCCCGCCCCACCAAGATCGCCTACTGGGCGGCGGTGGCGTTCATGACCCTGGTGTCTATGTTCGTGGCAAGGCGGGTCGTGGCAGTGTCCAATTACACGGTGTCCAGCCTGACCCGATGGCCCTTCACCTGGCTGAAGTCCAAGATCACGGTGGTCAATCACGGCATCAATCCTGAGTTCCATCCGGGAAACGGGGAACGTGGCAATGCGCTGCTGGCCGTCGGCGACATCTATATTCAGAAGAATTACCACACCTTGCTCGATGCGTTCTGCCGATTGCTGGAACGCTATCCTGACCTGACGCTGACCATCGCCGGCAAGCCGCTGGATACCGGGTACGCGGCGGATCTTTACGCCACGGTGGCCGAGCGGGGGGTGGGCGACAAGGTCACCTTTCTCGGCCATGTCCGGCCGTCCGAACTGTGCCGCCTCTATCAGAGCTGCCGTATCTTCGTCTTTCCATCGACGGTGGAGACCTTCGGCAATCCCCTGGTCGAAGCCCTGGCCTGCGGAACGCCCACGGCCTGTTCCAACCGTACCGCCATGCCGGAAATCGCCGGCGATGCCGTGGAATATTTCGATCCCGAGGACGTGGATTCCATGTGCCGGGCGGTGGAGGTCCTGCTGACCGATCCGGCCCGGCGGGCAGAGCTTTCCGAGCGCGCCGTGCGCCGTGCCGCCGACTTTTCCTGGGTCCGCTGCGCCGAGCGGTTGGCGGGGATTTTCAAAGAATCGGCCCGCTGACCATGAGCCGCGGGTCGCTGCTGCTGGTGACTCTTCCGCCCTTCCGGGGCGGCGTGCCGGCCAAGGCCGCCATCATGGCCGGCCGCCTGCGCCGGTTGGGCTGGACGGTGACCGTCGCCTACTACGCCACGCTGAGCGACCACCCGGATCTGGTGGTTCCATCCTGGCGGCTGTTCCGCGGCGCGCGGCCCGGACAGGCAGAAGGCCGGTGCTGGGACGACTTTGCCTGTCATGCGATCGGCTGCCGCTTCCCCGAGCTGGAGGCCCCCTATACCGCAATCTCGGCTCCCTGGCGGGAGTTGGTGGCCCGCCACGACCGGCATCTGGCCATCGGCGGGACGCCGCTGGTGGCCAATATCCTGGTGGAGTGCGATGTTCCCCATCTGCTGTGGTGCGCCTGTCCGGTGGATGACGATCGCAGGGACCGGGTCGAGGCCATGGGATGGGGGCGGCGCCTGATGGACCGTAGTGTGGTCCGCCCCCTGCTCCTCGCCCAGCAGCGCCGGGTCCTGGCCTCGCCCCTCTGCTCGGTCATGGGGGTGAGCCGATACACCTGCCGGACCCTGGCCGGACAGGGCGGCACCGACCCCCATCTGCTGCCAATTCCCACGGATTCTGACGCCTTCACGCCCCCGGCCCGACCGGCCGAGCCCGGCACCATCGGCTTTGCCGGGCGGTTGGGCGATCCGCGCAAGCGGGTGCCGCTGTTGCTCGAGGCGGTGGCCGAAATGCGCCGGTCCGGTGTGCCCGTCCGGCTGCGGCTGGCCGGCGAGGCGCCGCCGGAGTTGCCGGCCCTGGCCGGACGGCTGGGAATCGCCGGCGAGGTCGAGTTCCTCGGCCATGTTCCGGCGGAAGGCTTGCCGGCCTTCTACCAGAGCCTGGACGTCTTCGCCCTGCCTTCGGCGCAGGAGGGGCTGGGCATCGTCGGGGTCGAGGCCATGGCCTGCGGCGTACCGGTGGTCGCGGCGGCCCGGGGATACGGACCCGACGACTATGTCATCGACGGGCAGACCGGCTGGTTCTCGCAAGGAGATGCAAAGTCCCTGGCCGAGCGTATCGCGGCGATCGTCGCCGACCGGCCGGCGCGGGACGCCATGTCGGGGGCGGCGCGTGCTCTGGCGGTGGAGCGGTTCGGGCTGGCGGCCTTCGAGGAGGGGCTGGCGGACAACTGGCGGCGACGGTGGGGGGACGAGCCGTGATCCGCCTGCTCTACGTGGTCAGCCACCCCATCCAGTACCAGGCCCCCCTGCTGCGGCTGATCGCTGCCCAAGCCGGCATTCATCTGCGTGTGCTGTTCCTGCGTTATCCCGATGGGGCGATGGACCCCGGCTTCGGCCGCGTCGTGCACTGGGACGTGCCGCTGCTGGAGGGGTACGAGCATGCGCGGTTCGACCCCGCCACCCTCGGCCGCGAGCTGCGGGCGGCCGACGTGGTCTGGCTGCACGGTTGGCAGGGCTGGCGGATGAAGGCGGTGCTGCTGGCCGCCAAGCTGCTGCGGCGCCCCGTGCTGATGCGGGGGGAGAACTGGGACGGCGCCATGCCCGATGGCCCCGGCTGGCGGGGTGCGGCCAAGCGCGCCGCTCTCGGGACCCTGTTCCGCCTGTGCCGCGGCTTCCTCGCCATCGGCAGCTGCAACGCCCGCTATTACGCCCGTCTCGGGGTGCCGCCCGACCGGGTGTTCTCCATACCCTATGCCGTCGACAACGCCTTCTTCGCCCGCCATGCTGCCGCCGCGCCGCCCGATCTGCGCGCGCGGCTCGGTCTGCCGGACGGGCGGCAAGTGGTGCTGTACGCTGGCAAACTCAGCCGCCGCAAGCACCCGCATACGTTGCTCGCCGCCTGGCGGAAGGCCTTTCCCACGCACGAGGGCCGCCCCGTGCTGGTCTTCGTCGGAGATGGTGAGATGGCGGCCGAACTGACGGCGGCGGCGGGAGAGGATGTCCATTTCCTCGGCTTTCGCAATCAGACCGAGATGCCGGCGCTTTACGCCCTGGCCGATGTTTTCGTCCTGGCCGCCGAGCGTGAGGCCTGGGGCTTGGCCATCAACGAGGCCATGGCCTGCGGTACCGCTGTCATTGCCAGCACCCAATGCGGCGCTGCCCATGATCTGGTGGACGGGCAGGTGGGGGCCATGGTGCCGCCGGGTGACGTGGAGGCCCTGGCCGATGCCTTGCGCTGGGTCCTGCCGCACGCGCAAGACTTGGGCGGGCAGGCGCGCCGCCGGATCGAAGGCTGGGATTTCAACGCCGATCTTAAGGGGTTGCAGCAGGCCCTGGGAGATGTGACCGGACAGCGGGGAGGCTCCGCATGAGAATCCTGTTCGTCGCCGAATCGGTTCCGGGCTCGCGCTCGCTGCAGCGGCTCGAGGCTTTGCGCCAGTTGGGCCACTCGGTGCGCTTCGTGCCCTCGACGCCCGAGGGGCATTCCTGCGAGCGGGCGCCGTCGTTGGCCTACCGCATCAGCTATCGCCTGCGGGTTCCCTTCGATCTGGCCGGCGTCAATGCCGCCCTGGCGGGCCTGGACGCGCGCCAGTTCGATCTGGCCCTGTTCGACAATGCCCGCACCGTGCGCCGCCGCACCCTGCAGGCGATGAAAGCCGCCAATCCCGACCTGGCGCTGGTGTGGATTTCGGAAGATGACATGGTCAATCCCCGTCATCTGACCCGCTGGCTGGCGGCCGCCATTCCCCAGTTCGATCTGTGGGTGACCACCAAGTCGTTCAACGCCGAGCCCGGGGAGATGCCGGCGCGCGGCGCGCGGCGGGTTCTGTTCGTCAACAATTCCTACGACCCGTCGCTTCACCGGCCCCTGGCGATCAATGCCGGGGAGCGGGCGCGCTTCGGCGCCGACATCAGCTTTGTCGGCACTTTCGAGGCGCCGCGCGCCGCCAGTCTTCTCCGTCTCGCCCGGGCGGGGCTGACATGTCGGGTGTGGGGCAATGGCTGGGGCGGTCTGGTCGGCGCCCATCCCGGACTCGTGGTGGAGAACAAGCCGGTATACGGCGAGGATTATGTCCGGGTATTGTGCGCCAGCAAGATCAACCTATGCTTTCTGCGGCATTTCAACCGGGATCGGCAGACCACCCGATCCATCGAGATTCCTGCGTGCGGAGCGTTCATGATGCACGAACGGTCGGACGAGATGGCGGCCCTGCTGCCGTCCGAGTATGCGGCGGCCTATTTCGGCGATGACGACGAGCTGGTGGCCCAGTGCCGCCGTTGGCTGGCCGACGATGCGGGCCGCGCCGCCGTGGCCGCCGCCGGCCGCGCCCGGGTCCGCGACCTGGGGCTCGGCCATGGGGAAGTCCTCGAACGGGTGCTTGCCGCCGCGAAGAGTCCGTCATGAGAATCCTGATGAACGCCTTTTCCGCCAAGCGTGGCGGCATCCTCACCTATACCAGCAATATGCTGAAGTCGCTTCGTGACCGTGGTGTCAAGGTGGTGGTGGCGGTCTCGCCGGAATTCGATCTTCCCGAGGGAATCGAGGCGATCCGCCACCCGGTCGCCAATTACAACCCCACCCATCGCCTGCTGTGGGAGCAACTGGTCTGGCCGAAGGTCGTGGCGCGGGTCAATCCCGACGTCTTGTTCTCGTCGGCCAATTTCGGCATACGGCGCTCGCCGGTGCCGCAGCTTCTGCTGATGCGGGAGGGGGGCCTGTTCGACCCCTTCTATCTCCATTTCGTCGCCCCCAGCCAGGGGATCAAGCTGGCCGCATGGCGCTTCATGCGGCGCAAGCTGATGCTGCAGTCCATGATCTGGGCCGACAAGGTGATGGCTCCCTCCCAGGCCATGAAGGATCTGCTGGCCCAATGGCAGCCGGAAAGCGCCGAAAAGGTCGTGGTCAATCGTTATGGCACCCTGGACGGCGTCTTCAATCTGAACGAGCGATCCCGCATATGGCGCGAGGATGGGGTGCTTCGCCTGCTGTACGTGTCGGTCTATTACCCCCATAAGTCGCCGGGTGATGTTTGCCGTCTGGTGGAGCGGCTGGAGGCGGCCGGCATCCGGGCGCATGCCACCATTACCATGCAGATGGAAGACGCGGCCAACTCGCCGGGCGGCGCCCTTGACCTGCGGGCCATGGAGCGCCTCTCGGCGGCGGGTAAGCTGACCCTTTGCAAGGTGCCGTATCACCAACTGCCCGAGCTTTACAACAGTCACGACGTTTTCGTTTTTCCGGCGGTGGCCGAGACTTTCGGTCATCCCATGGCCGAAGCGCTGAGTTCCGGTCTGCCGGTGGTGGTCGCCGACACGCCGGTGGCGCGCGAGGTTTGCGGCGATTGCGCCCTTTACGCCACGCCCTTCCGGCCCGAGGAGATGCTGAAGCAGGTCCTAGCCCTTGACGCCGATCCGGCCCTGCGCCAGCGGCTTGCCGTGGACGGCCGGACGCGGGTGCTGTCCGACCTGCAATGGTCCGATCACGTCGACCGTCTGATCGGGCTGTTCGAGACCATGCGGCGCTGATGAACCACGGGGCTGAGCCATCCTCCGATAACGGACCGGCTGAGTTGGGGTTGGGCCGGGCGTTCCTGCGTAACGGTGCGCTGCTCATGGGCAGTTCCTTGGTGCAGTCGTTGGCGGGGTTCGCCAGTCAACTGATTTTGATGCGGCTCCTAGTGCCGGCCGATTTCGGCGGCTTCGCCCTGGCTCTTGCCAGTGTCGGCTTGGTGCAGGTCATCTTTTCCCCCTGCCTCGGCACGCTGGCGATCCTGGCCCGGGATGACGAGTACACCGAAGACTTCCGCTACCGCCTCAACTCGGCCATGGCCATCGAGGCGGTGTTTTCCCTGGTCCTCATGCTGATCTGGCAGGCCATGGTCGGCATCTCGTCCCTGTGGGTCTTTCCCCTGATCCTGACCCTGGCGCTGGGTCACTGGCTCAACTCGGTGACCACCTTCTTCGAACGCGGCATGCCCTATCGCCACCTGACCGCCATCGAGACCGGCTCGCAGGTCACCGGGCACGCGGCGGCGTTGCTTCTGGCCCTGGCCGGGGCGGGGGTGGCCAGCCTCTATCTGCGCGAGGCGGTGGTGGTGGTGGTGCGTCTCGCCATGATGTTGAGGATTGGCGCCATTCCCCGCTGGCCGTTGCGGTGGGTCAGTCTGGCGGAATGGCGTGGCCTGTTGACCGCGACACGGGTTCCGTGGCTGGACGGCATCGTCGACGGCGGGTTCCAGCGTCTGGTGACCCTGGCTGTGGGCATGCTGTGCGGCACCCACGGTACCGGATTGTTCGTTCAGGCGCAGCGTCTCGCTCTGGTGCCTCACCAGCTTCTGTCCCCGGTGGTGGTGCGATTGGCCGGCAACGTCTTCTGCCGCGTCGGGGGGCATGACGCGTTTCATACCCTGGTGCGGATCGGAGGCCTGCTGTTCCTGCTGCTGGCCGGCGCCGCGGCGGGGGCCTGGACCTTTGCCGACGTGGTGATTCCCTGGCTGTTCGGGGCGGGCTGGCGCGAGGCCGGACCGGTCATGGCGGCCATGGCCGGCGTGGTCCTGGGCTACAGCATGTTCGAGTTGGTGCGCGCCTATTGTCTGGCGCAGCGCCAAAACGCCCTGCTGCTGACCGGGCGGGCGATGCAATACGTCATCTTCGGCTTGGGCTGCCTGCTGGTGGCCGGCGATGCGTCGGCGGCCAGGCTGGGTATCGTCATGTCGGCGGTGGCCGTCCTTTCGGCGACAACCCTGATTACCGGCCTTGCCATCCGGCGGAGCGTGCGGTGATGCGGATCGTCGCGGTCAACCACCATCACCCCGACGCGCCGGTCATCGGAGCGGTGCGGGTGGCGCGCTTTGCTGCAGCCCTGGCCGAGCTGGGTCACCGGGTCGTTCTGCTGACCGGCGCCCTTGATCCGACCGAGCCTCCCGCCGATCCGGCGCATGTGGCGGCAGCCTTGGCCGTCCACGACTGGCGCCAGCCGTTTCTTCTGGCATGCCCGTCCCGCCCCTTGCCGCTGCTGGCGGCGGCGCGGAACGGCGGTCTGCCGCGTCCGCTCCGCCGTTTGGTGCTGGCCGGGCATTACCTGCGTCATGGCGGGGTCTTCACCGACTGGCGCGAAGGCAGCGCCGCCTATTGGCCCCTGTTGGCCGAGGTGTTCCGGCCCGAGGTGACCTGGGGAACGTTCGGCAATACCGACGCCTGGTCCATTGCCCGGGGAATTGCCGCCCTGTCCCGCTGCCCCTGGGTCATGGACATCAAGGACGTGTGGGAGGCCTTCGTGCCCCGTCCGGTCAGCGGGCTGGTGGCGCGGCGCTTCGCCGATGCCGCCGCCTGTACCGGCCTGTCCCAGGGGCACCTGGATAATTCCGGCCGGCATTTTCGCCTGCCAAAGACCGCCATCTACAGCGGGATTCCGGAAGAATTGCTGACGCCGGCGCCGCCCTCCCTGCCGTTCCGCATCACTGTCACCGGCAGCAGCTATGGCTGGCTGGATGGCATGATGGCCGGGATCGGCCGTTTTCTCGACCACCTGCCCGACGACGCGCGGCGTGAAATCGTGTTCACCTATGCCGGTGGCGAGCATGAACTGGTCAGGCGGGAGGCCGCCGCCCTGAAGGGGCGTTGCGGTCTCGATATCCGGCCGTTTATTGCCCTGGGAGATCTGGCCGGGCTGCAGCGGCAGGCCTTTCTGAACCTTTACGGCCGGATGGTGGGCCAGCCCGGCTGGTTCCACCACAAGGTGTTCGAACTGCTGGCCGCCGACCGCCCCATCGCCGCCTTTCCAACCGAAACCGCCGAAGCGGTCGATATCGCCGCCACTTGCGGCGGAGACTTGAGCCTGTGCCCGGATTCCGAGGCCCTGGCCCAGGCCCTGGAACGCACCTGGCGGGGACGGACTGCCCAGGGAACCGGCGTGGATCGCGGCGTTCTGGCGGGTTACACCTGGGCGGCCCAGGCCGTGAAGCTGGAAGCGGTGCTGACCCGCGCGGCGGGGAGGGCGCGATGAAGGTCGCCTTATGTGTCCATGGCCGTTTCCACGCCTTCGAGCTGGCGGGGGAACTGTCCCGTCACGGCTGTCTGGCCCAATTGGCCACCACCTATCCCGCCATGGTGGCGCGGCACTTTCTGCCCGAGGGCGTGGCCTTGCGCACCGCGCCCTGGCTGGAGGCGCTGCGGCGCCTGTGCGGCAAGCTGGGCGTCGCCACGCCCGACCATCTGATCGCCCGCCGCTTCGGCGCCTTCGCCGCCGCCACGCTGCCCCAAGGAGCCGATATCCTGGTGGGGTGGAGTGGAGCCTCGCTGGAGGCGGTGCGCGAGGCACGCCGCCGCGGCATGGCGGTGGTGATCGAGCGCGGCTCGACCCATATCGTCCATCAGAACGCCGTGCTGGCCGAGGCCCACGCCCGGCTGGGCCTACGGTTCGCCGGCATCGATCCGCGCCTGATGGCCCGCGAGGTCGAGGAATATGCCCTCGCCGATCTGGTGGTCACCGGTTCGTCCGCCGCCGCCGCCACGTTCGCCCCCCAAGGGGTGGATGCGGCCAAGGTGGCCGTCAATCCCTATGGCGTGGACCTGGAGCGCTTTGCACGCGTGGTGCCGTCGCGCCGTCCAGGGCCGCCGCGCATCCTGTTCGTCGGCCAGGTGGGGGTGCGCAAGGGCGTGCCCTGGCTGCTGGACGCTTTCGCGCGCCTGGGTGGCGATGCCGAACTGCATCTGGTCGGCCCCGTGGAGTCCGCGTTCCAACCCCTGTTGACGCGATGGCCGGGCGAGCGGGTGCATCTGCATGGGCCATTGCGGGGAGAGGCGTTGGTCCGAGCCTTCGCCGACGCCGACCTGTTCTGCTTGCCGTCTATGGAAGAGGGGTTCGGCATGGTGGTGCTCCAGGCCATGGCGGCGGGACTGCCGGTGGTGGCCAGCACCGCCACCGGTGCCGTGGACGTTCCCGACGCCCTGCCCATTCTGGTGGCCCCCGGTGACGGTACCGCTCTGGAAGCGGGGCTGCGCCGCGCCCTGGATAATCCCCGCCATCGCGAAGCCATGGCCGCCGCCGGCCGCCGCGCCGTGGTCGCCGGCTTCACCTGGGCCGATTACGGCCGCCGCGCCGTCGCAGCTCTTGAGCGGGTCAAAGGCGCAGGAACGCCGACAGGCTGACGGTGATCTCCTCCAGGGAGTTGTTGACCAGCGCCATGGCCGCCGCCACGTAGTGGAAGGTCAGGACGGTGGCGGTCACACGGACCCAGGGTCTTTCCACGAAGGCCTTGCGCGCCGCCCGGCCCAGTCGCTTCTTCAGCAGGCCGTCCCAGACCGCCACCGCCAGCACGCCGACGCCATGCATCAGGCCGAACACGATGAAGGCGCCGGTGGTGCCGTGCCAGGCGCCGACCACCACGAAGGTCATCATCACCGCCGCGGCCAGGGCCAGCGAGTGGAACCTGGCCGGCAGCCGCCGGTGGATGGCGAGCGACAGCGGTGCGAACAGATAGTCGCGAATCCAGCTGCTCAGCGACATATGCCAGCGTCCCCAGAATTCCTGGCAGTTCCGTGCCAGATAGGGGGCGTTGAAATTCTCGGGCAGGGTGGTGAAGCCGCAAAGCCGGGCGATGCCGATCATCATGTCGGTATAGCCGGCGAAGTTCAGGTAGAGGTAGAACGGGAACGTGTAGAAGATCACGGCGAGATCGAGCCAGTCGCTGCCCGGCCGCGCCAGCAGGGTCACCTTGGACGGTCCCAGCAGCACGGGGGCCAGGACGAAGGCCTTGATGAAGCCGTTGACCGCCCGGTGGGCGGCCGCCAGGGCCTCGTCGCGGCCGGGGCGGTGGACGCCCTTCAGGCCCGCGACGAAGTCGCCGTAGCGTTGGATCGGCCCCGCCAGCAGGGTCCAGAAGGCCAACAGCCACGTCAGGTAGCGGTACGGGGTCAGCTTCACATCGCCCATATTGGGCGCATCGATCATCAGCTGCAACTGGCGGAACAGCATGTAGGAAATTCCGACCACCGCGACCGGCTGCGCCCACGGCTGCAGCAGGCTGGCTCCGGGATAGCCCTTGATTACCAGGAACATGGCGGTCTGGAGGGCGATGGCCGCGACGATTACCTTGCCGTCGGCGCGTTCGGGCCGTCCCCAGGTCCAGCGGGCGACCGCGTAGGGCGGTACCAGGAAGACGGCCAGCACGGCCAGATCGAGGCCGTGCAGCCAACTGAGCGCCACCACCGCGCTGGCCGTGGCCAGGACGAGGGGAAAGGCGGCCGGGGCGTACCATGCGGCCAGGATACACAGCGAGGCCAGGCTGGCGAAGCCGATGCCGTCGGCAGCCAGGGGGGGCAGTGGGCCGATCATGGGCGCGCCTCCGGCCGGGGCAGGAACGCAGCCACAAGATCGGCCAGGATGGCGTGACCCTTGGCGTTGAAATGACCGTCATTGGGAAAGATCAGTTGGGGGTCGCCGGCGGCGCGAAGGGCCGGCGTGGAATCCAGCCAGGCCACGTGGCGGGCTTCCAGCGCCTGGGTCAGACGCCGTATGGGTCGGTCGGGATCATAGAGGGCGCGGTCCAGCCCGGCATGGGCCGCGTATTTCCCGAAGCGCGACGGATAAAGCGCATGGTGGGCGGGCAGCAGCACGACCATGAAGCGGGCTCCCAGCCGCCCCTCCACCAGATCGCGCATCTGGGCGACGGCGTCGGCGGTCTGGTCGAACAACGGGTCGAGGGGGCCAGGGTCGCGCCGCATCAGGTCGGGGTTGCCGCTCGGCACCAGATCGATGTCGCGAACCGCGCCGATCCGGGTCATCCACGCCTGCACCAGCGGGGCCTCGGTGGCTTTGAGCTTGATCCAGCAATAAAGGGCGCTGGACCGGAGCAAGGTGGTCTTGAGGCCCATGGGCTTGATCATCTCGATGCGGAAAAGCCGCCCGATGCTGGCCGTCAATGTCTGATGGGCCAGGGGCAGGGGCACGGCCGCCGGCTCGGCATCCAGCGGACCATAGGCCTGGATGCCGTCATTGAGGGTCATGACATAGACCACCATCTTAGGCCGGAACCCCAGATCCGCCAGCTTGCGCATCACCGGGTACTGGGTGCCGGGACCACCGCCTTCGTTGGCCAGATTGGCCACGTGGTAGCCCCGCTGCTGAAGCCGCGCCGAAAGGATCTGGTCGTCGTCGAGAGCGGTGCCGAAGGCGTTGGATTCCCCCGATACCCAAATGCCGTTCAGGTCGTCCTCGAACCCCTGCTCGCGGCCGCGCAGGCCATAGGAATTGGTCCGGTTGACCACGTCGAAATTGCCGGGGCTGAACCGGCGCTCGGCCAGGTTGGGCCGGGTATAGGTGCCGAAATAGGGGTTGGGACCGACCACATCGGGCGACAGCGCCCGGTAATGGGGGAAAAGCACCGTCCGGGCCAGCATCTCCGCGCCGGACACAATGGCCAGCAGCAAGAGCAGGGCGCCGAGCGCACGGCTAGAACTGCTGATAGGCAATGACCACCGCCTCCCCCAGATTGACCGCCAGCAATACCCCGACGACCAGCTTGACCATCAGCCAGGCCAGGGACAGGGCAGGGGACAGGCGAAGGGTCTTCATCGGACCGTCTCCGGCCGCCGCTCGACGCGCATGGGCAGGGCCGGGGCCTGCCACCCTGCCAGATCCAGCCGCCACAGGGTCGAGCCGTCCGGCTGATCGCCCAGCGGCGTGAAACCCAGCCGGGCGTAATGGTCGCGCACCATCTCGTTGCGTCCCGAAGCGATGAAGCGGCCGATCACCCCCGCCACGCCGGCAGCTCTGGCGGCCGCGGCGATTTCGGCCAGCACGGCGTTCTCGACCTTGCGGCCAAGCACCCGACAGCTCATCAGCCAGGTGTCGATCTCCCAGTCGGCGGCGGCCGGTCGGCAGATGGTCACGCCGATCATGCCGTTGTCGCCGAAGCGGTCCACCAGGCGCGCCTGCAGGGTGAAGACCGAGGGATCGGCCGCCAGTTCGGCAAGTTCGGCCTCGGTACGGCGGCGGGTGGTCAGGTTGAACTGGTTGGACTTGTTGATCAGCTGGGCGATACGGCCGCGTCCGGCGGAATCGAAAGGCGCGACGGAAAGGGTCATCTCCAGCGAGGCCAGGTAGTCGCCCAGGTCGCGGACTGTCTCCTTCAACTGGGCCCGCTCGGCATTGGCGCGGTACTGCTCGGCCCGCTTGCGGTCGTCGGCGGAAAAGGCCACTGCCTCGAAATAGCCGGCCCAGGACAGGATGCGGCCAAACTGCGCCGGATCGGCCGGCAGCTCGGGCACCGCCACCATGGGCAGGGCGGCGCGCACCTGGGCTCGCTCGGCGGGGTTGTCATCCAACAACACCATGGCGTCGAGACCGAGGTCGAGACGGCGGGCGATGGCTTCGATATTGCTGGCCTTGTCCGACCAGTTAGCCTGGAAGACCGCAATGTGCTCCTCGCGCAGCGCCATGTCGGGGTGGGCGCGGAACGGCAGGCGGGCATTGGCGTCGTCGTTCTTGGAACAGACGGCCAGCACCACGCCGCGCCGGTTCAGTTCCAGGGCCAGATGCTGGACGGCCAGATGGGCTTCGCCCAGCCCGTCGCCCTGGCCCACCACGATGCCGTCCAGGCCGTCATCGCCGATCACTCCACCCCATAGGGTGTTATCCAGGTCGAGGACCAGGCATTTACGCGACCGGCCCTTTACGGCCGCCAGCAAACGGGCGACGTGTTCGGCATAGAGGGGGACGAGGCCCTGGGCGAAGGGTAACTTGGCCAGGAACCACTGTCCGGGGTCATGCCATTGGGCGGTGCCCACGGATTCCGCCAGCCCGGCCACATCCAGGAGGTAGTCGGTACCGTTCTCCAGACCCGTCACCAGTCCGGCGTTGAAGTCGGCGGCCATGCGGCGCAGGGTCGTCGGCTGGCGGGCGTCCAGGCTGCCGAACAGGGGCTCGGGCGGGACGGCGATGGTCTGGAAAATGGCCGGGGCGCGGCAATGGGCAGCAAGGCCGCGGCGGAGTCCATCTAGTTCGGCCAGGGCGCGGGTCACGCCGTCCGGCTGGCCGGCGGCAAGGCCCAGCCCGCGGTGGTCGAGCGCCAGCAGCACCAGATCGGGCCGCGCCCGGTTGATCTCGGACTCGGGGTCGTTGGCCTGCTGGAACAGCTGCCCATAGGACCCGGTCACCACGTCGAGCAGCAGGCCGTGGCGCAATCCCGCCGCCACCAGGGCGGGAACGATCAGGTCGGTGGTGGCATTGGACAGCAGGCCCAGGCGCACGGGATCCAGACCCGCGATGCCGCCGGGCCGCAGGCGGTCGGCCGCCTTGGCCAGGGCGGCGGCCTTGTTGGCATCGAGGGCGAAGCCGGCCAGGGCGCGCAAGGCGGGGCCATCGGCGGCCGTCCGGGCCTTTTCGCGAAAATCGGCGGGCGGCGGCGCAAGCCAGGGCAGGGTGGACGGATTGGTCACGGCGACCGGCGGGGCATCAGGAGGTCTTCGCCTCGATCAAGGCCACCATGGCGCCCACATTCTTGAGGCCGGTCAGCTCAGAGATACTGAACTTGATTCCGAACTCGGACTCGACGGCGACCACTAGGCGGATATGCGATAAGGAGTCCCAGCCCTCGACCTCGGCGGCGGTCAGCGTGGGGGTGGCGATCACGTCGTCATTGTCGAACACATCCTGGAAGATCGGTGTCAACCTCTCGTAAATATTCACGATTTTCCTCGCGGATGGGGTTCGGACAGGGCGGGGGTATATACCATGTCCGGGTGCGATGGATCAATCACGCCGCGGACAGGCCGGGGCAAACGGATGGTGGAAACGCGCGTTTTTCCGTCTCTTGCCGAGGGGCGAGGGTCATGGGGGGTTACCTGGCAGCCCCTCCCCGAATGGCGAGCAATTCCGGCAGGAGCACGTCGATCGCCGGGGGCAGGCCCTGCCGCAGGATCTCGGCCGTCTGGTCGGTGAGCAGCCGGGGCAGGCGGACTCCATGGGAGCGATAGCCGGGAAACAGGGTTTCCAGGTCGGCCACCAGGATTTCGCCGGCGGCCTTGGCCATGGCGTATTCGGTCATGCCCCTGGGCCGTTCCGTGACGAAGACGGACGACGGGTAGAAGCCGGTCACGTCTCTGGCCCCCCCATCCCACAAGGCTTGAAGCAGGGCGTGATAGCCCTGGACGTAAAAGGCCATGAAACGCTCCAGCAGGGCGGCGTCGAAGGCCATGGTCCGGGCGCGCGAGATGTAGCCGGTAGCGAAGTAGTAGACATGGCTGGGACGGTTCGGCCCCAGCCCGGCCAGTTGCGTCGCCGCCGGCTGGGTGACGTCGTAGGCGAAGCACTGGGACTCTCCTCCGAAACGGCGGATTTCCTCCACGACGCGCTCGGCATCGTCTCGCCCCACCGCATAGGTCACCCAGGTCCGACCGCCGCCGGCGGCGATGGCTTTGGCGGTCAGTTCGCCCAGCCCGCGCGAACCGCCGACCACCAGCGCGGTCTGTCCGGCGAAGGCGTCGGGCGCGACGTGTCGGGCCAGATCGGCCAATGACGGCTGGCTTGGCGGGGGCGGGGGCGAGAACGCCTGGATGGTGCCATCGAAGGCGCCGTTGCCCACCGTCATGGTGACCATGCTGAAGCGGGAATCCGTGTCGGTGACCCGGTATTCCAGGGGGGGCGTCAGACCGCGATGATGCCAGCGCAAGGCAAGGCGGGAAAAGACCGATCGCAACCCCGGGCAATACACCCCCACCAGTTGCGAGCAGGCCGCCAGATCCCGCAGGACCGGCGCGCCGAACCGGGCGGCGGCGGTGGGGAAGATCGAGACGAAGTCATCGGCCGACACCACATGGGGGACGGTGCCGTGCTGACCGGCAAGATCATCGAAGGCGATGTCCCGGGGAGCGGCAGGCGGGGCCAGGACAGAGTCCCGCACCTCGTCGGAGGCTTGCGGCAGCGCCGCACCGCCCAGGCGGATGGAGGCGGCAACCTTGTCGCCGGCCACGACGGCAAGGCGCAGATCGGCGCCATCGTGGCGGCGCAGCCGCAGGCTGATCTCCTCGCCGAGATAGACCGGGTGGGGAAACTGCACTTCCAGGCTGCCGATGCCATCGGGGCAGGCGGGGGATTGGGCCAATTGCTCCAGCGCCCACAACACCGTGTGGATTCCATGCACCACCACGTCGCCGACGATGGAACGCCGCGCCGCCAAGGCGTCCATATGAATGGGGTTGCCATCGCCGGACAGCCGCGCGAAGACCTCCTGATCCCGGATGTCGAACCGGCGCGTGCCAAGGATCACGGGGGCTTCTTTGGACATGGCGGATGTTCCACGACGATGGAAGGGCGGTCCTTAACTAAACGTCGGGCCGGGCCGGGACAAGGGACTTCAGCCGCTTGCCGCCAGCACCCGGACCACCCGCAGCCCCAGGTCCAGCGGACTGGGACCGGAGGCGGGGGCGCGCACCGCCTGGGTGAACAGGCGGACGGCGCGGGCCAGCGGCATTTCCGGCTCCACCGCCAGGGGCTCTCCGATGCCCGCCGGCCAAGGGAAACCCGGTGACGGCGGATGGCGGGTAAGCTTGTTCATGGCCACGTCGTCGAACAGCAGCACGCCCCGCTCGCCATGAACCGCCAGCCGCCGGCACTTGTCCATGGTGTTGCACAGCCGGGTCCGAGCCTCGACGGAGCCGAACCGGAGGGTCAGGGTTACGTCGCCGGCATCACCCCCCTCTTTTTCTCCCCGTGCCGTCCAGGCGGCCGACACCGAATCCGGATCGCGGCCCATCAGGTCGAGGATCTGGGCAACATCATGGGAGCCCCAGTCCCACAGCATGGGGACGCCGCCCTTGCGGTAGGGGCCGTGATTGCCGGCTTCCGAGCGGACGGCCAGGATCGGACCGATGGACGTCAACGCGGCCTTGAGCGCCATCCAGGCGGGGTTGAACAATTGGGTGTGCTCGACCCAGACCATCACACCGGCATCTCGCGCCGCCCGGGCGATGGTCTCGGCTTCCGCCACATCCAAGGTCAGGGGCTTTTCCACCAGCACCGCCTTGCCGGCGGCGATGGCCGCCAGGGTGATCTCGGCATGGCTGGCGGGCGGAGTGGAAACGATGACCGCCTCGACCTCCGGGGCGGTGACGACGGCGCGCCAGTCACTGTCCACCGTGCAATCCGGCGGGACAATGGTGCGGCTGTCCGGGTTGGAACTGGCCAGGCGCACCAACGCCGTACCGGGCAGTCCGGCGATGGTGCGGATATAGTTCCGCCCCCAGCGCCCCGCCCCGATCAGGGCGAGGCGGACAGGGGTGTTACTGCTCGCCGGTATAGACACCGTCGGCCCAGGTCAGGAAACGGCGCAGGCCTTCGTTGAGGTCGACGCTGGGCTCGAACTTGAGCTGCAGCTTGGCCTTGCGGATGTCGGGGCAGCGGCGGTTGGGTTCGTCGGCGGGATAGGAATCCGGGTACTCGATGACGTTGTGGGCCACCGGCTTGCCGGTCACCTGGGAAATGCGCTCGACCAGGTCCACCATGGAGATTTCCGGCTTGGGATTGCCGATGTTGTAGGCCTCGCCCGGCACGCCGCGCAGAATCACCAGCAGGAAGCCGACCATGGCGTCGGTGATGTAGCAGAAGGTGCGCGTCTGGTTGCCCGAGCCATAGACGTTGAGCGGATAACCGCCCTTGATACGGCTGGCGAAATTGGGCAGCACCCGGTAATCGGTCTCCTGCATGCCTGGGCCGAACACGTTGAACGGGCGGATGGTATTGGTCTTGGTGCCGTGCTCGCCGTGGAAGATGTAGCACAGCGTCTCGCCGACCCGCTTGGACTCGTCGTAGCAGGCGCGCGGGCCCTGGCAGGACACGTGGCCGCGATAGCTTTCCGGCGTGGGCACGTGCTTGGGATCGGGATCGCCGTAGATCTCGGACGACGAGAAGAAGGTGAAGCGGGCCCCGTGCTCCTGGGCCAGTTCCAGCATGCGCCGCGTGCCGGTGATGGCCACTTCCAGGGTGGCCAGCGGATGGGCGCGGTAATAGAACGGGCTGGCGATACCGGCGGCGTGGATGACGTAGTCGAGCGCACCCTTCCACTTCAGCGGCTGAATCACGTCGTGCTTCAGGAACTCGGTATGGGGATAATCGGTGACGTTGGCGCCTTCCTTGCCCGCCGAGATCAGGTTGTCGGCGGCGACCAGTTTCACCGGCTTCTTCAGCACGTGGGCGTTGAGATAGGCGAAGATCTCCATGAAATAGCGGCCGAGAAAGCCGCGCCCGCCGGTCAGCAGCACGGTCTTGCCGGCGAAGTCGTGGGCGGTGTCGCCCAGGCGCTCGCAGATCTCGGCGATATCGGACTTCAGTAGAAATTCGGCCATCAGACGACCTCGACCTTGGGGATAGGGATGATGAATTTGCCGCCACCGGTGCGGAAGGCGGCGTTCTTGCCGATGATGGCCTGGGCGAAGTTCCAGGCCAGGATCACCAGGTAATCGGGCTTTTTGGCGAAGCCGTCCGCCGACGACACCACCGGGATGTGCATACCGGGGGAATAGAGCCCCTGCTTGAGCGGCGAATCGTCGATGATGAAGTCGATCAACTCGGGGCCGATGCCGAAATGGTACATCAGCGTGGTGGCCTTGGCCGGCGCGCCGAAGCCGCCGATGCGCTTGCCTTGGGCCTTGAGCGTCTTCAGCAGGGCATTCAGCTCGGCGCCCAGTGCCTCGATGTCGGCGGCGAATTTGGAAAGCGTCGCGGCCTTGTCCAGGCCCAGCTTCTCCTCAAGCGCCACCGCCTCGGCCACCGAGGCGCCCACCTTGTGCGGGCCGCCCTTGAGCTGGGCGATGCCGCGCAAGGACCCGCCGTGCGAGCCGACCCGGATGGCTTCGACCAGCTCCATGCCCTTGGCGGCGAAGAAGCGGATCAGCGGACCCACCGAGTGGTAGTCCAGATGCTCGTGGTAGATGGTGTCGAACAGGGTGTTCTCGAACACGTCCACCAGATAGGACACCTCGAAGACGAACACGCCGGAAGGCGACAGCAGGCCGCGCACTCCGTCCACCACTCCCGACAGGTCGTCGATATGGGCGAAGACGTTGTTGGCGGTGATCACCTCGGCCTTGCCGTGAGCGGCCGCGATCTCGGTGCCCTTGTCGGCCCCGAAGAAGCCGCAGATGGTGGGAATGCCGCGCGCCGTAGCTTCCGCCGAGATTTCCTGGGCCGGATCGATGCCCAGCACCCGCATGCCGGCCTTCTGGAAGAAGGACAGCAAGGTGCCGTCGTTGGAGCCGATGTCCAGCACCAGCCCGCCCGCCACCGGCTTGAACCGCTCCATGACGAAGGCGGCGTAATCCTCGAAATGCTTCACGAAGACAGGCGAGGTGCCTGAGACGTAGACGTAATGCTCGAACAACACGCGGGGATCGACCACGTCCAGCAGTTGGACATGGGCGCAATCCTCGCAGAAGAACACGTCGAGCGGGAAGCGCTCCTGCGCCTTGTCCAGGTCCGAAGCCGGGACGAAGGCATTGGCCGGCGGCGTGGGGGCCAGCCTGACCACCTCGGTCAGGCGCTTCGAGCCGCACAGGCGGCAGGTGTCGCGGCGGTGGTGACTCATGGTCTTACTTGTCGCCCGGCTTCCACGAGGTCAGGCCCTCGGTGGCCAGCAGGTCGATGCGCACCACGTCGGCCTCGTAGGCGGCCTGATCGCGGGAATTGCGCGACAGCGTCAGGAAGGTGCAATCCTCGGGGAACACCATGCCGTGATCGACCATGGGCGGCGTGAACATCATCTCGCCCGCCTTGACGATCATCCTGCTCGGCTCCTCAGTGGAGCCGGTGGGGCGGTGCCAGTACTCGATGGAGCCCGACACCACGTAGCAGTAATGCCAGTCGGTCTTGTGGTAGTGGTTGGCGCGCAAGGACCCCTTCTTGGACTCGATCAGCACCGCGCTCTTCATCAGCCGGTCGACCAGCGGCTGGATGGTGCCGCGCGCGTCGGTGAAGGCCTTCTCCAGCTTTACGACCTTGTCGAAGGGCGGCCAGGAGAGCTTCTCCTCCTCGGTTACCGGCTCGATGTCGTGGTAGTGGTCGTGGGACATGCAATCGGTCTCCCTAGCGGACGAAGCGTTCGCGGATGATGGTGGCGAACACCGCGATGATGTGGTGGGCCTTGATCTTCTTGCCTTCGGCGTAGGTGCGGCCGTGATACGAGATGGGCGTTTCGTAGAACACCCGGCCCGCCGCCACCGCCTTGGACAGAATCTCGGCGTGCTGCTCCCAGCCCATGGTGCGCAAGGCCGCGCCGTCCACCAGCGAGCGGCGGTAGCACAGATAGCAGGAATAGATGTCGCTGAAGGTGGTGTTGTTCAGCACGTTGAACAGGAAGGTGATCGCCCAGTTGCCGATCTTGTGCCAGAAATAGAACACCCTGGTGTACTCGGGCGCGGCGAAGCGCGACCCCATCACCACGTCGGCACCGAAATCGCGCACCGGTTTCAACAGGCGGGCGTAATCGTCGGGGTCGTATTCCAGGTCGGCGTCCTGGAACAGCACGAAATCGCCGCCGGCCACCGCCAGCCCCGCCTTGACCGCCGCACCCTTGCCGCCATTGGCCTGATGCACCACCCGGTCGTACAGCTCGGGCCGCGCGTCGAGGATCTCCTTGGTGCGGTCCTTGGAGCCGTCATTGACCACCACGATTTCCAGCTCGATGCCGGGAACGGCCTGAGTGCGCACCCGCTCCAGCACCTGGGCGATGGTCTTTTCCTCGTTGTAGGCGGGAATGATGACGCTGACCTTGATGGACTGATTGGCTTCAGACAAGGAATACCTCTGGGTCGCGTCAGGGCCGGTTGGGGGCAGTTCTAGCCACAGGTTCGACAGCAATGCAAGCGGGCATTGCCATGGGTTACGGGTGTGTCGTCGCCCACAGGCTCCCGACGGCCCCGACGACCTGATCCACGCCGAGGTCCAGCATCAGGCAGTCGGAGCGGCGGTGGTCGAAATCGGGGGCGTGGCAAATGTCTTCGAACGAACGCGGGCCGCGCACCGAGGCGCAGCGGGGGCCGAAGGGGCCGTAGAACACTTCCGACGACGGACCGAACAGCCCCAGCGTCGGCGTGCCCGAGGCCGCCGCGATGTGCATCAGGCCGGAATCGTTGCCCACATACAGGCTGGCCCGCTTGAGGCAGGCATGAAGGGTGGCCAGGTCCACCTTGCCGATCAGGTCGATGCGACGCTCTGCCGGAACGGATTCGATCAGGGGCCGAAGGGACGGACGCTCGGACTCGGAGCCGAACAGCGCCACCCTGGCTCCGGCCAGGATGCCGCCTTCGCCGGTCAGCTGTCGGGCCAGCTGGGCGAAGCGCTCGGCCGGCCATTGCTTGGGCGCCCAATTGGCGCCGGGGCCCAGCGCCAGGACGGGGCCGTCGCCCATCAGCCGGGCGGCCTCGGCCTCCTGGGCAGGGGTGGACCACAGGACGGGCGCCAGCGGCCGGTCGATGCCCAGCAGGGCGGAAAGATGCAGCAGCCGGTGCCTGGGCTCCCACGAGGACTTGATGATCTTGCGCCTGAACGTCGGCACCAGCCAGCCCAGGCCCGAGCCACGCAGGTCGATCACCTGATGCCAGTAGGTTCCCGCCGTCTGCCGCCACAGGTCGACCCAATGGCCGGCGCGCCGGCGCTTGACCATGGGGATGACCTTCTCCACGAAGGGGGCTGGTTGGAACAATCCCGCCGCCGCTTGACCGCAGGCTACCGTGAAGCGGGCCCGGGGATGCTGCTCCGCCAGATGGGCCAGCAACCCGGTGGACAGCACCGCATCGCCGATGCGGCTGGCGGTGACGAACAGGATGCGCAATGGCTATAACCGCCAGAGTCGGAGGGTGTCGGGGATGTCCATGCCGCGCCACATGCCCTTGACGTCGGCCACCAGCCCGCCGTCCCGCACCAGGGTGGCGAAGCTTTCGTCCGAGAAGGCGACATAGGGCTGATGCGGCACGGCGCCCACCAAGCAGTCGTAGCCCTGGGCGCCTTCCAGGCTGGGCATCAGGGTCTCGGAATATTCGTGCTCGGCCTCGGTGGGGTCGGCGAAGGGGTCGTGGACGTCCACGGCGTGTCCCCTGGCCCGAAGCGCGCGGATCACATCCACCACCTTGGAATTCCTGAGATCGGGGACGTTTTCCTTGAAGGTCAGGCCGAGGACCAGGATGCGCGACGGGCCGGCAAGCTGGGCCGAAATCCGTTCGGCGATCCACTCGCCCATGCCGTCGTTGATGCGCCGCCCCGACAGGATGATCTCGGGATGGTGGCCGTTGTCCTGGGCGCACTGGGCCAGGTAGAAGGGGTCGACGCCGATGCAGTGGCCGCCCACCAGACCCGGCTTGAAATTGAGGAAGTTCCACTTGGTGGCCGAGGCGTCCAGCACGTCGTAGACCGAGATTCCCAGCTTCTGGAAGATCATGGTCACCTCGTTGATGAAGGCGATGTTGATGTCGCGCTGGGCGTTCTCGATTACCTTGGCGGCTTCGGCCACCTTGATGGAGGCGGCGGGGAACACGCCGCCCGTGGTCACCGAGCCGTAGACGCGGGCCAGCAGCGCCGTCACCTCGGGGGTCTGGCCGGCAATCACCTTGGTGATGCGGTCCACGGTGTGCTCGCGGTCGCCGGGATTGATGCGCTCGGGGCTGTAGCCCAGGAAGAAGTCGGTGCCGCATTTGAGCCCCGAATGCTTTTCCAGCTCGGGCCCGCAGATATCTTCGGTGACGCCGGGATAGACGGTGCTTTCGAACACCACCACCGCGCCCTTCCTCATGGCCTGGCCCACCGAGCGGCAGGCCGACAGCACCGGCTTCAGGTCGGGGCGGTTGTCCGCATCCACCGGGGTGGGCACGGTGACGATGTAGACGTCCTGGCCGGCGATGTCCTCGGACTTGGCCGACAGCCGCATGGTGCTGGCCCGCAGGCGCGCGGTCTCCACCTCGCCGGTGCGGTCCTGGCCCTTGTGCAGCTCGGCGATGCGGCCCTGGTCGATGTCGAACCCGATGGTGGGGAAGTGGCGGGCGATGGCTACGGCCAGCGGCAGGCCGACATAGCCCAGGCCGATGACGGCGATCCGCGACGACGGGGTGGACATGGAACGGGGCTCCTAACGACGTATCTGGATGGGGTTGTGGACAAGGCTGCCCCTCCCCGTCAACGAAAAGATAAGGGACTCTAGCCCTCGACCGTGCCGGCTTGGGTGGGGCCGCGCCCGGCGACGACCAGATCCAGCACCTGGATGAACAGTTCAGCCTGGCGCTCGCGGGTGTGGGTCGAGGCGGCGGCCAGGCTGGCCTCGGCCAAAATCTTGCGCTCGGCGTGGTCGTCGGCCAGGCGGCGCGCCGCGGCGGCCAGCCCGTCCGGGTCGGCGGCGGGCACGAACAGCCCGGCCCGGTCGGCCTCGACGATGTGGGACGCCTCGCCCCGGGGCGCCACCAGCAGCAGCGGCAGGCCCATGCCCATGGCCTCGAACATCTTGGACGGGATCACCTCGGCGAAGGCGGGCGAATCCTTCAGATGGATCAGCGCCACGTCGCACAGCGACCACACGGCGGGCATGCGGTCCTTGGGCTGGGGTGGGCCGAACACCACGTTGGAGAGATTGCGCCGCGCCGCTTCGTCCTTCAGCATCTGGCGCTCGGCGCCGTTGCCCACCAGCAGGAAGCGGATATGAGGGGCGGTGTCCTTCAGCCGCTCGGCGGCGTCCAGCACGTTGATCAGGCCGTGGGCCATGCCGTGGGTGCCCACATAGCCGATGACGAACTTGCCCCCCAGGCCCCATTCGGCCTCCAGCGCCTCGTCCCTGGGGCGCGGTGCGTAGCGGGGCAGGTCGACGCCGTTGATCACCACGGCGATCTTCTCGGCCGGAATGCGGCGTTGGGCCAGGTCGGCCTTGAACGCCCGGGTCAGGGCCACCACGGCGGCCGAGCGGCGATAAAGGAACAGTTCGAGGGCCTCGATGGCGCGGATGACCGGGCTGTCCTTCATGGCGCCCACGGCGGTGATGGAGCGCGGCCAAAGGTCGCCCAGTTCGAAGACGAAGGGAGCGCGGCGCAAGCCGGCCAGGACCCAGCCGCCCACGGCGGCGAAGAATTGCGGGCTGGTGGAGACCACCACGTCGGGGCGCTTTTCGAACAGGCCGACCGCCACCGCCATGACCATGAAGGACAGGAAGTCGATGATGCGCCTGGCGAAGCCCTCGTTGGGGGCGATGTAGGTCTTGACGCGGACCACCCGGATGCCCTGGTGGTCGGTGACCTGGCGCCAGCGGTTCTCCCAGCCGTCGAACAGCTTGCCGCCGGGAAAGTTGGGGGCCGAGGTCAGCACCGTCACCTCATGGCCAGCCCGAATCCAATAAAGCGCCCGTTCCGACACCCGCGTGGCGGCGGCGTTGGTTTCGGGCGGAAAATTCTCGGTCAGGAAAAGGATGCGCATGCCAGCATCTTCTCGATGACATCAACCGCCTGGGGGAGGTCGTCCACCACGTAATCGGCCTTGGTGCCCTCGACGAATTTGTGCCCGTGGCCGGTACGGACCAGGAAGCTCTTGGCGCCGACCGCATGGCCGATTTCCACGTCTACTTCCTTGTCGCCGATCATGAACGACTGGGCGGGGTCGAAATGGTGGTCGGCCACCGCTTGGGTCACCATGCCGGGCAGCGGCTTGCGGCAGGCGCAATCGTCGTCGGGGCCGTGGGGGCAAATGTAGAGCCCGTCGATCATGGCGCCTTCCGCTTCCAGCAGGCGGTACAGGCGGTCGTGAATCTCCTCCAGCCGGGTCAGGTCGAAATAGCCGCGCGCGATCCCCGACTGGTTGGTGACCACCACCACGCCGAGGCCCAGCATGTTCAGCCGGCGGATGGCGTTGCCCACGCCGGGATAGAGCTCCAGCTGATCGGGATCGGACAGGTAATGTTTTTCGACGTTGATGGTGCCGTCGCGGTCGATGAGGACGAAGCGCTTCATGAAATCTTCTCCAAACGCGCGGCGAAGAATGCATCCATGCCGCCCTGCCCGGCAAGATGGCAGGGCAGGGTGCGCAGGTCGCCGTCGGCGGTGATCAGTTCCGCCATGCCTCCCACCTCCTCGGGCCGGATGGGGATGCGCTTGAGCGGCGCGCCCTCGGCCAGCAGGGCGGCGATCTGCTCGGCGCCCTCTTCCGGCTCCAGCGAGCAGGTGCAATAGACCAGGGTGCCGCCCGGCTTCAGCATGGGGATGGCGGCCCGGAGCAGGCGGGCCTGCACTCCGGCCAGCTTCATCACCTCGGCGGGGGTCTTGTGCCGGGCCACGTCGGGATGGCGGCGCAGCGTGCCGGTGGCCGAGCAGGGGGCGTCCAGCAGAATGGCGTCGAAGGGCTGGGGCGGCGTCCAGGCCCCGGCATCGGCCTCGACCACCGTGGCGGACAGCCCCAGGCGCTTGAGGTTTTCGCCAAGGCGGACCAGACGCTTGCCCGATCTGTCGACGGCGGTGACCTGGGCGCCGGCGACGGCCAGCTGCAACGCCTTGCCGCCCGGCGCGGCGCACAGATCGGCGACGGATTTGCCCCGCACGTCGCCCAGCAGGCGGGCGGGCAGGGCGGCGGCGGCGTCCTGCACCCACCATGCGGCCTGGTCGAAGCCGGGCAGGGCGGCGATGGACCCGCCGGCGGCGCGGCGCAACGAGCCGGTGGGCAGGATTTCCGCTTCCAGCTTCTCGGCCCAGCCTTGGCCGTCGGCGGCGACGGTGATGTCCACCGGCGCCTCGGCCAGATGGGCGCTGGCGATGGCCCGCGCCGTCTCCTCGCCATAGGCCCGGACCCACGAGCGCCACAGCCATTCCGGCGTGTTGAGCAAGGCGGCGTCCTGGGCTTCGACCTTTTCGCGTCCCTCGCGGTCCAGGCGGCGCAGCACGGCGTTCAAAAGCTTGGCGAAGCCGGCCTGCGAGCCGCCCTTGACCAGATCCACCGTGGTGGAGATGGCGGCGTGGGGGGGCATGTCCAGGAACAGCAACTGGCAGATGCCCAGCCGCAGAGCGTGCTCGGCCCAGGCGGCGCCGGCCCGCATGGGCTTTTCGACGCAATGGGCGATCAGATCGTCGATCTGGCCCAGGCGGCGCAAGCTGGTGCCCAGCAGCATGCGCACGAAGCCTCTGTCGCGCTCGTCCAGGCTGGCGAGGCGGGAATCGTCTAGAACCTCGTCGAGCAGGCGGCCCTTGTCGAGCACGGCGGACAGCAGATCGACGGCGATGGCGCGGGGCGTGGCGGGCGGGCGGCGTTTCATGGGGCAACCCTTACCCGATCCGGGGAATAAGGGCAATTGCCGGGCGGCTTGCGTGCCGTCCGGGGCTGGAGTACACGGGACCTGTATCAGTTGGGGATTCAGCCTCTATGTGCGGTATCGCGGGCATCATCGCCGACAGGCCGGTGAACACCGGGGCGGTCGAAGCCATGACCGACCGGCTTGTCCATCGCGGTCCCGACGACGGGGGCTTGTGGTCCTCCGGCGGCGGCCATGCGGTGCTGGGGCATCGGCGGCTGTCCATCCTCGACACCAGTCCGGCCGGGCGCCAACCCATGGAGCGGGACGGGCTGGTCATCGTCTTCAATGGCGAAATCTATAATTTCGTCGAGCTCAGGGCCGAACTGGCGGCGCTGGGCGAGGCGTTCCATGGCGGCAGCGACACCGAGGTGGTCCTGGCGGCCTATGGGCGGTGGGGCGCCGATTGCTTCGGCCGCTTCAACGGCATGTTCGCCATGGCGATCCTGGACACGCGGCGCCGGATCATGGTCTGCGCCCGCGACCGGTTCGGGGAAAAGCCGTTTCTGTTCGCCGCCCGGCCCGGCCTGTTCGCCTTCGCCTCGGAATACAAGGCGCTGCTGGCCCTGTCCGAGGTCGACCGCGCCTTCAGCCTGTTGCCCCTGCTGCGTTTCGCCCATCGTCCGGCGACCGGGCTGGACGACGAGCGCGCCACCCTGTTTCCCGCCATCCTCCAATTGCTGCCGGGCGAACGCCTGACCCTCGACCTTGACGGCCTGAACTACCGGATCGACCGCTTCTGGACCTTGGAGCGCGATTCCGCCCTGGCCGGAATCGGCATGGACGAGGCGGCGGCGCGGTTTCGGGACTTGCTGCGCGATTCGGTGCGCCTGCGGCTGCGTTCCGACGTTCCGGTGGGGTCCTGCCTTTCGGGCGGGCTGGATTCCGGCTCGATCATCATGCTGGCGCGAGGCCTGTTGGGCGAGGACGCGTCCTATCACGTCTTCACCGGCCGTTTCCCGGGAACCAGGGCCGATGAGTGGGAGTTTGCCCGCCACACGGCCGAGGCGGCGGGCGCGGCGGTCCATCAGGTCGAGCCCACCGCCGCCGGCCTGCTGGCCGACCTGCCCGATTTCCTGTGGGCCAACGAATTGCCGGTGGGCAGCGCCAGCCAGTACGCCCAGTACTGCGTTTTCCGGCTGGCCCGTGAGCAGGGCGTCACCGTGTTGCTGGACGGCCAGGGCGCCGACGAGATCCTGGGCGGCTACGAGCAGTATTTCGCCCGCTATCTGGCCGGACTGCCCATGGGGGAGCGCAGGGGCGAGGAGGCGGCCATCCGCGCCCGCTATCCCGGGGCGTTGGACAGTCCGCGCCAGGCCTTCTCCAAGGCCTTGCCGCCGCGCCTGCGCCACTGGCTGGCCTGCCGGAGCGGAGGGGGCAGCGACCTGCTGTTCGGCCTGACCTCCGATCTGGCCGTGCAGGTGGCCGAGGCCAACGCTTCGCCCTTGCCGTCGGTCGGCTGGTCGCCCCTGGCCGCCGAGCTGATGCGGGATTCGTTCAGCACGCATCTGCCGGTGCTGCTGCGCTATGGCGACCGCAATTCCATGGCGCATTCACGCGAGGTGCGGTTGCCGTTCTGCGACCATCGTATCGCCGAATTCGCCCTGTCGCTTGATCCCCGGCTCTTGATGGGGGACGCCCAGACCAAGCGGCTGCTGAGGGAAGCCATGAAGGGCATCCTGCCCGAACCGGTGCGGACCCGCTGGAACAAGCAGGGTTTCCTGCCGCCCCAGGACGCGTGGTTTGCCCAGGGACTGGTGGATGAGGCGGAGCGGGTGATCGAGGATCCGTCCTTCGCCGCCGCCGGGTGCTGGAATGTCGGCTGGTGGCGCGGCGCCGTCCGGCGCTTCCGGGCGGGCCAGACCCATCTGGGTTGGGTGCTGTGGCGGCCGCTGATGGTCGAGTCCTGGCGGCGCTGCTTCCTGGGCCGAATCGCCAAGGAAGCCTCCGTTTCGGCGTTCTAGCCGGCGATCTTGCCCTTGAAATAGGCGATGGTCTTTTCCAGGCCGGTTTCCAGCGCCACCTTGGGTTCCCAATCGTTCAGCACGGCCTTGGCCAGGGTGATGTCGGGCTTTCTTTGCATGGGATCGTCGGCGGGCAGGGGCTTGTAGATGATCTCGGACTTGGCGCCGGTCATCTTGACCACCAGCTCGGCCAGCTGGCGAATGGTCATCTCGCGCGGGTTGCCCAGGTTGATGGGGCCGGTGATGTCGTCGGGGCTGTTCATCAGGCGGATGAATCCCTCGATCAAATCGTCCACATAGCAGAACGAGCGGGTCTGGCTGCCGTCGCCGTAGAGCGTGATGGGCTGGCCCTGCAGCGCCTGCATGATGAAGTTGGACACCACGCGGCCGTCGTCGGGATGCATGCGCGGGCCATAGGTGTTGAAGATGCGCGCCACCTTGATGCGCAGCTTGTGCTGGCGCCAGTAATCGAAGAACAGCGTCTCGGCGCAGCGCTTGCCCTCGTCGTAGCAGGCGCGCGGGCCGATGGGATTGACGTTGCCGCGATAGCTTTCCGGCTGGGGATGGACGTCGGGGTCGCCATAAACCTCGGAGGTGGAGGACTGGAAGATCTTCGCCCCCACGCGCTTGGCCAGGCCCAGCATGTTGATGGCGCCGTGCACGCTGGTCTTGGTGGTCTGGACGGGATCGCGCTGATAGTGGATGGGCGACGCCGGGCAGGCCAGGTTGAAGATCTCGTCCACCTCGACGTAAAGGGGGAAGGTGACGTCGTGGCGCATCATCTCGAAATAGGGATTGTCGAGCAGATGGGCGATGTTGGCCTTGGTGCCGGTGAAGAAGTTGTCGACACACAGCACGTCGCAGCCTTCGGCCAGCAGCCGCTCGCAGAGGTGGGAGCCGAGGAACCCGGCGCCGCCGGTGACCAGAACCCGCTTGCGATCATACTTCATGACGTCCCCTTTCCGCTCTTTCGCGGCTTGAAGCCCTTATACCAGATCCCACTGATCGCAACCGATCACTGGGATCGCCCTCAGTCGGCGGGCGGGCGCGGGCGCCCTTGCCTCCCGCCGCATAAGCGGCGCGGCCCTTTGGGCCTAACCTATCCCAACCGTCCGATACGCTCGAACTCGGCCGCCGCCTGATCCCAGCGCCAGGCGCGCTGCCGTTCCAGGCAGGCGTGGTGTAGGCGCCGCCACAGCGCGTCGTCGCCGAGGATGGCCACAGCATGACGCACAAAGGTTTCATCATCCTTCACGCAATAGCCGGTCTCGCCCTCGATCACCCGCTCGTTCATGCAGGCGATGTCGCCCAGCACGGCGGGCACGCCCATGGCCTGGGCCTCGGCCACCGCCGAGCAGAAGGTCTCGCCGATGTCGCCGCGATAAAGCAGCGCACGGGCGGCGGCCAGCTCGCCGACCAGCTGGGTCTTCGGCACGGGTCCGCGCAGGATCACGCCCTGGGCGGCCATGGCGGCGGCCTTGTCCAGCACCACCCCCATGCGGTCCGCCTTGGCCGCTCCGGCCGCGCCGTAGGTAGCGGTGCCGGCGAAGACGTGCAGCTCGGCATTGGGCACCAATGGGCGGATGCGCCGCTCCCACAGATCCAGCAGCCAGTCCAGGCTCCGCATGGGATTGGAGGTGAAGACCACGCGGGGCGGCGGCGGCTCGGCGCGTTCTGTGGCGTGGCAGAACAGGTCGGTCAGGCCATAGGGTACGGTTTCCCGCCCGCCGGCCATGGCGAAGGAAGGATAGGTGGAGGCGTGGCTGGCCCCCGAAAAGACGATCACCGGCAGGCGCAACGCCAGCTTCCACTGATAGCGCCACTTCATCAGATAGCCGGCGGGATTGTGAATCCAGAAGATGGTGCGCCGGGCGCCGGGGCACAGGCGGATCAGCTTGTCGCCGCGATTGGCGATGTAGAGATCGGCGCTATCGGGCACGCCCTTTGACAGCGGCCGCCAGGTGACGCCCCGGTGGACGCGTTCGCCCTCGCACTTGTTGCAGACCAGCACGTCGTGGCCGCGCGCGGCAAGGGCGTTGGCCATCTCGATGAACGAGGTCTCGGCCCCGCCAAGCGGCCGCTCCTCCAGTGTCGCGCCGTCGAAGGTGATGCCGTCGTCGGTCATGACGATGCGGGCCATGGGCGCTATTCCTTCTCGTACTTTGCTTTGAAGTGGGACAGCAGGGGATAGAGCCCGGCGCAGATGGCGATGATCAGGCCGTAGCCGCCTTCACGCCAGCCGCCGCGCCGCACATAGCATTTGAAGAAGCGCGAGACCAGCCGGCGAATGTTGGACGCCGTCGAGCCCCAGGTCTCGCCCCGGTCGCGCAGGTCGCGGGCCTTGGCGGTGGAATAGGAATCCAGCCGCCGGATCATGTCCGAGATATTCTTGTCCACGTAATGCTGCAGCCGGTTGTGCAGCATGGGCCCCTTCTTGCCCCGCCAAACCAGCGAGGGATGGACGCGGTCACGGCCCCAGGTCTTGGCATTCTTCCTGAACAGGCCGGGATAGGCGGCCTTGCCGTAGGAAGCGCCCCAGCCGTGGCGGACCAGACGCTCGCCGATGTAATTGTCCACCGGGATTTCGTGCCAGTCGAAGGACGTGGCGGCGATGGTGCGGCGAATCTCCTCGGCCAAGGCGGGGGGCACGTGCTCGTCGGCGTCCACCTCCAGCACCCATTCGGTGTCGCAGGCGGCAATGCCGGTGTTGCGGCGGTCGCCTTCCAGGTCCCAGCGCCCCTCGACGATCTTCGCTCCGAAGGCCAGCGCGATGTCCTTGGTTCCGTCGGTGCATTTGTCCAGCACCACCACCACCTTGTCCGCGAAGCGCAGCTTGTCCAGGCAGGCGGGCAGGCGCTTTTCCTCGTTGCAGACCACCACCAGGGCGGTGAGCGTGCTCATGGCGAAATGCGGCCGGGACGGCCGCGCTCCTGGAACGGGGGGCGGTTTGGAGCGCGGGCGTCCCGCCCGCAGATCATCCGGCGTCTCATGTCACCCCCTTGAAGCGGGGAAGGATGCGTTTGCGGGCATGGGCCATGGCGGTGCGGTAGACCTCCAGCGTCTGGGCCATGCGGTTGTCGAAGCGCATGTCCTTTTCCGCCATGGACCGCGCGGCGGCGGCCATGCGCGCCGTCGTGCCGTGGTCGGTCATGACCAGGGCCATGGCCTCGGCCAGCCTTCCGGGATCGGCGGGGGGAACCAGCAGGCCGGTTTGGTGGTCCAGCACGATCTCGGGCACGCCGCCCACATTGCTGGCCACCACCGGCTTGCCCACCGCGAAGGCCTGGACGGCGACGCGGGGCTGCGCCTCGGTCAGAGAGGGAATCACCACCGCGTCGCCCATCTGCATCAGTTCCGAGACGTCGTCGCGATAGCCGGTGAACACCACCTGTCCGGCCAGCCCGGCCGCGCTCAACTGCGCGTGCAGGCCGCGCTCGTAATCGGCGCACTCCTTGGTGGCCGAGCCGACGATGGCCAGCCAGGGGGTAAGTCCTTTGTCCCGCAGCAGGGCCAGGGCGGCCAGCAGATGGTCCTGGCCCTTGTCGGGGCGGATCATGCCGACGCAGACCCAGGCATAGGCGTCCTCGGGAAGGCCCAACTCCGCCCGTAGTTTGGCACGGGTGGCGATGGGATCGGGCAGGTCGAAGAAGCGTTCGTCGGCCCAGCCGCCGATGGAGACCGAGCGCTTGGGATCGGCCAGCCCGATTCCCAGCAATTGGCTCCGGGTGCATTCGGCCACGGTGATGATGTGGTCGGCGCCCAGCCGCCATTGGGCGCGGCGGATCATGCCGCCCTTCAAGGGTTGGTTGACGTGGCGCGAGCGCACCACCGCCACTAGGTCGAGGCAGGCGCACGCGGTCTTGGCGTCGCGGGTCACGTGGGTGTCCACCACCTCGACCCGCTTCTCGATCAGCAGCTTGCGCAATGCACGGATGGTGGCGGGCTTCCAGGGGCGGTCGAAATCGAAGTCGATCACCGGCAGGCCGGCGGCCTGGGCGCGCTTGAAGGATTCGCCGTCCGCCGGCGAGGCCAGCCAGACGTCATGGCCGTGGGTCTTCAGCCAGCGCACCTGCTCGATGGTGCGATGCTCCATGCCGCCCCAATTGCGTCCCGGAATGGTGTGGAGAATGCGCAAGGACCGTCCCTCTTTCAGGCCAGGATGAAGCGTTGCCACCACGCCTGGGGCGGCGGCGGCGGCAGGGTGACCGAGCGCAAGGACCGCTGGGCGAGACCTTCCAGCAGCAGGCGCAACATGGTGACGGTGACGGCGGGCTTGAACTGGGAACCGGGGCGCTCGTTGATGGGCTGGTCGTGCATGAGCAGGATGCCGCCCGCAAGGCGCGGATCGGCCAGCAGGCGCTCCACGTCTTTGCGGCATTCCGCTTCCACGTCGTCGGCGGAAGTGCAGCGGGTGGCCGTCATGTGGTCCTCGGTGCTGGGGCCCCAATGGACCAGGGCGCAGCCGGGGCGCCACCTGGCCAGGGCCCGGTGGATGCGGGCCGAGCGCCGCCCGCCGTTATAGGGCAGCCGCACCAGATAGGGCTGAGGCGTGGGACGGTGGACGGAAAGCAGCGCCTCACAGCGCTCCATGTCGTCGAGCAAGCGCGACGTGGGCTCGCGGTCGAGGCGGACGTGGTCCCAGCCATGGGCGTAGACGGCATGGCCGCGCCTGACGGTCTCGGCGATCAGATCGGGCGCATCGGCGGCGCGACAGCCGCTCATGAAGAAGGTGGCCTTGGCCCCGAAGTGGTCCAGAAGGTCGAGCATGGCCGGGGTGGTGTCGGGCATGGGGGCGTCGTCGATGGTGATCGCCACCGTTCCCCTATCGGCCATCTGCCGCATCATCGGCCGCCAGGCCCCCAGTGACCAGGAAATCCGCAAATTCGTCCCTTTGCCCTTTGCCCCTTGAGGGAAGTATCAGGAATTGTTCGTCCCGAACAGTGCGATCATGGGGCGGCCTTGCGCGCCGTCGCCTGGCGGCAGTGGCGTTTCAGGTCCTTGGCGCCGCCGCCCTCGGCGACGGCGCGGGCCAGGCCGTCCGGGTCCTCGGCCACCAGGCCGGAGCTGACCTCGATGCCGTAGGTGAACAGGCGGTCGGTCAAGGGCGCTCCGGGGCCCACCAGCGCCACCCGGGCGAAGCGGGCCAGGCGCAACAGGCCGGGCAGCGAGCGGTTGGCCAGCGTCGAGGCGGTGATGATGGCGGCTTCGGCCGCCGGCAGCAGCCATTCCGCCGCCTGTTCCGGGTACTGGCCGGGCGCCGGCTTGCGGTCGATGACCTTGGCGCCGGGCAGGCGGTCATGGATGCCGGGGAAGGCGCCGATCACCACGGTGCCGCCGCCCTTGGCCCCGAAGCTTTCCAGGCCGTTGCCGTCGGGAAGCCGAAGGTCGGAGCGGTTGTAATGGGCGTTGCAGGCGGCCATGCCTAAGGCCTGATCGAAGGGATCGGTGGAATGGACCAGCCCGGCCAGGGCCTTCAGCCCCCCTTGGGTGCGCTTGCCGGCATGGCTGGTGGCGTTGCAGCCGGGCGTGCCGCGTTCCGGCGTCTGGGCCAGCCCGATGCCGGTGGCCGTCTCCACCATGGTCCAGTTGAGGCCGACCACCACCCGCTTGACGGGGCAATCCTCGACGCCGTTGGCGAGGTCGGCGTAAAGCCGTCCCGGCCCCCACCAGCGCCACAGCGCCGCCATGCTGGGCGCGATCAGTTCGGTCTGGCCGCCGGTGAATTCGGTCCATTCCTCGATCAGCACGCCCGGCACGGCGGTCAGCACCGGCACGCCCTCGGCCACGGCGGCCAGCATGTCGCCGGCCAGGCCCTCGCCCTCCATCTCGGACTTGGAGAACTTGTTGATGAACAGCAGGTCGGCATGGCTTTCGATGGCCCGGCGCACCGAGCCCGAGGCCTCGGCCAGGGCCTGGGAATCCAGGATGCAGGCCTTCGACGCCTTGCCCAGGCTCTGGCCGATGGAAAGTTTGCGGCCGGTGTCGATCTCGGTCACCGTCATGTCGGTCTTGCGGCCGGTCTCGTCGCGAGCCGTGTCCTGCAGCAATCCCCCCAGGCGGAAGCCGCGCGCCGCCAGTTCGGCGGCGAAATCGGCCAGCAGCTTCTCCGGCGGCTTGCCGGGCGGGTAGATCACCGCGCCGATGGCCGGCTGGCTGGATTGGGGGGACGGGGACATGGGGACTTCTCCTCCCTTTTATCGATGTCTTGACCAACGCCAAGACTCGTTTTCGACGCAGGCAGCATATATATCATTACAGCAAGCCCCCGCCGAGGGGCATGGAGGATGCGTCATGATCGATCCGTTTGGACGCAAGGTCAGCTATCTGCGCGTGTCGGTGACCGACCGCTGCGATCTGCGCTGCGTCTACTGCATGGCCGAGGACATGCATTTCCTGCCCAAGGCCGACATCCTGTCGCTGGAGGAACTGGAGCGCCTGTGTGGCGCCTTCGTGCGCGCCGGCGTGCGCAAGCTGCGGCTCACCGGCGGCGAGCCCCTGGTCCGGCGCAACATCATGAGCCTGATCACCAATCTGGGCCGCCTGGTGAAATCGGGCGAGCTGGACGAACTGACGCTGACCACCAACGCCACCCAGCTGGCCAAGTACGCCGACGACCTGGCCGCCGCCGGGGTGCGGCGCCTCAACGTCTCGCTGGACAGCCTTGATCCGGCCAAGTTCGAGGCCATCACCCGCTGGGGCAAGCTGGATCAGGTGTTGGACGGCATCTTCGCCGCCAAGGCCGCCGGGCTGGCGGTCAAGATCAACACCGTGGCCTTAAAGGGCGGCAACGAGGACGAGCACGAGCATCTGGTGGAATGGTGCGGTCGTCACGGCTTCGACATCACCTTCATCGAGACCATGCCCATGGGCGACATCCATTCCGACCGCACCGAGCAGTATCTGCCGCTGTCGCTGGTGCGCAAGCGTCTGGAGCATCGCTTCACGCTGTCGGACATCGACTACCGCACCGGCGGTCCGGCCCGCTATGTGCGGGTGGCCGAAACCGGCGGTCGCATCGGCTTCATCACGCCGATGACCCACAATTTCTGCGAGACCTGCAACCGGGTGCGGGTGACCTGCACCGGCACGCTGTACATGTGCTTAGGCCAAGAGGACGCCGCCGATCTGCGCACCCCCTTGCGGGCCAGCGAGGGCGACCAGTTGCTGGAGGCCGCCATCACCGAGGCCATCTCCAGGAAGCCCAAGGGCCACGACTTCATCATCGACCGCGATGCCAAGCCCGCCGTGGGCCGCCATATGAGCGTCACCGGCGGCTGAATTTTTCCGCTGCGCGGGCGGGCGATTGCCCCCGAATGCGTTAACGGCCGGCCCGCGCTGCGATGGCCGCCACTTCGGCCACCTCGTCCGGGTGCGACGCGACATAGGCCGCCCGTTCGGTGCGGATGCGCTCGATCACCATCTCGACATTGTCGGGGGTGAGGCGGATGCCGAAGGAGTCGTCGCCCTTGGCCGTCAGCACCCGCTCCAGGATCAGATCGCCCGCCGCCTTGGTGAAGTGCGAGCCGTCCCAGTACCAGCGCATGCGTTGGTCCGGCGACCGGGGGATCTCCTCGGTGGTGACCTGGTTGTAGCCGCTGAAATCCCACAGCTCGGCCCTGGACGTCGCCACCATGGCGGCCAGATCGCGCTTCCACTGCTCCCAGGCGGGCATCAGGCCGGCGGCGGCCTTGGCCTCCAGCACCTTGGCGTGGATGGGGGTGACCACCAGCACCACCCGGGTCTTGCCGTTGTCGAAGGCGGCCAGCAGGTGCTTCAGATCCTCCATCCGCTCGGGCGCGTAATGGAAGCCGGCATAGGTCTTGTCCGTGGTGGCCGGAGCCAGCTGGGCGCGCAGCACGGAACCCATCTCGGCCCGGTGGTCGAAGCTCTTCTTGCGCGCCCCGATGTCGTAGCTGCCGTCCTTTGCGAAGGACTGGCGCATGCGCTTGATCGAGCTGAACAGCACCCAGCCGGAATCGTCGAAGGCCTGCAAGGCCAGCAGGCGGCGGACATAGACCGGCCAGGGCGAGGCGCCGGCAAAGCCCGAGCGCTCGAAATCGCCGCTGGTGGCGGTGCGTTCGCCGAACATCATCAGGTCGAGGCCCACCACCACCAGCCGGGGCGATTGGTGGCGGGCGGCGTATTGGGCGGCGCGGGCCAGCTCGGCCATGTTGGAATCGGACAGCGAGGCGTTGAAGGCGAACGCGCCGCCCAGGGCCGGGGATTGGGGGTCGAAGCCCATCTCGCCCCGCGAGGTGCCGTAGAACAGCACGTCGAATTTGGTGTGGCCCAGGATCAGCGCCTTGTTGACGCGGCCGCCGTCGCGCCTGAGCGTCTTCTGGTCGTTGAAGCCCTTGATGTCGCCCCAGCGGAAGCTGGCATAGGGATCGACGATGAAGTTGAAAGCCGCGCCCAACGCCAGTACCGCCACCACCCCGCCCAGCAGGGTGAAAAGAAAACGGCGCTGCGAGAGGGGGCGGGGCTGGCTCATGTCAGAACTGGTAATAAAGGAATTCGCTGGTCCGCCACAGGGTCATGACGGAAACGGCCAGCATGGCGGCCAAGGCCCAGGCCCAGCGGGTGGTGGGAGCCCAGGCGAAACGCTGCGGCCGCTCCACCGGCTCCAGCCCGGGCTCGGTGGCCTGCAAGATCTGCTGGCTGTTGGGCGCCAGGGCGCAGAACGCCAGCAGGGCCAGCGACAGGGCCAGACCGTCCCAGGCCACCTTGGCCGCACCGCCGCCCAGCCCCGCCATGCCCTTCAGCACGATCAGGGCGGCGTCGAAATTGGCGGCGCGGAAGAACACCCAGGCGGCGATCACCAGCACTTGGGTCAGCACCCAGCCGGCGATCATTTCCTTTTGCCCCGGCGGATGGGGCCGCACTTCGCGCCACAGGTGGTTGCCCACCAGCATCAGCCCGTGCAGGCAGCCCCAGGCGACGAAGGTCCAGGCGGCGCCGTGCCACAGCCCACCCAGGGCCATGACAACCATCAGGTTGACGTGGCGGCGTACCGGGCCGCTTCGTCCGCCGCCCAGCGGGAAGTACAGGTAGTCGCGCAGGAAGCGCGACAGCGTCATGTGCCAGCGCCGCCAGAACTCGATGATGTTGGTGGCCTTGTAGGGCGAATTGAAGTTGACCGGCAGGTCGATGCCGAACAGCCGCGCCAGTCCCACCGCCATGTCGGAATAGCCCGAGAAGTCGAAATAGATCTGCACCGTATAGGCCAGGGCGCAGGTCCAGGCGGCCCCCAGGCTCAACTCCTGGCCCGAGGCGGCGGCGGAAAAGCCCGGCGCGACGTAGGACGCCACCCAATCGGCGATCACCGCCTTCTTGAACAGGCCGATGGCGAACAGCGACAGGCCGGCCACCAGATTTTCCGACGTCGAGCTCTGCCGGCGGGGCTGGCGGAACTGGGGCATCATCTCCTTGTGGTGGATGATGGGCCCGGCGATCAGGTGGGGAAAGAAGGTGACGAACAGGGTGTAGCTGAGCGCGTCGCCGTCCTGGGCCAGCTTGCGCCGCACGTCCACCAGATAGGCGATCTGGGTGAAGGTGAAGAACGACACGCCCAAGGGCAGGTTCAGGCCCTTGGCCTCGATCATCAGGCCCAGCAGCGGGGCGACGGATTCGGCGAAGAAGCGCTCGTATTTGAACACGCCCAGGAAGGCGAGGTTGAGCGCGATGCCCAGCGCCAGCACCCAGCCGCCCCAGCGTGTGTCGCGGGTCCGGGCGATGGCCTGGCCCAGGGTGAAGTTGGCGGCGATGGACACGGCCAGCGGCCAGGCATAGGCCGGATTCCACCAGGCATAGAAGACGATGGAGGCGAGCGTCAGGAAGGCCATGGCCGGACGCCATCCCCCCACCTGCCGGATGCCCAAGAACCCGGCGAGCGCCAGGGGCAGGAACGCAAACAGGAAGGGCGCCGAATTGAACAGCATCAGGCGGAGGCGGAGGTCCGCAGGGCGATGAAGGCGTCCAGATCCTCAGGGGTGCCCAGGCCGTGCATGGCGTTCTGGGCGATCTCCCACACGCCCACCCTGGCTCCGGCCCGGATGGCGTAGTTGTAGACCGGGCAGGTGTAGAACTCGTTGTTGACCCGGTCGTTGGCTTGGATCATCGCCTCGGCCGCCTGGCGGAAGGCCCGCGCCGACTTGAAGTAGTAAAGGCCCACCGTGGCCCATTCGCTGATGGGGTCCTTTTCCGCCACCTTTTCCACCAGCCCGTCGGTGCCCAGCTTGGCGTAGGACCATTTGGGGTGGGGTTCGGACCTGAACACCATGATGGAGCCGTCGAGATCGCGCGAAAGGGCGTCATCCAGCATGGCGGCCGCGCCGCCGTCGACGAACTGGTCGGAATTGGCCACCAGCATGGGGGCGTCGGGGTCCATCTTGTCCCAGGCGGCCAGCAGGGTGCAGGCGGTACCCTCGGTCAGGCCGTCGAGCAGGTGGAAGCGGATGCCGGCCGACTTCAGCTCGTCCACCACGCCGGGCTCGGCCTCGCAATGGGCCTTGCGCGCGATCAGAAGGGTGTCGGCGCCCGGATAGGCCACGTTGTCGATGACGTGGCGGATCATGGGGCGGCCCAGCACGTCGATGAACGGCTTGGGCTTGGCGTATCCCGCCTTGGCGAAGCGCGAGCCCTCGCCGGCCATGGGAATGACGATCGTGATCGGCTTGGTCATTGGTCGAGCGGCGAGGTCTGGAAGTGGGTGAGGAAGTGCGACACGTCCTCGGGAATGCCCAGCGGATGGAACTCGGCATTGGGAATCTTGTGCTGGCCGACGCGCGCCCCTTCCAGGATCAGCTGGTTGATGGAGGGCACGATGAAGAACTGGTTGTTGACCAGGGTGTTCTTCAGCAGCGCCTTCTCGGCGGCGCGGATGAACATGCCGCCGTTGCGGTAGTAATAGGCCCCCACGGTGGCGTGGTTGCTAATGGGGTTCTTCTCGGCGGTCTCCACCACCATGCCGTCCTCGTCGACGCGCACGAAGGACCAGCGCGGATGCATGGAGGTGAAGGTGACGATGCCGACATCCAGGTCGCGGGCGCGGAAATCGTCCAGGGCTGGCTGGATGCCCTTCGTGGTCCACTGGTCGCCGTTGCACACCAGAAGGGGCGCCTCGCGGTCGATATGGTCCACGGCCAGCATGGCGGTGCACAGCGCGCCGCCGGTGGGCCGTTCCGTCTGGACGATGGTGCAGCCGGGCGCCAAGAGCTTCAGGACCGAATCCAAGTGGAATTCCTGGCGGTCGGCGGCGTTGGTGACGAAGATGAAGCGATGGTCGCCGGCGGGCCTGGACGAGCGGATGGCGTATTCCACCATGGGGTGGCCCAGCACCTCGATCATCGGCTTGGGGAATTTCTGGCCCATCTCGTGGAAGGGCCGGGCGGAACCAGCGATGGGCATGAGGATCTGGATCATGACGCGGCCTCCACCTGACGGATGCGGCTGCGGATGTTCCAATAGGTCACCTCGCTGGGGTCGGCCACCCGCAGCACATGGGCGCCCGAGGCGGTGGCCGCCTGCACGCCGTAATCGTTGTCCTCGACGATCACCGTCTCGGCCGGCGCGACGCCGAGGCGGGCCATGGCGGTGACGTAGATGTCGGGATCGGGTTTCGGCTTGGCGCAATCCTGGTTGGAGAGCGTGATGTCGAAATAGTCCAGCAGACCCGACTGGCCCAGCATCATGTCGCAGGTCTCGCGGATGGAATTGGTGCAGACCGCCAGCTTGTAGGCTTCGGTCTTCAGGCGCGATACCGCGTATTCGATGTGGAAGACGGGGAAGCAATGGGTGGCGATCAGCTGCTTGGTGTAGACCTGCTTCAGCTCGTTGATCACCCCGGCCAGTCCTTTGGGAAAGCCCCGGTGCTCGTGCAGATAGGCCAGCTTCTTGCGGGTCGGCAGGCCGTCGAAGGTGGTCAGGTGCTCTTCTCTGCCGATCTCGTAGCCGAACAGGCGCAGCGCCTGGTTCAGCGCCTCCCAGTGCCACTCGCGGGCGTCCACCAGGACGCCGTCGAGGTCGAACAGAACGGCGCGGATGCGGCTCACGCGAGGAACTCCTGCAATTGGGCGGGAAGATCGGTGCAGATCATCACGCGGTCGTCATGGCGGAAGCGCCGGGCCAGCTCCCAGATGGGGCCGTGATCCCGGCGATGCAGCTCGCCCGACACCAGGGCGACCTGCTTGCCGGAATCCAGATGGGCCTGGACGTCGGCGGCCTTGATCCATTCGCTTTCCAGCTCGTCCATCCACACCCCGGCCGAGGCGGCGTAATAGGCGGGCGACGGCTCGGCATCGGAATGGCGGGTGAAGGTGGTAAGCCCGAAGCGTAGATAGTGGCGCATGTCGGGCACCGACATGTCGAAGAAGAAGTAGTCGCCAGCGCGGCCCGCCACCAGCGGGGCCATGATCTCGGCCAGCCCGTCGGCCTTGACGTTGAGCGCCAGGATGCGTTCGGGCGAGGCTAGGTCCAGCCATTCGCCCCAGCACTGGGAGAGCAGGGGGGCGTCGGCGCCAGGGATGTCGTGGGAAACCACCACCTCACCCAGACGGTCGCGCAAATCGGTCTCGATGCCGAACCCGGACCGCAAGGCGCTGGCGAGGCAGTCGGGGCGGTTCTGTTCGGCCTTTTGCCGCCAGGCTCCGCGATGAGCCAGAATCCGCGCGCCCATGGGACCTCGGAATTGGGATTGACCTTTATGCCGCCATCGCGGCAAATCGATTGGCGGATAAACCGCTGGGTTTGGATAGCAAATTCCCTGTTCCCACGCAACCCGACCGTCCCTTGACCAAAAGCCGCCGCCGTGATCATCGACAGCATCGAGACCCTCGTCAAAGCCAAGCATTGCCGCGATCTTGACGCGGTCGAGCTGCGCACCGGCCGCTTCAAGTGCCGCAACCTGCTGCCCCATGCGCTGAAATACGCCCTGTGGGCCACCAAGCCCGGCGGAACCCTGGTGGTTCAGGACGACGGCCCGGCCCTGGCCGAGACCTGGGAGATGCCCTTCGCCCAGGTGCGCCGGCTGGTGTTCAAGGTGCTGGCGGGCGACGCCCAATTGGTGGAGATGGATGCCAGATCCTTCCGGTTCACCTTCACCCGCACCCGTCCGCTGCCCGAGGCAGGCTGGTCGGCGGGGCTGATCTTTTCCGGCAATGACGGCGAATTGCCGGCGCTGGCCCGCTGCCTGGACGGGCTGCACGCCCAGCCGGAACTGAACGCCGAGACGGGCGAGATTCTGGTCTGCGGGCCTAAGCGCGACCTCGCCTTCCTGGCTCCCTGGCCCCATGTGCGTTACGTGGAGTTCGAGACCCCGCCCGGCCCGCGCTTCCTGATCTCGGCCAAGAAGAACTTCCTGGCCACCCAATTCCGCTTCGACAAGGTGCTGGTGCTGCATGCCCGCATCCGCCTTGATCACGGCTGCCTGGCGGCGTTGCCGCGCGAGTTCGACGTGCTAACCCCGGCGGTGTTCACCCAGGTGAAGGGGCGGCCTTGCGCCTATCTCGACTACGTCATCTCCGACGCCACCGACCCCAACCGCATGGCGACGCGCTTCAACGTGCCCATCGACTACCCCCGGGCGCGCTATCATGAATTCCTGAACCGGGGCGAGCCCTATATCGACGGCGGGCTGTTCATCGCCCGGCGCGACATCCTGGCTTCGGTGCCGCTGGACGAAAATCTCGGCTGGTCCGAGGGCGAGGATTCCGACTGGTGCCGCCGGGTGCGCGCCGCCGGTTTCCTGGTGGATCTGGCCCATGAGGCCACGGCCACCACCGACAACAACAAGATGGGCCGCTCGGTGGCGCCCAGCACCTGGGACCTGATCCGCCGTCCCATCCGCCGTCCCTTGCGGGCGCTGTCGGCCTGGGGGCGCTACATGGGCAAGCGGTTGCGCGGGGAGCGCTGAGGACGATGACCTTCAATTCCATCGCCTTCGTCGCCGCCGAGACCGAGGCCGCCCAGGCGGCGCTGACCCGCCTGCAAGACCGCTATCCCCACGTGCCGCCCGAGGAGGCCGACCTGATCGTCGCGCTGGGCGGCGACGGCTTCATGCTGGAGATGCTGCACCGCTTCGTGGCCCGCCGGGTGCCCATCTACGGCATGAACCGGGGCAGCGTCGGCTTCCTGATGAACGTCTACCGCGAGCACGGGCTGATCGAGCGGCTGTCCAAGGCCGAGCAGGTGATCCTCCACCCCTTGCGCATGAAGGCGCGCTGCGCCTCGGGCGAGGAGGTGGACGCCCTGGCCATCAACGAGGTCTCGCTGCTGCGCGAGACCCGGCAGGCGGCCAAGCTGCGCATCCGCATCGACGGCAAGATCCGCATGGACGAGCTGATCTGCGACGGCATCTTGCTGTCCACCCCGGCGGGCAGCACCGCCTACAACCTGTCGGCCCACGGCCCGATCATTCCCTTGGGTGCCGGCATCGCGGCTCTGACCCCTATTTCCGCCTTCCGCCCCCGGCGCTGGCGCGGCGCGCTGTTGCCCCACACCGCCAAGGTGGTGTTCGAGGTATTGGAAGCGGGCAAGCGCCCGGTCAGCGCCGTGGCCGATTCCACCGAGGCCCGCGACGTGCTCGAGGTGGAAGTGCGCGAGGACCGCTCCTGCGACCTGGTCCTGCTGTTCGATCCCGAGCACAATCTGGAGGAACGCATCATCACCGAGCAGTTCCTGCCGTGATGAGGAGAGTGAGGTCCTGGGCCGTCGCCTTGGGGCTGGGCACGGCGGGGGGAAGCCTGTTCTTCCTTATCGATCTGCCGCTGCCGTGGATGCTGGGCGCGTTGACCGCTACCACTCTGGCGGCCCTCGGCGGATGGAAGCCGGAAATTCCGGCCAATCTGCGCAGCGTGATGATCGGCGTGCTCGGCCTGATGCTGGGCAGCGCCTTTTCCCCCGATCTGCTGGGGCGTATCGGACGGTGGAGCGATTCCCTGATTGTCTTGCTGCTGGCCATGGCGGCGACGGCGGTGCTGGTCACCGCCTATCTGCGGCGCGCCGCCGGCATGAGCCGGGTCACCGCCTTCTTCGCCGCCGCGCCCGGCGGCATCAACGAGATGGTGCTGACCGGCGGCGCGCTGGGCGGCGACGAGCGGACCATCGCGCTGTCCCACAGCTTGCGCATCCTGCTGATCGTCTTCACCGTGCCGTTCGGCTACCGGCTGATCGCCCATGTCCATTCGGTGCCCATGGGCGAGAGCATGGGGCGCCTCGCCGATCTGGGCGGCATGGACGCCCTGGTCATGCTGGGCTCGGCGGTGGCCGGCGCCGTCCTCGCCCATCTGGCCCGCCTGCCCGCCTGGATGCTGACCGGGCCCATGATGGCCAGCGCCGGGCTGCATCTGGCCGGGCTGACCGCCTTTCGGCCGCCGGCCGAGCTGGTGGTGCTGGCCCAGCTGGTGACGGGCGCCGCCATCGGCTGCCGCTTCCGCGGCCTGTCGTGGAAGGAGATGGCCGTCATGGCCCGCCCGGCGCTCGGCGCCACCGCCATCATGCTGGTCCTGTCGGCCGGTGCCGCCGCCCTGCTGGCGGGCTGGAGCGAACTTTCCTTCGGCGTCCTGCTGCTGGCCTTCGTACCGGGCGGCATCGCCGAGATGTGCCTGGTGGCGCTGGCGCTGGGCCAGGACGTGGCCTTCGTCTCCACCCATCACGTGGTCCGGGTGGTGCTGGTGATCATGCTGGCGCCCCCCATCTTCAGGATGATCGAGCGAAGGGAGACCCGTTCATGAGGGTGATCGAAGCTTCCGAATTGGCGGAGCTTTCCGCCAGGGCCGCCCAATTGCCGCGTCGGCGGCTCAACCTCAACCTGCACGGCGAGCCCGCGGATCCGGTCCAGCGCATGGTGATCGCCTTCGAGCCGGACACCTATATCCGCGCCCACCGCCATCCCGCCCAGTTCGAGACCTTCATCCTGCTGCAAGGCCGCTGCTCTTTGTTGACCTTCGCCGAAGACGGCGCGGTCGAGCGCCGCATCGAACTGGCCGATGACGCGACCCGCGTGGTGGAGATCCCCGCCGGCACCTGGCATTCCCTGGTGTCGGGCGCGCCGGGAACCCAGGTGGTCGAGGTCAAGCCCGGCCCCTACCAGCCGACCACCGAGGCCGATTTCGCCGCCTGGGCGCCACCCGAGGGCCATGCCGCCGCCGCCGCCTGCCGCGACTGGATAAGGGGTTGCAGAATCGGTGAGCGGTTCAATTTCCAGGGCTAGTCATGCCGCAGCGCAGCAAGAGTTGACTTGTAAATGTTACAATCAGACAAGGCATTCCACTTCCCATAACAGGAATCTATGCCATACTCCCCGAGGTCCGTGCCGTCGGGTCGAGGGGACATGTCTTGGCTCGACTTCCGCATAAGGCGCAGGACAGACAGAATATGGAGGGGTCGATGAAAAAGTGGATTGCTTCGACTGTTGTCGCCTTGGCGGCGCTGTTCGCCTTCGGCCATGAGGCCCGCGCCGAGGGTGGCGTGGTGCTGGGCGTGCTGACCTGCAGCAAGTCCGGCGCAGGCATCACCTATGTGCTCCATTCCCGCAATCCGGTGACCTGCGAGTACAACGGCGTCGGCGGCCCGTCCAAGTATACCGGCAAGAGCGGCATCCTGTTCGGCGTCGATCTCGAGATCGAGCACATGGACGGCATGGCCTACCTGGTGATCGGCGGCACCGCCACCGACAAGAACAGCCTGCAGGGCTATTACGTCGGCGCCAAGGCCTCGGTGACCGTGGGCGTCGGCCTGGCGGCGCAGGCGGGTCTGGTCGGCGTCGGCAACGACTTCGTCCTGGTTCCCGTGGGTCTGGGCGGCCAGATCGGTATCGGCGCCACCGCCGGCATCGCCTACGTGGACATCATGGGCGCCAAGTAAGCCCGCTTCACGGCATGACGACAAAGGCGGGAAGGCTACCTTCCCGCCTTTTTCTATGGCTTCAGCCGGTCCAGGATCTCGGCGGCGAACTGGGACAGCGTGTCGTCGCGCGCGCCCATCACCACGATGCGGTCGCCGGGACGGGCATTTTCCACCAGGAAGTCGCCGCAGGCGGCGCGCTCGCCCAAGGCCAGGGCGCGCCGCCCGATTCCCTCGGCGATGTGGGCGCTGGTTACCGAGCGGTCCACGGTGCCGCCGAAATAGGCCGGGTCGGGCATCACCAGCAGGTCGTCGGGGCCCAGCCGCTCGGCGAAGCAGGCGATGAACTCGTCCTTCATCAGGCGCAGCGGCCCGAAGCCGTGGGGCTGGAACATCACCAGCAGGCGGCCCGGCCAGTCGTGCAGGGTGGAAAGGGTGGCGGCGATCTTGTCGGGGTTGTGGGCGAAATCGTCGATCACCGTGACGCCGCCCTTGGTCCCCACCGTCTCTAGACGGCGGCGCACGCCGGAAAATTCAGCCAGGGCGGCGGCGGCATCCTCCAGGCTTGCTCCGGCGGCCCGCGCGGCGGCCAGGGCGGCCAGGGCGTTGGCGACGTTGTGGCGCCCGGGCACCAGCAGCCTGACCGCCACCGTTTGGCCCCCCTTCTCGCGCACCTTGAAGCCGATGCCGTCGGGGGCGGGCGTCACGTCTTGGGCCAGCAGGTCGGCGTCCTGGTCGGACAGGCTGTAGGTCCTGACCTTGTCCGCCGGCAAGGTGGCGGCCAGCGCCGCCGTCTCGTCATTGTCGAGGTTGAGCACCGCCACTTCCGCCTTGGCGGTGAAGTCGGCGAACAGGCGGCGCAGTTCCTCCATGGACTTGTGGTCCAGCGCGATGTTGTTCACCACCGCTATCCAAGGGGTGTAATTGGCGATGGAGCCGTCGCTTTCGTCCACCTCGGCGACGAAGGCCGGGCCATCGCCCACCAGGGCGCTGGAAAAGGGTGATTCGGGGCGGACGAAATTCTTCATCACCGCGCCGTTCATCACGGTGGGCCGGTGGCCGCAGCGTTCCAGAATCCAGCCCAGCATGCCGGTGGTGGTGGACTTGCCGCTGGTGCCGGCGATGCCGATGGGAAGCTTTGCCTCGTTGAACAGGCGGGCCAGCAATTGCGGCCGGGTGAGGTGGGCGGCGCCCAGGGCGCGGGCCGCCACCACGTCGGGCACGCTGTCTTCCACCGCCGCCGAGGTGACCAGCACCTGGGCGGGATCGGTGATTCCGCTGCCGTCCTGGGGAAACAGGCGGATGCCCAATCCTTGCAGGTATTCGAACTTGGGCGCCAGGCGCCCCTGATCCAGCGAGCGGTCGGACCCGGCGACGGCGAAGCCGCGGGCATGGACGATCAGGGCCAGGGGCAGCATGCCGCTGCCGCCGATGCCGCAAAAGAAATAGGGGGTGTCGTGCTCCATAGGCGGAGGCTACAATTCGCCGCTCCACACGGCAAGGGAATCGGCGGGGATGGCTGAGCGCAAGACCAGGATCGGCGTCGTCGCGCCGGGCTCCGCCATCGACCGCGACGTGGCCGAGCGGGTGACGGCGCTGGCCGGCCGCCTCTATCCCGGCGGGCGGGTGGAACTGGTGTTCCATCCCCAATGCTTCGAAAGCCGCGGCCATTTCGCCGGCTCCGACGAAAGCCGCGCCGCCGCCTTCGTCCAGACCGCCAATGACGAAAGCCTGGACGCCCTGTGGTTCGCGCGCGGCGGCTACGGCGCCTGCCGCCTGATCGAAGCCGTGCTGCCCGCCCTGGGCGAGGTGGCGCGCCACAAGGTCTACATGGGCTATTCCGACGCCGGTTCGCTGCTGGGCGCGCTGTATGGAAGGGGATTCACCCGCCTCGCCCACGGTCCCATGCCGGTGGACGTCATCCGCGCGGGCGGCGAGGCGGCGGTGGCTCGGGCGCTCTCCTTCCTGGTAGAGCGCAATCCTCAGGCGCTGGAGCCGTCCCTGTCGGCGGAAGTGCCGGCGGCGGCCTTCAACCTCACCATTCTGTGCCATCTGATGGGCACGCCCTGGCAGCCCGATCTGTCGGGCCATGTGCTGATGGTCGAGGAGGTTTCGGAATACATGTACCGCATCGACCGCGACCTGTTCCAGCTGACCGGCAACCCGGCCATGCGCTGGGTGGCGGGGCTGAAGCTGGGCCGCTGTTCCGACATTCCGCCCAACCGGCCCGATTTCGGACAAAGCGAGGAAGAGGTGGCGCGGGCCTGGTGCCAGCGCTCGGGCATCGCCTATCTCGGCCGCGCCGATATCGGCCACGACGTGGGCAACAAGGTGGTGCCGTTCGGTTTATGGCGGGTGTGAGATGCCTATTTCATGCATCATAATGCATGTCGGCACTAGCCAATCCGGCACTCCCGTGCTTCACTGAAGGTCGGGCAAAACTGAGGTTCGGGTACGGGAAACATGGTCGAACAGGCGGAATTCGCCGTTCTCGCCAGACGGCTGGGGGATCGGGTCAAGCGCTTCCGCGCCCGGCGCGGCATGTCGCGCAAGGATCTGTCCAACCATGCCGGCATTTCCGAACGCTACCTCGCCCAGTTGGAGGGCGGGCAGGCCAATGTCAGCGTCAACATCCTGTGGCTGCTGGCCCAGGCCATGGATACCCCCATCACCGAGATGATCGAGGCGGAATCCGAGGCCAGCCACCCCGACCTGCCGCTGGCCAAGAAGTTCCTCGACCAGCTGAGCCCCGACCAGCAATCCGAGGCCTATGTCCTGCTGCGCCAGAATTTCAAGCGGGGCTTGAAGCTCAAGCGCCGGGTGGCGCTGATCGGCTTGCGCGGCGCCGGCAAGACCACGCTGGGCCAGGCGGTGGCCGAACGCTTCGGCGCGCCCTTCGTGCGCATCACCTCGGTGATCGAGCAGCTGGCCGGCATGGACATGACCGAGATCCTGCTGTCCATGGGCCAGAAGGGCTATCGCAAGCTGGAATACTCCGCCCTGGAGAATACGGTGGAGGGCTACCCCTCCATGGTGCTGGAGGCCGGTGGGTCCCTGGTCTCCGAGCCCCGCACCTTCGAATTGCTGCTGCAATCGTGCTTCACCGTCTGGGTCCAGGCCAGCCCGGAGGACCACATGCGCCGCGTCATGGGCCAGGGCGACATGCGCCCCATCGCCGGCCAGCAGATGGCGGCCATGGAGGATCTGCGCACCATCCTCGATGCCCGGCGCCATCTCTATGGCCGGGCCGACGCGGTGCTCAACACCTCGGGCCGCGCCATCGCCGACAGCGTCGAGGAATTGTCGCGCCTGTGCGCCCCGCATCTGGGACTGTGATTCTTCGCACACATGCACTATAGTGCATGGCATGAGCGCCGCCCCCCGCACCCACCGCCGTCTCGGCCCCGCCGCCGCCTCGCCCCAATCCGTGGCCGAGATCGTCTCGCTGCTGCCCGCGGATTTCCGCCGCCGCGACCTGCTGATCGAGAACCTGCACGTGCTGCAGGATCGCTTCGGCGGCCTGCATCGCCGCCACTTGGCCGCCCTGGCCGAGGAGATGCGCCTTGCCCCCGCCGAGGTGCAGGAGGTGGCCAGTTTCTACGCCCATTTCCGTCTGCTGGGTGACGACGAGACGGCGCCCAAGGCCGTGGTGCGCCGCTGCACCGGCCCGGCCTGCGCCATGCGTCCCCTCGACATGAACGGCCTGCCCGAGGGCGTGGCGGTGGAGGACGCGCCCTGCATGGGATTGTGCGACCACGCCCCCGCCGCCCTGGCCGGCAAGGTTCCGGTGCGGGCGGCCGACGGGGGCAAGGTGGCGGCGGCCCTGGCTTCGGCCCAAGTCACGGCGGCGTCGCCCGCCTATGATTATCCCGTCCTGGCCCGCTGCCTGTCGGGCGAGTTGCCCCGCGACGAGGCGCTGGCCGAACTGGATAAGGCGGGCCTGCGCGGCATGGGCGGGGCGGGCTTTCCCACCGCCCGCAAGTGGCGGAGCGTGGCGGCGCAAGCCGCGCCGCGCCTGGTGGTGGTCAACGCCGACGAGGGCGAGCCCGGCACCTTCAAGGACCGCTGGTTCCTGGAGCATCACGCCGCCCGTGTCCTGGAAGGCACGCTCGTCGCCGCCTGGGCGGTGGAGGCGGACGAGGCCTATATCTATCTCCGCGACGAGTATGCAGACCTGCATAAAGCCCTGGGCGAGGCGATTCGCCGGCTGCCCGGCGGCGTGACAATCCACCTGCGCCGGGGCGCCGGCGCCTATGTCTGCGGCGAGGAATCGGCGCTGATCGAAAGCCTGGAAGGCAAGCGCGGCTACCCGCGCCAGCGTCCGCCCTATGTGGCGGAGGTCGGGCTGTTCGGACGGCCCACCCTGGTCAACAACGTCGAGACCCTCTACTGGGTCAGCCGCATCCTGGCCGAGGGGGCGGAATTGTTCGCTCGTGCGGGCCGCAACGGACACCAGGGCTTTCGCACCTATTCCGTCTCGGGCCGGGTCAGCGAGCCGGGGGTCAAGATCGCCCCCAACGGCATCACCATCACCGAGCTGATCGAGGAATTCTGCGGCGGCATGGAAGCGGGGCATCGCCTCTCCGCCTATCTGCCGGGCGGCGCCTCGGGCGGCTTTTTGCCCGCCCACCTGACGCCGCCCTTAGCCTTCGGCGCCATCGAGGAGCATGGCGGCTTCATCGGCTCGGCGGCGGTGGTGGTGTTCTCCCAGGCCGACGACCTGCGGGCGGCGGCGCTGGACCTTGCGCGCTTCTTCGCCCATGAAAGCTGCGGCCAGTGTACCCCCTGCCGGGTGGGCACCGCCAAGTCGGTGGACCTGCTGGCCCGGCCGGATTGGGACCGGGACCTGCTGCATGATCTGGCGAGCGTGATGCGTGATGCCTCCATCTGCGGGTTGGGCCAGGCGGCGCCCAATGTGTGGCAGAGCCTGTTGCGTCACTTCCCGGAGGTGGCGAGATGATCCGCTTCACCCTGGACGGAGCCGAGGTGGAGGCCGAAGACGGTGAGACCCTGTGGCAGGTGTCCAAGCGTTTGGGCAACACGCTGCCGCACCTGTGCCACACCGACCGGCCCGGCTTTGCGCCCGAGGGCAATTGCCGCGCCTGCGTCGTCGAGATCAAGGGCGAACGCGCCCTGGCGGCGTCGTGTCGCCGCACGCCTTCCCCCGGCATGGTGGTGATCAGCCGGGGCGAGCGGGTGGAGAAGGCGCGCAAGCTGGTGTTCGAGCTGCTGCTGGCCGATCACGCCTCGCCCGATCCCGACTCGGCCTTTAAGCGCTGGGCCGGGCAGGTGGGGGTGACGAAGAGCCGCTTCGCTCCTACCGCCGCTCCCATCCGCCTCGACGCGTCCCACCCGGCCATGGCAGTGCGGCTTGACGCCTGCATCCACTGCACGCTGTGCCTGCGCGCCTGCCGCGAGGTGCAGGTCAACGACGTGATCGGCATGAGCGGAAGGGGGGCGGAGAGCCGCATCACCTTCGACTTCAATGATCCCATGGGGGCCAGTTCCTGCGTCGGCTGCGGCGAATGCGTCCAGGCCTGCCCTACCGGCGCGCTGCTGCCGGCGGGCGGCCCGGTTAAGGCCGAGCGCAGCGTCGACAGCCTGTGTCCCTATTGCGGCGTCGGCTGCCAGGTCACCTACCATGTGACGGGCGACGAGATCATCGCCGCCACGGGACGCGACGGACTGGCCAACCACGAACGCCTGTGCGTCAAGGGCCGCTTCGGCTTCGACTATTCCCGCCATCCCCAGCGCCTGACCGTGCCGCTGATCCGCAAGGAAGGCGCGCCCAAGGAACTGATCGATCCGGCCGATCCCTTTACCCATTTCCGCCCTGCCACCTGGGACGAGGCGCTGGATTTCGCCGCCGCGGGGCTCAAACGGCTGCCCAAGGAATCGCTGGCGGGACTGGGCTCGGCCAAGGGCTCCAACGAGGAGGCCTATCTGTTCCAGAAGCTGGTGCGCACCGGCTTTAAGTCCAACAACGTCGACCACTGCACCCGGCTGTGCCACGCCTCCTCGGTGGCGGCGCTCCTGGAAGGCATCGGGTCGGGCGCCGTCACCGCGCCGGTGGCTGAGGTGGCAAACGCCGAGGTGATCATCCTGATCGGCGCCAACCCGTCCGCCAACCATCCGGTGGCGGCTAGCTTCATCAAGAACGCCGTGAAGAAGGGGGCGCGGCTGGTGATCCTCGACCCCCGGGGCCAGGCGCTGACCCGCTTCGCCAGCCATCACCTGAAATTCAACAACGGCACCGACGTGGCGCTGCTCAACGCCCTGCTGCACGTCATCGTCGCCGAGGAGCTGTACGACAAGGATTTCGTGGCGGCGCGCACCATCGGCTTCGCCGAGCTGGCCGCACATCTCGACGCCTATTCCCCCGAAGCCATGGCCCCGGTCTGCGGCATCGATGCCGGCGCCATCCGGGCGGTGGCGCGCCTTTATGCCCGCGCCGCCTCTGCCATGATCCTGTGGGGCATGGGGGTGTCGCAGCACAGCCACGGCACCGACAATTCCCGTTGCCTGATCGCGCTGGCCCTGCTGTGCGGGCAGGTGGGCAAGGCGGGGTCCGGCCTGCATCCGTTGCGGGGACAGAACAACGTCCAGGGCGCGTCGGATGCCGGGCTGATCCCCATGATGCTGCCCGATTACGGCCGGGTGGGGATGGAGGCGGCGCGAGGCCGCTTCGAGGCCGGCTGGGGGCTGGCGCTGGATTCCGTCCCCGGCCTGACCGTGGTCGAAATGATGAAGGCGGCGGAAAAGGGCGAGATTCGCGGCATGTACGTGGAGGGCGAGAACCCGGCCATGTCCGATCCCGACCTCGCCCATGCAAGGGGCGCGCTGGCGGGTCTCGACCATCTGGTGGTCCAGGACATCTTCCTCACCGAGACCGCCATGCTGGCCGACGTGGTGCTGCCGGCGTCCAGCTTCTTCGAAAAGACCGGCACCTTCACCAACACCGACCGCCACGTGCAGCTGGGCCGCCAGGTCATCGACCCGCCGGGCGAGGCGCGGCCCGATTTGTGGATCATTGCCGAGATGGCGAGGCGTCTGGGCCTGCCCTGGAGCTATGACGGCCCCAAAGCCGTGTTCGACGAGATGCGGGGCCTGATGGGCTCGCTCGCCGGCATCACCTGGGACCGGCTGGAAGGCGAAGGCGGCATCACCTATCCGGCGGGCAAGGCCATCCTGTTCGACGATGCCTTCCCCACCGAGACCGGCAAGGCCCGGCTGGTTCCCGCCTCGGGCCTCGCCCCGGCGGAAGTTCCCGACGCGGCCTTCCCCTTCCTGCTGTCCACCGGGCGGGTGCTGGAACATTGGCACACCGGTTCCATGACGCGGCGCTCAGGGGTGCTCGACACCCTGCAAGGCGTGCCGGCGGTCAATGTCAGTCCCGTGGACATGGCCCGCCTGGGGCTGGACGAGGGCGCCATGGTGCGTCTGGAAAGCCGGCGCGGCAGCATCCAGGCGGTGGCGGCGGCGGATTCGCGGCTCGAGCCCGGCGCGCTGTTCATGCCCTTCTGCTTCACCGAGGCGGCGGCCAACCTGCTGACCAATCCGGTGCTGGACCCGGTGGCGAAGATTCCCGAACTGAAGGTCTCTGCCGTTCGGCTATATGCATTATAATGCTTCTAAGGCGGCAATTCAGGTGATATAGTTCCGGTCGTTCATCTCAACGGGAGCGATCGGCCGTGTCCAAGTCCGCATTCAAGGCGCTGGTGGCGCAGGTAACCTCTTCCATCGCCGGGCTGCCGGTCGATGACTCCCTGGCGGGCGTGCTGAATGCCCGCTTCCCCGAGGGCGGTGAGGTGTTCAAGTCCATCGAGGCGGCCTGTCATAAGGCTATCGCCGAAGGCTGGATGTGCGAGAACGAGCATGGCGGCATCCGCTACGGCAGGGTCGCCGAGGCCGACGCCGAATTGTCGGGCTTTTCCATCGACGTGGTCCACATGAAGGATGTGGTGGGGCCGCGCCACCGCCACCCCCTAGGCGAGATCGACATGATCATGTCCATCGATCCGGGTGCCAAGTTCGACGGCGCGCCGCGCGGCTGGCTGGTCTATGGCCCCGACACCGCCCACCGTCCGACCCTGACCGAGGGCGCCGCCCTGGTGCTCTACCTGCTGCCCGACGGGCAGATCGATTTCTCGCGGCCCAAGTGAGGACGAGCCCATGTGGCGTGAGCATCAGCACGGCATGATCGACATGGGTGACCAGCGGCTGGAATACCGCTGGGTCCACCCCCGCACGCCGGGACGGCCCACCCTGGTCTTCCTGCACGAAGGCCTGGGCTGCGTCGGCATCTGGCGCGATTTCCCCGATCAGGTGGCCGAGGCGACGGGATGCGGGGTGTTCATCTATTCCCGCCGGGGCTATGGCCGGTCCAGTCCCGTCAATCTGCCCCGTCCTCTCACCTACATGCATCACGAGGGCCTGGACGTGCTGACCCATCTGCTCGAGCACCTTGACCTGGGGCCGGTGGTGCTGGTGGGCCATTCCGACGGCGCCTCCATCGCCTTGATCCATGCCGGCGGCACCCAGGCCCCCGATATCGTGGGCGTGGTCTGCCTGGCGCCCCACGTGATGAACGAGGAGATCTGCGTCGCCTCTATCCGCCAGGCCAAGGTGGCGTACGAGACCGGCGATCTGCGCCAACGCCTGATGAAGCTGCATGGGGACAACGTCGATTGCGCCTTCTGGGGCTGGAACGGCGCCTGGCTCGATCCCGATTTCATGAAATGGAACCTGGAAGAGTTCCTGCCCGGCATTCGGGTGCCGGTGATGGTGATCCAGGGCCGTGACGACGAATACGGCAGCCATGTCCAATACGAATCCATCGAGGCCAAGGCCGGGGCGGGCGCCGAAGTGGTGCTGCTCGACGGCTGCCGCCATTCCCCCCACAAGGACCAGCCCGTGGCGACGCTCGCCGCCATCACGCGCTTCGTCAAATCCATAGGATGATCCCATGATCCGCTTGCAGAGCTATCTCGCCGGGCGTTGGCAGGACGGCGCCGGTTCGGGCGCGCAGTTGAAGGACCCGGTCAGCGGCGAGGTGCTGGCCACCGCGTCCGGCGACGGCCTGGACATGGCAGAGGCGCTGGCCTATGCCCGGACCAAGGGCGGACCGGCGCTGCGTGCGCTCACCTTCGCCGCTCGCGCCGGGCTGATCAACGCGGTGGCCGGCGTGCTGGCCGAGAACCGCGAGCGCTATAACGCCATCGCGCTGGCCAATTCCGGCAACACGGCGATGGATGCGACGCTCGACGTGGACGGCGGCATCGGCACGCTCAAATACTACGCCTCCATCGGACGCAAGCTGGGCGAGGCAAAAATTCTGGCCGAGGCCTCCGACGACCAGCTGACCAAGGACGAGGCCTTCCGCGGCCGCCATATCTGGACCAGTTCGGCCCAGGTGGCCGTCCACATCAACGCCTTCAACTTCCCCTCCTGGGGGCTGTGGGAGAAGGCGGCGGTAAGCCTGCTGGCCGGCGTGCCCTTCCTGGCCAAGCCCGCCACCGCCACCTGTCTCTTGGCCTACGAGATGGTCAGGGATGTGGTGGCGGCCGGCGTGCTGCCCGAAGGCGCGATCTCGCTGTTGTGCGGCGGCGGGCGCGACCTGATGGACCATTTGCAGCCCGGCGACGTGGTGGCCTTCACCGGCTCGGCCGACACGGCGGAGCAGCTGCGCTCGCACCCCAACGTCATCCGTTCCAACATCCGCTTCGCGGTGGAGGCGGATTCCTTGAACCTCTGTGCCCTGGGGCCGGACGCTGCGCCCGATTCGGCCGAATTCGCCGCCTTCATCAAGGAAGTGTCGCGCGAGATGACCGTCAAGGCCGGGCAGAAATGCACCGCCATCCGCCGGGTGCTGGTGCCGGGCAACCGCGCCGACGCGGTGGTCGAGGCGCTGAAAGCCGCCCTGGCCAAGGCGGTAATGGGCGATCCCCGTACCGAGGGCGTGCGCATGGGCCCGCTGGTCAGCCGCTCCCAGGCCCAGGCCGCCTGGGCCGGGCTGGACAGGCTGAAGGCCGAGGCCCAGGTGGTGGCGGGCGGCGGTAACGACGATGGTGGTTGCTTCGTACCGCCGACGTTGCTGCTGTGCAACGACCCCCTTGCCGCCAAGGCCATTCACGAGATCGAGGTGTTCGGCCCCGTCGCCACCCTGATGCCCTATGACGGCGTCGAGCAGGCGGTGGAACTGGCCCGGAGGGGCGGCGGCTCGCTGGCGGCCTCGGTGTTCTCGGGCGACGGGGCCTTCCTGGCCGCCTTCGTTCCGGCTATCGCCACCCATCACGGCCGGGTCCTGGTGGTGGATGGTTCGGTGGCGTCCAGCCATTCCGGCCACGGCGTGGTCATGCCCCATTGCGTCCACGGCGGACCGGGCCGGGCCGGCGGCGGCGAGGAACTGGGTGGGCTTCGCGGCTTGCGCTTCTACATGCAGCGCTCGGCCATCCAGGGCAGCCGGGCCATGCTCGACGCCATGACCGAGGGCGCGGCGGTGGTCGCGCTCTGATCGTTTTGTCACCCTGAGCCGGTGGCGAAGGGTCTTTCACCCGATATCGGCGGCCGCCAGCGGCTGAAAGATCCCTCGCTTGCGCTCGGGATGACAAGCGAGGCGCGCCTCCCCACATGCAGGATAATGCAAGGCAATCGGCAAAACGGTACTTTAATACCAAATTGCTCTTGCGAACGATTCCAAACCTGCACTATAATGCATTCAGTCATTCCAACCGAGGCGGCACGCCCATGATCAACTTTCAAACCTCCCCCGAGAGCTATCGCCACTGGAAGCTGTCGTTCAACGGCCCGGTGGCGACGCTGACCATGGATGTGGACCCGGCTTCGACCCTGGCGCCGGGCTACGAGCTGAAGATGAATTCCTATGATCTCGGCGTGGACATCGAGCTGTACGACGCCGTGCAGCGCCTGCGCTTCGAGCATCCGGAAGTGCGCGCCGTGGTGATGGCGTCCGCCAACCCGAAGATCTTCTGCGCCGGCGCCAACATCAAGATGCTGGGCGTCTCTTCCCACGGCCACAAGGTGAACTTCTGCAAGTTCACCAACGAGACCCGCAACTCCATCGAGGACGCCACCGAGAACTCGCGCCAGACCTATCTGTGCGCGGTCAGCGGTACGGCGGCCGGCGGCGGCTACGAACTGGCTCTGGCCACCGACTACATCATGATGGTCGACGACGGCAACACGGCGGTCTCGCTGCCCGAAGTGCCGCTGCTGGCCGTGCTGCCCGGCACCGGCGGGCTGACCCGCGTGGTGGACAAGCGCAAGGTCCGCCGCGACCTGGCCGACATCTTCTGCTCCATCGAGGAGGGCGTGAAGGGCAAGCGCGCCGTGGAGTGGCGGCTGGTGGACGAGGTGGTCCCCTCGTCGAAGTTCAAGGCCGCCGTGGATGAACGCGCCGCCCAGCTGGCCGCCAAGTCCGACCGCCCGACGGGCGAGAAGGGCGTGACGCTCATCCCCGTCGCCCGCGTCATCGACGCCGACCGCGTCAGCTACCCCCACATCGACATCGTCTTCGACCGCGACACGCGGGCCGCCAACATCACGATCAAGGGCCCGAATTCCGCCTGTCCCGAGGGGCTGGCCGCCATCAAGGCCCAAGGCGTGGACTTCTATCCCCTGGCGCTGGCGCGCGAGCTGGACGATGCCATCCTGCACCTGCGCGCCAACGAGATCACCGTCGCCACCTGGGTGTTCCGCACCCAAGGCGATGCCGGTCTGGTGATGGGCTACGACGCCGCGTTGCAGAAGTTCGGGGCTTCGGACTGGCTGGTGCGCGAAACCCTGCTCTACTGGAAGCGGACCATGAAGAGGCTGGATGTCACCAGCCGCACCCTGTTCGCCCTGGTCGAGCCCGGTTCCTGCTTCGCCGGCTTCGTCGCCGAGATCCTGTTCGCCGCCGACCGTTCCTTCATGCTGGACGGCACCTTCGAGGACAATCCCGCCCCCGAGGCGACTATCCGTCTCTCCGGCCTCAACTTCGAAGGCCTGCCCATGGGCAACGGCATCTCGCGCCTCGCCACCCGCTTCCTGGGCGAGCCCGACAGTGTCGCCAAGGCGCGTGACACCATCGGCCAGGATCTGGACGCCGCCGCGGCGGCCAAGCTTGGCCTGGTTACCGGCACGCCCGACGACATCGATTGGGAGGACGAGATCCGTCTGATGATCGAGGAGCGGGCCGCCTTCTCGCCCGATTCGCTCACCGGCATGGAAGCCAATCTGCGCTTCGCCGGCCCCGAAACCATGGAAACCAAGATCTTCGGCCGCTTGACCGCCTGGCAGAACTGGATCTTCCAGCGCCCCAACGCCGTCGGCGATGGCGGAGCGCTCAAGCTCTACGGCACCGGCAAGCGTGCCGCCTACAATCAGGAAAGGGTGTAACCGTCATGTCCTCGATCAATTACGCCGAAAAGATCCCCAACAACGTCAACCTGTCCGAGGACCGGAAGCTGCAGCGCGCCCTGGAATCCTGGCAGCCCCACTACATCGACTGGTGGAAGGAAATGGGGCCCGAGGGCACCGCCACTTCCGAGGTCTACCTGCGCACCGCCATCTCGGCCGAGCCCGACGGCTGGGCCCAGTTCGGCCATGTGAAGATGGAGGATTACCGCTGGGGCATCTTCCTGGCGCCGCCGGAGAAGGACCGCAAGGTCAATTTCGGCGCCCACAAGGGCGAGGACGCCTGGCAGGAGGTTCCCGGCGAATACCGCGCCATGCTGCGCCGCCTGATCACCGTTCAGGGCGATACCGAGCCGGCCTCGGTGGAGCAGCAGCGCCTGCTGGGCAAGTGCTGCCCCTCGCTCTACGACCTGCGCAACCTGTTCCAGGTCAATGTGGAGGAAGGCCGCCACCTGTGGGCCATGGTCTACCTGCTGCACGCCCATTTCGGCAAGGACGGCCGCGAAGAGGCCGAGGAGATGCTGCAGCGCCGCTCGGGTGACGAGGACAAGCCGCGCATCCTGGGCGCCTTCAACGAAAAGACTGCCGACTGGCTGGCCTTCTTCATGTTCACCTTCATCACCGACCGCGACGGCAAGTACCAGCTGTGCGCGCTCGCCGAATCCGGCTTCGATCCGCTGTCGCGGTCCTGCCGCTTCATGCTGACCGAGGAAGCCCACCACATGTTCGTGGGTGAATCCGGCGTGGGCCGCATCATCGAGCGCGCCTGCCAGGTGATGAAGGAGAACCGCACCGACGACGTCCGCAAGTTCGGCGTCATTGACCTGCCCACCATCCAGCGCTACCTCAACTTCCACTACTCGGTGACCTCGGACCTCTACGGCGCCGAAGTCTCCACCAACGCGGCGACCTCGTACAACATGGGCCTCAAGGGCCGCTTCGAGGAGACCAAGATCGGCGACGACCACCAGCTGGAAAACACCACCTACTCGGTGCTCCATCCGGTGAGCGGCGGCTTCCAGGCCATCGAGGTCCCGGCCTTGAACGCGCTCAACGAGCGTCTGCGCCTGGACTGGGCCGAGGACGTGGCCAAGGGCGTCGAGCGCTGGAACAAGATCATCGCCAAGTACGGCATCGATTTCAGGCTGACCCTGCCGCACCTGGCCTTCAACCGCGCCATCGGCCACTTCTCCGACATCGCGGTCGATCCGTCCGGCAAGGTCATCTCGACGGAAGAGTTCGAACGCCGCCGCGACGAGTGGCTGCCGTCCCAGTCCGACCTGGCCTATGTCCAGTCGCTGATGGGCGGCGCGGTGACCCAGCCCGGCAAGTTCGCCAACTGGATCGCTCCGCCGGCCCGTGGCATCAACAACCAGGCGGTGGACTTCGACTACGTCCGGTTTGCGTAAGACAAAACCCCTCCCCCCGCCACAGGTGGGGGGAGGCTGGGAGGAGGGCCCCCACCCCGCCCCTCCCCCAGCAAAGCCGGGGGAGGGAGATTCGGAAAGGGCCGCCGCCATGGAACTCAAACGCCAGCATCTCATCGACCCGGTGGTCTGCATCCGCTGCAACACCTGCGAGGAAACCTGCCCCCAGGACGCCATCACCCACGACCGCAACAACTACGTGGTGATGGCCGAGAAGTGCAATTTCTGCCGTGCCTGCGTCTCGCCGTGCCCCACCGGGGCCATCGACAACTGGCTGCTGGTGTCCAGGCCCTGGAGCATCGACGACCAGTATGGCTGGGAGGAATTGCCGGTGGGCGAGACCGGCCCCGGCGAGGCCGAAGCGCCCGCCCTGGCCCCCGAGGAGGTGAGTGACCTGCTGGCCGCCGCCACGGCGACGACGGGGCCGTCGGTGCCGCCGCCCGCCAGCGCGGCCAAGCCCTACACCAACCTCTATTCCCGCGAAAAGCCGGTGACCGCGCGGGTCGCCGGCAACATGCGCATCACCGGCGACGGCACCGAATCCGACATCCACCACGTGGTGCTCGACTTCTCGCACAACGCCTTTCCCTTCCTGGAAGGCCAGAGCATCGGCATCGTGCCGCCGGGCACCGACGCCAAGGGCCGCGCCTACAACATCAGGCTTTACTCCATCGCGTCCCCCCGGGAAGGCGAGCGCACCGGCTTCAACAATCTGGCGCTGACGGTGAAAAGGGTGCCGGGCGGTATCGGCTCCAACTATGTCTGCGACCTGAAGAAGGGCGACGAGGTGAGCGTGGCCGGTCCCTTCGGCCAGGCTTTCCTGATGCCCGACGACCCGGATGCCAACATCATCATGATCTGCACCGGCACCGGGGCGGCGCCCTTCCGGGGCTTCACCGAACGCCGCCGCCGCAATGCCCAGGATGCCTCGGGCAAGCTGATGCTGTTCTTCGGCGCCCGCACGCCGGAAGAGCTTCCCTATTTCGGGCCGCTGATGAAGCTGCCCAAAAGCCTGATCGACGTGAACCTGGCCTTCTCGCGGGTGCCCGAGCAGCCCAAGCAATACGTCCAGGACAAGCTGCGCGAGCGGGCCGACGAACTGGCCGCCCTGCTGGGATCGGACAAGACCCACGTGTTCATCTGCGGCCTGAAGGGCATGGAGCAGGGCTGCGACGAGGCCTTCGCCGATATCTGCCGCCTGCACGGCCTGGACTGGGCGGGCCTGCGGCCGCGCATGCGCGAGGAAGGGCGCTACCATGTCGAAACCTACTGAGCTGGAAGAGATCGAGGCCATCGAGGGCGGCGTCTTCGTCCATCGTCGCCGGGTCCATTTCGGCGATTCGGACGCGGCGCGCATCGTCTACACGCCGCGCTTCCTGGAATACGCCATGGAGGCGCTGGAAGTCTTCATGGCCGACGTCATCGGCTATGACTGGTACACCATCAACAAGGAGCACGGCTTGGGCACGCCCTTCGTCAAGATCGGCATGGAGATCAAGGCCCCCTTACGCCCCGGCGACCGGGTGGACATCGCGGTGCTGGTCGACAAGGTGGGCGGCTCCTCCATCCATTTCCGCACCATCGGCAAGCGCGGCGACGACGTGGTCGCCTTCGAGACCAGCTTCGTCTGCGTCGTCGCCGATCAGGAAAAGGTGAAGGCGGTTCCCATGCCCGGTCCCATGCGGGCCCGCCTCGAAGCCTATCGCGCCCAACTGGCGGAGGCCGCCGCATAATGACCGAATCCGTTCTGGTCGCCCGCTCGGGCGATGTCACCACCATCACCCTGAACCGTCCCGAACGCGTCAACGCCTTCAATGTCGCCATGCATGGGGCGCTTCGATCCGCCATCGCCCACGCGGCCGAGGACGGCACGCGCTGTCTGGTGATCACCGGGGCGGGCAAGGGCTTTTGCGCCGGCCAGGACCTGTCCGACCGGGTGTCCAAGCCCGGCGATCCGCCCCCCGACCTGGGGGAATCGCTCGACGCCCGCTACAACCCGCTGATCCGGGCCATCAAGGCCCTGCCCATGCCGGTGATCTGCGCCGTCAACGGCGTTGCCGCCGGCGCAGGCGCCAATCTGGCGCTGGCCTGCGACATCGTGGTGGCGGCCAAATCCGCCGCCTTCGTCCAGAGCTTCTGCAAGGTGGGCCTGGTCCCCGATTCGGGCGGCACCTGGACCCTGCCGCGTCTGGTGGGCAATGCCCGGGCCACGGCGCTGATGATGCTGGGCGACAAGGTGACGGCCGAGCAGGCCGCCCAGTGGGGCATGATCTGGCAATGCGTCGATGACGACCAGCTGTTGCCCCAGGTGCTGGCCATGGCGGCCCAACTGGCGTCCCAGCCGACACGGGGCCTCGCCCTCATGAAGAAGGCCCTGGCCCGGTCCGGCGCCAATACGCTGGACGCCCAGCTGGACCTGGAACGCGACCTCCAGGCCGAAGCGGGGCGCACCCACGATTATGCCGAAGGGGTGCGGGCCTTCATGGAAAAGCGGGCGCCGAAGTTCCTGGGGCGGTGATTCCTTGATGTATCGTCCCTACATGTATTTGGAATGACTTTCAGGAGGGCGGCATGGCCGAACGGTCGTTCCAGCATGAAATCGGGTTGCTGCGCTTAGGCGAAGGCGAGACCTTCCGGGGCGAGGGCATCCTGGCGGTGACCAAGGCGCTGCTGCAATCGGGCGTCACCTATGTGGGCGGCTATCAGGGCGCGCCCGTCTCGCACCTGATGGACGTGCTGATCGACGCCGAGGACCTGCTGGCCGAGCTGGGCGTGCATGTGGAGGCTGCCACCAACGAGGCCGGGGCGGCCGCTTTGCTGGCTGCCTCGCTGGCCTATCCGGTGCGGGGCGCGGTCACCTGGAAATCGGTGGTGGGCACCAACGTGGCCTCGGATGCGCTGTCCAACCTGGCCTCGCCCGGCGTCATCGGCGGCGCGCTGATTATCATCGGCGAGGATTACGGCGACGGGGCAAGCGTTATTCAGGAGCGCAGCCACGCCTTCGCCATGAAGTCGTCCCTGTGGCTCTTAGACCCGCGCCCCCATCTGCCCACCATCGTCCATATGGTGGAAAAGGGCTTCGAACTGTCGGAGGCCAGTAACACCCCGGTGATGGTGGAGTTGCGCATCAAGGCCTGCCACGTCACCGGCAGCTTCAAGACCAAGGCCAACAAGCCGGGCGCCGCGCTGCAGGCCCCCGCCGCCTTCGATTATGGGCGGCTGTCCCATCCGCCCAGCACCTTCGCCCACGAGGCGGCCAAGGTGGCGCATCGCCTGCCGGCGGCACGCGCCTTCATCCGCGAGCATCAACTCAACGAACTCTTCCCCGGCAGCCGTTCGGACGTGGGCATCATCGTCCAGGGCGGCCTCTACAATTCCCTGATGCGCGCCCTGGCCAAGCTTGGGCTCGCCGACGCGCTGGGTCATTCCCAGATCCCCATCTACTGCCTCAACGTCACCTGGCCGCTGGTGCCCGAGGAGGTGGCGGAGTTCTGCGCCGGCAAGCAATCGGTGCTGATGGTCGAGGAAGGCACGCCGGAATACCTGGAACAGACCCTGTCGCTGATGATGCGCCAGGCCGACATCCAGACGGAGCTTCATGGCAAGGACTGCCTGCCCCAGGCCGGCGAGTACACCGCCGACGTGCTGGCCGCCGGGCTGGCGAAATTCCTGGGCTCCGAACCGGCCCAGGCCATCGTCAATCAGGTTGACGCGCGGCGCAAGGCGGCCTCCACCCTGCTGGACAAGGATTTACCCGGCCGCCCGCCCGGCTTTTGCACCGGCTGTCCCGAGCGTCCGGTGTTCAGCGCCTTGAAGCTGGCGCAGAAGGAGGTGGGCCAGACTCACGTTTCCGCCGATATCGGTTGCCATTCCTTCGGCACCCTGCCGCCGTTCTCCATGGGCAATTCCATCTTAGGCTTCGGCATGAGCCTCGCCTCCTCGGCGGCGGTGGGCGCGGTCACCGGCAAGCGGCCGGTGGCGGTGATGGGCGATGGCGGCTTCTGGCACAACGGCATCATCTCGGGCGTGGCCGGCAACCTGTTCAACAAGGGCGACGGCGTGCTGGTCATCCTGCAGAACGGCTACACCTCGGCGACGGGGCAGCAATTCATGCCCTCGACCCTGGCCGAGGGACATCGCAACGAAACCCCCATGGACATCGAGGCGACGCTGAAGGTCATGGGGGTGAAGTGGCTGCGCAAGGTGCGCTCCTACTCGGTCGCCACCATGCGCGAGACGCTCAAGGACGCCATCAAGGGGGCGGGCAAGGGCCTGCGGGTCATCATCGCCGATGGCGAATGCCAGCTGGCCCGCCAGCGCCGCGTCAAGGCCGAGGACGCCGCCAAGCTGAAGGCGGGGGAACGGGTGGTGCGCGTGCGCTATGGCGTCGATGACGACATCTGTTCCGGCGACCACGCCTGCATCCGGCTGTCGGGCTGCCCGTCGCTGACCATCAAGCCCAACCCCGACCCGTTGCGGGACGATCCGGTCGCCTCGGTGATCCAGTCCTGCGTCGGCTGCGGGCTGTGCGGCGAGGTGGCCCACGCCGCAGCACTCTGTCCCTCCTTCTGGCGGGCCGAGGTGATTCAGAACCCCAGCCGCTTCGACCTCTGGCTGGACGGTTTGCGCCGCCGGGTCATCGGCTGGATGCAGGGGAGGGCGCGGGCATGAATCTAGGGGCGCGACGTACACCAGACGCGCAGGAAGCGGGTCTCGACGGGGCCGCCGGTGCCGGGCTCCACGGGCTGGGGTTTCAGGACGTCCTGGGCCAAGTAGTCGCAGCGGAGCATCAGGCCGGGGACCTTGAGAACGATACTGCGGCCACGGCCCTGGGGACCGCGATAGGAACAGGTCAGTTTGGCGTCCCTCACATGCCATTTTTCCAGGTATTCGGTTTCATGCCAGATGTCTCCTCGCCGCACGACGTCGGCATCCATTTCGTCGCCGGCATTGCTTCCCGCCCCACTCAATATGTGCGTGGGGTTCTCGGGATCCTTCAGTGGGCATTCCACCACCCCGGGAAACGCCGGAGTGGTGGTGAGGATGAGGACAAGCATGGACAGAAAACGCAGCATGGCGATGTCTCCATCATCATGCTGCCACACTCACTTGCGTTTGATAACCGAGTACCGTTCGGCTCGGCCCCGGAACGGAATATGCCGTCGATCCGGCTCAAGCCCGTTCGACTGGTCCAGCACCCACATCCCGGTCTGCCCCTCGTGGAGGCCGTATTCCAGGAAGATGGCGGCATGATTGCCCCTGGCCCGGTTCGGATATCGATAGTTCTCGAAGGTGGCGATGGGCGTGCCGCGTTCCAGCGGCGGATTGCCGTAGCTCAGAATGGGAGGGCCTTCGTGCCAGTCGGCGGCACGGCCCACTTCGGGGGCCAGATGCTTGACCAGGGCGACGCATTCCTTGCTTTCGCCTACCTGCTTACCGCCGGCGATGGCCTTCGCCATCTTGGCGTCGATGTCCTTGACCACATATCCGTGCTCGGACGCGGTCTCGGACCAGCGGCCGTGATCGTCGCGGGGCTGGGCGGGGTCGTAAGGGTTCGGCATGGCGGCTCTCCAATGAAAAAGGCCGCCCGACGGGGGCGGCCTGTTGCTGGACGGAGTGGTGGCGTTGATGGGCAAAGCCTAGCCGCCAACGACATTGTTGTCAATTTGTTCTCGTTTGGAAGGAGGGCGGCATGAACGTCGCGACCCGTCCCCTGTGCCTGGTCGTCGCCGCCATGGGCGGCGAGGGCGGCGGCGTGCTCACCGACTGGATTGTCGAGGCGGCCAACGCCTCGGGCCTCGCGGTGCAAAGCACCTCGGTGCCGGGCGTGGCCCAGCGCACCGGCGCCACCACCTATTACGTCGAGATCTTCCCCACGCCCCTGGCCGAGCTGGGCGATGCCGAGCCGATCCTGGCCCTGTCGCCGTCGGTGGGCGAGGTGGATTTGATCGTCGCCACCGAGCTGATGGAGGCGGCGCGCAGCGTAACGCGGGGCTGGTCCGGCCCCGACCGCACCCATCTGATCGCCTCGACCCACCGGGTCCACGCGATGGCCGAGAAGATGGAGATGGGCGACGGCCGCTATGATTCCGAGCACTTGCTGGCCGCCATCGCCGCCGGCACAAGCGACCGCCTGCTGTTCGACATGGAGCAGGCGGCCAGATCGGCGGGCTGCGTGATCAACGCCGTGTTGCTGGGCGCGGTGGCGGGCAGCGGCCGTCTGCCCATTCCGCCTGAGACCTTCGAAGAGCAGATTGTCGCCTCGGGCAAGGCGGTGGAAAGCAACCTCAAGGGCTTCCGCCTGGGGCTGGCGGCGGCCCGGGGCGAGGTTCCCGCCGCGCCGCCCGCCTCCCACAAGCGCCCCCATGCCGAGGTGGCGGGGGCCGAGGCGGTGTTCGCCCGGCTCGACGTCCTGCCGGCGGGCGCCCGCGCCGTGGCCCAGGAAGGGGTGAAGCGTCTGGTCGCCTATCAGGATGTCCGCTACGCCCGGCTTTACGCCGAGCGGCTGGAGGCCCTGGCCGCCGCCACCAGCGACGAGGCGGTGCTGGCCCGCGCCGCCAAATATCTGGCGGTGCGCATGAGCTTCGAGGACGTCATCCATGTGGCGCGCCTGAAGACAGCGCCCGAGCGCCTGGAGCGTATCCGTGCCGAGATCGCCGCCCGCCCCGGCCAGCCGGTGGTGGTCAAGGACTTCCTCAAGCCCGGCCTGGAAGAGGTCTGCGCCCTGCTGCCCGGCTTCCTGGCCCGGCCCATTCTCGATGCCGCCCACCGGGGCGGCTGGGCCGACAAGGTGGCCTGGGGGCGTCAGGTCAATGCCAACGGCATTCTGGGCTATGCCTCGCTGCGGCTGCTGGCGGGCCTCAAGCCCTGGCGGCGCTTCTCCCACCGCTTCACCCAGGAGCAGGCGGGAATCGAGGACTGGCTGGCCGCCTTGGCCGCCGCCGCCCGCCTGTCGCCCGCTCTCGGCATCGAAGTCGCCGAATGCGCCCGCCTGATCAAGGGCTATGGCGAGACCTGGAGACGCGGTACCGCCAATTTCCAGCGTATCCGCGATGGCGTCATCGCCCCGGCGGCCGCCGGGCGCTGGCCGCTGGCCTTCGCCCTGGACGCGCTGGCCAATGCCCGTGCCGCCGCCCTGGCCGACCCGGAGGGCGCGCGCCTGGAGCGCACCCTGGTGGCTATCGGGGAAAAGGCAGCGGCGTAAGCCCGATTGACAGTGGGGGCTTGCCCGAAGATTCTGGCGGCATGAAAGCCCTGGCCGCCTGTCTCCTCTGCCTGCTGCCCACCCTTGCCGTGGCCGAGCCCCTGCGCCTGCAGGGCTATGCCGAGGGCGAATATGTGCGAATCGGCCCGACCGGGTCCGGTCTTTTGGCCCAAATCATGGTGAAGGACGGTGATCGGGTAGCGGCCGGCGCGCCGCTGTTCGCGCTGGATACCGTCATCGAGCGCGCCGCCCGCGATCAGGCCAGGGCCGATCTGGAGCGGGCCGAGGCGCAGCTGGCCGATTTGCACAAGGGCAAGCGGCCCGACGAACTGAAATCCATCGCCGAGCAGAAGGCCCAGGCCCAGGCGGCGCTCAGGCTGTCCGAGGTGACCTTGAAGCGCCAGGACGTGCTGGCGCGCAACGACTTCGCCTCGCGCGCCAGATTGGACGAGGCCAGGGCGGCGCTGGAGCGCGACCGCGCCCAGGTGCGCCGCCTGGAAGCCGAGTACCGCACCGCGCTCTTAGGGGCCCGGCCCGACGAGATCGCGGCGCAGGACGCCCTGGTGGGCCAGAAGCGTCTGGAACTGGCCAAGGCGGAAAAGCGTCTGGCCGACCTTGCCCCCCTGGCCCCCGCCGACGCACTGGTGGAGAAGGTCTATTACCGCCCCGGCGAGTTCGTGCCCGCCGGGCAGCCGGTGGTGTCGCTGCTGCCGCCGGGCAACGTCAAGCTGGTGTTCTTTCTGCCCGAGCCCCGGCTGGGCGCGCTGAAGGTGGGGGACGCAATCGGCTATGGCTGCGACCGCTGCGCCGCCGGAGAGGCGAAGGTGAGCTTCATCGCCGCCCAGGCGGAATACACGCCCCCGGTCATCTATTCCGTGGAAAGCCGCGACAAGCTGGTGTTCCGCGTCGAGGCCAGGGCGGCCGGGCTGGCGCTTAATCCCGGCCAGCCGGTGGACGTCGTGGTGCCGGCCAAGTGAACGGCGCGGCGGCCATCGACGTCCAGGGGCTGGAGAAGCGCTTTTCGGGCCGCGCCGTGGTCCGCGACTTCTCCATCCTGGTGCCTAAGGGGCGCATCTTCGGCTTTCTGGGGCCCAACGGTTCGGGCAAGACCACCACCATCCGCATGCTGTGCGGCCTGCTGACCCCCGATGCCGGGCGGGGCACCTGCCTTGGCCTCGACATCCGGACACAGGCGGACGAGATCAAGCGCCGGGTCGGCTACATGACCCAGAAGTTCTCGTTCTACGAGGACCTGACCATCGCCGAGAACCTGGATTTCGTCGCCCGCGTCTACGGCCTGGACCGCCGCAGGCAGCGGGTCGACGAAGCGCTGGAAGGTCTCGGTCTGGCCGAGCGTCGCCGCCAGCTGGCCGGGACGCTGTCGGGGGGCTGGAAGCAGCGTCTGGCCCTGGCCGCCTGCGTGCTGCACGAGCCCGAGCTGCTGCTGCTCGACGAGCCCACCGCCGGCGTCGATCCCAAGGCGCGGCGCGATTTCTGGGACCATATCCACCGGCTGGCTGCCGACGGCATGACCGTGCTGGTCAGCACCCATTACATGGACGAGGCCGAGCGCTGCCACGAGATCAGCTATCTCGCCTATGGCCGCCTGATGGTGCGCGGCACGGTGGCCGAGGTGATCAAGGGCTCGGGCCTGGTGACCTGGCTGGTGGAAGGCGACGGCGCCGACCGGCTGGCATCCAGCATGGAGGGGCGGCCCGGCATCGCCATGGCGGCGCCCTTCGGCAACGCGCTGCATGTGAGCGGCACCGACGGGGCCGCCCTGGAAGCCGCCATCGCGCCCTGGCGCCACCAGCCCTCTTTGGTGTGGAGCCGCACCGAGCCCAGCCTGGAGGACGTGTTCATCCACCTGATGGGCCAGGCGGAGGACAATTTCCGATGAACGGGTCCTTCTCCTGGTCGCGGCTGATGGCGGTGATGGTCAAGGAGGTCATCCAGATGCGCCGCGACCGCCTGACCTTCGCCATGATGGTGCTGGTGCCGCTGCTGCAACTGGTGCTGTTCGGCTATGCCATCAATTCCGATCCCAAGGCGCTGCCCACCCTGGTCAATGTGCAGGAGGCCGGCCCCTTCGCCCGCGCCCTGGTGGCGGGGTTGGGCAATTCCTCGTATTTCCGCGTGGTGGGCGAGGTCCGCTCCGAAGCCGAGGCCGAGCGCTGGCTGGCCACCGGCGATGCCCAGTTCGTGGTGACCGTACCGGCCGGGTTCGAGGCCGCCCTGGCGCGCGGCGAGCGGCCGGCCGTGCTGCTGGAGGCCGACGCCACCGACCCGGCGTCCGCCTCCAACGCGGTGGCGGCGGCCGCCGCGCTGGTACGCAACGTCTTCGATGCCGAACTTGCCGGCCCGCTGGCGCACCTGAAGGCGCAGCCCGATCCCGTCGATCTGCGCGTCCACCGGCGCTACAACCCGGAAGGCATCAGCCAGTACAACATCGTGCCTGGACTGATGGGGGTGATCCTCACCATGACCATGGTCATGATGACGGCGCTGGCGGTGACGCGCGAGCGCGAGCGCGGCACCATGGAAAACCTGCTGGCCATGCCGGTACGGCCGCTGGAGGTGATGGTCGGCAAGATCCTGCCCTATATCGGGGTGGGCTATGTCCAGGTGGTGGTCATCGTCGCCTCGGGCCGCTGGATGTTCGGGGTGCCGCTGATGGGCAGCCTGACGCTTCTGACCGTGGCGCTTTTGCTGTTCATCGCGTCCAACCTGACGGTGGGCTTCACCTTTTCCACCGTGGCCCGCAACCAGTTGCAGGCCATGCAGATGAGCTTCTTCTTCTTCCTGCCCTCCATTCTGCTGTCGGGCTTCATGTTTCCGTTCCGTGGCATGCCGGTCTGGGCCCAGTGGATCGGCGAGATCTTTCCGCTGACCCATTTCCTGCGCGTGGTGCGCGGCATTCTCTTGAAAGGCAACGGCGTGGCCGAGATCTGGCCCGAGATGTGGCCGATCATCGCCTTCGTGCTGGCCAGCGCCGCACTGGCCATGAAGCAGTACCGCCAGACCCTGGATTAACCAATCCCGGCGGTAAAGTAAGGTCTTGCAAAGCTTGACTTCCGGGGCGGGACAAGCCCAATCTTTGCATCTTTCCGAAGGGGAGCCCTTTAGGGGGCTGAGAGGCCGGTCCATGTGCCGGCGACCCTTGGAACCTGATCCGGGTCATTCCGGCGAAGGGATCGGACCTTATCCAAGCTTCCGCCCGCCTTTCGCCCGGACCCTGCCCGCCGCCCAAGCGAGGAAGCACGCCGATGTCCGAGTCCGCCCTGAAGATCACCACCGGAGCCCTGCCGGGTTCGCGCAAGATTTACGTCGAGGGGTCGCGCCCCGACATCCGGGTGGCCATGCGCGAGATCGACCAGACGCCGGGCTGCGGCGAGCCGCCGGTTCGGGTCTACGACTGCTCTGGCCCCTATACCGATCCGGCGCTGTCGGTGGACATCACCAAGGGCGTGCCGCGCCTGCGGGAAAAGTGGATCCTGGAACGCGGCGACGTCGAGCATTACGAGGGCCGGGCCCACAAGCCCGAGGATGACGGCCTCAAGCCCGGCGAGGTGATCGGCGTGCCGGTGTTCGACCGCGCCGCCCTTGGCCTGCGCCCCCTGCGCGCCAAGGCGGGCAAGGCGCCGACCCAGCTGGCCTATGCCCGGGCCGGCATCATCACGCCCGAGATGGAATACGTGGCCATCCGCGAGAACATGAAGCGGGCCGAGCTGCACGCCCAGGTGGTGCGCGACGGCGAGGATTTCGGCGCCGACATCCCCGACGAGGTGACCCCGGAATTCGTGCGCGCCGAGATTGCGCGCGGCCGCGCCGTGCTGCCGGCCAACGTCAACCACCCGGAAGCCGAGCCCATGATCATCGGGCGCAACTTCCTCACCAAGATCAACGCCAATATCGGCAATTCCGCCGTGGCCTCCTCGGTGGAGGAGGAGGTGGAGAAGATGGTGTGGGCCACCCGCTGGGGCGCCGACACCGTCATGGACCTGTCGACGGGCCGCCACATCCACGCCACCCGCGAATGGATCATCCGCAACAGCCCCGTTCCCATCGGCACCGTGCCGATCTATCAGGCGCTGGAGAAGGTGGACGGCAAGGCCGAGGAGCTGACCTGGGACATCTTCCGCGACACCCTGATCGAGCAGGCCGAGCAGGGCGTGGACTATTTCACCATCCATGCCGGCGTGCTGCTGCGCTACATCCCGCTGACGGCGAAGCGGACCACCGGCATCGTGTCGCGCGGCGGCTCGATCATGGCCAAGTGGTGCCTGGCGCACCACAAGGAGAACTTCCTCTACACCCACTTCGAGGACATCTGCGAACTGTTGAAGGCCTATGACGTGGGCTTCTCGCTGGGCGACGGGTTGCGGCCCGGCTCCATCGCCGACGCCAACGACGCCGCCCAGTTCGGCGAGCTGGAGACCCTGGGCGAGCTGACCCACAAGGCCTGGGCCCACGACTGCCAGGTGATCATCGAGGGTCCCGGCCACGTGCCCATGCACAAGATCAAGAAGAACGTCGAGAAGCAGATCGAGCTGTGCGGCGAGGCGCCGTTCTACACCCTCGGGCCGCTGGTTACCGACATCGCGCCGGGCTACGACCACATCACCTCGGCCATCGGCGCGGCCATGATCGGCTGGTTCGGCACCGCCATGCTCTGCTACGTGACGCCCAAGGAGCATCTGGGCCTGCCCGACAAGCAGGACGTGCGCGAAGGCGTGGTCACCTACAAGCTGGCCGCCCATGCCGCCGATCTGGCCAAGGGTCATCCCGGCGCCCAGGTGCGCGACAATGCCCTGTCCAAGGCCCGCTTCGAGTTCCGCTGGAAGGACCAGTTCAACCTGTCGCTGGACCCGGAGAAGGCGCTGGCTTTCCATGACCAGCACCTGCCGGCGGAAGGCGCCAAGCTGGCCCATTTCTGCTCCATGTGCGGCCCGAAATTCTGCTCCATGAAGATCAGCCAGGAGGTGCGCGATTTCGCCGCCGAACAGGGCATGGCCGAGATGAGCGAGAAGTTCGTGGCCGAGGGCGCCGAGATCTACCACACCGAACCGGGCAACGCCGCCCAGCAGGCCAAGCCGGCGGCGGAATGATCGGTGCGGGCGGGACGCCCGCGCTCCAACCAACCGGAGCGCGGGCGTCCCGCCCGCTTTCGTCCTACCGCCTTTCCTCCGCGGCGAACAGGATGGCCAGGGTCTCGGTCACCCCCGGCGGCACGTGGCGGGCTTCGTCGAACACCGTGTGCAGCAGGTCGGCCTTGGCGAAGTCGGCCCCGTCCAGCTCGGCCCGCACGAAGCGGGCGAAGCGCGCCGAGGCTCCCGACAGCCGCGCGCCCTTGAGGTTGGCGTCGGTGAAATCGGCCCCTTCGGCCGCCGCGCCGGTCATGTCGGCCCCCGACAGGTCGGCTCCCACCAGCCGGGCTTCCTCGAACACCCCGCGCAGCATGTAGACGCCGGACAGCCTGGCCCCCGATAAATCGGCCCGCTCCATCAGCACGTCCTTGAGATAGGCGCCCTTGAAATCGGCTCCCATCAGCTTGGTGCCGATCAGATTGGCGCCGAACAGGTAGGTGTCGCTGAGGTCGGCCCCGCCCATTTCCGCTCCGTCGAAGGTGGCGTGGAACAGGTCGGCCCCGGCGAACACCGCCCCCTTCAGGCTGGCCCCGGCCAGATTGGCCCATTTCAGGTTGGCCTTGGCGAAACGCACTCCGTCCAGCTTGGCGCCGCGTAAATCGGCGTTCTCCAGCATGGCGCCCGAGAAGTCGCAGGCCCTGAGGTCGGCACGGGGGGCGGGGCTGCACTGGGCGGCGGCTTCGCCCGTCCAGAACATCGCGATGATCGGGAACAGATAGATCCGCCGCATGGCCCCCTCCCGCTTGTGCCGGTGATTACCCACATGGGGAGAAGGTGTTTGGGCTTAAAGAGGTGTATGACTTATATGTTATGAAGCTTTGTTTCATCTAGTTCCAAAATACGCAAATTCACGGATTACCCTTATGCGCGCCAGGGCTTATGCTAAAAGGCTAGGTGTGGAGTCGCATGAGGTTGTTCCCGGTCAGACCGATTCGGCTGATGGGTGTCTGCGCCTTGAGGCTACCATGAGGCCGATGCCAGTTGTATCGGTGGAGCCATCGCGGCAGTTCTTCGGCGCGCTGGTCTGATGTTTCGTAGGCTTGGGCATAAGCCCATTCGCGAAGCGCGGTCTGGATGAAACGTTCAGCCTTGCCGTTGGTTTTGGGCGTGTAGGGCCTGGTGCGGATATGCTTAAGGCCATGTCGGGCGCAAGCCTCGCGGAACACCTTGGATTTGTAGCAGGAGCCGTTGTCGGTCATGACGCGCTGGACGGTCACGCCCAGGGTCTTGTAATAGGCCAGGGCGGCCTCCAGGAAGGAGGCGGCGGTTTCCTGCTTTTCATCGGCCATGATCTTGCTGAAGGCAACGCGGGAAGCGTCGTCGATGCAGACGTGGACGCACTCCCAGCCGATCCCGCGGCTTCTGCCCATGGCAGTGCGGACGCCGGTAAAGCGATGTCCGGCCGCCCTGAATTTCCCCAGCTTCTTGGTATCGAGGTGGATCATTTCCCCCGGCGCGTCGCGTTGGTAGCGCACAATCGGCGGAGCCGGTTCCAGTGACTTCAGGCGGTTCATGCCCAGGCGACCGAGGATGCGGAAGACTGTCGCCTTGGACCGCCCAACCAAGGCCCCGATCTGCTCGCCTGTCAGGCGCCGGCGCCGTAGCACCGCAATTTGCTCGGCAAGGGGCACGGGCGTTCGTGTCGGGGACCGGTGCGGACGCGATGACCGATCCTGAAGGCCGCACAGCCCTTCACTCTTAAAACGTTTGACCCACTTGCGAACGGTCCGCGAGCTCACCCCCATAGCGGTGGCCACCGCCATGGGGGTGAGCTTTTCGTCCAAAACCCGCCGCACCAGAATTCCTCGACCTGCCGGGGTCAGCAGCGCATTCTTGTGGATGCCCATTCGATCCTCCTGGGATAGCCAAAGTGTCGCAACTTCAGCTTCCTCGGTTCAGATCGAGTGGGCAACCTCCTGAGACTTCACAGCTAGGTATTTGTCGCCGCATATGCAATTAGGCGGGGCCGACGCCTCTATTTGGGGAATCAGACCATGGCTAATCTCAACGTTTCCGGACGGATTTACGCAGGTTTCGGCCTCATTGTCCTGCTTCTTTTGGCGCTCGCTGGAATTTCCATTTCTACCCTGGGTTCATCGAAAACGCAAATCGACAAATATGCCGGCGTCTCCGACAACGCCCAGCGGGTGTTGAGCGTCAACGGCAACTTCGCCAATATCCGCCGCAACGTCATCGTCTTCGCCGACAATGCCGACCCCAAGACCCTGGAGCAGATCCGCCGGATTCAGCCGGCCATCGCCAAGACCCTGCCGGAAGCCATTGCCGCGACCGCCGATCCGGGGCGCAAGGCCAGCCTGACCAAGATGCAGGAGCTGTTCACCGCCTACATGGCCGGTTTCGACAAGGTCGCCGACCTGCGCAAGAGCAAGCTGGATCTGGTTGAGGGCCGCATGAACGTGGTTGGCGTGGCGGCGCGCAAGGATCTGACCCAGATCATCAAGACCGCCATGGACGACGGCGATTACGAGGCGGCCGCCCTGGCCGGAATCGCGCAGGAATCGCTGATGCTGGCCCGGGTCAACGCCATCAAGTATCTGGCCGATCCCAGCGACGAGTTGGTCAAGGTGGCCGAGAAGGAGGTCGCCGATTTCGTCAAGGAGGCTGAGGCGCTGACCAAGCGGCTGCGCAACCCCGAGCGCAAGCGCCTGGCCGGCGAGGCCGAGGCCAACGCCAAGGCCTATAGTGCCGCCTTCGCCCAGGTGGTCGTCGCCACCCACGCGCTGGACACCCTGGTGTTCAAGGACATGGCCGCCATGGCCGCCCAGTTCGCCGACCTGGCCGATCAGACGGTCAAGTCCCAGGACGAGGCCATGCATCACCAGAAGGAGGACACCGAGTCCGCCATGTCGCGCAGTTCCTCCATCACCTGGACGGGCTCGGCCATCGCCGTGGGTCTGGCCGTGCTGCTGTCCTGGCTGATCGCGCGCTCCATCGTCGTGCCGCTGTCCGCCATGACCGGGGCCATGACCGAATTGTCCAAGGGCAACAAGACCGTCGACATCCCGGCGCGCGAGCGCACCGACGAGATCGGCGCCATGGCCCAGGCCATGGAGATCTTCAAGGAAAACACCCTCAAGATGGACAAGCTGCAGGCCGAGCAGGAGGCGAACAAGGCCAAGGCCGAAACCGACCGCAAGGCGGCGCTCCATCACATGGCCGACACCTTCGAGGAAAGCGTCGGCAAGGTGGTCCAGACGGTGACCTCGGCCGCCACCGAGCTGCAGGGCGCGTCCAGCCAGATGGCCGGCACCGCCCACGAGACCAGCGCCCAGGCCACCACCGTCGCCTCGGCGGCGACCCAGGCCTCGGCCAATGTCGAGACGGTGGCCGCCGCCACCGAGGAACTGGCCGCCTCCATCTCGGAAATCGCCAAGCAGGTGGAACGCTCGCAGGCCGTCGCCAGCCGGGCCGAACAGGAGGCCGACAACACCACGTCGCAGGTCCGCGCCCTGTCCGAGAATGTCGGCCGCATCGGCGAGGTGGTGGTGCTGATCAACGATATCGCCGCCCAGACCAACCTGCTGGCTCTGAACGCCACCATCGAGGCGGCGCGGGCCGGCGACGCCGGCAAGGGCTTCGCGGTGGTCGCCAACGAGGTCAAGAACCTCGCCAACCAGACCGCCAAGGCCACCGACGAGATCGCCAGCCAGATCAAGGCGGTTCAGGAAGGCACCGGCAACGCGGTGAAGGCCATCGACACCATCTCCAAGGTCATTTCGGAGATGGGCGAGATCAGCGCCTCGGTCGCCTCCGCCGTGCAGGAACAGACCGCCGCCACCGCGGAGATCGCCCGCAACGTCGAACAGGCCGCCGCCGGCACCGCCGAGGTGTCGAGCAACATCAATTCGGTGGAACAGGCCGCGCGCGAGACCGGCCACGCCGCCGAGCAGATCAGCGAATCGGCCACCGACCTGTCCAAGCAGGCCGAGTATCTGCGCGCCGAGGTCGCCCGCTTCCTGCATCAGGTGCGCGCCGACAAGGCCGACATGAAGATCCTGGAATGGGACAACGCGCTGAACACCGGCGTGGCCTCCATCGACCGGCATCACCAGGATATGTACGCCGAAATCAACCGCTTCTACGGCGAGATGATGAGCGGCAACGGCGCCGCCGCCATCCAGGGCATCCTGGGGCAGGTGGCCAAGTCCTTCGAGCCCCACTTCAAGGACGAGGAAGAGGTGATGACCCGCAACGCCTTCCCGGGCATCGAGGAGCATCGCCGCCGCCACCGCGAGTTCTTCGACAAGTTCGAAGGCCTGAAGCGCGAGGTGGAGGCCGGCAAGGAGGGCGCCACCGGCAAGCTGTTCCAGTTCGTCGCCGGCTGGCTGAAGGACCATATCCGCCACGAGGACGGCAAGATCGCCGCCTTCCTGCGCGAGAAGAAGGTCGCCTAGGTTTGACGCTCTGGCCGCCCCCCGGATTTGCTCCGGGGGGCGGCGCATGAGATCATGGCCGGACGGTTGAGTCCGGAGGCCCCCTTGAACCTCAAGCAGCTGGAATATTTCGTCCGCGTGGCCGAGCTGGGCAGCTTCAGCAAGGCGGCCATGGTCTTGGACATCGCCCAGCCCGCTTTGTCGCGCCAGGTGCGCCAGCTGGAAACCGATCTTTCCACCAACCTCTTGATCCGCACCGGGCGCGGCGTGGCGCTGACCGAGGCCGGGTCGCGCCTGTTCGAGCATGCGGTGGGCATCCTGCAATCGGTGGAGCGGGCCACCGAGGACATGGAATCGGCGCGCGGCGAGCCGGCGGGGCGCATCGTCATCGGCCTGCCGCCCAGCATCGGACGCCGCCTGATCCTGCCCCTGGTGGAAGGCTTCCGCGCCACCCTGCCCAAGGCCCGCCTCGCCGTGGTCGAGGGCCTGTCCACCCATGTCACCGAATGGATCGCCACCGGCCGGGTCGATCTGGGCCTGGTCCACAATCCCGAGCCCAACCCGGCCATCGAGGTGTCGCGCCTGCTCGATGAACCTCTGGGGCTGGTCGGCCCGGCGGGCGAGAGTTCCCGGACCCTGCGCTGGGCCGAGCTGGGCGCCTATCCCCTGATCCTGCCCGAACGTTCGCACGCCATGCGCAAGCTGCTGGAGACCCAGGCGGCCTTCGCCGGCGTGCGGCTCAAGGTGGTGATGGAGGTGTCGTCCATCCCCTCCATCCTCGATCTGGTGGCCGCCGGCCACGGCCATGCGGTGCTGACCGAGACGGCGCTGGCCTCGTGGCGGCGCGCCGGCGATTTCAGCCTGCGCCGTCTGGTGGACCCTTCGGTGGCCAGCACCTTGTTCATGGCGGTCTCCGCCCACAAGCCGATCACGCCGCTGGGGCGGCGCGCCATGGTGCTGTTGCGGGATTTGGTCAAAACCGAAATTGGCTGAAACGGTTCCAGTTATAGCAATTTGCTATAGCTGAAAGTGCCCCCGGGGGGCTTGGTGGGCGGGCGCGATTTTGTCACCATGGCAAGGTCGAAAGCTGGGAGGCCCGACCGATGCAAACCTCGATCCCCTGCCTGTTCATGCGCGGCGGCACATCCCGTGGTCCGTTCTTTCTGGAAAGCGACCTGCCGGCGGACACGGCGCTCCGGGACAAGGTGCTGCTGGCGATCATGGGCTCGCCCCATGCGCGCCAGATCGACGGGTTGGGCGGCGGCCATCCCCTGACGTCGAAGGTGGGGATCGTGCGGCCCAGCATGGTGCCCGGCATCGATCTCGACTTCCTGTTCGCCCAGTTGCAGCCCGACAAGGACACGGTCGATACCACGCCCAATTGCGGCAACATGCTGGCCGCGGTGGTGCCCTTCGCGCTGGAACGTGGGCTGGCAGCACCCCAGGGCGAGACCACCACGCTGCGCGTACTCACGCTCAACACCGGCATGGCCTGCGACATCACCGTCCAGACCCCCGGCGGCCGGGTGGAATACGATGGCGACGCCCGCATCGACGGGGTGCCCGGCACGTCCGCGCCCATCGCCATCAACTTCCTCGATACCGCCGGTTCCGTCTGTTCCGGCCTGCTGCCCACCGGCTCGGTCAAGAACCTGATCGACGGCATCGAGGTCACCTGCATCGACAACGGCATGCCCATGGTGCTGTTCCGCGCCACGGAAGTGGGCCGTACCGGCGCCGAAAGCGTCGAATCCCTCAATGCCGACACCGAGCTCAAGACCCGCATCGAGGGGCTGCGTCTGCTGGCCGGCCACCTGATGGGCCTGGGCAACGTCGCCGAGAAGAATTACCCCAAGATGTGCCTGATCGCCCCGCCGAGTGCGGGTGGCGCGGTGGGAACCCGCTGCTTCATTCCCCATGTCTGTCATGACGCCATCGGCGTGCTGGCCGCCGTGACGGTGGCCACCGCCTGCGTGCTGGAGGGCAGCGTCGCCGACGGCCTGGCCAAGGTGCCCGACGGCGCGGCGAAGACCATCGCCGTCGAGCATCCCACCGGCGAGTTCAGCGTCGAGCTGGAGCTCGATCCGCAAGACCCGCAGAAGGTCGTCCGCGCCGCGCTTTTGCGCACCGCAAGGCTGCTCATGAAGGGCGAGGTGATGATCCCCGCCTCCGTCTGGGAAGGAAAACCCGCATGATCATCGACATTCACGGCCATTACACCACCGCGCCCAAGGCGCTGGAGGAATGGCGCAACCGCCAGATCGCCGGCCTCAAGGACTCGTCCCAGGCGCCCAAGGTCGCGGAACTTAAGATCAGCGACGATGATCTGCGCGAAACCATCGTCACCAACCAGCTGGCCAAGATGAAGGAGCGCGGTTCCGACCTCACCATCTTCTCGCCCAGGGCCAGTTTCATGGCGCACCATATCGGCGATTTCCAGACGTCGTCGACCTGGGCCGCTATCTGCAACGAGCTGTGCGCCCGTGTGGCCAAGCTGTTCCCCGACAATTTCATCGGCGCGGCCATGCTGCCGCAAAGTCCGGGCGTGGACCCCAAGACCTGCGTCCCAGAGATCGAGAAGTGCGTGAAGGAATACGGCTTCGTCGCCATCAACCTCAATCCCGATCCGTCGGGCGGGCACTGGACCTCGCCGCCGCTGTCCGACCGCCACTGGTACCCCATCTACGAGGCCATGGTGGAATACGGCCTGCCGGCCATGATCCACGTATCCACCTCGTGCAATGCCTGCTTCCACACCACGGGCGCCCATTACCTCAACGCCGATACCACGGCGTTCATGCAGTGCCTGACCTCGGATTTGTTCAAGGACTTCCCCGACCTCAAGTTCGTCATTCCGCACGGCGGCGGCGCGGTGCCCTATCACTGGGGCCGCTTCCGGGGCCTGGCGCAGGAGCTGAAGAAGCCCCTGCTGCGCGACCACCTGCTCAACAACATCTTCTTCGACACCTGCGTCTACCACCAGCCGGGCATCGACCTGCTGACCAAGGTGATCCCGGTGGACAACATCCTGTTCGCCTCCGAGATGATCGGCGCGGTCCGCGGTATCGATCCCGAGACCGGGCACTATTACGACGACACTAAGCGCTACATCGAGGCGACGCTGAACCTGTCGGCGGAAGACCGCTTCAAGGTCTACGAGGGCAATGCAAGGCGGGTCTATCCCCGTCTCGACGCGGCGCTCAAGGCAAAGGGGCTGTGAACCGACGAGCCGACGGCGAGGCGGCAAGCGCAAAGCGCGCCGCGGCTTATGCCGCGAAAGCCAAGCGAAGCGCCGGCGATTGAGGCAATGAAAGGAACGTACCCATGAACAACCTCGGCATCGTCAAGCGCAACATCGTCCGGGCCGACAAGGCGGCGGTGGAGAAACTGTCGAAATTCGGCGTCGCCACCATCCACGAAGCCATGGGCCGGGTCGGGCTGATGAAGCCTTATATGCGTCCCATCTACACCGGCGCGCATTTGTGCGGCACGGCGGTGACCGTGCTGCTGCATCCCGGTGACAACTGGATGATGCACGTGGTGGCCGAGCAGATTCAGCCCGGCGACGTGGTGGTCGCCGCCATCACCGCCGACTGCACCGACGGCTTCTTCGGCGATTTGCTGGCCACCTCGTTCCGGGCGCGTGGCGCCGTCGGTCTGGTGATCGACGCCGGGGTGAGGGACGTCAAGGACCTCACCGCCATGAACTTCCCCGTCTTCTCCAAGGCCATCAGCGCCAAGGGCACCATCAAGGCCACGCTGGGCTCGGTGAACATTCCGGTGGTCTGCGCCGGAGCAAGCGTCAATCCCGGCGACGTGGTGGTCGCCGACGACGACGGCGTGGTGGTGGTGCCTGCCGCCATCGCGCAACAGGCCGCCGACGCGGCCCAGGCCCGCGAGGACAACGAGGCGGCCAAGCGCCAGCGCCTGGCTTCCGGTGAACTGGGCCTCGACATGTACAAGATGCGCGAAGCCCTGGAAAAGGCGGGTCTCAAGTATGTCGACTGATCTTTCCATCGGCCTGATCGGCTATGGCGAGGTCGGCCGCATCCTCGCTGAGGATCTGCGGGCCCAGGGCATGCGTGTCCTGGCCTACGACATCAAGCTGAATGGTCCGGCCGGTGGTGAACTGGTGGAGCACGCCGCCCGCTTCGGGGTGGAACTGACCGGCGGCCATGCCGAACTGGCGGCCCTGTCCACCCTGGTGATCTCGGCGGTGACCGCGTCGCAGGCGGTGCCGGTGGCGGCGGCTTGCGCGCCGGGGATTCGGGCCGGGACGTGGTTCCTGGATTTCAACTCGGCCTCGCCCAAGGCCAAGATCGAGGCGGCGGGACTGGTCACTGCTGCTGGCGGTCGCTTCGTCGAAGGCGCGGTGATGACCTCGGTGCCGCCTTATCGCATCAAGGTGCCGCTGCTGCTGGGCGGTCCCGAGGCTGCGGGGCTGGAACTGCTGCTGAGCGGTCTGGGCTTCGCGCCCAAGGTGGCGTCGGACCGGTTGGGCGTGGCGTCCGCCACCAAGATGTGCCGGTCCGTGATGATCAAGGGCCTGGAGGCCATGGTGATCGAAAGCTTCACCACCGCCCGGGCCTATGGCGTCGAGGATGCGGTGATCGCTTCGCTGGAAGAGACCTTCCCCGCCATGGAGTGGGAAAAGCTGGGCGCCTATTTCTTCCAGCGGGTGATCCAACACGGCCGCCGCCGCGCCGAGGAAGTGCGTGAAGTGGCCCGCACGGTGCGCGAAGCCGGGCTCGACCCCTTTTCCGCCGCCGGCACCGCTGAGCGCCAGGCCTGGGTTGCCGATCTGGCCGACGAGGGCGTGTTCGGCCCCAAATCCGCCGCCGGCTTCGCGCGTTCGGGCGACTGGCGGATCGAAGCCGACCGCATCATCGCTTTTGAGAAGGACAAGTCATGACCTTCGAGAAGACCCCCGGCTGGCTCGACTGGTATGCCGGCCCCTCCAAGCCCGCCTTCACCCCGCCGCCGGGCGCTGTGGATGCCCATTGCCACGTCTTCGGCCCCGGCCACCTGTTTCCCTTCGCGCCCGAGCGCAAGTACACGCCGTGCGACGCGTCCAAGGATCAGCTGTTCAGCTTGCGCGACCATCTGGGCTTCGCCCGCAACGTGGTGGTCCAGGCCACCTGCCACGGCGCCGACAATCGCGCCATGGTCGACGCGCTGAAAGCCTCCCAGGGCAAGGCGCGCGGCATCGCCACGGTGAAGCGTTCCGTCACCGATGCCGAGCTGGCCGAGATGCACGAAGCCGGGGTGCGGGGAGTGCGCTTCAACTTCGTGAAGCGGCTGGTGGACTTCACGCCCAAGGACGAGCTGATGGAGATCGCGGCGCGCATCGCGCCGTTGGGCTGGCACGTGGTGATCTATTTCGAGGCGGTGGATTTGCCCGAGCTGTGGGATTTCTTCACGGCGCTGCCAACCACCGTCGTGGTTGACCACATGGGCCGCCCCGACGTGACCAAGCCGGTGGACGGGCCGGAATTCGAACTGTTCGTCAAGTTCATGCGCGACTACCCCAATGTGTGGAGCAAGGTCAGCTGTCCCGAGCGCCTGTCGGTGACCGGGCCCAAGGCCCTGGGGGGTCAGCGCGCCGCCTATGCCGACGTGGTGCCCTTTGCAAAGCGCATCGTCGAGACCTTCCCCGACCGGGTGCTGTGGGGTACCGACTGGCCCCATCCCAATCTCAAGGACCACATGCCCGACGACGGGCTGCTGGTGGACTTCATCCCCCATATCGCGCCCACGGCGGAGCTTCAGCGGAAGCTGCTGGTGGACAATCCCATGCGCCTTTACTGGCCGGAGGAGTGACCATGGCGCTCGACAAGCCCTATCTCGACATTCCCGGCACCACCATCTTCGACGCCGACCAGTCGCGCCGGGGCTATCACCTCAACCAGTTCTGCATGTCGCTGATGAGGCCTGAGAACCGCGCCCGCTTTTTGGCGGACGAGCGCGCCTATCTCGATCAATGGCCCATGACCGAGGAGCAGAAGCAGGCGGTGCTGGCCCGCGACCTCAACCGCTGTATCGCGGCGGGCGGCAACATCTACTTCCTGGCCAAGATCGGCGCCACCGACGGGAAGTCGTTCCAGCAGATGGCCGGCTCCATGACCGGCCTGAGCGAGGAGGAATACCGCGCCATGATGCTGGCCGGCGGGCGCTCCATCGAGGGCAACCGCAGCACCGCCGATCGGACCGGGGCGAAGCCGGGGCCGGGCAAGGCCCGCGTTACCGCCAGCGTCTACACCTCGCACGTGCCTGCCATCGGCGCGGCGCTGGACCTGGGCAAGGCGGGCGAGCCCTACTGGCAGCCCCTGTTCGCCGGCTATGAGCCCTCCAAGCAGTGGATGGCCGACAACACGCCCGACGTGATCGTCCTGGTCTACAACGACCACGCCACCGCTTTCAGCCTGGAGATGATCCCCACCTTCGCCATCTGTTGCGCGGCGGAGTTCCAGCCCGCCGACGAGGGCTGGGGGAAGCGCCCCGTTCCGGTGGTCCAGGGCCATCCCGAACTGGCCGCCCATATCGCCCAGTCGGTGATCCAGGACGATTTCGATCTTACCATCGTCAACAAGATGGATGTGGACCACGGCCTGACCGTGCCGCTGTCGCTGATGTTCGGCCAGCCCGAGTCCTGGCCCTGTCCGGTCATTCCCGTCGCCGTCAACGTGGTGCAGTACCCGGTGCCGTCGGGGCGGCGCTGCTTTGCCCTGGGCAAGGCCATCCGGAAGGCCATCGAGTCCTTCGACCGGCCCTTGAACGTGCAGGTCTGGGGCACCGGCGGCATGAGCCACCAGTTGCAGGGACCGCGTGCCGGACTGATCAACCGGGACTTCGACAACGCCTTCCTCGACCGTCTGATCAATGATCCGGAGGGTCAGGCCCAGGTGCCGCACATCGACTATGTGCGCGAGGCCGGGTCGGAAGGCATCGAGCTGGTCATGTGGCTGATCGCCCGCGGCGCCATGGCCCCAGGCAAGGCGCCCAAGCTCGTCCACCGTTTCTACCACGTGCCGGCCAGCAACACCGCCGTCGGCCATCTGATCCTGGAGAACCCATGAGCAAGCCCGTCAACATCGCCCTGGTCGGGGCCGGCGCCTTCGGCGTCAAGCATCTGGACGCGCTGAAAGTGATCGACGGCGCCAATGTCGTCTCGCTGGTCAGCCGGGCCGAAGACAAGCCCGAGGAGATCGCCGCCAAGTACGGCATCGCCCATGTGGCCCACGATCTGGCCGATGCCCTTGCCCTTCCGCAAGTGGACGCGGTCATCCTGACCACGCCGACCCAGCTGCATGCCTCCCAGGCCATGGCCTGCCTCAAGGCCGGCAAGCATGTGATGGTGGAAATCCCCCTGGCCGATTCCCTGGCCGACGCCGAGGCCGTGGTTGCGGCCCAGAAGAAGGCAGGCAAGGTCGCCATGTGCGGCCACACGCGGCGCTTCAACCCTTCCCACCAGTGGGTCCACAACAAGATCACCGGCGGTGAGTTCAACATCCAGCAGATGGATGTGCAGACCTACTTCTTCCGCCGCACCAACATCAATGCGCTGGGCCAGCCCCGCTGCTGGACCGACCATCTGCTGTGGCACCACGCCGCCCACACGGTGGACCTGTTCGCCTATCAGACGCAAGGCGAGATCGTCGCCGCCAATGCCGTCCAGGGTCCCATTCATCCGGAACTGGGCATCGCCATGGACATGTCGATCCAGTTGAAGAGCAGCACCGGGGCCATCTGCACCCTATCGCTGTCGTTCAACAACGACGGGCCGCTGGGCACCTTCTTCCGCTACATCGGCGACACGGGCACCTACATCGCCCGCTATGACGATCTGGTGGACGGCAAGGACAAGGTCGTCGACGTCACTAAGGTGGACGTCTCCATGAACGGCATCGAGCTGCAGGACCGCGAATTCCTGGCCGCCATCCGCGAGGGGCGCGAGCCCAACGCCTCCGTCGCCCGGGTGCTGCCCTGCTACCGCACGCTCCACGCCCTCGAGCAGCAGCTGAAGTAGGCCCATCATGGAACAGCGCCGCGTCGGCCCCTTCACCGTTTCCGCCCTGGCCCTTGGCTGCATGAATCTCAGCCATGCCTACGGCACGCCGCCCGCCAAGGAGGATGCGGTGGCGCTGCTGCATCGGGCGCTCGATTCCGGCGTGGATTTCTTCGACACGGCGGCGCTGTACGGCTTCGGCGCCAACGAAAGCCTGGTGGGGCCGGTGCTGGCCCCCCACCGCCACCGCATCACCCTGGCCAGTAAGTGCGGCATGTTCGGCGTGGACGGCAAGCGCGTCATCGACGGCAGCCCGGCCGCCATCCGCCGCACCTGCGAGGAGAGCCTCAAGCGCCTGGGGACCGAAATCATCGACCTCTATTACCTCCACCGCCTGGACCCCAAGGTGGATATCGAGGACAGCGTCGGGGCCATGGCCGAACTGGTGCGGCAAGGCAAGGTCCGTGCGCTGGGCCTGTCCGAGGTCTCGGCCGCCACCATCCACCGCGCTCATGCGGTCCATCCCATCGCGGCGGTGCAGAGCGAATACTCGCTGTGGACCCGCAATCCCGAGATCAAGGTGCTGGAGACCTGCCGCGAACTGGGTATCGCCTTCGTCGCCTTCAGTCCCCTGGCGCGCGCCTTCCTCACCGGAGCGCTCACCGACCCGGCGACGCAGTTGGAGGCCAAGGACATCCGCCGCCAGATGCCGCGCTTCGAGCCCGAACCCTACGCCGCCAATCTGCGTCTGCTGGACGGCTACAAGGCCATCGCGGCGGAAATGGGCTGCACCCCCGCCCAGCTGGCCCTGGCCTGGGTCCTGGCCAAGGGCGAGCATATCGTCGCCCTGTTCGGCACCAAATCCGCCGCCCATCTGGACGAGGACCTGGGCGCCGACGGCATTCGCCTGTCTGCGGACACCATCGCCCGGCTGGACCGGCTCATCAATCAGAACACCGTGACCGGGACCCGCTACAACGCGGCAACCCAGGCCGACATCGACACCGAAGAGTTCTAGAGAGGGAACCGAAACATGAGCACCAAGACGAAACGGGTGATCCCCGGAACGACCATCTTCGACGGGGATATGGCTCGCAAGGGTTATGCGCTCAACAAGATGTGCTACTCGTTCAATTCCGAACGCAACCGCCAGGACTTCCTGAAAGATCCGGCCGCCTATTGCGACAAGTTCAGCCTGAACGACGAGCAGAAGAAGGCGGTCCTCAGCCTGCAGGTCCTCGACATGCTGGCGGCGGGCGGCAACGCCTATTTCATCGCCAAGCTGGGCGGCATCTACAAGCTGGACATGCAGGACGTCGGCGCGCAGCAGACCGGCGTCACCAAGGAAGAATTCCAGGCGAAGCTGGTCGCCGCGGGGAGGGAATAGGAATGGCCAAGATCGTCGGCGGCATCAACGTCACCCATGTGCCCTATTTGGGCCGCGCCATCGCGGGCAACCTGCAGCAGGAGCCCTATTGGAAGCCCTTCTTCGACGGCTTCCCGCCGGTCCAGGCCTGGCTCGACAAGGTCAAGCCGGACGTGGCGGTGGTGGTCTACAACGACCACGGCCTGAACTTCTTCCTCGACAAGATGCCCACCTTCGCCATCGGCGCCGCCCCCGAGTACCACAACGCCGACGAGGGCTGGGGTATTCCCACCGTGGCCCCCTTCGCCGGAGACGTGGACCTGTCGTGGCATCTGGTCGACCAGCTGATCGAGGCGGAATTCGACCTCACCACCTGCCAGGAAATGCTGGTGGACCACGCCTTCACCCTGCCCATCGAAATGCTGTGGCCGGAGCGCGGGCCTAAGACCATCCGCACCGTGCCCATCTGCCAGAACACCGTGCAGTTCCCGCTGCCCAGCCCTAAGCGCTGCCTGGCCTTCGGCCGCGCCATCGGCAAGGCCATCGAGGCGTGGGATAGCGACGCCCGCGTGGTGGTGCTGGGCACCGGCGGACTGTCGCACCAGCTGGACGGCAAGCGGGCCGGCTTCATCAACAAGAAGTTCGACCTGGAATTCATGGACAAGCTGGTCACCGATCCCGACTGGATCAGCCAGTATTCCGTCCCCGACATCGTCGAGCTGACCGGCACCCAGGGCGTCGAGCTGCTCAACTGGGTCACCTGCCGCGGTGCGCTGGGCGACAAGGTCCGGACCGTCCACACCAACTACCACATCCCCATCTCCAACACCGCCGCCGGCCTGCTGGCCATGGAGACGGTGTAGAGGCTTGAATACCGGGCCCGCTCGCCAGAAAGCGGGCCCGGAAAAGGAGCGAACATGAGAGTCCAAGTCGCCATCATCGGGGCCGGTCCCTCCGGTCTCATCCTCGGCCAGCTGCTGGCCAAGGCCGGCATCGACGCCATCATCCTCGAGGCCCATACCGGCGAGTACGTGCTGGGCCGCATCCGGGCCGGCGTGCTGGAGCAGGTCTGCGTCGACCTCCTGGACGAGGCCGGGGTGGGGGGGCGCATGCATGCGCAAGGCCTGCCCCACCACGGCATCGAGCTGCTGATCGGGGCTAAGCGTCACCGCATCGACCTGCACGGACTGACCGGCGGCAAGGAGGTGATGATCTACGGCCAGACCGAGCTGACCCGCGACCTGATGGACGCCCGGGCGGCGGCTGGATTGAAGACCGTCTACGAGGCCAAGGAGGTGGCGGTCCACGATTTCGACACCGACCGGCCCCGCGTCACCTACCTCAAGGACGGGGTGCGCCACGAGATCGAATGCGACTTCATCGCCGGCTGCGACGGCTTCCACGGCGTGTGCCGCGCCTCGGTGCCCAAGGGCTCCATCCGCAATTTCGAGCGGGTCTATCCCTTCGGCTGGCTGGGCCTGCTGTCGGACACGCCACCGGTGTGCGACGAACTGATCTACGCCAAGAGCGAGCGGGGCTTTGCGCTGTGCTCCATGCGCTCCAAGACCCGGTCGCGCTATTACGTCCAGGTGCCGCTATCCGAGAAGGTGGAGGACTGGTCCGACGAGCGGTTCTGGGACGAGCTGCGCGCGCGTCTCGACGACGAGGCCCGCGCCAATCTGGTCACCGGCCCGTCGCTCGAAAAAAGCATCGCGCCGCTTCGGAGCTTCGTGGCCGAGCCCATGCGCTTCGGCCGCATGTTCCTGGCCGGCGACGCCGCCCACATCGTGCCGCCCACCGGGGCCAAGGGCCTCAATCTGGCGGCCTCGGACGTGCGCTATCTCGGTCACGCCCTGATCGAGTATTACGGCGGCTCGAACGAAGGCATCGACCGCTATTCCGAGCGCTGTCTGCGCCGGGTATGGAAGGCCGAGCGCTTCTCGTGGTGGATGACCAACCTTCTGCACAAATTCCCCGACACGCCGCCCTTCGAGCAGCGGGCGCTGGAGGCCGAGCTGGACTACGTCGTCCACTCCCTGGCCGGGCGTACCACCCTGGCGGAAAACTACGTGGGATTGCCCTTCGAGGACTGATCCCCGCTCCAGACAAGCAGTGACGTCAAGGGCCCATTACGAGGCCCGACGCCCCCCTCTTGCCCGAAATCGGGCCGAAAACCGGATGGAAGCCAAGGAATGACCCAGAGCAACACACTGAATATCCAGACTTTTCTAAACGAGAGCCGCTTCTCGCCCTATCAGTGGACGGTTTTCGCGCTGTGCTTCTTCGTGGTGCTGCTCGACGGCTTCGACACGGCGGCCATCGGCTATATCGCGCCCTCCCTGCTCAAGGAATGGGGCATCAGCAAGCCGGCACTGGGCCCGGTGCTGTCGGCCGCCCTGTTCGGTCTGGCGGCCGGTGCCCTGTCGGCCGGGCCGCTGGCCGACCGCTTCGGCCGCCGGCTGGTGCTGACCGCCTCGACCCTGCTGTTCGCCCTGGCCAGCTTCGCCTGCGCCTATGCCGGCAGTCTGGACGAGTTGACGGTCATGCGCTTCGTCACCGGCATCGGCCTGGGTGCGGCCATGCCCAACGCCGTCACCCTGATCAGCGAATACTGCCCCGACCATCGCCGCTCGCTGATCACCAACGCCATGTTCGCGGGCTTTCCCCTGGGCGCCGCCCTGGGCGGCTTCCTTGCCGCCTGGATGATTCCGCAATGGGGCTGGCGCTCGGTGCTGGTGCTGGGTGGCGTCGCGCCCCTGGCCCTGGTGGCGCTGATGGCCGTTTCCTTGCCGGAATCCATCCGCTACATGGTGGCCCGCAAGCAGCCGGCCGAGCGCATCACCAAGGTGCTGGCCCGCATCTCGGCCTCTGCCGCCGGGGCCCGCGACTTCGTCCTGGTCGAAGCGGCGCCCAAGGCGGCGGCCACGGCCAAGACCGGGCTGGGCCTGGTGCTGTCCAAGAGCTATCTGGTGGGCTCGGTGATGATGTGGCTGGCCTATTTCATGGGGCTGGTGATCTTCTACGGCCTGATCAACTGGATGCCGCTGCTCTTGAAGGATGCCGGCCTGGACCCCAAGACCGCCACCCTGATCTCGGCCCTGTTCCCCCTGGGCGGCGTCGGCGCCATCTTCTTCGGCTGGCTGATGGACCGCGCCAACGGCAACAAGGTGATCGCCGCCGGCTACGTGGCCACCGCGCTGTTCATCTTCGCCATCGGCCAGGCGGTGGGCAATGTGGGCGTCCTGGTGGTCCTGGTCCTGGTGGCGGGCACCTTGATGAACACCGCCCAGTCCTCCATGCCGGCGCTCGCCGCCGGCTTCTACCCCACCTCGGGGCGCGCCACCGGGGTGGCCTGGATGCTGGGCATGGGCCGCTTCGGCGGCATCGTCGGCTCCATGCTGGTGGCCGAGCTGTCGCGGCGTCAGCTGGGATTCGCCGAGATGTTCACCATCATCGCCATTCCCGGCCTGATCGCGGCGGGCGGGCTGCTCGTCAAGCAGATGGCCCATCCCGAGACCCCGGCCGAGCACGACGCCACGGTGGGCGAGGCCCACGAGCATGCCCAGGAGGCCCGGCTGGGCGGGCATTGATAATGGAAAGGGGCGCCTGCAGCAGCGGGCGCCCTTACTCCGCCAGTTTCTTGTCCCGCTCGAAGCGGACGCGGACGTCGATGCCGCGCCGGGTCAGCAGGGAATGCAGCGCCAGGGTGACCATGACGCCCAGCCAGGCCCCGGCCACCACGTCCGACAGGAAATGCACGGTGGTCAGCACCCGCGAGAGCGCCACCAGCAGCGCCACGGTGAGAAAGGCCAGGTCGTAGCGCGGGAAGATCAGGGCCAGCGCCGTCATGGCGGCGAAGATGGCCTGGGAGTGGCCCGACGGGAACGAATTGGTGAGATAGCCCCGGGTCAGCGGCACGAAGTCGTAGACGTTGCTGTCGAACAGCATGGCCGGGCGGGTGCGGCCCACCAGCACCTTGATGATGTTGCCCGCGATGCCCGACGCCGCCATGGCAAGGAACAGGAAGCCGGGAACCCACGCGGCGCGGCGCAGGCGGTCGCGCTTTTCGCCAACCGGTGCGGCCAGCATGGACAGGATTAGGCCCAGCGTCAGGATGCCGGCGGGAAACAGCCACACCCCGCCCAGGCCCAGATGGGTGACGGTCTTCCAGAAACCCTCGAACTCGCCGGTCACCCGGGCCTTGAGAAAGCGGGCCAGCGGCCGGTCGAGGAGAAAATAGCCGATCACCACCACCAGGGCGCAGTAGATGGTGCCCCAGGTCCGGGGGCGGCGGACCGTGCGTTCCCACTGTCCGGCGGTGAACGAACGGAAGCCGGTCAGTTCCTCCCAGACCAGGGCGACGCGGTCGCCACCCTTCTCCCATTGGCGGACGATGACATCCAGGGCCCTCATGGCACGCTTCCCTCCACGGCATAGGCGGTGAGCGTCACCTTCTTGCCGCGGGAATAGTTGAAGCCCTTGACCACGCCCACCACCACCGGCTTGACGCCGATGCGGGCGGCGGCGGCATAGAACTTCTCCTCCTCGCGGTCGGACACCAGGGTGAGCGCCGCCGGGCCGTTGGTCAGGTGCTGGGCGGCGGCCTCGCCGCTGGTCAGCACCGTGTCGGTGCCGAGATAGAACACCAGGCTGGGCTCGGCATAGCCGGCCACCACCACCGCGCCGCGATGGGGGCGCTCGGCCACCAGTTCGGCGGCCTGGCGGCTGACGAACAGATAGTCGAGGCCGGGCAGCACCCCTTCGAACACCACCTGGAAGCTGGTCACCGCGGTGAGCACCAGGGCCATCACCGCCGGGCGCATCCGCTCCCTGAAGGCCAGCCAGCCGGCGGCCAGCGCCGTGCCGGCCACCAGCAGGGCCGACGGAATGCTCATCACCGGGAAGGAAATGGCGAATTGCTGCGGCGCGACCACCACGGCCGCCGCCAGCACCAGCCCGATCAGGCACCAGATTCCGTACCAGACCTTCGCCGGCCGGGAAAGCAGATCGGGGGCGCGTCCCACCACGGCGACGGCCATCAGCAGCGCCAAAGCGGGGAAGGTGGGCAGCACGTAATGGGGCAGCTTGGTGGGCACGATCTCGAACATCACCCAGGCGGGAATGATCCAGGCCAGGCAGAAGCGGATCTCGGGGCGCAGGCGCACCTTCCACGCCGCCGTGAGCGAGGGCCACAGCAACAGCGAGCCCGGCCACAGGATCACCGCCGCCAAAGCGAGATAGGTGCCGGGCCAGCCGCCGTGGCTTTCCTGGGCGCCCAGCAGCTTGGGCAGCAGGTCGCCCTTGACCGCCTCGCCGACGAAGGCGCCGCCGGTGGCGTTGGAGATGGCCACGAACCAGGGCGCGGCGATGGAGGAAGCGACGATCAGCCCGGTGAAGGGGCGAAGCCCCACCAGCCAGGCCCATTGCTTGTCGGCGAAGCCCAGCGCCAGGATGGTCAGGATGGAGATGGCCGGAATCACCGGCCCCTTGATCAGGATCGAGGCGCCGATGGCCACCCAGAACACCAGCGCCACCAGTGGCCCGGGCACCGCCGCGGTGCCCCTGGCGCCGAGATAGATGCGGGCCAGGGCTCCTTGCGCCGCCACGGCCGTCGCCAGCATGATGGCGTCGGTCTTGGCCTGATGGGCCTCGGACACCAAAATCAGCGACGAGGCCAGCAGGGCGGCGCCCAGCAGCGCCACCTGGCGGCCGAACAGGTATTGCCCGAAGGCGAAGGTCATCAGCACCGCCGCCCAGGCCGACAGGGCGGACGGCAGGCGATAGGGCCACACCGCCTTGCTGGCCTTGTCCGAGAACAGGCTGACCGAGGCGGCCTGCAGCCAATAGGCCCCCACCGGCTTCTTGGCGCGCATCTCCTGCTGGAACTGGATGCGGACGTAATCGCCGGTCTCCAGCATCTGGCGGGTGGCCTGGATGAAGCGGGATTCGTCGCGGTCCATGGGCGGCAGCGCCACCAGACCCGGCAGATAGAGGAACACAGACAACAGCGACAGCAGGAGATAGGGGCGGATACCGCCGGTCAGTCGTTCCACGATGGGGCGATCCGTGCAGACTTTAAAGACCCGGCATCAACAGCATGAAGCGGCCCACTGGGTCAAGGGGCGCTATTCCGCCGCCGCCCGCCACACTCCGGTCTCGAAGGGCCGCAGGTTGTCGAGGAACTGCCGGGTGCAGGCCTCCCACGAGAAGGTCAGGGCATGGGCGCGGCACAGGGCGGGGTCGATGGACATGGCCCTTTGGGCCGCGTTCTCCAGGTCCTCGTCCAGCACGCCGGCGGGTGAATCGCCGATCACGTCGTTGGGGCCGGGCACCGGATAGGCCGCCACCGGCAGGCCCGAGGCCAGGGCTTCCAGCAGCACCAGCCCGAAGGTGTCGGTGCGGCTGGGAAAGACGAAAACGTCGGCGGCGGCGTAGTGGCGGGCCAGGTCCTCGGCCATCCGCGCGCCTGCGAAATGAACCTCGGGAAAGCGGCGCTTCATCTCGTCCATCTGCGGCCCGTCACCCACCACCGCCTTGGAGCCGGGCAGGTCGAGGGAAAGGAACGCCTCGATGTTCTTCTCCACCGCCACCCGCCCGACATAGAGGAAGACGGGCCGCGCCAGATGGGCGAAGGGGCCGTCCTCGCCCCGGGCTTCGGGGCGGGGGCGGAACAGCTCGGTATCGACGCCCCGCGACCAGCGGCCGATATTCTTGAAGCCGCGCGCCGCCAGTTCGTTCTCGATGCCCTGGGTCGCCACCATGACGCGGGACGAGGAATTGTGGAACCGGCGCATCACCGCGTAGGAAAGCGGCAGCGGCACGCCGAAGCGGGCCTTGATGTATTCGGGAAACTTGGTGTGGTAGGCGGTGGTGAAGGGGACGCCCTTCCTGCGGCACCAGCGCCGGGCCGCCCAGCCCAGCGGCCCTTCGGTGGCGACATGGATGGCGCAGGGCTGCGCCGCCTCGATCATGGCGCCCAGCTTGGCTCCGGGCTTCAGGGCCAGACGGATCTCGGGATATGTGGGGCAGGCCACGGTGCGGAACTTCTCGGGGGTGACCATCACCACCTCGTGGCCGTCGCGCTCCAGCTCGCGCCTTAGGGTGTCGAGGGTTCGGACGACGCCGTTGACCTGAGGGAGCCAGGCATCCGTGACGACGAGTATGCGCATGTGTTTCCCTCGACCTCCAGCCAGCGGATGATTTCCAGGGCGCCGTCGAAGCCTTCCGCCAGCGCGGTGCAGCTTTCGACCCAGTCGCCGTCGTTGCAGTAGAGGATGCCGTTGACGTCGCGCTTCTCGGCGTGGTGGATGTGGCCGCACACCACGCCGTCGGCGCCATGGCGGCGCGCCTCGTCGGCCATGGCGTCCTCGAAGCTGGCGATGTACTGCACCGCGTTCTTGACCTTGTGCTTCAGGTAGGCCGACAGCGACCAGTAGGGAAAGCCCAGCGCGCGCCGCGCCACGTTCAGCCAGTGGTTCAGAGCCAGCGCCAGGGTGTAGGCGGAATCGCCCAGATGGGCCAGCCACTTGGCGTGCTTGACCACCCCGTCGAAGGCGTCGCCGTGCAGCACCAGCAGCCGCCTGCCGTCGGCGGTCTCGTGCAGGATGGTGGTGGCGACCGAGATGTCGCCGAACAGCAGGCCGTGATAGTCGCGGGCGAATTCGTCGTGGTTGCCGGGCACGAACACCACGCGGGTGCCCTTGCGCGCCTTGCGCAGCAGCTTTTGCACCACGTCGTTGTGGCTTTGCGGCCAGTACCACGAACGCCGCAGCCGCCAGCCGTCGATGATGTCGCCGACCAGATAGAGCGTCTCGCTCTCGGTGCTTTTCAGGAAGTCCAGCAGGTCGTCGGCCTTGCAGCCGCGGGTGCCCAGATGAATGTCGGAAATCCAGATGGTCCTGTAACGCCTCTTGCTGTCGAGACTGGCGTTCATCGGGCAAGCATCCGATATCAATTCAGAACGATATTGATGACTCTCATAGCTCAAATATTTTTAATGTTCACATGCATTATGGTTACGGTTTGTTATTTCATTGAACTGAAGTCTATCCGTAATAAATATTTCATCATGCTTTTTCTGGCTTCGCGCTATACACGGCGTCCATGACCGTCGATCAATCCGCCAGCCTGGTCGTTCCCGAGACGCAATCCGCCGTGGCGCCGCGCCGGGTGCTGGTGATTCACAATCCCACCGCCGGCCGCCGCCGCCGCCGCCAACTGGAACTGGTGGTGAGCGCTCTCGAGGCCTTGGGCGGGCGGGTGGCGCGGCGCGAGACGGCGCGGCGCGGCGACGCCGAGGATTTCGCCGCCCTGGCCAGCCCGGACGAGTTCGACGCGGTGATCGCGGCGGGCGGCGACGGCACTGTCAACGAGGTCCTGAACGGCCTGGGGGCGGGGCCGGGCGGTCTGGCGCTTGGCGTGATTCCGTTGGGCACCGCCAATGTGCTGGCCTGCGAGATCGGGCTCGACCCCGACGACGTGGAGCAGGTGGCGCGCACCGTGGCCTTCGGCGTCGCCCGGCGCATCCATGTGGGCCAGGCCAACCGGCGGCGTTTCCTGCTGATGGCCGGCGCCGGCCTCGACGCCCATGTGGTGGCGGGGGTGAGCACCGTCTTGAAGCGCCGGGCGGGCAAGCTGGCCTATGTGGTGGAAAGCCTGCGCCAGGCGGTGGGCTACGATTTCCCCAAGCTGACCATCCGCGCCGATGGGGTGGAATACGAGGCCCGCATGGTGGTGGCCTGCAAGGGCCGCTTCTACGGCGGGCCGTTCATCGCCGCCCCCGACGCCGATCTGGCCGCCCCCAAGCTGGAATTGTGCATCCTGCCCAATCCGGGCATGGCGGGCATGCTGCGCTACGGGCTGGCCCTGCCGCTGGGCAAGCTGCCCGGCCTGCCCGAGGTCCGGGTGGTGTCGGCCCGCAACATCCTGATCACCGGTCCGCGCGGCGCGCCGGTCCAGGGCGACGGCGACATCGTCGCCCGCCTGCCCGCCGAAATCTCCATCGCCGACCAGACGGTGGACCTGATCTGTCCCTGAATGCGGGCGGGACGCCCGCGCTCCGGGGCGCGACATCCCAAACCATGGAGCGCGGGCGTCCCGCCCGCACCGATCCCCTAATCCTCCAGGTCGTCCTGCTCGACGGCGTGGCGGCGCGCTTCCGCCTGGGAATGCTGGGTGGCGAACTCGCCCGCCGTGTCGAGCACCAGGATGGCCCCGGCGAGGCGCCCCCAGGCGGCGGTCTGCTCCGGCGTGCGGGGGCGAAGCTGGGACCGCAGGTCCACCAGCAGCCGCATCAGCGTCCTTCCCGGCATCAGGGCGATGGGCACGTCGGGCAGGGCGGAAATTCCAAAGGCCGCCTGCACCGCTTCCAGCCCGGCGCGGATGTAGTCCTGGTCGCTCTGGTCCAGTGGCAGGATGTGGTTGGGCGTCTTGCGCACCAGCCTTTCGCCGGCGAGATCGGTGGGACGGGACGTGGACATGGACTTCTTCGGAGCAATGGGGGTGATGCGGCCTCGCTTCCTTCCAATATATGGTGCGCGAGGCAACGGGGAAAGACGGGGATGGAAGAACCTTTAGACCGCATCGCCGCCTACCATGCGCGCACCAAGCATTCCAGCCGGCGCTACGCCCGCGGCCCCGGCTTCCTCGACTGGGAGACCCAGCCCGACCCCTTCCGCGCCTTCGCAGGCGCAAGGTGCGTGGGCCTGCCGCTCCGCCTCGATGCCGAAACGCCGCCCTTCGGCCGGCTGGAGGGGCATGACCCCGCGCCGCTGGACGCCCAAGGGCTGGGGCTGTTCCTGGAACTGGCGCTGGGACTGTCGGCCTGGAAGGAAGTGGGAGAGGCCCGCTGGGCGCTGCGCAATAATCCCAGCAGCGGCAACCTGCATCCCACCGAGGGGTGGGTGATCCTGCCTCCCCTGGATGGTATCGGCGCCGGGCCGGGGCTTTATCACTACGCCCCGTTCCATCATGGGCTGGAGGAGCGTTGCCGCCTGGATCGCCTGCCCGCCGATCTGCCGGATGGCGCCTTCCTGTTCGCCCTGTCCTCCATTCCCTGGCGGGAATCGTGGAAGTACGGCGAGCGCGCCTTCCGCTACTGCCAGCACGATTGCGGCCACGCCTTGGCCGCCGCCGCCTATGCCGCCGCCTGCCTGGGCTGGCACATCCGCGTGCTCACCGCGCCCGGCGATGAGCAATTGGCGGCCCTGTTGGGTCTGGACCGCCCGGACTCCTGCGCCCGCTTCGAGCCCGAACATCCCGATTTGATCGCCGTGGTCTCGCCCGCTCCGCTGCCCGAACCCGCGCTTCCACCAGTGACGGGGGAATGGGTCGGCGAGGCCAATACCCTTTCCCCCGACCATGTGGTGTGGGAGGTGATCGGCCAGGCCTTGGCGCTTACCGAGAAGCCATCCACCGCGCCCGTTCTCCCGCCGCCCTCGATCGCCATTCCGCCTTTGGCCGCCAGCCTGGAACCCGCCGCCGCGATCATCCGGCGGCGACGCAGCGCCCAGGCCATGGACGGCGTGACCGGCATGGGCCGCGACGCCTTTCTCCGTCTGCTGGGCGCCACCCTGCCCGACCAGGACAAGGTGCCGTGGCGGTCCTGGCCGTGGCCGGCCCGGGTGGGCCTGATGCTGTTCGTCCATCGGGTGGAGGGCTTGAGCCCCGGCCTCTACGCCCTGGTGCGCGACGGGCAAGCGCTGGACCGGTTGCGGGCCGACTGCAATCCCCGATTCGCCTGGGAGCGGGCGGCGGCCGAGGTGCCGCTCTATAATCTGGCCGAGGGCGATCTCACCTGGGACGCCACCCAGGTGTCGTGCGCCCAGGATATCGCCGGGCGCGGCGCCTTCTCGCTGGGCATGCTGGCTGATTTCGACCGCACCCTGGCCGAGGACGGCGAATGGGCCTATCGCCGCCTGTTCTGGGAGGCGGGCCTGATCGGCCAGGTGCTCTACCTGGAAGCCACCGCGGCCGGACTGTCGGGCACCGGCATCGGCTGCTACCACGACGACGAGGTCCACGACCTGCTCGGCCTTCCCCCCGGCGGCGGTCCCTGGCAGTCGCTCTACCACTTCACGGTGGGCGGCGCGGTGGAGGATGGGCGCATCGCCACCCGTCCGGCCTATGGCCATCTCAGTCCGGCTGGTTCTCCGTCCTGACCCAATCTCCCCCGCCCAGTTGGGTGCGCATCCGGGCGGCGTCCTCGCAATCGGTGACGAAGGCCAGGATGGCCGAGAGGGCGCATTGGGCCGGGTCGCGGCCCAGCTGGCGGGCGGCGGTGTAAAGGCGGGACGCCAGATCGGGGTCAAGCTCGATACGCATGAGGGGGCTCCAACCTAATCCCCTTGATTCTTGCACCAAGTAGGGCGAAAACCCAGCCCCATGAGCACTCTCGATCAAGCCATCGCGCTGCGGCGTACCTTCGCCATCATCTCCCACCCCGACGCGGGCAAGACCACGCTGACGGAAAAGCTGCTGATGTTCGGCGGCGCCATTCAGATGGCGGGCGCGGTGCGCGCCCGCGGCGAACAGCGCCGCACCCGGTCGGACTGGATGGCCATCGAGAAGGAGCGCGGCATCTCGGTGTCGGCCTCGGTGATGAGCTTCGAGTATTCGGGCCTGTCCTTCAACCTGCTGGACACCCCCGGCCACGAGGACTTTTCCGAGGACACCTACCGCACGCTGACCGCCGTGGACTCGGCCGTCATGGTGCTGGACGCCGCCAAGGGCATCGAGACCCAGACCTTGAAGCTGTTCGAGGTGTGCCGCTTGCGCGACGTGCCGATCATCACCTTCGTCAACAAGGTCGACCGCGAGGGCCGCGAGACCTTCGACCTGCTGCACGAGGTGGAGAAGACCCTGGCGCTGGACGTCTGCCCCGTGACCTGGCCCATCGGCATGGGCCGGGACCTGAAGGGCGTCTACGACCTGGTCAACGACCGCGTCATCATGTTCGATCCGGGGCGCGGCGACCATATCGCCGAGATCGCCGTGGATGCCTCGCTCGATTCCCCTAAGCTGGACGAGGTGCTGGGCGTCGCCGCCGCCGAGCGCCTGCGCGAAGAGGTGGAGCTGGTGCGCGGCGGCTATCCCGAATTCGACCTGGAATCCTTCCGCGCCGGGCATCTGACCCCGGTGTTCTTCGGCAGCGCCTTGAAGACCTTCGGCGTGGCCGAGCTCTTGAAGGGCATCGGCCAGCTGGCGCCGTCGCCCATTGCGCGGCCCACCGACAAGCGGGTGGTGGAGCCGGGTGAGGCCAAGGTCAGCGGCTTCGTCTTCAAGGTCCAGGCCAACATGGACCCCAACCACCGCGACCGCATCGCCTTCTTCCGCATCTGCTCGGGCCGCTTCAAGCGCGGCATGAAGGTCAAGCACGTGCGTTCGGGCAAGGTGATGGCCCTGGTCAATCCGGTGTTCTTCCTGGCCCGCGACCGCGAGCTGGCGGAAGAGGCCTTCCCCGGCGACATCATGGGCATTCCCAATCACGGCCAGCTGCGCATCGGCGACACGCTGAGCGAGTCCGAGGATTTCAACTTCCTCGGCATTCCCACCTTCGCGCCGGAAGTGCTGCAGCGCGTGCGCCTCGACGATCCCATGAAGGCCAAGCAACTGAAGAAGGCCCTGGAGGACCTGGCCGAGGAGGGCGTCTCCCAGGTGTTCAAGCCCTTGGACGGCTCCACCTGGATCGTCGGCGTGGTGGGACCGCTGCAGTTCGACGTGCTGACCACCCGCATCCAGTCGGAATACGGCATCAAGGCCGGGTTCGAGGATGGCGGCTTCGTCACGGCCCGCTGGATCGCCTGCGATGACGAGGCGGAGCTCAAGCGCTTCATGAATTCCAACAAGACCAACATGGCCGAGGACCGTGACGGCGCCCTGGTGTACCTCGCCCGCAATTCCTGGCAGCTGGGCCGCGCCCAGCAGGATTTCGAGAAGATCCGCTTCACCGCCACGCGCGAGCAGCACTGATACCAAGATGCGCTGATCGGGACCGATCCGCGCATCGCCCTCAATCGCCGGGCGCCGCCGGTGGCGGCTTGGCTCCCGCCGCATAAGCGGCGCGGCCCTTTGGGCCTATCCAAACCACGATGAGTCACGCTCATCGCAGTTTGGTGCGAGGGGGCGCAAGCCCCGCCGATCACAGCGTCTCGTGCGTCCCGTCGCAATAAGGGGCGTCCTTGGTGTGCTTGCAGCCGCACAGCCAGGCGGTGCCGGAGGTGGGGGCGGTGAAAGCCTTGGGGACGAAGCCCGTCCCCTTGTGCGAGCCGTCGCAGAAGGGCTGCTTCTTGCTCAGGCCGCAGGCGCACCAGTGATAGGTCTTGCCGGCTTCCAGCTCGACCTCGTAAGGCTCCTTCTGGGCGATGGTGGGCTCGAGCATGGATCTCTCCTCGGCCTGACGTGAATTATGCGCAGAGTCTGATGTAAGAACGGGCCGCCCGGTTATCAACGCGGCGATGCGGCGCTATTCCATCACCCGCGAGAAGCCTTCGGCCACCGGCAGGTAGGAGCGGCGCTTGCCCTTGGCTTCGCGCACCGCCGAACCGGCATAGATCTGCTTGGCGGCCTCGACGATGATCACGCCGCCGAAGGTCTCGAACCAGCGCTGGCCGATGCGCTCCACCGCAGGCGCCGAGCGCAGCAGCATGCGCGACGTGGTGGGCGGCAGGAACAGGGCCGAGGCGCTGTTGATGGGGGTGAACATGTTGTCGCGCAGCAGGCGGTTCAGCTGGCCCATGGTATAGGGCCGCCCGTTGCCGAAGGGGGTGCGCTCGAGACGCGCCCAGATGCCGCGCCGGTTGGGTGCCACCACCACCAGCCGCCCGCCGTCGGCCAGCACCCGCCAGGCCTCGCGCATCATGGCGCGCACCTGTTCGGTGGCTTCCAGGGCGTGGACCATCAGCAGCCGGTCGATGGAGCGGTCGGGCAGCGGCAGGTCGGTCTCGTCCACCAGGGCGGTCAGGCCGGGGCCTTCGGGGGGCCAGGGCAGCACCCCCTGGCTGGCCGGCATGGCGGCGATCACCCGCTCGGCATCGGCCAGGAAGATGCGCAGGTAAGGGGTGGCGAAGCCCAGGCCCAGCACCCGCTGGCCGCTGACGTCGGGCCACAGCGCGCGCAATTGGCGGCGGATCAGCCGCTGGGCGCTCTGGCCCAGGCTGTCGCCGTAGAAGTCGCGCAGGTCGACCACGTCGGTCCACATGGCGGGATAGGACAAGTCTCCGTTCATGGCTCAAGGATAGGCGTTTTGGCCGGTTGGTGCTACAACCGGAGCACAAGGACAAGGCGAGGCAATCATGGCCAAGATCGTCGTCGAGCAGATTCCCGTGCTCGCGGACAACTACGTCTATCTGGTCCACGAGCCGGTGGGCAACGTCACCGCCGCCGTCGACCCGGCGGTGCCCGAGCCGGTGCTGGAACGCCTGGCCGAGCGCGGCTGGACGCTCACCCACATCCTCAACACCCACCATCACGGCGACCATACCGGGGCCAACCTGGAGCTGGCGCGGCGAACGGGGTGCGCCATCGTCGGCGCCGCCCGGGATTCCGAACGCATTCCCGGCATCACCGCCGAGGTGTCCGAAGGTGAGACCTTCATGCTGGGCCATGCCGCCGTCACCGTGCTGGAGGTGCCGGGCCACACCTCGGGGCACATTGCGTTCTGGTTCGCCGACAGCCATGCGCTGTTTTGCGGCGACACCCTGTTCTCGCTGGGCTGCGGCCGGCTGTTCGAGGGGTCTGCGGAGGAGATGTGGGCCAGCTTGAAGAAACTGCGCGACCTGCCGCCCGACACCATGGCCTATCCCGCCCACGAATACACCGCCGGGAACGGTCGCTTCGCGAAGTTGGTCGAGCGCGACAACCAGGCCTTGAAGGCCCGCCTCGACGAGGTGGAGCGCCTGCGGGCGGGCAACCGGCCCACCGTGCCGGTCCGCCTCTCCGACGAGCGCGCCGCCAATCCCTTCCTCAGGGCCGATACGCCGTCCGTCGCCAAGGCGGTCGGCATGGAGCCGGGCACCGATCCGGTTCGCGTCTTCGCCGAGCTGCGGCGGCGCAAGGACGTGTTCTGATTTGGCGCCTCGCGCCATACATTTAGTATAGCGCGACACTGGCCGTCTGGGTTAGTGTCCGGGCGGATGGGCTTGTTGACGGGAGATTGAAATGCCCGGGGCCCGTGTCCTTTTTGTCGACGATGAACCTCATGTTCTCGACGGCATCCGGCGTTCCATGTGGAGCTTCGCCGCAGAGTGGGAAGCCCTGTTCGCCACCGGTGCGGTGCAGGCCCTCGACATCCTGGCGAAGCAGGACGTCCACGTGGTGGTCACCGACATCGCCATGCCGGTCATGGACGGCAAGGCGCTGATTGCCGAGATGTATGAGACTTATCCCAACGTGGTGGTGCTGGTGCTGTCCGGACACTGGACGTCGGCGGTGTCACGCCAGCAGGTTGGGCCCGCCGTGCGTTTCCTGGGCAAGCCCGTTCCGGCGGACCGGCTGGTGGCGGCCATTCGCGCCGCCCTGAGCGAGGTCATCCTGACCGGCCTGAGCACGCCGGCCGCCAAGCCGAACCAGGCCTTGCCGGCTCACCACAACAGCAACGCCCCCAACTGGCTGGATATGGTCGAGGACGGCTGAGCCCCCCTTACTTCTCCGGTCCGGCGAAGATGGTGCCGGTGCGTACCTCGCGGCTTGATCCGGTCAGCACGAAGGTGACCGGCATGCTCTTCGACGCCGCCTTGTCGGCCGGAACGGTGACGTAAAGCCGGAAGTCGCCCACCGAATCGCGGGGCACGCGCAGTTCGGCGGACGCTGCGTTGCTGACCCCGCCGACCACCGAGATGGTGGCGCCCTCGACGCCGTCCAGGCGCACGGTGAAGGTGCGGTCCTCGGCCTTCATGTTCAGCACCTTGTAGGCGTAGCCGTTGCGGATGGCGCCGTCCGACATCTGCACGAACAGCGGCGAGCGCTCGTGCAGCACGTTGACGTCCACGTCGGGCCGCGTGGTGAGGCGGAACAGCATCACCGCCAGCACCACGCTCATGATGCCGCCATAGATCAGGGTGCGCGGCCGGATGATGCGCAATGCCCCGGCCTTGCCGGCGCCGCGCGATTCGATGTTGTAGGTGGAATCGTAGGAGATCAGGCCCCTGGGCAGTTCGTAGCGGTCCATCACCTGGTTGCAGGCGTCGATACACAGCGCGCAGCCGATGCAGGCCAGCTGGTTGCCCTTGCGGATGTCGATGCCGGTGGGGCAGGCCTGGACGCAGGCGCGGCAATCGACGCAATGGCCGCGCCCCTCGAAGCTTTGCCCCTTGCGCGCCGGGCCGCCCGGCTCGCCCCGCCAGGCCTCGTAGGTGACGATCAGCGAATGCTCGTCGAACATGGCCGACTGGAAGCGGGAATAGGGGCAGAGATAGACGCAGACCCGCTCGCGGGCATAGCCGGCCAGCAGGAAGCAGAAGCCGCCCAGGATGGCGATGAAGGCGTAGACCGGCGGATTGGCGTTGCCGGTGAAGATGTCCCTCAGCATCTCGAAGGCGTCGCCGAACCACAGGGTGAAGCCGATGCCGCAGGCCGCCGAGATGGCCAGCCAGATCAGGTTGATCACCGCCTTCTTCGCCAGCTTGGCCCCCGACATGGGTTGGCGCTCGAAGGCGATGCGCTGGTTGCGGTCGCCGATCACCAGACGTTCGACGGCCACGAACAGGTCGGTATAGACCGTCTGCCAGCAGATGAAGCCGCACCACACCCGACCGGCCACCGCGCTCATCAGGAACAGCAGGATGGCCGACAGCAGCAGGATGCCGGTCAGGTAATAGATCTCCTGCGGCCAGATCTCGATGAACAGCATGTAGGCGCGCCGGCCCGGCATGTCGATCAGGATGGCCTGGTTGGGCGCCCCCGGCCCCCGGTCCCAGCGCAGGAACGGCCCCAGGTGCCACCACGCCAGGGTGACGATCATGGCCCACCACTTCCACGAGCGGAAGGTGCCGCTGACGGCGCGGGGCTGGGCCTTGCCGGTCTCCATGTAGAGCGGAACCTCGCCCTTGTGCAGCGGCAAGGCCGGTACGGCAGGCTTGGCGTCCATGGCGGGGCTCTCCGGAATTTATATTAGAAGCGGACTATATTAAAATTGTCCTGAAATGTCTTGGGGTGAATCGCGCATGGAGGGGTTGCGGTCCCGCGACGACCCCTTGTTGGGCGGTTGCCGGCCCGCCCACAAAATATGGTTTGCTCCCCGACTCGCCTTTTGACAGAATCGCCCATTCCTGCGGGGTAGGGGTTCATGGACGTTCAGAGACTCGCCAAGGTGCTGGCGCTGGCCGCTTCCGACAACGATGCCGAGGCGCTGCACGCGCTGCGCACCGCTGGGCGGCTGCTGGAATCGGCCGGGCTCGACTTCGTCGCCCTGGCGTCGCGCCTCGCCGAGGGCGGGCCGGTGGTCAGCGCCACCCGGCTGGAGGATCTGGAAGACACGGTCTTCGACCTGCGCAACGAAATCCGCCATCTGCGCTCCGAGAACGAGAAGCTGCGCCAGGGTGGTCCCGTGGCGGGGGGTGGATTGGCCGCCGCCGCCCAGGACGTGGCGCAAACCATCCGCCTGAAGGCCGAACTGGACGAACTGCGCGAAACCCTGGGGGCCGAGAAGCGCCGCGCCGATTCCGCCCAGGCGGCCGAGCGCGCCCTGCATGCCGACCTCGTCCAGGCCGCCGAACTGGCCGAACGCCTGGGAGCCCAGTTCGATTCGCTGAAGGGCCGCGCCGACCGCCTCGAAGCCGAAAACCGCCGCCTCGGCCTGGTGGCCGCCGCCTTGAAGGTGGAGCTGGACGAACGCATCGCCGACCAGAGCCATCCCCTGCCGCCGCCCTTGGCCGCGGCGGTTCCGCCGGCTCCGGCCCCCGTGGTCCGGGCCGAGCCCGCGCCGCGCCGCGCCAGCGCCCCGCCGCCGCCCGCCGCCCGCCGCGGCAAGGCCGGCGCGCCGGTCAGCCAGTACGCCCTGTTCTGAGGTTCAGCCTCTCCTCCTCCCCGCCACAAAGTGGTGGGGGGAGGTCGGGAGGGGGGCGTGGCCGCCCGTATTCCTGTTTCCGTCAGCCCCCACCCCAACCCTCCCCCGGCAAGCCGGGGGAGGGGGAATGAGTGGCCGGCGTTCAGCCCGCCGGGTGGCTCTCGGCGAAGGGGCGATAGCGCAGGTCCTTGCCGATGATGTGGCGCATCAGCCATTTGGATAGGAAGTCCAGGGTCTCCGACGCGGTCACCGAGGCGGGATTGTCCAGGTGGCGGGCGCGCATCTCCAGCACCTCCTTGACCATGGCGCGATGCACCGCCTGATGCTCCTCCAGGTCGGGAAAGGAGCAGGCCGCCAGCAGCTTTTCCTCCTCGGCGAAGTGATAGCGGGTGTAGTCGAGCAGTTCGGCCAGCACGCCGTCGACGGTGGAGGCGGCGTCGCCGCTCATGGCGTCGAACACCCGGTTGATCAGGTCGACCAGCTTCTTGTGATGCTCGTCCATGCGGGCGACGCCGACGCTTAAGTTTTCCGTCCACTGCAGGTAGGCCATGTCGGGTCCCCCGTTTTAACTTTGATCAAGTCTAGCATGGCCGGGACGGTTACCGGAACCCAAAGGCGTCCATGGCCAGCACGCCGGAATCCACATCCTGGTGCAGGCGGCGGGCCTCGCCATGGGCGGCGGCGCCGAGCGCGACGAAGAAGGGCAGCAGATGCTCCTCGGTGGGGTGGTTGTGCTCGGCATGGGGGGCGCGGGCGCGGTAGTCCAGCAGCGCGGCGACGTCGCCCCGTTCCGCCGTCTCGGCCAGCCATTGGGTGAACTCCGCCACCTCGGGCTCGATGTCGGCTTTCACCTTGCGGCGGAAGTAATCCTCGAGATTGTGGGTGGCGGCGCCCGAGCCGATCACCAGCACGCCTTCCGCCACCAGCGGCGCCAGACGGCGGCCCAGGAAGTAGTGGTGCGCCGCGCCGGCCTGGGGCTGAACCGAAAGCGGCACCACCGGCACGTCGGCCTCGGGCCACATCAGGCTCATCACGGACCAGATGGAGTGGTCGATGCCGGCCCCGGGATCGCGGCGGCAGGATTCGCCCAGCCGGTCGGCGGCCCGCGCCGCCACCATCGGCGCGCCGGGCGGGGCGTAGTCCAACTGGTACAGCTCGGCGGGAAAGCCGAAGATGTCGTTGATCTTGTCCGGCCAGGCGGCGAAGCCCAGCACCGGCTGGCTGGTCTGCCAATGGGCCGACACGGCGATGACCGCCGGCGGCTTCGGTATGGTCCGCCCCAGCTCGATCAGGAAGCGGCGGGTGGGCGTGTCCTCCAGCACCATCATGGGCGAGCCGTGGGACAGGAACAGGGTGGTGAAATCCATGATCTTTCCTCCAATGGGGAAAGAATACGCTTTTCGGGCCACCCGCAACAATGCAGGATGATTTAAACATATTGTTGTCTCGGAGGCATCTATGACGCCCCGCTTCGAAACCATCGTCGCCTTCGTCCGGGTGGCGGAGACCGGCAGCTTTTCCGAGGCGGCGCGGCGTCTCGGCCTGTCGAAATCCATGATCAGCCGGCAGGTCTCGGCGCTGGAGGCCGATCTGGGGGTGCGGCTGTTGCACCGGACCACCCGCTCGCTGTCGCCCACCGAGGCCGGGCGCGCCTATTTGGAACGCTGCCAGCGCATCCTGGCTGACCTGGACGAGGCCAACCTGCTGGTCAGCCATCTCCAGGCGGTGCCGCGCGGCCGCCTTCGGGTCAGCGCGCCCTTGTCCTTCGGCATCGGCCACCTGTCGGCCTGCCTGCCCGGTTTCCTCGAGCGCTATCCCGAGATTGAGCTGGAGATGGGCTTCACCGACCGGCACGTGGATCTGGTGGAGGAGGGCTGGGACGTGGCGGTGCGCATCGGGCGGCTGGCCGATTCCTCGCTGATCGTGCGCCGTCTCGCCCCCGTCCGCCGGCTGGCGGCGGCCTCGCCGGCCTATCTGGAGCGGCGGGGCGCGCCCACGCGTCCCGAGGAGCTCGCCGCCCACGATTGCCTGACCCACGGCAACGCGGTCCATTCGGAGTGGCGCTTCGTCGGCGATGACGGCAAGCCGCTGCAGGTGGAGGTCGGGGGGCGCTTTCACGCCGACAACGGCGACGTGCTGCGCGACATGGCCCTGGCCGGGATGGGGATCGTGCTGCTGCCCAGCTTCTTTCTCGGCGACGACATCCGCGCCGGGACGCTGGTGCCGCTGCTCGAGCGCTACGTGCCGCTGGATTCCTCGCTCAACGCGGTCTATCCCCACGGCCGCCACCTGTCGCCCAAGGTCCGCGCCTTCGTCGACCATCTGGCGGGGACGTTCGGGCCGGAGCCCTATTGGGATCGCGGCATCACGGGACCAGCCGCCACGTGACGCCCTCGGCGGCGGGAGGGCAGGGCGGCGGCGCGGCCGGGGTGCAGCGCGCCGCGATGGCGGCGACCCAGGCGGCGGTCAGCGACGACAGGGCGGCGAAGGGGGCCTGGGCGCCGTCGAGAACTTCCAACAGCGTCGCCCAGTCGGTAAGGTCTATGCGCAAGGTGTCGTTCATGGACGTCGAGCCGATACGGTGATTGCCTGATACACGCTACTCTTTCGAACGGATGCGCTCTGTGAATTCCTACGCAAAAGGCGAAAATTTTCGACGTCTTGCGGCGATCGCGTTTCTGGCCCTGCTGGCGGCCTGTTCGCCGGCGCCCGAGCCCATGCAGACCATCCGCGACCATTATTTCTACGGCGGCCTGGCGGCGTTCCACGAGGACATGCACGCCGAGGCGGCCCGCCAATGGCAGCGCGCCGCCGAACTGGGCGACAGCGAGGCGGCCCGCAATCTGGGCCATCTCTACCGCCAGGGCCTGGGGGTGGAAGCTGACGGCCACATGGCCGCCGCCTGGTATCAGGTGGCCGCCGACGGGGGCGTGATCAGCGCCGATTACAATCTGGGCATGCTTTACCTGCGCGGCGGGCCGGACCTGCCGGCGAACAAGGAACAGGGCATGGCCCGGCTGGGCAAGGCCGCCGCAGCCGGTTACATCCCCGCCAAGGCCGAGATCGAGCGTCTGGCTTTGCAGCCGCCGGAGGAAGCGCCCGTGGCGGCGGTGGTCGAACCGCCTCCCCCTCCGGCCGAGGTGGCGGCCGCGCCCGCCCCTGTTCCGGCGCGCATGCAAATCGGTTCCTACCGCACCAAGGCGGCGGCCGAGCAGGATTGGAAACGCCTGCGCCTTGATCGCAAGGGGCTGACCCCCGAGATCATCGCCAACAAGGTCGAGGGACAGGGCCGCTGGTACCGGCTGGTGGCGGTGGGCCCGGCCGAGGCCATCGACGCCTTCTGCGCCAGCGCGGCGGCCAAGGGCATGTCCTGCTGGTCGAGGACGCGCTAGGCTTCGTTCCCTTCCCCTGGCTCGTAGAGCTGGCGGACGATGAACAGCGGGCGGCCCTTCACCTCGTCGAACACCCGGCCGAGATAGTCGCCGATGATGCCCAGCGTCAGCAGCTGGATGCCGCCCAGGAACAACACCGACATCAGGATGGATTCGTAGCCGGGCACGTCGACGCCCCAGATCATGGTGCGGATCAGGCGGAAGACGATGTAGAGGAAGGCCAGCGACGACACCACCGCGCCCACGCCGCCCCAGACCCGGAGCGGGAAATTGGAGAACGAGGTCAGGCCGTCGAAGGCGAAGCGCAAAAGCTTCCATGGCGTGAACTTGGTGGTGCCCGCCGCCCGTTCGCCCTGGGTGTAGACGATCTCGGCCTGGCGGTAGCCCACCCAGGCGAAGATGCCCTTCATGAAGCGCGAGCGCTCGGGCATGCTGTTGATGGTGTCCACCACCTTGCGGTCCATCAGGCGGAAATCGCCCACCTCGCGCGGCAGGCGCACGTCGGACAGGTGGTCGAACACCCAGTAGAAGCCCTTGGCGAACGCCTTTTCCGAGACGCTTTGGCCGGTACGGGCGTCGCGCCGGGCGAACACCACCTCGAAGCCTTCGCGCCACTTGGCCAGCATGTCGGCGATGGCCTCGGGCGGGTGCTGCAGGTCGGCGTCCATGGGCACCACCGCCTGACCCCGGCTGTGGAACAGCCCGGCCGACAGCGCCTTCTCCTTGCCGAAATTGCGCGACAGGTCGATGATTCTCAGGCGGGACTCGCCCTTCTGCACCTCCAGCAGGCGGTCCAGGGTGTTGTCCCTGGAGCCGTCGTTGATGCAGACCACCTCGAACGAAACGCCCAGCGCCGAAAGCGCCGGCAAAAGCCGGCCAAACAGCAGGGCGACGTTTTCCCCCTCGTTGTAGCAGGGAATGACCACCGACAGGGTGGGGGGCGAAATCTGGTGCGAATTCGCGGTCATGGGCGTTTGTCCGGCAGGGGTGTTTTCCTAAGCATGTCACCATGGGCCCGTGGGAGCAACGCAGGTTTGCAGGCAATATTATTGCAGCGCACTTGCCTGAAGCGCTTGTCCATGGCACCGTCCGACCGATACTTTCGACCGTTCCGGGACCTTCGTCCGATGATTCGATCCGTGCTGTTCGCCCTGATGGTGGCCTTGGGGCTGCTGGGGGCCACCGACGCCCGCGCCCATGCCGTCCTGGTGGATTCCACGCCGCCCGCCGATGCCGAGGTGGTTGGCGCCAAGGTGGAGTTCCACCTGCGCTACAACAGCCGTATCGACGCCAAGCGGTCGCGCCTGTCGCTCAAGGGACCCGCCGGGGCGACGACCCTGCCCGCGCTGCAGGGCGCCAACGAGGCGGAGCTGGTCGCCCGCGCCGAGGGGCTGGCGCCCGGCCGCTATATCCTGTTCTGGGACGTGCTGTCGGTGGACGGCCATGTCAGCCGTGGTCAGGTGCCCTTCCTGACCATCGCACCTTGAGGGGCGGGCCGCCATGCTGACCACCCTGCCTCCCGACATCCTCGCTTTCTTCGCCGTCATCCTGCGCGGCCTGCAACTGACCGCCCAGTCGGTGATCCTGGGCGGCGTTTTGTTCCTGCTGGGCTTTTCCCGGCCGCTGGCGCCCAGGCTGGGCCGCGGCGTCGTCGCCATGGAGCGCACCGGCCTGGGCTGGATCGCCAAAGGCGGCTTCGCCCTGGTCGTGGTGGCGGGCCTGTCCATCTTCGCCAATCTCGCCCAGCTGGTGGCCGGCCTGGAAATTCACGCCCACGACGCCATCGGGGCCGATTTCGTCCAGTGGAACATCATCATGGCGGTGGCCGCCCTCGCCTTGGCGGTGACGGCGCGCATGGCGGCCAATCCCGCCCAGCTGTCGTCCCTGGCCCTGCTGTCCATGGTGGTCCTCGGCGCGTCGGTGATGTCCAGCCATGCCTTCGCCCGGGTGGACGAGCGCGAGTACTACATCCTGGCCGACGCCCTGCATCAGGCCGGCGCCTCGCTGTGGATCGGGGGCATCCCCTTCATGCTGCTGGCCCTGTCCCATGTGAGCGCGTCCAAGGACCGCTTGATGGTGGGCATGCGCTTCTCGCACCTGTTCACCGGGGCGGTGGGGCTGCTGCTGGTGGGCGCCGCCATGCTGGCCTGGGGCTACATCGCCACGCCGGGCGCCCTGATCGGCACCGCCTACGGCATCATGACCGGGGCCAAGATCACCCTGCTGGCGGTTCTCTTGTTCCTGGCGGCCATGAACCGCCAGTCCACCCGCTCGGAAAGCCTGGACAAGGGGCAGTTCCGCCTGCGCCGCTTCGCCGAGGTGGAGATCGGCATCGGCATCACCGTGCTGATGATCGCTGCCTCCATGGCCTCGCAGCCGCCCGCCGCCGACCAGACCCAGCACCAGGCGACGATCATGGAGATCGTCGAGCGCATGGCCCCCACCCGGCCGCCGCGCCTGGTCAGCCCGGATTCGGCGACGCTCACCCAGGTGGGCATGGAGCGCTCGGCCGCCACCGAGGTGGCCGACAAGATGTGGTCGGAGTTCAACCACAACTGGGCCGGCATCTTCGTGCTGGCCATGGGCCTGGGCGCCATGGCCCACCGCATGGGCGTCGGCCCGGCCCGGCATTGGCCGCTGATGTTCCTGGTGATCGGCGGTGCCATCATCTTGCGCTCGGACCCGGAAAGCTGGCCCATCGGTCCCAAGGGCTTCTTCGAGGCGCTGGCCGATCCCGAGGTGTTCCAGCACCGGGTGGTGGGGCTGCTGCTGTTCCCCTTCGGCCTGTTCGAATGGGGGGTGCGCACCGGACGCCTGAAATCCGAGCGCGCCGCCCTGATCTTCCCCGTCCTGTGCGCGGTGGGGGCCGGCCTGCTGCTTGTCCACAACCACACGCTCACCGACGTCAAGGAACGCTTCCTGATCGAGTTCAGCCACATCCCCATGGGCCTGTTCGGCGTGATGTCGGGCTGGCTGCGCTGGCTGGAGATCCGGGGCGACGGCAGGGCCAGGCGGGTGGCCGGCCTGTTGTGGCCCATCTGCTTCTCCATGGTCGGGCTGCTGCTGATCTTCTATCGCGAGCTGCCGTAGGCGTAATATCGCCGGGGCCTCGGCCAGGCCCAAGGGGCCGCGCCACGGTCGGCGCCCGGCGATTGAGGGAAGGGAACAGGGTTTAATGCGCAACCGCACGACCATCCTGCTCCTGATCCTGGCGACCGTGGCGCTGTCGGCCGCCGCCGCCGGGGTGGCGGGTTATTGGTACATCAAGCCCACACTGGTCACCCTGGCGGTGTCTCCCGAACCGTCGCCCGAATACCGCTTCGCCCGCAAGCTGGCCGAGGTGCTGACCCAGAACCGCGCCTCCATCCGCCTGGAGCTGAAGCCGACCGAAAGCGGGCAGCAGGGCATGGCCTGGCTGGCCCAGGGCGAGGCGGACCTGGCCCTGGTGCGCAGCGACGACCGCCGCATTCCGCCCATGGCCCGCTCCATCGCCGTCCTGGAAGAGCAGGTCCTGCTGTTCATCACCCCGGCCAAGAGCAAGATCCGCTCGCTGGCCGATCTGGAAAAGCGGCGCACCGTGGTGATGGACCGCGACGGCCGCAACGAGGCACTGTTCCGCCGCCTGATGGAGCAGTACCGCCATGACGGCCGCGCCGCCGCGGTCGTCGCGGTGCCGCCGGGAACGCCGCTGGCTCCGCTGCTGGGCCCGGGCGGCGGGGCCGACGCCGCCATCCTGCTTCTGCCGCTGTCGCGTCTCGCCGGCGCGGAGGGCTTCGCCACGCTCGAGCGCGGCCTCAAGGGATACGCCGTCCGCCCCGTCTCGGACGCCAGCGCGCTGGAGCGCAAGATTCCCGGCCTCTACGCCCAGACGATCGAGGCCGGATTGCTGTCGGGCTCGCCCCGCATTCCCGACGACGATCTGGATACCGTGGCGGTGCAGCGGCTGCTGGTGGCCCGCGCCAAGCTGCCCGAACAGCACGTGGTGGAGCTGATGCGCGCCCTGTTCGAGAACGGGCGGCAATTGGCGGTGGAGCAGACCTTCGCCACCCGCATCGAGCCGCCGTCCACCGAGAAGGTGGCGCTGATCGCCATTCATCCCGGCGCCCAGCAATACGTCAGCGGCGAGGTCAAGACGCTGTTCGACCGCTATGCCGACATGGTCTTCATCGGCCTTTACGCCGCCGGCATCCTGGGTTCGGGCGCCGTGGCCCTTTACGGCATGGTGTTCCGTCGCCCGCCCGTCCACGCCGGCAGCCGCGCCCATGCCCTGGCGGCGCTGCGCGAGCGGGCGCGGGCCGCCTGCGACGGCCAGGAACTGGATGCCGTCGAGGCGGAGATCGAGATGGTGCTGGACGGCGTGCTGTCGGGACTGGCCGACGGAGCCATCTCGCCGCGCGGCCTGGAAGGCTTCCGCCTGGCCTACGACGCGGCCCGCGACGCGGTGGCGGCCGCCCGTCGCGCGTTGAGCTAGCCGACTACGTAGCTGAGGCGCACCACGCCGTTGATGTAGGTCTTGGCGCCCAGCAGGGTCATGCGGCCGCCGCGTTCGCTGGGCTCGAACAGCCGCCGGCCCCGGCCCAGCAGGACGGGCATGATGAACAGGTCGAAATGGTCGATGGCGCCCAGATCCATGAAGGCGCGCAAGGCCTTGGCCCCGCCCGCCACCCAGACGTCGCCGTCGGTCGAGGCTTTCAACTCGGCCACCAGTTGGGCGAGGTCGCCCAGCCAGGGTTCGACGTTGTCGGGCGCGGTCTCCATGGAGCGTGACGTCACCACGATGCAACGCTTGTCCGAGTGGGGCCAGTGCCCCATGGCGTGCAGGTGCTCGTAGGTGGTGCGGCCCATGACCACCGTGCCCATATGCTCCATGAACTCGTCGAAGCCGTAATCGATGGCATCGAACGGCTTCAACCAGGCGATGGAGCCGTCCGCATCGGCAATATAGCCGTCCAGGCTGGCGGCGATATAGGCGCGAAAGCCGGTGGCCATCCCCTATTCGGCCGCCTTCCTGGGCAGGTAGTTGGCGATGTCCACCGCATCCACCTGCTCGGGGCGCAGATACTTCTCGGCGTAGTCCTTCCAGACGCCGGAGGTGAGGAACAGCTCCCACAGATCCTGGTCGATATGCTGGTCCTTGACCATGAACGACATGATCTTCAGCGATTCCGACAGGGTCTTGGGCTTCTTGTAGGGGCGGTCGGCGGCGGTCAGCGCCTCGAAGATGTCGGCCACCGCCATCATGCGGGCGGGCAGCGACATCTCGTCGCGCTTCAGGCCCTTGGGATAGCCGGTGCCGTCCATCTTCTCGTGGTGGCCGCCGGCCCATTCGGCGACGCGGGCCAGGTTCTTGGGGAAGGGCAGGGCCTTCAGCATGAAGATGGTCTGCACGATGTGGTCGTTGATCTTGAAGCGGTCCTCGGCGGTCAGCGTGCCGCGCCCGATGGCCAGGTTGTAGAGCTCGCCCAGATTGTAGCGGTTCTCCAGCGGCTTCATCTTGAAGCCCTCGGCATCGTAGCGGGCGGTGTCCACGTTGACCTCGTGGGGAATGACGTGCCAGTCCTTGTCGGCCAGCATCTTCTCAGGAACCGGCGGCTTGGGCTCGTCGCCGGTGCGCCGGCGCATCTCGTCCAAGGACAGGCCCAGGGTGTCGTCCAGCGTGCGGACCCAGCTGCGCTCGGCGATGGTCTTCAGCCGCTCGACCTTGTCGGGGGCCATGAACTCGCCGCCCACATTGCTTTCGGCCACGAAGGCGAAATCGTCGTCAAGCGCGGCCAGTTCCGCATCCATGCGGGCCTTCAGTGTCTCGGCCTTCTCCTCGCCGGCCACCAGGCCTTCCAGGTAGGTGATGACCGTGTCGCGCTTGGCCACCTCGAAGCGCATGCGCACCTCGTGGATGCGGTTGTAGATGGTCTCCAGCTTGGTGGCCTTGTCGACGATGTATTCGGGCGTGGTGACCTTGCCGCAATCGTGCAGGCCGCCGGCCACCTCCAACTCGTACCACTCGTCCTCGGTCAGGTTGAAATCGGCGAAGGGGCCCTCGGTGGCCTCGCAGGCCTTCTCGGCCAGCATGAAGGTGATGGCCGGCACCCGGTGGCAGTGGCCGCCGGTATAGGGGCTCTTGGCGTCGATGGAGCCGGCGATCACCTGGATGAAGCTCTTGAACAGGTTCTTCTGGGCCTCGATCAGGCGCTGGTTGTCCAGCGCCACCGCCGCCTGGGAGGCCAGGGCCTCGATCAGGGGCGTGATGTCGGGTCCGAACTCGACGATGCGGTTGCGGCCGTCGCGGGCGTTGATCAGTTGCAGCACGCCGATCACCTCGCCCTCGTAGTTCTTCAAGGGAACGGTGAGGAAGGATTTGGAGCGGTAGCCGGTCTTGGTGTCGAAGGCCTTGGTGCCGGAAAAGTCGTACTTGTCCACGTCGTAGGCGTCGGCGATGTTGACCGTCTGCCCGGTCAGCGCACACGAGCTGGACACGTTCTTGTGGTTGGCCTTGCCTTCGTCGTCGTACAGCCTGAGCGGCGGGAAGGGGATGGGCTTTCCCGTGGTGCCGCCCATGGCGATGTTGAGCGTGTCGTTGAGCATGATCTCGAACCGAAGACCGTCCTTGGCCTCGGTCATCAGGTAGAGCGTGCCGCCGTCGGCGTTGCACATGCTCTTGGCGCCCTGAAGGATCTTCTCCATCAGCCGGTTGTGGTTGCGTTCGGCCGAGAGCGCGATGCCCAGCTCGATCAGCGTCCGGTAACGCTCTTCCTTCTTATGTACCGAAGCCATAGGCGACCATCCCCCTTAGGGTAGACCAAATGATACCCCTACCCAGCCTACGCCGATTTGGGCTTAGCGTGAAGTCGGGTAAAAGCACTACATCCTGTTACATTTGTGTCTGTTTCTTATCTGGGTGATGTGCCCCTTGACGGCAAGACGGGATCGTACTCCCCTGTGGGCCGGACGCAAAGGAGAGCCCCCCATGCCCTACGAATCCCTGCGCGACTTCATCGCCCGCCTGGAAAAGGCCGGACGGCTGAGGCGGGTGAGCGCGCCGGTGTCGCCGCATCTGGAGATGACCGAGATCCAGACCCGCCTGCTGGCCGAGGGCGGCCCGGCGGTGCTGTTCGAGAACGTGGTGCGGGCCGACGGCTCGAAATATGCCATGCCGGTGCTGGTCAACCTGTTCGGTACGGTGGAGCGCGTCGCCTGGGGCATGGACCGCGAACCCGCCCAGTTGCGCGAGGTGGGCGAGACGCTGGCCTTCCTGAAACAGCCCGAGCCGCCCGGCGGCTGGCGCGAGGCGCTCGAGATGCTGCCGCTGGCCAAGACCGTGATGGCCATGCGGCCCAAGACGGTGGGCTCTGCTCCCTGCCAGCAGGTGGTGCTGAAGGGCGACGACGTGGACCTGTCGCAACTGCCCATCCAGGGCTGCTGGCCGGGCGAGCCGGCGCCGCTGATCACCTGGCCGCTGGTGGTGACCCAGGGGCCCAATCCGTCCGAGGACAAGCGCGACAATTTCAACTTAGGAATCTACCGCATGCAGGTGACGGGCCGGAACACCACCCTGATGCGCTGGCTGAAGCATCGGGGCGGCGCCCAGCATTTCCAGCGTTGGGGCAAGGAAAAGCGGGAACCCATGCCGGCGGCCGTGGTGATCGGCGCCGATCCCGGCACCATCATCGCCGCCGTGACCCCGGTGCCCGAGACCCTGTCGGAATACCAGTTCGCCGGCCTGTTGCGCGGCAAGAAGCTGGACCTGGTGGAGTGCAAGACGGTGCCGCTGAAGGTCCCGGCCGAGGCCGAGATCGTCCTGGAAGGCCATGTCATGCTCGACGAGACCGGGCCGGAAGGCCCCTATGGCGACCACACCGGCTATTACAACTCGGTGGAGGACTTCCCGGTGTTCCGCGTCTCGGCCGTCACCATGCGCAAGGACCCCATCTACCTCTCCACCTTCACCGGCCGGCCGCCGGACGAGCCCAGCGTGCTGGGCGAAGCGCTGAACGAGGTATTCATCCCCCTCTTGGCGCAGCAATTCCCGGAAATCGTCGATTTCTGGCTGCCGCCCGAGGGCTGCTCCTATCGCATCGCCGTGGTCAGCATCAAGAAGGCCTATCCCGGCCACGCCAAGCGGGTGATGTTCGGGGTGTGGAGCTTCTTGAAGCAGTTCATGTACACCAAGTTCGTCATCGTGGTGGACGACGACATCAATGCGCGCGACTGGAAGGACGTCATGTGGGCCGTCTCGACCCGCATGGACCCCGCCCGCGACATCACGGTGGTGGAGGGCACGCCCATCGACTATCTCGACTTCGCCAGCCCGGAATCGGGCTTAGGGGGAAAGCTGGGCCTGGACGCCACCAACAAATGGCCGCCGGAGACCCACCGGGAATGGGGCGAGAAGATCCGGATGAGCGACGAGGTGGTGGACCGGGTCAGCCAGCGCTGGGCGGAATACGGGTTGCCGGGCTCGGGTAGACCCATCTGGCGATAGGTCGCTTGGTTTGGCGGTCCTATGATACAAGTCATGACATCTCGCCACATGATATAGTTGTATGTGACGTGACGGGATTTCCCTTCGGATGCATACTCCTCTCCGGGGTTTGGGTCTTGGGGGAGACTCTTCGATGCGTATCAGATCGCTTTTGACGGCGGCCGCGTTGGCCGTGTTCGGTTTGTCGTTGCCGGCTGGTCCGGCCCGGGCCGAATGCCGCGATGTCGACGTCCGGCCCGATATCTCCAGCCGGTGGAAGGATGGCCAGGGCAACCTGCGCTGGCCGACCCACGAATGGAGCACCGAGATCACTGTCACGGTGATTCTGACACCGGGCATGGTGATCGACCGCTTCGGCTGCGATAAGGGCAAGCAGTTCAATCCCCAGGGCACCGCCTATGCGTCGCGGGCGCTGCCCTATGTCTGCTCGGCCGCGCCCTATTCCAGCTATCGGGTGGTCAAGCCCCTGGTGGCCTGGTCGGGCAGGGCGGCGCCCTGGTTCGACCAGAAGGGCGGCGCGCCGCAATTCCGCACCTCGGTCACCGCCGCCGAACTGGTGGCCGACGGGACGCTCGAGCGGGTCGAGGCGGGGCGACCGTCCTGCGGCTGAGGTTTCAGAGCGTCGAGCGTCAAATCTGATGGGGTGGACGGCCCCTGCTCACCGGCGTCGCAATGCGCCAAGATGGTGGTTGTCGAGACACACCATTTGAAGGGGGCCGTCCATGACCGAGGTTAGCACGATTGGTTTTGATCTGGCGAAGCGGGTTTTCCAGGTCCACGGGGTCGATGGCGACGGTGCCGTGACGATCCGGCGGCAGTTGCGCCGCTCCGAGGTCGTGACGTTCTTCGCCAAGCTGTCGCCCTGCGTGGTGGGGATGGAGGCGTGCGCCTCAGCCCATTATTGGGCGCGGACGCTGGCCAAACTGGGGCATGAGGTGCGCCTGATCCCGCCCTCGCGGGTCAAGCCCTATGTCAAGCGAGGACGGAAGAACGACGCAGCCGACGCTGCGGCGATCGCCGAGGCGGTGACACGGCCGCACATGGAGTTCGTGCCGGTCAAGAGCGAGGAGGCGCAAGCGGTGCTGATGCTCCATCGCACCCGCCGCCTGTTGGTGACCCAGCGCACCATGCTCGGCAATGCGCTGCGGTCGCATTTTGCCGAATACGGCATCATCGAACCGGAGGGGCAAGGTGGGCTGGCAAGGCTGGTCGTCTGTGCGCTGGACGCACCGGATGCGGCATTGCCTCAGGCGGCTCGTGAAGCCATGGCGATGCTGGCCGCGCATGTGCGTGAGACCGACTCCAAGATCGATGCGCTGGATCACGAAATCCTGAGATGGCACCGTAACGACGCCGACAGCCAGAGGGTCGCCTCCATTCCCGGCATCGGCCCGCTGATCGCCAGCGCCATCGTTGCCGCCATGGGCGATCCCAAGCGCTTCAAGACGGGGCGAGACTTCGCCGCCTGGCTGGGGCTGGTGCCATCGCAGAATTCCACCGGTGGCAAAACCGTGCTGGGGCCGATCACCAAGGCTGGGGACCGCTATCTGCGGTCGCTCCTGGTGGTCGGCGCCACCGGCACTTTATGGCGGCGGCGCAAAGAGCAAGGCACATGGCTGGCGGGCATGATGGCGCGGGGTAAGACGGCACGGCAGATCTCCGTCGCCCTGGCCAACAAGATGGCGCGCACCGCCTGGGCCATCCTCGCCAAGGGTGGCCTCTATCACGACGCGGCAGCACAGGCCGCCTGAGAAAGAGCGCGAGGAACAACCAGTTGCGAGGGCGATGAAAGCGTGATGGCGACCGGTCAATCCAAGGAACGGCAAAACCCAGCGTACGTCATGGCCGCCAAGGTCGTAAATCTGATCGGGAGCCGTTTCACGGATCACATCATGGCCAGCGGTCAGAGTGCCGCGCAAACAGGCCGGACACATGACTGCACCCGACCGGGGCGTCAGCGCGAAAAAATCTCCTTGCAACGCAGGGGCTGTCCACACATGACGCACGACGCGACCAGCGGCCATTGAGGCCGCGGCCAAGCGCGCGGAAGGCGCGCGCTAAGGCCACGGGGCAAACATAAGGCTAGGCAAGCTTGCCTAGCGCCGTTCGGCGAAGAAGGCCCTGAGCAGGTCCGCCGAGCGGCTTTCCTCCAGCCCGCCGTAGATTTCGGGGCGGTGGTGGCAGGTGGCGTGGTCGAAGACCTTGGCGCCGTGCTCCACCCCGCCGCCCTTGGGGTCGTAGGCGCCGAAATAGAGCCGCCTTATCCGAGCCAGCGAGATGGCCGCCGCGCACATGGGGCAGGGTTCCAGGGTGACGTAGAGGTCGCAATCATCGAGCCGCTTGTCGCCGAGAAGGGTCGTGGCGGCGCGCAAGGCCAGCATCTCGGCATGCGCCGTGGGGTCGCCCAGCTCCTCGACCCGGTTGCCGGCGCGCGCGATGACCTCGCCGTCCCGGACCACCACCGTGCCCACCGGCACCTCGCCGCGGGCGCCGGCCGCTTCGGCCTCGGCCAGGGCCTGGGCCATGAAGCCGGCCATCAGCGCTTGGCCGCCACCAGATCGGTCTTGGCGATGCGGCGCAGGGAGACTTCCAGCCGGGCGTCGGCCTTGGCGATCTCCATCAGGGCGTCGCGGGTGAAGTCGATATGGGCTTCCGCCGCGGCCTTGGCGGCGTCGGGGTCGCCGGCCATCACCGTCAGGTAGACGGCGCGGTGCTGCTCCAGCAGCAATTCCCGCACGCCCTGGCGCTGGTACAGCTTGGCGCGGTTGTAGAACACGTCCTTGCGCAGCATGTCCGACAGCGAGCGCATGATGTGCAGCATCACCAGATTGTGCGACGCCTCGTAGACGGCCAGATGGAAGTCGGCGTCGGTTTCGGCCTCGTCGCTGGAATCGTCCTTCTGGTGGGCGATTTCCATCTTCTCGAAGCATTCGCGGATCAGGTCGCGGTCCACGTCGGTGCCGCGCAGGGCCGCGAAATAGGCGGCCGAGCCCTCGACGTAGCGGCGGAATTCCAGATAGTCGAAGGTGGTTTCCGGCCGGGACGCCAGGGCGGAATACAAGGGCTCGGTAAAGCCCTCGCCCAGCAGGGGGGCGACATAGGTGGCGCCGCCGCGCCCGGATTTCAGCAGGCCGCGGTTTTCCAGCTTCTCCAGCGCCTCGCGAAGAGAGGGCCGTGACACGTCGAAGCGCTGGGCCAGCTCGCGCTCGGCCAGCAGGCGTTCCCCTGGCCGCAGGCTGCCCTCGAGGATAAGCTGTTCCAAATGGTCGGCAATGGTATCGGCCAGCTTGGCCGGCCTGATCGGTTCCGTCATGTCCTGCCCTCTGCGTGAAGGTTTTGTCTACCTCCACCTTCCGCGCATGTAAAGCCGCCTCTGTTTAATGGTAAGCTCAAAGCTCCTGTTTACAAGGCTGGTAAAAAGAATTATCCAGCGCTTCGTCAACGATCAACATGGTGAACCATGATCCCTTCCGCCTCGGGCAAGCCTCCCTTCGCCAAGCTTCTGGTCGCCAATCGCGGCGAGATCGCCATCCGCATCTGCCGTGCCGCCACCGAATTGGGGCTGGGCACCGTGGCGGTCTATTCCACCGAGGACCGCTTCGCGCTCCACCGCTTCAAGGCGGATGAGAGCTATCTGATCGGTAAGGGAAGCGGGCCCATCGAGGCCTACCTTTCCATCGACGAGATGATCCGGGTGGGTAAGGAGGCAGGCTGCGACGCCGTGCATCCCGGCTACGGCTTCCTGTCCGAGAATCCGGACTTCGCCGACGCGGTGCGGGCGGCGGGAATGGCCTTCGTCGGCCCCTCGTCCGAGGTCATGCGCCTGTTGGGCAACAAGGTGGCGGCGCGCGCCCTGGCGGAAAAGGCCGGGGTGCCGGTGATGCCCGCCACCGGGCCGCTGCCCGCCGATCTGGGCGAGTGCAAAAATCTGGCGGCGGCCGTCGGCTATCCCCTGATGCTCAAAGCCAGCTGGGGCGGCGGCGGACGCGGCATGCGGGTGATCGAGGCCGAGTCCGAGCTGGAGGAACTGCTGGCGGTGGCGCGGCGCGAGGCCAAGGCGGCGTTTGGCAACGACGAGGTCTACCTGGAAAAGCTGGTGCGCCGGGCGCGGCACGTGGAGGTGCAGATCCTGGGCGATTCCCAGGGCAATCTGGTGCATCTCTACGAGCGTGACTGCTCGGTGCAGCGCCGTAACCAGAAGGTGGTCGAGCGCGCCCCTGCGCCCTATCTCGACGGCCGCCAGCGGGCGGAATTGTGCGAGACCGCCGTGCGTCTGGCCCGCGCCGCCGGTTACGAGAACGCCGGCACCGTCGAGTTCCTGATGGACATGGAGACGGGGTCTTTCTACTTCATCGAGGTTAACCCGCGCGTCCAGGTGGAGCACACGGTGACCGAGGTGGTCACCGGCATCGACATCGTCAAGGCGCAGATCAGGATCGCCGGCGGCGCTCCCATCGGCGCGCCGGGCTCGGACGTGCCGCGTCAGGCGGACATTCCCTTGAACGGCCACGCCATCCAGTGCCGCATCACCACCGAGGACCCGGCCAACAGCTTCATCCCCGATTACGGCCGCATCACCGCCTATCGCGGCGCCAACGGCTTCGGCATCCGCCTGGACGGCGGCACGGCGTTCTCGGGCGCGCTGATCACCCGGCACTACGATTCGCTCCTAGAGAAGGTCACCGCCTGGGCCCCCACCCCGGAAGAGGCCATCGCCCGCATGGACCGCGCCCTGCGCGAGTTCCGCATCCGCGGCGTCGCCACCAACCTCACCTTCCTAGAAGCGGTGATCGAGCATCCCAAATTCGTGGGCTGCGCCTACACCACCCGCTTCATCGACGAGACGCCGGAGTTGTTCGCCCGCCAGGACCGCCGCGACCGCGCCACCAAGGTGCTGTCCTTCATGGGCGACGTCATGGTCAACGGCAACCCGGACGTAATGGGCCTGAAGCGCCCCGTCCTCGGCCACCGTCCCGATTTGCCGCCCGTGCCGGCGGCCAAGCCGCCCGAGGGCACCAAGCAACTGCTCGACACGCTGGGCGCGGAAGGCTTGGGCAAGTGGATGCTGGAGCAAAAGCGCGTGCTGGTCACCGACACCACCATGCGCGACGCCCACCAGTCGCTGTTCGCCACCCGCATGCGCAGCCACGACATGCTGGCCGCCGCTCCGGCCTATGCCCGGTTGCTGCCCGGCCTGTTCTCGGTGGAATGCTGGGGCGGCGCCACCTTCGACGTGGCCATGCGCTTCCTGCGCGAGGACCCGTGGGAGCGCCTGCGGGCGTTGCGCGCCGCCATGCCCAACCTGCTTTTGCAGATGCTGCTGCGCTCGGCCAACGCGGTGGGCTACACCAACTACCCCGACAACGTGGTGAAGCACTTCGTCGCCCAGGCGGCGTCCAATGGCGTCGACGTGTTCCGCGTCTTCGACTCGCTCAACTGGGTCGACAACATGCATGTGGCCATCGACGCGGTGCGGGACTCGGGCAAGGTGTGCGAGGCGGCCATCTGCTACACCGGCGACATCTTCGATGCCGCCCGGCCCAAATACGACCTCAAATACTACGTGGCCATGGCCAAGGCGCTGGAGAAGGCCGGCGCCCACATCCTCGGCATCAAGGACATGGCGGGTCTGGCCCGGCCGCGCGCCATCTCGGCCCTGGTCACCGCGCTGAAGCAGGAGGTGGGCCTGCCCATCCACTTCCACACCCACGACACCTCGGGCCTGTCGGCGGCCTCTGTCCTGGCCGCCGTCGACGCCGGGGTGGATGCGGTGGACGCCGCCATGGATGCCATGAGCGGCCTGACCAGCCAGCCGCCCTTGGGCTCCATCTGCGCGGCGCTTTCCGGCCACGACCGCGATCCCGGCCTGGACCAGGGGGCGCTGAACGGCCTGTCGCGCTACTGGGAGGGCGTGCGCACGCTCTACGCCCCCTTCGAGGCCAACATCCGGTCGGGCACCGCCGAGGTCTACGGCCACGAGATGCCGGGCGGCCAGTACACCAATTTGCGCGCCCAGGCGAGATCGCTGGGCGTCGAGCAGCACTGGGACTGGGTGGCCAAGGCCTATGCCGACGTCAATTCCATGTTCGGCGACGTGGTCAAGGTGACGCCCACCTCCAAGGTGGTGGGCGACATGGCCCTGATGATGGTGACCAGCAGCCTTAGCCCTGAGGACGTGCTGGACCCGGAGCGTGAGATCGCCTTCCCCGAATCCGTGGTGTCGTTCTTCAAGGGCGACCTGGGCCAGCCCGTCGGCGGCTTCCCGGCCGCCTTGCAGAAGAAGGTGCTGGGATCGGCCAAGCCCATCACCGTGCGGCCCGGCGCGGTGTTGCCCGCCGCCGACCTGGCGGCCGTGCGCGAGGAGGCCGAGAAGAAGGCGGGCCGCAAGCTGTCCGAGGCGGAGCTGGCCTCCTGGCTGATGTATCCCAAGGTGTTCGCCGAGTTCGCCCTTCACCAGCGGCAATACGGCGACGTCTCGGCCCTTCCCACCGACGTGTTCTTCTGGGGTATGTCGCCCGGCCAGGAGATCAGCATCGACCTGGAAAAGGGCAAGAGCCTGATCGTCCGGTACCTCGCCACGGCGGAGGCCGAGGAGGACGGCTCGCGCAAGGTGTTCTTCGAACTGAACGGCCAGCCGCGCACCGTGCGCGTCTTCGACCGCAAGGTGGCGCCCGCCCGCATGGCACGGCCCAAGGCCGAGGCCGGCAATGCCGACCATGTGGGCGCGCCCATGCCGGGTCTGGTGGTCTCCGTCGCCGTCCATGCCGGCCAAGCGGTGGAAAAGGGCGACCTGCTGGTCTCCATCGAGGCCATGAAGATGGAGACATTGGTGCGCGCCGAACGGGTCGGCACCGTCGCCTCCATCGCCGTCACCCCCGGCACTCAGGTGGAGGCCAAGGACCTGCTGGTAGTATTGGGAGGGTAGCTTCTCGCCTTGCCTTGCCGTCGTGAATGTGGCACTTCCGCTCCCGAGGGCGAATCCGTCGGGAGCGGAGGAGCGGCGTGCGGGGAGTTGATGTGAACGGGGATGCGGAGCGGTCCTACCGGGTGACGGTCCGCGCCTTGGGCATGCTGGCGCTGGTGCTGCTGGCCTATCCGCTGGCGCGTTTGTTCTGGGATTTCGAGATCGACAACACCGAGGGCTGGAACGCCTATTACCAGCTGCGCGCCCTGGCCGGCGAGTCGCTCTACGCCTCGGGCTCGCCCTATTTCTTCAACAATTATCCGCCGCTGTCGTTCTATCTGGTCGGCGTCCTGTCCAAGCTGGTGGGCGACGTCAACCTGGCCGGCCGCCTGGTGTCTTACGCATCGACGGCGGCCGTCTGCCTGGCGGTGCGCTCTATCGTCCGCTCGGCGGGGGGATCGAGGCTGGACGGCTGGTTCGCCGCCGTGACCTGCGCCCTGTTCTTCGCCTGCCTGCTGACCGACCACGTGGGCAAGAACAATCCGCAATTGCTGGCCCACGCCTTCGTGCTGGGCGGTCTGGCGGTCTATTTGGGCGGCGAGATGGACGCGCGCCGCGCGGCGCTCACCGCCTTGCTGTTCTCGGCCGGAATGCTGGTCAAGCACAGCCTGGTCTGCCTGCCCCTGCTGATCGCCGTCGACATCCTGGTGCGTGGACCGGGCCGCGCCCGGCTGGCCTATTTCGCCACCGGCACCGCCCTGGCGGCGGCCAGCGGCGTCTTGCTGGGCCCGCCCTTCTTCGCCCAGTTGCTGGCGTCGCGCACCTGGGACCTCACCCGGGCCTTCCTGTTCACCACCGAGATTCTCGGCCAGTTCCAGGCTCCCCTGGCAGTGGTCGGCCTGGGGCTGCTGGCGGCGCGGCGCACCCGGCCGGCCGGGCTGATCCTGGCCTATCTGGTCTGCAGCCTGGCCCTGGGCGCGGGGTTCTCCGGCGGGGCGGGAACCGACGTCAACGTCTATTTCGACGCCTATGTCGCCCTGGCCATCGGCGCCGGCCTGGTGCTGCATCTGGCGCCCTATCCCATGGCGCGGCCGGTGATGGCGCTGGTCATCAATGCCGGCGTGCTGGCCTACGCTCCCGCCGCCCTGGGGCGGTTCGGGGTGGAGGCTCTGGGCGAGCTGGCCAATCGCGAGGCCATGTTCCACGATGACGTGGCCTATCTGAAGGGCATCAAGGGCACGGCGCTGTGCCAGTCGCACCTGTTGTGCCTCAGGGCCGGCAAGCCGGCCTTCTACGATCCGATCAACTCCCTGCAGGCCATGACCATGGGCCGCCTGCCCGCCGACACCCTGACCGGCATGCTGAAGCGCCGCGAGATCGCCGTGGTGGAACTGGTCGACCCCCCCAAGCATACCGAGGACGACAATCCCGGCGCCCTGGTGCCGCCCGCCCGCTGGCAGGATTTCCAGGACGAGGTGTTCGCCGTGCTGCGCGAGGAATACGAGCTGGACCGGGTCAGCCTGTCGGGCCGCTTCTATCGTCCGAAGAAGCGGGATACCTGACCCCGGTCAGCACCAGCCCGGCGGCCGGTGCGGTGGGGCCGCCCTTGGTGCGGTCCCTGGCGTCGAGCGCCCGGGTCATGTCGTCGGGGCTCCACTTGCCCTCGCCCACCAGCTTCAAGGTGCCGACCATGTTGCGCACCTGATGGTGCAGGAACGAGCGGGCCGCCGCCACGATGCGGATCTCGTCTCCCACCCGCGTCACGTCCAGCACGTCCAGCGTCTTCATGGGGCTTTTGGCCTGGCACTCGCTGGCGCGGAAGGTGGTGAAGTCGTGATGGCCGAGCAGCCGGCGCGCTCCTTCGGCCATGGCATCGGCGTCCAGCGCCACCGGCACCCACCAGGCGCGGTGCTGCTCCAGCGCCAAAGGCGCGCGGCGGTTGACGATGCGGTAGAGATAGGCCCGTCCCGTCGCCGAGAAACGGGCGTGGAAGTCCTCGCCGACCAACTCGGCGGCGACCACCGCCACCGGCTTGGGCTTCATGTGGTAGTTGAGCGCGTCCCGGACCGTGTCGGCGGGATAGTCGCGGGGCAGGTCCACATGGGCCACCTGGCCGGTGGCGTGGACTCCGGCGTCGGTGCGCCCCGCCGCGTGCAGGGTGCAGGGCTGGCCGCAGAGCTTCTCCACCGCCGCTTCCAGCACGCCCTGCACCGACATTCCCTTGTCCTGGCGCTGCCAGCCGTTGAAGGGGGTGCCGTCGTATTCGACGAGCAGGCGGTAGCGAGGCATTAGCCCAGCACCGTGCCCTTGGGGATGGCGTGGCCGCGCAGCATTTCGGCGACGCTCATGGCGGCCTTGCCGGCCCGCTGCACCTTCAGGGGGCGCAGCGCGAACTTGCCGCAGGCGACGCTCAGCTGGTCGTCGAGCACCGTTCCGGGCGCTGCCGTGCCGGGAACCACCGCCGCCTCGATGACCTTGACCCGTTCGGCCCCCATCTCGAACCACACGCCGGGCCAGGGATTGAGCGCGCGCACCTTGCGGTCCAGCTCCACCGCCGATTGGCGCCAGTCCAGCAGGCCCTCCTCCTTGGCCAGCTTGTGGGCGTAGGTCACGCCCTCGGCCGGCTGCGGCGTGGCGGGCACGGGCTCCTCGTTTTCCAGCTTGCCCACGACCTCGACGATCATGCGCGCGCCCATGGCGGCCAGCATGTCGTGCAGCCAGGAGGCGGTGCAGTCGGGCAGCAGCAGGATGCTTTCCTTGGCCAGCATGGCCCCGGTGTCCAGGCCCGCATCCATCTGCATGATGGTGATTCCGGTTTCCTGGTCGCCGGCCAGGATGGCCCGCTGGATGGGCGCCGCGCCGCGCCAGCGCGGCAGCAGCGAGGCATGGACGTTGAGACAGCCCAGACGCGGCGCGTCCAGCACCGCCTGGGGCAGGATCAGGCCATAGGCGGCGACCACCGCCACGTCGGCCTCCAGCGCCGCGAACTCGGAGTAAGCTTCGGGGGATTTCAGGCTCTTTGGCGTGCGCACCGGAATACCCCGCTCGTGGGCGAAGGCATGAACCGGCGTCAGCTGCTCCTTGTGGCCGCGTCCGGCGGGCCGGGGCGGCTGGGAGTAGACGCAGATCACCTGATGCCCGGCCTCGATCAGCGAGCCGAGGATGGGGACCGAGAAATCGGGGGTCCCCATGAACACCAGCTTCATTGCGCGTCCTTCCGCGCCTTGAGCAGCTTGCGCAGGATCATGTTGCGCTTCAGGGACGACAGGTGGTCGATGAACAAGACGCCGTCCAGGTGGTCCATCTCGTGCTGCACCACGGTGGCCAGCAGGCCGTCGGCGTGGATTTCCCGCTTGGCCCCGGTCTCGTCGAGATAGCGGACCTTGACCGCGGCCGGGCGCACCACGTTGGAATAGTGCTCGGGTACCGACAGGCAGCCTTCCTCGTAGGTGTTGTCCTCTTCGGACGCCCAGACGATCTCGGGATTGGCCATGCGGATGGGGGAGCGGTCCTCCTCCTTGCGGCCGATATCCATGACGATGACCCGCTCCAGCACGCCGATCTGCGGCGCCGCCAGCCCGATTCCGGGCGCGTGGTACATGGTTTCCAGCATGTCGTCCATCAGGGCGCGGACGCGGTCGTCCACTGCGGCGACGGGCTTGGACTTGGATTTCAGCACCGGATCGGGCGCGGTCAGGATGGGCAGCAAGGCCATGGCGGAACCTTCGATCGAATCTCTTACGTCCGACATAGGCCCGGTCGCGGGCGAGGTCAAGCGTCGCGCCAAGACGGCTTGTCGCGCCGATAGCAAATTATGCGCATTTTATGTTATTCCTTGTGCCGGGCCTGTCGGGAGTGTGCGGTCATGAACGTGTCCATCGGGGAGCGTTGGGAGAGTTTCGTCGAGCTGGCGGTGCGGACCGGGCGCTACGGCTCGGCCAGCGAGGTGGTGCGCGAAGGCCTACGGCTGGTCGAAGAGCGCGAAATGAAGCTGGCGGCGTTGCGCTCGCATCTGGACGCCGCCATGGCGGCGGGCGGCGAGGTGAGCGATGCCGACCTGGACGACGCCCTGGCCCGGCGGGCCGAGGATTTGCGGCGCGGGGGAACGCCTGAGTGAGGCGGCTGGTCCTGCTGGATTACGCGCGCGATGACATGCTCGGCATTCTCGATCATGTGGCGCAAGCCAGCGGCAGCGTCGCGACAGCCATGGATTTTGTCGGCCGGTTGCGCCAGAGGTGCCGCGATCTCGCCGGTCTTCCCGGCACCCTGGGGCGGTCCCGTCCCGAACTGCGCCCGGACTTGCGCAGCATCGCTTTTCGCGGTTACGTGATCTTCTTCCGCTATGTGGATGACCGGGTCGAAGTGGTGAGCATCCTGGAAGGCCACCGCGACATCGACGCCCATTTCGACGATATGCCATGACCGAGACCGCCCCCCGTCCCCGCTTCCGCCTGTTCGTCGACGCCCCCCTGGTGGCGGGCAATGCCGTGGCGCTGACCCGTGACCAGACCCATTACATCGCCTCGGTGATGCGGGCCGAAATCGGTGAGACGGCGCTGCTGTTCAACGGAAGCGACGGCGAGTGGCTGGCGCGCGTCGCCTCGCTGGCCAAGGCCGGCGCCGCCCTGGTGCCCGAAAGCCAGATCCGTCCCCAGGCGGCCGAGCCCGACCTTTGGCTGCTGGCGGCGCCGTTGAAGAAGGACCGCACCGATCTGGTGGTGGAGAAGGCGGCGGAACTGGGTGTTTCGCGCCTGTGGCCGGTGTTCACTCGGCGCACCAATGCGGGCCGGGTCAATGCCGAGCGGCTGCGCGCCCATCTGGTCGAAGCCGCCGAGCAGTGCGAGCGCCTCACGATCGCCGAGCTGGCCGAACCGGCGCCGCTGGACAAGGTGCTGGCGTCGTGGCCCGCCGAAAGGGTGCTGCTGTTCCTCGACGAAGGCGGCGGCGGCCCGCCCTTGGCCCAGGTGCTGAACGGCCTGCCCCCCGGTCCGCTGGCCCTGCTGGTCGGGCCCGAGGGCGGCTTCGACCCGGACGAGCGCCGGATGATCGCCGCCAAGCCCTTCGCCCGTGCCGTGGGGCTGGGGCCGCGCATTCTCAGGGCCGAGACGGCGGCCATCGCCGCTTTGGCGGTGGTGCAGGCGCTGGCCGGCGATTGGGGAGCCGGGCCTAGGGCTTCTTCCTGAGCCACTCGCCCAGTTCGGCGGCGGGCAGCGGCGGGCTGAAGTAATAGCCCTGGATCTGGCCGCAGCCGGCGGCGCGCAGGAACTCCATCTGCTCGGCGGTTTCCACCCCTTCTGCCACCACGTCCAGATTGAGGCCGCGGGCCAGGTCGAGGATGGCCCGCACGATGGCGGCGTCCTCGGGGTCGTCGGGCAGGTCCATGACGAACGAGCGGTCGATCTTCACGGTGCTGATGGGGAAGCGCTTCAGGTAGGCCAGGCTGGAATAGCCGGTGCCGAAATCGTCGAGCGAGATGCGCAGGCCGAGAGCGCGCAGCCGCTGCAAGATCACGATGGCCCGGCGGGGCTCGTCCATCACCGAGCCTTCGGTCAGCTCGATCTCGAGCGCGCTGCCCGGCACCTTGCAGCGTTGAAGGATCGCCTCGATGCGCTGGGGCAGCTTGTCGTCGTGGAACTGCCGCGCCGACAGGTTGATGGCGACCTTGGCCTGGATTCCGGCCTTGCGCCACTGGGCCAGATGGCGGCAGGCCTCCTCGACCACCCAATAGCTGAGAGGAATGATCAGGCCGCTTTCCTCGGCCAGCGGGATGAACTCCATGGGCGGAATCCACCCCTGCTCGGGATGGTTCCAGCGCAGCAGCGCCTCCAGCCCGGCCAGGGCGCCGGTCTCCACCACCACCTTGGGCTGGTAGTGCAGTTCCAGCTGGCCGGCTTCCATGGCCTGGCGCAGCTGCGCCTCCAGTTCCAGGCGGCGCACCGCCAGCGCATTCATGGAGCGGTCGAAGAAGCGGAAGCAGCTGCGGCCCGCCGCCTTGGCCTGGTACATGGCGGTGTCGGCGTTCTTCAGCAAGGTGGCGGCGTCCTCGCCGTCCTGGGGAAAGACGGCGATGCCGATGCTGGTGCCCGTGTGCACCGCCTTGCCCGACAGCCGCAGGGGCTTGCTCAGGCTGGCGATGATCTTCTCGGCCACCAGCGCCACCTCGGTGCTGTCGCTGAAGGTGCCCAGCACCACCACGAACTCGTCGCCGCCCAGGCGCGACACGGTGTCGCTCTTGCGCACCGTCTGGCCGATGCGCCGGGCCACCTCCACCAGCAGCTTGTCGCCCTCGTGGTGGCCCAGGCTGTCGTTGACGATCTTGAAGCGGTCGAGGTCGAGGAACAGCACCGCCACCTGGGCCTGGGTGCGCCGGGCCATCTCCATGGCATGGTCCAGGCGGTCGCCCAGCAGGAAGCGGTTGGGCAGGCCGGTCAGGGCGTCGTGATAGGCCTGATGGCGGATCTGGTCGTCCTTGCGCCGCAATTCGGTGACGTCGGAGAACACCGCCACGAAGCGGGCCGGCTTGCCGTCGGGGCCGTTGACGGCGCTGATGGTCAGCCATTCCAGATAGGCCTCGCCGTCCTTGCGTCGGTTCCACAATTCGCCGCGCCACTCCCCCCTGGCCCGCAGGTCGGCCCACATGGCGCGGTAGAAGTTCTGGTCCTGATGATGGGATTTGAGGATGGCCGGGGTCTTGCCGATCACCTCGCAGCCAGCATAGCCGGTAATGCGGGTGAAGGCGGGGTTCACCGACACGATGGTGCCGTCGATGTCGGTGACGACGATGCCTTCCTGGGTGGAATCGAAGACGCCAGCGGCCAGGCGCATCTGGGCCTCGGCCTGATGGCGCTCGGAGATGTCGCGCCACGAGCAGTAGATGGAGGGCTTGCCCTGCAGCAAGGTGGCCGACAGGGTGACCTCGGCGGGAAGGAGGCTGCCGTCGCGGCGCTTGTGCGTCCATTCGAACCGGTGCAGCCCGTTGGCCATGGTCAGCCCCATCATCCGCTCGGCCTTGGTGAACGAGGCTTCGCCGTCGGGCTGGAATTCCGGCGACAATTCGGATGGGTGGACGTTCTTCAGCGAGTCCTCGTCGGGATAGCCCAGGATGGCGACGGCCGCCCGGTTGCATTCCACGAAGCGGTTGTCCTGGATGATCCAGGTGGGGTCGGGCGACAGCTTGAACAGATTGCGGAAGCGCTCCTCGCTCTCCACCAGATGGCGCTTGGCGGCCGCCGCGTCCGAGATGTCGCGCAACACCGCGACGCAGAAGCTTTCTCCGTCGCCCTGGAACATGGAGGCGCCGACTTCCATCTCGAACCGGCTGCCGTCGCGGCGCAGGCCGGTGGCGGCGTAGAAGGACGGCGCATCGATTCCCGTGGCGCGGCGGCGGATGAATTCGCCGATCCGCTCGCGCTCCTCCGGGGCCAGGGTGTCGAGGACCCGCTTGCCGGCCATGTCGTCGGCGGAAGCGTAACCGAACAGCCGGGCGAAGGCGGGATTGGCCACCACGATGGTGCCGTCGCGGTGGGCGCAGATGGCGTCGACCGCACTATGGAACAATCCCTTGATGGTCTGGCTCACATCCATGGGAACCCGACGCGCCTCCTTCGGCTTGCTCTTTGCCGGCCTAGGGATAAGGCCGGGTGGCGGGGGCGTCCAGCCCCATTCACGGGCGCCGATTTTCCGCGGGAGCCTGTTGTCCCTTGGCCGCTGAATCATTCTGCGGGCAATGAGCGCCGCATGGTGCGGATCGAAAAGTGACGCCGTGTGAATGTACTGTAAATCTCGGTTACTTTCGTGATTATGTCATTTTAGATTTGTTTCTATATTTTGCCGGTCTGTTTCTGCGGCATGGCTATGCATATTTTTCGATTCATTCTTATCTGTGTGCTATTTAATCTCACAGCCTAATGGCCTATGTTTTATGCATATGGCATGCATTTCGTATCGGAGGTCGGCAATGCCGGGTATCGCGACCATTAAAGGGAAGTTGACCGTTCTTGCCGCGGCGACAGCCGCAGCCCTGGTCGGCATTTCGCTGGGCTGGGGCGTCGTGCTGGGCGAGCTCAAGGTCAATGGGCCTGTCTATGGCCGCATCATTCAGGCCAAGGATCTGGTCGCCGACATTCTGCCGCCGCCGGAATACATCATCGAATCCTACCTGACGGCGTCGCAGGCCCTGGCCGCCGGTCCGGCCGAACTGGCGTCGCTCAAGGAAACCATGGCGCGGCTGCGCAAGGATTACGACGACCGTCACAAATATTGGCAGGATCAGACCCTGGACGCCTCGGTTCGCGATGGCCTGCTGGTGGAATCCTACAAGCCGGCGGTGCAGTTCTATGAACAGGTTTTCGCCGGCTTCTTTCCGGCGTTGGAGAAGGGGGACCGTGACGCGGCCCAGGCGTCCTTCGCGGTTCTGACGGGGCTCTACGCCAAGCATCGCGCCGCCATCGACACCCTGGTGACGCGCTCGGACGCCCTGTCCAAGGCGGTTGAAGCCCAGGCCGCCGATCAGGAATCCACCTACAAGCTGCTGGTGGTGGCCTTCACCATCCTGGCGGCCCTGGCGACCCTGGCCCTGGTGGTCGGCATGGCGCGGGCGATCATCGCCCCCATGGCCCGGCTGGGCGAGGCGGTCGGCCGGCTGGGTGGCGGCGCGCTGGACGTCCGGGTGCCGGAAACCGGGCGCGCCGACGAGATCGGCCCCCTGGCCCGCGCCCTGGACGGCTGGCGTCAAGGCCTGATCGAGGCGGAGGCCCGCCGCCGCGCCGAGCAGGAGGAGCAGGCCCGCATTCAGGTCCGCCAGCAGCGGGTCGAGGCGGCGACGCGGCGTTTCGACACCGCGGTGATGGCCATGCTGGGGCGGATCAAGGGCTCGGTCGAGCATCTGCATACCGCCTCCAACAGCCTGTCGGCCAACGCCGCACAGACCCATGTGCAGGGCGCCGCCGTGTCCGCCGCCACCGAGCAATCGGCGGCCAGCGTGGAAAGCGTCGCCTCGGCCGGTTGCGAACTGACCGCTTCCATCGACGAGATTTCGTCGCAGGTTCACCGCTCCAGCACCATCGTCGAGGCGGCGTCCCGCGAGGCCGAGGCCGCCAATGGCCGCATCTCGGGACTGACCGAGGCGGTGGAGCGTATCGGCCAGGTGCTGGGCCTGATCAACGACATCGCGTCGCAGACCAATCTGCTGGCCTTGAACGCCACCATCGAATCGGCCCGGGCCGGCGAGGCGGGCAAGGGCTTCGCCGTGGTCGCCCACGAAGTGAAGAACCTGGCCGGGCAGACGTCGCGCGCCACCGAGGACATCGCGCGCCAGATCGCCGCCGTGCAGGAGGAAGCCGGGTCGGCGGTGTCCGCCCTGGCCTCCATCGCCGAGACCATCGTCCGCATCAACGAGATGTCGTCCTCCATCGCCGGGGCGGTGGAGCAGCAGGGCGCGGCGGCGGCGGAAATCTCGCGCAACGTCCAGCAGGCCGCCGCCGGCTCGCGCGAGGTGGTGCATAACATCACCGGCGTGGTGGGGGCCGCCGAGGAGACCGGGGCCATGGCCCGCGCGGTGTTCGAGGCCGCCAACCAGCTGCTGGGCGAAAGCGCCGACCTGGAGCGCGAGGTCGCCTCCTTCCTGAAGGAAATGGCCGCCTGAGGGCATGACTCTTGGAATCGGGGGGCGGCTGGTGCCATGATGCCGCCCCCGTTTCCATGAGGTCCAGACGCCCATGCCGCCCCGCGCCAATCCCTTGAAGCTCAATCCGCTGCAATTGAAGACCCTGGTGCTGTTCCAGGAACTGGCCCGCCATCCCGAGACCTCCACCCGCATGGACAGCGGCGAGGTGTTCCTGTCGGCCCTGCCCCATCCCCATGGCAACCACTTCCACGTGGGCCGCAAGGTGGTGATGAGCAAGGACGCCAGCGGCCTCGCCAACGGCGCGGTGTGGGTGGCCCTGGAGCGCAAGGGCCTGATCCGCGCCAGCTTCCCCATGGCGGTGACGCTGACCCCCGCCGGGCTGGACTACGAGACCGGCATCACCGATCAGATCCTGCACGGCTCGGATCACTAATTTTCCGCCCCTCTGCCTAAGCGGGTGCTCGCGCACCCTTGGCCGCCGCCTCAATGGCGGCAGGAGAAAGGATTGCCGGTTTCATGTCCTATACCGTCCGCGAAATCTTCCACACCCTGCAGGGCGAAGGGGTGCAGGCGGGCCGCCCGGCGGTCTTCCTGCGCTTTGCCGGCTGCAATCTGTGGAGCGGGCGCGAAGAGGACCGCGCCGACGCGACCTGCCGCTTCTGCGACACCGACTTTGTCGGCGGCGAGAAGTTCGCCGACGCGGCCGCCCTGGCCGACGCGGTGCTGGCGGCGGGCGGCGACACCCGCTACGTGGTGGTGACCGGCGGCGAGCCGGGCCTGCAATTGGATACGGCGCTGGTCCGGGCGCTGCACGCCCGGGGCTTCCAGATCGCCATCGAGACCAACGGCACGGTGGACCTGCCCGGCGGCATCGACTGGGTGTGCGTCAGCCCCAAGGCCGGAACCGGATTGAAGACCACGCGGGGCGACGAGTTGAAGCTGGTCTTCCCGCAAGCGGGCGCCGCGCCTGAGGATTTCGAGTCCCTGGACTTCGCCCATTTCCTGCTGCAGCCCATGGACGGGCCGGACCGCGAGGCCAATACGCAAGCCGCAATCGCGCATTGCTTGACTCATCCGCGCTGGCGGCTCAGCTTGCAGACCCACAAATTGCTGGGAATTCCCTGATGTCCACCTTCCGCGTCCGCCGCCGCATCGAGATCGACGCCGGCCATCGCATCATGACCCACGGCTCCAAGTGCCGGAACCTGCACGGCCACCGCTACGTGGTCGAGGTGGAGTGCGAGGCCAGCCACCTGCATCCCAGCGGCGAGCAGACCGACATGGTGGTGGATTTCGGCTTCCTCAAGGATGAGATGATGCGCCTGATCGACGCGCCTTGCGATCACGGCTTCATCGCGGCGTCGGCCGATGCCGACTTGCTGGCCCTATTCGCCCCGGAGGACGGCGGTGAAGAATGGGTCAAGGCCATCCGCGCCACGGTTGCCGCCGACGGCGCGGCGCTCACCACCGAGACCCGCATGGGCACCAAGCTCTACGTGGTGCCCTTCCAGCCCACCGCCGAATGCCTGGCCAAGCACTGGTTCGAGGTGCTGGTGGCGCCGGTGCGCAAGCGCTCGGACGCCACCGCCCGTCTGGTGGCGGTCAGGGTGTGGGAAACCCCCAACTGCATGGCCGAATACGCCCCGGCGTGAGGTGGTGGGGCATCACCCCACCCGCCCCGTCTTGATCACCTCGGCGAACCACTTGTAGCTGTCCTTGGGCGTGCGCTTCAGGGTGTCGTAATCCACCCGGATGATGCCGAAGCGCTTGGACAGGCCGTAGGCCCACTCGAAATTGTCCAGGAGCGACCACACCAGGTAGCCCTTGACGTTGCAGCCGTCCTTGACGGCGCGGGCCACCTCGGAGACGTGGTCCTTCAGGAAGGCGACGCGCTCGGCGTCGTGGATCTGGCCGTCGGGGGTGACCACGTCGTCATAGGCAGCGCCGTTCTCGGCGATGAAGACGGCCGGATTGCCGTACAGCTCCTTGAACTCGCGCAGCAGGTCGTAAAGCCCGTCGGGCTGCACCGGCCAGGCCATGGCTGTCCAGCGGTCGCAATGGGCGTCGCCCCAGAACACGTCGAAGGGGTGGCCTTCCTCGTGCTTCATGGTCATGCGGGAATAGTAGTTGATGCCCAGCATGTCGATGGGGAACTTGCAGGTCTCCATGTCGCCGGGCTTGACGATGTGGGCCATCTTTTCGGCCAGAACGTCGGGAATGGCGCCGCGCATGACGCCGTCCAAGGGCACCCGGTTCCACACCGCGTCCCAGCGGATGGCCGCCGCCCGGTTCTTGGGGTCGTCGTCCTGGGAGCGGCAGGGCTGCAGGTTGATCACCGTGCCCAGTACCGCGTCGGAATGTTCGGCCCGGATGGCGCGAAGCGCGGTGCCCTGGGCCAGATTCTGGTGGTGCAGCGCCTTCAGGATGCCGTCCTCGCCCAGCTTGTATCCGGGCGCGTGCTCGCCGATGCCGTAGCCGATGATGGCCACCACGTTCGGCTCGTTCAGCATGTACCAGTCCTTGACCCGGTCACCCAGGCGCTTGGTCGCGATGCGGGCGTATTCGGCGAAGGGGCCGACGATGTCGCGTCCCTGCCAGCCGCCCTTGTCCTCCAGCGGCTGGGGCAGGTCCCAGTGGTAGAGGCAGGCCATGGGCTTGATGCCGGCCTCCAGGATCTTGTCCACCAGCCGGTCGTAGAAATCGAGGCCCTTCTCGTTGATCCTGCCGGTTCCCGCCGGAACGATGCGCGGCCAGGCCAGCGAGAAGCGATAGGCCTGGAAGCCCGCCGCCTTCATCAGGGCGATGTCCTCGGGGTAGCGGTGGTAGTGGTCGCAGGCCACCTTGGCGCTGCTGCCATCCATGATCTTGCCGTCGGCGGTGAACTTGTCCCAGATGGTCATGCCGCGCCCGTCGGTGTCGTAGGCGCCCTCGATCTGGTAGGCGGCGGTCGAAGCCCCCCAGAAGAAATCCTTGGGGAACTGGCGCGCTCCTTGAGGGGCGGCATCGGCGGCTTTGGCGATAGTCATGGCGGCGGCTCCGGCTAGGATTTGGCGGCGGGTGAGTTTCATGATCAGGCGGTGGGGCGCTGGTGGAAGCCCGGGGGCGGCACCTCGGAGGAGGTTTCGGTCTCCACCCTGGTGACCAGGGCGGCGGTGGGGCCCCGGTGGCAGGCCTCGACCATGTCGCGGACGATGTGGGAGGGGCCGTGGAACAGGGCTTCGACCCTTCCGTCCACCAGATTGCGCACCCAGCCCGACAGCTTGCGGGCCAGGGCCTGCTCGACCGTCCAGCCACGGAACCAGACGCCCTGGACCCGGCCTTCGATCAGCACGCGAACGGTGACCTCGCCCGTCATCTCTTGGCCCTCCATGGGAATATATAACCACGGCCGCGCCCCGCTGCGAAGGGGGGATGCTTGACCGGGCTCAAGGAGGTCGGAGCCGCGATGCTGTTTCTCTTGAGGCTCCCGCTAACCGGAGCCTAAGTCCCATGAACATGATCGCCCCTGAACCCCAGGCGGAAATGCTGACCCTGCTGGAACATGCCGTCGCCGCCCACGCCAACGTGGTGCAGGTGAAGGTCGCCGGCGATCAGGCGGTGGTCGAGATCCTGGCTACCGGCACGGTGGTGGCGAGCCGCGAGATGCCGCTGGCCCGCTGCGCCGATCTGCTGCCCGCCGCCTTCAGCCTGTGCGACGAATCCGACGACTACCAGTACAACACCTCGCGCTCGGCCCGCATGACGGGGCTGAAGTCGGCGCTGCCCAAGGGGCTGACCATGGTGTTCCTGCAGTTCTTCCCGGCCCGCGACGGCCAGCGGCACCTGGTGGCGCGGCTGACCTACGACAGCGACACCTGCTGCGGCACCTGTGGCGGCTGACGCCGCCCCAGGGCCGCTGGTGCATCTCTAGCCCTTCTTGTGCTCGGGCTTGGGCCCCACCGGCCCGCCCGCATCTTTCCAGCCCTTGAAGCCGCCCTCCACATGGGCGACGGGGGCGAGGCCCATGTCCTGCACCGCCCGGGTCGCCAGGGCCGAGCGCCACGCCGACTGGCAGTAGAAGACGAAGCGCTTGGCCTGGCCGAACACCTCCTTGTAATAGGGGCTGGTGGGGTCGACCCAGAATTCCAGCATGCCCCTGGGCGCGTGGAAGGCGCCGGGGATCATGCCCTCCCTCTCCAGCTCGCGCACGTCGCGGATATCGACGAACACCACGTCGTCCCGGCCATGCATGGCGATGGCTTCCGCCGTGGGGATGGTGGTGATCAGGGCGTTGGCCTCGTCGATCAACTGACGATGAGTCTTTACCAGGGTCATGCGCGTTTCCTCATCCAGCGTTTGAGCATTGCCTTCAATTCGGTGCGGCTCTGGAACACCGGCAGCTTGGGGGCGTCCACGCGGGTGGGCTCCACCGCCAGGCCGATCTCGGTGATGTGGTCCGTCCAGTTCATGGCGCGCACGATCAGCTCCACCTCGCCCAAGGCCACCCGGTCGCCGATGCCGGGCTCGTGACCCAGCTCGCGCACCAGCCAGTCCGATGCCGACATGTCGTGATCGGCGGGGTCCACCGGCAGGCCGTAAAGCAGGGCCAGGTCCTTCATATGGGCGCCGGGTTCCAGGGCGAAATCGCCGAAGAAGCGGGAATCGGCTTCCGCCGCCGGGGCGGCCGAGGCGAACAGGCGGTCCAGATGGGGCACCCGCTCGGGGCGGGCGAACAGGAAGACGGTGTCGCCGGACTTCAACCCCTTGGCGGCGTGGGCGGAATAGGACTTCTTGTCCCTGACCACCAGCGATGGCTCGGCCCAGCGCGGCAGGCGATGGCCGCGCGCCACCAGGGAATCGGCGACGATGCGGTACGACACCAGTTCGTGGCGGGCGCCGGGGATTTCCAGCTCCATGCGCTCCACCGGACCGATGCGCTTAGGGACAATCTGGCCGAGGAAGCGGGCCACCGCGCCGATGGTCCAGCCCTGCAGCCCCAGGCTGATCAGCACCACCAGGAAGGCCAGGATGAAATAGTCGCGCCCGTGGGGCAGCCCCGCCACCATGGGCACGATGGACAGCAGCACCGAGACCGAGCCGCGCAATCCCACCCAGGCGACGAAGGCGGTCTCGTTGCGGTTGAAGCCGTAGGGCAGCAGGCAGATCCACGCCGCCAGCGGGCGGGCCACGAAGATCAGCACGGCGGCCACGCCCAGGGACTGCCAGGCGAAGGCGGGGAACTCCGCCGGCGTGGCCAGGAGGCCCAGCGTCAGGAACATGACGATCTGGGCCAGCCAGGTCAGCCCGTCCTGGAAGCGGCGCATGGTCTCGGGCGCGTTGATCCGCGCGTTGCCGGCCACCAGCCCGGCGATGTAGACGGCGAGGAAGCCGCTGCCGTGCAGTTCCTCCGTCGCGGCGAACAGCACCATGGCGAGGCTGAGCGCCGCCAGCGGCTGCAGCCCGCGCTCGAAGCCCATCTTGTTGACCGCCAGCACGATCAGCCCGCCGCCGAACATGCCGGCCACTGCGCCGATGCCGAACTTGGTGACGAACTCCATGCCGATGCCCACCGGCGAGATGGGCCCCTTGGCGACCAGCAGGCCCACCAGCGCCAGGGTCAGGAAGATGGCCATGGGATCGTTGGACCCCGATTCCACTTCCAGGGTGGAACGCACGCGGTCGCGCACATGGATGCCGCCGACGCGCAGCAGGAAGAACACGGCGGCCGCGTCGGTGGAGCTGAGGATAGCGCCCATCAGCGCCGCCTCCAGCCAGTCGAAGCCCATCAGATAATGCACCGGCACCGCAACCACGACGGTGGTCACCACCACGCCGCCGGTGGCCAGCGCCATGGCCGGCCACAGCGCGATGCGAAAGGCCTTGAGGCTGGTGTGGAACCCCGAATCGAACAGAATGATGGCCAGCGCGATGCTGCCGATCATGTAGGCGGCGTTGACGTCGTCGAACCTGATGCGGCCCAGGCCGTTCTCGCCCGCCACCAGCCCGACGCACAGGAACACCAGCAGCAGCGGCGCGCCGATGCGGAACGAGAGCAGGCTGGAGAAGATGGACAGCGCCACCAGGCCCGAAACCATCAGGATGGCGGCGTTCATGGACTCCATCATGGGTGGGCGCTTTCGATTCTCATGGAGCAAGGATAGGGGGGGGCGCGCCGCGCCGCAACCCGCCATCCCGCCTTCGCCCCATGCGCGGTGCTGGACTCAAGCGCCCGCCGCCCCATATAACGCCATCATGAGCGATAGAGCCTGGCCCTTTCTGAAGATGCACGGCCTGGGGAACGACTTCGTCGTCCTCGACGCCCGCGCGCGCGCCTTCGATCTGACGCCCGCCCGAGTGCGCGCCATCGCGTCGCGCGGCACCGGGGTGGGCTGCGACCAGTTGGTGGTGCTGGCGCCTCCTTCGGGCAACACCGCCGACGCTACCATGCTGATCTACAACGCCGACGGTTCCGAGGTGGCGGCCTGCGGCAACGCGTCGCGCTGCGTCGCCTGGCTCTTGATGAAGGAAACCGGCCTCGACAAGGTGGTGTTCGAGACCAAGGCGGGATTGCTCGACGCCGAATCGCGCGGCCCCTTCCAGGTGGCGGTGGACATGGGACCGGCGCGCCTGGACTGGCGGGAAATTCCGGTGGCCGAGGCGGTGGACACCCTGCATCTGGGCATCGCCGCCGGACCGCTGGCCGATCCGGTGGGCGTCAGCATGGGCAACCCCCACGCGGTGTTCTTCGTGGACGACGCGGAAAGCGTCGACCTCGCCGCCTTGGGCCGTGGCCTCGAGCATCATCCCATGTTCCCCGAGCGCGCCAATATCGAGGTGGCCCAGGTCCTCACCCCGCCCGACGCCGAGATCGGGCGCATCCGCATGCGGGTGTGGGAGCGGGGCGCCGGCATCACCATGGCCTGCGGCACCGGGGCCTGTGCCACGCTGGTGGCGGCGGCGCGGCGGGGCTTAAGCCCCCGCAAGGCCGAGATCACCCTGGACGGCGGCCAGCTCACCATCGAGTGGCTGAAGGACGGCCACGTGCTGATGACCGGGCCGGTGGCGGTGGCCTTTGCCGGGACGCTGGATTCCAGCCTGCTTCCATGACGACGAAACCACCAGAGGTTCTGACCTTCGGCTGCCGCCTCAACGCCTATGAGTCGGAGGTGATGAAGGAGCACGCGCGGGCCACGGAAAGCGGCGTCGAGACGGTGATCGTCAACACCTGCGCCGTCACCGCCGAGGCCGAGCGCCAGGCGCGCCAGGCCATCCGCAAGATTCGGCGCGAACGCCCCGACGCCCGCATCGTGGTCACCGGCTGCGCCGCCCAGGCCCATCCCGAAACCTTCGACGCCATGCCCGAGATCGACCAGATTCTCGGTAACGCCGAGAAGATGCGGCCCGACATCTTCGCGGCCCCTCCGCCTCAGCGCATCGTGGTGGGCGACATCATGGAGGTGCGCGAGGTCGCCTCCCATCTGGTGTCCGGCTTCGAGGGCCGCGCCAGGGCCTTCGTCGAGGTGCAGCAGGGCTGCGACCATCGCTGCACCTTCTGCATCATCCCCTTCGGGCGCGGCCCCAACCGCTCGGTGCCCATGGGCCGCATCGTCGAGCAGATCCGGGAACTGGTGGCCGGCGGCTATAACGAGGTGGTGCTGACCGGCGTGGACGTCACCGCCTATGGCGCCGACCTGCCGGGCAAGCCGGGATTGGGCCAGCTGGTCCGCCGTCTGCTGGCCGCTGTGCCCGAGCTTGCCCGTCTGCGCCTGTCGTCGCTCGATCCCGTCGAGGTGGACGAGGACCTGCTGGCCGCCATCGCGTCCGAGCCCCGGCTGCTGCCCCATTTCCACCTGTCGGTCCAGGCGGGCGACGACACTATTCTCAAGCGCATGAAGCGCCGCCACCTCAGGGGCGACGTCATCGCGCTGGCGGCGAAGATCAGGGCGCTGCGCCCCGATGTGGTGCTGGGCGCCGACATCATCGCCGGCTTTCCCACCGAGGACGAGGAGATGTTCCAAAAGTCCCTCGACCTGGTGGACGAGGCGGGTCTGACCCATCTGCACGTCTTTCCCTTCTCGGCCCGGCCCGGCACGCCGGCGGCCCGCATGCCCAAGGTTCGGGGCGACGTGATCAAGGAGCGCGCCGCCCGCCTGCGGGCCAAGGGCGCGGCGTCCATGGCGGCCTTCCTGGCGACCCGAATCGGCGGGGTGGAAAGCGTGCTGATCGAATCGGGGGGCAAGGGCCATTCCGCCCATTACCTGCCGGTGCGGGTGGCGGGTTGCCATGCCTCGCCGGGGACGATATTGAACGTGCGCGTCACCGCGGTGGACGCCGACGAGTTGGTGGGGGAATTGGCATGAGCATCTTCGGGTTCGGCAAGAAGAAGGAAGCGGCTCCCGCCCCGGAGCCCGTCGCCGCCCCGGAGCCCGCCCCGGCCGAGGAATCCACCTCGTGGTTCGGCCGCCTGAAATCCGGGCTGGCCAAGTCGTCGTCGAAGCTGACGACCGGCATCGGCGACCTGTTCACCAAGCGCAAGCTGGACGACGAGGCGCTGGAGGAGCTGGAGGAACTGCTGATCACCGCCGATCTGGGCGTCGCCACTGCGGCGCGGGTGACCAAGCATCTGGCCAAGACCCGCTTCGGCCAGGACGTCACCTCCGACGAGATCAAGGCGACGCTGGCCGAGGAAATCACCCGCATCCTCGGCCCCGTGGCTAAGCCGCTGGAGATCGATCCCGCCCGCAAGCCCCATGTGGTGCTGGTGGTGGGCGTCAACGGCTCGGGCAAGACCACCACCATCGGCAAGATGGCCAAGGGCTACAAGGATGCCGGCCTGTCGGTGACGCTGGCCGCCGGCGACACCTTCCGCGCCGCCGCCGTCGAGCAGCTGAAGGTCTGGGGCGAGCGCACCAATTGTCCGGTCATCGCCCGTGAAACCGGGGCCGACGCCGCCGGTCTGGCCTATGACGCCGTCGAGCAGGCCCGCGCCAGGGGTGACGACCTGCTGTTCATCGACACCGCCGGGCGGCTGCAGAACAAGTCCGACCTGATGGCCGAGCTGGCCAAGCTGGTGCGCTCCATCAAGAAGGTGGACGAGACCGCGCCCCATTCGGTGCTGCTGGTCTTGGACGCCACCGTGGGCCAGAACGCCCATTCCCAGGTGGAGATCTTCAAGGACATGGTGGCCGTCTCCGGCCTGGTGCTGACCAAGCTGGACGGCACCGCCAGGGGCGGCGTGCTGGTGGCCTTGGCCGAGAAGTTCGGCCTGCCGGTCCACGCCATCGGCGTGGGCGAAAAGGCCGAGGATCTGCGTCCCTTCGAGGCCGATGCCTTCGCCAAGTCCCTGGTGGGGGTGGAGTAATATCCCCTAAGGCGGAGCCACGAGACACGGATGGACACGGATGCGGCGCTTCGCACCGCTCACGGATGAACATTATCCGTGTCGATCCGTGGCCGCGAAGCGGCGTCCGTGTCCATCCGTGTAGAGGGATCGCCGCCTACAGCAACGACCCCTGCCGCCCGTCCGGCACGACCGGCTTTTTCGGCGCCTTGGGCGTCGGCGGAGCGCTGCCCTCGACCCGCACGCCGGCCTTGCCGTCGGCGAATTCTACGCCTAAGGCGGTGCCCGGCTTGGCCGCCGCGACCGAGGTGACCGGGGCGCCGTGCTCGTCCCTGACCACGGCGAAGCCCCTGTCCAGGACCTTGCGGTAGGAAAAGCTTTCCAGCAGCTGGCCGGCATGGGCGACGCGCTTGGCCTTGTCTTCCAGCAGGCGGGGCAGGACTTGAATCAGGCGGGCGGTGGATTGTTCCAGTTGCAGGGCGCGGCGCTCGTTGGCGGCGCGCTCGGCGGCCGTCACCGTCTTCATGGCGTGGTCGAGACGGGTGGAAAGCGCGGTCAGCTTGTGCCCGGCCTCGGCCAGCTGTTCACGGGGATGGCGCAGGCGCGCACCCAGGCGGTCCAGCTCGGCCCGGCGGCGCTCCAACAGGATGCGGGGCGCGTTGGCCAGGCGCTCGGCCCGCTCGTCCAGACGCCGGGCGCAATCCTCCATCACCCGGCGGGGGTGGGGCAGGGCGCGGAAGGTGTGGGACAGGCGGGTGCGCCGCTCCTCCAGTCCGCGCTGCATGGCGCCCACCATGCGCGCGCCCATGTCGGCCATGGTGGCGATCAGCTCGGCGCGCACCGGCACCGCCTTTTCTGCGGCGGCCGTGGGGGTGGGGGCGCGCAAATCCGAGGCGAAGTCGATCAGCGTGGTGTCGGTCTCGTGCCCTACCGCCGAGATCAGCGGAATTTCGGATTCAGCCGCCGCCCTGACCACCATCTCCTCGTTGAAGGCCATCAGGTCTTCCAGCGAGCCGCCGCCCCTGGCCACGATCAGCACGTCGGGGCGCGGCACGGTGCCGCCCGGCTTCAGCGCGTTGAAGCCCCGGATGGCGGCTGCCACCTGGGCCGCCGCGCCCTCGCCCTGGACGGCCACCGGCCACAGCAGCACGCGGCGGGGGAAGCGTTCGGCAAGGCGGTGCAGGATGTCCCTGATCACCGCCCCGGTGGGCGAGGTGACCACGCCGATGATGTCGGGCAGGAAGGGGATGGGGCGCTTGCGCGAGGGATCGAACAGCCCTTCGGCCATCAGCCGCTTCTTGCGGTCCTCCAGCATCTTCAACAGCGCGCCCTGGCCGGCCAGCTCCATGCGCTCGACCACCATCTGGTATTTCGAGCGGCCGGGATAGGTGGTGAGGCGGCCGGTGGCCACCACCTCCATGCCGTCCTCGGGGCCGATGGCGAGCTTGCCCGCGCTGCCCCGCCAGCACACCGCGTCCAGCACCGCCTCGGCATCCTTCAGCGCGAAATAGAGATGGCCCGAGGAATGGCGCTTGAAGCCCGAGATCTCGCCCCGGACGCGCACGAAGGAAAAGGCGTCCTCCACCGTGCGCCGCAGGCCGGCGGACAGTTCCGAGACCGAGTATTCCGGGACGTTGGAGGGGGCGGGGCGCTCGTCGTTCATGGCGGGATGATGGCCTTTTGCAATCACGGGCGGAAGTGATAAAACGCCGCCAAGCGAGTGACGGAGGCGGACATGAAGGTTCTGGTGGTCGGTTCGGGCGGGCGCGAGCATGCGCTGTGCTGGAAGCTGAAGTCGTCTCCTCTTCTCACCAAGCTGTGGTGCGCTCCGGGCAATGCGGGCATCGCCGATGCGGCCGAATGCGTCGCCATCGGGGCGGAAAAGGTGGACGAGTTGGTGGAATTCGCCAAGTCCAACGCCGTCGACCTGGTGGTGGTGGGCCCCGAGGCTCCGCTGGTTCTCGGCCTCGCCGACAAGTGCCGCGCCGCCGGCATCAAGGTGTTCGGCCCCTCGGCCGCTGCGGCCGAGCTGGAGGGCTCCAAGGGCTTCATGAAGGATGTGGCGGCCCGGGCCGGCATTCCCACCGCCTGGTACGGCCGCTTCACCGACATGGAAAAGGCCAAGGCCTTCATCCGCGAAAAGGGCGCGCCCATCGTGGTCAAGACCGACGGCCTGGCTGCCGGCAAGGGCGTGGTGGTGGCCATGACCCTGGACGAGGCCCTGGGCGCCGTTGACATGATGATGGGCGACAAGGTCTTCGGCGACGCCGGCAACGAGCTGGTGATCGAGGAGTTCCTCGACGGCGAGGAATGCTCGTTCTTCGCGCTGTGCGACGGCAAGACCGCGTTGCCCCTGGTGGCCGCCCAGGACCACAAGCGGGTGGGCGACGGCGACACCGGTCCCAATACCGGCGGCATGGGCGCCTATTCCCCCGCTCCCGTGGTCACCGACGCGGTGCAGGCCGAGATCATGGAGCGTTCCATCCTGCCGCTGGTGCGCACCATGGCCCAGATGGGAAAGCCCTATACCGGTGTGCTCTTCGCCGGCATCATGGTCACCAAGTCCGGGCCGAAGCTGCTGGAATACAACGTGCGCTTCGGTGATCCCGAGTGTCAGGTGCTGATGGCGCGCCTCGAGTCCGACCTGCTGCCGGTGCTGGCGGCGGGTGCCGAGGGCAAGCTGGCGGGCATCGAGCTCGAATGGTCCGACGACGTCGCCCTGGTGGTGGTGATGGCCGCCAAGGGTTATCCCGGCTCTTACGAGAAGAACACCGTGATCGGCGGGCTGGACGCGGCGGCCAAGGTGGACGGCGTCACCGTGCTGCACGCCGGCACCGCCATGAAGGACGGTCACGTGGTCGCCACCGGCGGCCGCGTGCTGGGCATCACCGCCAAGGGCAAGAGCGTGGCCGAGGCCCGCGAACGCGCCTACAAGGCCGTGGACGCCCTGGACTGGCCGGGCGGCTTCTGCCGCCGCGACATCGCCTGGCGGGCCCTGGCGCGGGGTTAGTCCGCAGACCTTCGGGGGGCCTTGCGCCCGCCCCCTCGGGTGGGTATGATTCCTCTCTCCTCGCCATAAGACGAGATGAAGAGGGCCGGAACAACCGGTCCCGCCGACAGGGGATTCACGGGAGACGAGACCCATGTCCTGCCACGGAGCAGACAAGCATGATGCAGCCTTCCTGCATCATGCCCAGCCGCCATTGAGGCGGCGGCCAAGCGCGCGGAGGCGCGCGCCCGGCGAGGGGCTGCATGACTTTACGAGGTCGCGCAGCCGATGCTGATCGCGGCCGCCCTTTCCGCCCTTCTGGCCCTCGCCGTTCTCGGCGTGCTGGCCGGCGCGGAAATGTGGCGGCACCGATTGGTCTATTTCTGCTGCATGATTGCCTCGCTGGCTCTGCTGGCGGGCGGCATCAAGCATCTGGGCCAGACGCCCGGCACCGGCCCGGCCATCGTGCTGCCCATCGGCCTGCCCTGGATGGCCGCCCATTTCCGCCTCGACAACCTGTCCGCCTTGTTCATGGTGGTGGTCAACCTGGCCTCGGCCGCCGCTTCGGCCTATGGCATCGGCTATTGCTCGCACCTGCCCGAGCCCCGGCGGGTGACGCCGTTCTATCCCCTGTTCCTGTTCGGCATGAACGCGGTGCTGATCGCCGACGACGCCTTCATGTTCCTGGTGGCCTGGGAGTTCATGTCGCTGTCGTCGTGGCTGTTGGTCCTGGCCGACCACAAGAACGCCGAGAACCGCCAGGCCGCCTTCGTCTATCTGGTGATGGCCTGTTTCGGCACCTTCTGCCTGTTGACCTGTTTCGGCCTGATGGCGGGCGGCGAGGGGGCCTATTCCTTCCCCGCCATGCGCGCCGCCAAGCTGGACGGCGTGTCCGGCTTCCTGGTGGTGCTGCTGGCCCTGCTGGGGGCGGGGTCGAAGGCGGGTCTGGTGCCGCTGCACGCCTGGCTGCCGCTGGCCCATCCGGCGGCGCCCAGCCATGTCTCCGCCCTGATGAGCGGCGTGATGACCAAGGTGGCGCTGTACGGCCTGATCCGCATCCTGTTCGACCTGCACGGCGAGGTGAACTGGGCCTGGGGCGCGGTGCTGATGGTGGTGGGCGGCGTCACCGCCGTACTCGGCGTGCTCTACGCCATCCTGCAGGATGATCTGAAGAAGCTGCTGGCCTATTCCACGGTCGAGAACATCGGGGTGGTGGTGATCGGGCTGGGGCTGGCCATCGCCTTCAAGGGCAGCGGCGAGAAGACCCTGGCCGCCCTGGCCCTGGTGGCCGGGCTCTACCACATCGTCAATCATTCCATCTTCAAGACCCTGTGGTTCCTGTCGGCGGGCGCCGTCATCACCGCCACCGGCGAGCGTGACCTCGGCAAGCTGGGGGGGCTCGCCAAGCGCATGCCGTGGAACGGCGTCGCCGCCCTGGTGGGCGCCATCGCCATTTCCGCCCTGCCGCCCTTGAACGGCTTCGTGTCGGAATGGCTGATCTTCCAGTCGCTGTTCAAGGGGCCCTCGCTGCCCCATTGGGCCATGAAGTTCGGCGTGCCGGTGGTGGGCGCCATGCTGGCCCTGGCCGCCGCTTTGGCCGCCGCCTGCTTCGTGCGCGCCTACGGCATCGCCTTTTTGGGTCGTCCCCGTTCCCAGGCGGCGGCCGAGGCCCATCAGGTCCCCGCTTCCATGCGCCTGACCGTGGCCTTCCTGGCGGTGATGTGCGTGGTGCTGGGCGCCATTCCGGTGACCGTCACCGATGCGCTGTCCCACGTGGTGACGCCGCTGACCGGGGTGCAGTTCGCCGTGTCCGCCGATCTGGGCTGGCCGTGGCTGTCGCCCGTCAGCTCGACGCGGGGCTCATATTCCGGCACGGTGCTGGTGATGACCGGCGTGGCTCTGTGCGCCGTCACCCTGATGCTGGCCCGCCTGCTGGGCACCTCGCGCCTGCGCCGCGCCGATGCCTGGGATTGCGGCCACCGCGAGAACATCCCCGAAAGCCAGTATACCGGCCAAAGCTTCTCGCAGCCGCTGCGCCGCGTCTTCTGCGCCTCCATCTTCGCCGCCAAAGAAAGCGTCGACATGCCCGACCCCGGCGACAACCGCCCGGCGGAGATGAAGGTGAGCGTGGTCGATCCGGTATGGGTGGGGCTTTACGCCTCCATCGGCCGATTGGTGGACTTCATCGCCGATCTGGTCAACCGCATCCAGTACCTGACGGTGCGGCGCTATTTGCTGATGATGTTCGCCACCCTGGTGATGATGCTGCTGGTGGTGGCGGTGAGGCAAAGCCAATGAGTTCGGTTGCTTGGCAAGTGCTGCAGATCGTCCTGGTGGTGGGTATCAGCCCGCTGATCACCGGCTGGGTGCGGCTGGTCAAGTCCAGGCTCAACGGCCGCATCGGCGCCTCGCCCTTCCAGTCCTACCGCGACGTCTACCGCCTGTTGCAGAAGGAGGCGGTGGTGGCCCATTCGGCGTCCTGGGTGTTCCGGGCGGCGCCTTACGTCACCTTCGGCTCGGTATGGCTGGCCGCCTCGATCGTTCCGGCGTTTACCACCAACCTGTTCCTGGCCCAGGCGGCCGACCTGATCGCCCTGGTGGCGCTGCTGGGCGTGGCGCGCTTCTGGACGGCGCTGGCCGGTATGGATATCGGCACCAGCTTCGGCGGCCTGGGCGCATCGCGCGAGATGATGATCGCGTCGCTGGCCGAGCCGGCCATGCTGATGGTCACCTTCTCGCTGTCCCTGGTTTCGGGCACCACGGCGCCGGCCCAGATCATCGCCTTCATCCTGTCGGGCGGCGTGGGGCTCGAGGTGTCGCTGGGCCTGGCCTTGGCCGCCCTGGTGATGGTCGCCATCGCCGAGAACGGCCGCATCCCCATCGACAACCCCGCCACCCATCTGGAGCTGACCATGGTCCACGAGGCCATGGTGCTGGAATATTCCGGCCGCCATCTGGCGCTGATGGAAGGGGCGGGCATGGTGCGCCTGACCCTGTTCATGGCCCTGATCGGCGGCCTGTTCGCGCCCTGGGGCATGGCCCAGGGCGGCGACGGCGGGCTGGCCGTGCTGGTCGGGCTGGGGGCCTTCCTCGCCAAGTGCTTCGTCCTGGCCACGGCCTTGGGCGTGTTCGAGACCTCGATTGCCAAGATGCGGGTGTTCCGCTACGCCGACTTCCTGGGCGGCGCGCTGCTGCTCGGCCTCTTGGCCACCATCTTCCTCTACGTCTCGGAGGCGGTGTGATGGGGGCGCAGCTTTCCTACGACATCGCCCACCTGATCGGCGCCACGGTGCTGATGGCCGGCTTTTCGCTGCTGTACCAGCGCCGCCTGTTCGCGGTGCTGAACACCTTCGCCTTCCAGGCCCTGGCCCTGGCGGCCGCTGCCGCGTGGCAGGCCCATATCCAGCACGCCCCCCACCTTTACGTCACCGCCGCCATCGCGCTGATCTTCAAGGCGGTGATCGTGCCCATCGCGCTGCATTGGCTGGTGGAGCAACTGGGCATCCACAGGAACGTCGAGACCGCCATGTCCATCGGCTGGACCATGATGGCCGGGGTGGCGCTGGTGGCGCTGTCCATCCTCTTGGTGCTGCCCGTCACCGCCAACGCCACGGCGCTGACCCGCGAAAGCCTGGCCTTGGCCATGAGCGTGGTGCTGCTGGGCCTGCTGATGATGATCACAAGGCGCAACGCGGTGACCCAGGTGGTGGGCTTCATGGCACTGGAGAACGGCTTGATCCTGGCCGCCGTCTCGGCCAAGGGCATGCCGCTGGTGGTGGAGATTTCCGTGGCCTTCTCGGTGCTGGTGGCCATGACCCTGTTCGGCATCTTCTTCTTCCGCATCCGCGAGCGCTTCGACACCCTGGATCTGGTCGAGCTGGAAACCCACCGGGGAGACCGCCAATGATCGGGGGCTTCACCTTGCTGCCCGGCCTCGACAATCCGCTGTTGTGGATTCTGGGCGTGCCGCTGGGTTCGGCCGGCTTTCTGGCGGTGCTGAAGGACTGGCGGGCGGCCACCTGGATCAACGTGCTGGCGTCGGGGGTCACCTTCGCCTCGTCGCTGTTGCTGATCCATGTGCGGCCCGAGCCGACGCGGCTGCTGTTCATCGACGATTTCAACGTCTATCTGGTGGTGTTGACCGCCTTTGTTGGCCTCACCACCTCCATCTTCTCGGCCGCCTATATCGCGCGGGAATCCGAGGCGCAGCGGCTGTCCGACCTGCATTTGCGCTTCTACCACTCCATGTACCAGGCCTTCCTGTTCACCATGCTGCTGGCCCTTTGCGCCAACAATACCGGTGTGATGTGGGTGGCGGTGGAGGCGGCGACGTTGACCACCGTGCTGATGGTGAGCCTGTATCGCACCCGCGAGGCCATCGAGGCGGCGTGGAAGTACTTCATCCTGTGCTCGGTGGGCATCGGCCTCGCGCTGTTCGGCACCACCCTGGTCTACCTTGCCGCCCAGCCGGTGATGGGCGACGGGGCCGACGCCATGGCCTGGACCCTGATGATCAAGCAGGCTCATCGCTTCCAGCCCGACCTTCTGAACCTGGCCTTCGTCTTCGTGCTGGTGGGCTACGGCACCAAGGTGGGTCTGGCGCCCTTGCACGCCTGGCTGCCCGACGCCCATGCGGAAGGCCCCACCCCCATCTCGGCGGTGCTGTCGGGCCTGCTGCTCAACGTGGCGCTTTACGCCCTGCTGCGCTTCAAGATGGTCATCGCCGCCAATGGCGCCACGCTGACGCCCGGCCCGCTCTTGATCGTCATGGGCCTGTCGAGCCTGTTCCTGTCGGCCTTCATGCTGTACCGGCGCGGCGACATCAAGCGGCTGTTCGCCTATTCCTCCATCGAACACATGGGGGTGATCACCTTCGCCTTCGGCATGGGCGGCGCGGTGGCCAATTTCGCCGGTCTGCTGCACATGACCATGCACTCGCTGACCAAGTCGGCCATCTTCTTCGCCGTCGGCATCATCAGCCAGAACTTAGGCACCAAGCGCATCGCCGCCATCCGGGGGCTGACCTCCTCGCACCCGGTGCTGGGCTGGGGCTTCGTGCTGGCGGTGCTGGCCATTGCCGGCCTGCCCCCCATGGGGGTGTTCATGAGCGAATTCCTGGTGCTGAGTTCCACCTTCGCCCGTCAGCCGCTGCTGGCCATCCCGCTGGCCATCGGCCTGCTGCTGGCCTTCGGCGCCCTGGTGGCCCGGCTGCAAAGCATGGCCTTCGGCGAGCCGCCGCCCCACGCCCACGCCCACGGCAAGGCCGGGCCGCTGTCCACCGCCCTGGCGCTGACGCCGCTTTGGGTCCACATGGCCCTGGTGCTGGTGGCCGGCCTCTATCTGCCCAAGGAACTGGTGGCGTGGTTCCAGCATGTGGCGAGGTTCCTGGGATGATCGGCGACGTCACCCTTCTCGAGTTCCTCTCGCTCGGCTCGCCTGTCGAGGCGCACCGGCCGTGGCCGCGCTTCACCCTCGACCTCAAGGGCTGGCGGCTGCTGGTCGACCGCCTCCGGGTGGCGGAATGGGCGGTGATGGCCGAATGGGCCGAGCGCGAGCATATCCACGTGGCGCTCAGAGACGAGACCAATGGCGACATCGCCGTGGCGTCGCACCACACGGCCGACCGCCGCTTCCTGGCGCTGGGCAACGTCCGGCCGGGGGTGATCCGCATCGAGCGCGCCATCCACGACGTCTGGGGGCTGGCCCCCGTCGGTCTCGAGGACAAGCGCCACTGGCTGGACCACGGGCGCTGGCCGTCGCGCATGCCCCTTTCCGCCCAGCCCATGGCCCCGGCCTCCGAGCCCGATTCCTATCCCTTCCTCAAGGCGGTGGGCGACGGCCTGCACCAGATTCCGGTGGGTCCCGTCCATGCCGGCGTCATCGAGCCCGGCCATTTCCGCTTCCATTGCCAGGGCGAGGCGGTGGTCAGGCTGGAACAGCGCCTGGGCTACCAGCACAAGGGCATCGAGGGCCTGATGGCCGGCGCAACCCTGGCCAAGGCGGCGCGCATCGCCGCCCGGGTGTCGGGCGATTCCACCGTGGCCTATTCCCTGGCCTTCGCCCGCGCCGTTGAGGCCGCCACCGGCTGCGAGGTGCCGCCCCGCGCTCACTGGATCCGGGGCGTGATGGCCGAGATGGAGCGGGTGGCCAACCATGTCTTCGACATCGGCGCGGTGTGCAACGACGCCGCCTTCGCCATCATGCTGTCGCATATGGGCGTGCTGCGCGAGAAGATCGTGCGGGCCAACGACGCCCTGTTCGGCCATCGCCTCAACATGGACCGCATCGTGCCGGGCGGCGTGGCCCGCGACCTGTCGGACGAGGGGGCGGAAGCGCTGAAGCACCTGCTGCACGGCTTCGTTCGCCTGTTCGAGGAAGCCTATCAGCTCTACGAGAACTCGCCCTCGCTGTCCGATCGCACGGTGTCGACCGGCGTCGTCCAGACCTCGCTGGTCCACCGCTTCGGGGCCGGCGGCTTCGTCGGGCGGGCCTCGGGGCGCGGCCACGACGCAAGGCAATCGCCGGGCTATCCCCCCTACGACAAGCTGGACATGACCGTCCCCGTGCTGACCGAGGGCGACGTCAACGCCCGCGTGCAGGTGCGCTTCGCCGAGGCCCGGGAATCGCTGCACCTGATCAACCGCATGCTGCACGAGATGCCGGAAGGCGCCACAAGCGTGCCGGTGCCCGATGTGGCGGGCGAGGGGCTGGGCCTGGCCGAAAGCTTCCGGGGCGAGGTGGTGGTCTGGCTGCGCCTGGGCGAGGATGGCGTGGTGGAGCGCTGCCACGCCCACGATCCCTCGTGGTTCCAGTGGCCGCTGCTGGAGGCCGCCATCGAAGGCAACATCGTCGCCGACTTCCCGCTGTGCAACAAGTCGTTCAACTGTTCCTACTCGGGGCATGATCTATGATCCCGCCCATCGCCAAGATCCTGGCCCGCCACCTGCTGAAGGGCCCCCACACCCAGAAGGACGCGCCGCGTCCCGATCCCGACGGCGTCGTGGAACTGGCCGAGGCGCTGGGCCGCCGGGCGCGGGACCGGCTGGGCCGCTCGCTGTCCATCCGCGAGGTGGACGCCGGTTCGTGCAATGGCTGCGAGCTGGAGATCCACGCCGTCAACCATCCCATCTACGACCTGGAACGCTTCGGCATCCGCTTTGTCGCCAGCCCGCGCCACGCCGACGTGCTGCTGGTCACCGGCCCGGTGACGCGCAACATGGAAGAGGCGCTCCGCCGCACGGTGGAGGCCACCCCCGAACCGCGCTGGGTGGTGGCCATGGGTGATTGCGGTCGTGATGGCGGCTGCTTCGCCGGGTCCTACGCCGTGGTGGGCGGAGTCTCGGAGGTGGTGCCGGTGGATTTGCACATTCCCGGCTGCCCGCCCAGCCCCCGCCAGATCCTCGCCGGGCTGCTGGCCCTGCTGGATTGCGTGGACAAGGGATAGCCGAAAACAGGCAGGAGAAGGTCATGCCCGACATTCACCGCCGTCCCATTCCTGAGCGCATCGACTGGCTGTTCGACCTGGCCCGCCGCCATGGCGAGGTGTTTCGCGGCCCCGAGGCATGGCTGGCCCGCCAGCGCTATCTCGCCGAACACCCCACCGCCATCGCCGTGCTGAAATGCATGGACGGGCGCATCAACATTCCCGTCGCCACCAACACGCCGGCCGGCATCCTGATGCCGTTCCGCAATCTGGGCGGCATGTTCGACCTGGGCTGGCCCCATCTGGGCGAGGTGCTGGCCCACCACGTCACCCGCATGGTGGAGTCGGGACGCCGGGTGCTGTTCCTGATCACCTACCACTGGTCCAAGGGCGACAGGAAGCGCGGCTGCGCCGGGTTCGGCTACGACACCGACGCCGCCATCGCTCATACCCGCCAGATTCGCGCCCAGCTGGAGCATATCTTCGGCACCGGCCACGGCACGGTCTATCCCCTGGTCTGCGGCTTCGAGACCGACGAGGACGCCCTGGTGATCCACGGCCGTGGCGGCGCGACCCTCGACCTCGCCGCCCTGTCTGCGTCCGAGGCCGCCACCCTGGAGCCGCGCCTCGCCGCCCTGCTGCCCGACATGCCGGCCCAGATGCGCGCTGATCTGTTGCCGCTGCTTCTCGGGAACCTGGAGCACGTCGCCACGGTGCGCGACCAGACCCGCCGTCACGAGCGCCTGCTGGACGTGGAGCATCGCGAATGGATGATCTGCCTGGGCCGGGGCTTCGACTTCCTGCACACCCCCAACCTGGCCCTGATCATCGGCCCCTACAGCCCCGATCTGGCCGATCCCTTGCGCAAGGCCGCCGGCATCATCGAGGACAACATGAAGGCCGGGCGCATTCCCGACGACGGCTTCCTGCTGCTGGCCTCGGTGCCCTATGACGAGATCGGCGTCGACCGGGCGCGGGCCGAGCTGAAGTCGCGCTTCCTCTCCGACTTCGCCGCAGGCGTGCTGGCCGAGGACTTCCCCCAGCTGGCGGCAAAGATGAGCAAGCGCACCGCCGTGCTGGACTGGCGGTCGCGGGATCTGGAACTGCTGGCCGATTAACCGGCGGCTTCGTTGCTGATTTCCACCAGATTGCCGTCGGGATCGCGGATATAGACCGAGACGAGGGGGCCGCGCGCCCCCGTCCTCGCCACCGGCCCATCCTCGATGGCGACGCCGTATCCGTTCAGGTGGGCGATCACCTCCGTGATGGGAATGGTGGTGGTCAGGCAGAAATCGGCCGAGCCGCCGGTGGGGTGGAGGGCCTTGGGCTCGAATTCACGGCCCTTCTGGTGCAAGTTGATCTTCTGGCCACCGAAGGCCAGAGCCTTGCGGCCCGCTCCGAACTCCACCACCTCCATGCCCAGAACCGTCTGGTAGAAGGCGCAGGTGGCGGCGATGTCGGCCACCGTCAGGACGAAATGGTCAATGCGGTCGATACTGATCAATGGCTTCCCGCCATGGGGCAGCCGCCGCAGCCCATGGGGGTGCCGCAGGACGGCGGCGGGGCGGCGGCCGCACGGCCCTTGCCCACGTTGGGGGCCATGATCGCCTTGCCCACTTCCTTGTCGCCGCATTCGGGACAGGTCAGAGCGCCGGCCTCCTTCTTGGCGTCGTAATCGCCGCTGTTGTCGAACCATTCCTCGAAGTGGTGGTCGTGGGAGCAGCGCAGCGTATAGAGGATCATGTCGGGCTCTCGAAACAAGGAAACCGCCCCTTTATAGGGGAGCGGCTTCCCAAGTTGCAATCGGTCTAGAAGCTGTCGTCGCCGCCGCCCACGTCGTAGCCGGGGTCGAAATCGCCATAGCTCTGGTCGTCGGCGATGGTGGTGTCGTAGCTGGGCTGGGCCGCCGTGTCGCCCGCCGGGGCCGACGAGCCGTAGTAATTGTTGATGGTGGTGTCGCCCGCGGTTTGCGCGCCGGTGCCGGCCGACGAGCCGCCATGGCCGCCGGCGAACATGGACGAGATGCTGTTGGCCAGCAGCATGCCGCCGGCCACGCCCACCGCGGCACCCGCCGCCGTGCGCAGGAAGCCGCCGCCGGCCGAGGGCTGGCCGCCCCAGGGCGAGGGCTGCTGGGCGTATTGCTGCTGCGGAGGCGGCGCGTATTGCTGCTGCTGGACCTGCTGCTGCGGCGCCTGAGTGGCGGGCACCGAGCCGCGTCCGCCGCCCCACGCCCCCCGGCCGAAGCCGCCGCCGGGCTGCTGCGGCTGGGACTGGCCGGCCAGCCGGGCCTCGAGGTCGCGGATGCGGGCCTCGTTCTCCTTGATGGCCATTTCCTGCACCACCACCGCCTCGACTAGGTTGTAGGCGGCATCCGGCACGGCGCGCAGGCGCTCAACGATCAGGGCCTCGGCTTCGCGGTCCTTGGGCCCGCCCGCCAGCTTCGACAGACGGTCGAACACGCTAAGAATCAGGTCACGTTCGGAGGGGGTCATGGCTCGCCTTCCCGGTGAGAAATCGCTGAGCAAGAATGTAGGTGCGAATCGCGGCATGTCCATGGCGGAAATTTATCATTACGAATCATTAAGTTGCTACAATCTGCTCCGAAAAGTGCGGGAAATTTCACCCGATCGCGCTTGACTCTCCCGCTCACCCCTCCTAGATGGTTGGCACTCGTCGCCGGAGAGTGCTAACAGCACCCCGGCAGATCGAAACGTCTTACGGAGGTAATTCCCGAAATGAAGTTCCGTCCGCTCCATGACCGCGTGCTGGTCAAGCGCCTCGACGCCGAAGAGAAGACCGCCGGCGGCATCATCATCCCCGACACCGCCAAGGAAAAGCCCATGCAGGGTGAAGTGGTGGCTGTCGGTTCCGGCACCCGTGGCGACGACGGCAAGCTGGTGGCGCTCGACGTCAAGGCCGGCGACCGCGTGCTGTTCGGCAAGTGGTCCGGCACCGAGGTCAAGATCGACGGTGTCGATCTGCTGATCATGAAGGAATCCGACATTCTCGGCATTCTCGCCTAATTCCAGAATTCCATAGAGGTTCAGACAAATGGCTGCCAAGGAAGTCAAGTTCTCCACCGACGCCCGCACCCGCATGCTGCGCGGCGTCGACATTCTCGCCGATGCGGTGAAGGTCACCCTGGGTCCCAAGGGCCGCAACGTGGTGATCGAGAAGTCGTTCGGCGCTCCGCGCATCACCAAGGACGGCGTTACCGTCGCCAAGGAGATCGAGCTGGCCGACAAGTTCGAGAACATGGGCGCCCAGATGGTGCGCGAAGTGGCCTCGAAGACCGCCGATCTGGCCGGTGACGGCACCACCACCGCCACCGTGCTGGCCCAGGCCATCGTCCGCGAGGGCGTCAAGGCCGTGGCCGCCGGCCTCAATCCGATGGATCTGAAGCGCGGCGTCGATCTGGCCGTGGCCGCCGTGGTCGAGAACGTGAAGTCGCGTTCGCGCAAGGTCGCCACCAATGCCGAGATCGCCCAGGTCGGCACCATCTCCGCCAACGGCGAGAAGGAAATCGGCGACATGATCGCCAAGGCCATGGAAAAGGTCGGCAACGAGGGTGTGATCACCGTCGAGGAGGCCAAGGGCCTGGACACCGAGCTGGACGTGGTCGAGGGCATGCAGTTCGACCGTGGCTACACCAGCCCGTACTTCGTGACCAACGCCGAGAAGATGACCTGCGAGCTGGATAACCCCTACATCCTGCTGCACGAGAAGAAGCTGTCGGGCCTGCAGCCCCTGCTGCCCGTGCTCGAGCAGGTGGTTCAGTCCGGTCGTCCGCTGGTGATCATCGCCGAGGACATCGAGGGCGAGGCCCTGGCCACCCTGGTGGTCAACAAGTTGCGCGGCGGCCTGAAGGTCGCGGCGGTGAAGGCTCCGGGCTTCGGCGACCGCCGCAAGGCCATGCTGGAAGACATCGCCATCCTGACCGGTGGTCAGGTGATCAGCGAAGACCTCGGCATCAAGCTGGAAAGCGTCAACCTGGAGATGCTGGGCACGTCCAAGCGCATCACCATCACCAAGGAAGACACCACCATCGTCGACGGCTCGGGCAAGAAGGGCGACATCGACGCCCGTTGCAAGCAGATCCGCGCGCAGATCGAGGAGACCACCTCGGACTACGACCGCGAGAAGCTGCAGGAGCGTCTGGCCAAGCTGGCTGGCGGCGTGGCCGTCATCAAGGTCGGCGGCGCGTCCGAGATCGAGGTGAAGGAGCGCAAGGATCGCGTTGACGACGCCCTGCACGCCACCCGCGCCGCGGTCGAGGAAGGCATCGTCCCGGGCGGCGGCGTCGCCCTGCTGCACGCCGTCAAGGCCCTGGAAGGCCTGAAGTCCGGCAACCCGGACCAGGAAGTGGGCATCGGCATCGTCCGTCGCGCGCTGCAGGCTCCGGTGCGTCAGATCGCCGAGAACGCCGGCCATGACGGCGCCGTTGTCGCCGGCAAGATCGGCGAGTCCAAGGACCTGGCCTTCGGCTTCGACGCCCAGACCGGCGTCTACACCGACATGATCAAGGCCGGCATCATCGATCCGACCAAGGTCGTGCGCACCGCGCTGCAGGACGCGGCTTCCGTGGCCGGCCTGCTGATCACCACCGAAGCCATGATCGCCGAGCGCCCCAAGAAGGACGTGGGCGGCATGCCCGGCGGCGACATGGGCGGCATGGGTGGCATGGGCGGCATGGGCGGCATGGACTTCTAAGTCCGGCCAACCGACGCTTACCCGCGTTGAAGGAAACCCCTCTCCCGGCAACGGGAGGGGGGTTTTTCTTTTCAATCGCTCCAAACCGTCTACTCTTTGCTCTTCGCCATGCCCTGCGGAGGCACCATGAAGACGCTGGTCATCGCCTTTCTCGCACTGTTCGTCGGCTTCGTGCCGGCCGCCCGGGCCGGGCTGGTCGAGGAAGCCGGCGGCTTGGCCGTGTCGTTCTCCGAGGGCGGGCGGGCCGTCGCCCTCGACGCGCTGATCATCCGTCCCGACGATCGCCTGCGCCATCCGCTGGCGGTGCTCAGTCATGGCGCGCCCCGCGACGCCGCCGACCGCGAGACGATGAGCCCCGGCGCCATGCGCGCCCAGGCCCGCGAATTCGCCCGAAGGGGCTGGGTGGTGGTCACCTTCATGCGGCGCGGCTATGGCCAGTCCGAAGGCGAGTACGTGGAAAGCAGCGGCAAATGCGCCTCTCCCGACTACGTCACCTCGGGCCGCCGCTCGGCCGATGACATCCGGGCGGTGATCCGCGCCATGGCGGCCAAGCCCTATGTGGATGCGTCGCGCATTCTCAGCGTCGGCCGCTCGGCGGGCGGTCTGGCCACCGTGGCGCTCGCCGCCGATCCGCCCCCCGGCCTGGTCGCCGCCATCAGCTTCGCCGGGGGCAGGGGCTCGGTCCGTCCCGACGAGGTCTGCGTTCCCGCCCGGCTGGTGGAGGCCTTCGCCACTTTCGGCAAGACCTCGCGGGTTCCCATGCTGTGGGTCTATGCCGAGAACGACCATTTTTTCGGGCCCGCTTTGGCCCGGCAGTTCCACGACGCCTTTGCCGGGGCCGGCGGCAAGGCCGAATTCATCGCCGCCGCTCCCTTCGGGAATGACGGGCACAGCCTGTTCTCGGAAAAAGGTCAGCCCATCTGGACGCGTTATGTGGACGACTTCCTGGCGCGGCAGCACCTGACCCTGGTGGACCGGCTGCTGCCCAGCCGCGACGAGGCCTCCATCACCTATCCCGGCCGCCTCAGCGCCCAGGGCAAGGAATCGTTTCGCAAGTTCCTGGACGCCTCGGACCACAAGGCCTTCGCCCTGAGCGGCGACGGAAGCTACGGCTGGCGCAGCGGCCAGAAGACCATCGACGCGGCGGTCGAGGACGCCATGGCCAATTGCCGCAAGAACGCCAAAAGGACCTGCCGCACCGTCATGATCGACGACGAAACGGTGGAGTAGGGTGATCCGGCGGGATCGACTCGCCCCTTGCACCACCGCTTCGCACCCGCTACCGTAACCACACAACGCCACCGTATTTTTTCGAGGCTTCACAGTGCTGGATGGCAGGCGGGTACTTCTCATCATCTCGGGCGGCATCGCCGCCTACAAGTCGCTGGAACTGATCCGTCGCCTGAAGGATCGGGGATGCGCCGTGCGCTGCATCCTGACCAAGGGCGGGGCCAATTTCGTCACCCCGCTTTCGGTGGCGGCGCTGTCGGGCGATAAGGTCTATCAGGAGACCTTCTCGCTCACCGACGAGGCCGAGATGGGCCATATCAGGCTCTCGCGGGAAGCCGATCTGGTGGTGGTGGCGCCGGCCACCGCCAATTTGCTGGCCAAGATGGCCGCCGGCATCGCCGACGATCTGGCGTCCACCGCGCTGCTCGCCACCGACAAGCGGGTGCTGGTGGCGCCGGCCATGAACACCATGATGTGGGAGCACGCGGCGACAAAGGCCAACATGGCGATCCTGGAGGGCCGCGGCGTCGCCCGCGTGGGCCCCGGGGCCGGCGACCTGGCCTGCGGCGAGGTGGGGGCGGGCCGCATGGCCGAGCCCGCCGAGATTCTGGCCGCCATCGGGGCCATGCTGTCCGACGGCCCGCTTTCGGGCGTGAAGGCCGTGGTCACCAGCGGCCCGACGCACGAGGCCATCGACCCGGTGCGCTTCATCGCCAACCGCTCGTCGGGCAAGCAGGGCCACGCCATCGCCGGCGCCCTGGCCGCCCTGGGGGCCGAGGTCACCCTGGTCAGCGGCCCGGTCACCATCCCTGATCCCGCCGGAATGCGCGTGGTGAAGGTGGAAAGCGCCATCCAGATGCTGAACGCGGTGCGTGGCCTCCTGCCCGCCGATGTGGTGGTGTGCGCGGCGGCCGTCGCCGACTGGACGGTGGCCAACCGCGCCACCGAGAAGCGCAAGAAGAAGGTGGGCGATCCGCCGCCCACCATCGAGCTTACTCCCAATCCCGACATCCTGATGACGGTGTCCAAGGCGGAAGGGCCGGCGCGGCCCCGTCTGGTGGTGGGCTTTGCCGCCGAGACGGAGAAGCTGCTGGAACACGCCGCCGACAAGCGGGCGCGCAAGGGCTGTGACTGGATCGTCGCCAACGACGTCTCCGAGGGCAGCGGCACCTTCGGCGGCGATGCCAACACCGTCCACGTCATGGACGGAGCGGGCACGGAATCCTGGCCGGCCATGGGCAAGGACGAAGTGGCGCGCAGGCTGGCCGAGCGCATCGCCAGGGCTTTGGGGAAACTGTGATGGTTCAAGTCAGCATTCTGCGCCTGGAGCACGCCGCCGATCTTCCGCTGCCAGCCTACGAGACGGCGCACGCGGCGGGCATGGACCTGATGGCCTGCATCCCCGCCGACATCACCTTGGGCCCAGGCGAGCGGGCGATCATTCCCGCCGGTTTCGCCATCGCCCTGCCCGAAGGCTTCGAGGCCCAGGTGCGGCCGCGTTCCGGCCTGGCCGCCAAGCACGGCATCACGGTGCTGAACGCGCCGGGCACCATCGATGCCGATTACCGGGGCGAGGTGGGCGTCATCCTGATCAATCTGGGCCAGACCGCGTTTGCCATTTCGCGCGGCATGCGCATTGCCCAGATGGTGGTGGCGCCGGTGTCGCGGGCGCAATGGCGCGAAGCGGAAAGTTTGGACGATACCCAAAGGGGGACCGGCGGCTTCGGCTCGACCGGCACGGGAAAGAAGGGCTAGACCTCATGCTGCGGCCTTCCAAGAAAATGCTGTTCGCCATCGAGGCGGTTCTCGATATCGCCTACCACGCCGGCGGCGAGCCGGTGCAGAGCCGCGAGATCACAAGGCGCCAGGGCATTCCGCGCCGCTATCTGGAACAGACCCTGCAGCAATTGGTGCGCGCCGGCATCCTGGTGGGCGTGCGCGGGCCGCGCGGCGGCTACCGCCTGGCGCGGGAGCGCCGCCGCATCTCGGTGGGCGAGGTGGTGCGCGTGGTCCGCGCGCTCGAGACCGCCGAGGATCCCTACCAGGACATGCCGGCCTCCGAGCTGGGCAAGAACGTCATCCGTCCCATGTGGGGCGACCTGACCGAGGAGATCATGTCGCGGCTCGACGCCATCTCCATCGACGAGCTGTGCATGCGCGCCTACAAGGGCGGCATTCCCAGCGAGGCGCATCAGAAGTTGGACTTCATCATCTAACTTTGATACGATGTAGTTAATTACAGTACTACACAATCGATGTGGGGAATTTAAGATGACCAGTTCCGCCCCCGCCTTCCGCGGCAAGATCTACGACAGCATCATCGACACCATCGGCGCCACGCCGCTGGTGCGCTTCAAGCGCATGGCCGCCGAATCCGGCTCCAAGGCCGACATCGTCGGCAAGCTGGAGTTCTTCAATCCGCTGGCCTCGGTCAAGGACCGCATCGGCTTCGCCATGATCGAGGCGGCCGAGGTCTCGGGCCAGCTGAAGCCGGGCGGCACCATCATCGAGCCGACCTCGGGCAATACCGGCATCGCGCTGGCCTTCGTGGCCGCCGCCAAGGGCTACAAGCTGATCCTGTGCATGCCGGAAAGCATGTCGCTGGAGCGCCGCAAGATGCTGCAGCTGCTCGGCGCCGAGATCGTGCTGACCCCGGCGTCCAAGGGCATGACCGGCGCCGTGCGCCAAGCCGAGGAGCTTCTGGCTTCCACGCCGGGCGCCATCATGCCGCAGCAGTTCAAGAACGAAGCCAACCCGGCCATCCACGAGAAGACCACCGCCGAGGAGATCTGGAACGACACCAACGGCAAGGTGGACATCATCGTGTCGGGCGTCGGCACCGGCGGCACCATCTCGGGCATCGGCCACATCCTCAAGGCGCGCAAGCCGGGCCTGAAGATGGTGGCGGTGGAGCCCGAGGACAGCCCGGTCCTGTCGGGCGGCGCCCCCGGCCCGCACAAGATCCAGGGCATCGGTGCCGGCTTCGTGCCGGACATCCTGGACAAGGGCGTGATCGACGAGATCCTGCAGATCGGCAACGAGACGGCGCTTTCCACCGCGCGCAAGGCCGCCAAGCTGGAAGGCATTCCGGTGGGCATCTCGTCGGGTGCGGCCATCGCCGCCGCGCTCGAACTGGGCTCGCGCCCCGAGAACGCCGGCAAGCTGATCGTCGCCATCATCCCCAGCTTCGCCGAGCGCTACCTGTCCACCGCCCTGTTCGATCAGGTGTAGGGACGTTATAGTCGTCATGCTCGGGCTCTTGACCCGGGCATCCATGGACCCCCGGACCCAAGTCCGGGGGTGACGACTTTCTAGAGGCCATCGTCATGGACTTCACCGAGGAGCAGATCCACCGCTACGCCCGCCACATCATCCTGCCGGAGGTGGGCGGCGTGGGCCAGGCCAGGCTGCTCAACTCCTCGGCTCTGGTGATCGGGGCGGGCGGGCTGGGCTCGCCGGTGATCCTCTATCTCGCCGCCGCCGGGGTGGGGACCATCGGGGTGATCGACGACGACGAGGTGGAGCTGTCCAACCTGCAGCGCCAGATCATCCACCGCACCTCGGGCGTGGGCCGCGCCAAGGTGGACAGCGCGGCCGCCGCGGTGGCCGACATCAATCCGGACGTCAAGGTGGTGCCCATCCGCCAGCGCCTGGACAAGGACAATGCGCGGGAGATCTTCCGCGACTTCCAGGTGATCGCCGACGGCTCCGACAACTTCCCCACCCGTTTCCTGGTCAACGACGCCGCCAGGCTGGAGGGCAAGACCCTGGTGTCGGCGGCCATCCTGCGTTTCGACGGCCAGCTCGCCACCTACAAGCCGAATGGTCCCTGCTATCGCTGCATCTACCGCGAGCCCCCGCCCGAGGGCCATGTGCCCACCTGCTCCAGCGCCGGGGTGCTGGGCGCCATCGCCGGCACCATGGGGGCCATGCAGGCCACCGAGGTGATCAAGGAATTGCTGGGCATCGGCGAATCGCTGGCGGGCAAGCTGGTGATCTACGACGCGCTTTCGGTGGCGTGGCGCACCGTGCGGGTGCCGCGCGACCCCGGCTGTCCCTTGTGCGGCGACCATCCCACCATCACCGACCTTTCGGCCCACGGGAGCACCGCCAATGTCTGCGGCTGAACGCAATTCGCCGGACAAGCTGTCCATCGTGGTGTTCTCGGGCGATTTCGACCGCATCCACTACGCTTTGGTGATGGCCGCCGCCGCCATCGCCTCCAACACGCCGGTGACGCTGTTCTTCACCATGTGGGCGGGCCGCGTGCTGGAAAAGGCGCTGCCCGACGGCCAGCCCGCCTGGACGCGGCTCAAATGCTCGGACGGCCGCGCCGCCAAATGGGTGGACGACGGGTTCAAGGCCAAGGGCGTGGGCCGCTTCGAGGAACTGCTGGAAGCCTGCGTGGCCTTAGGGGTCACCTTCATGGTCTGCGAGATGGGCCTCAAAGCCCTGGGCATGGACCCCGATTCGCTCCGCCCCGACGTCCCCGTCGCCAAGGGCGGCGTGGTGACCTTCCTGGCCGACGCGTCTAAGACCGGCGGCATGCTGTTCATCTGAGCGCAGTTACCAAGCGTTACCATTTTCCCGTTCCGGCGACATTCGCCGGTTACGCGGCCCCTGTAGAACGGTGTCATTCCGATCCACCCGTTCACAGGTGCCCCATGAGCCGCATTACCCTGATCACCGCCTCCGTCGCCATCGTGCTGGGCCTCGCCGCCCTGGTGAACGTGGCCCGCGCCGCCGACCCGGCCGCCGGCCCCAAGGCCGCCAATTTCGAGCGCATGAGCCGCATGTGCTACGACATGGAGGCCCGCATGGCCGCCCGCATGGCCTATAACGAGGTCAAGCTGAAGCTGACCGAGACCCAGAAGGCCGAGTTCAAGCGCCTGGGCGAGACCATGAAGGAGGCCGCCGTCCCCATGCGCCAGATGTGCGAGGACAAGGCCGACCCCGCCAAGCTCGCCACCCTGCCCGAGCGCATGGACCGCATGCAGAAGGTGGCCGAGGCCCGCGCCGAATCCATGCGCAAGATGGTTCCCGCCATGAAGGATTTCTACGCCAGCCTGTCGCTGGAGCAGCAGAAGGTCGCCGACGAAGTGATGGGCGGCATGGGCGGCAAGGGTGGTTTCGGCCACGGCCGCCATGGCGGGATGATGATGCATCACTGAGCCATCCAAAGAAAAAGCCCCCCGAAGCGATGCTTCGGGGGGCTTTGCCTTGGTCGCTGCCTTTTAGAACATCGAGGCCAGCACGCGGTCCGGCGGCTGGTGGCCGTCGGCGAAGGTCTTGATGTTGACTAGCACCTTCTCGCCCATGTCGATGCGGCCCTCGATGGTGGCCGAGCCCAGATGGGGCAGCAGCACCACGTTGTCCAGCGCCAGCAGCTTGGGGTTGACCGCCGGCTCGTGCTCGAACACGTCCAGGCCGGCGCCGGCCAGGTCGCCCCGGATCAGCATGCGGGTCAGCGCGTTCTCGTCGACGATCTCGCCGCGCGCCGTGTTGACCACGTAGGCGTGCTTGGGCAGCAGTTCCAGGCGGCGCGCCGACAGCAGGTGGAAGGTGGCGGGGGTGTGCGGGCAATGGATGGTGACCACGTCCATGCGGGCCAGCATCTGGTCCAGGCTCTCCCAGTAGGTGGCCTCCAGCTCGCCTTCGATGTCCGGGTGGACGCGCTTCCTGTTGTGGTAGTGGATGGACATGCCGAAGGCCTTGGCGCGGCGTGCCACCGCCTGGCCGATGCGGCCCATGCCGATAATCCCTAAGCGCTTGCCCCAGATGCGGTGGCCCAGCATGTGGGTCGGGCTCCAGCCCTTCCAGTCGCCCGAGCGGATCAGGCGCTCGCCCTCGGCGATGCGGCGCGGCACCGACAGGATCAGCGCCATGGCCATGTCGGCGGTGTCCTCGGTCAGCACGCCGGGCGTGTTGGTGACGATGATGCCCCGGCTCCGCGCCGTGGCCAGGTCGATGTGGTCGACACCGGTGCCGAAATTGGCCACCAGCTTCAGGTTGGGGCCCGCATTGGACAAGATGCCGGCGTCGATGCGGTCGGTGACGGTGGGAACCAGCACGTCGGCGACCTTGACGGCCTCGATCAGCTCGGCCTTGGTCATGGGATGATCGTCGACGTTCAAGCGGGTGTCGAACAGTTCCATCATCCGGGTTTCGATGGCGTCGGGCAGCTTGCGGCTGACCACGACGACGGGCTTCTTGTGCGGCATTTCCTGTTTCCTCCCGGAACGTTTCCCTATCGACCTAGCAACTCGTAGACCCCTTGTCCAGAGGCCAGTTGGACCTTCTTTAAATCGCAAACCTCCGCCCGCCTTGACCGGGTCGGGCCGTGGCACTCTATAATACGCCGCCGGAAGGAGGATGGATTGCCGAAGTTGGGGAGGGCCTTTATGCGCAAATGGGGGGCAAGCGTGCTGGTGGCCGTGCTTGCCGGCCTCGCACCCGCCGCCCTGGCCGGCGAGGCCAGCGGCCTGCCGCTGCCCCGTTTCGTCTCGCTTCGCTCGGACGAGGTCAATCTGCGGGCCGGACCGGGCCAGCGTTATCCCATCGACTGGATCTATTCGCGCAAGGACCTGCCCGTCGAGGTCATCGCCGAGTTCGAGGCCTGGCGCAAGATCAGGGACTGGCAGGGGACCGAGGGCTGGGTGCACCAATCCATGCTGTCGGGCCGGCGCATGATGGTGGTGATCGGCAGCCAGCGCACGCTCAGGGGCGGCGATTCCGACAGCGCCGACACCTTGGCCCTGGTCGATTCAGGCGTGCTGGGCCGCCTGCTGCAATGCCCGCGCAACCGCGATTTCTGCCGCGTCGAGATCAACCAGATTCAGGGCTGGTTCAAACGCGACGAGATATGGGGCGTCTACAAGGGCGAGTGGATCGAATAGGCCAAGGGCCGGATTCGAGGGCTCATCCTCCCTGGAACCCGGCCCCGCCGGCGGCCCGCCGGAAGGGGGAGCGCGGACCGCCTGAACCTCAGTCGTCGTCGTAAAGGCCGGCCTCGGCGCCCTTGTGGCAGGCGGGGCAGTTGGCCTTGCTCATGACCTCGGGCCGCTTCCACTCGCGCTCGGCGATGCGGTCGTGCTTCTTTTGGAAGCGCGGCAGCTCGGTGATGCGCAGCGGCACGTCCTTTGACCCGATGCCGCGCAGCGCCTTGGAGCCCGCCTTGCCGCCGCCGGTGTCTGCGGCGCCCTCCATCAGCACCTTGCGGATGCGCTCGGTCTTGTCGGGGGCCATGGCGGCGTTGTCGCCGAAATGGTCGGACAGCTGGCCCATCATGCGGTCCCAGGAACGGGCGGGCAGGAAGGCGGGCTGGAACGCCATGTGGCATTCGCCGCAGGCCGCCTGGGTTTCGGGATCGGTCACCGGGCGGACCCGGTCGGCCAGGGCGGGAAAGGCGGCGAGGCTGAACGCCGCGGCCAATGCCAGCCGTCGAAGCATTCGGCCGCTGGCCGGCCACAAGGTGGCCGCGCCGCTTATGCGGCGGGAGCCAAGCGACCCGGAGGGCGCGCCCGGCGATTGAGGGGGCTGGTCTGGACTGATGCGCTTCATCACTTGCTCTCCATATAGGCGATGTAGTCGCCCTTTTCGGTGGCGGTACAGACCCGGCCCAGCACCGTCTGGCAGTCGCGCTCGAAGCGCTCCTCCACCTTGGCGGCATCGGTGAACCGCTTGGGATTGGCCGAGACCGCCACCGGCTGGATGGCGCGGCCGGTCTTGGCGTGGCGGCCCTGGGCGGTGGGATCGGCGGTATGGCAGGTGGTGCACGAGGCGTAGTCGGGGCTGGCGGTGTTCTTGGATTCGAACAGCGTCCGGCCGCGTTCCGCCGAGAACCCGCCAAAGCCCGCTCCGGCCTGCTTGGCATAGCCCGCCTTGATGGCGTCGCGGGCGGCGTCGGCGGCGAAGGCGGCGGGGGCTGCCAAGAGAGCGATGGCCAGCAGCGCCGGGGTGGCGCCCTTCAGCATCTCGCGCACCCGGCGGCCCTGGAAGATCCAGGCGATGATGGCGGCATGGGCCAGCACCAGCCACAGGGAGGCCTCGGCCAGACCTTCATGCAGATCCTCGAGCGGCGGAATGAAATCGGCGGCGACGCCGGTCACTCCGGCCACCGCCATGCCGACGATCAGGATGGCGGCCATCCAGGCGAACAGCGGATTGCGGCCGGGCCGGGCCCAGGCGAGGCGGGGCCGGGGCAGGGCCAGCGGCCCGCTGGACGAGCCCAGCGCGGCGAGGCCCAGGCGAAGCGCGATGGCGGCCACCACCCAATAGCCGGCGAAGACGTGCATGGCGTAGGTGTCCTCGTCGGCGGTGACGTAGGCCACCAGGAAGCCTCCGGCCAGGGCGGCGTGCCACAGGCGCAACAGGCGGAATTCCCACCGGGCGTTCATCAGTGGTGCTCCTGGTGCGAGGAGAAGGACACCGGCTGCACATTGGCGGCGTAGGCATAGGCGCCACCGGCGACGATCAGGGCGGCCATCAGGCCATGGATGATCATGCGGGTCAGCATGGGGGAACTCCTTGTTCGTGACCTCATCTGGCGACAGGATGGGGCATGTCGCCTGAACCGGGCGTGACCCGCCGGTTCATCCGCCGTTCATGCGTCGGGGACGATGATTTGGACATGAAAGCCATTGCCGCCGCCCTGCTGTTCCTCGTCTGCTTCCCCGCCTGGGCGGGGGACGACCACGACCGCATCCGCCGCCTGGTGCAGGCGGGCGAGATCCTGCCGCTCGAGCGCATTCTGGAACAGGTGGACCGCGACTATCCCGGCGAGCTGATCGAGGCCGAGCTGGAGGACAAGCGCGGCCGCCGGGTCTACGAGATCAAGCGCCTGACCCGCGACGGGCGACTCTTGAAGCTCTACTATGATGCCGTCGACGGCACCCGCCTCAAGGTCAAGGAGAAGCGATGAGGGTCCTGTCCCCATGAGAGTCTTGGTCGTCGAGGACGAGCCGCAGTTGACCCTGGCGCTGGAACGCGCCCTGGAGGCGGCGGGCTTCGCGGTGGACACCGCCTATGATGGCGAGAACGGCTGGCATCTGGGCGACACCGAGGCCTATGACGCGGTGATTCTCGACCTCGGCCTGCCCAGGATCGACGGCATCACCGTGCTGGGCCGCTGGCGCGAGGCCGGGCGGAGCATGCCGGTGATGGTGCTGACGGCCCGCGCCCGCTGGGCGGAAAAGTCCCAGGCCTTCAACGCCGGGGCCGACGACTACGTCACCAAGCCCTTCGAGATGGAAGAGGTGGTCACCCGCGTCCGCGCCCTGATCCGCCGCGCCGCCGGCCACGCTTCGCCCGAGATCGTCTGCGGCCCCTTGCGCATTGACACGATCGGCGGAAAGGTCAGCCGCGACGGGCTGCCGGTGGCGCTGACCGCCCAGGAGTTCCGCATCCTCTCCTACCTCGCCCATCACCAGGGGCGGGTGGTCAGCCGCTCGGAACTGGTGGAGCATGTCTACGACCGCGACGCCGACCCCGATTCCAACGTGCTGGACGTTCTGGTGGCGCGTATCCGCCGCAAGCTGGGCGTCGATGTGATCCACACGCTCAGGGGGCAGGGCTGGCGCATGGAGGCCCCTGGTGGCGAAGCCTGATTCCCTGCGCCGCCGCCTGATCCTGGGGGCGGGGGCCTGGATAATGCTGGCCCTGGCGGCGGGTGGACTGGTGCTCGGCCACGCCTTCGCCGACAGCGCCGAGCAGGCCTTCTGCCGCCGCCTCGACACCCATCTGCGCGCCCTGCTGGCCCTGGTCGAGACCGCCGAGGACGGGCGCGTCGCCGTGGGCCGCCCGGTGGGCGAGCCGCGCTTCGAGCAGCCTTATTCCGGCTGGTACTGGCAGGTCTCGGGCGATGGCGGCGTCAAGGCGCGCTCGCGCTCGCTGTGGGATTCCGCTTTGGCCGTCGCGGCGGAAGTGGAGCCCGGCGCGCTGCACATCCGCCGCGAGACGGGGCCGCGCGGCCAGATCCTCGAGGTGATGGAGCGCGATCTGGCCCTGGGCGAGAACGGGCAGCGCCTGCATGTGGCGGTGGCCGCCGACCGCGCCGAGCTGGATGCCGAGATCGGGCGCTTCCGCCTGCTGCTCGCCCTGTCGCTGGGCGGGCTGGGGTTGGGCCTGCTGGCGGCGGTGATGGTGCAGGTGGGTTATGGCCTCAAACCCTTGCGCCGTCTCGAGGACGAGCTGGACCAGCTGACACGGGGGGCGTCGCGCCTGGGCGGCGTCTATCCGGCGGAAATCGCCCCGCTGGTGGAGTCCATGAACCGGGTGCTGGACCACGACGAGCGCCTGATCCGCCACGCCCGCAACCATCTGGGCAATCTGGCCCATGCGCTGAAGACGCCGCTGGCGGTCTTGCGCGCCGAATGCGGCGGCGTCCCGCAGGCCGCGCCGCAGATCGAACGGGTGACGCGGCTGATCGACCTGCATCTGGCCCGCGCCGCCGCCGATTCCTCGTCGTCGCGGGCGGTGGGGCGGCGGGTGAATCTGGCCCCGCTGCTGGCCGATCTGGCCGGCGCCCTGCGCAAGGTTCATGCCGGCCGCTCCATCGAGATCGCCATCCATTGCCCGCCCGAGGCCGATTTCGCAGGCGAGGCCGACGATCTGGCCGAGATGGCCGGCAACCTGATGGACAACGCCTGCAAATGGGCCAGGACGCGGGTCAGGGTCACGGCCGCTTCCGGCCGGATCGCCGTCGAGGACGACGGGCCGGGCCTGTCGCCGGAACAGGCGGCGGCAGCGGCGGGCCGCGGCATCCGCCTGGACGAAAGCGTGCCGGGCTCGGGCCTGGGGCTGGCCATCGTCGCCGACCTGGCGGCGCTGGGCGGCCTGTCGCTTTCCTTCGGCCGCTCGGAATGGGGCGGTCTGGCGGTCAGCCTGGCGGAGCAAGCCTCGTCATCTTGAGCCGGACGGGGGCGGGCGTCCCGCCCTCCTTCTGCTCAGGTTGCGGTCGCCCCCGAATGCGCGTGACAGCGCCGCAGCCTTGTTTATCATGGAGTCCGCACAGCTTTCCTCCGAGAGCCTCCCCCGTGAACGTCACCACCCCGCTTCCTCCGTCCAGAACCAGTCATATCGGCACCTTCCGCGGCCTGTCCTTCAAACAGGCGGTGGCGACGCTGCTGATCGCGCTGGGCCTCGGCGCGGCCTCGGGAGTCTGGGACCTGTCGGTCGATTACCAGCGCATGCGCCGCGAGGTGGTGGAGAGCAGCCGGGCCAACCTGGCCCTGGTGCGCGGCACGGCGGTGGAAGCCGCCTACATGCTGAGCCACGACCTGGCAGGCGAAGTGGTGGGCGGTCTGGCGCTGGACCCCATGGTGGCCGAGGCGCGGCTGACCGACAATTTCGGCGACGTTCTGGGCCAGGTGCGCCGGCCACCTGGCACCACCGCCTTTCCCGGACTGGCCGAGCGGCTGTTCGGCGACGTCGCCCAGCATTCCCTGCAGCTCCAGACCCGCATGAAGGAAGCGGCCAGCGACGTGGGCAAGCTGGAACTGCGCCTCGACCCGGCCTTGCTGCTCAACCGCTATCTCGACCATGTGACGGCCAGCGCCGCGTCGGGCGCGGCGCGCACCATCGTCTTGTGCCTGCTGGTGGTGGCGGTGTTCTACGGCCTGATCACCAAGCCGCTGCTGAAGATCGGCCACGCGGTCGCCAAGGTGGACCCGGCCCGGCCCGGGGCTTCGCTGATCGACCTGCCCCAGCGCCACAAGGGGGACGAGTTGGGTCTGCTGGTCCGCAACGTCAACGCCCTGCTGGCGGAATCCCAGCGCGGGCTGGACGGCCGCGACGCGGCGGAAGGGGCGCTGGCCGCCCTGGCCCGCGACCTGGAACTGCGGGTGCAGGAGCGCACCCGCGAACTGGAGCAGCAGAAGGAAGGGGTGGAGCGCGCCAACGCCGACCTGGAAAAGGCCAACCGCTTCATTTCCGACGGCATCCGCTACGCCAGCCGCATCCAGACGGCCCTGCTGCCCGACACGGCGGCGCTGGACGGGGCGGTGGCCGAGTTCACCGTGGGCTGGCGGCCCTTCGACATCGTCGGCGGCGACTATTACTGGACCGGCACCTTCGGCGACAAGACCGTGGTGGCGGTGATGGACTGCACCGGCCACGGCGTGCCCGGCGCCTTCATGACCGCCGTGGTGTCGTCGATCCTGGCCCGCATCCTTCACCACCACGGCCATGACGACCCGGCGGTGATCCTGGCGCTGCTCAATTTCCTGGTGAAGTCAGCGCTGCGCCAGGACCGGGCCGACGCCCCCGCCGACGACGGGCTGGACGCTGCCATCTGTGTCTTCGACCAGGCGCGCGGCATCGCCACCTTCGCCGGCGCCAACCTGCCGCTGATGGTGTGGAGCGACGGCCACATGAAGGTCATCCGCGGCGACCGCCGCAGCCTGGGTTACCGCGACAGCCCGCCCGACGCCACCTTCGCCTGCCACGAGGTGCCCATCCTTCCCGGCGCCACCTTCTACCTCTACACCGACGGCCTGATCGACCACATGGGCGGCCCCAACCGCCGGCTGTTCGGCCGCAAGCGGCTGCAGGAGGCGCTGGGCGGTCTCGCCCATCTGCCGCTGGAGGAGCAGAAGGAAAAGCTGTTCGCCACCCTCGATTCCTGGCGCGGCGAACAGCCCTGCCGCGACGACATGACGTTCATCGCGATCCGGCCGAAGGCCTCGTGACCATCTGGTCGGCATAGCCGGCGATGATGCGGTCGTAGGCGCCGCTGGCGCGCAGCTTGGCCAATCCTCGATTGAAGGCATCGCGCAAGGCGGGGTCGCGGAAGGCCATGCGGTAGTCGATCGGCGGGAACAGGGGCGCGTAGCGCAGCTTCTGAGTGGTGTCGACCTTGGACCTGACTTCGGGGCGGCCGGCGTACCAGCCGAAGATGTTCGGATCCGCGATGATCACGTCGGTCCTGCCCAGGTAGAGGAGCAGGGGCTGCGCCATCTGGTTGGCCTCTTCGAGATAGCGCGGGTTGCTTTCGGCCACCTTGCGGTAGTTGGGGCCGAGAACGAGGGTCGCGTTCTGGAAAGCCACCACCGACTTGCCGCCGAGGTCGGAGACCTCCGACAGGGCGATTGCATTGGCGTCCAGGCTGATGGCGAAGTTGTGGTAGGTGATGTAGGTGTCGGAATAGGCGGCTCCCGGGACGATGCCGGGCTGTTGCGTCATGGCGGCAGCCACTTGGCCCTTTTCCAGCGCCTTGAGCACCCGGGTCATGGGCAGAAAGGCCGGTATCATCCGATGGCCTTCAAGGGCCAGGGCTTCCTTGACGATATCGAATTCGATGCCCCGTTCTTCATCGGGAAACACGTAAGGCGACTTGGAGTGGCCGATGGCCACGCTTACGTCCACCGCCTCGGCGGGCAGCGCCGCACCCAGCACGAGAAGGAATGCGCTGATCCACCTGCCCATCACGCCCACCCTATCCGAAGAGAGCCCTTCACGATGGAAGCCTGCGGAACGGCGCTCCGTCAATGATCTTGCTCTCGATTTCGGCAAGGATGTTTCGATGCACAGAATTCCGGCCGTTGTGTCCGGTGGCCGGTGCGTTCAAATTAAAAAGGCGAGGGCTGCCGATCTGGGAGGGATTTGATGCGCCACCTCATTCCGTCCGTGATCCTGAGTGTCATGCTTCTGGAGCCGGCCTGGGCGGCGGAGCGCTCCTACCCCGTGGCCGGCACCGGCCAGACGGGCTGCTATGACGATCGCGGCGCCGCGCCTTGTCCCGCCGCCAAGGGGGCGCCCTTCTGGGGACAGGACGGCCAGCGGCGTTTGGCCCTGCCGGCCTATGGCGACAATGGCGACGGAACCGTCACCGATCCCCTGACCGGCCTGATGTGGGAGAAGGGGTTCCGCAAGCTGGGCTTCGCCGAGGCGGCGGCGGCCGCCGCCGGGGCCAGGACCGGCGGCCATGCCGACTGGCGGGTTCCCACCATCAAGGAACTGTATTCGCTGATCCGCTTCGACGGCTCCACCGGCAGCGCCCGGCCCGAGCAGACCGGCGCCCCGGCCGACGCGCGGCCCTATATCGACACACGCGCCTTCGCCTTCGAATATCCGGCCCAGGGGCGCTTCATCGACGCCCAGTACCTGACGCGGACCGTCTATGCCGGCACGGTGATGGGGGGCGACAAGGCCTTCTTCGGCGTCAATTTTGCCGATGGCCGCATCAAGGGCTATCCCCAGGACGGCGGGCCGGGCCGGCGGGTGTGGTATGCCCGTTTCGTGCGCGGCAATCCCGATTACGGCCGCAACGACTTCGTCGACAACGGCGACGGAACCGTCAGCGACCGTGCCACCGGCCTGACCTGGACCCAGGCCGACAGCGGCGGCGAGGCCTTTCGCCGCGCCATGGCCGGAACGGCCCGGCGGGACGGCCGGCTCGACTGGCGCGAGGCCCTGGCCTTCTGTTCCGGACTGGACTTCGCCGGCCATGCCGACTGGCGGCTGCCCGACGCCAAGGAGCTTCACTCCATCGTCGATTACACCCGCGCCCCCGACGTCACCGGCTCGGCCGCCATCGACCCGGTCTTCGCCATCACCGCCATCGCCGACGACCAGGGCAAGCGCGACTGGCCCTATGCCTGGACCTCCACCACCCATCTGGACGGGCGGGTGATGGGCGATTTCGCCGTCTACGTCGCCTTCGGGCGGGCCGGCGGATGGATGGGACGGCGTGGCGGCCCTCCGCCCGGTGGCGGTCCACCGCCTGGCGGCGGTTTCGGGCCCCCGCCCGGTGGTGGCTTCGGCCCTCCTCCGGGTGGCGGTCCCCCTCCGGGCAATGGTCCCATGGGCAATGGTCCCATGGGCGGGCCGGGTTTTGGCCGGGCCGAAGCCGGCGGCTCGGGAGAGATGCGGCTGCTCGACGTGCATGGCGCCGGCGCCCAGCGCAGCAGCCCGAAAGGCGGCGATGAATCCCGCCTGCCGCGTGGCGCGGGTCCCCAGGGCGACGTGCTCCGCATCTACAACACGGCCCGCTGCGTCCGCGGCGGGGCATGACGGCGACACGACGCGTTCGGGCCACGGCATGGGGATACATGCCGGTTGACACTACCGGCGCGGCATAACACTTTCGTTTTGCTTCATCGAGGATTGGCTTATCTCCGATGGACAGGAACTAGAACTTCTCTGATGTTGATTCCAAAGAATTTTCCGGCTGGGAAGGTCCATCATGGCCATCGACCGTTCATTGACCAATGTGGAAAGAACCTTCCAGTGGGACGACGTCATCGTTTCCAAGACCGACCTGACAGGAAAAATTACCTACGCTAACGACATTTTCCTGGGCATCAGCGGCTATACCGAGGAAGAGCTTCTTGGCGCACCCCATTCGATCCTGCGCCATCCGGCGATGCCGCGCTGCGTGTTCAAGTTCCTGTGGGACCGCATCGCCGACGGCCACGAGGTGTTCGCCTATGTGCTGAACCGGGCCAAGAACGGCGATCACTACTGGGTCTTCGCCCACGTCACCCCCTGCTACGACCAGACCGGCAAGATGGTGGGCTATCATTCCAACCGCCGGGTCCCCAAGGCCGAGGCGGTGGCCACGATCAAGCCGCTTTACGAGACCCTGCTGGGTATCGAGAACAGCGCCGCCGACCGCAAGCAGGGCGTGGAGCAATCCTTCGCCGCCCTGGTCAAGACCATCGGCGATCTCGGCTTCGACAGCTATGACCGCCTGATCATGACCATCAGCCGGTAGGAGACAAGATCATGTCCAATCCGACGCTGCGTGGCCGCACCAATACCGCCGCCTTCCTGGTGGGGTCGGCGGTGGCCGTCATCGTGCTGGTGGCGCTGGTCGCCGTCTGGCGGCTGTTTTCCACCGAGGGCGGTGCGGGCTTCGCCGTCGGCGCGCTGGTGGCCCTGGGGCTGGCCGGGCTGTTCCTGCTGGCGGTGTCGCTGGCCGCCTTCCGCGAGGTGGGCGCGGTGCTGGGCCTGATCGAGCGCGGCGCCGCGGTGGCCCATCACGCCGCCCAGGGCGACCTCAACGTCCGGGTGCTGCGCATCGGCCGTAAGGACGAACTGGGCCGGATGATGAACGGCCTCAACCACGTTCTCGACCTGACCGAGGAATTCGCCAAGGATACCGGCGCCGCCATGAAGCGGGCCGGGGCCAAGGAATATTTCCGCTATATCCCCGTCCAGGGCCTGCGCGGCGATTACCACCTCTATGCCGAGATGATCAACAAGGTGCTGGGCGACATGGAAGCCCGCGACCAGGAAACCCAGACCTTCGAGAAGAACGTCCACGAGATGGTCTCCCAGGTGGCCACCGCCACCACCGGCATCGGGCGCACCGCCCAGACCATGGCCGGGCGCTCGGAAAGCGCCGGCGGCCGCTCGATCACCGTGGGCGAGGCGGCGGATACCACCACCCATCTGGCCTCGGCGGTGTCCGAATCCACCCGCCAGCTGGCTCACGCCATCAACGAGATCGCCCAGCAGGTCACCCAGTCGGCCTCGGTGGCCCAGAATGCCGTGTCCGACATCGGCGAGACCGTCGACCGCATGAACGGTCTGGCCGAATCGGTCAGCCAGATCGGCGTGGTGGTGCAGCTGATCAACGACATCGCGGCCCAGACCAACCTGCTGGCGCTCAACGCCACCATCGAGGCGGCCCGGGCCGGCGAGGCGGGCAAGGGCTTCGCCGTGGTCGCCAACGAGGTGAAGAACCTCGCCAACCAGACGGCGCGCGCCACCGAGGACATCTCGCGCCAGGTGGGCGCGGTGCAGGACGCGGCGCGTTCCGCCGCCTCGGGCATCGAGGGCGTGGTCGCCACCATCCGCACCATCGACAGCATCTCGGCGGCCATCGCCGGCGCGGTGCAGGAGCAGGAGGCGGTGACCCGCGACATCTCGGCCCATATCGACGAGGTGGCGGCCAAGGCCTCGGAGGTGTCCGAGAACGTCGCCCACCTGTCGCAATCCACCGCCCAGGCCTGTGGCGGCACGGTGCGCGTCATCTGGAGCGCGCGCACCCTGTCCAAGGTGGTCGAGGCCCTGAACGACGAGGTCAACGCCTACGTCAGCAAGGTGCGCTGAACGCTTTACGTATCGCCCTCAATCGCCGGGCGCTTGGCTCCCGCGCCATAAGGCGCGCGGCCCCTTGGGCCTAGTAAACGACCTCCTCGCCCTTGGGGATCAGATCCACCCCAGCAGCCGCCACCACAGGAAGTTCAGCGGCAGCAGGACGACGATGGTGATGCCCGCCAGCCACAGGCACAGCTTCTGGGCCGGGCCCAGGCGCTCGCCGCCCAGCTGCATGGCCACCACCATGGGGGCCGACTGGTAGGGCAGGATGGGGTTGGAAAAGCCCAGCACTTGGCTCATCAGCACCGCTTCCACCAGCAGGCCGGACGCCTCGGCCATCTGCCCGGCCATGGGGGTCAGCACCGCCGGTCCGCCGGGCAGGGTGGTGAAGACGCTGACCACGGTGGACAGCACCGCCAGCGCGGTGAAGTTGGTGGCCGGCTGGCCCGGCGCCAGGGGCAGGATGTCGAGGATCGCCCCGGCCAGACGCGCGCCCAGTCCCGACTGGTCGACGATGGCGCCCAATCCCATGATGCCCGCCACATAGAACATCGAGCCGTAATTGATCTGCTCGTTGAAGGCCTTGCGGTCCACCAGGCCGATTCCGGGCAGCAGCAACAGGGCGCCCGCCGCCATGCTGACCCAGGCCGGGCTGACATGGTGCAGGAAGTCGGTGGCCCACAGCACCAGGGCGGCGGCCAGCAGCAGGGACAGCTGCCCCTCCTGGCGCGTCATGGGGCCCAGCGCCCGGCCCGCCGCCTCGGGCTTTGGCGTGTCGGGCCACAGCTTGACGATCAGCGGAATCATGATGGCGGTCTTCAAGAAGCCCAGCACGGGAAAATGCAGCAGCAGATAGGCGCCATAGCTCGGCGTGTAGTGCCACAGGGTCTCCGACGCGCCCACCAGCACCAGGTTGGGCAGGTTGGCGGGCAGGATGGAAAAGGTGGGCACGTGGCAGCCGAAGGCGGCGGCCAGCACCACGCCCACCCGGCCGTTGGAGCCCGGCGCGAAGCCGTAGCGCTCGGCCAGCCCCACCGCGATGGGCATCAACAGGATGGCCCGGCCCATGGAGGACGGCATCAGGAAGCCCATGGCGACGCCCACCAGGGTCACCCCGCCGATGATTCCCCAATAGCTGGAGCCGAAGGCGTGGGAAAGCCGGGTTCCCAGACGCTCGCCCAGGCCGGTGGAGCGCACCGCCACCCCCATCACCAGCCCGCCGAACACCAGCCACAGGGCCGCCGACTGGAAGCCGCCGAACACCGCCGAGGACGGGGCCGCCTTCAGCAGCATGGCCGTGGTGAAGAAGAACACCGCCACGATGGGTTCGGGCATCACCGCCGTGGCCCACAATCCGATGAACGCCACCGCCAGCCCCAGGACCCGGCCTTCGGTTCCCGGAAGCGGGTCGATGACGACGATCGCCGCCCCGGCGATCACGGCGGCCCAGGCCAGGGCGCGTGGCAGCGGAATTGGCGGCAACGAAATTCGGGAGGGGGACAGGCTCATCACGCTACCTCGTGTTTCATGTTACGTGATACGTTATTCCTGTTTGCCTCCGGAGTCCAGCTTTGGCACACTTCGAGGAGGGGAGAGAGGATCGTCGGCATGAAGCTGCACAAGACCAATCTGGCGGAGCAAGCCTATGCGGCGCTGCGCGACATGCTGCTGGGCGGCGAGCGCTTCGCGCCCGGCGACAAGATCAGCGTCGAGGATCTGGCGCGGCAACTGGGAGTCAGCCGCTCGCCGGTCTGGCAGGCCATCGCCCGGCTGGAAGCCGACGGTATCGTCGAGGTGCGGCCGCGCCAGGGCGTGTTCTTCGTCGGCTTCGACCTCGATGGCCTGCTGGAGATCATGGAGACCCGCGAGGTGCTGGAAGGCGCCGCCGCCCGTCTGGCCGCCGAGAGGGCCAGCCCCGGGCAGGTGGCGGAGCTGCGCGCCTCGGTCGAACGCCAGCGGGCCGCCCTTTCGGGCGGCGCTATGGACGACTACGCCGCCGAGGCCGCCCGCTTCCATTCCCTGATGGCCCAAGCGGCGGGCAACAAGGTGATGGTCAAGATCGTCGAGCGGCTGTGGGCCAGGGCCAAGGCCATGTGCATCCGCCCCGGCGCCCGTCCGGCGCTGCTGGACGAACGGGTGGACGAGCACGCCCGCATGGTCGAAGCCATCGCCCATCGCGACCCCGATGCCGCCGAGGCCGAAATCCGCGCCCATATCCGCCGCATCGCCCGCGGGATCGAGGCTTAGACGCGCGCTCTATGAGATCGCCGGAAGGGTGAAGCGGAAGATGCTGCCGCCCTCGGGGGCGGGTTCGACCCAGATCTCGCCGCCGCATCCCTGGATGATCCGCTTGCACACCGCCAGTCCGACCCCGGTTCCGGGATAGGCGTCGCTGGTGTGCAGGCGGCGGAAGATCTGGAAGATGTCCTGCTCGGACTTCTCGACGCCGATGCCGTTGTCGGCGACGGAGAACTCCCACATGGCCTGGCGCAGTTCGGCCGTGACCCGGATATGGGGCGCCAGGCCCGGGCGGCGGAACTTGATGGCGTTGCCGATCAGGTTCTGGAAGACCTGCATCAGCTGGATCTCGGCGGCCAGCACCACCGGCAGGTCGCCGACCTCGATCATGGCGTTGCCGCCCATGATGCTGTCCTTCAGATTGTCCAGCGCCGCCTGGCAGGCCTGGGCCGCCGAGACCGGCGCCAGCAGTTGGCCCTGGCCCGAGACGTTGGCGAAGACCAGCAGGCCGTTGATCAATTCGTGCATGCGGGTGGCCGCGCCGACGATGAAGCCGACATATTCGTCGGCCTCCGGGTCCAGATGGTCGGCGAAGCGCCGGGCCAGCAACTGGGTGAAGGCGGTGACCGTCCGCAGGGGTTCCTGCAGGTCGTGGGACGCGATATGGGCGAAGCGCTGCAATTCGCCGTTGGCGTCGATCAGTTCTTGGAGCAGCCGCTGGGTCTCGGCCTCGTTGCGGCGCGCCAGATCGCGCTCGGCGGTGCGCTGGCGCAGCAGGGCCGCGGCGGTGGTCAGGGCGGAGGAAAGCTCGTCCACCTCGCGGATGTCCTGACGCGGGCTTCGCACCTCTTCTCCCGAGCCCAGGGCCAGGGCGGGCCGGATCAGGGATCGCACCGAGCGGCGGATCTGGCCGCCCACCGCCCAGGCCAAGCCCAGGCCGACGACGGTCAGCGCAATGGCCGAGCCGGACACCAGCAGGATGGAATTGCGCAGATCCGCCAGCAGGGTCTGCTTGGGCACGCCGACCGCCACCGACCACTGGGAGACGCTGCCATGGCTGAAGGCGCCGTAAACCGGAATGCCTTCCAGGGTGTTGTTCTCGGACAGGCCCTTGGAGGACTGGCGCATGCGCTCCACCAGGACGGGGGAGCCGCTCTGGCCGATGAATTTTTCCGATAGGTGGGTGCGCGCCACGATGACGCCGCGGGAATCGAAGATGGCGGAGATCCAGCCGCGGGGAAGCTGCTGCTCGGTCAGCAGGTGGGACAGGTTCTCGGGCAGGAGCGCCATGCTCAAATTGTAGATGATCCTGCCGTTCATTCTTACCGGCACGTCGATGGTGATCAGGTAGCGCTTGAGGACGCCGCCGACGAACAGGTCGGAAATGGCCGGCTGGCCGGTGGCGAAGATTTTGGCGATCTGTTCCGGCGATCCATGACGGGGCAGCGGCGTGCCGAAGGGGCGGGCCAGATTGAGAACCTGCTGTTCCGCTTCGTTGCTCAGCACGATGTTCAGGCCGCCCTGCTCGCTCAGGATGATCTTGGCCTGTTCGTAGAAGCGGGCCAGATCGTCGTTGGCGAGATGGGGCGAGGTGGCCAGCACCTGCAGCGCCGCCACCCTGCGGGCGATTTCGCGATCCACGGACAGGGCCAGGGCGTGCGCCGTCTGGACCATGTTCTGCTCCAGCAGGGCGCGCTGGCGGTGATAGAAGTCGTAGATCAGCAGGCCGACCGCCAGGCTGCCGGGCAGCAGGCAGACCATGACCAGCAGCACCAGCTTGGAGCGGATGCTCGGCAGCCCTCGGGGAGAGGAGGTCGGTGTTTCCGGCCTTCCGTGCTCCGCTTGGCTGTCGTCGAACATCATCAGTCTAATCCGTTACGGATATGGCGCCGGCAGGGTCAAGGATGATGCCTGTGCAAAATTGCCGCAAGCCCCATCGCTAGAGCAGCAGCTCCACCCGGGGGCCCTTGTCCGCCGTCTCGACCATGGGGCGGCAGCCGAACAGGCGGCCGGTCTCGACGCCGCCCTTGTCCACCAGGTTGTTGCGCACCGCATCGGTGCGGCGCTGGGCCAGGGCGGCCAGCATGTTGCGGTCGGGTGGGCCGAAGGATTCGGCGCTGCGCTCGAAGCCGACCAATTGCTCCAGCTTGGACAGCAGCGGCCTTTCCGCCGAGCGGCGGCGCGCCGCCACCACCGGCCAGTCGCTGTCGTCGGCCTTGCCGCACAAGGTGAGCTTCAGGCCGGGACGGCCCTTCAGCAGTTCGGCCACCACCGCCAGGGTCTTCTCGTGCTCGGAGGACAGGGCGTCGATGCCGGGCGCAAAGGCCAGCGGCGCCAGGGCCAGATGCGACTTGTCGTCGGCGTCCATGGCCAGCTCGATCAGCGCCGCCACCGGAAAGGCCAGCTTCAGCGTGGTCAGCACGGTGGATTTCAGCGCGCCGGCCACCGCCTGGGCCACCGCGTCGCTGACGTCCAGGTCGGGATTGGAGGTGTCGCCCCGGATGGGCAGCGACAGGCGGATGCGGTCCTCGCCGTCGCGCAGCAGGTCCAGCACCGTCTCGATGGGCATGCCGGCCTTGGCGGCGACGGGGGCGTTGGGATCGGGGGCGGCGATGAACAGGTTGGACAGCGCCACGTCCAGCGCGCCCGACAGTTTGCCCTGGTCGGCGCTCACCCCCAGCGTGCCGTCGAAATGCCCCGACTGCAGGTTGACGCCCAGCGCCTCGCCCAGATAGGGCGACAGCGGCGGCAGCTCGAACGAGGCGATCTTGCCGTCCACCCGGCCCGACACCTTGTCGGCGAAGGGGCGGACCGTGCCCGAGGCCGCCACCGTGCCGCGTCCCACCCCGGCCTTGATCTCGAAGGGGGAATCGCGCTCGGGCGCCTCGCTGTCCAGATTGCTGACCGTCAGCTCCAGCGGCGTGACGTCGATGCGCACCGTCTCGGCCATGGTGCGGTCGCGCAGGTTGACCCGGCTGTCGCCGGCCACCACCAGGCGGCCGATGCGGATGCCGGGCGTGTCTTCGTCCTTGGCGGGCTCCTTGGCCTTGGTCTTTGTCTTGTCCTCGGAGATGAAGCCGGTGAAGCCGTCCGGCGTGCGGTTGACGCGGGCCAGCATGCCGTCGATGCGCACTTCGTCCAGGCCCAAATCGCCGTCGCCGTCGCGTTGCGCCTTGTCCAGGCGCAGGCGCTTGGTCTCGAAGCGCCAGTTGTAGCCGCCCTGGCCCTCCTTGCGCAGCGCGTTGATCCCATCGGCCCCCAGATGGGTGACGGCAACGCCGCCGTCCTTGGCCATGCGCAGGCCCTCGGCCTCGATCCGGTCCACGGTGGCGAGATCGACCTTGCGGGCAGAATCCTGCACCGACAAACCCTCGATGCGGGCCTTGGGCAGCTCGCCCGACACCGTCTGGCCGAACTCCACCTTGCCTTGCGCCTCGGCGGATTTCAGCGCGGTGCGGATCTCGCCCACCCCCAGCTTCAGCGGTCCCAGGGCCAGCCGGCCCTCGGCCTTGCCCGCCAGATCGGCGGTGTCCAGGTCGAAGCGGCCCGCCCAGTCCAGGGAGTCGGGGGCGGAATCGTGGCCGCCGGCCTTGATGCGGGCGCCGGCGAGTTTAAGGCCGCCCTGCCAGCCCAGCCGGCGTCCATCCCAGTCGAAGCGGGTGGCGTCGAGCCCCAGTTGGCCGGCGGCGCCGTCGCCGCCCTCGCCCTTGCCGGCCAGGGCGGCGCCGGCGACGCGGCCTTCCACTCCCAGCTTGCCGCCTTGCCAGGACAGGGATTTCAGCTCGATGTCCAGCTTGGCGGCGGAGCCCTGGCCGCCCGGTGCGGCGACCTCCAGGGCCTCGGCCCGCAAGCTTCCGGCCAGCCCCGCCTTGTCTGCGTCCCAGGTCACGCCGTCCAGCGCCAGCTCGAGTCGTCCGGCGCTTGCCTTGACGCCATGGATGCCGACGGCCGGGGAAACCGCCGCGAGGCGGGCGTCCAGCTCCACCTTGCCACCGTCCAGGATCAGGCGGCCCAAATCCAGGTCCAGCCGTTCGGCCTTGATGGCGGCCGGCGCGGCGAGCGCCGCGGATTCCACGGCGATGCGGCCGCTGGTCTTGAGCCGGATTCCATCGGCCTTCAGGCCGCCTTCGGCGACCAGCGAGGTTTCAAGGGTTCCGGCCAGCCCGTCCGCCCCGGAACGGGCGGCCAGGGCGGCGAAATCGGCCAGGGCAAGGCCTTGGGCGTGGGCGGTGACGGCGAAGGACGGCTCGGCGGCGAAGGGGTGGACGGTTCCCGCCAGCGACAGGGCGGCGCCGTTCAGGCTGCCCTTCAGGGTGAAGGAGACGGCGCGGCCCGGTTCCAGGCTGTTGAGATTCTCCACCAGCAGCCGTTCGACGGCGATGTCGGCGGTGAAGTCGCCATCGGTGATCTTGAGGCGGGAATTGGTCAGCTCCAGCCCGGCCACGTCGATGCCCCAGGGCGGCGAGGTCTCCTTGGCCGAAGGCGGCGCGGCCGCCACCGCCAGCGGCAGGCCGTTCAGGACGAAGCCGCTTTCTTCCCGCTTCAGCTCGATGTCGATGCCCTCGACCGCCACCCGGTCCAGCACCAGCCGGCGGTCCAGCAAGGGCCGCCAGCGGAACTTCAGGTCGAAGTCGCCGATGCCCAGCGCGCGGCCCAAAGCGGGCTGCGCCACCACCTTGCGCACCGTGAGCTGGCCGCCGAACAGCGAGATGTCGGTGTCGTCGATGGTGACCTCGACCATGCCGAGACCCCGCAGGGCCTTGGCCACGCCCCAGCGGAACCCCGCCTCGGGAACCCAGTCCCAGGCGATGGTCAGGATCAGGACGGCCAGCCCCGTGGCCGCCGCCACCACGTGGCGCCGCTGGATTTCGTGTCCGCCGAGCTTTCTGCCGATCAGTTTCATGGCTTCCATGATCGGTCGGCGGTGGGAAAAGGCAAGGGGGCAATCCACCAAGCCCCTCGTCAAGCGTCCGGTTTTTTGCCATGGTGCGGGCCATGACCGATTCGACCTTCTCCGCGAGTGATCTGGCCTGCGTGCGCGGCGGGCGCGTGGTGTTCGCCGGCCTGGGCTTTTCCCTTGCCGCCGGCGGCGGACTGGTGCTGCTGGGTCCCAACGGCTCGGGCAAATCCTCGCTGCTGCGCGTGCTGGCCGGGCTGTTGAAGCCGGCCCACGGCGTGCTCGCCTGGAACGGCGAGGCGGTGGCCGAGGACCCCGAGGCCCATGCGGCGCGCACCCATTACCTCGGCCATCACGACGCGGTGAAGCCGGTCCTTTCGGTGGCCGAGAACCTGCGGTTCTGGGCCCATCTGCACGATCCCCACGCCGAGCGCGCCGGGCGCGCCGTGGACGCCGCCCTGGCCCGCTTCGGTCTGGCGCGGCTGGCCACCATTCCCGGCAAGATGCTGTCGGCGGGCCAGAAGCGCCGCACCAACCTGGCCCGCCTGCTGGCGGCGCCCAGCCCGCTGTGGCTGCTGGACGAGCCCACCACGGCGTTGGACAAGGCCTCCATCAAGGTGCTGGAAAGTGTGCTGGCCGAGCATCGGGCGTCGGGGGGCATGGTCATCTTGTCCACCCACGCGGATATCGACATGCCGGGTGCTGCCGAACTGCATCTGGACCGCTTCTCCGTGGCGGAGGAACTGCCGTGAACAGATTCTTCGAGGTGGTTCGCCGCGACCTGCGGCTGGCGCTGCGCCAGGGCTCGGACAGCGTCATGGTGGTGACCTTCTTCGTGCTGACCGTGGTGCTGTTCCCCTTCGGCATCGGGCCGGAAGCCAACGTGCTGGAGCGCGTCTCGGCCGGCGTGCTGATGGTCACCGCGCTGCTCGCCTCCATGCTGTCGCTGGACCGGCTGTTCCAGGCCGATTACGAGGATGGCTCGCTGGAATTGCTGGTGCTGACGCCGGCGCCCTTAGGGCTCGTGGTGGCGGCCAAGATGCTGGCCCACTGGCTGACCACCGGCCTGCCGCTGATGGTGGCCGCCCCGGTGCTGGCCGTGCTGCTGCACATGCACGAGGACGGTTTCCTCACCCTGCTGGCCGCCATGGCGCTGGGCACCCCGGTGCTGTCGCTGATCGGCGGCATCGGCGCGGCCCTGGTGCTGGGGGCGCGCCGTGGCGGCGTGCTGCTGTCGCTCCTGATCCTGCCGCTCTACGTGCCGGTGCTGATCTTCGGGGTGGGGGCCATCGACGCCGCCGTGCAGGGCATGTCGGCCAAGCCGCACCTGCTGATCCTCTCGGCCATGCTGGCTGCCGCCCTGGTGCTGGCCCCCTGGGCCAGTGCGGCGGCATTGCGGCAGGCGCTGGAATAGTCAAGGGATGCGGGCTGCCGCCCGCGCCCGCCCGGGGCCGTGGGCCCCGAACCCCATTCGGACTAAAATTCAGCTCCCCAGCTTCGCCATATCCTTTTCCACCTGGGCGCGGGCCGGGGAATCGGCGGGCAGGACCAGTAGCAGCCGGTTCCAGCGGGCCTTGGCGCGGGCGGTCTCGCCCTTCATGGCCGCCGACAGGCCGGTGAAGTACAGGGCGTCGGGCTGGTCGGGGTTAAGCGCCAGCACCTGTTCCAGCAGCGTGACGGCCTCGGCCGGCAGGGTGTCGCCCTCGGCCTCCTCCAGCAGCATGATGGATAGCTCGATGCGCGACTGGGTGTCGTCGGCGAGCAAGGTGACGGCGTTGCGGTAGGCGTCCTTGGCTTCGTCGGCCAGTCCCAGGGCGCGGTAGGAGCGGCCCAGCATGGCCCAGCCCTTGCCGTCGGACGGGTCCTGCTTCAGACGTTCGGCCAGACGGGCGACCATGGCCTGGATGGTGGCGGTCTTCTCCTGCATCTCGGCGATCTGGGCGGCGCGGCCCGCATAGGGGCGGTCGGACAGCTCGGGCGCGCCCAGCGGCAGGTAGAGAACCAGGGCCAGCAGGGGCAGCAGCAGGGCGATGATGATGGGGGTTTTCTTGCCGGCCTTGACGGCGGCGGTCTTTTCCCCCTTCCCGCTATCGGCGGCGGCCAGCATGCGGCGCTGGATCTCAGTGCGGGCCGCCTCGGCCTGGTCGGCGGTCATCAGGCCGCGCTCCACGTCGCGGGCGATCTCGCCCAGCTGGTCCTTGTAGACCATCAGGTCGTATTCCGACCGGGCGGCGGATGCGGCGGGAGCGGCCAGCAGCGGGCGCAGCAGAACCAGCAGCGACAGGGCCACCATGGCGGCGAAAACGATCCAGATCACCGCGCCCTACTCCTTCAGCAACGTGTCGAGCCTGCGCCGTTCCTCGGCCGACAGCGGCGGGGGCGGGGGCGCGGCCTGTTCCGCCGGACGGCGGCGATAGAAGGCCAGCACCGCCCACAAGGCGCCGACGAACAGGACCAGCGGCCCCAGCCACAGGGCCAGGGTGGTGCCCTTGAACGGCGGCTTCAGCAAAACGTAATCGCCGTAACGGTCGACCACGAATTTCTTCACCTGCTCGTCGCTGTCGCCCTTGGCGATGCGCTCGCGCACGATGACGCGCAGATCCTTGGCCAGATCGGCGTCGGAATCGTCGATGGACTGGTTCTGGCAGACCAGGCAGCGCAGGTCCTTGCCCAGTTCGCGGGCGCGGTGCTCCTGGGCCGGGTCCTTCAGCATCTCGTCGGGATTGACGGCGAGGGCCGGCGAGGCGAGCAGCAGAAGGGCGACGACCAGCCGCTTCATGACGCTTTCTCCAACTGGCGGATGATGGGCAGCAGCGTCTTGGTCCAGATCTCCATGGAGATGGGGCCCACATGCTTGTAGCGGATGATGCCGGCCTTATCGACGATGAAGCTCTCGGGCGCGCCGGTGACACCGAAATCAACGGCGGTGCGACCGGGGGGCGGATCGACGCCGACCCGCTCGTAGGGGTCGCCGTTCTTCTTCAGCCAGGCGGCGCCCAGAACGGGGTCGTCGCGCCAGTCCACGGCGTGGATGGGCACGTCGCCGCGGCGCTTGATCTCCATCAGGACGGGGTGCTCCTGCACGCAGGAAATGCACCACGAGCCGTAGATGTTGACCAGCGACACCCGGCCCTTCAGCGATTCGGTCGAAAGGCCCGAATTCTCGCCGCGTCCCGGCAGGGGGGCCAGATTCATCTCCGGCACCGGGCGGTTGATCAGCACCGAGGGGATGTCGCGGGGGTTCAGCGTCAGGCCCTTCAGGAAGAACAGGGCCAGCACGGTGAACACCACCACGGGCAGGACGTAGAGCAGGCGGCGCATGGCTCGTCTCTCCTCAGGCCTTGGCGGCGGCGTTGGCGGCACGCGCCGGCGCGCCGACCCGGTGGCGGCGGTCGGCCAGGCTGATCAGCCCGCCGACGATCAGCAGCAGGGCGCCGGCCCACAGCCAGGGAATGCAGGGGTTGAAGTACAGCCGCGTCACCCAGCCGCCCTTGTTGGGGTCGGGGTCGCCGATCACCACGTAGAGGTCGCCGGTGAAGCCCGATCGGATGGACGCCGTGGTGGTGGGGCGCGGCGGCTGCTTGTACAGGCGCTTTTCCGGGTGCATGACGTCGATGACCGTGCCGCCCTTGGAAATCTCGAAGGTGGCCCGCGTGGCGGTGTAATTGGGGCCGGGGACGTCTTGGACCCCCTTCAGGGTGACGCCGAAGCCGCCCACCGTGACGGTCTCGCCGACCTTCTGGGTCTGGATGTGCTCGGTGGTCCAGGCCGACGAGGCGGTGAGGCCGACGATGAACACCGCCAGCCCGAAATGGGCCAGCACCATGCCCCAGGCGGAATTGGGCAGCTTGGCGGCACGCGACAGGGCCTGGCCCGGACGGGTGAACAGGCCGATGCGCTCGGCCAGGTCCCACAGGGTGCCCAGGCCCAGCCAGACGGCCAGCGCGAAGCCGGCGGCCGTCCACCACGGGCCGGACGACCCGCCCTGGAGGAACCACACCAGCATGGCCGCACCCAGCGCCAGGGCGCCGATGAACTTGAGCCGGCCCAGCACGCCGGCCAGGTCGCCGCGCTTCCACGACATCATGGGAGCGGCGGCCATCACCAGCACCATGGGGGCCATCAGGGGCAGGAACACCGCGTTGAAGAAGGGCGGGCCCACCGACACCTTGCCCAGGTTCAGCGCGTCGGCGATCAGCGGGTAAAGGGTGCCCAGCAGCACGGTGGCGGCGCCGGTGGCCATCAGCACGTTGTTGAGCAGCAGCGCGCCTTCGCGCGAGATGGGCGAGAACAGGCCGCCCATCTTCATGGACGGCGCGCGGGCCGCGTACAGGGCCAGCGAACCGCCCACCGCGCCGCACAGCAGCAGCAGGATGAACACGCCCCTGGCCGGGTCGGTGGCGAAGGCATGCACGCTGGTCAGCACGCCCGAACGCACCAGGAAGGTGCCCAAGAGCGACAGGCCGAAGGCGACGATGGCGAGCAGGATGGTCCAGCTTTTCAGCGCGTCCCTCTTTTCCACCACGATGGCGGAGTGCAAGAGCGCGGTGCCGGCCAGCCAGGGCATGAACGAGGCGTTCTCCACCGGGTCCCAGTACCACCAGCCGCCCCAGCCCAGGGTGTAATAGGCCCACCACGAGCCCAGCACGATGCCGGCGGTGAGGAACACCCAGGCGGCCAGCGTCCACGGCCGCACCCAGCGGGCCCAGGCGGCGTCGACGCGGCCTTCCAGCAGGGCGGCGATGGCGAACGAGAAGGCCATGGAGAAGCCCACATAGCCCAGGTACAGGAAGGGCGGATGGAAGGCCAGGCCCGGGTCCTGCAGCATGGGGTTGAGGCCCTGGCCGTTGACCGGCGGCGGCTCGAGCCGGGCGAAGGGGTTTGACGTCAGCAGGATGAAGGCCAGGAAGCCCACGGCGATCATGGCCTGTACGGCCAGGGCGCGGGACTTGAGGCCCGGCGGCAGGTTGCGGCCGAACAGGGTCACGGCGAAGCCGAACAACGCCAGGATGGTGATCCACAAGAGCAGCGAGCCCTCGTGGTTGCCCCATACGCCGGCCACCTTATAGAGCATGGGCTTGTCGGTGTGGCTGTTACTCGCGACGTTCATCAGCGAGAAATCGCTGGTGACATAGGCGTTGGTCAGCGCCCCGAAGGCGATGGCGATGAACAGGAATTGCAGCGTGGCGGCGGGCCCGGCCACGTTCATCCAGGCGGCATTGCCGCGCTTGGCGCCCATCAGGGGGACAATCGCCTGCACCAATGCGACGCACAAAGCCAGCACCAGGGCGAAATGGCCGATCTCGGCGATCATGGGTTTGGTCCTCTATGTTTCGTCAGGACCGGGCGCGACGTGAGACCCGCTGACGCTACTTCTGCTGCTTGCCGTCGTTCCACTGGCCGGACTTCTTCAGGGCGTCGGCCACTTCCTTGGGCATGTAGTTCTCGTCGTGCTTGGCCAGCACCTCGGTGGCCTTGAACTGGCCGCCCTTCTCCATGCGGCCCTCGACCACCACGCCCTGGCCCTCGCGGAACAGGTCGGGCAGCACGCCGGTATACGTCACCGGAATGGCGTTGGTCACGTCGGTGACCTTGAAGCTCACCGTCTTGCCGTCCTTGACCAGGGAATCGTTCTCCACCAGTCCGCCGATGCGCATGCGCCGCCCTTCGGGGATGCGCTGGGTGACGATGTCGGTGGGCGAATAGAAATAGACCAGGCTGTCGGAGATGGCGGTCAGCACCAGCGCCACCGCGCCGCCCAGCGCCAGCATGCCGAGAAGGACAAAATACAGCCTGCGTTGCTTGCGGGTCACTCTTCGGTCTCCGAATCCTTGCCCCGGCGCGCTCGCCGGGCCTGTTGCAGCACCTCCAGCTCGGCCTCGGCCTTGCGGGCCGCGGACAGCGAGAGGACCAGCACCAGGGCCAGCACGGCGGCGCCGACTCCGTAGGCGGGCCACACATAGCCGCCATAGCCGCCCATATGGAGCATAGCCTGGAAGGATTCCATGACGTTGGTCACTCCCCTTGCGCCGCGGCGTGGATCTGCGCCATGCGGATGACGCGGATCTTCTGTGCGGCGATCTCGGCGCGGCCCCGAAGGATCAGGATGGAGATCCAATAGGCCTTGAAGCCCACCGCCATCAGCAGCAGCGGAATCAGCATGGACGAATCGATGGCCGGGCCGCCCATCTTCACCACGGAAGCGGGCTGGTGCAGGGTGTTCCACCAATCCACCGACCACTTGATCACGGGGATGTTGACGGCGCCCACCAGGGCCAGGATGGCGGCGGCCTTGTGGCCGCGCTCAGGATCGTCGAAGGCGTTGACCAGGGCCATGTAGCCGAAATAGAGGAACAGCAGGATCAGCATGCTGGTCAGCCGGGCGTCCCAGGCCCACCAGGTGCCCCACATGGGCTTGCCCCAAAGCGAGCCGGTCAGCAGGCACAAGAAGGTGAAGGCGGCGCCCACCGGCGCGGTGGCCTTGGCCAGCAGATCGGCCAGCGGATGCTTCCAGATCAGCGCCATCCCTGAGAACACCGCCATGGCGGTGTAGCAGAACATGCCCATCCAGGCCGACGGCACGTGGACGTACATGATGCGCACGCTTTCGCCCTGCTGGTAATCGGCGGGCGAGCCGAGCAGGGCGAAGTAGAGCCCCGCCCCCAGGCAGAGGATGGCGATGGCGTTCGACCAGGGCAGAATCACCTTGGCGAGGCGGAGGAAGCGGGCGGGATTGGCGAAGCGATGCATGGCGCCCTTTCTTAGCGCCGTTCCATTCGCATTTCCAGCGGAGTCGAACGGGCGGACGGTGAAGAAAAGTTCATGTCGTCGGGGTGGTGCGGGCGGGACGCCCGCGCTCCAGGGGAGAGGCGGAGCGCGGGCGTCCCGCCTGCATCTACACCCGATCGCCCATGGGCAGCTTGCGGATGCGTTTGCCGCAGGCGGCGAAGATGGCGTTGGCCAGGGCGGGCGCCAGCGGCGGCACGCCGGGCTCGCCCACTCCCGTAGGGGGCGCCGACGACGGCACGATGTGGACCTCGACCGCCGGCATCTCGTCGATCCGCAGGCAGCGGTAGTCGTGGAAGTTGGATTGCTCGGCCTTGCCGTCCTTCAAGGTGATCTCGCCGAACAGGGCGGCCGACAGCGCGAAGGCGATGCTGCCTTCCATCTGGGCCCTGACCACGTCGGGGGTAACGGCGATGCCGCAATCCACCGCGCAGACCACGCGGTCCACCTTGATCTCGCCCTTGGGGCCGATGGTCACCTCGACCACCTGGGCGACGAAGGAGTGGAAGCTTTCATGCACCGCGAGCCCGCGCCCCTTGCCGGCGGGCAGCGGATTGCCCCAGCCGGCCTTGGCGGCGGCCAGTTCCAGCACGGCGAGATGGCGGGGCTGGTCGGCCAGCAGGGCGCGGCGCAGCTCCAGCGGGTCCTTGGCGCCCGCCTGGGCCAGTTCGTCCAGGAAGCATTCAGTGGCGAACGCGGTGTGGCTGGAGCCGACCGAGCGCCACCACAGCACCGGCACCGGCAGCCTGGGCGAGTGCAGCTCCACCCCCAGATGGGGGATGGCGTAGGGAAGATTGGCCGCACCCTCCACCGAGACCGGGTCGATGCCGTCCTTGACCATGCCGGCGAAGGGGCCGCCGGCCAGGATCGACTGGCAGACCAGACGGTGGCGCCAGGCCAGCGGCATGCCGCGCTCGTCCAGAGACGCCTCGAAGCCGTGCAGCGCCATGGGGCGGTACCAGCCGCCGGTGATGTCGTCCTCCCTGGTCCACATCAGGCGCACCGGGGCGCCCACCGCCTTGGCCACCTCGACGCCCTCGACGATGTAGTCCGAGGCCGGATTGGCGCGCCGCCCGAAGCTGCCGCCGGCCAGCATGGTGTGAATCTCCACCTGTTCGGGCTTGAGGCCCGCCACCTTGGCGGCCATGGCCTGATCGTGGGTCTGGAACTGGCAGCCGGCCCAGATCTCGCATTTGCCGGGGACGAGGCGCACCACGCAATTGAGCGGCTCCATGGGGGCGTGGGCCAGATAGGGCAGCTCGTAGGTGGCGGCGAGGCGCTGGCTCCCCTGGCCGAGCGCCAGGGTTGCGTCACCCCTGGCCGCCGCCGGGCTGCCGGGCTTGGCAAGCAATTCGGTCCAATCGCGGCGCAGGGCTTCGGTGGAGACCCGTTCGGCCGGTTCGGTCCAGCGGGGCTTCAGGGCCTCGCGGCCCTTGTGCGCCGCCCAGAAGGAACTGGCGGCCACGGCGATGCCCGACGAGATGGGCGCCACGGCGATGACGCCCGGCACCGCCAGGGCCGCCTTGCGGTCGTAGGATTCCATGCGGGCCCCCCACACGGGCGGGCGGGCCACCAGGGCGGTAAGCAATCCGGGCAGGCGGATGTCGGCGCCGAATTTGGCGGTGCCGTCGCTCTTCATCCGGGAATCGGTGCGCTTGACCCCGGGCTTGCCGATCAGGCGGAAGTCGGCGGGCTGCTTCAAGGGCGGCGCGGCGGGCGGAGCCAGCGTGGCGGCCACCTCCACCAGCTCGCCATAGGACAGGCGCCTTCCGCTGGGCATGTGGACCACCCCGCCGTTGAGGGCGGCAAGGGTCGAGGCGTTGACCCGAAGAACGCGGGTCGCCGCCTCGATCAGCATCTCGCGCGCCGCGGCGCCGGCCAGGCGCAGCTGCTGCCACGAATTGGCGGTGGCGGTGGAGCCGCCGGTGCCCTGGCTCGGCCCCCAGAACAGGTTATTGTAGCGCTTGGAATCGGCGGGGGCGAATTCCACCGTCACCTGGGCGGGGTCCACCTCCAGTTCCTCGGCCACCAGCACCGGCAGGCCGGTGGCGACGCCCTGGCCCATCTCCAGATGCTTGACCGTCACCGTCACCCGCCCGTCGGGGGCGATGGCGACGAAGGCGTTGACGGCCGTGCCGCCGCCGCCGGCTTCCGCCTCGGCGCGGGCCTCGCCCACCGCCAGGACCAGGCCGGTGCCGGCGGTGACCTGCAGGAATGTCCGGCGGTTCATGCGCCCCCCCGCAGCCGCTTGGCGGCCAGATGGATGCCGGCGCGGATGCGCTGGTAGGTGCCGCAACGGCACAGATTGCCGCTCATGGCGTTGTCGATGTCTGCATCGCTGGGCTTGGGATTGCGGCGCAGCAGGGCGCCGGCGCTGATCAGCTGGCCCGACTGGCAATAGCCGCATTGGGGCACGTCCAGCTCGATCCAGGCGGCGCGCAATTGCGCCGCGACGGCGTCGTTCAGACCGGACAGCGTGACGACGCGCCGGCCGTTGATCTCGGAAACCGGCAGCTGGCAGGCCCTGGCCGGCTCGCCGTCCACCAGGACGGAACAGGCGCCGCATTGGCCCTGGCCGCAGCCGTAGCGCAATGCGGTCAGGCCCAACTGGTCGCGCAGCACCCACAGCAGCGGGGTGTCCGGCTGGGCGTCCACCTTGTGGCGTTCGCCGTTGACGATGAGAGAGTACATCGATCCGTCGCCCTTCCGTTTGGAAGGGTTACAGGCTTACCCGCAATGGCGCGGGCGGGCAAGGGTTAACAGAATCCTAACCACGCTCGTGGTTGGAGTGGAGGGGTACGTTTCTCAACGGAGGCCGAGATGCCGAGACTGATCGCCCTGGTCCTGGCGGCGTTTTTCCTGGCGGGCCACGCCACGGCCCAGGTCACCGACCAGACCATGATGGTCGGCAAGGCCGTCACCGTGGTCGAGCGCCTGCGCGCCGACCCCAATTTCAGCTCCCAGATGACTAACCTGCTGGGCCGGGCGCGGGCCGTGCTGGTGGTGCCCGATCTGGTCAAGGGCGGGTTCATCCTGGGCGCCCAGTACGGCACCGGCGTGCTGCTGGCCCGCGATGGGTCGGGGCGCTGGAGCGGCCCGGCCTTCTATTCGGTGGCGGCGGGCAGCGTCGGGCTGCAGATCGGCCTGCAGGACGCCGAGACTGTCTACATCATCATGAACGAGGGCGGCCTGAAGGCGGTGGTGGACAACCAGTTCAAGGCCGGCGCCGAGGCGGGCGTGGCGGTGGCGGTGGTGGGCGCCGGCGCCTCGGCCAACACCACCACCAATGTGGGGGCCGACATCTACGCCTTCTCGCGCTCGGTCGGCCTTTACGGCGGCGCCACCCTGGACGGGGCCGGCATCCTGCCGCGGCACTCGTGGAATTCCGCCTATTACGGCGGCAATCCGACGCCCGAGGACATCCTGTTCAGCCGTACGGTGGATTCGCCCCAGGCCGACCGGCTCAGGGACATCCTCTCGCGGTAGTTTGCCTTCCCTCAGGATGACGCCGGCAGGCCCACCGTGAACCTCGCCCCGCCTTGGCCGCGGTTCTCGGCGCGGATGGTTCCGCCGTGGGCTTCGACGATCTGGCGCGAGATGGACAGGCCCAGGCCGGAATGGGTGCCGAATTTCTCGCCTTCGGGCCGCTCGGAGTAGAAGCGCTCGAACACGGATTCCAGCTTGCCTTCGGGGATGCCCGGCCCCTGGTCCTCGACGGTGAGCACGATGCGCCCGCCGTCCCGCCGGGCGGCCAGGACGATTCGCCCGCCTTCGGGGCTGAACGAGACGGCGTTGGCGATCAGGTTGCGCAGCACCTGGACCAGGCGGGATTCGATCCCCTGGACCACCAGGGAATCGCCGGTGGGCCGTTCCACCTGGAAGCGCAGTCCCCGGTCCTCGGCAATGCCGGAATAGATCTCGGCCATGGTGTCGAGCATGGCCGACAGCGTCACCGGGCCGGTTTCGGCGCGGCTCATCTCGGCGTCGACGCGCGAGGCGTCCGAGATGTCGCTGATCAGCCGGTCGAGCCGCCCCACGTCGTCGAGCACGATGGCCATCAGGCGGGCGCGCTTTTCCGGGTCCTCGATGCGGGCCGCGGTCTCGACGGCGGAGCGCAGGGACGTCAGCGGATTCTTGATCTCGTGCGCCACGTCGGCGGCGAAGGCCTCGATGGCGTCCATGCGCCGCCACAGGGCCTCGGTCATCTCCTTCAAGGCCAGGGACAGCTCGCCGATCTCGTCCTTGCGCCGCGACAGGTCGGGGATGGCGTGGACGCGGCCCTGGCCGTGGCGCACCCGCTCGGCGGCCAGGGCCAGGCGGCGGATGGGCCGGGCGATGGTGCCGGCCATGTAGAGCGACACGCCGATGGTCAGCGCCAGCGACACGGCGAAGGCCTCCAGGATGGCGATGCGCACCTGGAACAGCGAACGGGCGATGTTGGCGCCGTCGGCGGTGATCAGCAGGGCGCCCACCACCTGCTTGTAGCGCTGCACCGGCACCGCCACCGACAGCATCAGGGAGCCGTTCTTGCGCGAGCGCACCGCCCAGGCGGCCCGCCCGGCCATGGCGGTCATCACCTCCTCGAAATCGTCGGCCCGGGCGTTGGGATGCTCGCGATAAAGGGGCAGGGAATCGTCCCTGGGCATCCAGCGCGACCAGCGGTCCCATTGCCGCGCCAGCCGGTCACTCCAGTGGGGCGGCGTGGGCGGCGGCAGTTCCTCGATATAGATGGAGCCCTTGGCGCCGCCCACCACGCGGGAATCGGCGGCCAGTTCGCCCACCGAGCCGAACAGCCGGGCGCGGAACTTGGCCGGCTCGGACAGGCGGCGGACCATCTGCTGCGCCATGTCGGGGTTGATCTCGAAGAAGCCCGCCTCCTCCTCGAACACTGCGCCCTCGCCGATGGCGCCGGCCACCATCTCGGCCTGGGTGCCCAGACCGTCCAGTTCGGCGCGGATCAATCCCTGCTTGTAGCGGTCGAGATAGAACACGCCCACCACCAGCACGATGGGCGCCAGCAGGTTGACCAGCAGGATGCGCCGGGTCAGCGGCGAAGCCAGCAGCCGCCAGCGGGGCAGCCGCCGCCTCGGAAGGGTGGGCTCACTCATCCCGATAACGGTATCCGACGCCGTACAGGGTCTCGATCTGGGCGAAGTCGTCGTCCACCTCGCGGAACTTCTTGCGCAGCCGCTTGATGTGGCTGTCGATGGTGCGGTCGTCCACGTAGATGGACTCGCCGTAGGCCGCGTCGATCAACTGGTCGCGGTTCTTGACGTGGCCGGGACGGATCGCCAGGGATTTGAGCAGCAGGAACTCGGTGACGGTGAGGTCCACCGCTTTACCCTTCCAGGTGCAGATATGACGGCCGGGGTCGAGCACCAGCTGGCCGCGCACCAGGGTCTCGCCGCCGGGCTCGGCCGCGCCTTCGGCATTGGCCTCCAGGCGGCGGATCAGGGTGCGGATGCGCTCGATCAGGAGCTTCTGCGAGAACGGCTTCTTGATGTAGTCGTCAGCCCCCATGCGCAGGCCCAGCAACTCGTCGATCTCGTCGTCCTTGGAGGTGAGGAAGATCACCGGAATGGCCGATTGCTTGCGCAGGCGCTGCAGCAATTCCATGCCGTCCATGCGCGGCATCTTGATGTCGAGCACCGCCAGGTCGGCGGGCTGGTTGGTGAGGCCGCGCAGCGCCTCGGCCCCGTCGGTATAGGTGCGCACCTTGAAGCCCTCGGCCTCCAGCGCCATCGAGACCGAGGTCAGGATGTTGCGGTCGTCGTCGACCAGGGCGATGGTATGGGACACGGGAACCCTCCTCACGCTAGACCTAAGGCCATACTTTATCAGGCCGGGAATGGTTTGCATCCCGATCATGGCGAAATTATAGTGCCCGGCGATGGTTCCCCGCGATCCGAGAGGGCGCGGGGTGAAAATGGGAACGTGGTGCGGCGCCCGAAAAGGGGCCAATTCCGCGACTGCCCCCGCAACTGTAGGCGGAGAGGTTCCGGCCCTTGAGAGACGCCACTGGCCCGAAAATGGGCTGGGAAGGCTATGCCGGACCCAACGACCCGCGAGTCAGGAGACCTGCCATCATCGAGAGTCGCTTGCGAGCCCGTTCGGCCGGGGTGTGCCGTCGGGTCAGTTTTCCGTTTCGCGGCGACAGGTGTTGTCTCTCGACGAACGGAGTCTGTTCATCATGCATATCATGGAAGGGTTCCTTCCCGCCCCCCACGCCGTCGCGTGGACCTGCATTTCCGCCCCCTTCGTGGTGGCGGGCGCACGGAGCCTGAAGCGCATCCTGGCCGAACGGCCCGAGGCGCGGCTGAACATCGCGGCGTCCGCCGGCTTCACCTTCGTGCTGTCGGCCCTGAAGCTGCCCAGCGTCACCGGCTCGTGCTCGCATCCCACCGGCACGGCGCTGGGCGCCATGCAGTTCGGGCCCGGCATCATGGCGGTGATCGGGGCCATCGTGCTGCTGTTCCAGGGCCTGCTGCTGGCCCATGGCGGATTGTCGACCATGGGGGCCAACGTCTTCTCCATGGCCGTCGCCGGGCCGTGGGTGGCCTATGGCGTGTGGAAGCTGGCCGGACGCCTGGGCGCGCCGGTGGCCGTGGCTGTGTTCCTGTCGGCCTTCCTGGGCGACCTCGCCACCTATGTGGTGACCTCGTTCCAGCTGGCGCTGGCCTTCCCCGACGCGGAAAGCGGCTTCGTCGGCGCCTTCGCCAAGTTCGGCGGCATCTTCGCCGTCACCCAGCTGCCCCTGGCGGTGGCCGAGGGCCTGGTCACCGTGGTGGTGATGAACGCCCTTTCCAGCCGCACCCCGCGCATCGAAGGAGCCAAGGCATGAGCGCGCGCGCCAATACCCTGCTGCTGGGCGCCGCGGCGCTGATCATCGCCGCCCCGCTGGTCCTCAACCCCGCCGGCCAGTTTGGCGGCACCGACGACGCGGCCAGCGAGGTGGTGTCGTCCTCCAATCCCGGCTACGAGAAGTGGACCGCGCCGTTCTGGCAGCCGTCCAAGGAGATCGAAGGCCTGCTGTTCGCGCTGCAGGCCGCCTTCGGGGCCGGTCTGCTGGGCTATGTCATCGGACGCCGGCACGGCCGGCGGGACAAGTGAGCGAGCGGAGCGAGCGCGGGAGCGTTGAGCGACCCGAAGCGCAGCGGAGGAGCCCAGCCCACGGATGTGGGCGCCCGGCGCTTGAGGGCGTTCAACCATGACGCTGGCCATCGACCGGCTGTCACAGTCGGGACCATGGCGCAAGCGAGCGACCGCCGAGAAGGCGGCGCTCGCCCTTGGCCTGCTGGTCCTGGCCCTGGCGTTGCCCCCTTTGCCGGGGGCGGCGCTGGTCTTGGCCGTCGCCTGGGCGCTGGCCCTGGGGGCGGCGAAGGTGCCGCCGGGCGACTGGCTGCGGCTCAACGTCATTCCGCTGGGCTTCGTGCTGACCGGGGCGGCCACCCTGGCGGTGGACGTGGATTCCCAGGGGCTGCGTCTGGCCGCCGACCAGGGCGCGCGCGCCGCCCAGGTGGTGCTGCGGGCGGCGGCTTGCGTTTCCGCCCTGCTGCTGCTGGCCGCCACCACGCCGGCCCCCGATCTGGTGCGCGGCCTGCGCCGCCTGGGCCTTTCCGCCGAGATCGCCGAGGTCATGCTGCTGACCTGGACCTTCGTGTTCCTGCTGCTCGACCAGGCCGCCGCCATCCGCAATGCGCAGGAGGCCCGTCTCGGCTGGTTCGGGCCCAAGCGGCAACTGCGTTCGCTGGGCCTCCTGATCGCCCAGTTGCTGCCGCGCGCCATGGAGCGCGCCCGGCGTCTGGAAGTGGGACTGGCGGCCAGGGGCTTCGACGGCTCGCTGCCCATGCTGTCCGTGGCGCGTCCGGCTTCGGGGCCGGTGCTGGCGCTGATTTTCGCAGGGCTGGCCGCCCTGGCGGGGGTAAGCCTGTGGCTGGCGTGATTCTCGAGGCGCGTGGCCTCGCCTATGCCTATCCCGGCGGCGTCGCGGCGCTCGCCGGTCTCGACCTCAGGGTGGAGCGGGGGCGGCGTCTCGCCGTGCTGGGGCCTAACGGGGCGGGCAAGACCACCTTGCTGCTGCATCTCAACGGCACCTTGAAGCCCGCCGCCGGCGACGTCCGCCTGGACGGCGCGGCGCAGTCCTATACGCGCTCGGCCCTGACCGGCTGGCGCAAGCGGGTGGGTTTGGTGCTGCAAGAGCCCGACGACCAGCTGTTCGCCGCCACCGTGGCCGAGGACGTGTCGTTCGGGCCGCTCAACCTCGGCCTCGACGAGGCGGAGACCCGCCGGCGGGTCGAGGCGGCGCTGGACGCGCTCGGCATCCTTGATCTGGCCGAACGCGCCACCCACATGCTGTCCTTCGGGCAGAAGAAGCGCGTCGCCATCGCCGGTGCCCTGGCCATGGAGCCCGAGGTGCTGTTGCTCGACGAGCCGCTGGCCGGCCTTGACCACCAGGGAGCCAAGCGCCTGCTCGCCGCCCTGGACCGGCTGGCCCAAGCGGGGACGACCCTGGTCTTCACCACCCACGAGGTGGATTTGGCCTACGAATTCGCCGACCGGGTGGCGCTGTTCCAGGGGGGCAGGGTGATCGCCCAGGGCGAGGCGGCCGAGGTACTGGCCGATCGCGAATCCCTGGCGGCCTGCGGGCTGGAACCGCCCTTGCTGCTGGAGCTGGGGGTGCGGACCCGCGAGGAGGCGTTGGCCTTGATAGCGGCCCGCCGAAAGGTGTATTAGCAAAGCCTCAACAAATGAGGTCTTCCATGCGCATCCTGTTGTCTGCCGCCCTGCTGCTGTCCCTGGCCTTTCCCGCTCTGGCCGAGATCAAGACCATCTCGGCGCCCGAGGCGCTCGCGGCGGCGAAGAAGGGCGAGGTGGTGCTGGTCGACATCCGCCAGCCCGAGGAGTGGAAGCAGAGCGGCGTGGCCGAAGGCGCCAAGCTGATCCCCATGCGGCATCCGGAAGGCGGGGCCGGTTTCGTGCGCGACCTGCTGGCCGCCGCCAAGGGCGACCGCAACGCGCCCATCGCGCTGATCTGCCGCACCGGCAACCGTTCGGGCGCCACCGCCAAGGCGCTGGCCGACGCGGGTTTCACCCATATCCTCGACGTGTCGGAAGGCATGGCGGGATCGAGCGCCGGGCCGGGCTGGATCCGGCGCGATCTGCCCATGGTGCGCTGTCCGGTCTGCTGACCCCTTAGCAGGCGGCCATAGCCATCCCATATTACTTTCTTCCTGTCCCCTGGAGGGATGGCCTTTTTGGGGAAGAAGGAAGGGAGGGGATCATGAAAGCATTCATCGCTGCCGCGTGCCTTGGACTTCTTTTGGCCGCGCCGGGCGCCGCCTTCGCCGGCTCCGACGACGCCAAGTGGGTCGCCAAGTGCATCAAGGACAACGCCGACGCCAAGGTGTCGGCCGAGGTGGTCAAGACCTACTGCACCTGCATGAACAACAAGATGGACGACAACGAGACGCTGTCCATCAGCGCCTGGGAAAAGACCCATCCCAACGAGATGAAGGCGTGCGAGAAGGAAGCCGGCTGGAAGTAGGCCGCACCGTCGTCTGAACGGGGGCGGAGGTGTTCTCCGCCCCTTATTCCTATCGCAAGGACGCCTCAATGTTGCCGCCGTCCACGGTGACGGTGCAGGCGGTGACCTTGCCGGCCTTGGCCAGCCAGACGAAGGCGTCGGCCACGTCCTCGGCGGTGACTTCGCGGCCCAGGAGGTTGCCGCCCATGTAATCGGCTTCCGACAGGCCGCGGGCCGAAGACCGGCTCTTGATCATCTCGTCGGTGAGCAGGCCAGAGCGGATGCGGTCGGCGTTGACCGCGTTGGAGCGGATGCCGTCCTTGCCGTAATCCAGGGCGTATTGCTTCATCAGGAACATGGTGGCCGCCTTGGGTAATCCGTAGGGGCCGAAATTCTTGCCCGGATTGACCGCCTGCTTCGAGGCGTTGAACAGCAGCACGCCGCCGGTGTCCTGGGCCTTGAAGATGCGCACGGCATTTTGCGCCACGCTCTGGTGGCCGAAGAAGTTCAGCTCGAACGAGGCGCGCAGCGTGGCATCGTCCACCTCGCCCACCGCGCCCTGCCAGGCGGCGCCCGCGTTGCTCACCACCACGTCGACGCCGCCGAAGCGCTCGGCCACGCGGTCGAAAGCGGCGCGCACCGAAGCGGAATCGGTGACGTCGCAGGCGACGCCGATGGCCTTGCCGCCGCAGGCCTTGGCGGCCTTGGCCGCCGCGTCGGAATCGCGGTCGAGAACGGCGACCTCGGCCCCATCACGCGCAAAAGCCTTGGCGGTGGCGGCGCCGATGCCCGACCCGCCGCCGGTGACCACCACCACCTGGCGGGCCAGGGGCTTTTCGGCGGCCTTGCCCAGCTTGGCCTGTTCCAGCGACCAGTATTCCAGGTCGAACAGATCGGCCTCGCCGACCGGCTCGAAGCGGCCGATGGCCTCGGCGTCGGTGATGCTCTCCACCGTGTTGACCGCGATGTCGGCGGCGATGGCGGCGTCCTTGGCGCTTGCGCCGATGCCGAACAGGCCGAGTCCGGCCACCAGGGCGACGCAGGGCTTGGGGTCAAGCTCGGTCTTGGTGCCGCCCAGGCGCTGGTTGTTGCGGCTGAAATAGGCGTGGTAGCGGGCCTCGAAGGCCTCGATGGCGGCGCGGACCGAATCGGCCCACAGATACAGCTTGCCGGCTTCCGGGGCGGGCAGCACCACCGGCCAGTTCTTGGTGCGGATGGTGTGGTCGGGGGTGACCACGCCCTGCTGGGAATAGCGGGAGACCTCGGCGCCGTTCACATAGGCCAGGATGGCCGGGCTGGTGCGGAAATCCAGGATGCGGCGCTTGCCGCCGCCTTCCAGCAGGCCGCGCAGGATGGGCGCCGCCTCGGCCAGGGGCGCGATTTCCTTGGGCAGATTCTGGGCGGGAACCAGGGGCTTGCGGCCCTTTTCCAGGCGCTGCTCGGCCAGGGTCACCATCTCGATCATCCGCTCGTAGGCGGTCTTGGCGTCGTCTCCGAAGGTGAAGATGCCGTGCTTGACCAGGATCAGGCCCTCGACGGTCGGGTCCTGTTCGAACACCTCGGCCGCCTTCTTGGCCAGGGCGAAGCCGGGCATGATGTAGGGGACATAGCCCATGCGACGCCCGTAGACCTCGCGGGCCAGGGCCTCGCCGTCGGGCTGGTCCACCAGCGAGAGAACGGCGGTGGAATGGGTGTGGTCGATGAACTTGTGCGGCAGGAAGCCGTGCAGCAGCGTTTCCACCGACGGGTTGGGCGACGACGAGTTCATCAGGTTGCCGCGCTGGTAGTCGACCATGTCCTCGTCGGACAGCGTGTCCAGCTTGCGCAGCTTCAAAAGGGGTGCCAGGCGCACGGCGGGCAGGCCGGCCGGCTCGATGTCGCCCATGTCCCAACCCGAGCCCTTGACGCACAGCACCTCGACGTCGTCGCCCAGCAGGTCCTTCACGATGGTCTTGCACGAGGTGTTGCCGCCGCCGTGCAGCACCAGGCGCGGATCGCCCCCCAGCAGCCGGGTGGTGTAGACCCGAAGCGCCAGGTCGCGGTTCACCCCCTGCGGCGCGTATTTGGCGACGTAGGATTCGGCTTGCGTTTCGGACCACAGGGATTTCATGACGACCTCGGAACAGGGCGAAGGCGGGAGGCGGGATTATTACGCCATGTCCGGGGACGGGGGAAGAGGAAGGCTCAGGCCACCTGGGGCGCGGCGCAGGGAATGTCGCGCCCGCGTATCCGGTGGATCATGGCCAGCGTCTTGCGGGCCATGTTCACCGTGATGGCGGCGTGCTGGTCCGGATGCTCCAGGATCACCAGAGCCTCGCCTTCCAACTCGTCCAGAATATCGTCGCCGAAGGTGTCGTTCTCACCGGTGGCGGGCAGATGCATGCGCATGGCTTCCCCACGGAGCCTATCCGTAGGGGTTAGATATCATACCAAGGAGTAAGAAAGCTACTTCCTTGTTGTGCTATCTATACGAAGGTATGAGTTCCCGGAGGGCGGCGTCCGTGGATTCCGGGTCGAGGCGGACGTCCAGCCACGACATGCCCCAGTGGAGGTGGGCACCGGTGGCCAGCCCGGTGGCGCCGACGGCGCCGATCAGCTGGCCTTTGCGCACTTTGGCCCCGGCGGCGACGTCCAGGCGCGACAGATGGGCATAGCTGGAGATCAGCCCCAGCCCGTGGTCGATCATCACCGTGCGCCCCGTGAGGAACAGGTCGGGAGCGGCCAGCACCACCGTGCCGTCGGCGCAGGCATGGACCGGCGCGCCGGTGGGCGCGGCGATGTCCAGGCCGGAATGGGGCGCGCCGCCGATGCCGTTGTAGACGCGCTGGCTGCCGAACACGCCCGAGACCTTGCCGTCCGAAGGGCGCAGCAGGCCGCCGTCTTCCAGGAACCGCGCTTCCAGGCTCACCTGGGCGCGGATGGCGCGGACCATGTCCGTCTCGGCCCTGAGGCGGGCCAGCGAGGCGGCGTCGGGCTCGGTTTTCTCGCGCGGCAATCCTTCGATGCGCTGCACCGGCCAGTCGCGGCGCGACACCGCCAGGGCGCGGCTTTCGGCGCTTCCGTCCGGCAGCATGACGCGCAGTTCGGCGGTGCGGCTGTTGTCGCGTCCGAAGCCCAGCAGGAAGCGGCCCTGGGAATCCACCGGCACGGACCGCCCGTCCAGTTCGACGCGCGCACCCGGCTCGGTGCGCCCCAGCACCAGGCCGCCCTGCTCGGCATGGCCGGAGAGGCTGGTCTCGGCCGCAGCCGCGCCCACCCAGGCGATGCCGGCCAGGATCAGGGCGAGAAGGCTATTTCGGCGCCCACATGATCGTGGCATCGCCACCGCCTTCCTTGTTGCACAATTCGGTGATGATGGCCGACGAGACGCGGGTGGGGGTGATGCCGTTGACGGACAAGAGGCCCTTCTTCACCAGCTTCATGCCCGAGGCCGAGCAGATGCGCGGCGGCACCCGCTCGGCGATGACCACCGGCACGCCGTTCATGGAGGTGACGCGGATCGCGCCGCCGAACATGTGCGACGGCGGCGCGTTGCCTTGCGAGGATTCGACCATCATGGCGACGAAGCGGTCGGTTTCGGACCCGGTGTTCTCCACCGGCTCCTGCGAGCGGCTCCACAGGATGTAGCCGCCGATGGTGAGGATCAGGGCGACCATCACGCCGCCGGCGATCAACACGCCGCGTCCTTCGCCCTCCTCCTCGGCGTGGTGCGCCGGATGGAACTTGCCGTCCTTGGACTGGGCCCAGTTGTCGGTGGTCGAGCGCGGCAGGCGCTGCTCCTTGGCGGCGCGCAGCACCTCGATGCAGCCGCGCGCGGCCGAGCGCATCTCGTTGCGGTGGACCTCGGGCGTGTGGCCGGGCTTAACCGCCGCGACGACCTCGCTCGCCCGGCGGCGCAGCGCGTCGCGCAATTCCCGGTCATAGGGACGGCGCAGCATCAGGTCCAGCGCCAGGATGGTCAGCTGTTCCAGCCTGGCCGGGTCCTTGACGCCGGGTAATTTCAGGATAAGGGCCTGGAACAGGGCTTCCTGCTCCTCGGTGGTCGCCGGCTTCTCCACGGGATGATCCATCCTGTCCGTCCTGCAACCCTCTCCCCAGATGAATGGTAGCCTTACCCGCGTTAATGAGCCGTTACCTGAATTCACCACAAAAATTTTGTCGTTGTGAATAATTCTACACAATGCCATATGAGGTTGATGAGTGGGGGTATCCGCTGATCTCGAGGCTTTTCAGACGATGAGTGTGGACATGACGCATCCGGCCCTTGGGCATGGCCTTTCCTTTGACGATTTGTACCGGCGCTCCGGCCTGGAGCGGCTGGACGCGGCCTTTCTGGGCGCGCTGGCCGCCGCCGACCCGGCCCTGGCCGAGCGCCTCAAGGCCGCCCGCGCTGAACCCGATGCGCTGGCGCCCAAGGAGGAGGCGGCGCTGCTGGTGGAACTGGCGCCCCATCTGGACGACTTTCTGGCCGAACTGTTCGCCATCCGCTCGGCCTTGTCCGACCTGAAGGCCCGCCAGGACGGGTTGGCACCGCTCTATCAGGCCAAGCGCCTGTTCGTCCAGCGCCGGGCCTTAAAGGAGATCAAGGCGGAAGAGGCCGCCACCCTGGACGCCCAGGCGCTGGAGATGGAATACGCGCTGAAAGTGGGCGAGCCGTTCTCGGAAGCCGGCTTCGCCCGGCGCGTGCTGGCCTGGATGGACGACGAGGCCGCGCACGGCGACGAACTGAAGCTGGCCGTCCGCCTGGCCGCCGCCAAGGTGGCCGCCAACGACAGCGCCTATCACCCCCAGGGCATCCTGTTCAAGGTCCCGGCCAAGCACGATCCCCTGCATCAGGTGCCGGTGGTCAAGGGCGAGCTGTGCGGCGTGCCCGCCTTGGAATTCGAAACCGCGCGCCTGCGCCGGCGCGAAGGCTTCAACCTCACCGATGCCGGCACCGATCTGGCCGGCGCGCTGGACGAGATCAACTACTGCATCCTCTGCCATCACCAGGGCCGCGATTCCTGTTCCAAGGGCATGAAGGACAAGAAGACCGGCGACACCGCCAAGAATGCGCTCGGCGTCGCCATGGAGGGCTGCCCGCTCGAGGAGAAGATCTCCGAGATGCACGAGGCCAAGGCCGCCGGCCACGCCTTGGCGGCGCTGGCCATCATCGCCGTGGACAATCCCATGGCGGCCGGTACCGGGCACCGCATCTGCAACGACTGCATGACCGCCTGCGTCTACCAGAACCAGAACCGCGACCCCGTCAACGTGCCCGAGGCCGAGACCCGGACCCTGAAGGACGTGCTGGAACTGCCCTGGGGCTTCGAGATCTATTCCCTGCTGACCCGCTGGAACCCGGCCAATCTCCGCCGCCCGCTGCCCAAGCCCGATTCGGGGCGCAAGGTGCTGGTGGTGGGCATGGGCCCGGCCGGCTACACCCTGTCGCACCACCTGATGCAGGACGGCCACCACGTGGTGGCGGTGGACGGGCTGAAGATCGAGCCGCTGGCCGCCGACCTGTCGGGCGTCGATTCCTTCGGGCAAAGGGTGCCCTTCCGCCCCGTGCGCGACATCCGCTCCCTGTGGCAGCCCCTGGGCGAGCGGGTGATGGGCGGTTTCGGCGGCGTGGCCGAATACGGCATCACGGTGCGCTGGGACAAGAACTTCCTCGACGTCATCCGCCTGCTGCTGGAGCGCCGTTCGGAATTCGCCCTGTTCGGCGGCGTGCGCTTCGGCGGCAACCTGACCCTGGAAGAGGCGTTCGAGCTGGGCTTCGACCATGTGGCCCTGGCCACGGGGGCGGGCAAGCCCACCATCCTCGACATGCCGGGCGGCCTCGCCAAGGGCGTGCGCCAGGCGTCGGACTTCCTGATGGCCCTGCAACTGACCGGCGCGGCCCGGCCGGGAACGCTGGCCAGCCTGCAGCTGCGTCTGCCGGTGGTGGTGATCGGCGGCGGGCTGACCGCCATCGACACCTGCACCGAGGCCCTGGCCTATTACCCCGTTCAGGTGGAGAAGTTCCTGTCGCGCCACGAGCAACTGGTGGCCGAGCGGGGCGAGCACGCGGTGCGCGTCCACTGGTCGGAGGAAGACCACGAGATCGCCGACGAGTTCATCCATCATGCCGAGGCCATCCGCGCCGAGCGCCGGGCGGCGGCCGCCGAGGGTCGCGCGCCGCGCATCCTCGAACTGCTGCAATCCTGGGGGGGCGCCACTGTGGCCTATCGCCGGGGCCTGACCGACAGCCCGGCCTACCGCAACCACGGGGAAATCTCCAAGGCGTTGGAGGAAGGCATCCGCTTCCTGGAAGGCATGAGTCCGGTGGCGGTGGAGACCGACGATTTCGGCTCGGCCAACGGCGTGCAGTTCAAGGATAGGGACGGCCAGCCCCACCGCCTGCCGGCGCGTGCCGTGCTGGTGGCGGCGGGCACCGTGCCCAACACCACGCCCGCCCGCGAGGCCAAGGGCATCCATCTGGACGGCAAATACTTCCAGGCCATGGACGAGGATGGCAATCTGGTCACGCCGGAGCGCCGCACCAAGCCGGGCGACGTCCACGTGCTGATGCATATCGACGGCCACGACCGCACGGTCAGCTTCTTCGGCGACCTCCACCCGTCCTTTGCCGGCAACGTGGTCTCGGCCATGGCCTCGGCCAAGCAGGGCCATCCGGTGGTGACGCGCACCATGGCGCGCCGCCCCGCCAATCCGGTGCCGGCGACCCAATTGTTCGAGACCCTCAACGCCCGCCTGCGCGCCCAGGTCCACGCCGTCAACCGCCTGACGCCCACCATCATCGAGGTGGTGATCAAGGCGCCGGCGGCGGCCAACGCCTTCAGGCCCGGCCAGTTCTTCCGCCTGCAGAACTTCGAGATGCTGGCCCGCAAGGTGGGCAACACCTCTCTCGCCATGGAAGGACTGGCGCTGACCGGCGCCTGGGTGGACAAGGAGCAGGGCCTGGTGGGGCTGATCGTCCTGGAAATGGGCGGCTCATCCGATCTGTGCGCCCACCTCACCCCCGGCGAGCCGGTGGTCCTGATGGGGCCGACCGGCGCGCCCACCCATGTCTGCGGCTCGGAGACCGTGCTGCTGGCCGGCGGCGGGTTGGGCAACGCCGTGCTGTTCTCCATCGGCGCGGCCTTCCGCGCCAAGGGCTCCAAGGTGCTGTACTTCGCCGGCTACAAGAACGCCCACGACCGTTTCAAGGTGGCCGACATCGAGGCCGCCGCCGACGTGGTGGTGTGGTGCGTGGACGGCGGCGAGGCCTTTACCCCCGACCGGCCCGGCGACCGCGCCTTCGTCGGCAACATCGTCGAGGCCATGGTGGCCTATGGCGAGGGCCGCCTGGGCGAGCAGACCATCCCCATCACCGACGTGGACCGCATCATCGCCATCGGCTCGGACCGCATGATGGCGGCGGTGGCCAAGGCGCGCCACGACCGCCTGGCCCCCTTCCTCAAGCGCGAGCACCAGGGCATCGGGTCGATCAACTCGCCCATGCAATGCATGCTGAAGGAGGTCTGCGCCCAGTGCCTGCAAAAGCACAAGGACCCGGTCACCGGCGAGGAGAAGGTGGTGTTCACCTGCTTCGACCAGGACCAGCCCTTGGACAAGGTGGACTTCACCAGCCTGGCCGAGCGGTTGGGCCAGAACTCGGTGTGGGAGAAGCTGTCCAAGTCGTGGATCGACCGTAGCCTGCGGCAGGCGGGCTTGAGGCGGTAATGGCGGGCGGGACGCCCGCGCTCCATACGCCCCCGGAGGGCGGGCGTCCCGCCCGCATCGTCGTCGATCAGGTCAGGACGAGATGCACCCCCGCCCGCAGCGCGATCCCGGCCAGCGCGCCCAGCACGGCGGGCCGCCACACCCGGGCCGTCCGGGGGCCGGCGGCCATCAGCACCGCCACCCCCGGAAAGTCCAGGGGATGGATCAGGATGCCGGCCCAGGCGTTGAGCTGGGCCGCCGACAGATGGCCGGTGCGCGCCTGCTCGTCCACGATGCCCAGCATGGCGGTGCCGCCGGCCAGATACTTGGTGACGGCGGGCAGGACCAGATCGGGATCGATGAAGGGCAGCGCATTGGTCAGCGCCTGGATGGCGCCCGCCTGCCTGAGCGCGGTGACCACGGTCAGCGACACCACCAGCATGGGAATGGCGCTGATGGCGATGCGGAAGGCCTCGGCGCCGGCCCGGTTGATGACGTCCACCACGCCCTTGGCGTTTTCTGCCACCGGGTGCTTCAGCGTCTCGTCCAGCACCTGCTCTTCCGACGACAGGCCCCGCCCGGCCAGATGGTAGGCGACGGAAGCGGCCAGCAACCCGCCCACCAGCGAGACGCCCAGCACCGGCAGGACCGAGAGGCCCAGCGCGCCCAAGGGAAAGGCGGCGTTGGCCTGGGCCATGGCCAGCACCATGGCGAAGGCGGCGGCCAGATGGCGGTCCGAGGTGCCGCGCTGCTCCATCATGGCCAGCGTGGCGGCCGGCGCGGCGAAGCTGACGAAGCTCACCTGAATGGCGGCGAAGGTGGCCAGCCCGGTCAGGCCGAAGGGGCGCAGGATGGGGGTGAGCAGCGCCACCAGCCGGTCCAGCACGCCCCAGGCTTCCAGCAGACGCATCATGGACAGCATCACCACCATGATGGGCAGCAGCACGAACAGCGACAGCTCGATGGCCGAGCGGCCGGCGGGCAGGACGATGGTGATCAGGGTGTTCATCAGGCGTCTGTCATCCCGGAAGGCGGCAAAGGGTCTTTCACATGGGGTGGGAAAGATGCTTTGACGACAAGTGGTATGACAAGTTCGTTTAAAGCATGCGCCTAAGCTCGTAGATCAGATCGAGCGCCTGTCGCGCCGTCAGATCGTCGGGATTGACGCCTTTGAGCGCCTCTTCCACGGCCGAAATCTGCGGTGCGGCGGCGGCGGCCGCGATGGGCTTGGGCTTGGCGAGTGCCGCGAACAGCGGCAGGTCGTCGGCGAGGCGCGCCATGCCGGACGCCTGATCCGACTTTTCCAGGATGCCCAGCACCTCCTCGGCGCGGCCCACCACGGCCGAAGGCAATCCGGCCAGACGCGCCACGTGGATGCCGTAGGAGCGGTCCGCGGCCCCCGCCCCCACCTCGTGCAGGAACACCACGTCGCCCTGCCATTCCTTGACCCGCATCATGTGGCACGACAGCGCGGCGAGGCGCGACGTGAGGCGGGTCAGCTCGTGGTAATGGGTGGCGAACAAGGCGCGGCAGCGATTGACCTCGTGCAGGTGCTCGACCACCGCCCAGGCGATGGACAGGCCGTCGAAGGTGGCCGTGCCGCGCCCGATCTCGTCCAGGATGACCAAAGCGCGGGGCCCGGCCTGATTGAGGATGGCGGCGGTCTCCACCATCTCGACCATGAAGGTGGACCGTCCGCGCGCCAGATCGTCGGCGGCGCCGACGCGCGAGAACAGGCGGTCGACCACCCCCATGTGGACGGACTCGGCGGGCACGAACGAGCCCATCTGGGCCAGGATGGCGATCACCGCGTTCTGGCGCAGGAAGGTGGACTTACCCGCCATGTTGGGGCCGGTGACCAGCCACAGGCGCTGTTGGTCGGCCAGATCGCAATCGTTGGCGACGAAGGGGCCGGAACTGGCGGCCGCCAGCGCCGCCTCCACCACCGGGTGGCGGCCGCCCTTGATGTCGAAGGCGGTGCTGTCGTCGATCTTCGGGCGAGACCAGCGGGCCGAGGACGCTATTTCGCCCAAGGCCGCCGCGCAGTCGAGCCCGGCGAGCGCCGCGCCCGCCAGGGCGATCTCGGCCGCATGCGCCGTGACCTCGCCGATCAGCTCGGCCAGCAGCTCCATCTCGAGCGCCAGGGCGCGGTCGGCGGCGCCAGTGATCTTGCCGGCCAGCTCGATCAGTTCGGTGGTGGTGTAGCGCGCCGCGTTGGCCATGGTCTGGCGGTGGATGTAGCCCTCGCCCAGCCGGTCGGCCTGCTTGGACGGCACCTCGATGTGATGGCCGATGATGTTGTTGTGGCGGATCTTCAGCGAGGCGATGCCGGTCTCGTCCTGATAGCGCTTTTCCAGGCGCATCATCAGGCCGCTGCTTTCGGTCTTTAAGGATTTCAGCTCGTCCAGGCCCTCGTGGAATCCTTGGGCGATGAAGCCGCCGTCGCGGGCATTGAGCGGCAGATCGGCGCTGAGCGCCCGGGCGAGGCGGTCCACCAGGGCGGAATGCTCGCCCAGCTCGCGGGCGCATTGGTTGATGCCGGGCGGCGTGTCCAGATGGGCCTGGGTGACCAGGGTGCGCAGCGCGGGAATCTCGGCCAGGGCGTCACGCACATTGGCCAGGTCGCGGGGGCCGCCGCGTCCCAGCGACAGGCGCGAAAGCGCCCGTTCCACGTCGGGGCAGCGCTTCAGCGTGTCGCGCAATTCGGCCCGCACGCTTTCGTGCTCGACGAAGAAGCCGACCATATCGAGGCGCCACTCGATGGCGTGGGGATCGGTGAGCGGCGCCGCCAGCCAGGCGGCCAGCAGCCGGGCGCCGGCTCCCGTCACGGTGCGGTCGATGGTGGCGAGCAGCGAGCCCCTTCGCTCGCCCGTCAGGGTTTCGGCCAGTTCCAGGTTGCGCCGCGTCGCCGCGTCGATCTCCATCACCGCGCCCTCGGCCAGGCGCTTCGGGGCCGACAGGCGGGGCAGCTTGCCCTTTTGCGTCAGCTCGACGTAATCGACCAGCGCGCCGCCGGCCGCCAGTTCGGGCCGGGTGAAGGCGCCGAAGCCGTCCAGCGCGCCGACGCCGTACAGCGCCTCCAGCCTGCGCCGCGAATTCTCGGAATCGAAGCGGGCGGTGGGCAGCGGCGACAGCACGTTGCGCCATTCGGCCCAGACGTCATGGAACTCGGCATTGCCCAGCAGGCGGTCCGAGACCAGCAACTCGCCGGGCGAAAGCCGCGCCAGGGCGGCCGCCAGGGTTTTCGGGCCGATGGCCTGCATGGCGAAGTCGCCGGTGGACACGTCCACCCAGGCCAGGCCCAGGGCGCCTTGCGCCTCGGCCACCGCCGCCAGGTAATTGTGGGACCGGGCGTCCAAGAGCGTGTCCTCGGTCAGCGTGCCCGCCGTGATGACGCGCACCACGTCCCTGGCCACCACCGATTTCGAGCCGCGCTTCTTGGCCTCGGCCGGGTCTTCCATCTGCTCGCCGATGGCCACCTTGAAGCCGGACCGCACCAGCTTGGCGAGATAGGCCTCGTAGGCCCGGACCGGCACGCCGCACATGGCGATGTCCTCGCCGGCATGCTTGCCCCGCTTGGTCAGCGCGATGTCGAGCGCCGCCGAGGCCTTGACCGCGTCGTCGAAGAACAACTCGTAGAAATCGCCCATGCGGTAGAACAGCAGGCAATCGGGATGGGCCCGCTTGATGGCCAGGTACTGGGCCATCATGGGCGTCGCGTCGTCTGGGATGGCGGGCAGGTCTGCGGTCACGGGCTTGGCGGGGGCTCAATGGAAACGACCGGGCACAGTATCACGGGCGTGTCATGGTTCAAGGGCTTGCGCCCCCCTTTGCAGACTCCCGCTTTCGGCGCACAATGGGATCATCAGGCCGACACGAGGAGAATCCCATGACAGCCGCCCTTGCCCCCCGCACCGGTGCCCTTCGCGAAGTGGTGGGCACCTTCGCCGACCGCAGCCATTTCGAGGCCGCGGTCTCCGCCTTGCTGGCCGAAGGCTTCGGCCGCGACAAGCTGTCGGTTCTGACTTCCCACGATTCGCTCGACGCCGCCGAGGGGCCGGGGGGAGCCAAGGCGCGCAAGTGGCGCGACGGCCTGGTCGCCCTGATGGGCGAGCTGAAATTCGAAGGCCCCCTGGTGGCCGCCGGGCTGATCGCGCTGGCCGCCGGGCCGGTGGGCGCGGTGATCGCCGGGCTGGTGGCGGCCGGCGTCGGCGGCGTGGCGCTCAAGGAAGTTCTGGACGAGGTGGCGGCCATTCCCGATTCCGACGACTTCGTCCGGGCGCTGGCGGCGGGCAGCGTGATCTTGTGGGTCAGCGCCGATTCGCCCGAGGAGGAGGCCAAGGCCCGCGCCCTGCTCGACGCCGCCGGTGGCGCCAACATCCACATCTTCGAGCGCGCCAAGGGCGCCCGCCATTAACGGAAATCCGGGGGCTGACGGGCGGCGGTCCCCGGCGTTTCAATGCACGACCCGGACGGGGCGAGCCAACGCCCCGCCGGCTGAATCAACAGGGAAGTGAGATCACATGGGCACCAATTTCCATTCGGAAACGTCGCGTGACGCCGACGCCAAGGGCACCAGCGCGCTGGAGCGCGACACCCTTCTGATGCATGCCTCGGGCCGTCCCGGCAAGATCGAGGTGGTCCCCACCAAGCCGCTGGCCACCCAGCGCGACCTGTCGCTGGCCTATTCGCCGGGCGTCGCCTTTCCCTGCCTGCACATCGCCCGCGACCCCTCGCTGGCCTACGACTACACCGCCAAGGGCAATCTGGTAGCGGTGATCTCCAACGGTACCGCCGTGCTGGGCCTGGGCGACCTGGGCGCCCTGGCGGGCAAGCCGGTGATGGAAGGCAAGGCGGTGCTGTTCAAGCGCTTCGCCGACGTGGATTCCATCGACCTCGAGGTGGATACCAGGGACGTCGAGGAGTTCATCGGCGCGGTGCGCTATCTCGGCCCCAGCTTCGGCGGCATCAACCTCGAGGACATCAAGGCGCCCGAATGCTTCATCATCGAGCAGCGGCTGCGCGAGCTGATGCCCATCCCGGTGTTCCATGACGACCAGCACGGCACGGCGATCATCTCGGCCGCCGGACTGATCAACGCGCTGGACCTCACGGGGCGCGACATGGCCACGGTCAAGGTGGTGGTCAACGGCGCGGGTGCGGCCGGCATCGCCTGCATCGAGCTGGCCAAGGCCATGGGCATCCGCCACGAGAACGTCATCCTGTGCGACACCAAGGGCACCATTTACCAGGGCCGCACCGAGGGCATGAACCAGTGGAAGTCGGCCCATGCGGTTCCCACCAAGGCCCGCACCCTGGCCGAGGCGCTGGAAGGCGCCGACGTGTTCTTCGGCCTGTCGGTCAAGGGCGCGGTGACGGCCGAGATGGTGGCCTCCATGGCGCCCAGGCCGATCATCTTCGCCATGGCCAATCCCGACCCCGAGATCACCCCGGAAGAGGTGAAGGCGGTGCGCTCCGACGCCATCATCGCCACCGGGCGGTCCGACTATCCCAACCAGATCAACAACGTGCTGGGCTTCCCCTACATCTTCCGCGGCGCGCTGGACGTGCGCGCCAGCACCATCAACGAGGCCATGAAGATCGCCGCCGCCCGGGCCATCGCCGCCCTGGCCCGCGAGGACGTGCCCGACGAGGTGGACGCCGCCTATTCCGGCCGGCGGCTGCGCTATGGCCCCGATTACATCATCCCGGTGCCGTTCGACCCGCGCCTGATCTCGTCCATTCCCCCGGCGGTGGCCAAGGCGGCCATGGATTCCGGCGTGGCGAGGAAGCCCATCGTCGATATGAACGGCTACAAGCGCGAACTGGCCGCCCGCCTGGACCCGGCCAGCGCCGGCATGCAGGCCATCACCGAGGCGGTCAAGGCGGCGCCTAAGCGGGTGGTGTTCGCCGAGGGCGAGGAGGAAAAGCAGATCCGCGCCGCCGTGGCCTTCTCCAACGCCGGGCTGGGCCATCCCATCTTGCTGGGCCGCGAGGAACGCATCCGCGAGACCATGAAGAACATCGGCCTGCCGGCGGCCGAATCGCTCGACATCATCAATTCGCGCATCTCGCCGCGCACCAAGGACTATACCGACATGCTGTACCGGCGGCTGCAGCGCCGGGGCGCGCTGTATCGCGACGTCCAGCGCCAGGTCAACCAGGAGCGCAACATCTTCGGCTCCCTGATGGTCCAGGCCGGCGACGCCGACGCCATGGTGACGGGCCTGACCCGCAACTACTGGCAGGCCTTCGAGGAGATCAAGAAGGTCATCGACCCGACGCCCGGCGAATTGCTGTTCGGCATGACGGTGTTCGTGGTCAAGGGCAAGCTGGTCTTCATGGCCGACACCACGGTGATGGAGACGCCGACCCCGGAACAGCTGGCCGACATCGCGGTGCAGACGGCGCAAAAGGCCCGCCAGATGGGCCACGAGCCCCGCGTCGCCATGATCAGCTATTCCAATTTCGGCAATCCCAGCTCGGAGCGTTCGGACCGCATGCGCGAGGCGGTGGCCCTGCTCGATGCCCGCAAGGTGGATTTCGACTATGACGGCGAAATGGCCGCCGACGTGGCGCTGGACCCGGAACTCCTGTCCCACTTCCCGTTCTGCCGCCTGAAGGAGCCGGCCAACGTGCTGGTGATGCCCGGCCTCTACTCGGCGACCATCGCGTCCAAGCTGCTGCAGAAGCTGGGCGGCGTCAGCGTCATCGGCCCCATCCTGGTGGGGCTCGCCAAGCCGGTGCAGATCACCTCCATGGACGCCACCGCCAACGACATCGTCAACATGGCGGTGTTGGCCTGCCATGACGCGCTGGGCTGATCCGGGGTGGCGGTGAACCGGGGAACCGTCACCAGCGGCCGCGTCCTGCTGTTCGCCCTGTTCCTGTCCAGCCCCACCGCCATCATGCTGGTGGTGCTGACCGGGGCGGGGCGGCTGGACGTCTGGCCGGCGCTCGGCACCTGGGTGATGGTGACCTCGCTGCTGCTGCCCCTGGTGCGTTCGCATCTAGGCGAGTTGTCGGGGCTCGCCAACTGGGTGCGCAGTCTGGCCCATGGCGGCGACATCGCCACCGCGCCGGGCAAGGACGGCGTGGCGCTTGCCGAGATCGCCGCTTCCGTTGCGGCGCTGCGCCGCCTGTGGCAGCACCGCTCCAACGAGCTGGCCGAGACGGCGCGCTGGAACGCCAGCCTGCTGGAGAGCCTGCCCGACCCGCTGCTGCTGCTGGATTCCGGGCGTAGGGTGGTGCGCGCCAACCGGGCCGCCACCCGTCTGTTCAACCGCGACCCGGCGGGAGCCGATCTCGCCGCCGTGCTGCGCGACCCCGCCGTCACCGAGGCGGTGCAGGCGGTGCTGTCGGGCGCGGCGGCCTTTCGCGAATGCGAGTTCACCCAGGCCATTCCGGTGGAGCGCACCTTCGCCGCCCGCGTCGACCGCCTGGACGGCCAGCCAGCCTTCGAGGCGGCCATCGCGCTTCTCACCCTGCACGAACTGACAGCCATCCGGGCCATGGAGCGCATGCGCGCCGATTTCGTCGCCAATGCCAGCCACGAGCTGAGGACGCCCTTGGCGGCGCTCTCGGGTTTCATCGAGACGCTGCAGGGCCCGGCCCGGGACGACGAGGAGGCACGCGAGAAGTTCCTCGGCATCATGGCCGAGCAATCGGGGCGCATGAGCCGGCTGGTCGCCGACCTTCTGTCGCTGTCGCGCATCGAGCTCAACGAACACTCGCCGCCCAGCGAGACGGTGGACCTGGCCCGGCTGGTCACCAGCGCCGCCGAGGCGCTGAAACCCCTGGCCGCTCCGCGCGGCATGGAACTGGCGCTCGACATCGCCCCCGGCCTGCCCGAGGTGACGGGCCAGCCCGACGAGCTGGCCCAGCTGCTGCAGAACCTGATGGACAACGCCGTCAAGTACGGCAACGACGGCACCAGGGTGGAGGTGGGCGTCGCCCTGGCCGAAACCCTGCCGCCGGGGGCGGGCGCCGCCTTGCGCTCCGGCCCGGTGGTGCGTCTGGCCGTCCGCGATCATGGCGAGGGCATCGCGCCGGAGCATCTGCCCCGGCTGACCGAGCGCTTCTACCGGGTGGACACGGCGCGTTCGCGCAAGATGGGCGGCACCGGGCTGGGGCTGGCCATCGTCAAGCACATCGTCAACCGCCACCGCGGCCTGCTCACCATCGACAGCCGGGTGGGCGAGGGGACGACCTTCACGGTCTGGTTGCCGGCCGCACCACCCTGAGATAGACCAGCAGCGAGACCAGCCCCATCATCGCCATCATGGCGGCCAGCGGCCGGGCCGAGCCGTCGTAGAGCGCGCCCACCAGCCAGCCGGCGGACGCGCCGCCGCCCATCTGGATGAAGCCCATGGCCGACGACGCCCCGCCCGCCATGCGCGGGAAGGGGGCGATGGCGCCGGCGGTGGCGTTGGGCAGCACCAGGGCGCAGGAGGCGAAGAAGGCCATCACCGAGCCCATGATCATGGCTATGCCCTCCAGTCCGCCCGGCCGGGCCAGCCCCGACCACACCAGCGCGGCCAGGACGAAACCCGCCAGGGTGCAGCCGATGGTGCCGGCGAGCACCATGCGCTCGATGCCGAAACGGTGGGTGAGCTTGGCGCCGGCAAAGCCGCCGATCAGATAGCCGCCCGAGGCGAAGGCGAAGGCCAGGCCGAAATTGTGGGGCGCCATGCCCATGACGTCGATCAGCACGAAGCTTGACGCCGAGATGAAGCTGAACAGCCCGCCGAACGCCGCCGTCATGGTCAGCACATAGCCGAGGAACAGCCGGTGGGTGAGCAGTTGGCGGTAATTCTCGGCCATGCGGCCCAGGTCCAGGGCCTGGGAATCCTTGTGCGCGTTGGTCTCGGCCAGCATCCGCCAGACCAGGACCAGCAGGGCCACGCCGAACAGGGCCAGCAGCACGAAATTGGAGCGCCAGCCGAACGCCGTGTGGAACCAGCCGCCGATGGTAGGTGCCACCAGCGGGGCCAGGGCCATGGCGCTGGCCATATAGCTCATCACCTTGGCCGCCTGCTCGCGGGCGAACAGGTCGCGCACCACGGCGCGGCCCAGCACGGGGCCGCAGCAGGCGCCCACCGCCTGGAAGAACCGCCCGACGATCAGCGCCTCGATGCTGGGTGCCACGACGCAGTAAAGGCTGGCCGCCACATAGATGACGATGCCGCCCAGGATCAGCGGCCGGCGGCCGAAGCGGTCGGACAGCGGTCCATAGACCAGCTGCATCACCGCGAAGCCGCCGACGAAGGCCGACAGGGTCATCTGCACCATGGGGGTGGTGGTGGCGAGATCGCGGGCCATGTCGGGCAGCGAGGCGAGGTAGAGATCGGTGCAGACCGGCCCGAAGGCCACCAGCAGGGTCAACAGCACCGCGATTCGCCGCGATGGCGTCACTTTACTCAAACCTTACCCCCATAACGGTGCAATTGCGGCCCATGGCGCTTCAGCCAGGCGCGCGGCGTTTCGATATCGCCCACCAGTCCTTCAACCAGGGCCCAGAAATCGGGGCCGTGGTTCATCTCGGCCAGATGGGCCACCTCGTGGGCCGCCACATAGCGGCCGACGAAATCGGGCGCCATCACCAGACGCCATGAGAACGACAGATCGCCCCGCGCGGTGCAGCTGCCCCAGCGCGACGTGGTGTCGCGCACCGCGACGCGGCCCAATTTGCGGCCCAGACGGGCGGCCAGCTCGCGGCAATGATGCGCCATCACCACCCGGGCCTCGTCCCGCAGGAATTCGCCGACCCGGCGGGGCAGATGCTCGGCCCGGCCCGAGACGTGGATGACGCCTTCTTCGGCCCACACGCCGCGCCGGGCCTCGGGCTCGTGGCGGATGGAATGGGCCAGGCCCAGAAGCGGCACCTCGGCCCCATGGACAAAGGCGATGGCGCCCGGCATCACCGCCAGCCGGCTCTCGATCCAGGCGCCCTGGCGCCGGGCGAAGCGCTCGGCTTCGCGCTCAGGCACGCCGTCGGGCAGCACCACCACCAGCGACCCGCCGCTTGCGTCGAGGCGCAGGCTCATATTGCGCGCCCGGCCCGACCGCTTGACGGTGACCGGCAGCGAGCGCCCGTCGAGGTGAAGGAGGAAGCTACTGACCATGGCCCCCTCATATCGTGCCGGGCGGGGCGGAGACAACCCTCGGCATGCGCCTTGCCCCCATGCGTGGGGTCTGCGACATTCGGCCCCATGAACAAGACACCCGCCCTCATGCTGCAAGGCACCGGTTCCGACGTGGGTAAATCGCTGCTGGCCGCCGGGCTGTGCCGCCTGTTCGCCCGCGGGGGTTTGCGCGCCCTGCCGTTCAAGCCGCAGAACATGTCCAACAATGCCGCCGTGACGGCGGACGGGGGCGAGATCGGCCGCGCCCAGGCGCTGCAGGCCAGGGCCGCCGGGGTGGAGCCGTGCTCGGACATGAACCCGGTGCTGTTGAAGCCGCAAAGCGACGTGGGCTCGCAGGTGGTGGTGCAGGGCAAAGTGGTGGCCAACGCCACGGCGCGCGACTACCACGCGCTGAAACCCACCCTGCTGCCCCGCGTGCTGGAAAGCTATCGGCGTCTGGCGGCCAAGGCCGATGTGATGGTGGTGGAAGGTGCTGGCAGCGCGGCGGAGGTCAATTTGCGCGCCGCCGACATCGCCAACATGGGCTTCGCCGAGGCCGCCGACCTGCCCGTCGTGCTGGTGGCCGACATCGACCGGGGGGGCGTGATCGCTGCAATCGTCGGCACCTGGGCCATCCTGCCGGATGCCGAACGGGCGCGGCTCCAGGGCTACGTCATCAACCGCTTTCGCGGCGATCCGGCCCTGTTCACCCCGGCGCTCGACATTATCCGGGACAAGACCGGGCTGGAGTGTCTGGGCGTCGTTCCCTGGTTCGCCGACGCCGCCCTGCTGCCGGCCGAGGATTCCGCCTCGCTGGGCAAGGGCAAGGCGGCGGGGAGCGGGCTGAAGATCGCCGTGCCGAGACTTTCGCGCATCGCCAATTTCGACGATTTCGATCCCCTGGCCGCCGAGCCGGGGGTGAGCCTCGACATGGTGGAGCCGGGCCGTCCGCTACCCCTCGATGCCGACCTGATCATCCTGCCGGGATCGAAATCCACCATCGCCGATCTGGATTTCCTGCGGGCCCAGGGCTGGGACATCGACGTCAAGGCCCATGCGCGACGGGGCGGTCGCGTGCTGGGCATCTGCGCCGGCTTCCAGATGCTGGGCAAGTCCGTGTCCGACCCCCTGGGCGTCGAAGGTCCGGCGGGCGGCGTGGCCGCCGGTCTCGGCCTGCTGGACGTGGAGACGGTGATGGAGGGAGCCAAGGTGCTGCGCCGCGCCTCCGGTCTCGATTCATCGGGCCATGCGGTCGAAGGCTACGAGATGCATATGGGCCGCACCACCGGCCCCGACACGGCGCGCCCCTTCCTCACCCTGGACGGCCGCCCCGACGGCGCGGTCTCGGCGGATGGGCGGATCATGGGCTGCTACCTGCACGGCCTGTTCGCCTCCGATTCCTTCCGCGCTGCCCTGCTGGGCTCTGAAAGCGGGCTAGAATACGAGCCCATGGTGGATCGGGTGCTCGACCGCCTCGCCGACCATCTGGAAACCCATCTGGATTTGGGGCGGATCAGGACGCTGTCAGGCCTGCAGCCATAGCAGGAAGATCACCAGACCGGCCTGGATCAGGCAGGACACGGTATAAAGGTGCAGCGCCCGCTGGATGTCGGCGATTTCGGCCCGTGCCCGTCCCGACCCGATCCACTTTTCGTCCACCACCAGCCCGGGATACTTGCGTGGGCCGCCCAGCGCCAGATCCAGGGCGCCGGCGGCGGCGGCCTCGGGCCAGCCGGAATTGGGCGAGCGGTGGTGGCCCGAATCCCTCAGCATGGTCACCAGGGCCTTGCCGGGATGTCCCTTCGGCACGAAGGGTGCGGCGGCGACGAGGAGCAATCCGGCGATACGGGCGGGAACCAGGTTCAACAGGTCGTCCAGCCGGGCCGAGGCCATGCCGAAATCCCGGTACTTGTCGTTCAGGTGGCCGATCATGGAATCGGCGGTGTTGACGGTCTTGTAGAGGATCAGGCCGGGCAGGCCGAGCAGCGCGTACCAGAATACCGGCGCCACCACGCCGTCGGCGAAATTCTCCGCCAGGCTTTCGATGGCGGCGCGGGCCACGCCGTGGGAATCCAGGCTTTGCGGATCGCGGCCGACGATGCGCGACACGGCGTAGCGCCCGGCCTCCAGCCCGCTGTCCTTCAAGGCCACCGCCACGTCGTGGACATGGTCGAACAGCGAGCGCTGGGCGATCAGGGTGGCGGCGACGAAGACCTCGAACAGCCAGGCATGGGGCAGCGTGCGGGCGAGGAAGCTGATCACCGCGCCGACGCCCAGCGCCCCCAGGCACAGGCCCAGCGCCACCAGGATTCCCCGGCGGCGACGGTCGGACTCCGACCGTTCCGGCCGGTTGAGGCGGCGGTCAAGCTCGCCGATGACCCGGCCGATCAGCACCACCGGGTGGGGCAACAGCCGGAATAGCGGCCCCATCTCGCCCAGCGCCGCGTCCAGCGCGATGGCCATGAACAGCAGCATCATGCCGTCGGGGGCGTGGGTGGATTGGGTGAACAGCGGAAACATGGGGGCCAAGATGGGCGGGCGGCGGGGGCTCCGTCAACCGGGATGATTTGGCTGGAATCGCGCCATGCGTCGCGCCTATAGTCCGCGTTCAAACCGGCCGGAGGCATGGACCAGCCGGGCGGCTCGAAGGCAAGGACCAGGGCGAGATGAGCGAGAAGATCGGTGTGATGTTGTGTGGCCATGGCAGCCGCGACGTAGATGCCATCCGGGAATTCCAGGCGCTGGCCGGCCATCTGGCCCAAAGGCTGCCGCAATACGAGGTGGATTCCGGCTTCCTCGAATTCGCCAAGCCGATCATCCGCACCGGCCTCGACGCCCTGAAGGCCAAGGGCGTGTCGCGCATCCTGGCGGTGCCGGGCATGCTGTTCGCCGCCGGTCACGTCAAGAACGACCTGCCGTGGGAGATCAACTCCTTCGCCGCCGAGAATCCCGGCCTTTCCATCACCTTCGGGCGCGAACTGGCCATTGACACCAAGCTGCTGGCCGCGGCCAGGGCCCGCATCGAGGAGGCCGAGGCCGCCTCCGCCACGGGCGTCGAGCGCAAGGACACAATGCTGCTGGTGGTGGGGCGCGGCACCAACGACCCCGACGCCAATTCCAACATCGCCAAGGTGGCGCGCATGCTGTGGGAAGGCATGGGTTTCGGCTGGGCCGAGATCGCCTTTTCCGGCGTGGCCTATCCCCTGGTGGACGAGGCTTTGGCGCGGGTGACCAAGCTGGGCTACAAGCGGGTCGTCGTCTTCCCGTACTTCCTGTTCACCGGCATCCTGGTCAAGCGCATCTACGAATGGACCGATCAGGCGGCGGCCGCCCATCCCGGCGTGGAATTCGTCAAGGCCCCCTACCTCAACGACCATCCCCTGGTGGTGGACAGCTTCGTCGAGCGGGTGGGCGAGATCCTTGCCGGCTCGCCCGCCATGAACTGCTCGCTTTGCAAGTACCGCGAACAGGTGGTGGGCTACGAGACCTCGGTGGGCGCGGTGCAGGCCGGGCATCACCACCATGTGCGCGGCATCGGCACCGACGCCGATCATCACCATGACCATGGACACCACCATGACCACGGTCATGACCATGGACATCACCACGATCATGGTCACGGGCACGCCTACCGTCCCCACCGTCACGGCTGAGGCCGCGCCGTGAACGCCTGGATCAGCGACCCCGCCGCCATCTACGCCCAAAGCTTCGCCACCATCCGGGCCGAGGCCGATCTGGGGCGCATGCCCGCCGATCTCGCCGATCTGGCGGTGCGCGTGGTGCATGCCTGCGGCATGACCGACATCGCCGCCGATCTGGCGTGGAGCGATGGCGCGGGGCTGGCGGGAATGCAAGCCCTGAAGGCGGGCGCTCCCATCCTGGTGGACGCCGAGATGGTGGCCCACGGCATCATCCGCCGCAATCTGCCCGCCGCCAATGCGGTGGTCTGCACCCTGAACGAGGTGAGTCAGGCCGATTCCAAGGCGGCCGGGACCACCCGCTCGGCCTTGGGCGTCGAGAAGTGGCTGCCCCGCCTGGAGGGGGCGGTGGTCGCCATCGGCAACGCGCCCACCGCCCTGTTCCGCCTGCTGGAACTGGTCGAGGCGGGCGCGCCCCGTCCGGCCCTGATCCTGGGTTTCGCCGTCGGCTTTGTCGGCGCGGTGGAAAGCAAGGAGGCGCTGATCGCGTCGGGTCTGCCCCATGTGGCGCTGAAGGGCCGCCGCGGCGGCAGCGCCATGGCGGCGGCCGCGGTCAACGCCCTGGCGGGGGGCTTGAAATGATCACCGTGGTCGGCATCGGCGAGGACGGTCTGGACGGACTCTCGCCCGCCGCCCGCACCGTGATCGACAATGCCGAGGTGCTGGTGGGCGGTTCGCGGCATCTGGGCATGGTTCCCGCCAATGGGGCGAAGCGGCTGGAATGGGCTTCGCCCTTCGCCGACAGCCGCGCCTTGCTGGAGCCGCACGCCGACAAGCGTCTGGTGGTGCTGGCCAGTGGCGAGCCCCTGTGGTTCGGCGCGGCGGCCACCCTGACCGGCTGGTTCGGGGCCGATTCCATCTCCGTCATTCCCCATCCCGGCGCCTTCTCCTTGGCGGCGGCGCGGCTGGGCTGGGCCATGCAGGATTGCCTGTTCCTCACCATTCACGGCCGCCCCATCGAATCCCTGGTGCTCCATCTTGCGCCGGGACGCCGGCTGCTGATCCTGGCCGAGGACCGCGCCAGCCCGGCTAAGGTGGCGGCGCTGCTGGCCGCCAACGGCTACGGTCCCAGTCGGGTGGTGGTGCTGGAGAATCTGGGTGGGCCCAACGAGCGGGTCACCGACGCGCAGGGCTGCGCCTCGGACCTTTGCGTGGTGGCGGTGGAATGCGTGGCCGAACGCGGGGTCCGGCTGCTGTCCGCCGCCCCTGGCCTGCCCGACGAGGCGTTCGAGCATGACGGCCAGCTGACCAAGCGCGACATCCGCGCCGCGACGCTGGCCGCCCTGGCGCCGGTGCCGGGACAGGTGCTGTGGGACGTGGGGGCGGGCAGCGGCTCCATCGCCATCGAGTGGATGCGGGCCGGCGGGCGGGCCATCGCCATGGAAAGCAAGCCCGACCGTCTGGAGCGCATCGCCCGCAACGCGGCGCGGCTCGGCGTGCCGGGCCTCGAGATCATCGCCGGGCGCGCGCCCGACGCCCTGCCGCTGGACCGTGATCCGCCCGACGCGGTCTTCGTCGGCGGCGGCGTGTCCGAGGCTGGCCTCCTGGATATCTGCTGGTCGGCCCTGGGGCGCGGCGGGCGGCTGGTGGCCAACGCGGTGACCATGGAGGGCGAGGAAGCCCTGGTGGCGCTTTACGGCCTGCACGGCGGCGAGATGACCCGGCTTTCCGTGTCCCATCTTGATCGGGTGGGCGGCTTTCACGCCTGGCATCCGGCCAAGCCGGTCACCCGCTATGTGGGGTGGAAGAAATGACCGGGACCTTGTTCGGCATCGGCATCGGCCCCGGCGACGCGGAGCTTCTGACCTTGAAGGCGGTGCGCCTGATCCGTGAAGCCCCGGTGCTGGCCTGGCCGGCGCCGCTGGACGGCGAGGGGCTGGCGCGCAGTATCGCGGCCGCCCACATTCTGCCGGGCAAGATCGAGATCGCCATCCGCATGGGCTTCACCGTCGACCGGGCGGGGACCGAGGCCGCCTACGACCGGGCGGCGGCGGAGATCGCCGCTCATCTGGACGCGGGACGCGACGTCGCCGTCCTGTGCGAGGGCGACCCGTTCTTCTTCGGCTCGTTCATCTATCTGTTCGCCCGCCTGTCTGCCCGCTTCGCCGTCGAGGTGGTGCCGGGCGTCTCCTCCATCATGGCGGCCAGCGCCGATCTTCAGGCGCCGCTGTGCGCCTGGGACGACGGGGTGGCCATCATCCCCGCCACCCGCTCCGAGGCCGAGATCGAGGCGGCGCTGGCGGCTTCGGACGCCGCCGTGATCATGAAGATCGGCCGCCATCTGCCCAAGGTCCGGGCCGTGCTTGAACGCCTGGGCCTGTGGGACGGCGCCCGCATCATCGAGCGCGTCGGCCTGCCGGGCCGCAAGGTCCACGACGCGGCCAGCGTGACCGAGCTTCCCTATTTCTCCCTGATCCTGGTTCACCGCAGAGGAAAAGCATGGCTTTGAACATTGCCCTGGTGGTGGTGACCCCCGCCGGACTGGAAACCGCGCGTGCGCTCATGGCCCTGCTGCCCGGCGCCTCCATCCACGGTCTCGTCGGCCGGGTGGAGGGCGAGGTGGGCTTTCAGGACACCTCCGCCCATCTGCGCGCCCTGTTCGCCGCCCGCACCCCCATCGTCGGCATCTGCGCCGCCGGCATCCTGATCCGCGCCCTGGGGCCGGTGCTGGGCGACAAGCTGGCCGAGCCGCCGGTCCTGGCGGTGGGTGTGGACGGCTCCTCGGTAGTGCCGCTGCTGGGCGGCCATCACGGGGCCAACGCCCTGGCGCGGCGGATCGCCGAAGGCCTGGGCGTCCGCCCGGCGCTCACCACCGCCGGCGAACTGGCGCTGGGCGTGGCGCTGGACGACCCGCCGCCGGGCTGGAAGGTCGGCAATCCGGCCGCCGTGAAGTCGGTCACCGCCGCCCTGCTGGCCGAGGAGGGCGTGGCGCTGGAGGTGGAATCCGGCGATGCCCAATGGCTGGACGGCGTGGGCTTCGCCGAGGACGCCGAATACGCCATCCGCATTACCGACCGGTCGGTCGAGGCCGACGATCACGAACTGGTGCTGCATCCCCCCACCCTGGCCCTGGGGGTGGGTTGCGAGCGCAATGCGCCGGCCTCCGAACTGATCCGCCTGGTCCGGGACGTGCTGGCCCAGGAAGCCCTGTCGCCCAAATCCATCGCCTGCGTCGCCAGCATCGATCTCAAGGCCGACGAGGCGGCGGTGCATGAACTGGCCGCCGACCTCGGCGTGCCCGCCCGCTTCCTGACCGCCGCCGAGCTGGAGGCGGAGGCGTCTCGCCTCGCCAATCCGTCCGAGGTGGTATTCGCCGAGACCGGCTGCCACGGCGTGTCGGAAGGCGCCGCCCTGGCCATGGCCGGTGGCGACGGAATCCTGATCGTTCCCAAGGTCAAGGGGGCGCGCACCACCATGGCCCTGGCCCGCGCGCCGCGCGCCATCGCGGCGGAATCCAAGGGGCGGGCGCGGGGCAAGCTGTTCGTGGTCGGCATCGGCCCCGGCACGCCCCAATGGCGTTCGCCCGAGGCGTCGGCGGCCATCGAGGCC